>NZ_RWKH01000092.1 GCF_003984625.1 Variovorax sp. DXTD-1 | reverse complement strand
GGAATCACCCGTCTCGGCCATCGACAAGAACCTGGTGCTCACCCAGGTGGTCATGTCGGCCATCGACAACGCACAGGGGTTGAACGTGAGCAACAGCGGCTCCAACGTCGCCAGCGTGGGCATGTCTTCGCTCGTGGGTGCGCTGGGCGTCAGCGGCCCGGCCCTGACCGCCGGGGCGCTGCTGCTGACCTACCAGGTGGGGTTGGCTCTG
>NZ_RWKH01000091.1 GCF_003984625.1 Variovorax sp. DXTD-1 | reverse complement strand
CGGCACCTATCAAGGCCCCGCCAGCAAGTGGCTCTACCACCCCACCCAAGGCCCCTGGGCCGATGCCTCGGCGCGTTTTGCCGAGCTGACGAAAGGCGAGGTGCGCGCAGTGGTCAGCGGCGCCGCACCAGACCGGGTGTTCGGCGCCGTCGAACTGCCGCGCGTCATCGCCAACCCGCAAGTCACCACCATCGAAGGCATACCGCGCCAGACCTTGGCAAAGGTCGTGGCCG
>NZ_RWKH01000090.1 GCF_003984625.1 Variovorax sp. DXTD-1 | reverse complement strand
TCGTAGGCGGCGATGCGGGTGCGCCAAAAACCCATTTCGGCTTGCAGCTTGGCTATGGTGCGGGCGGCCTCGTTGGTGAGGGCCTGCACGTCGCCATGGGTGTTGCTGGAAGTGCGCTTGTTCTCGATGGCGGTGAGTTGCTGGCTGTATTGCTCGAAGCGGTTGGCCATGTCGATGGTTTCGTTGACGGACTGCACGCGAAGCTGGATGAGTTCCTGGCAGATTTTTTGCGACACGTCGCTGCCGCCGAT
>NZ_RWKH01000089.1 GCF_003984625.1 Variovorax sp. DXTD-1 | reverse complement strand
CCAAAGAACTGCGCCGCCGCCGCAGGCGCGGTCACCAGCAGGGTCGTCAGCAGCAGCCCGATGCCCCCTTGCAGCATCGCCTGGCTGGTCAGCCCCGTGCTGCCGCTGATGCCCAGAAAGCTGGTGATCGCCTTGGCCCCCCACAGCCCCGCGGCAATGCGAAAGTTCAACTCCAGCACCAGCGACACCATGAAGCTGAGCACCGCCATCGAAAACAGCAGCCCGATGCCGTACAGCAGCCACTTGTGAAACAGCGACTCGGTCTGCTTGAAGATCAGGCACAGGATGAAGAGAGGCCCCAGGCTGATGAA
>NZ_RWKH01000009.1 GCF_003984625.1 Variovorax sp. DXTD-1 | reverse complement strand
TCTAGGGCCGAATGAGTTTCACACCACCGTGATGAGCAATGGACAGCATCCATGTAAGCGAGTCATCGAACACGTCGAGATCTTCAGAATCTGGATACCAGATGTCTTCAAGTCGCTCATCGAGGTCGTGCAAACTCAACCTATCGATGTCATCCAAACGATACCAATTCACATAGACATGATCGCTCGGTGCAATGCCCGCCGCCACGAGAGTTTTGCTAATTTTGAACTCTTTGTCCCTCGCGTTGACTCCGTGGCAAGCGAGGCCTCGCGACTCGAGTTCTCTGACCATCGCCAGTGGATCACCACCTGCTCTCAGTCTGAATTTTTCGGTGATCTGATCCCTGAGCCTTGTGGCCAGTTCTTCACTGAGCGATTCGAAGGCCGGAAAAGGTATCCCCGGCGACGTCTTGGCATAGTTCTCGATCTTTAGTTTGTCCACCTGTTTAGTCCTCGATTGGGATGGCACCGCTCCTGCCACCATTTCCTCGTTTACCCGCGGAGTAGTCCCACCAGTTGAAGTGATGCTTTGATTCCGCATCTCCTTTTGCGACTCCATCGTGGGGTGGGTCGAGACGGTAACCCTTCTTGGAGTCGCCAGCTTGAGGTGAGCCGAATTTTCCGGGTTCCCCTTTGGGCAAAGCGCCAGTTTCGTTCTGAACTTTCCTCAGCGCGTCTTTATGGGCTGAAAGCGATGGCTTGATTCGCGATGTAACGGGTGGGCAACTTGGTCCACTTCGTGCGCCACCTCCAACTCCGCTTCCGCCCCCACCGTCAAGCGGCTCAAGTTCTATCGGTTTCCTACCGATCCTGACTAACCCATCAGGGTCGATGTAGTTAAGCGGATCACCTTCCACATAGCCAAAGCGATTCCATCCGCCCTCGAGCCCAATGGGATCTGGCTGCGTGTAGCGCCCCGTGGTCGGGTTGTAGCTTCTGTAGTAGTTGTAGAACAGCCCGCTCTCTGCATCGGCATATTGCCCCGGATACCGCAGATTGAAGGTCACCGGGGTTGCGGTGGTGGTTCCGCTTGTCGGCACCGTGTTCGCACTGGTGAATCTCTTTGCGGCCGTCGTAGGTGCGTCCTCCCCAAACGCCGAGTAAGCCCACTGCCACATCACTTGCCCGCTGCCGCTGGTGATGCGCCGTGGCGTATTCAGGTGATCGCTCTGCACCGCGTACACCACCCCGTTGATCACCGCCGCCACCGGCATCGGCCCGCTGGCCGTGGGCAGGTACACGTACTGCGTATTGCCCCCGCTGCTGGCCCCGCCCATGCCCGTCTCGGCCAGGAGCGTGCCGTCCTCATCGTAGACGAAGGCGTAGCCCAGCTTCTCCGCATCCACCGTTGATGGCGTCCAGCCCTTGGCGAAGAACGCCTCCAGCGCGCTGCCCGTCGTGCCCTGCGCCGGATACACCGGCTCGGTCTTGAAGACACGCTGACCCAGCGCGTTGTGCGCATACCGCGTGGTCGGGCTGCTGTCGGTGCGGCCCACGGTGGCGCTGGAAAAGCGCCCTTCGGCGTCGTAGCTGAAGCCGTTGAGTCCGTCGCTCGTCAGGTCACGGTTCGCGTTGAAGGCATAGTTCACGCTGGTGGTCGTGCTTCCTACCGTTTGAGTGAAGCCCGTGGCCTGATTGCTGTCGAACGAGGGCAGCGCGTAGGTCCTGTTCGTGCTTTGCGTTCCAATCCCTCTCGTGCTGGTCTTGCGGTTGCCATTGGCGTCGTAAGTGAAGCCGGCTGTATTCGCCGGATTCGTCGCAGTGGCCGGGGTAATGACGTTGAAGCCAGTCACGCGTCCCGTGGGGTCATTGGTCACGCTCCAACTGATGTTGGCATTGGTCACCGTGCTGTTGGTGGCGACCGTGTCCGCAGGCCCGAAAAGGTTCTGCGTAAGACTGGTGATCCGCCCGGCGGCGTCGTAGGCGTAGCTGCTGAACTCGGTGGCGGTCATGCGCCCTGCCGTGTCGTAGGCGCGCAGGGCGTACAAGGTCGTGGCGGCATCGCTGTCGGCAAAGGCCCACCCCCACTTGAACGGCTGACCCAGCGGGTTCCAGAAGATGTTGGTGACCAGGGGTTGACCCCCCCAGTTCATCTGGATGATGCGCCCGACCGCGTCGTACGCATACGTGAGCACGGCGCCACCCGGATAAGTGACGCTGCCGGGCAGCCCGTTGGCCAGGTAGCTGTAGTTGACCCGCTGCACCGCGCCGCTGGCCAGGGTTTGCTTCTTGAAGATGACGCGGCCGAAGGCGTCCCGGAAGTAGAGCGTGGTGGCGCTGCGGTCCGCGATGCTGGCAAGGTAGCCCTTGTTCACGCCAGCGGTGCCATAGGTGAGTGTTGTGGTCTTGCCGTCCGCGAAAGTGATCACGGTCGGGCGGCCCAGCAGGTCGCGCGTTACGGTGGTGGACTGGCCGAGTGCATCGACGATGGTCTCGGGCAGGCCCAGGGCGTCGTAGGCGCCCACGTGCTGGCCCGTGTCGGCGCTGTTCTCGATCGTGGCGTTGCCCCGGGCATCGCGGCCGTAGTGGGTGGTAACGCCCTTGAAATCCCTTGCTGCGGTGACATCGTCCAGCGCGTTGTAGGCCAGGGTGGCGCTGGCATTGGCCGGGTCGGTGATGATGGTGACGCGGCGCAGGCCATCCAGGCCGAGCTGAGTAGTCTGGTTCAGGCCATTGGCGGTCGCGATGCGTTCGCCATTGGCGTCATAAGCGAAGCTCACGCCCTGATTCACGCCCTCGGTGGCGGTGCTGACGCGGTTGATGGCGTTGACGCTTCTCGCCGTGGTCCAGGCGATGTTGCCGCCGCTGGTCTTAATCTGTTCGACCGTCCGGTTGCCCATGGCATCCAGGGTGAAGGTACCGGATTCGCCTTGCTTGTTGCGCCAACCCGTCAGGCGATGGGCGGCGTCGTAGGTGTAGCTGAACGCCTGGCCGGTGGGCAGCGTCAACGTGGCGAGGGTGCCGGTGGGGTTGTAGGTCAGCTGGGTGGTCAGTTGCCCGCCGACGGTCTGGGTCAACAGGCGGTCGCGGGCGTCCCACGCGTAGGTGGTGATCAAGCCATTGGGCGCGGTCTGGCTGAGCACGCGGTTGGCGCTGTCGTAGGTGTATGAGGTGACGTGGCTCAGCGGGCGCACGATGGTGAGCACGTTGCCTGACGTGTCATAGGTGTAGCTGGTGACGCCACCGTTGGGGGCGGTCTCGGTCGCCACGAGGCCTTGCGGGTTGTAGGTCCAGCTTCGGGTCTTGGTGGTGCTGGGGTTGACCAGGGTGTCGGTGACGGCTTCGCTGAGCTTGTTGCCCTGGGCGTCGTAGGTGAAGGCGGTGCTTCGGCCGGCTTCGGTGACGAGCACGGGCAAGGCGAAAGTGGGGTGCCATTGCGTGGTGGTGGTCTGGGCTTCGGGGGTACCGGCTGCGCGTACCACTGTGAGCGGCAGGCGGCGTGCGGTGTCCCAGGTGGTGGTGGTTTGAACGCCCTTGAAGTCGGTCTCACTGGTGATGAGGCCGTTGGCATCCTGCACGCGGCTGGCGGCGTCGGCTTCGCCTTCGCCCGAGGGCAAGGAGCCGGATGTCACTGCCAGCTTGCCGGCAGTGGTGGCGTAGCTGTAGGTGCGGCTGGTGCCCAGTGCGTCGGTCAGGGTCGATGTGTTTGCCGCCGGATAGCCGACATTGACGCGATCGGCGCCGCCGGCGAGTTCACTCATGGTGGCCCGGCCCTGGCTGTCATAGCCGAAGTTACCCCAGCGCGCACCGTTTTCGTCGGTGATGCCGGTGAGGGCCTTGGGGAAGGCAGCGTTTTCGTAGAAGAAGCTGCGGGTCTTGCCGTCGGAGTAGGTGACTGTGGACAGACGGCCTGCCGCGTCGTAGCTGTAGCCGAAGACTTTGCCGCCCGGGGCGCTGACGCTGGTGAGCTGGCCGGCGCTGCTGTAGGCCAGGGTCAGGGTGCGGCCGAAGGGGTTGGTGACGGTAGTCAGCTGGCCCGCGCCGTTGTAGGTGTAGCTGATGACCCAACCATTGCGTTCGGTGCGCGACAGCAGCTTGCCGGCGGCATCGAAGGCGAAGCTGCTGTTGTCGTCGGCACGCTTATAGGTCCAGTTGGTACCGTTGGGGTTGAAGGTATCTGTGCCGCCGGTATCGGGTGTCCACGGGCCGGCCGCGTTGGCTTGGGTGAACCGACGAAGGCTGCCGTCGGGGCTCACGATGCTGGCTGTAGCCGGGGTCGTGGTGGTTCTGGCGATGAGCGCCAGGCGCAGGGCGTGGCTGTGGGTCCAATGGGTGCCCAGGGCCGAGCCGGGCTCGGTGCCGGCCGCCCAGGTGCTGCGGTAGATGCGCGCAAAGCTCAGCGCGGCGGGGCCGCTGTCGCTCCAGTCGGTTTCGTGGCGGGTCTTGATGCCGCTGGCGGGAATGACGGGGTTGCGTGTGCATTGGCCTGCGACCGGAATACCACCTGAATTGGCATCGCCGGCCGGTTCTGCGGTTGCGGGATCGGTGCCAGGGCCGCCGCATTGGCCGGGCAAGGTTTCGGTAGTACCGGCAGGGCAGTAAGTTCTAGATCCAACCGGAACCGGAACGATGACGGAGATTGAACCGACGACATAGTTATACAAACAAGCAGGACTCGGGCCGTTTTGCACCCCACCGAAGGTTGCGGAGCCCGCATTGTTGATGGACTGATAGTAATTGTTGAGCGGGGGTATCAAATCATTGCAAAGAGTTGCGAGGTCGGAGTTTTCCGGTATCACTACCCCATTCGGTAGCGGAGGAAGCGAATAGATCACTTGTCCCGGAGTGTCCGCACGCGCACCCGGCAGGCAAAAGATCAGAACCGCCAAAGTGGCCAGCACTTGGCCTAACCAGCAGGTCAATCTTTTGCGGCAATCGCCGATACCCAAGTCACGACGCACGGTGGCGTCAACAATCTCTGTCGTCATGGTTTTATTCCCCCTGAAATTTCTTGTCGCCGGTCGCTTGGCGCGCGGCTTCTTCTTATCGCTTCAAACAGGCCTCAGGTCCGTTCACCCAAGGCTGCAAGCGCAAGCTTTGACGCCGGAGCCTAGCCAGTTACCGGCCGCAGCTCAAATTAGGTTTCCTGGCAGTTGACATTGCTCGCCGCTCGTCACTTTTCGAGCGGAGTGCCGGCTACTCTGTTAACCGAGCGCACCATGACCTCCCAGGTCATCGACGCCGGAAGCACCCGGCGCGACCATTCCTTCACCCCGCGATGTTGCGGGTCGAGATCTTCGAAAGGAATCGTCATCATGAACACCGCCGCACACGACGCCACTGCCATTGCCCAGCGCTACATCGCCGTCTGGAACGAGACCGATGCCGCGCGCCGCGCCGAGTTGATCGAAGCCCATTGGGCCGCCGACGCGCACTACGTCGACCCGATGGCGCAGGCCAGCGGCCGCGAGCAGATCAGCGCGCTGGTCGGCGCCGTGCACCAGCGCTACCCGGGCTTTCGTTTCAACCTGTTCGGCAAGGCCGAGGCGCATGGCGACAACCTGCGCTTTTCGTGGACCCTGGGGCCGAGCGGCGCCGAAGACCTGATCCAGGGCACCGACTTCGCCCAGCTCGATGCCGGCAAGCTGCAGTCGGTGACCGGGTTCCTCGACAAGGTGCCGGTGGGAGCCTGAAGGCCCGGCTTCAATCGGTGGCGCCGGAGGGGCGCCCGCGCCACAGCTTGCGGTAGACCGTGGCGCGGCTGATGCCGAGGGTGCGTGCGGCTTCGGCCACGTTGCCGCGGGCGTCGGTCACGGCCTTGCGGATCAGGGCGGTTTCAACGTCGCGCAGCCGGGGCTGGGCTTCGGGCGCCGCGCCCCGCGAGCCCTTGCCGCCGCGCCGGGGCTGAACCTGCACGCGCAGGCCCGACCAGAGCGGCACTTCGAGCATGGCGTCGCCGCGCCGGGCGGCGTCGAACAGCATGTTCAGCGGCAGCGCGAACAGGTCGTTGCAATGCAGGGCATGCTGGCTGCGCGCCAGCGGCTGGTGCAGCATCTGCCGCGCTGCAGCATTGGCGCCGGTGACGTTGCCGTTGGCATCGACGCACAGCAGGCCTTCGGTGGCTTCGCTGCTCGGGCAGCCCGGCCACGAGAGGTGCAGCCGCAGTTCGCAGGGTTCGTTCAGCACCAGCATGTTCTCGATGCTGCGCGCCGAAAGCATGGCCAGGTGACGCAGTTCCGGCCGTTCCACCACCTGCACGCCCGTCAGGTCGAGCATGCCGATGCAGTCACCCTGCAGACCGAAGAGCGGCGCCCCGGCGCAGCTGTAAACGCTGGTGTCCTCGAAGAAATGTTCGCCGCGGTGCAGCCACACCGACTCCTGCTCGGCCAGCGCGGTGCTGATGGCGCTGGTGCCCACCGCGCGCTCCGACAGGTCGACGCCCACGCGCGCGATGTTGCGGGCATGGCGACTGGCGGTGTCGGTGCCGTCGGGAAGCGGGCCCACGTCGACCACCATGCCGTCGGCATCGGTCAGGACCGCGAAATAGCGCGTGTCGGCAATGGCGCGGGACACCCGCTCGATCACCGGCCGGGCCGCCGCCACCAGCGCCCGGTTGCGCTCGGCCACATCGCGAATGACGGACTGGCCCACAGGGTTGAAGCTCACGCGCTGCTGCGGTTGTCCCCCTGCTTCGATGCAGCGCTGCCACGAGCGGACGATCCACGGTTCGATGCGGGTGGCGCTCCGTGAGCGGTCGGCCTCGCCGTGGATCAGCTCCCGCCGGGCTTGCGCAATGGCGAGGGCGCGCTCGGGAAGGGACGAAACGGTTGAGGCGGACATCGGGTCGGTTCGCTCGGATGGGGGGCGTCTTTTTATGAAGCTTGCCAGACCGCAAGTTGTTCCATTTTGAGAATTTCGCGCGCGCTGCGCAAGCGGCGAGGGTTTTGCCTAGGATAGTGCACGGGGCCGGCATCCAAGATGCCACTCGCTGAACCAGCCATCACCTTCAACGGAGACAGCCAAATGCAGGTAGCTTTCACGGTCAACGGCCGACCGGCCACGGTCGACGCACCCCCCAATACATTTCTGGTGCACGCCATTCGCGAGCATCTTCATCTCACCGGCACCCACGTCGGTTGCGACACCGCCCAGTGCGGCGCATGCACCATCCATCTGAATGGCCGAGCGGTGAAGTCGTGCAACATCCTGGTCGGGCAGGCGGCCGGTGCGCAAATCACCACCATCGAGGGCGTGGCCCAGCCCGACGGCACCATGCACCCCATGCAGGCGGCCTTCAAGGAATGCCATGGCCTGCAATGCGGTTTTTGCACCCCCGGCATGGTCATGAGCGCCATCGACCTGTGCACCCACCACCCCAAGTCGAGCGAGTCCGAAATCCGAGAACTGCTCGACGGCAACCTGTGCCGATGCACGGGCTACCAGAACATCGTCAAGGCCGTTCAGATGGGCGGCGAGGCGATGGCCTCGGGCACCCCGGTCAAGACCACCGTCACGGCGTAAAGGGAGCAACATCATGGGTGCTTCCGATTTCTCGAACCTGCCCCACATCGGCGAAGCGCTGCGACGCAAGGAAGACTATCGCTTCCTGACCGGCGCGGGCAACTACACCGACGACATCACGCTGGCCAACCAGAGCCATGCGGTCTTCGTGCGCTCGCCGCACGCCCACGCCGTCATCAAGTCGGTTGACACCGCCGAGGCGCTCAGGATGCCCGGCGTGGTCGGCATCTTCAGCGGCAAGGACATCGAAGGAAAAATGGGCGGGCTGCCCTGCGGCTGGCTCATCAACAACCCCGACGGCACCCCCATGAAGGAGCCGATGCACCCGATCCTCGCGATCAACAAGGTGCGCTATGTGGGCGACCATGTGGCCATGGTGGTGGCCGAGACGGTCGAGCAGGCCAAGAACGCGGCCGAGGCCGTGGTGGTCGAGTACGACGTGCTGCCCGCGGTCGTGAGCGTGTCCGACGCGGCGAAGAAGGCCAGCGGCGCGACCCTGCACGACGAAGCGCCCGACAACCAGTGCTACAAGTGGGCGCTGGGCGACAAGGCCGCGGTGGATGCGGTGTTTGCCAATGCCGCGCACGTGACCAAGCTCGACCTGGTCAACAACCGCCTGGTGCCCAACCCGATCGAGCCGCGCGTGGCCATCGGCAGCTACAGCCGCGGCACCGACGACTACACGCTGTATGTGTCCAACCAGAACCCGCACGTCGAACGCCTGCTGATGACGGCCTTTGTGCTCGGCCTGCCCGAGCACAAGGTGCGCGTGATCGCGCCCGACGTGGGCGGCGGCTTCGGCTCCAAGATCTTCCTGTATGCCGAAGACGTGTGCCTGACCTGGGCGGCCAAGCAGCTCAACCGCAACATCAAGTGGACGGCCGAACGCTCGGAGTGCTTCCTGTCCGATGCGCACGGCCGCGACCATGTGAGCCACGCCGAAATGGCGTTGGACAAGGATGGCAAGTTCCTCGCGATGCGGGTGCACACCGACGCCAACCTGGGCGCCTACCTGTCGACCTTCTCGACCGCAGTGCCCACCATCCTCTACGCCACGCTGCTCGCGGGCCAGTACACCACGCCGCAGATCTATGTCGAGGTCGATGCGTGGTTCACCAACACCGCGCCGGTCGATGCCTACCGCGGCGCGGGGCGGCCCGAAGCCACCTACCTGCTGGAGCGCCTGGTGTCGCGCTGCGCCTGGGAAATGAACCTGGGCCAGGACGAGATTCGCAAGCGCAACTTCATCACCACCTTTCCGTACCAGACGCCCGTGGCACTGCAGTACGACACCGGTGACTTCCATGCCTGCATGGACAAGGCCCGCGTGCTCGCCGACGTCGAGGGCTATGCGCAGCGCAAGTCGGCCACCGAGGCCAAGGGCAAGCTGCGCGGCATCGGCTACTCGAGCTACATCGAGGCCTGCGGCATCGCACCCTCGAACATCGCGGGGGCGCTGGGCGCGCGGGCCGGTCTTTTCGAATGCGGCGAAATCCGCGTGCACCCGACCGGCAGCGTGACGGTGTTCACCGGCTCGCACAGCCATGGCCAGGGGCACGAGACCACCTTTGCGCAAGTGGTGGCGGCACGCCTGGGCATCCCCGTCGACAACGTTGATGTGGTCCATGGCGACACGGGCCGCGTGCCTTTCGGCATGGGCACTTATGGTTCGCGCTCGATCTCGGTGGGCGGGGCGGCCATCATGAAGGCGCTCGACAAGATTGAGACCAAGGCCAAGAAGATTGCCGCGCACCTGATGGAGGCCAGCGACGCCGACATCGAGTTTGCCAACGGCGAGTTCACGGTCAAGGGCACCGACAAGAAGATTCCGTTCGGCCAGGTGGCGCTCACGGCCTACGTGCCGCACAACTACCCGCTCGACAAGCTCGAGCCCGGCCTGAACGAAACCGCCTTCTACGACCCGACGAACTTCACCTTCCCGGGCGGCACCTACATCTGCGAGGTCGAGGTGGACAAGCAGACCGGCGAGGTGCGCGTCGACCGCTTCACCGCGGTGGACGATTTCGGCACCATCATCAATCCGATGATCGTCGAAGGCCAGGTGCACGGCGGGCTGGTGCAGGGCATCGGCCAGGCGCTGCTCGAAAACTGCGTGTACGACAACGAGACCGGCCAGTTGCTCACCGGCAGCTTCATGGACTACGCCATGCCCCGGGCCGCCGACTTTCCGCAGTTCAAGCTCGACACCGTGTGCACGCCGTGCACGCACAACCCGCTGGGCACCAAGGGCTGCGGCGAGGCCGGGGCCATCGGTTCGCCGCCGGCCGTGATCAACGCCTTGCTCGACGCGCTGGCGCCGCTCGGCGTGAAGGACTTCGACATGCCTGCGTCGGCCAGCCGTGTATGGGAAGCAATGCAAAAAGGCAGCGGAAGCGCCGCGCAAGATGCACTCCCGCAGGAGCCCTCGCTCTCCGCAAGCACCCAAGGCCGTCCGGCCCCCTGAACATAGAAGGAACCACACCATGTACGCCTTCACACTCGAACGGCCGGCCACCGTGGCCGATGCGGCCAAGCTCGTTGCCGCGGGCGCCAAGCCGCTGGCCGGCGGGCAGACACTGCTCGCTTCCATGAAGCTCAGGCTCTCGGCCCCCGAACAGCTCGTGGACCTGGGCGGCATCCAGGAACTCACCGGCATCAGGAAAGACGGCAGCACCATCACCATCGGTGCGATGTCGCGCCACCTCGACGTGGCGAACAACGCCGACGTGAAAGCCGCCTTTCCCGCGCTGGCCGACCTGGCCGGGCGCATCGGCGACCGGCAGGTGCGCGCGATGGGCACCATCGGCGGCTCTGTGGCCAACAACGACCCGGCTGCGTGTTATCCCAGCGCGGTGCTCGGCTCCGGCGCAACGGTCATCACCTCGAAGCGCGAGATTGCGGCCGATGATTTCTTCCTCGGCATGTTCACCACAGCGCTGGAAGAAGACGAGCTGATCACCGCGATTCGCTTTCCGATTCCGAAGCGCGCCGTGTACGAAAAGCTGCGCCAGAAAGCATCGAACTTTCCGCTCGTCGGCGTGTTCCTTGCGCAGTACGACAGCGGCGTTCGGGTGGCTATCACCGGCGCGGGCAACGGCGTGTTCCGCCACTCGGGGCTGGAAGATGCGCTCAACAAGAGCTTCACCGCGGCAGCCGCCGCAGCGGTGAAGATCGATGCGAGCGACCTCAACAGCGACCTGCACGCCTCGGCCGCCTACCGCGCCAACCTGATCAGCGTGCTGACACAGCGCGCAGTGACCAGGGCGCTGGGCTGAAGAAGCCAGGCGCGAACCGGGAGGCGCGATATCCCCGCGTCTTCCGCTACGCTTTGTCATGATCTTCCCGACCATCGATTCCCTTTCCGACGGTTTGATGCAGGCCGGCTACTTCGCCGACCGGCGCCTGGCCACGGCCGTGTTCCTCGCGCTCAAGCTGCAGCGTCCGCTGCTGCTCGAGGGCGAGCCCGGTGTGGGCAAGACCGAGCTGGCCAAGGCGCTGTCGAAGGCGCTGAACCGCGAACTGCTGCGCCTCCAGTGCTACGACGGGCTGGAGCAGCGCGAAGCCCTCTATGAATGGAACTACGCCGCACAACTGCTGCACATGCGCGCGGCTGAAGCCACAGGCGCTGCACGCGACGTGGAGGCCGAGGTCTACCAGCCGCACTACCTGATCCGCCGCCCCCTGTTGCAGGCGCTGCAGACCCCCGCGCCCGGCGCCGTGTTGCTGATAGACGAGGTCGACCGCGCGGACGAACCCTTCGAGGCCTTCCTGCTCGAATACCTCGGCGAGTACCAGGTCAGCATTCCCGAACTCGGCACCGTGCGCGCCGTGGTGCCGCCCGTCACCATCCTTACCAGCAACCGCACGCGCGAGCTCAACGATGCGGTCAAGCGGCGTTGCCTCTATCACTGGCTTGACTACCCCGAGCGCGAACGCGAGCTGGCCATCGTGCGGGCCCAGGTGCCCGAGGCCGGCGAGAAGCTCTCGGCGCAGGTGGCCGCCTTTGTCGCGAGACTGCGCGATGCACCGTTCGTCAACGCGTTCCAGCGCGCGCCCGGCATCGCCGAGAGCGTCGAGTGGGCGAGGGCGCTGATTGCGCTCGATACCGTCGAGCTCGACCCCGAAGTGGTGGTCGACACCGCGGGCATTCTTTTCAAGCAGCGCGACGATGTGGCGGCGCTGACGCGCGAGCTGGCGTCCGATCTGCTGAAGCCCGAGGAGCCGGTTGCGCCCTGAGCGTGGCCGAAGGTAGCGGCCGCCCATGACCGGCATCCAGCAACTCGGCGACGTACGCAGCGGCAAGCTGGCCGGCAACATCACGGCCTTTGGCCGCGCCTTGCGCCGCGCCGGCGTGCGCACCGATGCCATGCGCATCGCGCTCGCCGCCGAAGCGGCCACGCTCGTGGGCGTGGAAAGCCGGCTCGATCTGAGCGCCGCCATGGAAGCCGTCATGGTGAGCCGCGAGCAGGACCGCATGGTGTTCCGCGAACTGTTCGACGCGTGGTTCCGCGATCCCGAACTGGCCAACAAGCTGCTCGCGCAGATGCTGCCGAGCGCCGAGGGCAAGGCCGAGCCTTCGAAGCGCCGCCCGCGCGTGCGCGAGGCACTCACCGCGCCGCGCGATCCGGCCAAGCCGGCCGTGGCCGCCAAGCCCGACAAGGAGGCCGAGTTCGATGCCGCCATGACATCGAGCGACCGCCAGCGCCTGCAGCATGCGGACTTCAACGCGCTCGGTGCTTCCGAATACCGGCTGGTCGAACGCCTCGCACGCGATGTGAGCTTGCCGATTCCCTCGTTGCCGTCTCGCCGTCTGCGCGTGGCGAGCGATGCGGGCCCGCAGCATGCGCGCATGCACTGGCCCGGCGTGCTGCACGAGGCCGCGCGCACGGGTGGCGAAATACTGCGCCTGCCGAAGCTGAGCCGCCGCGAGCAACCGTTGCCGCTGCTGGTGCTGGTCGACGTGTCGGGCTCGATGGAACGCTATGCGCGCCTGCTGCTCGCGTTTCTGCATGCGGCCACCCGGCAGGCCGGGCGGCGCGATGTGTTCGCCTTCGGCACCCGGTTGACCGACCTGACGCCCGCGTTCCGGCTGGCCGACACCGACGCCATGCTGGGTGCGGCCAGCCTTGCCATCGACGATTTTGCGGGCGGCACGCGGCTCGGCAGTTCGCTCTCCGAGCTTCGCCGCGCGCATGCGCGCCGCCTGACGGGCCGCCGCACGCTGGTGCTGGTGATCAGCGACGGGCTGGACACCGGGGAGCCCGCGCTGCTGGAAAACGAACTGCTCTGGCTCAAGCGCCATTCGCGCCGCCTGCTGTGGCTCAACCCGCTGCTGCGCTTCGAGGGCTACGCCCCTTTGGCGCGTGGGGCCGGCGTGCTGCACCGGCATGCAGACGCGATGCTGGCGGTCCACAATCTCAGTGCTCTCGAACAGCTGGCCGCCAGCCTCGCCGCCTTGATGCGGTCCGGCCGGTAGGGCCTCACGGAAAAGATAAAGGAACCCCACCATGGAAATGCTCGGCAACCGCCGTCTCGGCGTCACGCAACAACAGGCCTGGGAAGCGCTGAACGATCCCGAGACGCTCAAGAAGTGCATTCCCGGCTGCGACAAGTTCGAGCTCACGGGCGACAACCAGTACAGCGTGGCGCTCGCCCTCAAGATCGGGCCGGTGTCGGCCAAGTTCAGCGGCAAGGTGATGCTGTCCGACATCGTTGCACCCGACGGCTACAAGCTCACCTTCGAGGGGCAGGGCGGCGTTGCGGGGTTTGCCAAGGGGTCGTCCAGCGTGACGCTGAGGCCGCTGGATGGCGCCGCCAATACCGATGCCGAAGCCGTTGCAGCACCGTCCCCGGCCGGCTGCGAACTCGACTACACCGTGCAGGCCCAGGTCGGCGGCAAGATCGCCCAACTCGGGCAACGCCTGATCGACGGCGCCGCCAAGTCGACCGCCGACGACTTCTTCAAGCGCTTCGAGGCCGAAATGCAAAGCCGCTACGGACCGCCGCCGGCTGCCGCCGAAGAAGCGGCCGAGGCTCCCGCGGAAAAGGCGGGCGTCATGTCCGGCCTCATGAAGAAGATCGGCCTCGGCAAGAAGGACGACAAGGACGCGTCCGCCGTGCCGGGCAACGAAAGCTGAGGACTGGCCACGTTATGGAAAATCTCGACGTCATGGTGCTGCGCACGCTGCGCGACTGGCGGCAGGCTGGCAAGCGCGCGTTGCTGACGACGGTGGTGCGCACCTGGGGCTCGTCGCCGCGACCGGTCGGCTCGATCATGGCGCTGGCGGAAGACGGTGCGGTGGTGGGCTCGGTCTCCGGGGGCTGCATCGAGGACGATCTGATCGCCCGCTATAGCCATGCGCACGGCAACGGCGAACAGGTGCCCGTGGGCGCGCCGCCCGTGCTCGTGAAGTACGGCATCACGGCCGACGAGGCGCACCGCTTCGGGCTGCCCTGCGGCGGCACGCTGGAGCTGCTGCTCGAATACGACCCCGATGCGGCTTTGCTCGACACGCTGGTGGCTAAGCTCGAGCAGGGCAGGCTCATGCAGCGCACAGTCACGCTCGCGACCGGTGCCGTGCGGCTGAACGAGGCCACGGCACCCGACGAACTCAAGGTGAACGACACCGAGCTCACCAACACCTTCGGCCCCGAGTACCGCATGCTGCTGATCGGCGCGGGTCAGCTGGCCGAATACCTCGCAACCATGGCCAAGTTCAGCGGCTTTGCCGTGACGCTGTGCGACCCGCGCGCGGAGTACCGCACCGCGTGGTCGCTGCCCGGTGTGGAGATCACCACGGAGATGCCCGACGACGCCGTGCTGGCCTTCAAGCCCGACCGGCGCAGCTGCGTGGTCGCGCTCACGCACGACCCCAAGCTCGACGACCTCGCGCTGCTCGAAGCGCTGCAGAGCGAGGCCTTCTACGTGGGCGCCATCGGTTCGCGCCGCAATGCGGACGCCCGGCGCGACCGCATGATCGAGCACTTCGACCAGACGGCGGAATCGCTCGCGCGGCTGCGCGGCCCCATCGGCATCTACATCGGCAGCAAGACGCCGCCGGAGATTGCCGTGAGCGTGATGGCGGAGATTCTTGCGGTGAAGAACGGCGTGACGCTGCCGCGCGAAATGGAAGTGGCGCGCGCCAAGGGCATGCAGCAGCTCGCGATGAGTTGAACCGCCGGCCGGTTCCTGCCCTGTTCAGTTCAATCCGGTGGGCCCGACTTTGCCGCGGGCGGCACATTGCCGCCCTTTTGCCGCTCGCGAAAGAGCGCGGCGCGCATCAGGAAGATGGTGGTGATGGGGGCCGTGAGCGCAATGAAGAGAACGATCAGCGTGGCATGCAGGAACAGGCTGTAGCCCTGCACCGAGAAATACACGATGGTGGCAATGGTCATGCACCACACGCCCACCGTGGCGCCGAGCGTCGGCGCATGAATGCGGCGGAAAAAAGTGGGCAGGCGCACGAGACCGAAGGAGCCGATGGCGGCGAAAGCTGCGCCCAGAACGGCAAATACCGCCGTGACAATTTCCGCCCACAAGGGCAGCGGCCCGACAATGAAATCACTCATTCGATGACCTCCCCGCGCAAGAGGAACTTGGCCATCGCCGTCGATCCGACGAAGCCGAACAGCGCCGTGAGCATGGCCGCTTCGAAGTACACGTTGCTCGCATAGACGATGCCGAGCACCAGCATCATCAGCATGCCGTTGATGTAGAGGCAGTCCAGCGCCATCACGCGGTCTTGTGCGGTCGGGCCGACCAGCAGGCGGGCCAGCGCGCAGAGCATGGCCACGGCCAGCAGCAGGAGTGCCAGCCTCAAGGCCCAGAAAAGTACAGGCGTCATGATTCGAAGATCTCCATCAAAGGATGCTCGTAGCGCTGCTTGATCATGGCAACGAAGGCGGCTTCGTCGTCGACATCGAACACGTGGACCAGCAGCACGCTGCTGTCGAACGAAATTTCGCCCCAGGCGGTGCCGGGCGTGAGGCACATGATCATGGCCAGCACCGCGAGCCCGTTCGGGTCACGCAGTTCGAGCGGCACGTTCACGAACTTCGATGCGATGCGCGATGTGCGGCGTGTGAGCAGCCGGCGCGCCACGAAGAGCGCGGAGTGCAGCATGTCGGCCGAGGCGCGGCCCGCGAGCCGCAGCGCCACCCAGGGCTTGCGCATGCGCACGGCGGCCGGCCGGAGGCCCTTGGTCAGCAGCGGCACCGCAATGGCGAGCACCACGGCCGATGCCAGCGTGGCGGCCTCCAACGACTGGTTGAGCAGCAGCCACACGACAAACAGCGCCATCGAGAGCGGTGGCGAAGGAATCCAGCGCTTCATGGTGCCGCGCCTTTTGCCGGAGCCGCCGGGTTGGGCACCTGCCGCGCTTTGAGCACGGCATCGCGGTACGCGGTGGGCGTGCGCAGCCCTTCGGCGGTGATGAGGGCGTGGCGCATGACGGGGCCGGCCCATATCGTCAACGCCACGCAGGCGGCGAGCAGGCCGGCCACCGGCAGCACCTCGAGTGCGGGCAGCGCGGGCATGGTGGGGTGCGGCTGGGTCCAGAAATGGCGGATGCCGGTGCGGCTCAGCGCAATCAGCGCCAGAAAACCCGACGCGAGCAGCAGCGCCAGAAAGATCCAGGCCGGCGTGGAGGTGCCGCTGGTCACGAAGGCGCCGGACAGCATGGCGAACTTGCCCACGAAACCCGAGAGCGGCGGCAGGCCCGCGAGCAGCAAGGTGCAGCCGATGAAGCTCAGGCCGAGAAATGCCACGCCGGCGGGAATTGCGCGGCCGTAGAGCGCTTGTGCCTCGTCGTCGAGGTTCACGTCGTCGAGCACGCGCAGGTCTTCCGCCAGGAAGGGCGCGTTGCCAGCCGCTTCGTGCGGCGCGACGCTCATGCCGGCGTTGCGCCAGCGTTCGATCATGTCGATCAAGAGGAAGAAGGCGCTGACCGCGAGCGTGGAGCTCAGCAGGTAGTAAAGAGCGCCGGCCCATACGGCAGGCTCCCCGAGCCCGATTGCGGTGAGCAGCGTGCCGGCCGACACCAGCACGCTGAAGCCCGCGAGATTGGAGAGCCGCTGCGTGCCGACGATGCCCATGGCGCCCGCGAACAGCGTGGCAAGCCCGATGGCGATGAGCGCAGACTGGCCGAACGCGGCCGAGGCGCCGGCGTCCGGCGCAAAGAGCAGCGTCCACAGCCGCAGCAGCGTGTAGATGCCGAGCTTGGTCAACAGCGCGAAGACGGCCCCCACGGGCGACACCGCCGCGCTGTAGGCCGGCACCAGCCAGAAGTTGAGCGGCCATACGCCGGCCTTGGCAAAGAACGCGGTCGCGAGGATGGCCGCCGCCGCATGCACCAGGCCGCGGTCGGCCGGTGCGAGTTCGGCGATGCGCACGCTCAGGTCGGCCATGTTGAGCGTGCCCGTTACGCCGTAGAGCAGGGCCGCGCCGATCAGAAAGAGAGACGAGGCGGCCAGGTTGATGGCGATGTAATGCAGCCCCGCCTGCACGCGCAGCCGGCCCGAACCGTGCAGCAGCAGGCCGTAAGAGGCCGCGAGCATCACCTCGAAGAAGACGAACAGGTTGAACAGGTCGCCCGTGAGAAAGGCGCCGTTCAGGCCCATGAGCTGCAGCTGCAGCAGCGGATGAAAATGCACGCCGGCCCGGTCCCAGCGCGAGGTGGAATAGATCGAGGCCGCGAAGGCGACGACGCCGGTGAGCGCCACCATCATGGTCGACAGGCGGTCGGCCACCAGCACGATGCCGAAGGGCGCTTGCCAGTTGCCAGGCAGATAGACGCCGATAGAGCCCGGGCCGTCGCCGGTATCGGGCGCGTTCACCCAGCGCAGCAGCGCCAGCGCGGCCAGCAGGCCCACCAGCCCCGAGACCACGCTCAGGGCCGACTTGGCGCGGCGCCGGTTTTCGCCGAGCAGCAGCATCAATGCCGCGGTGAGCAAAGGCACGAGGATCGGCACCGCCACGAGGTGCGGCATGCTGAAGTCGAGCAAGCGGTCGAGCAGGTGAACCGGTTCCATCACTCGGCCGCCTCCTGCCGTTCTTCGCCGTCCACATGGTCGGTGCCGGCCAGGCCGCGCGAGGCCAGCAGCACCACGAGGAACAGCGCCGTCATTGCGAAGCCGATCACGATGGCCGTCAACACCAGCGCCTGCGGCATCGGGTCGGCGGTGTTGGCCAGCGTGGAAGCGAGACCCTTGACCAGCACGGGTTCGCTGTCGAGCTTGAGCCGCCCCATGCTGAAGATGAACAGGTTGACGGCGTAAGAGATGAGCGTGAGGCCCATGATCACCTGGAAGGTGCGGGGGCGCAGCAGCAGGTACACGCCCGAGCCGGTGAGTACGCCGATGGCGAGTGCGAGCACCATTTCCATCAGTGCGCTCCCTCCACGGCCTCGGCCTGGGCCAGTGCCTCCTTTTCGGCCTGCTCGTCGGCCCAGCGGTGGCTGCGGATGGACTGGTGGGCCAGCGCGGTGAGGATCAGCATGGTGGCGCCGAGCACCAGCGCGAACACGCCGATGTCGAAGAAGAGGGCGCTCGGCACGTGCAGCTCGCCCAGGACCGGAAGATGCAGGTGGGCGGTGTGCGTGGTCATGAACGGATAGCCGAACACCACCGCGCCGCTGCCGGTGGCCAGCGCAAGCAGCAGGCCGACGGCGATCCAGCGGCGCGGATAGATGCGCAGATGCTCTTCCACCCATTCGGTGCCCGAGACGATGAATTGCAGCAGCAGCGCCACCGACATGACCAGCCCCGCGACGAAGCCGCCCCCGGGTGCGTTGTGGCCGCGCATGAAGAAGTAGACCGACACCAGCACCGCGAGCGGCAGCAGCAGCCGCACCAGCACGGCCGGCACCATCAGGTAGCCCACGGCGGTGTCCTTGGCGAGGCGGGGGTTCAGCAGATCGCTGCTGCCGTCATCGGCCTGCAAGCGTTGCTGCGCCGGCAGGGCCATCGACTCGCGCGCCGGACGAAAGCGGCGCAGCAAGGCATAGACCGTGAGCGCCACCACGCCGAGCACCGTGATTTCGCCGAAGGTGTCGAAAGCGCGGAAGTCGACCAGCATGACGTTGACCACGTTGGTGCCGCCGCCCTCGGTGAGCGCCCGCTCGAGGAAGAAGGGCGAGATGCTCTGCGGAAACGGCCGCGTCATCATCACCCACGCCAGCGCCGACATGCCGCTGCCGGCGGCAGCCGCCACCAGCAGGTCGCGGCCGCGCCGGCCCCAGGGGCGCAGCCTCGCGCGCGCGGGCTGGACGGCGTCCTTGCTGCGCATCGGCAGCCAGCGCAGGCCCAGCAGAATCAGCACTGTGGTCACGGCCTCGACCACGAGCTGCGTCAGCGCAAGGTCGGGTGCCGAGAACCAGATGTAGGTGACCGAGCAGACCAGCCCCGCGCCCGCCGCCAGCATCAGCGCGGCGAGCCGGTGGAACTTGGCCTGCCATGCGGCCGCCAGCGCGCAGACACCGCCGATGAGCCAGGTCATTGCGAACATCGTCGAGAAGGGCAGCAGCTCGCGGTTGCCGCGTGTCACGGGTGCGGCCCAGAGTGAAACCGCGGCGCCCGCGGCCGCTACCGCGATCAGCAGCAGCAACTGCGACTGCATGCGCCGGGTGCCCAGCACGCGGCGGCTGCGCCGGCCGGCTTCGCTGAGCTGAGCGAGCAGGTGCTCGAAGATGGCCTGGCCGTCGAAGCGGTGCAGCAGCGGCGTGTGCTCGAGCTCGCCGCGCGCGCGGCGGCGGCGCTGCGACAGGTACAGCGCCATGCCGCCGGCCAGCGCCACGAAGCTCATCGCCAGCGGCAGGTTGAAGCCATGCCATACGGCCAGGCTGTATTCGGGCAGCAAGCCGCCGACCACCGGCGTGGCGGCAGCCGCGAGCAACGGGCCGATGGACCAGGCCGGCGCGACACCGACCACGAGGCACACCAGCACCAGCAGCTCGACCGGCACGCGCATCCAGTGCGGCGGCTCGTGCGGCTTTCTCGGTACGTCCGGCCCGCAGGGCGGGCCGAAGAAAACGTCGAACACGAAGCGTGCCGAATAGGCCACGCTGAAGATGCCCGCGACGGTCGCGATGATCGGAAGGCTCACCTTGATCCACGGCGTGGCCTGGATGAACACCGTCTCGGCGAAGAACATTTCCTTCGAGAGAAAGCCGTTGAGCAGCGGTACGCCGGCCATCGAGGCGCTCGCGATGACGGCCAGCGTGCCCGTGATCGGCATCAACCGCATCAGGCCGCTGAGCTTGCGGATGTCTCGCGTGCCGCTCTCGTGGTCGATGATGCCGGCGGCCATGAAGAGCGATGCCTTGAAAGTCGCATGGTTCATGACATGGAACACGGCCGCCACCGCCGCGAGCGGGCTGTTGAGCCCGAGCAGCAGCGTGATGAGCCCGAGGTGCGAGATGGTCGAGTACGCCAGCAGCGCCTTCAGGTCGCGCTGGAACATCGCGATGAAGCCGCCGAGCAGCAGCGTGATGGCGCCCGCGCCGCCCACCAGCCAGAACCACAGCTCGGTACCCGACAGCACGGGCCACAGCCGCGCCATCAGGAACACGCCGAGCTTCACCATGGTGGCCGAATGCAGGTAAGCCGAGACCGGCGTGGGTGCGGCCATGGCGCGCGGCAGCCAGAAATGGAACGGGAACTGCGCGCTCTTGGTAAAGGCGCCCAGCAGTATCAGCACCAGTGCGGCGGGGTAGAGCGCATGCGCACGAATTGCGTTGCCGGAAGCGAGCACCACGTCGAGCTCGTAGCTGCCCGCGATGCGGCCCAGCACCAGCACGCCGGCGAGCAGGCAGAGGCCGCCGGCGCCGGTGACGGTGAGCGCCATGCGCGCGCCGCGCCGCGCATCGCGACGGTGATGCCAGTAGCCGATCAGCAGGAACGAGAACAGGCTGGTGAGTTCCCAGAACAGCACCATCTGGATCAGGTTGCCCGAAAGCACCACGCCCATCATCGCGCCCATGAACGCGAGAAAGAACGAAAAGAAGCGCGGCACCGGGTCGGAGGCCGACATGTAGTAGCGCGCATAGAGCACCACCAGCGCGCCGATGCCGAGCACCAGCATGCAGAACAGCCACGCAAAGCCGTCCATGCGGAACACGAGGTTGAGGCCGAGCTCCGGCAGCCACGCGATTTCCTGGCGCAGCACGTTGCCATGCGCGATCTGCGGAAAGAGCCATGCAGCCTGCACCGCGCAGCCCAGCGCGACGAGCCCTGCCAGCGTCGACTCCCGATTGCGCGCGTTCGATGGCATCAACGCGGCCAGCACGCTGGCAATAAAGGGGAGTGCGACGAGAAAGACCAGGGGCATTGCGGTCGATTCTATCGACCGGCCCCTTCGAAGAGTCTTCTAAAAACCGGAGAGCCCCGCCGCTTTGGGAGGGTGTGGCGATCAGGCGGCCAGGGCCTGCACGCTGCGTATGCCGAGCCAGGTGAGGAACAGCGAACCGCCCAGGTGAGCCGTCGCCGTGAGCAGGGCCACGCCGAGCCGGCCTTCGAGGAGCATGGTGACCACTTCCGCCGAGAAGCTCGAGAACGTCGTGAGCCCGCCGAGAAAGCCGGTAACCAGCGCGAGCCGCCAGACCGGATCGAGGTTGGGCATCAACTGGAACGAAGCGATGGCCACCCCGATGAGATAGCCGCCGATCAGGTTGGCGGCCAGCGTGCCCCAGGGCATGAGCCCGCCGGCGCCAAACCAGAGCGCGAGGCCCCAGCGTCCCAACGCGCCGGCTGAGGCGCCAATGCAGATGGCAAGAATCGGAAGCAGCATGGGCCTATTGTCGGGGCACGCGAGGCGCTGCTTATGGCGCCATCTGCTGCGGCAGCCAGGTGACGAGTTGCGGCACGAAGTAGATGATGAGCACGGCCGCCGCCATCAGGAAGAACATGGGCAGCGTGACGCGCGCGATGTAGAGCAGGTCCTTCCCCGTCATGCCCTGCAGCACGAAGAGGTTGAAGCCCACGGGCGGCGTGATCTGCGCCATTTCGACCACCAGCACGATGAAGATGCCGAACCAGATCGGGTCGATGCCGGCAGCGGTAACCGTCGGCATGATGACGCCCATGGTGAGCACCACCATCGAGATACCGTCGAGGAAACAGCCCAGCACCACGTAGAACGCCGCCAGCATCACGATCAGCTGGAACTTCGAGAGCCCGAGCGAACCGATCCACTCGGCCAGGTGGCGCGGCAGGCCGATGTAGCCCATGGCGAGCGTGAGGAAGGCTGCGCCCGCGAGAATCAGCGCCATCATGCAGTAGAGCCGCGTGGCGCCGAGCAGCGCTTCCTTGAAGCTGTGCCAACTGAGCGAGCCCTGCGCGGCCGAGATGATCATGGCGCCCACGACACCCACCGCCGCCGCTTCGGTGGCAGTGGCAATGCCTGCATAGATGGAGCCAAGCACCGACAGGATCAGCAGCGCAACCGGAATCAGAGACAGCGAGGCCCGCAACTTCTCGACAAAGGGCAGCTTGGCATCGGCCGGGGGAATGCGGTCGGGGTGACGCAGCGCCCAGAACACGATGTACCCCGAGAACAGCAGCGCGAGCATGATGCCCGGGATCACGCCCGCGATGAACAGCCGCGCAATGGAGACGTCGGCGCTCACGCCGTAGACGATCATGATGATCGAAGGCGGAATCAAGAGGCCCAGCGTGCCGGCGCCGGCCAGTGTGCCGATGACCATGTCGTCCGGGTAGCCGCGCCGCTTGAGCTCGGGCAGGCTCATCTTGCCGATGGTGGCGCAGGTGGCCGCGCTCGAGCCCGACACCGCTGCGAACACGGCGCAGCCCACCACGTTGGTGTGCAGCAGCCGGCCCGGCAGGCTTTGCATCCACGGTGCGAGACCCTTGAACATGTCCTGCGAGAGCCGCGTGCGGAACAGGATCTCGCCCATCCATATGAACAGGGGCAGCGCGGTGAGCGTCCAGCTCGAGGCCGAACCCCAGATGGTCACGGCCATGGCATCGCCCGCGGGCCGCGACGAGAAAACCTGCATGGCGATCCATGCCACGCCGGAGAGCGTGAGGCCGATCCATACGCCGCTGCCAAGAATCAGGAAGAGCGCGGCAATCAGCAGGCCTGCAACGGCAATGTCACTCATGGCGCAGGGCCTCCGTTTCGACCGGCTTGGCCGGCCTTCCGCGCCACTCGATCACGAACTCGTCGAAGGCTGCAATGGCGAACACCAGCGCACCGACCGCCATCGAGAGCTGCGGCAGCCACAGCGGGGTGGCGTCGTTGCCGGTGGAGATGTCGTGAAAGTCATGGGACTGATACACCAGCCGCACGCTGTACCACGCGAACAGCAACGCGAGCAGGGCGCCTGCGCCCATGGCCCAGCGTTCGAGCCAGCGCTGCGCCGCCGGTGGCAGGTTCTGCAGTACCAGGGTGACGCGAATATGCTCGCCGCGCTTGAGCGTGTGCGCGAGTGCAAGAAAACCGGCGCCGGCCATCAGGTAGCCCGCATAGGCGTCGATGCCCGGCAGGTTGAAGTGAAGCTGCCGTCCGATCACGGAGAGCAGCACCATCACCAGCAGGCCGACCATGAAAAGCGCCGCCAGGGCGGCGGCGCTGTTGTAGAGAAAATCAAGCGTCTTGCGCATCGGAAGCTGTTCGGTGCTGCGTCACATCTTCTTGTAGGCGTCGACCACCGCCTGGCCGTCGGAACCGGCCTTTTCGATCCACTCCTTGAGCATGGTGTCGCCGACCTTCTTCATGTCGGACTTGAGCGCGGCGGAAGGCACATGCACCGTCATGCCGTTCTTCTTGAGCAGGTCGAGGTACTCGACGTTCTTCTTCTTCGAAATATCCCAGCCGCGCTTTTCAGCATCGGCGGCGGCCTTCAGCACGGCATCCTGCGTAGGCTTGTCGAGCGCGTCGAAGGCCTTCTTGTTCATGAGCATCGCGTTCTTGGGCAGCCAGGCCTGCGTGTCGTAGAAGTTCTTGATGTACTCATAGGTCTTGGTGTCATAGCCGGTGGAGCCGGACGACATGTACGACTCGATCACGCCCGTCGCCATGGCTTGCGACAGTTCGGCTTGCTGCACCGTGACCGGCTGTGCACCGACCAGCTCGCCGATGCGTGCGGTGGCGGGGCTGTAGGCGCGCCACTTCACGCCCTTGAGGTCGGCGGCGGAAGCGATTTCCTTCTTCACGAAGATGCCCTGCGGCGGCCAGGCCACGGCGTAGAGCAGCACGATGCCTTGTTCGGCCAGCTTCTTTTCGAGCACAGGCTTTTGCGCCTGATACAGCTTCCACGCGGCGTCGTAGCTGTCGGCCAGGAACGGGATGCCGTCGGCGCCGAACATCTGCCATTCGTTCTGGTAATTGACCAGCAGGATTTCGCCGAGCTGTGCCTGGCCGCCTTGCACCGCGCGCTTGATTTCCGGCGCCTTGAACAGCGAGGCGTTGGCGTGCACGGTGATCTTGAGCTTGCCGCCGCTGCCCTTGTCGACATCGCTGGCGAACTGGACGTTGTTCTCGGTGTGAAAGTTGCTCGCCGGGTAGGCGGTGGGCAGGTCCCACTTGGTTTGCGCGAAGGCTGCGGCGCCGAGGGTGAGGCCAGCGAGGGCAATGCCGAACTTGTGATTCATGAGCGCTCCGGAACGTATGAAAGTGAAAACGAAAGCGAGCATACGTGCAAATTCCGGGCCACCGCTGAGGCATTTCCCTGCCACGAGGGCTCGCGCGATGGCCGCATCTCCTGTTGCAGCGCACATAAAAAAGCCGCCCTGGCGGCGGCTTTGCTCGTTGCGTTGCCAGGGTGCCGCGAGCGCGGAACTGGCAAACAGGCCCTGAGATTTCGATCAGGGCTTGGCGGGCTTCGCATCGACTGCGGGGGCAGCGGCTGCCTTCACGGGCTTGGCGGTCTTGTCAGCCTTGGCTGCGGCCGGTGCGCTGGCTTGACCACCGAAGGCCTGGCCGTTGACCGTGAGACCTTCGGCCGACAGCTTCTCGGCCTTCTTTTCCTTCACGCCCTTGATGCGCTGCATGAAGTCGGGCCAGTCCTTGAACTCGCCTTCCTTGCGGGCGTCGAGGATGCGCTTGGACATTGCAGGGCCGACGCCCTTGATGCCGTCGAGATCGGCTGCCGTGCCCTTGTTGACGTCGACAGCGGCGAACGAGGCAACCGCAAACAGCATGGCCATGGCGGCCAGGATTTTCTTGAACATGATTGAACTCCCTGAATTGTTGATTTGACTGCGTGCCGACACAGGCGTCGGCTCGCGTTCAACGGGTTCAGGGAAAGGGGCGTTGACGGCTTTGCGCCCCGCGGGGCCGCCGGTCACCATTGTTCCGAAACATGTTCGGAATGTTGCTCAGAGTTCTTCGACGCGGCGCGGCGGGTAGCTGTCCCAAGCCTGGCAACCCGGACAGTGCCAGAAGTACTGGTGCGCCTCGAAGCCGCATGCGGCGCAGCGATAGCGCATCAGCGGACGGGTGGCCTGGTCGAGCGCGCGCTGCACTTGCGGATGAAACTGCTCATGCTCGAAGCGCTCACCGGCGAGCCAGCGCGAAGCGGCAACCAGCGAGGGCTGTTGGGCCAGATGCGCGATATAGCCGTCGCGCGGCGCGAGCGGCTGACCATCGGCCGCCGGAATGGCCGTGGTCGGCGAGCCGCCGAGTGCCATCAGCGCCTCGAGCACGTCGATCGACGGTGAATCGGCATAGCGCCGTTGCAGCAGCGCGAGCGCTTCACCTTCGCGGTGCGCGGAAACCGCGGCCTGCTGCAGCGCGGGGGCATACAAGGGTAGCGCGAGCGGGGCGGTGTCGCCCAGGGCAACGAGGGTGTCGAAGGCCGCGGCGGCTTCGCCGTTGCGCAACTGCAGCGTGGCGGAATCGATGGCCGGGCGCGGCGCCTGCGGAGCCAGCGCCACCGCCTCTGCGAGCAGCCGGCCCGCAGTGGCCAGATCGCCGGCCGCCACCTGTTCGGCGGCCTGTTCGCACAGATGATGAGCCCGGCGCGTGCTGTAGCTCGCCTGGTCGGACTCATCGAGTTTCTGCGCCACGTCGGCGGCCTGGGTCCATTCGCGCGAACGTTCGTAGATGGCCAGCAGCGAGAGCCGGGCTTCGTTCTCGTAGCGCGTGCCCTCGAGCTTTTGCAGCGCGGCTTCGGCGCGATCGAGCAGGCCGGCACGCAGGAAATCTTGCGCCAATGCGTGCTGCGCGCGCTCCCGGTCGCCGCGGCTCAGGTCGCCGCGGCCCAGCAGATGTTCGTGAACGCGCACTGCGCGCTGATATTCGCCACGTCGGCGGAACAGGTTGCCGAGCGCGAAGTGCAGTTCCTGCGTGTCGGGGTCGTTCTGCACGGCTTCGATGAAGGCATCGATGGCCTGGTCCTGCTGCTCGTTGAGCAGGAAGTTGAGGCCGCGGAAATAGGCCTTCGGGGCTTGCCTGTTTTCGAGCTTGAGCTGCCGGATGTCGAAGCGCGATGCGAGCCAGCCCAGCACAAAAGCGACGGGCAGGCTGATCAGCAGCCAGCTGGGATCAAAGTCCATGTTGACGTACGGCGGGAAGGTCGGTGGCGGAGATGGACGGGGCCGGCGCAGCAGCAGGCGCTGCCGCCGATCCGGTCGTGGCCGGGGTTTGCTGGGGCGCGGAAGGCTGTTGCGCCGCCGCGGCGGCACGGTGCTTCCACCATCCGGGCAGCATGCCGAGCGCACCCACCACGAGTCCGCCGGCGAAGGCTGCAAGCACGACAAGCACCAGCGGCGCGCGCCAGTGGGTGCCGAAGAAGAAATAGACGGTCGCGTCGTGCTGGTTGTTCAGCGCGAAGGCGAAAAGCGTAAAAAAAATGGCTGCCTTGAGCAGCCACAGGAGGTATTTCATAGCCATTCCCGTTGCCGGGAGCATTCTACGTTTGCATCATCCATGCGGATCAGGGCTTGCTGCTCCTGGCTTCCTTGCTGCCGCCGAGTTCGGCGGTCTTGGCGTCGACCGCTTCGCGCAGCGCCTTGCCCGGCTTGAAGTGCGGCACCCGCTTTTCGGGAATCTGAACGCTTTCGCCCGAACGCGGGTTGCGGCCGATGCGCGGCGGACGCCGGCTGACCGAAAAGCTGCCGAAACCGCGGATCTCGATGCGATGCCCGCGCACCAGCGCGTCGCTCATTGCGTCGAGGATGGTCTTGACGGCGTATTCGGCATCGCGGTGCGTCAGCTGCGCAAAGCGCGCTGCGAGTTCTTCGACGAGGTCAGAGCGGGTCATAGGCCAAACAAAAACGTGGACGAAAAAAAAAGACAGAGCGGCCCCAGGGCCTGCTCTGTCTTCTGGCTCAGCTTACTTGCTGTCGTTGTTGTCGAGCTTGGCGCGCAGCAGTGCGCCCAGGCTGGTCGTGCCCGCGTTTTCGCGTGCCGACTGCTGGCTCAGGTTGGCCATGGCGCCTTGTTCGTCGACCATGTCCTTCTGCTTGATCGACAGCTGGATGTTGCGGGTCTTGCGATCCACGTTCAGCACGATGGCAGTGACTTCGTCGCCTTCCTTCAGCACGTTGCGGGCATCTTCGACGCGGTCGCGCGAGATTTCCGAAGCACGCAGGTAGCCGAGGATGTCTTCGCCGAGGTCGATTTCAGCGCCGCGGGCGTCAACCGTCTTGACCTTGCCGGTCACGATCTGGCCCTTGTCGTTCACGGTGGTGAACGTGGTGAACGGATCGCTGTCGAGCTGCTTGATGCCCAGGCTGATGCGCTCGCGGTCGACGTCGACTGCCAGCACGATGGCTTCGACTTCCTGGCCCTTCTTGTAGTTGCGAACGGCGGTTTCGCCGGCTTCGTTCCACGAGAGGTCCGAGAGGTGAACCAGGCCGTCGATGCCGGCAGCCAGACCCACGAACACGCCGAAGTCGGTGATCGACTTGATCGGGCCCTTGACGCGGTCGCCGCGCTTGGTGTTTTGCGCGAACTCTTGCCACGGGTTGGCCTTGCACTGCTTCATGCCCAGGCTGATACGGCGCTTGTCTTCGTCGATTTCGAGGACCATGACTTCGACTTCGTCGCCCAGCGAGACGATCTTGTTCGGAGCGATGTTCTTGTTGGTCCAGTCCATTTCGGAAACGTGCACCAGGCCTTCGATGCCGGGTTCGAGTTCGACGAACGCGCCGTAGTCGGCAATGTTCGTGACCTTGCCGAACAGGCGGGTCGATTGCGGGTAGCGGCGCGAAACGCCCATCCACGGGTCGTCGCCCATTTGCTTGAGACCCAGCGAGACACGGTTCTTCTCGGTGTCGAACTTGAGGATCTTGGCGGTGATTTCCTGGCCGGCCTGAACGACTTCGCTCGGGTGGCGGACACGGCGCCAAGCCATGTCGGTGATGTGCAGCAAGCCGTCGATGCCGCCGAGGTCGACGAACGCACCGTATTCGGTGATGTTCTTGACGACACCGCGCACGACTGCGCCTTCCTTCAGGGTTTCCATCAGCTTGGCGCGTTCTTCGCCCATGCTGGCTTCGACCACGGCACGGCGCGACAGCACGACGTTGTTGCGCTTGCGGTCGAGCTTGATGACCTTGAATTCCATGGTCTTGTTTTCGTACGGCGTCAGATCCTTGATCGGACGCGTATCGATCAGCGAGCCCGGCAGGAATGCGCGGATGCCGTTGACGAGCACCGTGAGGCCGCCCTTGACCTTGCCGCTGGTGGTGCCGGTGACGAAGTCGCCGGATTCCAGGGCCTTCTCGAGCGCGAGCCACGAGGCCAGACGCTTGGCGGTGTCGCGCGAGAGGATGGTGTCGCCGTAGCCGTTTTCAACGCTGCCGATGGCAACGGAAACGAAATCGCCGGCCTGGACTTCGAGTTCGCCCTTGTCGTTCTTGAACTCCTCGATCGGCACGTACGCTTCGGACTTGAGGCCAGCGTTGACGACGACGTGGTTGTGTTCGACACGCACGACTTCGGCCGTGATGACCTCGCCGGTGCGCATTTCGGAACGCTTCAGGGATTCTTCGAATAGGTCGGCAAAAGATTCAGACATTTATGGTTCCTTCCGTCAGGCAGGGTTGGCAGGCGCTCATGCGAAATTGCGTGCGGCTGCTGTGGGTCTGGAGACGGCGGTTTTGTGGGCTTTTTGGATATAAACCCGGGTTGGTTGAACAACCAGCCGGCCGGTGCGCTGTCGCGCGAGAAGAGCCTGCTGGAGCGGTATGCGCCACCCGGAACACCCAGCTGGCGCGAGCCTTCAAGCGGACTTGAAAGGCTGTACTTGCTGCCACCAGGTCAACACCGTATCGATCGATTGCTCGATGGACAGCTGGGAGTTGTCGAGGTGGCGCGCATCCTGCGCCGGCTTGAGAGGTGCAACGCTGCGGGACGAGTCCCGGGCGTCGCGCGCTTCCAAGTCGGAGCGAAGACTGTCAAGTGTAGTCGAAATACCCTTTGAAATCAACTGCTTATGCCGGCGCTCGGCCCGCTGGGCGGCGCTGGCCGTCAGGAACACCTTGAGCTCTGCGTCGGGGAAGATCACGGTGCCCATGTCGCGCCCGTCGGCCACCAGGCCCGGAAGCTGCCGAAACCGTTGCTGCAGGGCCAAAAGGGCCTCTCGCACCCCGGGAAGCGTGGAAACGCGGGAGGCGTCCATGCCCGCGGCTTCGGTGCGGATTTCATCGCTCACGTCTTCGCCGGCCAGCAAGACCTTGCCTTCGGCAAAGTGCAGGGGCAGGGTGCGCGCCATCGCGGCAATCTGCGTCTCGTGCTGCGAATCGGCGCTGAGACCGGCGCGCCGCATGGCCAGGCCGGTCACGCGGTAGAGAGAGCCGGAATCCAGGTAGTGATAGCCCAGCAGGCGCGCCACCTCGGCGGCGAGCGTGCCCTTGCCGGAGGCGGTGGGGCCGTCGATGCAGATCACGGGTATTTCCGTGGCCTCGGCGACCGAGAACAGGGTTTCGAAGTAGTCCGGGAAGGTCTTCGCGACGCAATGCGGCTCGAGAATGCGCACCGGCACCCGGGCCGGGTTGAACGCCGCGAGCGAGAAGCACATTGCCACGCGATGGTCGTCGTAGGTGCGGATGGCGGCAGCCTGCCAATCGGCCGGCGCGAGCGGATGCACCCGGATGAAATCGGGGCCGGATTCAACGGTGGCGCCGAGCTTTCTCAGCTCGTTGGCCATGGCGTCGATGCGATCGGTTTCCTTGACCCGCCAGCTCGCAATGTTGCGCAAGGTGCTGGGCCCGTCGGCATAGAGCGCCATCACGGCCAGCGTCATCGCGGCATCGGGAATGTGGTTGGCGTCCAGGTCGATGGCCTTGAGCGGCCAGGCGCCGCGGCGCACTTCGAGCCAGTTGGGCCCGCTGTCGACCCGCGCGCCCATTTGCCGGGCTGCGTCGATGAAGCGGATGTCGCCCTGGATCGAATCGGCGCCGACGCCTTCGATCCGTATGCCGTCGCGGTCCGAACTGCCGGCGGCAATGGCCCCGAGCGCTATGAAATAGCTGGCGGAGGACGCGTCGGCCTCGACGTGGATATCGCCCGGCGAGCTGTAGCTGCTGCCGGCCGGAATGGTGAAGCGCTCCCAGCCGTCGCGCCGCACCGTGATGCCGAAGCGCGCGAGCAGGTTCAGCGTGATCTCGATGTACGGCTTGGAGATGAGTTCGCCCACCACCTCGATGACGATGTCCTTGCGGGCGGCGAGCGGCAGCGCCAGCAGCAGGGCGGTGAGAAACTGGCTCGACACATCGCCCCGCACGCGGATAGGCGCATCGAGCACCAGCGCGCCGTGATCGACCGGGCTGATGCGCAGCGGCGGGTAGCCAGGGTTGCCGAGGTAATCGATGCGGCAGCCGAGCTGGGTCAGCGCATCGACTAGATCGCCGATCGGCCGCTCATGCATGCGCGGCACGCCGCTCAGTTCGAAATCACCGCCGAGCAGCGACAGTGCCGCGGTCAGCGGGCGCATCGCGGTGCCGGCATTGCCGAGGAAAAGCGGAAGCAGCTGGCCTTTGGACTTCAGTTGCCCATCGATGCCGGTCACGCGCAGCGTGCTGCCCGCGGCGTCGATGCCGCAGCCCAGCGCGCGAAGCGCATCGAGCATCACGCGGGTGTCGTCGGAATCGAGCAGGTCGTGGATGGTGGTGGTGCCGCTCGCGAGCGCCGCCAACAGCAGCACGCGGTTCGAAATGCTCTTGGAGCCCGGCAGCTGAACGGTGCCCGCGGCCGACGCCAGCGGGGGGATGTCGAGGAATGCCGTCGAGAACATGTCAGGAGTCCTGGGACGCGTCGGTGTTGGGCTGCCAGGCGGCGCGCGCCTTGCTGGCGGCGGCAATCGACTGTTCCAGCGCCTGGGCGTCGGCGGCGCCCATCAGCGCCTCGAGGTCCAGCAGTGCCTTGCGGAAGGCCTGCGACTGCAGCAGCACCTGCTCGCGGTTGGCGAGCAGCACGTCGCGCCACATCACCGGGTCGCTGGCCGCAATGCGCGAGAAATCGCGAAAACCGGGTCCGGCCAGGCTCAGGAAGCGGTCGCCCTGCGGCTGCGCGATGAGAGCGTTGACGTAGGCAAAGGCCAGCAGGTGCGGCAAATGGCTCACGGCGGCAAAGGCACTGTCGTGCTCTTCGTGCGTCATGGTGACCACGTTGGCACCGATACCGCTCCAGACCTGGGAAGCCCGTTGCACGTTCGAGCGCAGCGTCGCCTTCACAGGCGTCAGCACGACCTTGCGGCCGGTGTAAAGCGAAGCCTCGGCATGTTCGATGCCCGACACCTCCTTGCCGGCGATCGGGTGGGCCGGAACGAAGTTGGCGAATTGGCTTTGCAGGCCGTTGCGTGCGGCTTCGATTACGTCGCCCTTGGTCGAACCCACGTCCATCACCAGCGTGTCGTTCGAAATGCCGTGACGGATGGCCCGGAAGGTCGCTTCCGAGGCTGCCACCGGCACTGCAAGCAGCACGATGTCGGAGCCCGAGACCGCGAGCAGCGCGGAGGGTGCCACCACGTCGATCACGCCGAGCTGGCGGGCCCGTTCGGTGGTGGAGGGCGACTTGCTGTAGCCGACCACCCGTTTCACAAGCTTTGCGCGCTTGAGCGCAAGCGCAAAGGAGCCGCCCATGAGGCCGCAGCCGATCAATCCCAGTTGCTCGAACATGGTGCGCGTCCGGCTCAGGCTTTGACGGGATAGGCGCCAAGCACCTTGTAGAAGGCGCAGAGGCCGCGCAGTTCGGCCAGTGCCGCGGCCACGTTGGGCTGCGAAGGATGGCCGTCCAGGTCGATGTAGAAGTAGTACTCCCACTGGCCGGTGCGCGCGGGGCGCGACTCGAAACGGGTCATGGACACGTTGTTGAGCTTCAGCGGCACGAGGAGGTCGTGCACGGCGCCGGGGCGGTTCGGCACGGAAACGATCAGGCTCGTGCAATCGCGCCCCGAGGCCGGCGGCATGGCGAGCGTCTGCGGCAGGCAGATCACGGAGAAGCGGGTGCGGTTGTAAGAGTCGTCCTGGATGGCATGCGCAACGATGTGCAGGCCGAAGCGGGTGGCGGCGCGTTCGCCCGCCAATGCGGCCCAGGCCGGGTTGGTGGCCGCGAGCCGCGCGCCTTCGGCATTGCTCGAAACGGCGCGCCGCTCTGCGTTGGGCAGGTGCTTCGAAAGCCAGGTCTGGCACTGCGCGAGCGCTTGCGGATGGGCGAGCACCGCTTCCACCCCGTCGAGCGTGTTGCTGCTGCGCAGGAGGTGGTGTCGCACCAGCAGGCTGACCTCACCGACCACGTGGGTGGGCGAATGCAGGAACAGGTCGAGCGATCGCGTGACGACGCCTTCGGTGGAGTTTTCGACACCCACCACGCCATATTGGGCGCTGCCGGCCGCCGTGGCGTGAAACACCTCGTCGAAGCTGGCGCAGTAGATGAGGTCGGCGGCGCCGCCGAAATATTCGATGGCGGCCTGCTCGCAGAAAGTGCCCTCGGGGCCAAGAACGGCAACGCGCTGCGGCGATTCGAGCGCCAGGCAGGCTGACATGATCTCGCGCCAGATGGCCGCCACGTGCAGGTCCTTGAGCGGACCTCCATTGCTCTTTTGCATCTTCTCGATGACCTGCGCCACGCGATCGGGCCGGAAAAACGGCGTGCCTTCGCGCTTCTTGACCTCGCCCACCAGTTCTGCCACGTGGGCCCGCTCATTGAGCAGGCTGAGCAGTTGCTGGTCGAGCGAATCGATCTGCACGCGCAGACCGGCAAGGCTTTCGGAGTTGTCGGGAGAAGAGGGCGGTGTAGGAGCGGAGGCGGTCATCGGTGCGAGCAGCTGGGCATGCGCCTAGGCATGCGATCGCTCGAATTCTCGCATGTAGCTCACAAGTGCCTGTACGCCTTCCAGCGGCATGGCGTTGTAGATGCTCGCACGCATGCCGCCGACCGACTTGTGGCCCTTGAGCTGCAGCAGGCCGGCTTCCCGGGCGCCGGCCAGAAAGGCGTCGTTGCGGCTTTCGTCGGCCAGGAAGAAAGGCACGTTCATGCGCGAGCGGCAGCTCGGGTCGATCTTGTTGAGGTAGAACGAAGAAGCGTCGATGAAGTCGTACAGCAGCCGGGCCTTGGCGATGTTGCGCTGCTCCATGGCAGCCACGCCCGTGAGCCCGCCCTCGGTCTGCTGCAGCAGCCACTGGAAAGTGAGCCCGGCCATGTAGATGCCCCAGGTCGGCGGGGTGTTGTACATGGACTTGTTGTCGGCCACGATCTTGTAGTTGAACGCGCTCGGGCAGATTTCGAGCGCATGGCCGAGCAGGTCGTCGCGCACGATCACGAGCGTGAGGCCGGCCGGCCCGAGGTTCTTTTGCGCGCCGCCGAATGCAAGGCCGACACGGCTCCAATCGACGCTGCGCGAGGCCACGTGCGACGAAAAGTCGATGACCAGCGGCGCGTTGCTGCCAAGGGCCGCGAGGTCGGGCAATTGCTGGAACTCGATGCCGTTGATCGTCTCGTTGGTGCAAAGGTGCACATACGAGGCGTCCTGGCTCAGCTGCCAGGTCGAGGGATCCGGCAGCCTGGTGTGATGGTCGCCGGCGTTGCTTGCGGCGACGTGCGCAGTGCAATAGCGCAGCGCTTCTTTCTGGGACTTGATGCTCCAGCTGCCGGTGATCACGAAGTCGGCGGTTTTGCCGCGCGACAGGTTCATCGGCACGATGGCGTTTTCGCCCAGCCCGCCACCCTGCATGAACAGGATGTGGAAGTGTTCAGGCACAGCCAGCAGCGTGCGGATGTCGGCTTCGGCCTGGGTGCAGATCGCGCCGAACTCCTTGCCGCGATGGCTCATTTCCATCACGCTCATTCCGCTGCCCTGCCAGTCGAGCATTTCGGAGGCGGCGCGTTGCAGCACCGCCTCCGGCATGGCGGCCGGACCTGCGGAAAAATTGTACGGACGCGTGCCAGCGGGCTTGGGCTGCTGCTGCTCTGTCACGTCACTTCTTGGCGGGAGCCTTGGCCGGGGCCTTGGCGGGAGCGGCGCCTTGCTGGCCGCCGGTGGGCGCACCCAGTGCCTTGGCCACGTTTTCGTCGAGCGCGCGCATCTTCGGTTCGATGGTGGCGCGCGTTTCGGTCACGAGCTTTTCGGTCAGAGCGGTCTGCATCTTGGGGTTGAGGTCCTGATACTTCTTGCTGAGCGGCGAGTTGATCCAGGCCAGCAGCTGCTTGAGTTCGTCTTCGGTGAAGTTCTGCTCCAGCAGCGGAGTCAGGGCCACGGGCGCCAACTGCACGGCCTTGTCGCGCACGATCGGGTAGGCGTCGTCGAAGTACTTCTTGAGTTCGGCGTCGGCGGCCTTGGCGGCCGATTCGCGCTTGGCTTCGGGCACCTGCGTTTGCAGGTACTGCGAGCCGGCCTGTGCAATCGGGGAGCTCGATTGTTCGACCAGGCCGCGTGCCAGCGACTCGATGCCGGGGCGCTGCACGTCGATGAACTGCTTGATGAGCGCAGCTTTGTCCTGGGCCATGGCGGCCATCGAGCTGCCAGCCAGGGCGACGGTCAGAAGTGCGAGCTTGAATTTTTTCACTGAGGGTTCTCCGTTGAAGATGTGGAAGTATCGTCTGCGCCAGGCTCGATCTCGCCGTTGGCGTCGTTCTCGACGATACGCTGTAGCCCGCTTAGTTTGGCGCCTTCGTCGAGCCCGATCAGCGTGACGCCTTGCGTTGCGCGACCTAGTTCACGAATCTCGGCAACACGTGTGCGCACAAGCACGCCCTTGTCGGTGATGAGCATGATCTCATCGTCCGCATGCACGAGGGTGGCGGCAACGACCTTGCCGTTGCGCTCACTCTGTTGAATCGCAATCATGCCTTTGGTTCCGCGGCCATGGCGGGTGTACTCGGTAATGCTTGTACGCTTTCCGTAACCATTTTCCGTCGCGGTGAGCACGCTTTGCTGCTCGTCCTCGGCCACCAGCATGGCGATGACGCCTTGCCCCGGGTCGAGCGACATGCCGCGCACGCCGCGCGCGTTGCGGCCCAGCGGACGCACGTCTTCTTCGTCGAAGCGCACGGCCTTGCCGCCGTCGCTGAACAGCATCACGTCGTGCTTGCCGTCGGTCAGCGCGGCGCCGATGAGGTAGTCGCCTTCGTCGAGGTTCACGGCGATGATGCCGCCCTTGCGGGGGTTGTTGAATTCGTCGAGCGTGGTCTTCTTGACCGTGCCCATCGAGGTGGCCATGAACACGTACTGGTCGGCCGGGAAGTTGCGCTTCTCGCCGGTGAGTGCGAGCGCCACGTTGATCTTCTCGCCTTCCTGCAGCGGGAACATGTTGACGATGGGGCGGCCCCGAGAGCCGCGGGAGCCCGCCGGCACCTCCCATACCTTGAGCCAGTAGAGCCGGCCGCGGTTGGAGAAGCACAGGATGTAGTCGTGCGTGTTGGCAATGAAGAGCTGGTCGATCCAGTCGTCTTCCTTGGTCACGGTGGCCTGCTTGCCGCGCCCGCCCCGCTTTTGCGCGCGGTACTCGTTCAGCGGCTGGCTCTTGATATAGCCGCTGTGCGAAAGCGTGACCACCATGTCGGTCGGCGTGATCAGGTCTTCGGTGGAGAGATCGTAGGCGCTGTGTTCGACCAGGCTGCGGCGCGCGCCGAGCTTGGACTGGCCGAACTCCTGCTTGATGGTGCCAAGCTCTTCGCCAATGATGACCGAGACGCGTTCGGGCTTGGCCAGGATGTCGAGCAGATCGTCGATCTCGGCCATGACCTCCTTGTATTCGGCAACGATCTTGTCCTGCTCGAGGCCAGTGAGGCGCTGCAGGCGCATCTGCAGAATTTCTTGCGCCTGGGTTTCCGATAGGCGGTAAAGGCCGTCAGAGCCCATGCCGAATTCGCGCTCCAGGCCCTCGGGGCGGTAGTCATCCGCATTCACCACGCCGCCGTCTGCGCGCGAACGCGTGAGCATCTCGCGCACCAGCTTGCTGTCCCAGCTGCGGGTCATCAGCTCCGCCTTGGCCACCGGAGGCGTCGGCGCGTTGCGGATGATCGAGATGAATTCGTCGATGTTGGCCAGCGCCACCGCCAGGCCTTCGAGCACGTGGCCGCGCTCGCGGGCCTTGCGCAGCGTGAACACGGTGCGACGTGTGACCACTTCGCGGCGGTGCTGCAGGAAGACCTCGATCAGGTCCTTCAGGTTGCACAGCTTGGGCTGGCCGTCGACCAGCGCCACCATGTTGATGCCGAAGGTGTCCTGCAGCTGCGTCTGCTTGTAGAGGTTGTTGAGCACCACCTCGGGCACTTCGCCGCGCTTGAGTTCGATCACGAGGCGCATGCCCGACTTGTCGGACTCGTCCTGAATATGGCTGATGCCTTCGATCTTCTTCTCATGCACCAGCTCGGCCATGCGCTCCTGCAGCGTCTTCTTGTTGACCTGGTAGGGGAGCTCGTCGACGATGATCGCCTGGCGCTGGCCGCGGTCGATGTCCTCGAAGTGGCACTTGGCGCGCATGACCACCTTGCCGCGGCCGGTGCGGTAGCCGTCTCTCACGCCGTTGATGCCGTAGATGATGCCGGCCGTCGGGAAGTCGGGCGCCGGCACGATTTCCATCAGCTCGTCGATGGTGGCCTGCGGATTGCGCAGCATGTGCAGGCAGGCGTCCACCACCTCATTGAGATTGTGCGGCGGAATATTGGTGGCCATGCCCACCGCAATACCGCCAGAGCCATTCACCAGCAAATTAGGCAGTTTGCTCGGCAGGACCTTCGGTTCTTTTTCGGAGCCGTCGTAATTGTCTTGAAAATCGACCGTTTCCTTGTCGATATCGGCCAGCATTTCGTGCGCAATTTTTGCGAGCCGGATTTCCGTATACCGCATTGCGGCCGCGTTGTCTCCGTCGACCGAGCCGAAGTTACCTTGTCCGTCCACCAGCATGTGGCGCATGGAAAAATCCTGCGCCAGCCGCACGATGGTGTCGTAGACCGACTGGTCGCCGTGCGGGTGGTACTTACCGATCACGTCGCCCACGATGCGGGCAGACTTCTTATATGCACGGTTCCAATCGTTGTTGAGCTCGTGCATGGCGTACAGCACGCGCCGGTGCACGGGCTTGAGGCCGTCGCGGGCATCGGGAAGCGCTCGGCCCACGATCACGCTCATGGCGTAATCGAGATAGCTGCTGCGCATTTCCTCTTCAAGACTGATGGGCAGGGTTTCTTTGGCGAAGGAGGTCATGAGCGAGAGGCTGGCAGCGGAAGGCGGAATTTTACGCTGTGAGGGGTGTCGTACCGCCGCAACACAAGGCCGCTATTCCGCCTCCGTCCTACGCTTCCGGAGGGCGCTGCAGCCTGTTTGCCAAAGACCCTATGGCACAATCGCCTCAACGTTTTGGGTGGTGGTCACTTAAAGCGTCCTTGATTCGCAGCGCGGCTGCGGCTTTTTCCCCAAGAGGAGAACCATGAAGAAACTGAATAAAGTGGCGATGATGTTTGCAGTCGCTGCGCTCGCCACTGCCGCCGGCGCGCAGACCCGTGTCACCGCTGCGAATGGCGGTCCTACGATCGACAACTGGCAAAACGGCACCGGCGAACTGGTTTGGAAGAACGGCACGAACGAACTGTGCTGGCGTGATGCCAACTGGACGCCGGCTACCGCCGCCGCCGGTTGCGACGGTGCTCTGGTTCCGGCAGCTCCCGCTGCAGTGGCTCCCACCCCGGGCGCACCGGCTCCTACGCCTGCTCCTCAAGTCGCTGCTTCGAAGGTTACCTTCGCTGCTGACGCATTCTTCGACTTCGACAAGTCGGTTCTCAAGCCTGAAGGTCGCGCCAAGCTGACCGACCTGGTCTCGAAGATCCGTGACGTCAACCTGGAAGTGATCATTGCCGTGGGTCACACCGACTCGATCGGTTCTGACTCCTACAACCAGCGTCTGTCGGTGCGTCGCGCCGAAGCCGTGAAGGCCTTCCTGGTCTCGCGCGGCATCGAACGCAACCGCGTCTACACCGAAGGCAAGGGCGAGAAGCAGCCTGTTGCGGACAACCGCACCAAGGAAGGCCGCGCCAAGAACCGCCGCGTGGAAATCGAAGTGGTCGGCACCCGCGCCACCCGCTGATTCGATTGAATCGCTAAAAAAAACCCCGCCTCGGCGGGGTTTTTTTATGCCTGTCGAATTCTTCTTGGCCGTTCCCCGGTGTCATTCGGCGGCCTATCGTGCATTCTCCGTTTCATAATCACGGCATGACAGATCATGTGAATGCCGATCCGGCGGAACTCGCCAAGTTTTCCGAGCTGGCCCATCGCTGGTGGGATTTGGACAGCGAATTCCGCCCGCTCCACGAAATCAATCCGCTTCGCCTGGAATGGATTGACGGTATTGCGCCGATTTCGCAGCGCAAGGTGCTCGATATTGGCTGCGGTGGAGGAATCCTCGCCGATTCGATGGCCCGAAAAGGCGCTGACGTGCTGGGCATCGACCTGGCGAGCAAAGCGCTCAAGGTTGCCAAGCTGCATGCGCTCGAGGCCGAAACGAAGGGCGTCAAATACCGCGAAGTCAGTGCCGAGGCATTGGCCGCGGAGCAACCGGGCAGTTTCGACGTCGTGACCTGCATGGAAATGCTCGAGCATGTGCCGGAGCCCGCTTCGATCGTTCAGGCTTGTGCCACCTTGGTCAAGCCTGGCGGCTGGGTGTTCTTTTCCACCATCAACCGCAATCTGAAGTCCTTCATGCTGGCGATCGTCGGCGCCGAATACGTCCTGGGCATGTTGCCGCGCGGCACGCACGAGTATGCAAAGCTGATCCGGCCCAGCGAGCTTGCAGCCCATTGCCGCGCCGCCGGGCTCGATTTGCGCCATACGCGAGGGATGGAGCACAACCCGTTGACGCGGCGCTACTGGCTCAGTGGGGACACCAGCGTCAACTATATGTTCGCAACGCAAAAACCGGCCTCGGCGACGGGATCCCAGGCGTGACGGGCGCAGCAGTGCAAGCCGTGCTGTTCGACCTGGACGGCACGCTGATCGACAGCGCCCCCGATCTGGGCGCTGCAGCCGACAAAATGCGTACTGACCGCGGCCTCGAGTCATATCCGCTGGAGCGTTACCGCTACATGGCGGGCGCCGGCGCGCGGGGCATGCTCGGCGTGGCCTTCGGCATCACACCCGACGCGCCGGAATTTCCGCAGATGAGGGAAGAGTTCTTCGTCGCCTATGAAAACCGCATGCTGCTCAACACGCATGTGTTCGACGGCGTCCAGGCGCTCATCGACGCGATCCGCGCGCGCGGGTTGGCGTGGGGCGTGGTCACCAACAAGTCGGCAAGGTTTACCGATCCGCTGACCCGTGCCATTCCTCTTTTCGAGAGCGCGGGCGCTATCGTGAGCGGCGATACGACGCCGTTTTCCAAGCCGCACCCCGAGCCCTTGCATGAAGCGGCACGCCGGCTTGGAATCCCGTCGAGTGCCTGCATCTATGTGGGAGACGATGAGCGCGACATCATCGCGGGCCGCGCCGCAGGCATGAAAACCGTGGCGGCAACCTATGGCTACATGGGGCCGCAGTCCGACGCCACCCTCTGGGAAGCGGATGCCGCAATATCTTCGCCCATGGAGCTCTTGCAGTTTCTCAACCCGGCCTAAAATACGAGTCTTGGGGCTGCACTGGTTTCGACGTGGGTTCGGAATCGCAGCGGGGCATGTCGAGCTGAATGCGCTCGTAAAACAGATTCAAACAAACTAACTGCAAACGACGAACGTTTCGCACTCGCTGCTTAATTGCCAGTGAGCCTTGCAACAGTTGGCCGATGGGCTGGGCAAGGGGGTCTGGAGCAATTCTGACCTCCCGGCTGCAAGGATAATTACATGGGCTGGCTCCGATCCGGGTACCTTGGGTCGGGGCGAGAAAATAGGGTGCTGGCGTCCGGTTTAGCGTGTGACTGCGCGACTCCGGAAGCGAGACTTAAATCAGATCACTAAACATGTAGAACTGCGCGATGAAGGCTTGCGGACGGGGGTTCAAATCCCCCCAGCTCCACCATTCATCACAAAAAAGCCAACCTTCGACAGGTTGGCTTTTTTTTGCCTGGGCGCAGGGCTATAGTCAGCGGGCGCTGTCACGCCGCCATCGCTGTCTGCTCCTCGCAAAGGGCATCGCTGCCCGTCTCGACCCAAAAAGGACGCCATGCCCGATTCACTGACTTCGACTCTCACCAGCTACTACGACGAGGTGCCCTACGAGTCGCATCCGTTCCCGCAGACCGCTGTCGAGCACCTGGAGGCCCTCGCCTTCCTGTTTGGTCTCGAGACGCCGCCACCGGCAAAGGCGCGAGTGCTCGAACTCGGCTGCGCGGCGGGCGGCAACCTGATCCCGTTCGCGGCGCGCCATCCCGAAGCAAGCGCCCTGGGCCTCGACCTTTCGAAGGTGCAGGTGGAACAGGGCCTCACGGCCATTTCTCGCGCCGGATTGCCGAATGTGGAGTTGCGGGCGTTCAATCTCGCGGAGGTCGATGCCTCGTTCGGCCAGTTCGACTACATCATCTGCCACGGTGTCTACAGCTGGGTGCCCGGGCCGGTGCAGGAGGCGATCCTGCGCGTGTGCTCCGAGAACCTCGCGCCCAACGGCGTGGCTTATGTCAGCTACAACGTCTACCCAGGCTGGAAGGCGAGGGAGATCGTGCGTGACGCGATGATCCTGCGCGGCGCTCCGCGTGACACGCCCGAAGAAAAGCTGTCCTATGCGCGCGGCATGCTCGAATTTCTCGAACAGTCGGCCCGGCCGGACAGCGTTCTGAAGAAAACGCTCGAGGAGACGATGCCCATCGTGCGTGGCTCCAGCGGCTATTACCTGCTGCATGAGTTTCTCGAGCCCTGCAACGCGCCGTGCTACTTCAAGGAGTTTGTGGCGCGTGCCGAGGCGAACGGCCTCAGCTACCTGGCAGACGCGGAACCTTCGACGATGTTCGTGCAGAACTACGGAGAGAAGGTCCGCGAGCCGCTGCTGCGCGAATGCGGCGGCAGCCAGATTCTCATGGAGCAGTATCTCGACTTCCTGGTCAACCGCACTTTTCGCCAGTCCTTGCTGGTGAAGCAGGGCCGCGCTGCCGATATCCGTTACCGGCTCGACCCGGCCAGGATTCGAAGCCTCGAGTTCGCGGGCGTGTTCGCCGCCGAGGACGGCACTGCATTGACGCTCGATGCACGCGAGCAGTCTTGCAATGCGCTGCGCAACCTGAAGGTCACGCTGCGCCTGCCGGTGCACAAAGCCGCGGCCCAAGCGCTCGACGCGAACTATCCGGCCAGTCTGTCGCTGGAGGCGCTGATTGCCTCGGTTCTTGCCGCAACGGGCGAGAACCGCACCTCGGTCGAACCCATCATGATGTCGATGCTCGAGGAATTGCTGATACTCGGCGCCGTTCGGATCCGGCGCACGCCGGTGCGGGCCGCAACGCAGGTGTCCGCGCTGCCGCTGGCGTTGCCGTCCGTGCGCACCGCGCCGGGCCTGGCGCTGTCCGCCGGAAGCTCAGCCACGGTCTGCAACCAGTGGCATGAATCCATGGGCCTCTCCGCGCTGGAGCGCTGCCTTCTGCCGCTGCTCGATGGCAAGCATTCGCACGACATGCTGGCGGACTATCTCGCGGCCGAGGTGCGCGCCGATCGCCTGCGCTTCGTCCACAACGACAAGCCGCTGACCGATCCCTCCGCGCTGAAGGAATTCGCGCTCAAACAAGTGGAGCTCGGGCTGAGCGACCTGCGGCGCAAGGCGCTGCTCGTTGCCTGACGGGCTTGCGCTGGCCGTTTCTCACCACCGAATTCAAGAAGGGTTTTCTTCATGCAGCAATTCCCCTGGACTCCGACATTGCGCGCCGCCGTCGCGGCCGCGCTCGTGCTCACGGGCGCAGGCGCTTCGCACGCCGCATCGCAGGCGCCCGTTGCGGCCGAGCACGGCATGGTCGTGAGCGCGCAGCATCTGGCCACCAAGGTCGGCGTCGACGTTCTCAAGCGCGGCGGCAACGCCGTCGATGCGGCGGTGGCCGTGGGCTATGCGCTGGCCGTGGTGTATCCGGCGGCCGGCAACCTGGGTGGCGGCGGCTTCATGACGGTGCAGCTCGCCGACGGACGCAAGACCTTTCTCGACTTCCGCGAGAAAGCGCCTCTTGCCGCGACGGCCAACATGTACCTCGACAAGGACGGCAACGTCATCAAGGGCCTGAGCACCAACGGCCACCTGGCCGTGGGCGTGCCGGGCACGGTCTCGGGCATGGAATACGCGCGCGAGAAATACGGCACCATGAAGCGCGCCGACCTGATCGCGCCTTCGATCCAGCTGGCCGAAAAAGGCTTTGCGCTGGAGCAGGGCGACATCGACATGCTGCGCACCTCCACCAACGACTTCAAGAAAGACCCGGTCTCCGGCGCCATCTTCCTGAACAAGGGCGAGCCCTTCGCAGTCGGTCAGAAGCTGGTGCAGAAAGACCTCGCCAAGACGCTGCGCGCAGTCAGCGCCAAGGGTGTCGATGGTTTCTACAAGGGCTGGGTGGGGCAGGCGATCGTGGCCTCCAGCCAGGCCGGCAAGGGCATCATCACCCAGGCCGATCTCGACCAGTACAAGACGCGCGAGCTCGCACCGGTCGAATGCGACTATCGCGGCTATCGCGTGGTGTCGGCGCCGCCGCCGAGTTCGGGCGGCGTGATCATCTGCGAAATGCTCAACATCCTCGAGGGCTATCCGCTCAAGGACCTGGGCTTCCGATCGGCCGAGGCCGTGCACTACCAGATCGAGGCCATGCGCCACGCGTATGTCGATCGCAACAGCTACCTGGGCGACCCGGACTTCGTGAAGAACCCGCTCGATCGTCTGCTCGACAAGGGCTACGCCGAGAAGATCCGCGCGGCCATCGATCCCAAGAAGGCCGGCGTCTCCAAGGACATCAAGCCCGGCGTTGCGCCGCACGAAGGCAGCAACACCACGCACTATTCCATTACCGACCAGCAGGGCAATGCGGTGTCGGTCACCTACACGCTGAACGACTGGTTCGGCGCCAAGGTCACCGCAGACAAGACCGGCGTGCTGCTGAACAACGAGATGGACGACTTCACCGCCAAGATCGGCGTGCCCAACATGTACGGACTGGTGCAGGGTGAGGCCAATGCCATCGCCCCGGGCAAGCGTCCGCTGAGTTCGATGAGCCCGACCATCGTCTCGAAGGACGGCAAGCCGGTGTTCGTGGTCGGCACGCCGGGCGGCAGCCGCATCATCACGGCGGTGCTGCACACCATCCTGAATGTGGTCGACTACGGCATGAACGTGCAGGAAGCGGTCGATGCGCCGCGCTTCCACCAGCAATGGCTGCCTGACGTGACCAACGTCGAGACCTTTGCCATCAGCCCCGACACCCGCAAGATACTGACCGACATGGGCCACAACCTGGGCGTGCCGCAGCCGGCCAACCACATGGCGGCGATCATCGTGGGCGCGCCGTCGCTGGGCGGCAAGCCGGTGGGCACCAACCGCTTCTATGGCGCCAACGACCCCCGCCGCAACACCGGCCTCGCCGCCGGCTACTGATCCTGCAAACTCGGGCGGTCGTGCCACTCTGGCGCGGCCGCCTTTTTCATTTCCATGCACCTGCAAGACATTCTTTATTCCCAAGGCTTCGGCACGCGGCGCGTGTGCGCGGGGCTGATCCAGCAAGGCCACGTGACCATCGGCGGTAAAACCGCCGACGACCCCTTCGACGACCTCGATCCCGAAGGCCTGCTCTTTACCGTCCAGGGCACCGAATGGGCGTATCACGAGAAGGCCTACCTGATGCTGCACAAGCCGGCCGGAACCGAGTGCTCGCAAAAGCCTTCCACCTACCCGAGCATCTACACGCTGCTGCCGTCGCCGCTGCGTCTTCGCCCGAACAAGGGCGCGGTGCAGGGCGTGCAGGCCATCGGCCGGCTCGACCAGGATACGACGGGGTTGCTGTTGCTGACGGACGACGGCCAATTCATCCATAAGATGGGCTCGCCCAAGCACCATGTTCCCAAGGTCTACGAGGTCACGGCCAAGCACCCGGTGGACGCTGTGCAGATCGAAAAACTGCTGGCCGGCGTGGTGCTCGACGACGACCCGAAGCCGGTGCGAGCGGCCGCCTGCGCGTCGGACAGCCCGCTGCATCTGCGGCTGACGCTCACCGAAGGCAAATACCACCAGGTCAAGCGCATGCTGGCGGCCGTGGGCAACCGGGTCGAAGGGTTGCACCGCTCGCGCATCGGGCAACTGGCGCTGCCCGAAGACCTGGCACCCGGCCAGTGGCGATGGCTCAGCGCCGAACAGGTTGCGGCGTTGCGTGCAAAAACACCGGGATAGCGCATCGGAGGCTCTGCCGGTCAGCCGGCGGTCGGGTCGGGCCGTTGATAATCGAAAGCACTCTTTCGGAACTTCCCCTTGCGATTTCTTGCCCGACCGAACGGCCGCCTCGCGGCTTGCCTGTTTTCTTGCCTGACGGTCTGGGTGGCACAAGCCGCCGCCGCTGCGCCCGCGGAGCCCCCGCCCATCTTCGTGCTCAATTCGCTCGACGCCAGCGTCAGCGTGATCAATCCGGTCGACTGGACTGAAAAGCAGCGCATCGCCACCGGCAAGGAGCCGCACCACATCTACATGACGCCCGACGAAAAGTCGGTCATCGTGGCCAATTCGGCGGGCGACTCGCTGACTTTTCTCAACCCGAGAACGGCCGAAGTGCAGCGCGTGGTCTACGGCATCATCGATCCGTACCAGCTGCAGTTCTCGCGCGACATGAAGTGGTTCGTCACGGCGGCCAACCGGCTCAATCACGTCGACGTCTACCGCTGGGACGGCAAGGACCTGAAGCTCGTCAAGCGCATTGCCACCGGCAAGACGCCCAGCCACATCTGGATCGACAACACCAGCACCGTCGCCTACGTGACGATGCAGGACAGCGACGAGCTCATCGCCGTCGACCTGCCGACGCAGACCATCCGCTGGCGCACCACCACCGGCGCCATGCCGGCCGACATCTTCGGCGTGCACAACGACAAGACCCTGCTCGTGGGCCTCACCGGCAGCGACGGCGTGCAGGTGTTCGACGTGGCGGGGCCCGCGCCCAAGCTGGTCGGCAAGATCCTGACAGGCAAGGGTGCCCACGCCTTCCGTTCGGCCGGCGACGGCAAGAGCGTCTTCGTGAGCAACCGCGTGGCCAACACCATCAGCCGGATCGACCTGGCGACGCTCAAGGTCAGCGCCACCTACGCCGTTCCGGGCGGCCCCGACTGCATGGATGTGTCCGCCGACGGCAAGACCCTGTATGTGACCTCGCGCTGGGCCAAGAAGCTCAGCGTGATCGACCTGGACAGCCAGAAGGTCGTTCGCCAGGTCAATGTCGGCCGTTCGCCGCACGGCGTCTGGACCCTGGCCCATGCGAAAAGAATCTGAACGGGTTCCATCGGCAAGCCGGCAAGGCCGGTTCCGCGGTGTTCCAGGCGTTGTCTTCGCTGTCGCGTGTGCCGCCATGCCGGCTGCCTGGGCGCAGGGCGCTTCGTGCGAAAAGCCGGTCTACCTGACCTTCGACACCGGCCACATGGGCGTTGCGCCGCTGGTGGCCGACGTGCTCAAGCGCCAGAACGTGCGCGTTACCTTCTTTGCCGCCGCCGAGCGCACCCAGACCGATGGCGACAGCCTCGACAGCCACTGGGCGCCATGGTGGAAGGCGAGGGCGGCGGAAGGCCACGAATTCGCCTCGCACACCTATGACCACGCGTACTGGCGCGGCGACCTCAAGGGCGTGGCGCCGAGCTTCCGCATCAAGCCCTCCGCGGGTGCCCTTGCGGGCCGCGAGTTCACCTGGAGTGCGGCCGAGTACTGCGCCAACATCGGCAAGGCGTCCGATCGGCTGGCCGTCATCACCGGCAAGAAGCCGCTGCCCCTGTACCGGGCGCCGGGCGGCAAGACCTCGCCCCGGCTGCTCGCCGCAGCCAAGGCCTGCGGCTACGAACATGTGGGATGGTCGCCGGCCGGCTTCCTGGGCGACGAGTTGCCGAGCGAGAAGTTCAGCAACGAAAAGCTCCTGGCGCAGGCGCTGGAAACCATCCGCCCCGGAGACATCCTGCTGGCCCATCTGGGCATCTGGTCGCGCAAGGACCCGTGGGCGCCGGCCAATCTCGAGCCGCTGATCGTCGGCCTCAAGGCCAAGGGCTTCTGCTTCGAAACGCTGCGCCAGCATCCGCAATACCGCGCCTGGATCGCATCCCACCCTTGAGGCTGTCGTCGTGATCGATTGGTTGACGGACTCTTTTTCCACGCTGCAGGGCTGGTTCTTCGAAACGCTGATCCAGCCGCTGGTGTTCGCGGTCGGCCTCGGCGGCTGGACTGAAGACGCCTTCGACGCCACCGGCTGGCTGCTGGTCGGGTTCATCCAGGTTGCGGTGCTGCTCGTGGTCATCGGGCCGCTGCAGCGCTGGCGCGCCGTCGAGCCGGTGACCGACCGCCGCGCCATCCGCATCGACGTGCTCTACACGCTGATCCATCGCCTCGGCCTGTTCCGGCTGGCCATGTTCTTCACGCTCGAGCCGTTCTTCGACGAAGCCATCGGGAGCCTGCGCATCGCGGGCTGGGGCACGTTTCACCTCGACGAAGCCTGGCCGGGCGTCACCGACGTGCCGTGGGTCGCCTTTGCAATCTATCTGGTGGTGCTCGACTTCGTGGGCTACTGGATTCATCGCGGCCAGCACCAGCTCAACTGGTGGTGGGGCTTGCATTCGCTGCACCATTCGCAGCGCCAGATGACCATGTGGAGCGACGACCGCAACCACCTGCTCGACGACATCGTGCATGACACGCTCATCGTCATCGTGGCGCAGCTCATCGGCGTGGCGCCCGGCCAGTTCATTGCGTTCGTCGCGTTCACGCAGCTCAGCGAAAGCCTGCAGCACGCCAACCTGAAGCTCGGGTTCGGCGCCATCGGCGAGCGGCTGTGGATCAGCCCGCGCTTTCACCGGCTGCATCACAGCATCGGCCTGGGCCACGAGTCGCGTGGCGCTCATACGCTCGGCGGCCACAACTTCGGCGTGCTGCTGCCCTGGTGGGACATGCTTTTTCGCACCGCCAACTTCGAAAAGCGCTACGACCCGACCGGCATCCGCGACCAGGTCGAGCCCGGCGCCGACGGCAGGGTGCGCGACTACGGCAGCGGCTTCTGGGTCCAGCAGTGGCTCGGGCTGAAGCGGATGGTCGGCCGCGGCTGACCGCCCGGGCGGCGCCCAGGCGTTATCCTTCGCACCCAATGCGTCTGCTTCTCGACTCTTTCTGGCGTGCCGTTGCCTATTGCATGCTGCCGCGCGTGATCGTGCTCTCTTTGCTGCCACTCGCCCTGATGGTGCTGCTGGCCGCAGGCTTCGGCTATTTCTACTGGGACGCCACCGTGGCATGGACGCGCGAGGCACTTGAGGCCTGGCCGCTGCTGGCGAGCTTCTGGGGCTGGATCGGACGGCTCTTTTCGGGCGATGTCACGGCCATGCTGGCACCGCTCGTGGTGGTGTTTGCCGCCACGCCGCTGATCGTGGTGGTCTCGCTGGTCATCGTGGCCGGGTTCATGGCGCCTCCGTTGACCGCGCTGGTAGCGCACCGCCGCTTTCCCACGCTCGCGCGCAAGAAAGGCGCATCGTTTTTCGGCAGCGTGGCGCGGTCGCTGGGCCTCACCGTGCTGGCGCTGGTGGCACTCGTCGTCTCGATGCCGCTCTGGCTCATTCCGCCGCTGGTGCTCATCCTGCCGCCGCTGATCTGGGGCTGGCTCACCTATCGCGTGATGAGCTTCGACGCGTTGGCCGAGCATGCCAGCGCCGAGGAGCGGGCCACGCTGCTGCGCGCGCACCGCCTGCCGCTGCTGTGCATCGGCGTGCTGTGCGGCTACCTGGGCGCAGCGCCCAGCATCGTATGGGCATCGGGCCTGCTGTTCGCCGCCGCCTTCTTCGTGCTCGTGCCGCTCGCGATCTGGATCTACACGCTGGTATTCGCCTTCTCTTCGCTCTGGTTCGGCCACTACTGCCTCGATGCCCTCGCGCAGTTGCGGGCGCAGCGCGGGGCAGCCGCGGCTTCGTCTGGCGGCGCACCGGCCATCGAAGCCGACCAGGCCGTTCTTTCTCAATGGAAATCCCCATGACCCGCGCATTCGGCCTGATCGTCGTCGGAGACGAAATTCTTTCGGGCAAGCGTGCCGACAAGCACATGCCCAAGGTCATCGAACTGCTCGCCGCCCGCGGCCTGCAGCTTGGCTGGGCCGAATACGTCGGCGACGAGCCCACGCGCATCACGGCCGCGCTCGGCCGGGCCTTTGCCTCGGGCGACATCGTTTTCTCGACCGGCGGCATCGGCGCCACGCCGGACGACCACACCCGCCAATGCGCCGCGCAGGCGCTGCGAGTGCCGCTCGAACTGCACCCTGAAGCCGAGCTGCTGATTCGGGAACGCATGCAGGACACGGCGCGCGAGCAGGGCATTGCCTATGAGCCCCACCGGCCGGACAACATTCACCGTCTCAACATGGGCGTGTTTCCCAAGGGCGCGACGATCATCCGCAACCCGTACAACAAGATTCCGGGCTTCAGCGTCGACCACGTCCACTTCGTGCCCGGCTTTCCCGTCATGGCCTGGCCGATGATCGAATCGGTGCTCGACAGCCGCTATGCCGACATGTTCACCAGCGGCCAGTCGGCGGAAAAATCGGTCATCGTTTTTGGTGCGATGGAGGCAACGCTTACCCCGCTGATGCAAGCCATCGAAGCCACCCATGCCGGCGTCAAGGTGTTCAGCCTGCCGAGCGTCGACCATCCTCAATATGGCCGGCACATCGAACTCGGCGTCAAAGGCGACCCGGTGCTGCTCGATGCCGCCTATTTCCAGCTGATCGAAGGGCTGCACGCCTTTGATGCCAAGCTTGGCCCAGAATTGGTGCGCTGAAATAGAACGCACCAAATTGGTGATTATTCGCCTTCTTTTGGGGTTTGTACCCGTCGCCGGAGCCTCTCCGCAAGGGGCGACAATGGCACAGAAACTGCATCCCCCGTCCCTGTATTCCTAACCACCATCCAACTCAGGAGAAACTGATGGCAAAGACCGTCGCCGATGTACTCAAGCTCGTCAAGGAAAACGAGGTCAAGTTCATCGACTTCCGCTTCACCGACACCCGTGGCAAAGAGCAGCACGTGACCGTGCCGGTCTCGGCATTCGATGAAGACAAATTCACCTCGGGCCACGCGTTCGACGGCTCGTCCATTGCTGGCTGGAAGGGAATCGAAGCTTCGGACATGCAGCTCATGCCCGACCCGAACACCGCCAACATCGACCCCTTCTTCGAAGAAACGACGCTGATCCTGACCTGCGACGTGATCGACCCCGCCGACGGCAAGGCCTACGAGCGCGATCCGCGTTCGCTCGCCAAGCGCGCAGAGGCGTACATGAAGGCTTCGGGCCTGGGCGACACCGCCTACTTCGGACCGGAACCCGAATTCTTCGTGTTCGACGGCGTTCGCTGGAAGAACGACATGTCGGGCTGCTTCGTCAAGATCGAGTCCGAAGAAGCCTCGTGGAACACCGACAAGGAATACGAACACGGCAACACCGGCCATCGCCCGGCAGTCAAGGGCGGCTACTTCCCGGTTCCCCCGGTCGACAGCTTCCAGGACATGCGCTCGGAAATGTGCCTGGTGCTCGAATCGCTCGGCATTCCGGTCGAAGTGCATCACCATGAAGTGGCCAACGCCGGCCAGATGGAACTCGGCACCAAGTTCAGCACGCTGGTTCAGCGCGCCGACTGGGTCCAGCTGCAGAAGTACGTGATCCACAACGTGGCCCACGCCTACGGCAAGACCGCCACCTTCATGCCCAAGCCCATCGTCGGCGACAACGGCTCCGGCATGCACGTGCACCAGTCGGTCTGGAAGGACGGCAAGAACCTCTTCGCCGGCGACGGCTATGCGGGCCTGTCGGACTTCGCGCTGCACTACATCGGCGGCATCATCAAGCACGCACGTGCCCTGAACGCCATCACGAACCCCGGCACCAACAGCTACAAGCGCCTGGTGCCCGGCTTCGAAGCCCCGGTGAAGCTGGCCTACTCGGCCAAGAACCGCTCGGCCTCGATCCGCATCCCGTTCGTGGCCAACCCGAAGGGCCGCCGCGTCGAAGCGCGCTTCCCCGATCCGCTGATGAACCCGTACCTCGGCTTTGCTGCACTGCTGATGGCCGGCCTCGACGGCGTGGAAAACAAGATCCATCCGGGCGAAGCCGCCAGCAAGGACCTGTACCACCTGCCGCCGGAAGAAGACGCGCTGATCCCGACCGTGTGCCACAGCCTCGACCAGGCCCTGGAATACCTCGACAAGGACCGTGCGTTCCTGACCAAGGGTGGCGTGTTCACCGATGCCTACATCGACGCATACATCGAACTGAAGATGCAGGAAGTCACGCGCTTCCGCATGGCGACTCATCCGGTCGAGTTCGACATGTACTACTCGCTCTAAATCGGCGGGCGCAAGCCCTTGACGGGTAAGTAAGACAGAAAGGACGGCTTCGGCCGTCCTTTTTCATTGGCGCGGAACATCTTGTCACCGATGGAGTCGAATTGCAGGAAAATGCGCCTTTGTCGCGGCATCCAACGATTCACATGAAGACTGCTTCCCTCATTTTCCTGGCTGGTTCATTGTTGGCCCTCGCCCTGCCGGCTTCGGCCCAGGAGCGCGTGTGGCGCTGCGGCAATGAATACACCAACAACTCGACCATTGCGCAGCAAAAAGGCTGCAAGGTCATGGAAGGCGGCAACGTCACCGTCGTGCAGGGCTCCGGCATGCCGGCTCCTGCCGCCCGGTCGTCGGGCGGCGGCGGGGGTTCTTCCGCGGCGCGTGCGCCGGCCGGCAGCCCGCGCGTGGAAGGCGTCGACCAGCGCGCCCGCGACGGCGAAGCCCGTTCGGTGCTCGAGGCCGAGCTCAAGAAGGCCGAAGCCCGCCAGGCCGAGCTTCAAAAGGAATACAACAACGGCGAGCCCGAGAAGCAGGGCAGTGAAGGCCGCAACTACCAGAAGTACCTCGATCGCGTGGCTGAAATGAAGGCCGAACTCGCGCGCAACGAGAGCGACATCGCAGGCATTCGCCGCGAACTCGGCCGCCTGCCGGCCAAGCAGCAGTAAGCAGCAGGACATTCAATGGCATTTGGGAAGAAGGCGGCCGGCGCCAATCCGCGCTTTCAGTCCTTCGACCTGCTGTCCACGCTCATCGCAGTGGTCAGCACCAACGGTTCGGTGCTGTTTGCCAACGCGGCCCTCGAAGACGCGCTGGGCACTTCGCGCCGCACGCTCGAAGGCTCTCAGTTCGGAGCCTGCTTTCATGAGCCGCACGTGCTGCGCACCGCCATCGACGGCGCCCGCAGCAACGACTTTGCCACACTGCGCTACGAAGCCTTCCTGCGCCGCGTCAATCACGAATTGATGCCGGTGCAGGTCACCCTCGCGCAGGGCGACAAGTCGGGCGAGCTCATCATCGAGATGTCGCCGCTGGAGCAGCAGGTGCGCCAGGACCGCGAAGAGCGCCTGCTCGACCAGGCGCAGGCCAACAAGGAACTCATCCGCAATCTCGCGCATGAAATCAAGAACCCGCTGGGCGGCATTCGCGGCGCGGCGCAGCTGCTGCAGATGGAGGTCGAGTCGCGCGACCTCATCGAGTACACGCAAGTCATCATCCATGAAGCCGACCGGCTGCAAACGCTGGTCGACCGCCTGCTGGCGCCGCACCGGCGGCCGCATGTGGTGGGCGACGTCAACATCCACGAGGTGTGCGAGCGCGTGCGATCGGTCATTCTTGCGGAGTTTCCGCGCGACCTGCACATCGAGCGCGACTTCGACGTGTCGATTCCCGAGTTCCGCGGCGATCGCGAACAGCTCATCCAGGCCACGCTCAACATCGTGCACAACGCGGCGCAGGCCCTTGCCGAGCGCCGTGCGGCGGGAGACGCGCAGATCACTTTCAAGACGCGCATCGCCCGCCAGGTCATATTCAACAAGCAGTGGTATCGATTGGCACTGGAATTGCATGTCATCGACAACGGACCGGGTGTGCCGGACACGATCAAGGACCGCATCTTCTATCCGCTCGTATCGGGGAGAGAAGGCGGGACAGGGCTTGGATTGACGCTCGCACAAACTTTTGTGCAACAGCATCACGGCGTGATCGAGTGCGATAGCGTCCCGGGCCGAACCGATTTCAAGATACTGATTCCGCTGCCCTAGCAGCCACGGCAACAAGGAGATGCATGAAGCCGATCTGGATAGTTGATGACGACCAATCGATCCGCTTCGTGCTGGAGAAGGCCTTGTTGCGCGAAGACCTGCCCACGCGCAGCTTCACCAACACGCGCGAGGTGCTGGCCGCCCTCGAACTTGCCGCCGACGACGAACAGCAGGGCCCGCAGGTCCTGGTGAGCGACATCCGCATGCCCGGCGGCTCCGGGCTCGACCTGCTCGACAAGATCAAGGCCAAGCACCCCGGCCTGCCCGTCATCATCATGACGGCGTTCTCCGACCTCGACAGCGCCGTTTCGGCCTTCCAGGGTGGCGCCTTCGAATACCTGCCCAAGCCTTTCGACCTGCCGCGCGCCGTCGAGCTGATCCGCCGTGCCGTCGACGAAAGCCAGCGCGAGGAAGTGGCCGAAGAACGCATGGTCGCCGCGCCCGAAATGCTGGGCCAGGCGCCCGCCATGCAGGACGTGTTCCGCGCCATCGGCCGGCTTTCGCAAAGCAACGTCACGGTGCTCATCACCGGCGAATCGGGTTCGGGCAAGGAACTGGTGGCGCGTGCGCTGCACAAGCATTCGCCGCGCGCCAACGGCCCCTTCGTGGCCATCAACACCGCGGCCATTCCCAAGGACCTGCTCGAGAGCGAACTCTTCGGCCATGAGCGCGGCGCTTTCACCGGTGCGCAAACGATGCGGCGCGGCCGCTTCGAGCAAGCCGAAGGTGGCACGCTCTTTCTCGACGAAATCGGCGACATGCCGTTCGACCTGCAGACACGCCTGCTGCGCGTGCTGAGCGACGGACACTTCTACCGCGTGGGCGGCCACAACTCCGTGAAGGCCAACGTGCGCGTGATCGCGGCCACCCACCAGGACCTGGAGCAGCGCGTCAAGCTCGGCGGCTTCCGCGAAGACTTGTTCCACCGCCTCAACGTGATTCGCCTGCGCCTGCCCGCGTTGCGCGAGCGCGGCGAGGACGTACCCGCACTCACGCGCCACTTCCTGCAGGTGAGTGCGCGCCAGCTCGGCGTCGAGCCCAAGCGCATTTCCGATGCCGCATTGGCCAAGCTCGCGGCCTTCAGCTTCCCGGGCAACGTACGCCAGCTCGAGAACATCTGCCACTGGCTGACCGTGATGGCGCCGGCCCAACTCATCGAAGCCAAGGACCTGCCGCCCGAAGTCATGGCCGCTGGAGCCGGCGTGGAAGCGCATGCGCACGCCGGTGAAGCTGCCGTCGCCGCAACGCAGACCGCCGCGCAGCCCGCACCGCTGCTGGCACCCAGCCCAGAGCGAGAATTTGCTCTGGCGAGCGCCGCGCCTGACGCGACCGGAGGCCTGGTGGGCGCCAGCAGCTGGGAGAGCGGCCTCGAGATCGAGGCGCAGGCGCTGCTGGCCGCCGGCCGCACCGATGTCTGGGACGTGCTGTCGCGCCGCTTCGAATCGCGGCTCATCCTCACCGCGCTGGCCAACACCCGCGGCCGCCGCATCGAAGCCGCTCAGAAACTGGGCATCGGCCGCAACACCATCACCCGGAAAATCCAGGAACTGGGCATCGAGTAGTTTGGCCCTGCCGGGCCTTGGCTAGCGGCTTCGCTGGCCTAGCGTGAGTGAATCCAGCTGGAAGTTTCCGCTCTTGTCCCAGAGCCAGGTGTCCACATAGGTGTGGCCGCCCAGGCGCCCGGGGCTCGGCAGGGGCGATGCCGCCTTGATCAGTTCCGCGATCTTGCCCGGCACTTCGGGCGCATGGCTCGGAACGCGGCTGAACGTCACATTCGTCACGTTGCCGCTGGCATCGAGCTCCGTTTCGACCACCACCACCGCATACACCAGCGGGGGAATCTTTCCCTTGTAGATGCGCTGCGCGTAGGTCTTGTAGATCTGCCGCGCACCCGTCTTGCGATAGGCCCGCACGGCCGGCGTTTGCGCCGTGATCAGGCGCACGGTCGGCACGTCGGTTCTTGCGCCAGCCACTTCATCGGGGGCGGCGGTGGCCGACTTGTCCTCGCCGGCCTTGTCCGCCGGCTTCAAGGCCGAGCAGGCGACAAGGGTCAGTGCGGCTGCAACGGTTGCCAGTGTGCGAAGAGTCATTTTCATCAGATACCTTGGTCGAGATCGAGCACCACCGGTGCATGGTCGCTTGGCTTTTCCCACTTGCGCGGCACGCGGTCGATGATGCAACCCTTGACGCGCGGCAGCAGCGGTTCGCTCACAAGAATGTGGTCGATGCGCAGCCCGCGGTTCTTCTGATAGCCGAGCATCCGGTAGTCCCACCACGAATAGCTTTTCTCCGGTTGCTCGAACAAGCGGAAGCTGTCGACCAGACCAAGCTGCAGCAGCGCCTTGAACTGCTCGCGCTCCTCGGTCGTGTGGTGGATCGTTTCCGCCAGCCCCACCGGGTCGTAGCTGTCCCGGTCTTCGGGTGTGATGTTGAAGTCGCCCAGCAGAACCAGGTTCGGGTGCGCCGCCATCTCGGCCCGCAGCCATTCGCGCAGGGCGCGCAGCCAGCCCATCTTGTACTCGAACTTGTCGGTGCCCGGCGCCTGGCCATTGACGAAGTAGCCATTCACCACGCGCAGAGGGCCGGCCGCCGTTTCGATGGTGGCGGCGATCACCCGCGACTGGTCGTCGGTAAAGCCGCCGATGTTCTTTGCCACGTCCCGCATCGGCGCCAGGCTCAGGATGGCCACGCCGTTGTAGGTTTTCTGGCCGAACACCGCGCATTCGTAGCCAGCCGACTTGAGCACCTCGAGAGGGAACTTGTCGTCGCTCATCTTGAGCTCCTGCAGGCACAGCACGTCGACGGGGTTGGCGATCAGCCAGTCGAGCACATGCTGCAGGCGAGCGGTGAGGGAGTTGACGTTCCAGGTGGCTATTTTCATCAAGCGCTACGTTGTTGATTAGAGGGCACTCCTGCAGGAATGCGCGAGTTTGCCTTTGTACCTCACTCGCGCCCTCCAGGCGCAGGATCCGCCGACGCGTATAGAATTTGTCCTGCAAGAACCATGGAAGGCGACCGGCAAGGCGCGTTTTTCCTACGGTGAAACTGCCGACTCCAACAACCTGGAGAACCCGATGCCGGACGATATGGAGATTCGCGTTCCGCAGAACGACGAGCACATCGACATCACCGACCTGAAAGAGGTCGACTATTGGACCAAGTGGTTCGGCGTCAGCGAAACGCGGCTCCGGTTGGCGGTGGCATCCGCGGGCACCTACAAGGACGACCTGCGGGTCTACCTTGGCCTGCCCTGAAAAGCACGGGGGCCGCGGGCCGGTTTTGGGCCGCACCCCCTGATGGATGGCTGAATCCAAGGTTGCCATCTACGGCGCGATCGGCGCCAACTTGGCCATTGCCGCGACCAAGTTCGCGGTGGCCGGCATCACCGGCAGTTCGGCCATGCTGTCGGAAGGCATCCACTCCGCGGTCGACACCTTCAACGGCGTATTGCTGCTGGTGGGCATCAGGCTGAGCCAGCGGCCCGCAACGCCCGAGCATCCGTTCGGCCACGGCAAGGAGCTCTACTTCTGGAGCCTGATCGTCGCGGTGCTCATCTTCGGGCTGGGTGGTGGCGTGTCGTTCTACGAAGGCATCCAGCACATTCGCAAGCCGGAGCCGATGCGCGACCCCACTTGGAACTACGTCGTGCTGGCCCTGGCCTTCGTGTTCGAAGGCACCAGCTTTCTCATTGCGTTGCGGCAATTCCGGGCCCAGGCGCGGGGCGTGCCTTTCTGGCGTGCGCTCGGGCAAAGCAAGGACCCGACCACCTATACCGTGCTGGCCGAAGATTCCGCGGCGCTCATTGGCCTGGCCGTGGCCGCGCTGGGCATCTACCTGAGCCACCGCTTCGGCATGCCAGAACTCGACGGCGCGGCTTCGGTGGTGATCGGGCTGTTGCTGGCGGGCGTGGCGGTGCTGCTGATCGGCCAGGCGCGCGGGCTTCTCATCGGTGAAGGCATCCGCCCCGAGACGGCGCGCGCCATTCGCAGCCTGGCCATGGAGCAGCCCAGCGTCAGCGACGTCGGCCATGTGCTGTCGATGTACATCGGGCCCGACGAGGTGCTGGCCATCGTCGATGTGAACTTCAAGGAGGGCACGGCCACCGGCGAAGCGGCCGACGCCATCACGGCCATCGAAGGGCAGGTGCGCGCACGCTTTCCCATGATCCGGCGGCTTTTCATAGAGGCGAGCGAAGCGCCGGTGGAAACCGTTGCGCGCGCCTGAGGCGCCGGGCCGCATCGTCGGCCTTGGCTGACCCGCGCTCACGTCTTTGCCTGAGCGCTCCAACCCTGCGCTTGCGCCACTGTCGGGCCTTACTCAGGAGATAGCCGCATGAACACGCCTACACAGCCACCGGCGTCGCGCCCGAAGCGCTCGCCCGACGAACCCGAGATCACGCAGGAAGAATCCGTGCCCACCGACGGCAGCGACACCGAGGGCGAGGAAATGATGAAGAAGGTCGAGAACAAGAAGCTCGAAGACCCGGGTTCGGCCGAGCACAAGACACCCGAAAAGTCTTGAGTGGCGGGAGCTTTGTCTTCTCGCGAAAAAGGCGCCGCCCTACAGGTAAGGCCCAGCTCTTAGCTAAAAATCATTCCTGCGGGCATCGACTTGCCCGGCCTGCGGAGTCATTTTCCCGCAGGTAGATCGCAAACAGACAACAGCGTAAAGAAGGACTGTCTGTCCATACGATGGAGGAAAAAATGAAGATCGACGGCACGACGGGGGCCGCGCAGGAACGCCTGATAAAGATCGGCGTGCCCGGCCTCGACGATGTTCTTGGAGGCGGCCTCACGGCCAATCGCCTTTACCTGGTCGAGGGTACGCCGGGCGCGGGCAAGACCACGATCGCACTGCAGTTCCTGATCGAAGGAGCGGCGCGCGGCGAATCGGTGTTGTACGTCACCTTGTCCGAAACGGCGCATGAACTCAGGGGTGTCGCCGATTCGCATGGATGGGATCTGAGCGGCATCGAGGTGCGCGAAATGCTCCCGACGGAAGCCGCACTGGAGCCCGACGAGCAGTACACGATGTTCCATCCCTCGGAGGTCGAACTCAGCGAAACCACGTTGAGGATCCTGTCGGACGTCGATGTGATCAAGCCGTCGCGCGTCGTGTTCGACTCGCTGTCCGAGCTGCGCCTGCTGGCCGGCAGCTCCCTTCGCTACAGACGGCAGATTCTCGCGCTCAAGCAGTTCTTCGCAGGCCGCCGTTGCACGGTGCTGCTGCTGGACGACATGACCGCCACCAAGCACGACCTGCAGGTCCAAAGCATCGCCCATGCGGTGCTGCGGCTCGAGCAGATCAGCTCCGACTACGGCGCCGCGCGCCGCAGGCTGGTCGTCAGCAAGTACCGCGGCCAGCAGTTTCGTGGCGGCTATCACGACTACCGCATCGAGCGCGGGGGCCTGCGCGTGTTTCCACGCCTGGTGGCGGCCGAACATTCGGCCGCACTCACACAGGTACGGATTCCGAGCGGCATCGAGTCGCTCGACGCCTTGCTGGGCGGCGGCATAGAGAGGGGAACGAGCACGCTGATCGTCGGTGCGCCGGGTACCGGCAAGTCGACGGTGGCAGTGCAATTTGCGCTCGCGGCGGCACAACGCGGCGAATGCGCGGCGCTCTTCATCTTCGACGAGAGCATCAACACCTTGCGCACGCGCTGCGAAAGCATGGGGATGGACCTTGGGTCGCACATCGATGGCGGCCGCATCAAGGTACGTCAGGTGGACCCAGCCGAGTTGTCGCCCGGCGAGTTCGTGCACCTGATCCGGCTGGCGGTGGTGGAGTCCGGTGCGGCCGTCGTGGTGATCGACAGCCTGAACGGCTACCTCAACGCCATGCCGGACGAGCGGTTTCTGATTGCGCAGCTGCACGAACTGCTTTCCTACCTGGGTCAGGCGGGCGTTGCAACGCTGCTGGTCGGCGCGCAGCACGGGCTCATCGGCATGCAGATGCAGACACCCGTGGATGCGAGCTACTTGGCCGATGCCGTGGTTTTGCTCCGCTATTTCGAGCTCGACGGTGAAGTGCGCCAGGCGATCTCGGTGCTGAAGAAGCGCGGCGGGGCGCATGAGCGGAGCATCCGCGATTTCTCGATGACTGCCATGGGCCTGAAGATCGGCGAGCCGCTGCGTAACTTCAGGGGCATCCTGTCGGGCATTCCCATTCCCATCGACGGCGTGCAGCACGCATCGTGAGCGCAGCACCGGCAACCGTCGAGCAGCGCATCCTGTTGCGAACCGCGACCTCCAGGGACGCCCTCATGGCCAATGCCGTATTGGCTCGCGCCCAGATCGACACGCACTCCTGCGCGAACCTGTGCGAGCTGGTGCAGGAACTGCAGGTGGGCGCGGGCGCAATCATGCTGGCGGAAGAAGTGCTGGCCGATCCGGCCGCGGCCGCGCTGAACGAGGTGCTGGGTTCGCAGGAGCCATGGTCCGACGTGCCGGTGCTCATTCTGGCCCGACAGGGCGCGGATTCGCGCGTCATCGCCGAGGCCATGGACAAGCTCGCGAACGTCACCGTCATCGAACGTCCGATGCGGGTGGCTTCGCTCATCAGCACGGTGCGCACGGCGCTGCGCGCGCGCAACCGCCAGTACCAGCTGCGCGACCTGCTCGACGGGCTGCGCGAAGCCGACCAGCGCAAGACCGAGTTCCTTGCCACGCTGGCGCACGAGCTGCGCAATCCGCTCGCACCCATGAGCACCGCGCTCACCCTGCTGATGCGAAAGCCGCATGAGGCCGCGGAAGCACTGCGCTACTACGAGCTGATGGGCCGGCAGATCGACCACATGGTGCGGCTGGTGAACGACCTGATGGAGGTCTCGCGCATCACGCGCGGCAAGATCGAACTGCGCATGGAAGCGGTCGCGCTCGAATCGGTCATCAAGGACGCCATCGAACTGAGCCGCCCCTTGCTCGAAGGCGCGAAGCACGAGCTGGCCACGGAGCTGTTCGCCGAACCGCTGGTTGTGCGGGGCGACGGCGTTCGCCTGACGCAGGTCTTTTCGAACCTGCTCAACAACGCCGCCAAGTACACGGCCCCGGGCGGCAAGATCAGGATTGCGCTGCGCAAGGAGGGCCGCCAGGCCGTGGTCGAGGTGTGGGACAACGGCACCGGCATCGCGTCCGAAATGCTGGAGTCGATCTTCGAGATGTTCGTTCAGGTCAGCGGCACTTCCAAGGCGGCGCAAGGCGGGCTGGGCATCGGGCTCACCCTGGTGAAGAGCCTGGTCGAACTGCACGGCGGCAGCGTCGAGGCCACCAGCGCGGGTCTCGGGCGGGGCGCGATGTTCTGCGTGCGCCTGCCGCTCACGCGCATCGGAGCGGACTTGCCGAGGCCGCGGGGGACGGCCATTCAAGGCTGGCCGGCTTCCTTGCCCGGCACGGTGCTGATCGTGGACGACAACCGCGATGCGGCCGACGCACTGAGCGACCTGCTGCAGTCGCTCGGAGCCTCGACCCATGTGGCGTACAGCGGCGACGCCGCGCTGCGTGCGGTCGCCGAAGGCGTGCTGCCGGGCCTTGCGATCCTGGACATCGGCATGCCGGGCATGGACGGTTGCGAGCTGGCCATCAAGCTGCGCGCCAATCCCGCGCTCAAGGGGCTGATCCTCGTCGCACTGACCGGCTGGGGCCAGCAGGGCGACAAGGACCGCATTGCCATGGCCGGGTTCGACCATCACCTGCTCAAGCCGCTCGACCTCGCGGCGCTGGTCTCCGTTCTGTAGCAACGCCATGAACCACGACGCCACCACGCTCTCGGCGCCCGGCCCGTCCACCGCGAGGCCGTCGCTGTGGCGGCGCTGCCGCCGCTGGCTGCTGCCGCTGCTCGGGCTCGCGGTGCTGGGCCTGCTGCTTTCGCATGCGCACAAGGTCGATTGGGCGGGCGCATGGCATGCATTGCAGCGCTACCCCGCCACGCTGCTGCTCGGCGTGCTGGGCATCGCAACCGCGAGCCACGCGCTGTATGGATGCTTCGATCTCATCGGCCGGCGGCACACGCGCCACCGCGTGCCGCGCTGGCGCACCTGGGCCATCGCGGTCACAAGCTATGCCTTCAATCTCAACCTCGGGTCTCTGGTGGGCGGCATTGCGCTGCGTGCACGGCTCTATGCGCGAGCGGGGGTGGACGAGACCACCGTGGCGCAGATCGTCGGCATCAGCCTGGCGACCAACTGGCTGGGCTACGGGCTGCTGGCGGGCGGCTTGTTTGCGGCGGGCGCCATCACGCCGCCGCGCCAGGCCAACATCGGCACGGACGCACTGCGCGTGCTTGGCGTGGCGATGATCCTGCTGGTCGCCGCCTACGTGGTGGCGTGTGCGTTTTCGCGCGGGCGCCAATGGCAGGTGAGGGGGCGGCGGCTGAAGCTGCCTTCGGCGCAGATCGCGCTGGTGCAGCTCACGCTTTCCACCGCCAACTGGGCATTGATGGGCTGCGCCATGTACCTGCTGCTGGGCCGGCAGGTGCCGTATGCGACCACGCTGAGCGTGTTGCTCGCTGCCTCCATCGTCGGGGTGATCACGCCCATACCGGCGGGGCTGGGCGTGCTCGAGGCCGTGTACCTGGCGCTGCTCTCGGGCACCGTGCGGCAGGGCGCGTTGATGGGCGCCGTGCTGGCGTACCGCGCGCTCTACTACCTTCTGCCGCTGGCCGGCGGCGTGGTGCTTTACCTTCTGCTCGAACGCTACGCGGCGAGCCATCCGCAGGACGCGGGGAGCGACACACCATGGCGCGCGCAAACCCGCTGAAGCGCTACAAGGAGAAGCGCAACTTCGGCGTCACGCCGGAGCCGGAGGAAGGCGGTTCATCGGCGCCCGGCACGCTGCAGTTCGTGGTGCAGAAACACTGGGCGAGCCGACTGCACTACGACTTTCGCATCGAGCTCAGCGGCGCGATGAAAAGCTGGGCAGTGCCCAAGGGCCCGAGCTACGACACGCACGACAAGCGCATGGCCGTGCATGTCGAGGACCACCCCATCTCGTACAACCAGTTCGAAGGCGTGATACCGCCCAAGCAGTACGGCGCGGGCAAGGTGATCATCTGGGACAAGGGCACCTGGACGCCCATCGGCGATGCGCGCAAGGGCTACAAGGCGGGGAACCTCAAGTTCGAACTGCATGGCTACAAGCTGCGCGGCAAGTGGGCGCTGGTGCGCATGCACAGCAGCAAGGACGACAAGCAGGATGCGTGGCTGCTGATCAAGGAGCACGACGGCTACGCCCGCCCGGCCGCCGAGTTCAGCGTGGTCGACCAGTTTCCGGGCAGCGTGGCGGAGATGCCGATGCCTACGCCCGGCGCCGCGGCTGCGGCGCCCGCGGCAGAGGCGGCACCCGCGCGCAAAAAACGCGGCAAGGCATCGGGCGGCGGCATGCCGGCCGATGCGGTGAAGGCCGCCGTGCCCGCCAAGCTTTCACCGCTGCTTGCCACGCTGGTCGACGGCCCGCCGGCCGACCCCGACAACTGGTTCTACGAAATCAAGTTCGACGGGTACCGCCTGCTCGCGCGAATCGATGAAAAGAAAGAAGTGCAGCTCATCACGCGCAACGGGCACGACTGGAGCAGCCGCATGCCGCAGCTGGTGCGCGCCATCAAGGCCATGAAGCTCAAGCCCGGTTGGCTCGACGGCGAGATCGTGGTGCTCAACGAATCCGGAAGCACCGACTTCCAGGCGCTGCAGAATGCCTTCGACAAGGAGAAGACCAGCAACATCGTCTACTTTCTTTTCGATCTGCCGTACTACGACGGATTCGATCTCACGGGCGTGCCGCTCGTGGAGCGCCGGGCCTTGCTGCAGTCGCTGCTTGCCAAGGCACCGCCTGAAATCCGCTTCAGCGAAATCTTCGATGCGCCTCCTGAGGACATCGTGGCGTCGGCCTGCAAGATCGGGCTGGAGGGCGTGATCGGCAAGCGCAAGAACAGCACCTATGCATCGCGCCGTTCGCCCGACTGGATCAAGCTCAAGTGCTCGCGGCGGCAGGAGTTCGTGATCGGCGGCTATACCGATCCGAAGGGTTCGCGCGTGGGCATCGGCGCATTGCTGATCGGCGTGCACGATGAGAAGGGCGACCTCATTTATTCGGGTGCGGTTGGCGCGGGCTTCAACGGCCGCACCCTCAACGAAATGCTCGAAAGGCTGCAGCCGCTCGGCACCGACAAGCGCCCGTTCAAGGATCCGACCGAGAATGACCGCCGCGCCCATTGGGTCAAGCCGGTGCTGCTGGCCGAAGTCACTTTTTCGGAATGGACGAAGGACGGCCATGTGCGCCACCCGGTGTTCCACAGCGTGCGCACCGACAAGCCGGCCAAGGCGATCATCCGCGAGAAGCCGGTTCACCAGCCGAAGGCCAAGCCTGCAGAAGATGCCGGGCCCGAGCCTTCGGCCACGATGCCCGCCAACTTCAAGGTCTCGAATGCCGACCGCGTGGTCGACCCGACCACCGGCATCACCAAGGTCGAGGTGGTGCGCTTCTACGGCCTTGTCGCGCCGCTGATGATGGAGCACCTGAAGGCGCGGCCAGTGTCTTTCGTGCGTGCGCCGCAGGGCATCAAGGGGCAGCTGTTCTTTCAGAAGCACCTCGACGAGGGCCAGATGGCCGGTGTGCGGCAGCTCGATCCGGCGCTGTGGCCCGCCCACCCCGAGCTCATCGAAGTAGCCAATCCGCTGGGGCTGTTGAGCGCGGCGCAGATGAACGTCATCGAGCTCCACACCTGGAACGCAGTGAAGACGCTCATCGGCAAGCCCGACCGCATGACCTTCGACCTCGACCCGGGCGAGGGCGTCGGCTGGCCCATGGTGCTTCAGGCGGCGGAGCTGATGCGCGTGGTGCTCGAAGAACTCGGCCTGCCGTCTTTCTGCAAGACCAGCGGCGGCAAAGGGTTGCACGTGGTCGTGCCGCTCAAGCGGCAGTACGACTGGGACACGGTCAAGGATTTTTCGCAGGCCATCGTGCGGCACATGGCCCGCACGGTGCCGCAGATGTTCGTGGCCAAGAGCGGGCCGAGCAATCGCGTCGGCCGCATCTTCATCGACTACCTGCGCAACGGTTTCGGCGCCACCACGGTGTGCGCATGGTCGGTGCGTGCCCGTCCGGGCATGGGGGTGTCGGTGCCGGTGGAGTGGGCCGAGGTGCCGACGCTTTCAAGCGGCGCGCAGTGGACGCTCCGAAACATCCATGCCCGGCTCGACCGCGGCAACGACCCGTGGGCAGGCTATGCGAAGGCTGCGATCAGCCCGGGTGCCGCGATGAAGCGGCTGGGGTTCGAGTCCGCAAAGCTCAGAGCTCGATGAAGGCCGAGGTGGCCTTGTTCAGCGCCAGCTTGCCCTTCACGGTGATCGATTCCACCTGGGCGAGCTGGCGTATGGCGCGGTCGTCCGGCGCGTGGCTGGACGGCGGGATGAAAGCAGTCACCAGCTCGGCCGCACGCAGCACGCGCACCCTGTCGATATCTGCTGGCGTGTGGACGACGTATGGCAATTTCTGTTCGGCGATGACTCGAAGAAACTCCATGGACATGAGCCGTCTCCTTGTCTAGATGGCGGTACAAACATTTTGCGGAAAAAATCACGTTTGTGCCTAATCCCTGCGCCGCACACGACTTTTTGATGTGCACTGAAGTGTTCGTTTTTGCCCGGATGTGAAACGAAGGTGCTGATTCTGGTGGCGACTGAAACCGCTTACCGCGCGGCCTGCATCGGCGCCGGGCCCCGGTCGGCGGAAAGAATCTGCCAACGTGCGGGGTCGATGCCGTCGAATGCCGTTGCGTAGCGCCCGGCAGTGCTGTCTTCACCGGTTACATCGCGTATCGCGATGCTGTCGATGCGGCTGGGATGGGTGCGCGCCACCTGCCCGTAGATTTCGGGGTCGCTTTCGCCCGAATCGCCCACCAGCATGAACCGGCGGTGCGGAAAGTCGGCCAGCAGCCGTTCGATGATGCCGAGCTTGTGCGTGCGCGAATCCTGGTCGCCCGGGATCAGCGTGCGCCAACTGGTGCTCTCGCGCAGGTGCATGCTGCCGGTCGGAAAGCCCGCGTCGCGAACGAAGTCGGCCAGCGCGGGGTAGAGCTGCATCGGGCTGGCCGAAAGATAGTGGAACCGCGTGCCCGGCGTTTGCGACAGCGCGCGGTAGTAAGCCGCCATGCCGGGCGCCGCCTCGAAGCGCCGCGCAAAGGTGTTCAGCAGCATCTCGCGCCGGTCGCGCACCTGCGTGCGCTTGATGGTGTCGTCGATGTCCGAAATGATCGACAGGCCCTCGGCGGGAACGATCAGCGCCTGGCCCCTGAAGCGGTGCAGCAGTTCGCCCGGGCCGGTCACGGCATGGAACTTCAGCCATTCGTCCACAGGCGATGCCTTGGGTGCGTCGATGACGATCCGCATGTCCATGCGGCCGTTGGCGCCCGAAGGCGGCGAGCTCACGCGCGCCGTGCTGCCATCGAAATCGATGTCGAACACCTTGCCTTCTTCCGATTCGGCGTGGAACAGCGCAGTGCGCTGGTTGAAGCGCAGGCGCGCCGCGGGCGAGAGTTTGTTCAGGCTCAGCCCCAGGTAACGCGCGAACGCGGCGTTCAGGCCCCAGCGCCGCTCGGGTTCGTACACCCAGGCGTGAATGTCGACCTCGAACCGGCCATCGCTGGTGGGGCGCGCCGTGCCTGGCATGAAGAGCGCCTCTTCATCGGGTTCGAGCCGCTCGGCCGCCTGCAGCGCACGCATCGGCGCCAGGCCGCAAAGCAGTGCGGCGCCGGCCAGAAGGGAGCGGCGCCGCAGCGGCGGGACAGCGGGGCGTTGTTGGATGCCGCCGCTCATGCCTTGGGCGATCCCACGCGCTCGTAGGTCACGAAGCTGAAGTTCAGGCCCTCCTTGGCGGAAACGTGCGGCTCGCGCTTTGTCTCGCGCCACTCCGCAGGGGAGAGTTCGGGTGCGTGCGCATCGCCTTCGTAGTCGTGGGCGAGCTCGGTCACCACGGCGTACTGCGCGAGCGGTTCGGCTTCGGCGTAGATCTGCGCGCCGCCGATCACCCATACGTCGGGCACCTGCGATTCGTCGCACAGCGCGAGCGCTTCCTGCAGGCTGCCGACGCGGTGCGCGCCTTCGGCTTTCCAGTCGTCCTGCCGCGTGATGACGATGTTGTGCCGCCCCGGCAGGGGCTTGAAGCGCGGCGGCAGCGAATCCCAGGTCTTGCGGCCCATGACGACCGGCGCGCCGGCTGTCTGCTGCTTGAAGTGCACCATGTCTTCGGGCAGGTGCCACGGCATGGTGCCCTTGGCACCGATCACGCCGTTGGCGGCGCGGGCGAAGATGAGGTGCAGGCGCGGTGTGGGCATATCGGGCGGAACAGTGCGGTCACACAGCCACGGGCGCCTTGATCGCCTCGTGGTGCTTGTAGTCGAGCACCTCGAAGTCTTCGTACTGGTAGTCGAAGATCGAAGCCGGCTTGCGCTTGATGTGGAGCGTGGGGTACGCGTAGGGCGTCCGGCTCAGCTGCAGCGCCACCTGCTCGGCGTGGTTGCTGTAGATGTGGCAGTCGCCGCCGGTCCAGATGAAGTCGCCCACGTCGAGGTCGCACTGCTGCGCCACCATGTGCGTGAGCAGTGCGTAGCTGGCAATGTTGAAGGGCACGCCAAGAAAGATGTCGGCGCTGCGCTGGTAGAGCTGGCAACTCAGCTTGCCGCGCTCGCCCAGCGCTTGCGGCGGCGCCACGTAGAACTGGAAGAAGGCGTGGCAGGGCATGAGCGCCATCTTCGAGAGCTCGGCCACGTTCCATGCGCTCACGATGATGCGGCGCGAATCGGGGTTGGTCTTCAGCGTCTTGATGACTTCGGAGATCTGGTCGATATGGCCGCCATCCGGCGTGGGCCAGCTGCGCCATTGCACACCGTACACAGGGCCCAGGTCGCCGTCTTCGCGCGCCCATTCGTCCCAGATGGTGACGCCGCGCTCCTTGAGCCAGTTGTTGTTGCTGGAGCCGGTCAAAAACCACAGCAGCTCCTGGATGATGGACTTCAGGTGCACCTTCTTCGTGGTCACCAGCGGAAAGCCTTCGTTCAGATCGAAGCGCATCTGGTGGCCGAACACGCTCTTGGTGCCCGTGCCGGTGCGGTCGCTCTTGAACACGCCGTGGGTGTCCACGTGGCGCATGAAATCTTCGTACTGAGAGCGGACGGGGCGGGCGGTCGAGGTCATGTTGGGAATTTTACGGGGCGGCGCTAGCATTGGCCGATGACCGGCCCCGACCACTCCCACGAGCACTCCCACGACCACAGCGAACTCGGCGAAATGGACCTGCGCGTGCGGGCGCTGGAAAGCGTGCTCACGCAGAAGGGCTATATCGACCCCGCCGCGCTCGACGCACTGATCGACACCTACCAGACCCGCATCGGCCCGCGCAACGGGGCACGGGTGGTGGCGCGGGCCTGGGTCGACCCAAACTTCCACGACTGGCTGATGGCTGATGCCACGGCCGCCATTGCCTCGCTAGGCTACACCGGCCGCCAGGGCGAGCACATGGTGGCGGTAGAGAATACCGGCGAACAGCACCACATGGTCGTCTGCACCCTGTGCAGCTGCTACCCCTGGCCCGTGCTCGGCCTGCCGCCCACCTGGTACAAGAGCGCGCCATACCGCTCACGCGCCGTGAAAGACCCGCGCGGCGTGCTGGCCGATTTCGGCACGGTGCTGCCCGAGACGACGCGCATCCGCGTCTGGGATTCGACCGCCGAGGTGCGCTACCTCGTGATTCCCCAGAGGCCTGCCGGAACCGAAGGCTGGAGCGAAGACGAACTCGCCATCCTCGTTTCGCGCGATTCGATGATCGGCACGCGCCTTGCCGATGCGCCAGCCGCCGCAAGGAGCGCCGCATGAGCTACGTCACGCATGCAGACCTGGGCGGCCAGCCCGGCTTCGGGCCGGTCACGCCCGAGCCCGAGGGCGAACTCTTCCACGCCGGCTGGGAGCCGCGTGCGCTGGCGCTCACGCTTGCCATGGGCGCAACCGGCTCCTGGAACATCGATGCAAGCCGCGCCATGCGCGAGACGCTGCCGGACTACCGCGACCTGAGCTACTACCAGATATGGCTTGGGGCGCTCGAGCAGTTGATGCTGCAGCGCGGGCAGGTTTTTGCCGACGAGATCGCCTCCGGCGAGATGCGCCATCCGGCCGCGCCGGTCGCCCGCGTGCTGCAGGCCGGGAACGTGCCCGCGGTGCTCGCCAAGGGCTCGCCGACTGAGCGCGCCGCGCCAGGCCCCGCACGCTTTGCCGTCGGGCAGGCTGTGCGCATGCACATCGGCAAGGCCGACCATCACACGCGGCTGCCAAGCTATGTGCAGGGCAAGCGCGGCACCATCGAACATGTCCACGGCGCGCATGTGTTCCCCGATGCGAATGCGCAGGGCCTCGGTGAACAGCCACAGTGGCTCTACACCGTCGTGTTCGAGGAAGCTGAACTGTGGGGAGATGCGGCGCCGCGCCAAAACCTCTCGGTGTCGGTCGACGCGTGGGAAAGCTACCTGGAGCCCGCCGCATGAAGATCGACATGCCACCGCTCGCGCTCGCACCCGGCATGCCGCGCGATGCCGATGGCCCGGTGTTCCGCGAGCCGTGGGAAGCGCAGGCCTTTGCGATGACGCTCGCGCTGCACGAGCGGGGCCTGTTCAGCTGGGTGGAGTGGGCCGAAGCGCTGGCGGCGCAGATCGCCGCCGCGCAAGCCGCGGGAGACCCCGATGCTGGTGACACCTACTACCGGCATTGGCTTGCCGCGCTCGAAGGCCTGGTGGCCCGCAAGGGTGCGAGCTCGGGCGACGAACTCGCGCGCTACCGCCACGCCTGGGACCACGCGGCCGATCGCACGCCGCATGGCCAGCCCATCGAGCTGCGCGGCGAGGACTTTCCCGCCTAGACGCGGATCACGCGGCCCGGGTTCAGGATGTTCTTCGGGTCGAGCCCGCGCTTGATGGCGCGCATCATCTCCAGCGCCACCGGCGACTTGTGCTTTTCGAGCTTGTCGACCTTGAGCGAGCCCACGCCATGCTCGGCCGAGAACGAGCCGCCGAACTTCTCGACCGCGTCGTACACCAGCGTGTTGATGCGCTCTTCCTCGTTCTTCAGGAAAGCCTTGGTGTCGATGTTCTCGGGCGCCTGCACGTTGTAGTGCAGGTTGCCGTCGCCCAGGTGGCCGAAGTTCACCAGCCGCACCCCGGCGATCTCGCGCGCCAGCAGCGCATCGGTCTCGGCCACGAAGGCTGGAATGCTGGAGACGGGAATCGAGATGTCGTGCTTGATGTTCAAGCCCTCTTCGGCCTGCGCGAGCGGAATGCTCTCGCGGATGTGCCAGAGCTGGTGCGCCTGCGTGAGGTTCTCGGCCACCACCGCGTCGGTCACGCAGCCGTCTTCGAAAGCGGTTTCGAGCAGCGCCTCGAAGCGCGAACGTGCATGGTCCTCCGATTCGTTGTCGGAGTTCTCCAGCAACACGCAGTACGGCACGCCTTCGTCGCCGATGAAGGGCGCGCGCAGTTGCGGCATGTGCTTGTCGACCAGGCTCAGCGCAAACTTGCCCATCACCTCGAAGCCGGTGAGGCCCGAACCCAGGTGCTTGTGCGCAAGGCCCAGCAGCGTGACCGCATGGTCGAGCGAAGGCACCGCGGCCCAGGCCGTGAGCTGCGCGGCGGGCAGCGGGTAGAGCTTCATGGTCGCCGCGGTGATGATGCCTAGCGTGCCTTCGCTGCCGATCATCAGGTCGCGCAGGTCGTAGCCGGTGTTGTCCTTGCGCAGGCCGCTGGTGCCTTCCCAGATGTCGCCCTGCGGCGTAACGACTTCGAGGCCCAGGCACAGCTCGCGCGTGTTGCCGTAGCGAACCACCTGCGTGCCGCCGGCGTTGGTGGCAAGGTTGCCGCCGATGGTGCAGCTGCCTTCGGCCGCAAGGCTCAGCGGGAACAGAAAGCCCTGCTTCTCCGCCGTTTCCTGCAGCGTCTGCAGGATGCACCCGGCCTCCACCGTCATCGTGAGGTTGGCCGCGTCAACGGTGCGAATTGCGTTCAGCCGCTGCAGGCTCAGCACCACTTGCGTGCCGCTGTCGTCGGGAATGGAACCCACTGCCAGCCCGGTGTTGCCGCCCTGCGGCACGATGGCCGTGCCGGTCGCGGCGCAGGCCTTGACCACGTCGGCCACCTGCTGCGTGTTGGCGGGCCGCACCACGGCCAGCGACTTGCCGCGCGCGCGCTTGCGCCAGTCCTGCTCGTAGGCGGCGAGGTCGCCCTCGTTCAGCACGTGCTGGGCGCCGACGATGGCGCGGAGTTGGTCGATGAGGGGGGCGGAAGAAGTCATTGGCGTCATTGGGCGGAAGCCTCAAGTTGGCGGGCAGCCTTGGCATTGCGAAGGCGCAGCCGCACATGCCAGGCGCAGGCGGCAAAGAGCATGAGGCACAGCAGCACCTCGACCAGCGCGAGCACTTGCCCCACGCCGTTCGTGTCGCTCCAGGCACGCACCACGCCTTCGGTGAAATAAAGCCAGATCATCAGGCTGACCCAGCGGTAGGTGTACATGCGGTTCTTGTAGAGCCCCGCAAGCGGAATGACAAGCGGCAGCACCTTGAGCGCCAGCAGCGAACCGCCGGGCCGCAGCGGCGCCAGCCAGAGCTCCCAGGCCAAGCCGAGCACGATCAGCCCGACAAGGCTGCCCACGGCAAGCCAGCGGGTGGCGCGGACGGAAGAAGAGGCGTGCGGTGTGATGATTTGCATGGATGGAACACCGCGGAACTGGCGACACGAAGTGTGCAAAGACGAGGAGAGGGTTCGGGTTCTTATGATACCGGCCATGAATCGTCGTCAGCTCTGGAGGGATCTTTCGCGCTTTCCGTGGGGCAACACCGCGGCGGTGCTGGGCGAGCGTTTTCGCGAAGACCGCCTGGGGCTGACGGCCAGCAGCCTCACCTTCACCACCACCATTGCAATGGTGCCGTTCTTCACGGTGGCACTGGCGCTCTTCACGGTGTTTCCGATGTTCGCCAAGCTGCAGGGGCGGCTGCAGCGCTGGTTCATCGAAAGCCTGATTCCGGACAACATCGCGCGGCAGGTGCTGGGCTACCTGAACCAGTTTTCCAGCAAGGCCGGTGGGCTGGGCATAGCGGGCCTGGTGGTGCTGCTGATCACCGCCATTGCGCTGATCCTCACCATCGACAAGACACTCAACAACATCTGGCGGGTGCGCTCGCCGCGGCCGCTTGCCCAGCGTGTGCTCATCTACTGGGCCGCGATCACACTCGGCCCGCTCATTCTTGCGGTGAGCCTTTCGACCACTTCGTATGTATTTGCCGCTTCGCGCGACGTGGTGGGCGGAAGCATCCTGAAGCTGTTCTTCGACACCTTCGAATTCGTGCTGCTCGCGGCCGGAATGGCCTCGCTCTATCACTATGTGCCCAACACCAACGTACGCTGGTCGCATGCATGGGCCGGCGGCTTCTTCGTGGCGGCGGCCATCGAGATTGCCAAGCGCGTGCTGGGCTACTACATGAGCCTGGTGCCGACCTATTCGGTGCTTTATGGCGCCTTTGCCACGGTGCCGATCCTGCTGGTGTGGATCTACGTGGCCTGGGTGATCGTGCTGCTGGGGGCGGTCATCGCGGCCTATCTGCCCAGCCTGCTGACCGGTGTGGCACGCCGCGGGGGCCGGGCGGGGTGGCCGCTGCAACTGGCCATGGAAGTGCTGCAGCACCTCGCACGTGCGCGGGCCACGCCGGCCAAGGGCATGGGCGCGACCGAGCTCGTCACGCGCATGCGGGTGGACACGCTGCAACTGGTGCCGGTGCTCGAAACCCTGGTGGCGCTCGACTGGATTGCGCCGCTCGCCGAAGAAACGCCGAACGAAGACCCGCGCTACGTGCTGCTGGCCGACCCGTCCACACCGATCGAGCCGCTGCTCAGGGAACTGCTGATGCCCTGCGCCGAGCCGCTCGAAGACCTGTGGCAAAAAGGGCCGCTTCGGTCGCTGCGCCTGGGTGACGTGCTCCTTATTTAGTAGCGGTCAGATCTTGACCCTGCCCAGCCAGATATCGCGGTACATCGCCCAATCTCCCATGAAGGAATAGAGCGGGCGCTTGAACGAGGCGGGCCGGTTCTTCTCGAAGCCGAAATGCCCGATCCAGGCAAAGCCGTAGCCTGCGACCAGCCCGGCCAGCAGCCAGAGCGGATCGAGCGTGACCACCAGGGCCACCAGGCAAACCAGCGAAATGGTCGAACCCACGAAGTGCAGGCGACGGCAGGTGCGGTTGGCGTGCTCGGTCAGGTAGAACGGGTAGAACTCCGCAAAGCTCTTGAAACGTCGCGGATCGACAGCAGATTCCGGGGCAGTCGTGGTGTTCATCGTGCGAGTCTCCTGGGCGCCAAAGGCGCTTTGTTCATAATAGCCACGACCTTCCGGCCGCACCACTGCGGCTTTGTATTCACACCTTTGTGGCATCAGCTTTGAGCGCTCTTCCCGCCGCCGCCCCCGAATCCGCCGAGCCGGCCGGCGACGCGCCATGGGTCGTGTGCCTGTGCGCCGAATGGTGCGGCACCTGCCGCGACTACCGGCCGCTGCTGGAGCAGGTGGCGCGGGCGCATCCGCAATTCCGCTTTGCCTGGGTCGACATCGAAGACCACGCCGAAATCGCAGATGCGTTCGACGTGGAGACCTTTCCCACGCTGCTGATCGCCGGCGCCGAGGGCACCCGCTTTCTGGGCCCGCTGCTGCCGCATGCCGAAACGCTCTCGCGCATGCTCGGCGCGCTGCAGGCGCCCCAGCCCTCCAGCCTCGACGTCGACCTGCTGCTGGCCGTGCTCGAGAAGCGGCCCGCCGAATTCGCGGTCTGACCTTACCCCGGCGCGCCGGAACGCGCGCGCCCCAGCTTGCGCCGCCCCGCGCTGGCAATGGCATGCACCAGGTGCTGCACGAACTCCTGCGCCAGTGGCGTGAGCGTGCGGCCTTCGAGCGCCAGCACCTGCAATTGCCGCTGCTGCAGCGGCGCCTCCGCGAACGGGCGCGCCACCACCGTGCCCGCGTCGATAAGGTGCGTGACCGTGAGGTGTCCGGAAAGCATCACGTCCGGCGTGCGCAAGAGCGGCAGCAGCACGGATGAAAAGTTGCTGACGAAGATCGCACGGTATTGCAGGCCCTGCAGGCTGCACGCCTGGTCGAACAGTTGCCGCGCGGTCACGCCCTTGTCGCCCACGGCCAGCGGGTAACGCACGGCGTCTGCCACCGAAACCACGCGCTGCCGCGCCAGCGGATGGTCGGGGCGCAGCACCGCGAACACGGGCGCATTCGCCGAATGTTCGATCCTCAGGCCGGGCTCCGGCGCCACCACGTATTTGAGTGCGATGTCGGCCTCGCCGCGCGCGAGCAGCGCGCTCACGCCATCGGGCGAGCCCACGTGGAGTTCGAGCTGCGTGCCCGGATGGGCCGACTCGAATCCGCGCATGACCTGCGGCATGAAATGCGCTGCGAAGCCTTCAGTGCAAGCCATGCGAATGCGGTGTGCGCTGCGGCCGCCAAGGTCGCGCACTTGCTCGATGACCTGTTCGATATCGAGCTGCGCATTGCGCAGATGCGCAGCGAGCCGCTCGCCGGCTGCGTTGAGCGCCATGCCACGTGCGTGGCGCTCGAACAGGGGCGTGCCCAAGCTGTCCTCAAGCTTGGTGATCTGCCGACTGATCGCGGAGGAGGCCACGAACAGCCGCGCCGCCGCCTGGCTCACCGAGCCGCTGCGCGCCACCTCGAGGAAGTGGCGCATCGGAATGCTGAGAAGCGGTGGTGTCATGGGATTCGAGCCTTGCCTTGAAGGCAATGGTAGCTTGCGAAAACGATGCTGGAAGCATCGCGCTTCAGGCCTTGTACTTGCTGCACCCCCTCCGACACAGGAAAACCTCTTCATGCAACGTACCGACAGCCTTGCCGCTGCCGCCGCCTATTTCGACGACGGCGGCTTCTTCGCCGACCTGCAGCGGCGTGTCGCCTTTCGTACCGAGAGCGATACCGGCGCTGCCACACCCGCGCTTGGCGCCTACCTGCGCGACGAGCTCATGCCGCCGCTGGCTGCGCTGGGCTTCGAGTGCGAGATCGTCGAGAACCCCGTGCCCGGCGGCGGGCCCTTCCTGATCGCGCGGCGCATCGAAGACCCCGCATTGCCCACCGTGCTGAGCTACGGCCACGGCGACGTGGTGAGCGGGCAGGACGCGCATTGGGACGAAGGCCTCGGGCCCTGGGCGCTCACCGTGCGCGGCGACCGCTGGTACGGGCGCGGCACGGCCGACAACAAGGGCCAGCACACCATTGCGCTCGGCGGGCTGGCAGCTGCGCTGCGCGCGCGGGGCGGGCGCCTGGGCTACAACATCACCTGGCTCATCGAAACAGGCGAAGAGGCCGCGTCACCGGGCCTGCATGCGGTGTGCGAGCAGCAGCGCGACAAGCTGCGCGCCGACCTGTTCATTGCCAGCGACGGGCCGCGCGTGAGCGCCGAGCGGCCCACGCTTTTTCTTGGCTCGCGCGGTGCCGTCAACTTCAGCCTGCGGCTGCGTGCACGGGCGCGGGGTTACCACTCCGGCAACTGGGGCGGCGTGCTCGCCAACCCGGCCACGGTGCTGAGCCACGCGGTGGCCTCGCTGGTGGACGCGCGCGGTCGCATTCTGGTCGATGCCCTTCGCCCGCCGGAAATTCCGCAGGGCGTGCGCAAGGCGCTGGCCAATATTGGAATCGGAGGCGGTGCCGACGACCCCACGCTGGACGAAGGCTGGGGCGAGCCCGGTCTAAGCCCCGCGGAGCGGCTCGTGGCGTGGAACACCATCGAGGTGCTCGCACTCGGTGCCGGATCGCCGCAGCGGCCCGTCAATGCGATTCCGCCGGAGGCGGTGGCCCATTGTCAGTTGCGCTTCGTCGTAGGAACGCCGTGGCGGGAGCTCGCGAACATCGTGCGCGCGCATCTGGATGCGCGCGGCTTCGGCAACGTCGAGGTGCAGGTCACGCTCGAGGGCGCCGCCACGCGGCTCGACGTGGAGAACCCCTGGGTCGGCTGGGCCCGGCGCTCCATCGAAGACAGCAGCGGCCAGCGCATCGACCTGCTGCCCAACCTCGCGGGCTCGTTGCCCAACGACGTCTTTGCCGACCTCCTGGGCTTGCCCACGCTGTGGGTGCCGCATTCCTATCCGGCTTGCGCGCAGCATGCGCCCAACGAACATCTGCTGGCGTCGCTCGCGCGGGAGGGCCTGCAGATCATGGCGGGCCTGTATTGGGACCTGGGCGAACCGGGGCTCGCGCCGTGGGCAGCCGAGAAAAAACAGCACGCCGCCTCCTGATCTTCTTTCTGGACGAACCATGAAAACTGCTCTCTCCCTTAGCCTTCGAAGCCTGCTGGCCTGTGCTTCGGCATTCATCGCCCTGCATGCGCCCGCCCTCGCGCAGGACGCCTGGCCCGACAGGCCCGTGAAGCTGGTCGTGCCCTTTCCACCCGGCGGCGGCACCGACATCGTCGCGCGGGCGATGGGGCAGGGCCTGTCGGAGCGGCTCGGCCAGCCCGTGGTCATCGACAACAAGCCCGGCGCCTCCACCATCATCGGCACCGATGCGGTCGCCAAGGCCGCGCCGGACGGCTACACGCTGCTGCTCTCGGGCTCGACCAGCTACAGCGTGAACCCCGCGCTTCGCGCCAAGCTGCCCTACGACCCGGCGCGCGACCTCGCGCCCATTGCCATCGTCGCGCGCACGCCGCTGGTGCTGGTGGTGGGCGCCGGCACGCCGTGGCGCTCGTTGCCGGAACTCATCGCCGCCGCGAAGGCCAAGCCGAAGAGCATTCGCTACGCGACCTTCGGCGCCGGCTCAGGGCCGCACCTGGCGGGCGAATTGCTCGCGTTGGCCGCGGGCATCCAGCTGCAGGACATCCCATACAAGGGCAGCAGCCAGGGCTCGATGGCGGTGATCGGCGGAGAGATAGAGATCGGCCTGGACACCGTCGCCGCCGTGGCGCCGCACGTGCGTTCGGGCAAGCTGCGCGCGCTGGGCATTGTGGGCGCGGTGCGCTCCAGCATGCTGCCCGAGGTGCGCACCCTGGCCGAGCAAGGGCTGCCCGATGCCACCTTCGACGCCTGGTACGGCTTTGCCGCGCCGGCCCGCACGCCGGCACCCCTGCTCGACAAACTCACACGGGCGGTCACGGCCACGATGGGCAGCCCGGCCCTGCAGGCGCAACTGCGCGCGCAGGGCATGGAGCCCGTCGTCATCGGCGCAGCGGCGTTCCGCAGCCAGATGGAGGGCGAGATCTCGCGCTATCGCGCGCTGGCCCATCGCGCGGGCATCGCGGCGGAATAACGAGCGATTGGCTCAGGCGGGCGCGCCGACGAAGTCGCGCAGCGCAAACAGCACTTCGTCGGGTGCCTCGCTCATCAGCGAGTGCCCCGCATGCACCGTGACGACCTTGCCCTGCTTCGCCTTGCCGGCGAGTGCCTTGGTGGCGCGCGGCGGCGTCATCTGGTCGGCGTCGCCAAGCAGGAAGAGCACAGGGCATTGCACGGCTTCGATGGCCTTCTCGCCGTTGGCGTAGTCGTTGCAGGCCTTGAAGCCGATATGGAACACGTTGGCGCTGCGGTTGCTGGCGAGCACGCGGCGCATCAGCGCGCGCGAGCTGCCGTAAAGCCAGGTGCCGGGGCCGAGCGAGGAGGGCGGTGGCGCAAGCAGCGAGTGCGAGAAGGTGTTGACCATGGCGATGGCGCGCTGCGGATCGTTGAGCGCGCCGTCCAGAAGTGCAGGCGACACGGTCATCGGATAGGCGGTGCCCACCAGCGCAAGATGGGTGACGCGCTCGGGTGCACGCGAAGCCGCTTCGAGCGCAATGAGCGAGCCGAAGCTGTGGCCGACCAGCGCAGCCTTTTGCACACCGGCTGCGTCGAGCAGTGCAATGACGAACTGCGCAGCCTCTTCCACGCTCGCGGGCGGCGGGCCTTCGCTCTTGCAATGGCCGGGCAGGTCGAGCGCGAGCACGTTCCAGCCGTGGTTGGCTAACCAGCGGCTTTGCAGGATCCACACGCTGTGGTCGTTTAGCACGCCGTGGATGAATACCACTGTCGGCTTGTTTGCGTCGAAGGTCTTGCCGCCTGTGTAGCAATAAGTGGTGTGGCTGTTGACTGTGTAGTTCATGTCAGTTGCTTTGCCGTTGTGTTGCGGATTGCGGGTCGTCTTGTTCGGGGCGAGTGCAAAGGCCACCGGGTACTCCCCTCCGCGAATGTCCCCCGCCTTCGGCTCCTCCTTTATTTCGCTGCGGGGAGTACCCGATGCCCTGTGCACCGGGGCACGCTGCTGGTGGGCGGCCGATCAACGACCACCGTTCATCACGCACACGTCGATGGGGTGCCTTGCGCAGCGAAATAAAGGAGGAGGCCGCAGGCCGGGGGACATTCGCGGAGCAAGGTACCCCGTCGGCGGGTGCGCGCCCCGAACGAACCCACGAGCGCCGAACACGAAAACAAAACATTCAGCCACCCGCCTTTTCCGCAGCCTTCAGCGCACGCTTCAGATCGTCGATCAGGTCGGCTGGGTCCTCAAGACCGATGGAAAGCCGGATCGTTCCCTGCGAAATGCCCGCACCCGCCAGCGCCTCGTCGGTCATGCGGAAGTGCGTGGTGCTGGCCGGGTGGATCACCAGGCTGCGGCAATCACCCACATTGGCCAGGTGGCTGAAGAGCTTGAGCGCCTCGATGAAGGCCTTGCCCTGCGCGCGGCTGCCCTTCATGTCGAAGCTGAACACGGCGCCGGCACCGCGTGCGCCATGGCGCAGCAGCTTCTGCGCCAGTGCGTGGCTGGGGTGCGACTCGATCAGCGGATGCCCCACGCGCGACACGAAGGGGTGGCTCGCGAGAAACTCGACCACCTTTTGCGTGTTGTCGATGTGGCGTTCCATGCGCAGCGGCAGGGTTTCGATGCCCTGCAATATCAGCCAGGCCGTGTGCGGGCTCATCGAGGCGCCGAAGTCGCGCAGGCCCTCGCGCCGCGCGCGCAGCAAGAATGCGCCGACCGTGCTCTCCTCGCTGAAGACCATGTTGTGAAAGCCGTCGTAGGCCTGGGTCAGCTCCGCGAATTTGCCGGATTTTTCCCAGTCGAAACTGCCGCCGTCGACCACCACGCCGCCAATCACGGTGCCGTGGCCCGAGAGGAACTTGGTGGCCGAGTGATAGACGAGGTCGGCGCCCCAGTCGAAGGGCTTGATCAGGTAGGGCGAGGTGAGCGTGGAGTCGACCAGCAGCGGCACGCCGGCTTCGTGGGCAATGTCGCTCACGGCCGGAATGTCGAGCACGTCGAGCCCGGGGTTGCCCACGGTTTCGCCGAAGAAGAGCTTGGTTTCGGGGCGCACCGCGGCGCGCCAGCCGTCCAGGTCGCCCGGCTTCACGAAGGTGGTTTCGATGCCAAAGCGCCGCATCGTGTAGTGCAGCAGGTTCTGCGAGCCACCGTAGAGCGCGGTGCTGGCCACGATGTGCGAGCCCGCGCCCATGAGCGTGGCAATCGAAAGGTGCAGCGCCGCTTGCCCGCTGGCCGTGGCAATGGCACCAATGCCGCCTTCGAGCGCCGAAACTCGCTGCTCCAGCACCGCATTGGTCGGGTTGCTGATGCGCGAGTAGACATGGCCCGCGCGCTCCAGGTTGAAGAGCGCCGCCGCATGGTCGCTCGACTCGAAGACGAAAGAAGTGGTGAGATGGATCGGCACCGCCCGCGCGCCGGTGGCGGGGTCGGGTGCGGCGCCGGCGTGCAGCGCCAAAGTATCGAATCCGGGGTCGGAATAGCCGGGCATGAGCACCTTTCTGGGTTCGTTCGCAATGCCCCGTTACGTCTGCTAATCATGCGCGCGCATCATGGGCGTGGGAGTCGGCGCCGATTGTGGGCTATATTCAAATCGGCACCGCCGCCGAGAACGATTTCCGAGAGGAGCACACGATGAAAGTCAGCGACATCCTTCGCGTCAAGGGCAACACGCTCTTCACCATCACGCCTGACGACCTGCTGGCCGAAGCGGTCAAGACCATGGCGGAAAAGGACATCGGCTCCCTGGTGGTCATGGAACACGGCGACCTGGTCGGCATGCTCACTTTCAGGGAAGTGATCGTCGCCCTGGTCGACAACGGCGGCCAGGTGGGCGGCACGCTCGTGCGCAAGGCCATGGACGACGCGCCCGTAACCTGCACGCTCGAAACCGAACTCGACGAAATCCGCCGCATCATGCTGGAGCGCCACGCGCGCTACATGCCCGTGATGGACAAGCGCATGCTGATGGGCGTGATCAGCTTCTACGACGTGGCCAAGGCGGTGGTGGACAGCCAGAACTTCGAGAACAAGATGCTCAAGGCCTACATCCGCGACTGGCCCGAAGAGCAGTAACCAGCCGCGCTCCGGCTCTGGCCGGCGAGCTTATTCCTTGATATTAGCCGTCTGCACGATCTTCTGATTGCGGGCGTACTCGGCCTGCACGAACTGGCCGAATTGCTCCGGCGTGCCGCTGCCGGGCAGGGCGCCTTGCTCGTTGAGCTTGGCACGCACCTGCTCCTCGGCCAGCACCGCGTTCAGCTCCTGATTGAGGCGCGCCACCACGGCGGGCGGGGTCTTGGCGGGCGAGAAGATGCCGGTCCAGCTCACCATGTCGTAGCCCTTGAGCCCGGGCATCTCGTTGAAAGTGGGCACGTTGGGCAGCGCGGCAAGGCGCTGGCTGCCGGTGATGCCCAGCGCCTTCAGGCGATTGCCGTCCACATGCGGAATGGCGCTGGTGCTGACCAGCATCGCCAGGTCGACCTGGTTGCCGATCACGTCCGTGGCGATTTGCGCACCGCCGCGGTAGGGCACGTGGGTCACGAAGATGCCGCTGCGCTGCTTCAAGAGTTCCATGGCCAGCTGCAGCACCGTGCCCACACCCGAGGTGGCGTAGTTGTAGGCGCCGGGCTTGGCCTTGGCGAGCTTCACGAAGTCGGCGTAGGTCTGCGCCTCCAGGCCGGGGCGTGCCAGCAGCACCATCGGCGCGGTGTTGAGCATGCCCACAGGCGCCAGGTCCTTGAGCGGATCGAACTTGAAGGCCGAGGGATTGACCAGTCGCCCGATGGCGATGGCACTGTCGGGCCCGACCACCAGCGTGTAGCCGTCGGGCGCCGCATTCACAGCCTTGGCCACGCCGATGGCACCGCCCGCGCCGCTCACGTTTTCGATCACGACCGACTGCTTCAGCCGCTCGGCCAGCCGCGTGGCAACGAGGCGGGCGTTGACGTCCACGCTCCCGCCCGCCGTGTACGGAACGATCAGCGTGATCGGCTTGGCAGCGGGCCACGCGGCCTGGGCGAGTGCCGTGGCAGGCAGCATCGCGCAGAAGAGGGTGGCGGCCAGAAGAGTGCGGCGGGGAAGGCGGGCGGATTGGGTCATGGCTTGGCTCATTGCGGGTGGGCGGGTTGCGGTTCTTGTGCAAGGCGGGCGCGTAGCGCGTCGAACTCCTGGCTCCATTGGGTGCGCCATTCGCGGCGCTGGGTGTCGTCGATCCACGCGCCGTCGAGCCCGTTGTGCATGAAGCCGCGCAGGTCGTCCAGGCCAAAGCCGAAGTCGCGCACCATCATCAGCCAGGCCTGCGTGGGCGTGACCTTGTGCAGCGTCGGATCGTCGGTGTTGGGATGGATGCGCAGGCCCAGGCCGGGCATGCGCCGAATGGGGTGGTCGAGCGCCCAGCGCTCCGGCGGCAGGGTGCGCAGGTAGTAGGAGTTGGTGGGCACAACGGTAAAGATCACGCCGCGCTCGGCGCACTGGCGTGCGAAGTCGGGCTGGTCGACCACCGTGTAGCCGTGGTCGATGCGGTCGACCTGCAGCACGTCGAGCGCGGTGCGCACGTTGGTCCAAGGCATGCCGAACTCGCCCGCGTGCGCGGTGGCCTTGAGCCCTGCGCGCCGCGCTTCGGCATACGCCTCGGCAAAAAGCTCGGGCGGCCGGTCGACCTCGCGGTAGTCGATGCCGATGCCGATCACCTCGTCGCAACGGTGCGCTTTGACCCATTCCACCATCTCCACGGCAGCCTCGGGGCTGGCTTCGCGGTCGATGGCAGCAATGAGGCGGCCGATGATGCCGAACTCCTGCTGCGCGTCCTGGATGGCGCGCACGATCGCGCACTGCGCCGTCGGATACGGAATGCCGGAGCCGTGCACCGTGCCCGTCGGGTTCCAGAAGAACTCGGCGTAGCGCACGTTGTGGGCCGCGGCGTCTTCCAGGTATTCATGCGTCAGCTGGTACAGGTCGCCGGGGCTGCGAACCAACTGCGCGTCGAGTGCGCGCAGCACGCGCAGCACGCCGACGGGCTTTTCTCCGCGCGTGTAGAAGCCTTCGATTTCATCGGCCGCCAGCGGCGAACCGGCGCGATGGTTGAGTTGCTTGAAGGTTTCGTGGCGCACCGTGCCGAACAGGTGGCAATGCAGCTCCACCTTGGGCATCGCATGCAGCATGGATTCCAGCGTGAGGGGCGGCAGATCGAGGGGGGCCATGGCGGGCAGTCTAGGGAGCGGCGCCTCATAAGCAAAATTTTGAATTTCTATAATTTGATTCACCGAATCAATCGCCGACCCAAATCCATGGCCTCTTCGCCGCTTCGGGCGCTCACGCTGCGCCAGCTTCAGTTCTTCTCGGTGCTGGTGGAAGAAGGTCACTTTGGCCGCGCGGCGCGGCGGTTGGCCATTACGCAGCCTGCGCTGAGCAATGCCATCAAGCAGATGGAAAAGCTGCTCGGCGCCGAGCTGCTGACCCGTTCCACCCACCGGCTGGAGCTCACCTCCGTGGGCGCCGAGGTGCTGGCGCGCACCGACTTTTTGGTCAATGCGTTCGACGTGGCGCTGCGCGACATCGAAAGCACGGTGCAGCGCGGGCGGGCTTTCGTGCGCGTGGGGGTGATTCCTTCGGCGAGCGGGCGCGTCATGGCCGCTGCGGGCGAATTTCTCGAAACCGGACGGCGCGAGGTCGAAATTGCCTGGCGTGACGCGCCCTCGACCGTGTTGCTGGCCGAACTGCGCAGCGGCCAGCTCGACATGGCGATTGCAGCCATCACGGAGCCACCGGGCGGGCTGGCCTGCGTCGACCTGTTCCGCGATCCGCTGGTGCTGGTGGTGCGGCGCGACCATGCGCTGGCCGCGGCCGCCGACGCGAGTTGGGAGGCCATCGGCAAGGAACGCCTTGTGCTGTTCGAGAGCGGCAGCATGCCGGCGCTCGGCAACCCTGCCCGCGCGCAGTTCGAGCAGGGGCCCGAGCCCTACCGCGTGAGCTATTCCGAAACGCTGTATGCACTGGTGCGAAGCGGCCAGGCCTTGGGATTGATGCCGCGGCTGTATACCTCGTCGCTGCGCGACCCTGAACTGGTGGTGGTTCCGCTGTCGAAGCCGCGCATCGAGCGACGCGTGGTGCTGGCCTACCTGCCGGGGCCGATGCGCAACGTGGCGGCGCAAGAGCTGATTGCGTTTCTGCGCGATCGGCTTCCACAGGCCGGCGAAGCCGTGGTGCGGCGCGTGGCGGCGAAGGGCGCGCGCAGCCGGCGCTGAGATCGGCGCTGAACCCGGGTCGATCTAGTGCAGCTCAGCCGCGGCGTGAATGGTTTCGCGCACGCGCGGATAGATCTGCGCATTCCACTTGCTGCCGCTGAAAACGCCGTAGTGGCCCACGCCGGCCTGCAGGTGGTGCGCCTTCAGGTAAGGCCGGATGCCGGTGCACAGGTCTTGCGCCGCCACCGTCTGGCCGACAGCGCAGATGTCGTCGCGCTCGCCTTCGACCGTGAGCAGCGCGGTGCGGCGGATGGCGGCGGGGTTGACCGTGCGGTCGCCCACGATGAGCACGCCGCGCGGCAGGTCGTAGGTCTGGAACACGCGCTCCACCGTCTCCAGGTAGAACTCGGCCGGCAGGTCGTTCACCGCCAGGTATTCCTCGTAGAAGGCGGCGATGGTGCGCGCCTTCTCGATCTCGCCCTCGACCAGGTGCTTGGCCATGTCCTCGAACTGCTTCTTGTGGCGCTCCGGGTTCATGCTCATGAAGGCCGAAAGCTGCAGGAAGCCCGGGTACACGCGCCGCATCATGCCGGCGTGCGGCCATGGCACGTGGCTGATCAGGTTGCGCCGGAACCACTCGATAGGCTTGCTGGTGGCGAGCTTGTTCACACCAGTGGGGTTGATGCGGCAATCGACCGGGCCGGCCATGAGCGTGAGGCTGCGCGGCGTGGCGGGGTTGTCGTCTTCGGCCATGAGCGCTGTGGCGGCCAGCGCAGCCACGCAGGGCTGGCACACGGCCACCATGTGCACGCCCGGGCCGACCGCTTCCAGAAACTGGATGAGCTGCAGCGTGTAGTCGTCAAGGCTGAAGCCGCCATGCCACAGCGGCACGTCGCGCGCGTTGTGCCAGTCGGTCAGGTACACGTCGTTGTCGCGCAGCAGCGTGCGCACGGTTTCGCGCAGCAGCGTGGCAAAGTGGCCCGACAGTGGTGCAACCAGCAGCACGGGCGGGTGCACGGCCTTCGTGTCCTTGCGGAAGTGCAGCAGCGTGCCGAAAGGCGAAACCAGTGTTTTCTCTTCGTGCACGGCGGTTTCCACACCGTCCACCACAACGCTGCGAATGGCGTAGGCCGGCCGCGAATGGGTGAGCCGCATGCGCGAAAACACCTCGAACTGCGCGGCCATGCGCCGCACCATGGTGCGTTCGGTGCCGTCCTTCCAGAGTGCCTGGCCGAGGTACTGGGCTGCGAGCCGGGAGGGCGAGAGCAGGTCGGCTTGGTTCTGGTAGGCCCGGTACAACATATAAGCAGTACAGGCAAGTTGCGGGCCAAGCGGTGGCACAGGCCTTGCACGGCAATGGGAGCCAACCCGGCAGCTAGGCAGACCCGCCAAGGAGACCCACGATGGCCAAACCCGTTCTCACCATCAGCAGCAAGAACTACGGCGCCTGGGCGCTGCGCGGCTGGCTGATGTGCAGGCTGGCCGGGCTGGACTTCAGCGAAAAGATCATTCCGCCCGACGACCCGGCCATGAAGGCCGAGATGCTGCTGCTCTCGTCGTCGATGCTGGTGCCCTCGCTGCAGCACGGCGGCGTGAAGGTGTGGGACACGCTGGCCATCGGCGAATACCTGAACGAGATCAAGCCCAAGGCCGGATTGCTGCCGGCGGACATCCAGGCGCGCGCGCATTGCCGCGCGATCTGCGGCGAAATGCATTCCGGCTTTGCTTCGATGCGCGGGGCCTTGCCGATGAACATCAAGGCCCGTTTTCCGGGTTTCAAGATCTGGTCGCGCGCGCAGGCCGACATCGACCGCATCGTCGCCATCTGGCGCGAATGCCTCAAGACCTACGGCGGCCCCTTCCTCTTCGGCAAACAGCCCGGCATGGCCGACGCCATGTACGCCCCGGTGGTCACGCGCTTTCTGAGCTACGACGTGCCGCTCGACACCGTTTGCGCCTCTTACTGCAAGCGAGTGATGGACTTGCCCGCCATGCAGGAGTGGGTGGCCGCCGCGAAGCAGGAACCCGAGGAAATCGACGAACTGGATGCGGAGTTCTGAGCGGAGCCGGCCGCCTAGTGCCGGAACATCCGCAGGTCGAGGGCGCTTTCCTCGCCCAGCCACATGGCATGCGCCGTGTGGTCGGCCAGGTCGTCGCCCGTGACGCCGTGCACAAAAATGTCGAGACCGTTGCGGTTGGCCTCCAGCCATTCGATCACCTGGTCGAACTCGGCCGCGTCGAACGCCAGCTGGCAGCTCCAGTGCGGATGCGGCCCGACCAGGCGCTCATGCACCCGGCCGACCACCACCATCAGCTCGCGGCCCGCGCGCTCGCACAGCTGCCTTGCCTGTGCGACGGTGTCGGGGCCGAAGTAGACGTGGGCGTGGTATTGCGGATAGAGGTTTTCAGGGCGGCGCGGCATAGCGGCTCATTGTGGCCCTAACCTGAAGCGCCCGCTGTAGCGGAACACGTCGCCGAACCAGCGGTGGCGCAGCACCATCTTCATGGTGAAGCCGTCGGCATCGGCCGGGTCGGGCCGCTCCTCGACGTAGGCCGTGCCCAGCAGCAGGCCCAGCGGCAGCGGCAAGCGCATCCTGCCAAGGCGCCAGATGTAGCCTTTGTCGCGAAACACCAGCGCGCCTTCCTCCGCGCTCACGGCCAGGCGCATGCCGATGCCGAAGCGCACGTATTCGACGACCTCGCTGCCGCGCTCTGCCACATGGGCCATGTGCGAGCGAAAGTGAAACGGCGCGCGGCCTTCGAAGCGGAAGACACGGTCCCAGTACAAGAGAGCATCGTCCGGCCGGCAGCGGTAGTGCACATCGATCGGCACGCCGGTGCCGGTGTAGGGAACCAGCGCCCCGAACAGGCGGCCGAAGGGCATGAGCAGCCTTGCCCACGGTGCGTGGTGCACTTCGTCCATGGTGCCACGCACGCAGACGTGGGCATTCGAGAACGGCGCCATGGTGTAGTGGCGGCGGATCACCTCGCCCAGCCGCTCCCAGGCGGGGCCGAGCACTTGCTGGAACACGGGCCGGATGTCGCTCATGCGGCCGCCGCGGCCGCTTCGCTGCGCACCTTGTAGAAGCGCAGGATGTGCTCGGAAAAATCGCCGAGGAGAAAGTGCGCCACGCGGTCGGCATACCAGTTGAAGCGCGTGCTCACGCGCCATGAAACGTCGATGCGAAGTTCCGTGCCGCCGTCGCGCGGCGTGAGCGTGTAGGCCGAGTCGCGCAGGTCGAAATAGTGGCCGCCGATGACCACGTGGTCGTCGAGCGCACCGGCCGGAAAAGAGTCGGGCGAGAAGCGGTAGCGCCACTTCACGCGCTGCAGCGGCTGCCAGTCGGTGACGATTTCATCGAAGTGCACGTTCTTCTGCCACTGCACCTTGCGCACGCGGCCTTCGGGCGTTTGCTCGGTGACGGCCGCCACCGGCATGGGCACGCCGATGCGATACGCCCAAGCGTCGCCGACTTCGCTGGGGCGGATGTCGCGCGCATCGTTGAGCTCATTCCACACGCGTTCGGCGGGCGCGGCGATGAAGACCGTGCGCGACGTTTTCGAGATCAGTTCCGGGTTGGGCAACTGCGGCTCGATGGCGCCAAGCAGCAGCGGCAGCACCGCAAAGCTGTAGAGCGCGGGCTTGGGCCAGTTGGTAACGCGGCAGACCAGCCCCATGGCCAGCCCGCCGAGGCTGCCCATGAAGGCGAACATCGGCACGATCACGATGGCGCAGATCATTCCCTCGATGTAGACCAGCAGCGTGCCGACCACGAACAGCGCGGTGGCGACCCAGGGCGCCCAGATGTAGTAGCCCCAGCCGCGGCGCTCGATGCGCTCGGCCATGTAGACCGTGACGGCACCGCACACCGCGGGGGCAAGGTAGATGAAGGAGCCCAGCATGGCCGAGAAGCGTTGGCCCGGCAATCCGCTGAAGGCAATGCGCAGCACGAAGGCGGCCGCGGCGCCCACCAGCAGTGGCCAGAACCAGGCAAAGGGCATGCGGCGCTCCGGCGTCTCCTGCATTTCTGCTGAGCTGGCCGCGGCGGGTGGCAACTCGCGCGGTGCGGCGTCTTCGGGTTCGGTGCTCATGAAGGTTTCTTCTCCTCTTTGTGTTTGCTGTCTTGTTGTTTCGGTGGCGCTTGTTGTCAGCCGCTGCGCCTGGCGGTCACCATGCAGTAGTCGAAGTCGCGCCAGAAAGCGCCCAGCACCAGGGCGCAGTAGCTCGCGACGATGTGCTTGCGGCGCCAGGGGCTGAGCTTGCCGCGCGCCTTCCAGAGCTCGGCCAGCGCAAAGCGCGTGGCCAGCGCCGGAATGTGCAGCGCGCTGGGCGCCACACGCCACCGCAAAGACCTCACCTCGATGTCTTCGAACCCGTTGTCGCGCAGCGCGGCCACAAAGTCTTCCTTTACGGCCAGCGTGGGCACGGCCCAGCTGTCGGCCCACAGGCGGTGCAGCCAGCCGGCAACGCGACCGGGCTGGCGCCGCAGCAGAAAGCCATCGACCACCGCCAGCCGGGCGCCGGGCTTCAGCAGGCGGGCCGCCTCGCGCACGAAATCGGCCTTGGCCGTACCGCTGGCGTAACAGGCGCTCTCCACCGCCCACGCGCCGTCGGCTTGCGCTGCCGGCAGCCCGGTGCGCGTGTAGTCGGCCTCGATGTGCGCCATGCGATCGGCCACGCCGGCCCGGGCGTCGAGCCGCGCGGCGATGCTGTTCTGCACGGCCACGTTCGTGACGGTGACGGCATACAGCGACGGGTCTTCGCTCACCAGCGTGCGCGCGGTGGCGCCGGCGCCGCAGCCCAGGTCGATCACGCAGCGGCGTGGATGTGCGGCCTCCTGCTTCGAATTCGGAGCGTCGGCCTCGTCGAGCTTCAGTGCGCGGCCGACCGTTCGGTTCATCTCCACGAGCATGCCTTCGCGCCGCAATGGGTTGAGGCCGAGCCGCCAGAAGCCGAAATGCATGTTGTAGCTGGGGCTCCATGCGCGGTAGTCGTCGGCCACCTCGGTGAAGTAGTCCTGCGTGTCCGCGCGTGTGATGGCCGGGTTGGACAGCGGAGCTTCAGGCGTCTGCGCCGCGTGGAAATCGGGCTGAAAAACAGTGGGCACAAAAGCTCCTTTTTTCTTTTCAGATTCGGCAATTGCCGCCGGCACATGTGGCCGACGAGCGGGCGGCCTTTCCGGCCAGCAGGGTGACCAGCCAGCGCGGCAGCCGGTAGCGGTTGCGCGCGAGCACCGCATAGGCGCGGTCGGCCAGCGGCGCGACGAGCGGCAGGTCGAGAAGGAAGCTTCCGCTCGGCAGCCCGACGGCATCGCGGCAGGCCCGAAGGGCGGGGACGCCCGCGAACACCTGGCCGGCGGCGTCTACCGCGTGAATCGCCGTCATCAGCGCCTCGCGCGGCGCGGGCCCTTCGCTGAAGCCGGACGGCGAGCAGTCGACCAGTTGAAGGCGTTCCGCGGCATCGCGCGCTTTCATGCCGTTCATCTCGGCCGTGCAGAGGGCGCAAGTGGCGTCGTAGTAGACCGTGAGAGGGTAGGTGACAGCAGGGTGCATGGTTTTGTTTCGTTATTTCTGTCAAAACAGAAATGCAGGGCAAAAAAGAGAAGCTCAGATCATCGGCGGGCTGGCGTGATGGGCGTCCGGGTCATCGTCGTTTTTCATCGATGCCGCGGGCGCTGCCGGAGGCACATCGCCGCGAACGAACTTCTGCACGCTGGCGCCCAGCGTCAGCACCTTGTCGAGCGTGCCGGGCGAGAGCCGCAGCATTTCGTCGGCCCAGGTGGCAAGCTTGGTCATCAGGTCCATGGTGGAGCGGATGCGGTCTTGCGCATCGGCGGGCTCCTTCTGGAAGTCGGGGCTCGAGACGATTTCGCGCAGCACGCGGATGGTGGGATCGAACTCGCGTTCCTTGCGCTCGCGCACCACGGTGCGAAACAGCTCCCACACGTCCACGCTGGTTTCGAAGTAGTCGCGGCGGTCGCCAAGGATGTGCGTGACCCGCACCAGGTTCCACGCCTGGAGTTCCTTCAGGCTGTTGCTCACGTTGGAGCGGGCCACGCCCAAAGTGTCGGCGAGCTCTTCGGCATGCATGGGCTTGCCATGGGCGAACAGCAGCGCATGAATTTGCGAGACCGTGCGGTTGACACCCCACATGGAGCCCATTTCGCCCCAGTGGAGGACGAACTTGCGTTGGATGTCGGTGAGTTCCATGCTTCGAAGTCTAGGATTCTTGAAATTTCTGTCAATAGAGAAATGAAAATTCATTTGCGCATGCTGCTGGTTTGGAATACTGTATGAATAAACAGTATCTTCAGCTGAAAGAAGGAACCGCCATGCCAGCTGCCCGCATTCCCATCCACGCCATCAAGGGCCGCGGCGCGGCCACGCACCTGGCGCACCGCTTTTCGCGCGATGAGCGTAACGCCTTCGACGACGGCTGGGGCACGCTCGAAGAAGGCGCGGCCGAAGCGGAAGACCTGCCTCCGCTGGCGACCGAGGTGCGTTTCGAAGACGTGAAGTCGGTGCTCAACGAAAACGAATCGCCCGACGTGTCGTTCGATCGTTCGCTCAACCCGTATCGCGGCTGCGAGCACGGCTGCATCTATTGCTTTGCACGGCCCACCCACAGCTACCTCAACCTCTCGCCGGGGCTCGACTTCGAAACCAAGCTCATTGCCAAGCGCAACATCGTCGAGGTGCTGCGTGCCGAACTCGGCCGAAAAAGCTACAAGCCGAGCCATGTCGCCATCGGCACCGCCACCGATTGCTATCAGCCCATCGAGCGCGACTTGCGGCTCACCCGTTCGATCATCGAGCTGCTGCAAGAAACGCAGCATCCGTTTGCGCTGGTCACCAAGTCGAGCGCGGTGGAGCGCGACCTCGACCTGATCGCGCCCATGGCCGCCCAGCACCTGGCCGCGGTGTACGTGACAGTGACCACGCTCGACGGCGAACTGGCCCGCAAGCTCGAGCCGCGCGCGGCCGCGCCGCATCGGAGGCTGCGCACTATTCGCACTTTGGCCGAGGCGGGCGTGCCGGTGGGCGTGAGCGTGGCGCCGCAGATTCCGTTCGTCAACGAAGACATGGAACAGGTGCTCGAAGCGGCCTGGGAGGCTGGTGCGCGCAGCGCCTTCTACACGGTGATACGGCTGCCGTGGGAGGTGGCGCCGCTCTTCAAGGAGTGGCTGGCATTGCACTACCCGCAGCGCGCCGACCGCATCATGGCGCGCATCCACGAAATGCGCGGCGGCAAGGACTACGACGCCGACTTTGCGACGCGCATGAAGGGTACCGGCCTCTGGGCCGACCTGATCCGCCAGCGATTCGAGAAGGCGGCAAACCGTATCGGCTTCAACCGCGAGCGCATTCCACTCGACTTGGGCGCCTTTCGGCCGCCCGGGGCAGCGGGGCAGGGCAGTCTTTTCTGAGGGCTCTTCGCGTGCGGCCCGCAGCCGGGTATCGGATCGAATCCGCTTCAAAATAAGCGGTAGATTCAACCCGCCGGCGGCATCGACCGTCCGGCCTTGGCTGCAAAGGTACGCATGAACGGGATATGGATGGTGGTAATGGGAGTTTCAGGCTGCGGCAAATCGAGCCTGGGGGCGGCGCTTGCCACCGCCTTTGCGCTGCCGCTGATCGAAGGGGACGACCACCACCCTGGGTCGAACGTCGAAAAAATGCGCCAGGGCATTCCGTTGACCGATGCCGACCGCGCCGGCTGGCTTGCCACGCTGGGTCGCGCGCTTGCCGACAAGCCGCAGGGTGCGGTGCTGACATGCTCTGCGCTCAAGCGTGCCTACCGCGAGCAGTTGCGTGCGGCCGTGCCGGACCTGCGGTTCGTGTTCATGTCCATCGAACGCGACGAGGCCGAGCGCCGCGTGGCCGCGCGTGCGGGGGCGGGCGAGCACATGTTTCCGGCCAGCCTGGTGGCCAACCAGTTCGCGACGCTTGAATCGCCGGTGGGCGAGGCGGGCGTGGTGGCCGTCGACGCCACCGCGCCGCTCACGGAACTGGTCGCACAGGTGAAGCGCGAAATACCCGACGCAGCGCGCCGCTAGAGCGCAAGTACCTCGCTCTCTGCGCCGGCCGTCAGATCACATCAGGCCAGTTGGTATGGAAGAACTCGCCCGCGGGCTTGTCGACCCGCTCATACGTGTGCGCGCCGAAGAAGTCGCGCTGCGCCTGCAGCAGGTTTGCCGATAGCCGCTCGGTGCGGTAGCTGTCGTAGTAGGCGAGCGATGCGCTGAACGCCGGCACCGGTATGCCGTTGCTCACTGCCAGCGCCACCACTTCGCGCCAGTTCTGCTGCGTTCGGTTGAGCAGGTCCTTGAAGAACGGGTCTAGCATCAGGTTGCCCAGCGCGGGATCGGTGCGGTAGGCATCGGTGATGCGGTTCAGGAAGCGGGCGCGAATGATGCAGCCGCCGCGCCATATTGCCGCGATGCGGCCGAGGTCGAGCTTCCACTCTTTCTTTTCGCCCATCGTCTTGATGAGGTCGAAGCCTTGGGTGTAGCTGATGACCTTCGAGGCATAGAGCGCATCGTGCACCTTGGCAACGAGCGCCTTCTTCTCGAGCGAAAGCTCGGCCTTCGGCCCCTGCAGCAGCTTGCTTGCGGCCACGCGCTGCTTCTTCTGCGAAGACAGCACGCGTGCTTCAACGGCTGCGTTGATGGTGCTGATGACCACCGCGTTCTCGGCCGCGTTGATGAGCGTCCATTGACCCGTGCCCTTCTGGCCCGCCTTGTCGAGAATCACGTCGACGATCGGCTTGCCCGTTTCCGGGTCTTTCTGTTCGAGTGCCTTGGCGGTGATCTGGATCAGGTAGCTCTGCAGCTCTCCGTCGTTCCATTCGTTGAAGACCGCGGCCATTTCGTCGGTGGTGAAGCCCGCGGCCTTGAACAGGCTGTAGGCCTCGCAGATCAGCTGCATGTCGCCATATTCGATGCCGTTGTGCACCATCTTCACGTAGTGGCCCGCACCACCGGGACCGATGTGAATCACGCAAGGCTCGCCGTCGACCTTGGCCGCGATGCTCTCGAAGATCGGCTTCATCACTTCCCAGGTGGAAAGCGGTCCGCCCGGCATGATCGAAGGGCCCTTGCGCGCGCCTTCCTCGCCGCCCGACACGCCCGCGCCGATGAAGCGCAGGCCCTTGTCCGCGAGATACGCATCGCGGCGCTCGGTGTCGGTATAGAGGCTGTTGCCGCCATCGATGACGATGTCGTCCTTGTCGAGCAGCGGAATCAGCTGTTCGATGACCTGGTCGACTGGCGCGCCGGCCTTCACCATGATCTGGATCTTGCGCGGCTTGGCAAGGCTCTGAACGAACTCCTCCAGCGTCTTCGCGCCTACCAGCTTCTTGCCCGGGTTCGCGGCAATGAAGGCCTCGGTGGTGGCTTCGGTGCGGTTATACACGCTGACCTGGAAGCCGCGGCTTTCCACGTTCAGCACCAGGTTCTGGCCCATCACGGCCAGGCCGATCAAACCGAAATCGCTTTTGTTGCTCATGGCCCTTCTTTCGTGTGCGATAGATGTGACCGGCATTGTGCCGGGGGTGCCGCGGAGCTGCTGCCGGAGCGCGCCTATGGCCGAGCGGGCCGCAGGGGCGGCAGTTCAGCCGCCGAAGAGCGCATCGAACACGCGGATCGAGGCATACGCATCGTTGGCCGCATAGCGGATCTGCGCCTCGGTCAGCTGCTTGTTGGCCCAGTTCGACGTGGTCGCCTTGCGCGACTTGACGAAGCGCCGGTTGAACACCAGCGCCACGGCCGTCTTCACGCCCACCGATTTGCGGTAGCCCTGGCGGCGAAACTCGGTGTCGATGTCGAACACCGCCTTCGGCTCGATGTCGAGGCGGTTGCGTATGAGCGTGAGGTCGCTCGAAAGCCCGAAGCCGACCTTCTTGAGTTCGGTCGAGGCGAGCAGCGCCGCGACGACCGGGTTGCATTCGGTGCGGTGCAGCTGGAACAGCCAGGCCTTCTCGCGCGTGGAAAACTGCACCACGTGCGGGCCGCCAGACACTTCGTTCTTGGCGAAGGTGGGTTTCGATTCGGTGTCGAAGCCTGCAACGCCGGCGGCCAGCAGCGCGGCGGCGGCGTGCTCGGCGTCTTGCAGCGTCGCGACGACGACGATGTCCTGGAGGCCGAGGCCTTCGAAGGCTTCCAGGAGCGCGATCTGCTCGCGTTCGGGAAGGGGCGGCAATGCGGTGACGTCGCCGCTCACGAGGTGGCTGCTTTCTTTTTCTTCACTGGGGCTTTCTTTGCTGGTGTTTTCCTGGTGGCCGACTTGCCGGCGGTGATTTTTTTCTGCTTTGGCGGCTGGCCCGAGCGCAAGGCTGCCTCGTAGGCCCGGCGACCCCAGAGCGCGGCTTCGTGCCGGTCCTCGAAGAGATCGGCAGGGGCCTGCCGGTACGACATCGGCATGGTCTTGCCGTTGCGCTCGTAGGTGAAGGGCGGCAGATTCAGTTTGTCGAAATGCTCGGCGCTGTCGGCATCGGACTTCAGGTAGAGCGTGTCCTTCAGGACGATCGCGATCATGCGCCCCTCATGAAAGATGCCATGGCCGCCGAACATGCGGCGCGTCTGGATGCGGCCGAGGCGCTCGAAAATCTCATGCAGGCTTTCTACGAATTCACTCATCGCGCAAGCCGCTCATGACGTGATCTCGACCCGGTTGCCATCCGGGTCGAGCACCACGCTTTCGTAGTAGCCGTCGCCGGTGCGGCGCGGGCCATCGAGCAGCGGGTAGCCGTCGGCCTTCAGGCGCTGCGTGAGCTCGTCCACCGCCGCGTCGGACCCCACGCTGATGGCCAGGTGCGTCCAGCCCATGCGCTGCGCGCCGGGTTCGGCGGGCACGGGCGAGAGGGTGCTGGTGGTCATGGCTTCGATGCGGGCCCCATCGCCCAGGCTCAGGAAGCACGATGCAAAACCCTTGGCCGGGTTGACATAGCCCGCGCCGGCCGTGGCACCGAAGTAGTCGACGTAGAAGCGCTTGCAGCGTTCGAGATCGGTGGTCCAGAGAGCGATGTGATCGATGCGCATGGAAAGACAAGACGAAGGAGATGAGCGTTCAGCCGATGCGTCGCGGCTGGCGTGGCGTGCCCTGCGGAAACCAATGGTAGGCGACCCGCTCGCGTCCGCTCGTGGGATGCCGGTCGACCGCGCCGCGCACGAGGCCGTAGCGCTCGTAGAAACGCTGTGCCGCGGTGTTGTTGATGGCAACGTGCAGCTTCCAGCCGAGCGGCATGCGCACGCTGGCCTCGTCGAGCAGCGCCTGCCCCAGGCCCTGGTTACGCAGATGCGGTTCGACGAACAGTTGGGCCACGTATTCGCGCCGGGCGAGCATCACCATGAAGGCGAGCACCTGGCCTTCGCGCTCGGCCAGCACCACGTCGGCCGGCGGTACGAATTCCGTTTGCACGCGCCGCAGCCAGTGCGTGATCGGCTCGATCACGGTGGCCCTGCGGTTGGCCGCTATCCAGGCCCGGCGCCAGATGCCGGCCAGCACCAGGCTCTCTTCGGGGGCGCCGTCGCGAGAGCGCAATTGAAACGCGGGAATCTGTGCTGCGGACATGCGACTCATGATACGGCGCCCGTGTGCCGCGGTCGATACGAGTGGCCGATCAGCCACGCAAGGTTTGGGCGTGGTGAGCGAGGTGGTCCGCCATGAAGGTCTGGATGAAGTAGTAGCCGTGGTCGTAGCCCGCGTGGCGGCGCAGCGTGAGCGGCTGGCCCGCGGCAAAGCAGGCGGCTTCGAAGGCTTCCGGATACAGCTGCTCGGCAAGGAATTTGTCGGCCAGTCCCTGGTCGATCAATATGCCTTGCGGGTACGGCGCGGCGGTCTGCGATTTCATGAGCGCGCTGGCGTCGTGCGCAAGCCATTGCGCACGGTCGCCGCCGGGCTCTCCCAGGTAGCCGCTGAACGCCTTTTCGCCCCACGGGCATTGCGTGGGCGCACAGATGGGCGCGAATGCCGAGAGCGACTTGAAGCGCCCCGGGTGCCGCATTGCCAGCGTGAGCGCGCCGTGGCCGCCCATCGAATGGCCGAAGATGCCAAGGCGCTGGTCGTCGACCGCGAAGTGCTTTGCCACGAAGGGCAGCAGCTCATGCACGATCCAGCTTTCCATGCGCCAGTGGGCAGACCACGGGGCCTCGGTGGCGTCGAGGTAGAAGCCCGCGCCAATGCCGAAGTCCCAGTTGGCGGTGGCGCCGGGCAGGCCTTCCACCGCGCTTCCGCGCGGACTGGTGTCGGGCGCGATCAGCGCCAGGCCCAGGCTGGCCGCCATGCGCTGCGCGCCCGCCTTCACTGCGAAGGTTTCTTCGTTGCAAGTGAGCCCTGCAAGGTAGAGCAGGGCCGGCACCCGCTCGTGCGCGGCTTGCGGCGGCAGGTAGACCGAGAAGCGCATCGGCAAGCCGATTTCGTGTGAGGCATGCTCGTGAAAACTTTGCACGCCGCTGAAGACATGGTGCTCGGAAAGGGTCTTGAAGATGTCGGTCATCAGGAGTTGTTGTTGGGCCGTAGCGCGGGCACGAGTTCGAGCACGGCGTCGGCAAATGTGCGCGGCGCCTCTTGCGGCATGTTGTGGCCCACGCCGGGCACCAGCCGGTGCGAGCGCGGCCCGCTGAAGCGGTGCGCGTGGGCAGAGGCTTCGGCGGGCGGGCGCACGCCGTCGTCCAGGCCGTCGAAGGTGATGGTGGGCACCGATATCGCAGGCTGCGCGGCCAGGCCGCGTTCGATGTCGGCGTAAGCCGGGTCGCCCGCCACCAACCCGAAGCGGTGGCGGTATGAATGAATCACCACTTCGACGAAGTCCGGATGGTCGAACGCCGCCGCGCTGCACTCGAAGGTGGCGTCGTCGAACTTCCATGTCGGCGACCAGAGCTGCCACAGCAGGCGGGTGAGCGCCTTGCGGTCCTTCGCCAGGCCGGCGCGGCCGCGCTCGCTGTGAAAGTAGTACTGGTACCAGAGGCTGTGTTCGTTCGCCGGCGTGTCGGGCTCCATCGCCTTGGCGATGTCCTGGATGTTGTAGCTGTTGAACGAGACCAGCCCCGCGCAACGCTCGGGCCAGAGCGCCGCCACCACGCACGCAGCGCGGCCGCCCCAGTCGTAGCCGGCAAGCACCGCGCGCTGGATGCCGAGCGCGTCGAGCAGCGCGAGCAGGTCGGCGCCGAGCGCGGCCTGTTCGCCGGAGCGCGGCGTGGCATCGCTCAGGAAGCGCGTGGCGCCGTAGCCTCGCAGGTAGGGCACGATGACGCGGCAGCCCTTGTCGGCGAGCATCGGCGCCACTTCGGCGTAGGTGTGAATGTCGTAGGGAAAGCCGTGCATCAGCAGCACGGGCGGGCCGTCGTCGGGCCCGGCTTCGTAATAGGCGATGTCGAGAACGCCCGCTTCGATCTTGCGCAAGGGCTCCATGCGGTTCATGGCCGGCGTTCTCCTCGAGAGGCTAGTAAAGAACCACGCCGCGGATCGACTCGCCGCGCTTCATCAGGTCGAAGCCCTTGTTGATGTCTTCGAGCGGCATGGTGTGGGTGATCAGGTCGTCGATGTTGATCTTGCCTTCCATGTACCAGTCGACGATCTTCGGCACGTCGGTGCGGCCGCGCGCGCCGCCGAAGGCCGAGCCTTCCCATTTGCGGCCGGTGACCAGCTGGAACGGCCGCGTGCTGATTTCCGCGCCGGCCTCGGCCACGCCGATGATGATGCTGCGGCCCCAGCCCTTGTGCGTGCATTCGAGCGCCTGGCGCATCACCTTGGTGTTGCCGATGCACTCGAAGCTGTAGTCGGCGCCGCCGTCGGTCAGCTGCACGATGGCATCGACCACGTTCTCGGTGTCCTTCGGGTTGATGAAATGCGTCATGCCGAACTTGCGCGCCATGGCTTCGCGCTCGGGGTTCAGGTCGACGCCGATGATCTTGTCGGCGCCCACCATCTTGGCGCCCTGGATCACGTTCAGGCCGATGCCGCCGAGCCCGAACACCACCACATTGGCGCCGGCTTCCACCTTGGCCGTGAAGATCACCGCGCCGATGCCGGTGGTCACGCCGCAGCCGATGTAGCAGACCTTGTCGAACGGGGCGTCTTCGCGGATCTTGGCCAGCGAAATCTCGGGCGCGACCGTGTAGTTGCTGAAGGTCGACGTGCCCATGTAGTGAAAGATCGGCTTGCCGTCGAGGCTGAAGCGCGAGGTTGCGTCGGGCATCAGCCCCTTGCCCTGCGTGCCGCGGATCAGCTGGCAGAGATTGGTCTTGCGCGACAGGCAGAACTTGCACTGGCGGCACTCGGGCGTGTAGAGCGGAATGACGTGGTCGCCCTTTTTCAGCGTGGTGACGCCGGGGCCCACGTCGACCACGATGCCCGCGCCTTCATGGCCGAGGATGGCCGGAAAGATGCCTTCGGGGTCGGCGCCGGAGAGCGTGTAGTAATCGGTGTGGCAGATGCCGGTGGCCTTGATCTCGACCAGCACCTCGCCGAATTTCGGGCCCTCGAGGTCGACGGTTTCGATGGTGAGGGGGGCTCCGGATTTCCAGGCGACGGCAGCTTTTGTTTTCATGGGCTTGAGGGCAAAAAGGAGAAGAGGGGCAAGGATACCCAGACCGGCGCTCAGGCCGGGCCGGCAGGAAAGATACCCGACATGCCGATGAAGCCGGGCAGATGGCGAAAGTCCCACATCCAGGTACGCAGCGCAGGGTATTCGTCCAAAGGGATGCCGCCTTCGCCGGCCAGCGCCACATACGGAAAACAGGCCAGGTCGGCCACGGTGGCGTGTTGCCCGACCAGCCATTGCAGCCCTTCGCAGGCGCGCTCGGCCAGGTGGTCGTCCAGCAAACGAAAGGCCGCGTGCGCGCCGCGCCGGCAGGCTTCGATGTCGAGATTTTCGTAGCCGAACGCGTCGTGCAGCCGGGCCGCCGATGCGGTGCGGGTAATTTCATCGGCGGTGGCGAACCACATCGCAACCTGGCCGCGCAGCTGCGGTTCGTCCGGGTACCAGCGGTGCTGTGCGTCGTACTTGCTCGCAAGATAGACGAGGATGCCTTGCGCTTCGCGCAGCACAAAGCCGTGGTCGTCGATCACCGGAATCTGCCCGAGCGGGTTGACGTGCGCCAGGAACGCAGCCGACTTGTGCTCGCGGCCGGGGTGAAAGTCGACCGGCACGCTCTGGTAGCCGAGGCCCAGCCAGGCCAGCATCTGCCGCACCTTGAAGCAGTTGCCGGAAAGGGCGTAGTCGTAGAGCTTGATCATGCGGCTTGCCTCACGCCAAAGCGCATGCCGCGCTCGCGCAGCCAGCGCCGGTAGGTGACGGAGGTCGTGTCGCCGCGCGTCGGCGTTTCGGCGCGGCCTTCGAGCGGCATGCGCTTGAAGGCGTGGTTCTCGAGAATCGGCTTGTCCTGCCCGAAGATCGTCTGCTGGAAAGCGATGAGTTCGGCGTCTGTCGAGGTGTCGTCGTAGCAGGCGAGCAGTGTGTGGGCGATCACGCGCTCGTCATCGAGTGGCTGCAGGAACAGCGCGATGGCATCGAGCTCACCGGCGCGGTGGCTCGATTTGTAGAGCATGGCCGTGAGCGGCTGCATGACGCGGTATTTGTAGGTCACCTCCGCCCCGCTGTCGTGGGCGGCCGAGGCGCGGGGTTGCCAGAAGCGGCAATCGGTGGCCCAGATTTCCTGGGTGGCCGGGTCGACCTGCACCTGGTACTTTGCCACTTCGGTGTGCGGCACCTTGCCCAGGAAGCCGGCGTGCACGAAGGGGAAGTGCGCCATGTCCAGAAAGTTCTCGATCACGCGCAAGCCCGATACGGCCACGCCGATGCTGCCGCAGTCGACCATGCGGCGCCCCTGTTCGCCATATTCGGGAAAGTCGAACAGGGGCCGCGTCGGCTTGCCGCTTGGGCAGACCCAGAGGTAGCCGTAGCGCGACTGGACGGCGAGCGTTTGCGTGCCGAGCCGGCACTGCGGTGCACCGGACCCGTTGCTCCACACGTGCAGTGTTTCGCCGAGCAGGCGAGTCGTGCGGGGATGCACATCGGAGGTGCCGGCGAGCGTCGTCGAAGGGCCGACGACCAGCCAGTCGTCGAGCATGTTGGGATCGTCTGTGGTGAAGGGCATGGTTCTCTTCAGGCTGCCGATTGCGGTCGTCGACTTTCTTCTTCTTCTTCTTCTTCGATCTCGCTGCGGAGGCTGCGTGCGGCGATGTGCAGTGTCTTCATTGCGGCGGTGCCGGGCGCGGCATCTGTCCAGAGGTGGATGAAGGCCAGCAGCGGTTGTGCGTCGAGCACCAGTGCCACTGTGCCGGACTGGCCGAGCGGGCCGCGCCATGCCGCCGTTGCGGTGTCGCTCGCGAAGCCGCGCCGGGCGAGTGCATCGTGCAGGCTTGCCGCATCGGCGCGCACGGCGAGGGTGCGGCAGAACGACCATCCCGCAGGCACGATGTCGTCTTGCGGCTGGGCTTGTGCGGTCTCACCAGCGAGGTTCACCCACAGCATGCCCGCTGCATCCACGGCGCTGAACACCTTGGCGCACAGGTTGCTTGGCGGCGGCATATCGGGATGCGCAGGGATGCTCTTGCACTGCCCGCTGCCGGCGGCGTACTGCCAGCCGTGGTAAGCACAGGAGAGGCGGTTTTCCACCACCTGGCCGAGCGTGAACCGCACGCTGCGATGGGGGCAGCGGTTCTCCCATGCCTGGGGCGTGCCGTCGGCCGAACGCCAGAGCGCAAGCTCCTGCCCCTGCGCGAAGCCTGCAAAGATGTTGGCGCCGGGGCGCACATCGGCCGAACGGGCCACCGGATGCCAGGCTGAAATGCTGTCTGCGCTCATCATGATGCGCGCTACCTTAGCGCAAGTCCCAGGCGGGGCGCACACTCATAATGGAGGCATCGCCAGACGCTACTCATCATGAAGAAAATACTCGTCCTCAACGGCCCCAACCTCAACCTGCTTGGCACACGCGAACCCGAGCAATACGGCCGCGACACGCTGGCCGACGTCGAACGACTGTGCAAGGAGGCGGGCGCCGCGCACGGCGTGGAAATCGAGTGCCGCCAGTCGAACCACGAGGGCGTGCTGATCGACTGGATCCATGAGGCCGGCCGCGAGGTGGCCGCGGGCAACATGCTGGGCGTGGTGATGAACCCCGGCGCCTACACCCACACATCGATCGCGCTGCACGACGCCATCAAGGGCGCGAGCGTGCCGTTGATCGAACTGCACATCTCGAACGTGCACGCGCGCGAGGAGTTTCGCCACCGCTCGTACATTTCGCCGGCGGCGCGCGGCATCATCGTCGGCCTTGGCGTAAAGGGCTACGCACTGGCCATCGCGGCCCTGTTGCCCTGAGCCCTTCGGGCCGTTCCGATCAGTCGGTTTGCCTTGGAGCCGCGGCCTTCCAGCTGCGGCTGATGTGGCCTTGGGCGTCGACGCTCTCCAGGTGAACGTCAAAGCCCCACAGCCGGGCGACGTGCTTCAGCACTTCTTCCGCATCGTCGTGCAGCGGCAGGTTGTTGCGCTGCGTGTGGCGCAGCGTCAGGGCGCGGTCGCCTCGCATGTTGACGTTCCACACCTGGATGTCGGGCTCCCTGCTGCTGATGTCGTACTGGCGTGACAGCGATTCGCGCAGCGCGTGATAGCCGCTGTCGTCGTGAATGGCGGACACCTCGAGCTCGGGCTCGCTCTGGTGGTCGCGGATCGCGAACAGCCTGAAATCACGCATCGTCTTCGGGCTCAGGAACTGTCCGATGAAGCTCTCGTCCTTGAAGTTGCGCATTGCATAGTCGAGCGTCTTGACCCAGTCGGTGCCCGCAAAGTCGGGGAACCAGCGCTTGTCTTCGTCGTTGGGCTTTTCGCAGATACGCCGCAGCTCGGTGAACATGGCAAAACCCAGCGCGTAGGGGTTGATGCCGCTGTAGGCGCGGTGCCCCACCGGCGGCTGAAAGATCACGCCCGTGTGCGAACTGAGCCATTCCATCATGAAGCCGTCGGCGAGCTGGCCGCGGTCGTACATGGTGTTGAGCAGGGTGTAGTGCCAGAAGGTTGCCCAGCCTTCGTTCATGACCTGCGTCTGGCGCTGGGGATAGAAGTACTGGGCGATCTTGCGCACGATGCGCACCACCTCGCGCTGCCAGGGCTCGAGCAGCGCGGCGTTCTTCTCGATGAAGTAGAGCAGGTTCTCCTGCGGCTCCGAAGGAAAGCGGCGGGAAGCATCGGATTCCGTGGCCTGTTCGCTGCGGCGGGGCAGGGTGCGCCACAGGTCGTTCACCTGCTGCTGCATGTGGCGCTCGCGTTCGGCGCGCTGCATGCCCTCTTGCGCGAGTGAACGCTTCTGCGGACGGCGATAGCGGTCGACACCGTAGTTCATCAGTGCGTGGCAGGAGTCGAGCAGCTGCTCCACCGCATCGAGGCCATGGCGCTCTTCGCATTCGGCGATGTAGTGCCGCGCGTACACGAGGTAGTCGATGATCGACGACGCATCGGTCCACATGCGGAACAGGTAGTTGCCCTTGAAGAAGCTGTTGTGGCCGTAGGCCGCATGCGCAATCACCAGGGCCTGCATGGCCATGGTGTTTTCTTCCATCAGGTAGGCAATGCAGGGATCGGAGTTGATGACGATCTCGTAGGCCAGCCCCATGTGGCCGCGGCGGTAGTTCTTCTCGGTAGCGATGAACTGTTTGCCGTACGACCAGTGGCGGTAGATCATGGGCATGCCCACGCTGGCGTAGGCATCCATCATCTGCTCGGCGGTAATCACCTCGAGCTGGTTGGGGTACACGTCCAGCCCGAAGCCCTTGGCGGTTTTCGCTATCTCCGTGTGATAGGTCTCGATGAGGTCGAAGGTCCAGTCGGACGGGCTGGCCAGCCGCTCCAGGCGTCCGGTGGAGTTCATGCGCTCGAAGGGAGGGTGTTCGGAGGTCATGCGGGCACCCCTTCCTTCTTGAAGAGGTCGCGGAACACGGGGTAGATGTCGCTTGCGTCCGATACCTTGCGCATCGCGAAGTTGGGCTGCAGGCCCTCCAGCTGCGCGTATTCCTGCCACAGGTTCTGCTCGGTTTCGGCCACCTGCACGTAGGCGTAGTAGCGCACCACCGGAAGGATGTTTTCGACCAGCAGCTCGCGGCAGCGACCGCTGTCCTGGTGCCAGTTGTCGCCGTCGCTCGCCTGCGCGCCGTACACGTTCCACTCGCCGCTCGGGTAGCGAGCCTTGATGATCTCGTCCATCAATACCAGCGCGCTCGACACCACGGTGCCGCCGGTCTCGGTGGCATGGAAGAATTCTTCCTCGTTCACCTCCTGCGCCTGCGTGTGGTGGCGCAAAAAGACGAGGTCGATGCGTTCATAGTGCCGCGTGAGAAACAGATAGAGCAGCATGAAGAAGCGCTTCGCCATGTCCTTGCGGGCCTCGTCCATGGAGCCGGAAACGTCCATCAGGCAGAACATCACCGCCTTGGCGCTGGGCACAGGAGTCTTCACGCGGTTGCGGTAGCGCAGGTCGATCGGGTCGATGTAGGGCACATGCCGCGCGGTTCTACGCAGCTCTTCAATGTGCTCTTCAGTCTCGCGGATTTCTTTCTGGATGAAGGGCTGCTCCGCCTGCGGATGCTGCTTCAGGTGCAGCAGGTGCGCCTCCAGGCGCCGCAGCTCCTTGCGCGGCTCCCCGCCGAGCGCAATGCGCCGCGCAAGGGCGCCGCGCATCGAGCGCACCACGTGTAGGTTGTTGGGCGTGCCGTCGTTCGTGAAGCCGGCTCGGTGGCTCTTCCATTCGGGCACTTCGGCAATCTGCGTGCGAACCAGGTGCGGCAGCGCCAGGTCGTCGAAGAACACGCGCATGAACTCTTCGCGCGTGAGGCGGAACACGAAGTCGTCTTCGCCTTCGCCTCCGTCTCCGGCCTCTCCACTGCCCGAGCCGCCGCCGGCCTGCCCTTCGGGGCGTGCAATGCGGTCGCCCTTCAGGTATTCCTGGTTGCCCGGGTGCACGTACTCGCGGTCGCCGCCGCGCGCATGGCCGAACACTGGTTCGGACACATCGTGGCGCGGCAGGGTGACATCTTCGCCTTGCTCCAGTTCGCGGATGTTGCGCCCGCTGACCGCGCGCCGCACGGCTTCCTGGATCTGGCCTTTGTAGCGCCGGAGGAAGCGCTCCCGGTTGCCGATGGATTTGTTCTTGCCCGAGAGCCGGCGGTCGATGATCTGCTGCAGGATGGCCACGATGATGTCAAAGCTCCTTGCAAAAAGGGGGCGAGGCCCCGGCCTCGCCGCTATGGACTACCGCTATGAACTCTTGCGTACCCGCAGGTACCACTCGCAGAGCAGGCGAACCTGCTTGGCCGTATAGCCCTTTTCGACCATGCGGGTCACGAAGTCTTCGTGCTTCTTCTGTTCGTCGGCACTGCTCTTCGTGTTGAAGCTGATCACCGGCAGGAGTTCCTCGGTGTTGGAGAACATCTTCTTCTCGATGACGGCGCGCAGCTTTTCGTAGCTCGTCCATGCAGGGTTGCGCCCGGCGTTGCCGGCACGCGCACGCAGCACGAAGTTGACGATCTCGTTGCGGAAGTCCTTCGGATTGCCGATGCCTGCGGGCCGCTCGATCTTCTCGAGTTCGGCGTTGAGCGCGGCCCGGTCGAACACCTCGCCGGTGTCCACGTCGCGGAACTCCTGGTCCTGGATCCAGTAGTCGGCGTAGGTGACGTAACGGTCGAAGATGTTCTGGCCGTATTCGCTGTAGCTCTCCAGGTAGGCCGTCTGAATTTCCTTGCCGATGAATTCGGCATAGCGCGGCGCCAGCAGCTCCTTGATGTAGCTGATGTACTTCTGTTCTGTTTCCGGCGGAAACTGCTCACGTTCGATCTGCTGCTCGAGCACATACATCAGGTGCACCGGGTTGGCGGCCACCTCGGAACTGTCGAAGTTGAACACCTTGGAGATGATCTTGAACGCAAAGCGGGTGGAGACGCCGCTCATGCCTTCATCAACCCCGGCGTAGTCGCGGTATTCCTGGATCGACTTGGCCTTGGGATCGGTGTCCTTCAGGTTCTCGCCGTCGTACACCTGCATCTTGCTGTAGATGCTGGAGTTCTCGGGCTCCTTCAGCCGCGTGAGCACCGAGAGCTGGGCCATCATGCGCAGCGTGCCGGGAGCGCAGGGCGCCTTGGCCAAGGATGAGTTGCGCACCAGCTTCTCGTAGATCTTGATTTCTTCCGAGGCGCGCAGGCAATAGGGAATCTTGACGATGTAGATCCGGTCGAGAAAAGCCTCGTTGTTCTTGTTGTTGCGGAAGGCCTTCCATTCGCTCTCGTTGCTGTGCGCCAGCACGATGCCGTCGAACGGAATGGCGCCGAAGCCTTCGGTGCCCTTGAAGTTGCCTTCCTGCGTGGCGGTAAGCAGCGGGTGCAGCACCTTGATGGGTGCCTTGAACATTTCCACGAATTCGAGCAGGCCCTGGTTGGCCAGGCACAGGCCGCCGGAGTAGGCGTAGGCGTCGGGGTCGTCCTGGGCGTAGGTCTCGAGCTTGCGGATGTCGATCTTGCCGACCAGCGAGGAGATGTCCTGGTTGTTCTCATCGCCCGGCTCGGTCTTGGCAACGGCAATCTGCCGAAGCACGGAAGGGTAGCGCTTGACCACCTTGAACTGGCGGATGTCGCCGCCGTACTCTTCAAGGCGCTTGACGGCCCACGGCGAGAGGATGCGGTTCAGGTAGCGGCGCGGAATGCCGTATTCCTTTTCAAGGATCTCGCCGTCTTCCACCGCGTCGAAAAGGCCGAGCGGCGTTTCGTTGACCGGCGAACCCTGGATGGCATAGAAGGGCACATGCTCCATGAGCTGCTTCAGGCGCTCGGCAATCGAGCTCTTGCCGCCGCCGACGGGGCCCAGCAGGTAGAGGATCTGCTTCTTTTCCTCGAGGCCCTGGGCCGCATGCCTGAAGTACGACACCACCTGCTCGATGGCGTCCTCCATGCCGTAGAACTCCTTGAACGCGGGGTAGATCTTGATGACCTTATTCGCGAAGATTCGCGAAAGCCTGGGATCGTTGCGCGTGTCGACCAGCTCGGGTTCGCCGATCGCCTTGAGCATCCGCTCGGACGCAGTGGCATACGCTGTGGGATCGCGTTTGCAAATATCCAGGTAGTCCTGCAGCGAGAGGACTTCCTCGCGGGTGCGCTCGTAGCGGGCGGCAAAGTTGCTGATCACATCCATGGTCACGCCTCCATCAAGTCTGCGGGTTTTAATAACCCGAAGCCTGCAGCCGCAATGCGTCGCAACTTTTTAAAGGTGTGCCCGCCCCATGGCTGCAAGCCGTGGAAAACTCCCTTAATCACATCTGCACAAACAGCATAAAGCAAAGAGTGCACCCGGAATATTGTTTGTTAAATCAGAACCACAGTGCCGAGTAAAGTTCCCAAGAAAAACCCGCACCATTTCTCAATTCCAGCTAAATTCCAAGGTTCGGCAAACGGACTCGGTGCTATCCCGATGCCCAGTGAAAATACCTATGGCAATCGGTCTATGCACTCATTGCTTCTTTTCCGGGGAAAGCACCTCCTATTGAGCCCCCCGCGGCCCAAAAACGGTTACACCACAATAACGCGCCATGTGCTGTTTGGGTTTATTGCTCAAACCAAAAATATATAAAAGCAATCTGCGCGCCATCTTTTGATGGGCAAGTCGCGCATGTCCGCGTGGGAACGCGCGCCAATCGCCGGTCGGCGTGGTTCTGGCGGGAGCCTTCATGGTGCGCGGCACCGAACAAGGTCGGCAGGCACCGTTCGCGTGCATGAACGAAGACAGGGGCCGCATGGGCCCCTGTGTTTGCTACTTCAGCTTCTTCAGCTGAAGAATTCCTTGGCCTTGTCGAGCCAGCCCTTGTCGGTGGGGCTGTGCTTGTCGCCACCCTTCTTGAGCGACTCATCAAGCTCCTTCAGCAGCTTGCGCTGGTGCTCGGTGAGCTTGACCGGCGTTTCGACACGCACGTGGCAATACAGGTCGCCCGGGTAGCTTGACCGCACGCCCTTGATGCCCTTGCCGCGCAGGCGGAACTGCTTGCCGCTTTGCGTGCCGTCGGGAATGTCGATGGCGGCCGGTCCCTTGAGCGTGGGCACGCTGATCTCGCCGCCCAGCGCGGCCGTGGTCACGCTGACGGGCACCACGCAGTGCAGGTCGTCGCCGTCGCGTTCGAAGAGCTCGTGCTTCTTGAGGCGGATCTCGATGTAGAGGTCGCCCGGTGGCCCGCCATTGGTGCCCGGCTCGCCGTTGCCGGTGCTGCGAATGCGCATGCCGTCGTCGATGCCCGCCGGGATCTTGACCTCGAGCGTCTTGTTGTTCTTGATCTTGCCCTGGCCGTGGCACACCGTGCAGGGCTCGGGAATGATCTTGCCGCTGCCGTGGCAGGTGGGGCAGGTCTGCTGCACGCTGAAGAAGCCCTGGCGCATCTGCACGGCGCCGGCGCCGTGGCAGGTGGTGCAGGTGATGGGCTTGGTGCCGGGCTTGGCGCCCGAGCCGTGGCAGGTGCCGCAGTCATCCCAGCTCGGAATGCGGATCTGCGCTTCCTTGCCTTCTGCGGCCTCTTCGAGCGTGACCTCCATGGCGTAGCTCAGGTCGCTGCCGCGGAACACCTGGCGCCCGCCGCTGGTGCGGCCGCGGCCGCCGCCGAACACGTCGCCGAAGATGTCGCCGAACGCTTCCGCGAATCCGCCGAAGCCCTCTGCACCCGGGCCGCCGCGCATGTTGGGGTCGACGCCGGCGTGGCCGTACTGGTCGTAAGCCGCGCGCTTCTGGCTGTCCGACAGCATTTCATAGGCTTCCTTCACCTCCTTGAACTTGGCCTCGGCGTCCTTGCTGGTGTCGCCGTGGTTGCGGTCAGGGTGGTGCTTCATCGCGAGCTTGCGATAAGCCTTCTTGATTTCTTCCTCGCTCGCATTCTTGGGAACACCGAGGGTTTCGTAGTAGTCGCGTTTTGTGGCCATGGCTGGTTCGGTCGGGGCGGGCGTGAAGCCGTAACTTGAAGCGAGAAAGGCTGGAACACCCGCTCAGGTATTCCAGCCTTGTTCGAAGGGCTGAGGATCAGTCCTTCTTGACTTCCTTGACTTCGGCGTCGACCACGTTGTCATCGGCCGGTGCGCTCGCAGCTTCCGGGCCAGCGGCAGCGCCCGGGCCGCCGGCGGCGCCTGCCGCGGCCTGCGCCTCGGCATACATCTTTTCGCCTAGCTTCTGGCTTGCGGTCATCAGCGTGTTGGTCTTATCCTCGATCGAGGCCTTGTCCTCGCCCTTCAGGGCTTCTTCCAGGTCCTTGATCGCGGCTTCGATCTTTTCCTTCTCGCCGGCGTCCAGGCTCGCGCCGTGTTCGCCTAGCGACTTCTTCACGCTGTGCACCATGGCTTCACCCTGGTTGCGGGCCTGCACGATCTCAAGCTTCTTCTTGTCGTCGGCCGCGTTCAGCTCGGCGTCCTTCACCATCTTCTGGATCTCGTCTTCCGAGAGGCCCGAGTTTGCCTTGATGGTGATCTTGTTTTCCTTGCCGGTGCCCTTGTCCTTGGCGCCCACGTGCAGGATGCCGTTGGCGTCGATGTCGAAGCTCACCTCGATCTGCGGCGTGCCGCGCGCTGCCGGCGGAATGCCCTCGAGGTTGAACTCGCCGAGCAGCTTGTTGCCCGCGGCAATGTCGCGCTCGCCCTGGAACACCTTGATGGTCACGGCCGGCTGGTTGTCCTCGGCCGTCGAGAAGGTCTGCGCGAACTTCGTCGGGATCGTGGTGTTCTTCGTGATCATCTTGGTCATCACGCCGCCCATGGTCTCGATGCCCAGCGACAGCGGGGTCACGTCGAGCAGCAGCACGTCCTTGCGGTCGCCCGAGAGCACCTGGCCCTGGATGGCGGCGCCGACGGCCACGGCTTCATCGGGGTTCACGTCCTTGCGCGGCTCCTTGCCGAAGAAGGCCTTCACCTTTTCCTGCACCTTGGGCATGCGGGTCATGCCGCCGACCAGGATCACGTCGTTGATGTCCGAAACGCTGATGCCGGCGTCCTTGATGGCCAGGCGGCAGGGCGCAATGGTGCGCTCGACCAGCTCGTCGACCAGGCTCTCGAGCTTGGCGCGCGTGAGCTTGATGTTCAGGTGCTTCGGGCCCGAGGCATCGGCCGTGATGTACGGCAGGTTGATGTCGGTCTGCGCGCTGTTCGAGAGCTCGATCTTGGCTTTCTCGGCCGCTTCCTTCAGGCGCTGCAGTGCCAGCACGTCCTTGCTCAGGTCGACGCCTTGCTCTTTCTTGAACTCGGCAATGATGTAGTCGATGATGCGCTGGTCGAAGTCTTCGCCGCCCAGGAAGGTGTCGCCGTTGGTCGACAGCACTTCGAACTGCTTCTCGCCGTCCACGTCGGCAATTTCGATGATCGACACGTCGAAGGTACCGCCGCCCAGGTCGTACACGGCAATCTTGCGGTCGCCCTTGTCCTGCTTGTCCAGGCCGAAGGCCAGGGCCGCGGCGGTGGGCTCGTTGATGATGCGCTTGACGTCCAGGCCCGCGATGCGGCCGGCGTCCTTGGTGGCCTGGCGCTGTGCGTCGTTGAAGTAGGCCGGCACCGTGATCACGGCTTCGGTCACGGCTTCGCCGAGGTAGTCTTCGGCGGTCTTCTTCATCTTGCGCAGGATGTCGGCGCTCACCTGCTGGGGCGCGATCTTCTTGCCGCGCACTTCCACCCATGCGTCGCCGTTGTCGGCCTTGGCAATGGTGTAGGGCATCAGGTCGATGTCCTTCTGGACTTCTTTTTCTTCGAACTTGCGGCCGATCAGGCGCTTGATTGCGTAGAGCGTGTTCTTGGGGTTCGTCACCGCCTGGCGCTTGGCCGAGGCACCGACCAGCACTTCGCCGTCTTCCTGGTAAGCCACGATCGAGGGCGTGGTGCGCGCACCTTCCGAGTTCTCGATCACACGCGTGGTGTTGCCTTCCATGATCGACACGCACGAGTTGGTGGTGCCGAGGTCGATGCCGATGATCTTTGCCATGTTCTTTACTCCTGAAAGCCTGAAAAATATGTTGTTATGAACTTGTGGATAACCCGGCGCGATTCAAGGTATGAAGCGGGGATTTCCTGTGGGAATCGTGTGTATCGTTAGAGCGGATTACTTGGGCGCGCTGACCGTGACCAGCGCCGGGCGCAGCACGCGCTCGTTGATGGTGTAGCCCTTCTGCAGCACGCTCACCACGGTGTTGGGCTCCTGGTCGGGCGCGGGCACCACCGAGATGGCCTGATGCTGGTGCGGGTCGAACTTGGTGCCGGGGGCCGGAGCCACCTCGATGACCTTGTTGCGTTCGAGCGCGCTCTTCAGCTGGCGCAGCGTGGCTTCGGCGCCTTCGCGGATTTGTTCAGGCGTGGCGTCCATGATGGCCAGGCCGGCTTCGAGGCTGTCCGTCACTGGCAGCAGGCTCTCCGCAAAGGCTTCGACTGCAAACTTGCGCGCCTTGGTGATCTCGTCGTCGGCACGGCGGCGCGCGTTCTGCACGTCGGCCTGCGCGCGCAGGTATTGATCGGCCAGTTCGGCATTCTTGGCCTGCAGTGCGGCGAGTTCGCCTTGGGCTGCAGCCAGGGCGTCTTGCGCCTCGGCTTCGTTGGCAGCCTGTGCGGCCTCCAGTTCTTCGGGGCTTGGCTCGCCTTGCAGCATTTGAGAATTCTGTGCGGATTGTTGCGGGTCAGACATTTTTCAAAGAACCGGCGTGTGCCGGGAAACAAACGATAGCCAGCCACTTGGGGCTGGTCAGGGGCATTTCAAGCGAAAAAATGCGGCCTAAGTGGCCGCAACAGGGGGTGCGAAGTGAATTTCACGTGGGACACCGCGGAACCGGCTTTGCCGGGCCGCTGGTGTCGCCCCCGGTAGGGGGTGGGCGAAGCGGACACGAAGTGCCGCGCAGCCTGGGGGCGAGCCTGGCCTGTTCAGTGCGCGTCGAGCAGCTCGACGTCGAACTTCAGCGTGGCATTGGGAGGAATCACGCCGCCGGCGCCGCGTGCGCCGTAGCCCAGCGAGGCGGGAATGATCAGCGTGCGCTTGCCGCCGATCTTCATGCCGGCAACGCCTTCGTCCCAGCCCTTGATGACTTGTCCGGCGCCCAGCGAAAACGCGAAGGGGTCGTTGCGGTCGCGGCTCGAATCGAACTTGGCGCCTTGCACACCGTCGTTGTAGAGCCAGCCGGTGTAGTGCACGTGCACGTGCTGGCCGGCCTTGGCTTCGGCGCCGTCGCCCACGGTGGTGTCTTCGTATTGGAGGCCGGAGGGAGTGGTAGGCATGTGAACGCTCCTTGCGTCAATTTGGATGATGAATGGATGGACCAGCGAAGGCGCGAAGTTTACCGATGCCCCGCGGCCGGCCTGCCGGCCTGCTCAATTGGCAGGGTCGGCGGGCGGGGTAGATGATGAGGGCGGGGCGGACGGTGCCGGCGCCGGAGATTCCGCCGAGCCGGAAGCAGCGGGTGCCGCAGGCGTGGCAGCCGCCGGCGATGAAGCAGGCGCGGCAGGCGCCGGTGCCGCGGCCTTCTTGACCTGGCCCAGCTGCCACTTGCTCGCAAAGGCCTGCAGGTCGGACAGCCGCTTGAGCAGGTCTTGCCCGCTCACCGTGAGGCTGTAGCCGTCGCCGCCATGGCTGACGAGACCGGCCTCGCGCAATTCCTTGATGCGCGTATTGAGCGTGTTGGGAGTAATGCCGCCGACACTGTCCTGTAGCAGCCTGAAGGTTTGCGCATGCCCGTCCCGTAGCGCCCAGAGCACGCGCAGTGCATAGCGTGCTTCGAGCAATGCGAGCAGCTGGCTGATGGCTGCGTTTTCCTTGGTACTCATCGACATCATCTCCTCGGGGCTGGGCGGGCCATCGGTCCTGGCGGCAGGGCCGGTGCCTCGCGTTCTTGTTGGCTTGCTATGGCCGCTCGTTGGTCGGCGACTATAGCGCAAGGATCACGATGCTACTAGTTTTATAGCTACGGGTGCATGCTGCATGCGGGCCCTGAGACAAAGCCTCACAAACTGACAAAATCGGCCATGGCTTCGCCCAGGCGAACGGCACGGGTCGGCGACCAATCGGGGTTGAACACCAGCGCGGGCGCCGGGAACAGCATGACCACGGTGGAGCCGAGCAAGAAGCGACCCATCTCCTCGCCCTTCTTGAGCACGATCTCTTGGTCGGCGTAATTCCATTCGCGCAGCTCGCCGCCGCGCGGCGGATTGATCACGCCATGCCACACGGTGGCCATGCTGCCGACGATGGTGGCACCCACCAGCACCAGCACGAAGGGGCCGCGCGCGGTTTCGAAAACGCACACCACGCGCTCGTTGCGCGCAAACAGGCCGGGCACGCCGCGCGCGGTGGCCGGGTTGACCGAGAACAGGTCGCCGGGCACGTAGATCATGCGCAGCAGCCGGCCGTCGCACGGCATGTGAATGCGGTGGTAGTCCCTGGGGCTCAGGTACAGCGTGGCAAAGCTGCCGTGCGCGAAGCGGGCCGCCAGCGTCGAGTCGCCGCCGACCAGCGCGGTGGTCGTGTAGTTGTGGCCCTTGGCCTGGAAGATCTGGTCGCCCTCGATGGCGCCGAACTGGCTGATTGCGCCGTCCACCGGGCACACCAGGTCGGCATCGGCCAGGGGGCGCACGCCCGGCTTGAGCGCGCGCGTGAAAAACTGGTTGAAGCTCTTGTAGTGGTTGATGTCCGACTCGAGCGCTTCGTCCATGTCGACACCGTACTTGGCCACGAAGCGCCGGATGATCCAGGTGGTGACGGCGCCGCGTTCCTTGCCTGCGACCCAGCCGGCAAAATTTGTCAGTGCCTGCTTGGGAAACAGGTATTGGTGCAGTACGGCTGAGCGGTCGGACACGTGTGAATGGCCGGGCAGGCCTGGAATGCAAATCGGAGGGGCATTCTATAAAGGCCCCCGGCGTCCGGACGTAGGAAGCTTCCCTTGTATTGCGCACCGGCTAACCGGGCGCGCAAGCGGGCAGGGGGCTCGCCGGCCCCCGGGGCGAAATCAATCCGCCTTGATGCCCGCCGCCTTGATTACCTGAGCCCACTTCTCGACTTCGGATTTCTGGAAGGCCGCGATCTTTGCCGTGCTCAGGTCCGCGGGCTCCATGCCGAAGCCCTTGAGCTTTTCCTGCATTTCGGGCGTTGCAAGAATCTTGCGGATCTCGGTGTGCAGCCGGTCGACGATGGGCGCCGGCGTGCCCGCGGGCACGAAGATCGCCTGCCACGACAGCACCTCGAAGTCCTGCAGCCCCGCAATGCCGGATTCCGCAACCGTCGGCACGTCGGGCATCGAGGCCAGGCGCTTGGCCGAGGTCACGGCAATGGCGCGCAGCTTGCCGCTCTGCACATGCGGGCCCGCCACCACGGAGGTGTCGAACATCATGTCGACCTGGCCGCCGATCACGTCCTGGATGGCCGGGCCGCTGCCCTTGTAAGGAATGTGCGTGAACTTCACGCCCGACTTGAACGCCAGCAGCTCGAGCGACAGGTGTTGCGACGTGCCCGTGCCGGCCGACGCCGATGAAAGCCCGCCCGACTTGGTCTTGCTGGCTTCCAGCACGTCCTTCAAGGTCTTGTAGGGGCTGGCCTGGTTCACCACCAGCACCAGCGGGTTGGTGCCGATGAGCGTAACGGGCGCAAACGACTTCTGCGGGTCGTAGCCGAGCTTCGGGTACAGGCTGATGTTGATGGCATGCGAGCTGATCGTGCCGCCCACCATCGTGAAGCCGTCGGGTGCGGCGCGCGCGCCGATTTCGGAGCCCACGCTGCCGCCGGCGCCGCCCTTGTTGTCGATGATCACGCTGGTGCCCAGCACCGTGCCGAGCTTCTGCCCGATCAGGCGGGCCAGCACGTCGGTGGTGCCGCCCGCGGGAAACGGCACGAGATAGGTGATGGCTTTGCCCGTGGGCCAGTTGCCGGGGCCCTGCGCGAAGGCGGGCAGGCCCACGGCAATCGAAGAGGCGAGAGCGGTGCGGATGAGTGTGCGGCGTTGCATGGCGAGGTCTCCTTTGATGATGTTGCGGGTCGTCGTCACGGCGTGTCGACGATTTCGATCCAGTTCGGGTTCTTGCCCACGCTGATGCGTGAAGGCTTGCCCAGGGCGCCGGTGGCCGAGTCGATGGCGTACAGCGCAACGCTGTGCGACTCCTGCCCGGCGGCAACCAGGTAGCGGCCGCTCGAATCGATGGCAAAGCCGCGCGGCGTTTTCTCGGTCGGTGTCTGGCCGAGCGGTTTCAGCTGACCGGTGGACGCGTCCACCCTGAAGGCTGAAATCGTGCTCGACGTGCGCTCCGATGCGTACAGAAAGCGCCCGTCGGGCGTCAGGTGCAGATCGGCCGCCCAGGGCTTGCCGGTGAATCCGGGCGGCAGCGTGGTGGTGCTCTGCTCCAGCTTGAGCGTGCCGCGCGCGGCGTCCCAGCCGTACACGTGCAGGCTCGCGTCGAGTTCGTTCAGCAGGTAGACGCGGCGTTGCGCCTTGTCCCAGACGAAGTGGCGCGGGCCCGACTTCGCGGCGGCCATGGTCAGCGGCGGATCGTTGGGCGAGAGCAGGCCCTTGTCCGCATCGAAGCGCCAGCTCGACACGTTGTCACCGCCCAGGCTGGTGGCAAGCACGAAGCGGTTGCTCGCGTCCGCGTGGATCGCGTGCGCATTCGGCCCGGTCTGCACCAGCTGCTGGATTGCGCCCGCGGCACCGTCCTTGCCGATGGCATTGACCGAGATCTTGCCGCCCTGGTAAGAGGCCGCGAAGAGCCACTTGCCGCTTGCATCGAGATCGATGTTGGCCATGCTGTCGGCCAGCGGCGCTTCGCCGATTTTCTGCAGCTTGCCGGTGGCCGGGTCGATGGACATGCTGACCACGCGGAACGGCTGCGAACGGAGCGCGGCATGCAGCACGCGCTTGTCGGGGCTCACCGCCATCGGCATCACGGTGCCGCCAACATTCAGCGCCTGCACCGGCTTGAGCACGCCGAGCGCGCGGTCCAGCTCGAGCACGGAGACTTCCTGGCTGTCGGCGTTGGAAACGTAAACCCAGGTGCCCGCCGAGGCGTGCCCCGCGGCAGCCAGCGACAGCAGCGCAACCGCGCCGCGAAGCGCGCGAATGATGGGCGTGCGGTTCATGGCTTGATGTTGAGTTTGGCGATCAGCGCCTTGAAGTAGGCGTTGTCCTTGGCCAGCGTTTCCTTGAACACCGCGCCATCGGTGTAGACATAGCCGAGGTTCTGCTTGTCCATCACTTCATGCATGAGCGGCTCGGCCGCCGTCTTGGCCGTGATCTCGCGCAGCTTTGCCATCACTTCGGGCGGCGTGTTCTTGGGCGCGCCCAGGCCGCGCCACGTGCCGATCGACAGGTCGATGCCGCGCTCCTTGGCGGTGGGCACCTTGTCGAAGCCCTTCACCCGCTTGTCGGCCATGACCATCAGCACCTTGAGCTTGCCGGACTGCACGTGCGTGGTGACCTCGGCCGGGCTCACCGCCACCGCCTCGATGTGTCCGCCCAAGAGGGCCAGCACCGCGGGCGCCGCGCCCTGGAACGGAATGTGGCCGAACTTGGTGCCGGTCTTGTCTTCGAGCGCGGCCGCGGCCAGGTGCCAGATCGAGCCGTTGCCCGAGTTTCCGACGCGCACGCTTTCGGGCGACTTCTTTGCCGCGGCCAGGAACTCCTCGATGGTGTTCCAGGGCGCATCGGCCTTGACGGTGATGGCGGCCGGGTCGGCATTGAGTTGCGCAATCGGCTGGAAGTCGTCGTAGTTGAACTTGGCCAGGCCCAGGTGCGGCAGCGTGAGCAGCTCTACCGTCAGCACCGCGAGCTTGTAGCCGTCGGGCCGGGCGTTGATCACCTCGGTCCAGCCGATGGCGCCACCGGCGCCCGGGCGGTTGACGATCACGATGCTCTGCGACGTGTGCTTGCGGCTCGCTTCGGAAAACGCGCGCGCCAGACCGTCGGTGCCGCCGCCCGGCTGGTAGGGCACCAGCAGCTCGATGGCGTGATTTGGAAAGTTGTTGCTGTTGCTCTGGGCCGTGGCCAATGCCGCGTAGCCGAACGAAAGGCCCGCTGTCGCCGAAAGGGCGGCCAGGCCGCGCAGGAATCTGTTTCTTCTCATTGGTTGTTGTCTCCGTTATTGATCTTGATTCGCAAGCCTCGGGAAAAAGGCTGAAATTCGTCTGGCCGTCAGGGCATGTACTGCCCGCCGTTCACCTCGATCACTTGGCCCGTCACGTAGCCCGAAAGCTGCTCGGAGGCCAAGTAGAGGAAAGCGCCCACGCATTCGTCCGGCGTGCCGATGCGCCCCATCGGAATGCCGGCACGGAACGACTCGAGCATCGCGGGCGTGGAAAAGCGGTCCTGGAACGGTGTCTGGATCACGCCTGGCGCCACCGCGTTGACACGGATCTTGTCGCCGACGAGTTCCCGTGCGAGCCCGTGCGTGGCCGTGCTCACGAAGCCCTTCGAGCCTGCATACAGGTAGGCGCCGGGCCCGCCGCCAGTGCGCGCCGCCACCGACGTCACGTTGATGATGTTGCCGCCGCCGTGGGTGCGCATGAGCGGCACCACCTCGCGCGCAAACGCGAGCACCGAGCGCGCGTTGATGTGCATCACTTCGTCGAACAGCGCATCGTCGAACTCCGCAATGGGCACGCGCTTCACCAGGCTGCCCGCGTTGTTCACCAGCACGTCGATGCGGCCGAACCGGGCGGCCGTCTGCTTCACGCATTCGCGGATGGCGGCTGTGTCGAGCACGTCACCCTGCAGCGCGAAGGCGTCGCCGCCGGCCTTGCGGATCGTCTCGACGACCTGGTTGGCGGCGTCGGCCGAGCTGTTGTAGTGCACCGCCACGCGCATGCCGCGCGCCGCGAATGCAACGGCCACAGCCGCGCCGATGCCGGTGCTGGCGCCGGTGATGAGGGCTGTCTTGCCCTTGAGGTCTTCCATGGTGTTTCCTTTCGAGGTCGTCGAATGAAGTCAGGTCACGGGTGCGGGGTTGAACAGCACCAGCGCGTTGTGCAGCTTCCACTGTTCGGCCCAGGTTTTCTTGCGGCCGCTGGCCACGTCGAGCATCAGGCGGAACATTTCCCAGCCCACGTCCTCGATGGTGGCGTCGCCGTCGGCAATGCGGCCTGCGTTCACGTCCATCAGGTCGTGCCAGCGGCGCGCAAGGTCGCTGCGCGTGGCGACCTTGATCACCGGCACTTCGGCCAGGCCGTACGGCGTGCCGCGGCCGGTGGTGAACACGTGCAGGTTCATGCCGGCCGCCAGCTGCAGCGTGCCGCAGATGAAGTCGCTGGCGGGTGTTGCGGCGTAGAGCAGGCCTTTCTGCCTTGCCTTCTCGCCCGGCGAGACCACGCCGGAGATCGGCGCGCTGCCGCTCTTCACGATCGAGCCCATGGCCTTTTCGACGATGTTCGAGAGCCCGCCCTTCTTGTTGCCGGGCGTGGTGTTGGCGCTGCGGTCGACGCGGCCGCGGTCCAGGTAGGCGTCGTACCAGGCCATTTCGCGGATCATGGCCTCGGCCACTTCGGGCGTGGTTGCGCGCGAGGTGAGCTGGTCGATGCCGTCGCGCACCTCGGTCACTTCCGAGAACATCACGGTGGCGCCGGCGCGCACCAGCAGGTCGGTGCAAAAGCCCACGGCCGGGTTGGCCGTGACGCCCGAAAACGCATCGCTGCCGCCGCACTGCACGCCCACCACCAGCTCGCTGGCCGGCACGGTCTCGCGCCTGCGGGCGTTCAGCCGCTCCAGGTGTTCCTCGGCCTGCCGCATGATCGAATCGATCATCGACATGAAGCCCACGTGGGCGTCGTCCTGCAGGCACACCACGTCGAGCTTGGCATTGGCCGTCTCACCGATGTCGGCCACATTGCGCTCGTCCACCAGCGCAATGCTGCCCGGCGGCAGCAGGCGCTCGGGCTGCAGCTTTTCGCAGCCCAGGCTGATGACCATCACCTCGCCGCCGAAATTCGGGTTGAGGCTGATGTTGCGCAGCGTACGGATTGGAATCACCGCATCGGGTGCGTCGATGGCCACGCCGCAGCCGTAGCTGTGCGAAAGGCCCACCACATCGTCGACGTTGGGGTACTTCGGCAGCAGCTCGGCCTTGATGCGCTGGACCGCAAAGTCGACCACGCCCGCCACGCACTGCACGGTCTGCGTAATGGCAAGGATGTTGCGCGTGCCCACCGATCCGTCCAGGTTGCGGTAGCCCTCGAAGGTGTAGCCCTCGAGCGGCGCTTGCGCAGGCGGCTTGACGGTGGCGATCGGCAGGCCCTCGAGCTCGCGCGCGGCGGGCATCCTGAGCAGCCGCTCGTGCACCCAGCTGCCGCGCGGAATGGCCTTGAGCGCGTAGCCGATTGGCACGTTGTAGCGGACGACTGCATCGCCTTCGGCCAAGTCGGTCAGCGAGACCTTGTGGCCCTGCGGCACGTTGTCGACCAGCACCAGGCCATCGGCGAACGTGGCGCCGGCCTTCAGCCCGCCGTCGTTGGCAACAATGGCGACGTTGTCCGCCGCGTGCATGTGGATGCGGTGGGGCGGGCGCGCCGCCGCGGAAGAGGGGAGGGGTGAGTCGGCCATCGGGAAACGAGCGTTGCGTTGCGGGTCTTTGCTGTTACTTCACCGCGTTGACGAGGTCGGGCAGCCACATCGAGAACGCCGGCACGTAGGTCACGAGCATCAGGCAGATCAAGAGAGCACCATAGAACGGCCAGATCGACCGCATCACCTGCCCGACCGATACCCCTCCGATCGCGCAGCCTATGAACTGCGTGGTGCCCACCGGCGGCGTGTTCAGACCGAGCGCGCAGTTGATCAGCATCACGATGCCGAACTGCACCGGGCTCATGCCGAACTGCATGGCAATGGGCAGGAAGATGGGCGTGCAGATCAGGATCGTGGCGGCCATGTCCAGGAAGGTGCCCAGCACGAACAGCAGCACGTTGATCATCAGGAAGATGACCCACGGATCGCTCGAGACGCTGGTCATGAGCTCGCCGGTCTTCTGCGGCACTTCGTACAGCGCCATGAAGTAGCCGAAGGCGGAAGAGATGCCGATCAGCAGCAGCACCACGCCGGTCGTCTTGCATGCCTTGGCGCAGGCCTTGAGAAAGTCCTTGCGGCTGAGCGAGCGGTAGACAAGCACCGTTACGCCCAACGCCCACAGCACGGCCGTTGCGGCCGATTCGGTGGCGGTGAACACGCCCGACAGAATGCCCACCAGGATGATCACCACGATCATCAAGCCGGGCAGCGCGCCGATGAACGCTGCCAGCACCTCGCCCCAGCCGGGGAAGGCGCCGCGGATCGGATAGCCGCGGCGGATTGCCACGTAGTAGGCGGCGGCCAGGTTGCACACCGTGAGCAGCAGCGCGGGAATCAGGCCCGCCAGAATCAGGCTCAGCACGCTGACCGATGCGATGCCGGTGGTCGCGAGCGTGAAGATGATCAGGTTGTGCGACGTGGGCATCAGCGCGCCCACCAGGGCCGCGTGCGTCGTCACGTTGACGGCGTAGTCGGCGTCGTAGCCTTCCTTCTTCATGAGCGGAATCATCACCGAGCCCATGGCCGAGACGTCGGCCACCGGCGAGCCGGCAACGCCGCCGAACAGCGTGCAGCCGATCACGTTGCTCATGCCCAGGCCGCCGCGCACGTGGCCCACCAGGCTGTTCGCAAAGCGCACGATGCGCTGCGCAATGCCGCCGTAGAGCATGAGTTCACCGGCAAACACGAAGAACGGAATCGCGAGGAAAGAGAAGATCTGCATGCCGCCGACCATCTTCTGGAACACGACGGCAACGGGCAGGCCCGCATACAGCACCGTGGCAACGGAGGCCAGGCCGATCGAGAACGCGACCGGTACGCCCAGCACCAGCAGCACCAGGAAAACGAGAGAGAGGACAGTCAGTTCCACGCGGGCACCACTTCTTCATCGCGCAGCAGGGCGACGATATGTTCAATCGAAAAAAGTACGATCAGGAGGCCCGCGATCACGAGCGCCAGATAGTCCAGGCCCACCGGAATGCCCATCATGGGCTTGATGTCGGTCCACTTGAGCGATGTCCAGATCCAGCCGCTCCACGCCATGATTCCGCCGAAGAGCGCAACCAGCGCATGAATCAGCACTTCGATCTTCAGGCGCAGCGATTCGGGCAGCAGCACCACCAGCGAGTCGAGCCCGATGTGGCCGGCATCCCGCACGCCCACGGCAACGCCGAGCGCGGTGACATACAGCACCAGCTGCAGCGCAAGGCCTTCGGCCCAGGTCGGCGTGTCGTTGAATACATAGCGGCCGACCACCTGGTACTGAACGCACACGATGATGGTGATGAGCATCGCCACGGCGAGCATCAGGCTGGCCTTGGAGAGAAACGCGCAAAAGCGGGAATAGGCGTGGTTGGACGGAGGGCGTCCGTTCGGATTCACCAGGTCTTCGAGCTCGACCGGCACGCCGGTCGCCATCGTGTCTACCGCGGGAACGGTCAGTGTCATGGGAAATTCCCTGAATATGGGTGGGGCCCTCCCCGCAGGACGGGAAGGGCCGGGGCGCGCTACTTGTTGTCTTGCACGGCCTTGACCAGGCGCTGCAGGTCAGGCGTCGAGATGAACTTGGTGTAGACCGGCGTCATGGCCGAGCGGAACGAGGCCTTGTCCACGTCGGCCACGATCTGGGCGCCGCCCTTGGTCACGACTTCGAGCGACTTGGCTTCCTGCTCGTCCCACTTCTTGCGCTGGAACGCGACCGATTCCTTGGCCGTGGCGCGGAACAGGTCCTGATCGGCCTTGGGCAGCTTGTCGTAGATGGCCTTGGACATCACGAGCATTTCAGGCGCCATGGAATGTTCGGTGCGCGAATAGAACTTCACTGCTTCGTAGTGCTTGAAACCGTCGTACGAAGGAATGTTGTTTTCGGCGGCGTCGATGAGGCCGGTCTTGAGCGCGGTGAACACCTCGCCAGCGGGCATTGGCGTGGCGTTGGCACCCATGGCGCTCACAAGCGCAACCCACAGGTCGGACTGCTGCACGCGGATCTTCAGCCCCTTGGCGTCGGCCAGCGTCTTCACCGGCTTCTTGGCGTAGATGGAGCGCGCGCCGCTGTCGTAGAAGGCCAGGCCGACCAGGCCTTCGTGCTCGCAGCCCTTCAAGATTTCTTCGCCGATGGGGCCGTCGAGCGACTTGCGCATATGGGCGATCGAGTCGAACAGGAAGGGCATCGTCGGCACCAGCGTCTTGGGGCAGATCGAATTCAGCGCGCTGATGTTCACGCGGTTCATTTCGAGCGCGCCGATCTTGACCTGGTCGAGCGTTTCCTTCTCGCTGCCCAGTGCGCTCTTGTTGAACACCTTGATCTTGTATTTGCCGTTGCTGCGCTTGTCGAGCAGTTCGCTCATGTGCTTGACGGCTGCGACCGTGGGGTAGTCGTCGCTGTTGTGCACGTCGGCCGAGCGGAACTCGACGGCGCCTGCAGCCATGGCGCACAGGCCGGCAGCCAGCGCAATCAGGTGACGGTTGTATTTCATTTGTCTTCCTCTTCGGGTTGGTGGTTAAAAAGCAATCAGAAACGGCATTCGGGTTCTGGAAGACCCTTGACGCCAGGACGCAGTGCAAAAACGCCGCCCGCCAGCGGTTGATCGGACAGGTCGCCGCCGGGGCGGATCGATGTCACGTAGAGGGTGTCGAGTTGCGGACCGCCAAAGGCGCACATGGCGGGCTTCTTGACCGGCACTTCGAGCGAACGGTCGAGCTTTCCCTCGGGCGTGAAGCGGTGCACCAGGCCTGCGTCGTTGCCGCAGATCCAGTAGCAGCCGTCGGCGTCGACCGCGGCGCCGTCGGGGCGGCCCGGCAGGGGCTTCATGTCGACGAACACGCGGCGGCCATGCGGAGTGCCGGTGTCGATGTCGTAGTCGAAGGCCCAGATGGTTTGAACCAGCGGATGCGAGTCAGAGAGGTACATCGTCTTGCCGTCCGGGCTGAAGGCGAGGCCGTTCGGAACGATCATGTGTTCGAACTGCGGGCGCAATGCGGCACCCGCGTTCACGTCGGCCTGGTAGCGGTAGACGCGGCCAACCTCGTGGGCCGCCGCCATGTCCATCTGCATGGTGCCGGCCCAGAAGCGACCCTGCCGGTCGCAGCGGCCGTCGTTGAAGCGCATGCCGTGTTCGGCATGGGCTGCGCCAGCAATGGGACTCGCGGCCAGCGTACCGTCGGCGCGCGTTGCGATCGCGAACAGGCCGCTCTCCATGCCGGCAATCCATTCGCCCGAATGTCCGGCGCGCGGCGCAATGCAGGCGAGCATCTCGTCGCCGGTCCAGACGCTGTGTTCGCCGGTTGCGGCGTGCCAGCGGTGCAGCTGCTTCGCCGGAATGTCGACCCAGTAAAGTGCCTGCTCGTCGGCGCGCCAGACCGGGCTTTCGCCGGTCGCGCACTTCGCATCGAGAACGAGTTCCGCTTGCATGCCGGTTCTCATTGATCGCCGAACGGGCCTTGCGCCGTGAAGGCACCGCCTTGATAGATGGCATTGGGGTCGGTCGGCGCCACGGGAGGCTGGGCCTCGACCTTGTCGCGGAACACTTCGGAGGTGTCCTGCGGCACGAAGCCCAGGTGCGCCGCCGCGCTGTTGTCCCACCACACATCGCGGTTGGCCGACATGCCGTAGACCACCGTGTGCTTCACGTCGGGCGTGAAGAGCGATTTTTCGATCAGCGCAGTGAGGTCGCGGTAGCTGAGCCAGGTGCTCATCATCCGGCGGTTGAGCGGCTCGGGGAAAGACGAGCCGATGCGGATGCTCACGGTCTCGATGCCGTAGCGGTCGAAGTAGAACTGCGCCACATCTTCGCCGAACGATTTGGAAAGGCCGTAGTAGCCGTCGGGCCGGCGCGCAACGCCGGCGTCGAGCCGTTCGTCCTGCTTGTAGAAGCCGATCACGTGGTTCGAACTCGCGAACACCACGCGCTTCACCCCGTGGCGGCGGGCGGCTTCATAGATATGGAACACGCCCTTGATGTTGGCCTCGAGAATCTCCTCGAACGGACGCTCGACCGAAACGCCGCCAAGGTGCACGATCGCGTCGCAGCCCTCGACCAGCGCATGCACCGCTGCTTTGTCCGAAAGGTCGCAAGGCACCGTTTCTTCATGCGCGCCTTCGGAACGCGCGAGCGCTGCAATGTCGGAAAGGCGCAGGATCTCGGCATAGGGGCGCAGGCGTTCGCGCAACACCTTACCCAGGCCGCCGGCCGCACCGGTGAGCAGAATCCGGTGGAGCTTGTTGTTTGAAACTTGTGAGGACGTCGACATGTTTATTGGCGCGTGAATGGGTGGGTTCCTGTAGGCCGTGAATCCAGGCGGCCTAATCGGGCGGCAAACTTCATCCGGATATCGAGTCAGTCCAAATAACCGGCCGATGGATAGAGCGGCACTTACGAAGGATTGGAGTGATAAGTTATCTGTTGTCGTACAACTAATAGGGGATTATTATCTTGACCATGGTCCAAACGGCTACGGGTAATCCCTCAATTTCGGATGCGGCGACGGAAGTCGCCGGCGGCGGCTCCTTTGTGGGGCGCGCGCGCCCGCGCGGCTTGGCCCACGGGCTGGTCGAAGACCTGGGCGAAAAAATTCGCAACCAGTCGCTGCGCCCGGGTGACAAACTGCCCACCGAATCGGCCATCATGAAGTCGTTTGGCGTGAGCCGCACCGTGGTGCGCGAAGCGCTGTCGAAGCTGCAGGCCGCCGGCCTGGTGGAAACGCATCACGGCGTCGGCACCTTCGTGCTGCAGCCGCGCGCGGCAGGCATGTTCCGGCTCGATTCGACCGACATTGCCAACTCGGTCGACGTGCTGGCGGTGCTCGAGCTTCGCATCAGCCTCGAGACCGAATCCGCAGGGCTGGCCGCCTCGCGCCGCACGGAGGAGCACCTGCTGGCCATGCGCCAGGCGCTCGACGATTTCGAACGCAACGTGGCGGTGGCAGGGGACACGGTGGCGCCGGACTTCCGCTTTCACCTGCAGATCGCCCAGGCCACGGGCAACCCGTATTTCGCGGACATCATGAGCCACCTTGGCACCACGATCATTCCGCGCACGCGCATCACCGCGATCCGCAACTACGACCGGCGCGGCGAATACCTGAGCCGCGTGAACCGCGAGCATGAAGAGATCTACGCAGCCATTGCGCGCCGCGATCCTGAATCGGCCCGCGCGGCCATGCGCATCCACCTGACCAACAGCCGCGAGCGGTTGCGCGTGGCGCAGGAAGCGGCCCAGCAGACGGCCGCCACCACGCCGCCCGCGGCTTCCTGAGCGAAATTTCCAGCAATACGCTGGACAATCGTTGTTTGTAGTTGTACGATGACTGACAACACAAACCAGCTGGAGACTTGAATGAGTTTGAAAAGACGCGATCTGATGCTCGGCGCCCTCGGCGGCGGTGTACTTGCAGCCAGCGGCGCTGCGCATGCAGCCGACAACTGGCCATCGAAGCCGATTCGTATTGTGGTGCCTTACCCGCCGGGCGGTTCGTCCGACATCATTGCCCGCTCCATCAGCCAGCCACTGTCGGAAGCGCTCGGCCAGCCGGTCATCGTCGAGAACAAGCCGGGTGCCAACGGCAACCTCGGCGCCGACTACGTCGCCAAGTCCAAGCCCGATGGCTACACGCTGCTGCTGTGCGACGTGGGCGCGCTCGCCATCAGCCCCTCCGTCTATACGAAGCTGCCGTTCGATCCTTCGAAGGACCTGCGCGGCGTGACCATGCTGGCTTATTCGCCGCACTTGCTCGTGGTGCACCCGTCGGTGCAGGCCAACAGCCTGAAAGAGCTGATTGCGCTGTCGAAAAAGTCGGACATCAATTTTGCCGTGACCGCCACGGGCAGCGCGCCGCACCTTGCCGGCGTGGCGCTCGAGCGTGCCAGCGGCGCGCGCTGGCAGTACGTGCCCTACAAGGGCGGCGTGCAGGCAGTGCAAGACACCGTGGCCGGCCAGACGCAGATCCTGATGAACGGCATGCTCGCCACCTTGCCGCACGTGCAGAGCGGCAAGCTCAAGGTGCTCGGTGTTTCCAAGTCGACGCGCATGCCGCTCATCGGCGAAGTGCCCACCATCGCGGAGCAGGGCGTGACCGGCTTCGAGTCCGGCACGTGGCAGGGCGTGCGGGTTGCCAAGGGCACTCCGGACGCCGTCGTGCAGCGCCTCAACAAGGAGCTGATCACCGTCATCCGCTCGGCCGACATCCGCTCGCGCCTTGCGGGGCAGGGCGCCGAGGTCGTGACCATGGCGCCGGCCGAAGAAGAGCAGTTCTTCGGCAAGGAGCGCGTGCGCTGGGCCAAGGTCGTCGCCGACGCCGGCATCAAGCTGGATTAAGGCTCTCCCCCAGTCTGCGCGCACTTCGTGTCGCTTCGCCAACCCCCTTCCGGGGGCACTACCAGCGGCCCGGCAAAGCCGGTTCCGCGGTAGTCCCCGAAAAGAACAGATTCTTTTTTTATTACCCTTACTGGTGTCTCGATGAACCCTCAAGAACTCAAAACCATCATGGGCTCCGGCCTGCTCTCGTTCCCGTTGACCGACTTCGACGCGAACGGGGACTTCAACAAGAGCCGCTACGAGAAGCGTCTCGAGTGGCTTGCTCCCTACGGCGCAAGCGCGCTGTTCGCGGCCGGCGGCACGGGTGAGTTCTTCTCGCTGACGGGCGACGAGTACCCCGGCATCATCAAGACCGCGGTCGACACCTGCCGCGGCGTGGTGCCGATCATCGCGGGCGCCGGCGGCCCCACGCGCTTTGCCATCCAGTGCGCGCAAGAAGCCGAGAAGGCCGGCGCCCACGGCATCCTGCTGCTGCCGCACTACCTGACCGAAGCCGGCCAGGAAGGCCTGGCCGCGCACGTCGAGGCCGTGTGCAAGAGCGTGAAGTTCGGCGTGATCGTCTACAATCGCGCCACCAGCCGCCTCAAGCCCGACACGCTGGCCGGCCTGGCCGAGCGCAACCCGAACCTCGTCGGCTTCAAGGACGGCATCGGCGACATCGAAGCCATGGTTGCCATCTACCAGAAGATGGGCGACCGCTTTGCCTACCTGGGCGGCCTGCCCACGGCCGAGGTGTATGCAGCGGCCTACAAGGCCATGGGCACGCCGGTGTATTCGTCGGCTGTCTTCAACTTCATTCCGAAGACCGCGGTGCAGTTCTACGAAGCCGTGCGCGATGACGACATGGCCACCCAGCATCGCCTGCTGAAGAACTTCTTCATGCCGTACCTGGAGCTGCGCAACCGCACGCCCGGCTACGCAGTGAGCATCGTCAAGGCCGGCGCCAAGATCGTCGGCCACGACGCAGGCCCGGTGCGCGCACCGCTCACCGATCTGAAGCCCGCCGAGATGGAGCAACTGAAGGCGCTCATCGACGCGCTCGGCCCGCAGTAAGCAGAACGAACAGCCGAATCAATCAACAACAACAACGGAGACAACGACACATGTTCATCAAGAAGCTTTTTCTGGCCGCCGCATCGGCCATGCTGTTCACGGGCTGCGCGATGATGCCCGCGGGCGGCGGTGCATCGGCGGAGCCGGCGGTGGCGGCGGCCGCCGAGCGGCTGCGCGTGGCAATGATCGATCCGACCCCGGCCGCCCTTGGCGCGCTGGTGGCCGACGACCTGAGCTACGGCCATTCGGGCGGCAGGGTCGACACCAAGGACAGCTTCATCGGCGACCTGGTCGCCGGCAAGTCGGACTTCGTCAGCATCACCATCACCGAGCAGACCATCAAGGTGGTGGGCGGCGATACGGCCATCGTGCGCCACACGCTTGCGGCCGATACACTGGATTCGGGCAAGCCCGGCAAGGTGGCGCTGAAGATCCTCGGCATCTGGAAGAAGCAGGGCAACGACTGGAAGTTGCTGGCCCGGCAAGCCGTGCGCATCTAGCATTCGCTCTCCACCAGGTTTCGCGCAAATGACAAATCCAGCTTCCATCTCTTCCGTTTCCGGCGCGCCTGTGGTCACCGGCATGCGCGTGGTGCCCGTCGCGGGCCACGACAGCATGCTGATGAACCTGAGCGGTGCGCACGGCCCGTTTTTCACGCGCAACCTGCTGATCCTGACCGACAGCGCCGGCCACACCGGCGTTGGCGAAGTGCCCGGCGGCGAGAAGATCCGCCAGACGCTCGAAGATGCGCGCGGCCTCATCGTGGGCCAGCCCATCGGCAAGTACAACGCCGTGCTCAACAGCATGCGCAGCGCCTTCGCCAACCGCGACAGCGGCGGGCGCGGCCAGCAGACCTTCGACCTGCGCGTGACCATTCATGCGGTCACCGCCGTCGAAGCGGCGCTGCTCGACCTGCTGGGCCAACACCTCGAGGTGCCGGTGGCCGCACTGCTCGGCGAAGGCCAGCAGCGTGACGCGGTGCAGATGCTCGGCTACCTGTTCTACGTGGGCGACCGCAAGAAGACCGACCTGCCGTACGAGAGCGGCCCCGGCGCCGACAACGACTGGTTTCGCCTGCGCCACGAAGAAGCGATGACGCCCGAAGCCATCGTGCGGCTGGCCGAGGCCACGCATGCGCGCTACGGCTTCACCGACTTCAAGCTCAAGGGCGGCGTGCTGCGCGGCGAAGAAGAAGTCGAGGCCATTCGCGCGCTGCACGAGCGCTTTCCGCAAGCACGCGTCACGCTCGACCCGAACGGCGGCTGGCTGCTGCAAGACGCCATTCGCCTCTGCCGCGATCTGCACGGCGTCATGGCCTATGCCGAAGACCCGTGCGGTGCCGAAGGCGTGTTCTCCGGCCGCGAAGTCATGGCCGAGTTCCGCCGTGCCACCGGCCTGCCGACCGCCACCAACATGGTGGCCACCGACTGGCGCGAGATGGTGCACAGCCTCTCGCTGCAGTCGGTGGACATTCCGTTGGCCGACCCGCACTTCTGGACGCTGCAGGGCTCCGTGCGCGTGGCCCAGCTGTGCCAGGCCTGGGGCCTGACCTGGGGCTCGCATTCGAACAACCACTTCGATGTGTCGCTTGCCATGTTCACGCACGTGGCGGCGGCGGCGCCGGGCAAGGTCACGGCCATCGACACGCACTGGATCTGGCAGGACGGCCAGCACCTGACCAAGGCGCCGCTGCAGATCGAGGGCGGCTTCGTGAAGGTGCCGACCCGCGGCGGGCTGGGCATCGAGCTCGACATGGACGAGGTCGAGAAGGCGCACCAGCTCTACCTGAAGCACGGGCTGGGTGCGCGCAACGATGCGCAGGCCATGCAATACCTCATCCCCGGGTGGACTTTCGACAATAAGAAACCATGTCTGGTCCGCTGAAGGTTTAGTCTCCCGTTTCCATTTCCGCAGCCGGACACCCAGTGCCCGGCTTCTTTCTTTTCATCGAGCAGCAAGGAAAACACATGCAAAACTTCGACAACCTGATCGGCGGCGAATGGCGCGCGGGCAGCAGCTACAGCCCCAACCTGAACCCCAGCAACCTGGCCGACGTGCTGGGCCAGTACACCCAGGGCGACGCATCGCACGTGGAGGCCGCCGTGGCCGCAGCCACCGCCGCCTTCCCCGCCTGGGCGACCAGCGGCATTCAGGCACGCTCCGATGCGCTGGACAAGATCGGCACCGAAATCCTTGCGCGCAAGGAAGAGCTCGGCACCCTGCTCGCCCGTGAAGAAGGCAAGACCAAGGCCGAAGGCATCGGCGAGGCCACCCGCGCCGGCCAGATCTTCAAGTTCTTCGCCGGCGAATGCCTGCGCCTGTCGGGCGAGGTGCTGCCCTCTGTACGCCCCAACATCGGGGTTGAAATCACCCGCGAGCCCGTCGGCGTCGTCGGCCTTATCACGCCCTGGAACTTTCCCATTGCCATTCCGGCCTGGAAGATCGCGCCCGCGCTGGCCTTCGGCAACTGCGTGGTGTTGAAGCCCGCCGACCTGGTGCCCGGCAGCGCCTGGGCCCTGTCCGAAATCATCCACCGCTCGGGCATTCCAGCGGGCGTGTTCAATCTGGTGATGGGCCGCGGCAGCGTCATCGGCAACGCGCTGGTCAACCACCCCGGCATCCATGCCATCAGCTTCACCGGCTCGGTGGGCGTGGGCCGCAACATCGCCATCCAATGCGTGACCAACCACAAGAAGGTGCAGTTGGAGATGGGCGGCAAGAACCCGCAAGTCATCCTGGACGACGCCGACCTGGCCCAGGCCGTGGAACTGAGCGTGCAAAGCGCCTTCTATTCCACCGGCCAGCGTTGCACGGCTTCCAGCCGCCTGATCGTCACCGAAGGCATCTACCCCAAGTTCATCGAAGCGATGAAGGCCCGCATGGCCAAGATCAAGGTCGGCGACGCGCTGGCCCAGGGCACCGACATCGGCCCCGTCTCGTCCAAGTCGCAGCTCGACCAGGACATGGAATACATCGCCATCGGCAAGGGCGAAGGCGCCACGCTGGCGGCCGGCGGCGAGCTCCTGAAGCTGGAGACCGACGGCTACTACATGTCGCCGGCCCTCTTCAGCGAAACGGCTGCCGCCATGCGCATCAACAAGGAAGAAATCTTCGGCCCGGTGGCGAGCGTGATTCGCGTGAAGAACTACGAAGAAGCGCTGGCCACGGCCAACGACACGGAGTTTGGCTTGTCGGCCGGCATTGCGACCACGAGCCTGAAGTACGCCACGCATTTCAAGCGCCACAGCCAGGCCGGCATGGTGATGGTGAACCTGCCGACCGCGGGCGTGGACTATCACGTGCCGTTCGGCGGCCGCAAGGGTTCGAGCTACGGCCCGCGCGAGCAGGGCAAGTACGCGCAGGAGTTCTTCACCACGGTGAAGACGGCCTACACGCTGGCTTGATGTTCCCCCGGCCACCCGCCTTCAAAGTGGGTGGCCGCTGCGCGCCATCGAGCGCCGCAGGCCCAGTGCAAGCAGCACACCCATCGCGCCTGCCAGTGCGACGATGATGGCCGCCGCCGGCCAGCCCATCGAATCCACCGCACCCCCCACGACCACGGGGCCGATCATCTGGCCGAGATTGCTGCCCAGCATGAGCAGGCCCATCGACATCGGTACCAGCCGCGCACTCGGCGACACGATGGGGGAGGTGCCGATCAGCGTTGCAGGAAGCAGGCCCCCCGCGCCCGAAAAGGCCAGGCACAGCAAGAACGCCGGCAACGCGCCGAGCACCGGCAGGAAGATGCCGATGGCCGAGAGCCCCATCAATGCGCTGGCCACCGCTGCCAGCAGCCAGCGCGCCACGCCGCGTTTCAGCAGCACGCCGGCTGCAAGATTGCCCGCCACGTTGACGCAGCAGGCCACCGCGCTCAGCGATCCGGCGGCCGCCATGCCCACGCCCATGCGCTCGATCAGCAGCACCGGCAGAAAGCTGAAGAGCGCAAAGAACTGCAGGCTGTAGATCACGAACGAGGCCGCTATCAGTGCCGGCGCGCCAGCTCTGGCGGTGGCGGCCGCATCGCGAGCCATGCTGTGCCACGACACCGGCGCGGCACTGGTGGTGGTGCCCCCCGAAACGCCGAGCAGCAGTAACACCGCGAGCAAGGCCGCCAACGCGGCATTGCCCAGCCAGAAGCCCCGCCAGCCATCGAGCAGCGAACCGCTGAACAGCGCAATTGCAATGCCGGTCGGCATGAAGCAGCTCCAGATGGCAAAGGCCAGGTCCTTGCCGCCGGGCGAGACCATGCGCTGCAGCACCGACGGGCCGGCAATGGTGATCAGCACGAAGCCCAAGCCCTCGACAACGCGGCCGGCCAGCAGCATGGCCACGTCGTTTGCCAACGCGCCCGCCGTGCTGCCGGCGGCAATGGCCAGCAGCCCGGCGAGCACCAGGTGCCTGTCGCCGGCGCGCGCGACCCATGCGCCGACTGGCACGGCCCCGGCCACGCCCAGCAGCGAAAACATCGCCATCAGCCAGCCGACCATCGAGAGGTCGAGACCGAAATCGGCGCGCAGTTGCGGCACTGCAATGGCGACCTTGCCGACCTGGAGAGAGGCCACCACACCGGCGGCCACCACCAGCGCCACGCCGCGCCAGTGTGTTGAAGACGAGAGGGGGAGGGCGGCGGGCGGTGCGCCGGCCATTTCGAATTGCTTCTGCATGCCGCCACTTTGCAGCGAATGCGTGATCAATAAAAGCGAATAATATTGGCCAAGTCAATCGATTGAAAAGATCATGCTGGACATCCTCACGCTCAGCCAGATGCAGATGTTCGTCGCCGTGGCGGACGCGGGGAGTTTTCGCGCCGGCGCCGCGCGGCTGCACCGCGTGCAGTCGGCCGTGAGCCATGCCATTGCCAATCTCGAAGAGCAGCTCCAGGTGCGGCTCTTCGACCGGTCGGGCCACAAGCCGGTGCTCACGCCCACGGGCAAGGCGCTGCTTGGCGACGTGAGGGTCATCCTGTCGAAGGTCGAGGCGCTGCGCTCGCGTGCGCAGGGGCTCGAGCAAGGCATCGAGCTCGGGCTCGCGATAGCGGTCGACACGCTTTATCCGCCCGATCTCCTGGCCAGCGCGCTGCGCGGCATGCATGCGGTCTACCCGAGCATTGCCATTCGCGTGGAATACAGCTCGATGGGCGGCACCATCGATGCATTGAGCGCGGGCCGGTGCGATCTGGCCATTGCGGCCTTCGGCCATGCCGACGAAAAGATCAGCCGCGAATTTTTGATGGTGCTGCATACGCTGGCCGTAGCGGCGCCTTCCCACGCACTGGCCGTCCACGCGCGGCAACGCGGCGCCAAGGGCCTGGACACCGCCGCGGCGGAGCACGTGCAAATCGTGGTGGAAGACCCGAGCACGCTCAGCCAGGGCTACGACATCGACGTGCTCTCGCCTTCGACCTGGCGCGTGACCGACATGTACGCCAAGCTTGCGCTGCTGCGCGCGGGCCTGGGGTGGGGAAAGATGCCCTCGTGGCTCGTGGCGGGCGACCTGGCCGCCGGAACGCTGGTGCAATTGCCGGTGAGCCGCATCGGCCCTGAAGGCGCAACCAGCCAGCAGTGCCACTTTTGCCACCGTGCCGACAAGACACCGGGCGCAGGCGCCGCGCTGCTGCGCGAGTGCCTCATGGCGGAAGCGAAAGCGGCGGCGCCCGGCGGCGGCGCCGCATCAGCATTTCCACGAGCTCGAAAATCCCCTCGCTCAGCAGCGCCAGCGCCGCGGCCGGCAGCGCCCCGGCCAAGAGCAGCTCGCGGTCGTTGAGCGCGAGACCGGTCACGATGCGCTCGCCGAAGCCGCCCGCGCCGATGAAAGCCGCAATGGTGGCCGTGCCGATGGCAATGGCCGTGGCTGTTCGAATGCCCGCCAGCAGCGTGGGCAACGCAAGCGGCAGCAGCACCAGCAGCAGGCTCTGCGGCGGCGTCATGCCAAGGGCCGTGCCCGCCATGCGCAGGCCGTTCGGCACTTCGGCAAGGCCGGTCACCGTGTTGCGCATGATCGGCAGCAGCGAATAGAGCGTGAGCGCAATCAACGCCGGCAATGCACCGATGGCGCCGAGCAGTGAAATGAGCACCGCGAGCAATGCGAGCGACGGCACGGTCTGCAAGATGCTTGCAATACCAAGCACCGCCGCCCGCAGCCGCACATGCGAGAACACCAGGATCGCGAGCGGCACGCCAATCAGGATCGCGACGCCCACCGAAACGAACACCAGCACCAGGTGCTGCCGCGTAAGTTGCCAAAGGTCGGGCCCGAAGAGCTTGGCGGTGAAGCCGCACCGGAGGTCCTGGGGCTGGGCCGTGCCACCCTTGCCCGTGCTGGCGAGAAAGTCGCGCGCAATCGCATCGAAGGGCACGCTTTGCAGCTCGGCGCGCGCGTTCATCGCAATCATCGCGTGCTCGTCGATGCGGCCTTCGAGCGTCTGCAGCGCGGCCCAGGCTTTCGGTAGCCGCGCGGGCAGGTCGAGCCGGTACAGCAGCACGGCGTCGTAGCGTGGAAAGTACTTCTTGTCGTCTTCGAGCACGCGCAGGCCGAGGTGCTCGATCTTGGCGTCGGTGGTGTAGATGTCGATCGCATCAATCTGCTTCGCGGCCACGGCTTCGTAGGCCAGGCCGTGGTCGAGGCCGGTCGGCGTCTGCGTGAAGCCGTAGCGCGCGGCAAGGCCCTTCCAGCCGTCGGCGCGGCCGATGAACTCGTTCGACAGGCCGAGCTTGAGCTCGGGGTGGCGCGCCAGGTCGCTCAGCGTGCGCAGGCCGAGCCGTTCGGCATCGGCCGCGCGCACCGCGAGCGCATAGCCGTCGTTGAAGCCCAGCGGAACGGCCACGCCCAGGCCCAGCGGTGCCAGCGCGGCATTCATGGCTTCGCGCGTGTCGGCCGGCGAGCCCTTCAGGATTTCCAAAGCAATGGTGCCGGTGTATTCGGCGTACACATCGATGGCACCCGAACGCAGCGCCTCGTAAACGATGGCGGTGTTGCCCAGGCCCTGGCGCACCACCGGCGGCGATGCGGTGTGCGGCGCGGCCGTCTGCGCCAGCAGCTCGGCCAGGATGTACGACTCCGTGAAGCGTTTGGAACCGACGCGCAGCGTGCCGTCGGCCGGCTGCGCCGATGCGGTGGCGCCAATCCAGGCGAGGGTGAACAACAGCCAGGCGGCGCGCAGGATGCGGTGGGGCAGGTGCATCGGAGGGCAGTGTATAGAGATCGACGGCGGCCGGTTGCACCCGCCAATCTCCTACAAACCTTGGTGCGGGCTACCGATGCTTCGCAGAAGCCGACTCATCCATAGTCCTTGCCATGAACAAGAAAACCGATCTCCCGCCCGGCCCTGACGTTCACGGCCTGCGCGAACTCCCGGGGCTGCGGGTGGAGGGCTACAGCCTGCAGCTGCGCGACAAGGACGGCTTTGTGGGCGACCAGGCCAGCCAGACCGCGTTCCGGGAACTGCTCGAGCGCTGGCGCAAGCGCCGCCGCAAGACCGGCACCGACCCGCTCGGCAAGCAGCACTCGCGCGACCTCAGCAAGAAGCAGCTCGACCGCGTGCTGCAAAAGACCTCGGCCGCCGGCGACCTGATGCACGGTGCCATCGAGGAATTCGCCGAGGAGCTGTCCTTCGTGATCCAGCGGTTCACCCGGCAGCCTTCATGGAAGAAGGTCGAGCGCATCGTGGTGGGCGGCGGCTTCATCGAAAGCGACGTGGGCGAGCGCGCCATTCTGCAAACCGCAGCCATCCTCGAAGACATGGGCGTGCACGTTCAGCTCGGCCGGCTGTCGCACGATGTGGACGACGGCGGGCTGATCGGCTGGGTGCACCTGACCCCGCGCGCCATGCTGAAGAAGCACGACGCCATCCTGGCGGTGGACATCGGCGGCACCAACGTGCGCTGCGGTATCGTGAAGACGCGCCAGAGCAAGGCCTCGGACCTGTCGCAGGCCAAGGTGGTGCGCAGGGAGAAGTGGCGACATGCGGACGACGGGCCGAACCGCACCGACATGGTCGAGCGCATTGCGCTCATGCTCGAAGACATGGTTCGCTATTGCGAGCGCAAGGACATCCGCCTGGCGCCCTTCATCGGCATTGCGTGCCCGGGCCTGATCCGCAAGGACGGATCGATCGAGCGCGGAACGCAGAACCTGCCAGGCGACTGGCAGAGCCGCGCGTTCCACCTGCCCAGCGCGCTGTGGCGGCGCATGCCGATGATCGGCTCCGGCCCCACGCTCATCCTGATGCACAACGACGCGGTGGTGCAAGGGCTGAGCGAGCTGCCGTTCATGCGCGACGTTTCCCACTGGGGCGTGCTGACCATCGGCACGGGCCTTGGCAACGCGAGCTTCACCAATACCTTCTAGTCCGGCGGTGCGCTGGCTGCCGGCGGAACATTGCCGCCAAGAGCTTTGTAGACGGCCACCAGCCCCACGGCCAGCCGGCTCGTGCTTTGCGCCTGGTCGCGCCGTGCCTGCAGCAGCGTGCGGCGGGCGTCGAGCTCGACACCGAAATCCGTGAGCCCGTTGGCGTAGCGCGCCTGGGCCAGCGTGAGCGCGTCGCGGCTGTGGCGCTCGCGCTCGGCCAGTTCGGCGTGGCGCTGGCGTTCGGCGGCATAGGCGCTCAGCGCGGAATCGATCTCGTGCCACGCCTTGAGCACGGTCTGCTGAAAGGCCACCGCCGCCTCCTGCTGCTGCAGCTCGCGCAGCGTGACTGTGCTTCGGCGCCGGCCGTTGTCGAAGATGGGGAGGCTGATCGAAGGCCCGATATGCCATTGCCGGCTGCCCCATTCGCCGAAACGTTCGCTGCCCACCGATTCGAAGCCGAAGCCTGCTTCCAGTGTCACGCGCGGATAGAGATCCGCCACGGCTACGCCGATGCGCGCGGTGGCGGCATGCAGCTGCGCTTCCGCCGCGGCGATGTCGGGCCGGCGGCGCGCCAGGTCGGACGGCAGGCCGAGGGCAAGCTCGGGCAGCGGCGGTGCCTCGGGCATGTCGCTTGCGCGGCCGGACTCCGGCGCCGCAAGCTCGGCGTTCAGCGTGCCGGGCATGGCACCGGTCAGCAGCGTGATCTGGTTCATCGCCTGCGCCTCCTGCTGCAGCAGCGCCGGAATGCGCGCCTTCAGTTCGGCCAGCTGCGTGCGCTGGCGCGTCGGGTCCAGATCGGTGACCAGGCCGCCATTCGCACGCGCCTGCACCAGTTCGAGCGATTCGGCGGCGGCTTCGATGTCGGCGCGCGCCAGGCGCAACTCGCGCTGTGCACCGCGCAGTTCGAAGTAGTTGCGCGCCACCTCGGCCTCCACGCTCAGCTGCACCTGGCGCAGCAGCGCGGCCGATGCGCCCGTATCCGCATCGGCGGCTTCGATGCTGCGGCGCACGCGGCCCCACAGGTCGATTTCCCACGATGCGTCGAAGCCCGCCTGGTAGAGGTTGTAGGGCTCACTGAGCGTGCGAATCAACTGGTCGCGGTTGGACACCGACGAACCCAGTGCGTCGATCATCCGCGTGGCGGCGCCGGTCTCGCTTTGCCGCTGCCGGTTGACGCCGCCGCTGGCATTGAGTTGCGGACCCTGCTGCGCGGCCGCCGCCGTGCGTTGGACGCGGCTTTGCGCGAAGCGCAGGGCGGCGGTCTGCAGGTCGTGGTTGGCCGCGAGCGCAAGCGCCTGCAGGCGGTCGAGCAGCGGATCGTTGAAGGCTTTCCAGTCGCCGGACGCGGCGGCCATGGGCGCCGCATTCCGCTCGGCGCCGAGGAGCGCCGGCGAGCCGCCATGCCATGCGGACCAATCGGCCGGCGCCTGCGCCTGTGCGGGCCGATGGTCGGGCCCCACGGCACACCCCGCAAGAAGAAGCGCGAGCGCGGAACATGAGAGGGAGAAGAGGAGGGTTCGTGGTGCGGACATGCAAGGCTCCCGGGTTCAGGCCAGGCGATGGCGAAACAGCCAGGCTGCCAGCGGCAGCGTGACAAGGGCGATGATCGAAAGCGGAATCAGGTTGTGCCACACCGTGGCCAGGCCCACGCCCTCCAGGTACACGCGCTGTACCAGGTCGATTGCAAAGCGCAACGGGTTGGCCATGGTGATCACCTGCAGCACGTGAGGCATGTTGCGCACCGGCGTGGTCAGGCCTGACAGCAGCATCATCGGCATCAGCAGAACGAAGGTGTAGAGCATGGCCTGCTGCATGTTGGCCGACACCGCCGAGATCGACAGGCCGATGCCCACGCTGGCCACGGTGAAGAAGATCAGCCCGGTATAGAGCGTGGCCAGCGAGCCCGCCATCGGAATGCCGAACCAGAAGAGCGCCACCAGCAGAATGAGCGTCGACTGCGCAAGGCCGACCAGCACCGGCGGCAGCGCCTTGCCGATCATGATTTCGAGCGGCGACATCGGGGTGACCAGCAATTGGTCGAAGGTGCCTTGCTCACGCTCGCGTGCCACCGAAAGCGCGGTGAGCAGCAGCGTCTGCAGCATGCTGAGCGCGGCGATCAGGCCGGGCAGCAGGTTCCACCGCGTCTCGAGGTTCGGGTTGAACCATGCGCGCGATTCGATGGTGAGCGGGGCCATTGGCGCGCCGGCGCGCGTGCGCAGCTCGGCGTTGTAGCGCTCGACCACAGAGCCCACATAGCCGGCCGCCGAACCCGCGGTGTTCGAGTTGCGCGCGTCCAATATCAGCTGGATGGCCGCGAGCTGGCCGGCGCTCAGCTGCTGCTCGAAGTTGGGTGCGATCTGGATCACCATCAGCGCCTTCTCGGTGTCGATCACCTCGCGGATATCGGCCTGGGTGCGCAGCGTGGCCACGCGGTGAAAGACGCCGGTGCTGTCCAGATGCGCAATCAGCTCCGTCGACGCACCCGTGCGGCTCTGGTCGAGCAGCGCATAGGGCACGTTCGACAGGTCGTACGTGGCCCCGTAACCGAAGATGAGGCTTTGCATGATGGCCGGAACGAACAGGATCACGCGGCTTGCCGGGTCCTTGAGGATGGCGAGCAGCTCCTTGCGGCAGAGGTTGGCGATGCGCAGCAGAAAATCGGTCATGGGGCGCCTCCCTTCAGTCGAGGCTCTTGCGCGTGACGGCGCGGGCAAGCAGCAGCAGTCCGACCGCATAGGCCGTGAGGATTGCGCAGTTGCGCCAGATCAGCGGCCAGACGTCGCCCGCGAGAAACAGTGTCTTGATCAGATCCATGAAGTAGGTGGCCGGCAGCACATGGCCGATGGCGCGCACCACCGCGGGCACATTGCGCAGGTCGAACAAAAAGCCCGACAGCATCATCGAAGGCATGAAGGTTGCGATGAGCGCCACCTGGCTTGCAAGAAACTGGTTGCGCGTGACGGACGAGATCACGAGGCCGAGGCTTACCGCCACGATCAGGTAGAGCATCGAACTGAGCACCACCGCGAACAGCGAACCGACCATGGGCACCGCGAACAGGAAGCGCGCGGCCAGCAGGCACAGCACCAGGCCCAGCATGCCGACCGCAAAGTACGGAATAATTTTTGCCACCAGTATTTCCACCGGCCGCACCGGCGTGACGAACAGCGCCTCGAGCGTGCCGCGCTCCCATTCGCGGGCCATGACAAGCGCGGTAAGAAATGCGCCGACCAGCGTCATGATGAGCACGATGAGGCCGGGCACCAGGTACCAGGTGCTGGTGTTCGCGGTGTTGAACCACATGCGCTGCTCCACGGTCACTCGGCCCGCGGAGGCTGTTGCTGCACCGGCGGTGCCGCCGCCGCGGTCGGCCTGGCGCACAGCCGATTGGCCCAGGGCGCCGCTCACGTAGGCGAGGATGATGGTCGCGCGCCCCGCGTCGGCGCCGTGCACGAGGAGCTGCACGCGCGCGTTGCCCGCGGCCAGCGAGCGCGAAAAGTCGGCCGGCACGCGCACGATGCCGTCGATCTTGCGGTCGCGCATGAGCGCCTCGGCGTCGTGCATGGAGCCGAGCAGCACGGGCGCGATGGTGGGCGAAAGCTGCAGGCCTGCAATGGCTTCATGCGCCGTTGGCGAGGCGTCTTCGAGCACCACGCCCACCGGCGCGTTCTTCACGTCGAGCGACATGCCGTAGCCGAAGATCAGGATCAGCACCATCGGCAGCAGGATGCCGATGGCCAGGTTGCTGCGGTCGCGCAGCAGCTGGCGAAACTCCTTGCGCGTGAGCGAGACCAGCCGGGTCCAGAAGCCGCTCATGGCGCTACCTTCTCGCTTTCGTTCTCGCTCTTGTTCTGGCGCTCTGCCCGCCGGGCCTTCTCGACGATGCCGATGAACGCCTGCTCCATGTCGATGCGCCGGTCGCCCTGCTCGCCGTCGAGCGCCTGCGCCCGCACCTCCAGCGGAGTGCCGATGGCGAGCAGCTTGCCTGCGTCCTGGATCACGATGCGGTCGCAGTACTCCGCCTCTTCCATGAAATGGGTCGTGATGACGACGGTGGTGCCGCCTTCGGCCAGCGCGGTAATGCGGCGCCAGAACTCGCGGCGCGCGAGCGGGTCCGCGCCGCTCGTGGGCTCGTCCAGAAAGAGAATCTCGGGCTCGTGCAGCAGGCCCGTCGCCATGGCAAGGCGCTGCTTGTAGCCGCCGGGCAACTGCCCGCTGGGCGCGTCGAGTTCGCTCTGCAGGTCGAACTGGTGCAGCACCGTGTCCATGCGCGCCTGCAGCTTCTGCCCGCGCAGGCCGTAGGCGCCGCCAAAGAACGAGAGGTTCTCGCGCACCGAAAGGTTGCCGTAGAGCGCGAATTTCTGCGACACGTAGCCGATGCGCTGCCGGGCCTGTGCGCGCGCATGGCGCAAATCGACACCGGCCACGCGCAACTGGCCGCCGCTTGCGGGCAGCAGGCCGCACAGCATGCGAAAGGTGGTGGTCTTTCCCGCGCCGTTGGGGCCGAGCAGGCCGAAGATTTCGCCGCGCCGCACGGAGAAGCTGGTACTCGCCACAGCCACGAAGTCGCCGAAGCGGCGCACCAGGTCTTTCACTTCGATGACCACTTCGCCGGGCTCGCCCGCGGCCGGTGCGAGGTCGCTGGCCGCCGCCGATTGCTTGATGTCGGCGGCAGGGGCCTGCTGCGTGCGCAGCAGCGTCATGAAGCCGTCTTCGAGCCGGGGCGGCACCGGCTCGGCACGGGCGCCGGCCAGCAGCGCCGCAAGCGCGGCGTCGCCGGTGCCGGGCCGGCGAATGAAGCGCACCTCGCCGCCGTGCGGCACGGCATCGACGATATCTTGCTGCGCATCGAGCAGGCGGGCCTGCATCAGGCGCGGTGCCTCGCCCGGCGGCGGCGTGGCGACGAAGCACAGGCCCTCGGCGCTGTCGCGGATCTCCGCCGGCGTGCCCTCTGCAATCAGCTGGCCCTCGCGCAGCACGAACACATGGCTGCAGCGCTCGGCCTCGTCGAGGTACGCGGTGCTCACGATGACGGAAAGCTGCTCTTCGTCCACCAGCTGCTGAACGATCTGCCAAAGCTCGCGCCGCGAGAGCGGATCGACACCCACGGTGGGCTCGTCGAGCAACAGCAGGTCGGGCGAGCGCACCAGCGTGCACGCCAGGCCGAGCTTCTGCTTCATGCCACCTGAGAGCTTGCCCGCGGGGCGATCGGTAAAGCGGCCGAGGTCGGTCATTTCCATCAGCCGCGCATAGCGTTCGCGCCGCCTGGCCGGCGGCACGCCGTGCAGGTCGGCGTAAAGGTCGAGGTTCTCCTGCACGCTCAGGTCTTCGTACAGGCCGAAGTGCTGGGGCATGTAGCTGATGCGGTCCTGCACCGATTGCGGGTCGGCGGAAACATCGATGCCCAGCACGCGCAGTTCGCCTTCGTCGGCACGCATCAGGCCGGCCATGAGCCGCAGCAGCGTCGTCTTGCCCGCGCCGTCGGGGCCGACCAGCGCGGTGAGCGTGCCGGCGGGAATTTGAAGCGACACGTCGTTGAGCGCGTGCACGGCCGTCTTCGTCGCCTTGACCGTGAAGCGCCTGTGCAGCGAGCGTCCGCTGACGGCCGGCTCAGCGCGCAGCATTCAACGTCCCTCCGGGTATGCGGTCTTGCTCCTTCCCCTTCCGGGGGAAGGTTGGGATGGGGGCAGGGCAGAGCGCCCGATAGACACGCCGCTTGCCCCCACCCCAGCCCTCCCCCGAAAGGGGAGGGAGCAATGCGCGACGACGAGCGATGAGGTTCGTCATCACGGGCTGCCATTCGAAGTCAGCTGAAGCCGCACCGTGGCCGGCATGCCGAGCCGCAGCCGGTCTTCCTTGTCGTCGACCATCACGCGGATTTCATACACAAGGCTGCTGCGCAGCTCTTCGGTCTGCACCGTCTTGGGCGTGAACTCGGCCACCGAGGAGATGTAGCCCACCTTGCCCGCAACCGGCCGGTCGGGACGGCTGTCGGTGGTCACGCTCGCCTGCTGGCCCGGTCGCACGCGGCCGAGGTCGGGCTCGGCCACGTAGGCCCGCACCCACTTGGGATCGGTGATGGCCAGCGTGAAGGCCGGGCGCTGCGGCGAGGCCATGTCGCCGGGTTCGAGCAGGCGGGCGCGCACCACCGCGTCGATGGGAGACGTGAGCTCGGCTTCGGCCAGCTGGTGGTTCATGAACGCGAGGTCGGCGCGGGCCGATTCGAGCTGCGCCTGCGCCTGCGCAATGTCTTCCTTGCGCGGACCGGCCACGGCAAGCTGCTGCGCCTTGCGCGCGTTGTCCAGCTGCGCAAGCGCCACCTTGCGGCGCGCCTGTGCGCTGTCGAGGTCTTGCTGGCTCACGGCGCGGCCGGCCGTGGTCTGGCCGATGGCCTGCAGGCGCTCGAGCTGCTGCTGCGCCAGGTCGGCATCGGCCCGCGCGGCGGCCACCTGCGCGCCGGCCTGGGCGAGTTCTTCAGGGCGGCTGCCGGTCTTCAGGCGCAGCAGCGCCTGTTCCTGCACGCCGATGCGCGCCTGCGATTGCGCCACGCGCAGCGCCAGCGAGCGGGTGTCCAGTCTGCCCAGCACCTGCCCGGCGTGAACGTGGTCGCCTTCGCGCACGGCGAGTTCCGCCACGCGCTCGTTGGCGTTGAAGGCCAGCGAGACCTGGCGCACATCGACATTGCCGTACAGCACGAGCGTGTCGGACGGCGGTGCCGAGCGATGGAGGTACCACCAGCCACCCGCCGTGACGGCGAGCGCCACGAGGGCAACGGCGATGAGAGGTTTCTTGTTCATGAGCGGTTCCTGCCGGGTTCCAGACTTGGAGTGGCCGCATGTTATCAAATTCAAATTTGAATTTGAAGTATTTTTTCAATTCGATTAACCTTAGGCCATGGCTTCACGCTCTTCCAGTACCCGTTCTCCCGCTCCACGCCAGACAGCCGCCCGCACCTCGCGCACCGATGGCAACGCCACCCGGCTGCACATCCTCGAGACGGCCGGCCAGCTGTTTGCGGAACGCGGCTTCGCCGAAAGCACCAGCAAGGAAATCTGCACACGCGCCGGCACCAACATGGCGGCCGTCAATTACCACTTCGGCAGCAGGGACGGCCTGTACGAAGCCGTGCTCATCGAGGCGCACCGCCAGCTCGTGAGCATGGATGAGCTGGTCAGCCTGGCCAGCGTGCCGGCCGACCCGCGGCTAAAGCTGCGCACCTTTCTCACGCATCTGATGGAGATGGGCAGCCAGCCCAAGGCGCCGTGGGGATTTCGGGTGGTGCTGCGCGAGGCGCTGTCGCCTTCACCGGCGCTGCCGGTGATGGTGCGCCAGGCTGTGCTGCCCAAGGCCAAGCTGATCCGCGGCCTGATCGGCGGCATCATGGGCCTGCCGGACGATCATCCCTCGGTGCAGCGGGGCATGCTCTTCGTGGTGCTGCCCTGCATCGTGATGACGGTGGCCCCCAAGGACCTGCGCAATGAAGTGCTGCCGGCCCTGAAGAACACCGAGGGCCTGGCGGACGACCTGATGCGTTATGTCTTCGCCGGCCTCGACGCCGTTGCGAAGGAGGCCAAGGCCGCGGCGCCCGCTGCCGCTACAGCTGGAAAGCGACGGTGAGCAGCAGCCCCTCGGCCACGTCGCGCAAAAGGCCCGGGCGCCGGGCGCGGTAGGGCTCGCCGGCGGAGGCCGTGGTTTCGATCCACTCGGCCAGCCAATCGATTTCATGCGGGCCGTAGAACACCACGGCCGCCTCGTGGTTGAGCAGCAGGCTGCGCAGGTCGAGGTTGATCGATCCGCACATGGCCAGTTCGTTGTCGACCACCACCGCCTTGGCATGCGCCATGAAGGGCAGCATGCGAAAGCTCACGCCCGCGCGGGCCAGGTCGCGCATGGCGCGTGCGCGCACGAAGTCCGCCAGGCGGTGGTTCGACTGCGCAGGCATTGCGATGGTGACCTGCACGCCGCGCCGCGCGGCCAGCCGCAGCGCATCGCGCAACCCGTCGCCAGGCACGAAGTAGGGCGTGATTGCAAGCACGCGGTGCTCGGCCCGAAAGCAGGCATCGATGAGCAGCGCGTGGGCGGTGTCCTCGGTCTGGTCGGGGCCGCTCGGCAGGAACTGCGCCATGGCGCAGCCCGGGCCTTCCTGCACGTCGTCGGCCGTGATGGTGCGCGCCTTACGGCTGCGCACCGAGCTCCAGTCATGGTCGAACTGCCGCGCCGCCGCCGCGGCCACGCTGCCGCGCAGGTCGAATGAAAGATCGTGCCAGGCCTGGGGGTATCTCTCGCTGCCGGTGAAGTATTCGCCTGCCAGGTTGCGGCCGCCCGACCACAGCCAGCCGTCGTCGGCGATGGTGAACTTGCGGTGGTTGCGCAGGTTGCGCGGTCCGATGCGGCGCAGGCTGAAGAAGGGTCGGAACACGGCAATCTCGCCGCCTGCCGAGCGCAGCACTTCGAAGTGGCGGCGCGGCAAGGTCAGCGCGCCAAAGCCGTCGAGCAGCACGCGCACCTTGATGCCTTCGCGCGCGCGCTGCGCCAGCCGCTCGATGACGGCGCGGCCCATCGCGTCGTCTCCGATGATGAAGGTGCACACGTCGATGCGCTCCCGCGCGCCTTCGATCACCTGCCACAGCGCCTCGCGCGCGGCTTCGCCGTCGGCATGCAGGCGGATCGCGCAGCGCCCGGGCGGCGCAAGGCCGAAGCTCTCGATCAGGTCGGCCGCCCAGTGCCCCGGCGGCATCGAGCGCGGCGGCCGTGGCGAGCCCGCCGGGCGCAGCTTGCGCTGGCCGAACAGCAGGTAGGCCGGCAGGATCAGGTAGGGCATGAGAACCAGCCCCATGACCCAGGCAATGGCGGTGGTGGGCGCGCGCTGCTCGCGGCGCGCGCGCGTGGTCAGTATGTAGACCAGCAGCGCGAAGGTGACGACGAGAAAATGCTGTGACGGTGAAGGCAGCCAGTCGAAACTCGTGTTCGGCATGCGGCAATGATGCCTGAGGACCGGGTGGTGCCGCCAGCGATCAGCGCGGCATCAGGAACGAGGCCACGTCGCGCCCCTCGGAGGCGAGAAAGCGCATCATCGGATCGACCACCATTCGCACCGCGGGCCGCTCGCCTACGCGGCTGCGCCACGCCAGGAGCCGCGGCGTGGCGTCGGTCATGCGGGCGCCCTTGCGGTCGGCAAAGATGCAGGCCATGTAGAAGGCGATGTCGGCGAAGGAATACGGACCGGCGAGGTAATCGCGCGTGGCCAGCAGGCCTTCCATCTCGTCGTAGTAACGCGCGCAGGCGGCGCAGGCCGCGACGGCCGGTGCGCTTTGCATGTCGTGCTGCAGGCCGAAGAGCCTGATCACGTTGGGGAAGAAGACCTCGTCGGACTTCTGCTCCAGCTGCCGCGCCCGTGCCCGTTCGGCAATGCCCTGGGGCCAAAGCGCGAGGTGCGCGGGGCCTGGGTAGCGGTCTTCGAGGTATTCGAAGATCTGCGTCGAGTCGAAGAGCTCGACCTCGCCGTCGATCAGCACCGGCACCTGCTGCTTGACGGGGTTGATGCGCAGCACATCCGGGTGCTTGGGCTCGTAGGCATCGCCCTTGGTGAACGGCACCATCACCAGTTCGAAGTCGATGCCTTTTTCGAGCGCGGCGATCTGCACCTTCGCGCCGAACATGCTGAGGGGGCCTGAGTAGATTTTTGTGGTGGTCTTTGTCATGCCCCCGACTTCACCAGAAATGCCGCTTCAGGTCGAGCCCCACACCTCTTGTGCCGTCTCGACCACGAGGCGCAGCTTGTTGCGTTGCGCTTCCACCGCAATGTTGTTGCCGTGCACCGTGCTCGAGAAGCCGCACTGCGGCGACAGCGCGAGCTGCTCGAGCGGCGCGTACTTGGCGGCGTCCTCGATGCGGCGCTTGAGCTCGTCCTTGTCTTCCATCTCGCCGAACTTGGTGGTCACGAGGCCCAGCACCACGGTCTTGCCCTTGGGCAGGTAGCGCAGCGGCTTGAAGTCGCCCGAACGCGCGTCGTCGTATTCCATGAAGTAGGCGTCCAGGTCCATCTCCTTCAAGAGCGCCTCGGCCACGGGCTCGTAGTTGCCGGCCGCGGCGTGCGTGCTCTTGAAGTTGCCGCGGCACAGGTGCATGGCGAGCAGCATGCCCGGCGGCTTCTGCGCCACCACCTTGTTGATGAAGGCGGCGTAGCGGTGCGGCAGTTCGTTCGGGTCGTCGCCGCGCTTGCGTGCGGCTTCGCGCATGTGCTCGTCGCACAGGTAGGCCAGGTTGGTGTCGTCCATCTGCACGTAGGTGCAACCGGCCGCGGCCAGCGAGCGCAGCTCGTCGCCATAGGCCTTGGCCACGTCGTCGTAGAACACGGGGTCGAGCTCTGGATACGCGTCCTTGCTGATGCCGGCGCGGCCGCCGCGGAAGTGCAGCATGGTGGGCGAGGGAATGGTCACCTTCGGCGTGCGGCCCGCGGACACCTGGCTCTTGAGGTACTGGAAGTCGGCCAGCTGGATGTCCTTGACGTGGCGCACCTTGTCGATCACGCGCATTGCGGGCGGCGCGAGTTCCTCGGTGCCGTCGGGCTTGCGGATGGTGACCGGAATGTCGGTTTTCACGCCGCCGAGCTGGTCGAGAAAGTCGATATGGAAGTACGTGCGGCGGAACTCGCCGTCGGTAATGCTCTTCAGGCCGATGTCTTCCTGGAACCGGACGATCTCGGTGATGGCCTTGTCTTCGACCTTGCGCAGCTGCTCGGGCGTGATCTCGCCCTTGGCGTTCTGCTCGCGTGCTTCGAGCAGGTATTTGGGACGCAGAAAACTGCCGACGTGGTCATAGCGGGCGGGCAGGGCGGCGTGCTGGGACATTGAGTATCTCCGTCGTGGCTGTAAACGAATCGAGCATCGTATCGCCTTGGAAACTCTCGCGTCTGTATACATCTTTCTTGGTAATTACCCTTAATTCAGTGATTTTCAGTGGCATTTTTCTGATTTCTGTATACATTGAGTATTCATGAAGACACCAAAGCCCACTTTCCCGCTGAACGCTTGGTATGCCGCCGCTTACGACGTCGAAGTGCGTCACGCGCTGCTGCCGCGCACCATCTGCAATGAAAAACTGGTGCTGTTCCGCCGCACCGACGGCCAGGTCGCCGCACTCGAAGATGCCTGCTGGCACCGGTTGATGCCGCTGTCGCTGGGCAAGCTCGAAGGCGACGAAGTGGCGTGCGGCTATCACGGCCTGGTCTACAACAGCCAGGGCCGCTGCACCCACATGCCCAGCCAGGAAACGCTCAATCCCTCGGCCTGCGTGCGCAGCTTTCCGGTGGTGGAGAAGCACCGCTTCGTCTGGATCTGGCCCGGCGATCCGGCCAAGGCCGACCCGGCCCTGGTGCCCGACATGCACTGGAACGACGACCCGGCCTGGGCCGGCGACGGCAAGATGATTCGCGTGGCCTGCGACTACCGTCTGGTGGTCGACAACCTGATGGACCTGACGCATGAGACCTTCGTGCACGGCTCCTCCATCGGCAACCGCGAAGTGGCCGAGGCGCCCTTCGTTGCCACGCACGGCGACCGCTCGGCCACCGTCACGCGCTGGATGGAGAGCATCGACGCGCCGCCGTTCTGGGGCGGCCAGATTCGCCATGCGCGCGGCTACACCGGCAAGGTCGACCGCTGGCAGATCATCCGCTTCGAGGGGCCATGCACCGTGAACATCGACGTGGGCGTGGCCGAGGCGGGCAGCGGTGCGGTGCCGAAGGACGGCAACCCCGGCGACCGCAGCAAGGGCGTGAACGGCTATGTGCTGAACACCATCACGCCCGAGACGGACAAGACCTGCCTCTACTTCTGGGCGTTTGCGCGCAACTACTGCCTGGGCGAACAGCGCCTGACGCATGAGCTGCGCGAAGGCGTGGCCGGCATCTTCCGCGAGGACGAAATCGTGCTCGAGGCACAGCAGAAGGCGATGGACGAGCGTCCGGACCACCAGTTCTACAACCTGAACATCGACGCCGGCTCGATGTGGGCGCGCCGCCTGATCGATCGCATGATCGAGAAGGAAAAGCCCGCGCGTGCCGCGATTCCGATCCGCCCCGCCGAGAAGCAGGCCGCATGAAGACCGCGGCCATCTCTCCTGTCTCGCCCGTCGAAGCCGGCGACGGCGGCAGCTCGCAGGCCGTGAAGGCGCAGCTGCGCCTGCGCGAAATGATCCTGGCCGGCGAACTGCCGGGCGGCGCGCGCATTGCCGAAGTAGCCATCTCCGAACAACTCGGCGTCTCGCGTACGCCGGTGCGCAGCGCGCTCATGCGGCTGGAGCAAGAAGGCCTGCTCGAGGCGCTGCCCAACGGCGGCTATGCGGTGCGTACGTTTTCCGAGCGCGACGTGGCCGACGCCATCGAATTGCGCGGCACGCTCGAAGGCCTGGTGGCGCGGCTTGCGGCCGAGCGCGGCGCGGCGCCGGTGGTGCTGCGCGAGGCGCGCGCCTGCCTGGCACGCATCGACGAACTGCTGCGCGAACCCGCGCTCGACGATGCGGCTTTTTCGCGCTACGTCACGCACAACGAAAAGTTTCACGCGCTGCTGTGCGAAATGGCGGCGAGCCCTGTGATTGCGCAGCAGCTCGAGCGCGTGATCAACCTGCCGTTCGCATCGCCCTCCGGCTTTGTCGTCGTGCAGGCCAATTCGCCCGCCGCGCGCGACATGCTCGTCATTGCGCAAGACCAGCACCTGCAGGTGCTCGACGCCATCGAGGCCGGCGAGGGTTCGCGCGCCGAGGCGCTGATGCGCGAGCACAGCCGCATCGCGCGGCGCAACCTGCGCGAGGCGCTGCACGGCACGCCCGGCGCCGAGCGGCGCGCGCTGCCCGGCGTGCAATTGATCCGCCGGCGCGGCTGAGCGAACGGCCTTTCTCTTCCTTTTTTCTGTTGGTGTCCCCGATGAAAAGCGATCTTCAATGGATGCAGGCGCAGGTCGTTGCGCTGCGCGACGTCACACCCACGGTGCGCGAGTTCGAACTGCGGCCGGAGCCGGGCTTTGCCGCCACCTACGATCCCGGTTCGCACCTGCAGGTGCAGGTGATGACCGCCCAGGGCAAGCTGCAGACGCGCTCTTACTCGCTGGTGGGCGAGGGCGACGGCCAGTGCTGGTGCATCGCCGTGAAGCGGCTCGACGACGGCCGCGGCGGCTCGCTCGCAATGTGGCGCCTGGCCGTGGGCGACCGGCTGCAGGTGAGCGCCCCGCAGAATCACTTTCCGCTCGACACCAGCGCACCGGGCTACCTGCTGGTGGCCGGCGGCATCGGCATTACGCCGCTGGTGCTGATGGCCGAACGCCTGGGGGAGCATGCGCGGCGCACCGGCGTGCCCGTGAAGATGCTCTATGGCGCGCGCCATGCTGGAGAGTTCGCTTACCTCGACCGGTTGCGCGAGGCGTTGGGCGACGACGTTGCGGCGCATGAAGGCGCAGTGCCCATCGACTTCGCTTCGGCCATCGCCGCTTTGCCGCAAGGCGGCCAGCTCTACACCTGCGGGCCGGTGCCGATGCTCGAAGCCGTCAAGCGCGCCTGGCAAGCCGCGGGCCGCGCCCCGGCGGACCTGCGATTCGAAACCTTCGGCAGCAGCGGGCGCCTCGCAACGCAGGCCTTCACGGTGCGCATTCCGCGGCACGACCTGGCGATTACCGTGCCGGCCGATTGCACCTTGCTCGAGGCATTGGACGCCGCCGGCGTGGAAACGCTGTGGGACTGCAAACGCGGCGAGTGCGGCCTGTGCGCCATGGACGTGCTCGCCGTCGACGGAGAGGTCGACCACCGCGACGTGTTCCTGAGCGAACATGAGAAGCAGGCGGCCACTCGCATTTGCGCCTGCGTGTCGCGTGCCGTGGGCACCCTCACGCTCGATTCTTCGTACCGGCCCGACAGCTGAAGACCCGCTGCGCGATCATCGCGCAGTTCATTTGTTCATCGCGCAACAAAGTCCCGGCTCGGGGGCGGAGTAGGTGATTGCCTGCTCCGCCGCGTGTTGCAAAGTGTTGAAAAATGACCGCTGGTTCGCATTCCGTCTCTCCAAGGAAAACTTCATGCAAAGACGCCAACTCATCCAGACCGCAGGCCTCACGGCGCTCGCGCTTTCCATGTCGCTTGCCAGCGCGCAAGACAGCAACAAGTTCAAGATCGGCCTCATCCTGCCCATGACCGGTCAGCAGGCCTCCACCGGCCGGCAGATCGAAGCCGCCGCGCGGCTGTACATGGCGCAGAACGGCGACACCGTGGCGGGCAAGAAGATCGAGCTGATCGTCAAGGACGACGTGGCCACGCCGGACGTGACCAAGCGCCTTGCGCAGGAACTCATCGTGAACGACAAGGTGAACGTGATCGCCGGCTTTGGCGTCACGCCGGCCGCGCTGGCCGCCGCGCCGCTGGCCACCCAATCGAAGACGCCGCAGGTCGTGATGGCCGCGGCCACCTCCAGCATTACCGAAGCCTCGCCCTACATCGTGCGCAGCAGCTTCACGCTGCCGCAGGTGTCGGTGGCCATGGGCGACTGGGCACCCAAGAACGGCGTGAAGTCGGTGGTGACGCTGGTCGCCGACTACGGCCCGGGCAACGACGCGGAGAAGTTCTTCACCGAGCGCTTCCAGCTCAACGGCGGCAAGGTGGTCGAGAAGCTGCGCGTGCCGCTGCGCAACCCGGACTTCGCGCCTTTCTTGCAGAAGGTGCGCGACCTCAAGCCCGATGCGCTGTTCGTCTTCGTACCCTCGGGCGCGGGCGCGGCGGTGATGAAGCAGTTTCTCGAGCGTGGCATGGACAAGGCCGGCATCCGCATGATCGCCACCGGCGACGTGACCGACGACGATCAGCTGAACGACATGGGCGACGGCGCGCTGGGCGTGGTCACCTCGCACCACTACTCGGCCGCGCATCCTTCGCCCACCAACAAGAAGTTTGTCGAAGCCTTCCAGAAGGCCAACCCGAAGATGCGCCCCAACTTCATGGCCGTCGGCGGCTATGACGGCATGCGCGTGATCTACGAAGCCCTGAAGGCGACCAAGGGGCAGGGCGGCGGCGATGCGCTGCTTGCGGCCATGAAGGGCCAGATCTTCGAGAGCCCGCGCGGTCCGGTATACATCGATGCGCAGACGCGCGACATCGTGCAGGACGTGTATCTGCGCAAGGTCGAGAAGAAGGACGGGCAGCTCTACAACGTCGAGTTCGATGTGATCAAGGGTGTGAAGGATCCGGGCAAGGCGAAGTAATTGCCCGGGGTGCATGACGTGCGTTGTTCAGGGCGCGCACCCGCCGACGGGGTACCTTGCTCCGCGAATGTCCCCCGGGGCTGCGCCCCTCCTCCTTTATTTCGCTGCGCAAGGCACCCCGCCGGCGGGTGCGTGATTCAGAGCAGTCGTTGATCAGCGGTGCACCAGAAGCGCGTCCAAGTGCACAGGCCATCGGGTGCTCCCCGCAGCGAAATAAAGGAGGAGGCCGAAGGCCGGGGGACATTCGCGGAGGGGAGTACCCGGTGGCCTTTGCACACACCCTGAACAACAGCGCCCTGAACAACAGCACAAGACCCGAAGAACAAACATGTTGACCATTCTTTTCGACGGCATTGCCTACGGCATGCTGCTCTTCGTGCTCGCGGTAGGCTTGGCCGTGACGCTCGGGCTGATGAACTTCATCAACCTGGCGCACGGCGCCTTCGCGATGGCGGGCGGCTATCTCACGGTGTTTGCGATGCAGAAACTCGGCGTGCCATTTCTGGCTTGCCTTCCGCTCGCGTTCATCGTGGTGGCATTAGCTGGCGCATTGCTCGAGCGCACGCTGTACCGGCCCATGTACGGCAAGCCGCACCTCGACCAGGTGCTGTTCTCCATCGGCCTCGCTTTCATGGCCGTGGCGGCCATCGACTACTTCGTCGGTTCTTCGCAGCAGAACATCCAGTTGCCCGAATGGCTGCGCGGCCGCACCGAGGTGGGCGACGGTGCGCTGCTGCTCGGCATGGGGCACTACCGGCTCTTCATCATCGCCGTGTGCGCCGTGCTCACCGTGGTGCTTCAACTCATTCTCTCGAAGACCCGATTCGGCAGCCGGCTGCGCGCCGCAGTCGATGACCCGCGCGTGGCGGCGGGGCTGGGCATCAACGTCAACATCGTGTTCCTGCTGACCTTTGCGGTCGGCTCCGGCCTTGCGGGGCTCGGTGGTGCATTGGGTGCCGAGATCCTCGGGCTCGATCCGACCTTTCCGCTCAAGTACATGATCTATTTCCTGATCGTGGTGTCGGTCGGCGGCACCTCGTCGATCACCGGGCCGCTCGCGGCCGCGCTGCTGCTCGGCATTGCCGACGTGGCAGGCAAGTATTTCATTCCCAAGATGGGCGCGTTCACCGTCTACCTGCTCATGATCCTGATATTGATGTGGCGGCCGCAAGGCCTGTTCACGCGCAAGGGAGGCCGCTGAATGAACGAGCCTTCAACGTACCAGTCGACCCTGCTGCACAAGGCGCGGTGGCGCCCACTCGAATTCGTGGTGTGGGCCGTGGCGTTCGCGCTGCCGTTCCTCATGCCTTCGCATTCGCTGCTGGTCAACGAGATTGCCATCGTCGCGCTGTTCGCGATGTCGCTCGACCTGATCCTGGGCTATACGGGCATCGTGTCGCTCGGCCATGCCGCCTTCTTCGGCTTTGGCGCGTATACGGCCGCACTCTTCGCCAAGCTCGTGATGCCGGACCCGACCGTGGGCTTGTTGGTGGCCACCGTGCTCTCAGCCATGCTCGGGCTCGTGGCCAGCGTCACCATTTTGCGGGGCAGCGACCTCACGCGGTTGATGGTCACGCTCGGCACCGCGCTGCTACTGCTCGAGCTCGCCAACAAGCTCGACTGGCTCACCGGCGGTGCAGACGGGCTGCAGGGCGTGGTGATGGGGCCGGTGCTCGGCCTGTTCGAGTTCGACCTGTACGGCCGCACGGCCGCCTGGTATTCGCTGGCCGTGATGCTTCTGCTCTTCCTCGTGATGCGCCGCATCGTGCATTCGCCCTTCGGCGCCACGCTGAAGGCGATTCGCGACAACCGGCTGCGTGCCATGGCCATCGGCATTCCGGTGGTGTCGCGGGTGGTGGTCATCTACACCGTGGCGGCCGGCATTGCCGGTGCCGCCGGCGCGCTGCTGGCGCAGACCACCGGCTTCGCCTCGCTCGACGTGCTGGCCTTCGACCGATCGGCCGACGTGCTGCTCATGCTGGTGATCGGCGGCGTGGGTTGGCTCTACGGCGGCGTGGCGGGGGCCATCGTCTTCAAGCTGCTGCAGAACTGGCTCTCGGCCGTGACGCCGCAGTACTGGATGTTCTGGATCGGGCTGCTGCTGGTGCTGCTGGTTCTGGTGGGGCGCGACCGCGTGCTCAAGCCGTGGACGTGGCTGGGCAAGAGAAAGGGGAGCGGCGCATGACCGACACCGTGCTTTCGACCCAGGGACTGGTGATGCGCTTCGGTGGCATCACGGCCACCCACAACGTCACCATGGAACTCAAGCGCGGTGCGCGCCATGCGCTGATCGGCCCCAACGGCGCCGGCAAGACCACGCTCATCAACCTGTTGACCGGTGTGCTCGTGCCCACCGAAGGCCGCATCTCACTGCTCGGCGAAGACATCACCACGCTGGCGCCGCACAAGCGCGTGGCGCGCGGGCTGGTGCGCACCTTCCAGATCAACCAGCTGTTCGATTCGATGACGCCGCTTGAAACGCTGGCGCTCGTCGTGTCGCAGCACCAGGGCGTCGGTGCGCAATGGTGGCGCCCGCTGGGCTCCACCAAGGCCGTGACGGAACGCGCATCGCAATTGATTGAGCAGTTTCATCTCGGCGACGTCGCGCAGCAGCAGACGAAGTTCATGGCCTATGGCAAGCGCCGCCTGCTCGAGATTGCGATTGCGCTGGCCTGCGAGCCGCGCGTGCTGCTGCTCGACGAGCCCGTGGCCGGCGTGCCTGCGGGCGAGCGCGAAGAGTTGCTTGAGACCGTTGCCGCATTGCCGGCCGATGTGTCGGTGCTGCTGATCGAGCACGACATGGACCTGGTGTTCAGCTTTGCCGACCGCATGACGGTCCTGGTCAACGGTACGTTGCTGACCGAGGGCGACCCCGAAACCATCGCCAACGATCCGAAGGTGAAAGAGGTCTATCTTGGCCACGGGGAGCACGCCCATGTCTGAGTTGCTCCGCATCGAGAACCTGAGCGCCGGCTACGGCGAGGCCGTGGTGCTGCACGACGTGGCTTTTTCGCTCGGCGAAGGGCAAACGCTGGCGCTCCTGGGCCGCAACGGCACGGGCAAGACCACGCTCATCAACACGCTGGCGGGCGCCACGCGGCAGCACGGCGGCAGCATCTCGCTCGGTGGCTTGGCACTGCACAAGCTCGCACCGCACCAGCGCGCGGCGGCTGGCATTGGCTGGGTGCCGCAGGAGCGCAACATCTTCAAGTCGCTCACGGTGCACGAGAACCTCACGGCGGTGGAGCGGCCCGGAAAGTGGAGCCCGCAGCGCGTCTACGAGATGTTCCCGCGCCTGGCCGAGCGCAAGACCAACCTCGGCACGCAGCTTTCGGGCGGCGAGCAGCAGATGCTGGCTGTGGGCCGGGCGCTGGTGCTCAACCCCCGGCTGCTGCTGCTCGACGAGCCGCTCGAAGGCCTCGCGCCGATCATCGTGGAAGAGCTGTTGCGCGCCATCCGCCGCATCACGCAGGACGAGGGGCTGGCGGCCATCATCGTGGAACAGCACCCGCAGGCGATCCTCGCGATTTCCGACCACGCGGTGGTGCTCGACCACGGCACCATCGTGCACACCGACAGCGCGGCGGCATTGCGCAGCCAGCCCCAGGTGCTTGAAAGATTGCTGGGCGTGGCCCGGTAACTGTCCCGGCAAACAAGAAGGAGACATACACAAATGGCGATCCCCAAGACAGTGTTTTACGGGGGCGCCATGCTGGCCTCCGCCATCTTGCTGGCTGCTTGCAGCACCACCACAGGGCCGCAGAACCTCACGCTCGGCGCCAATCCGGCGGCGTCTTGCGCGGCGCTCATCGCGCCGGTGGCACCCGCGGCCATCGGCCTGCCGAGCGGCGCAGCGACGATCGACTCGGCCACGCTTGTTCCGGCCGCCGCACTGGCCGTGGCCGAGCGCGCAGGTACTCCCGCGGCGCGCATCACGCCGCCTACGCCCGCGCACTGCAGGGTGCTCGGGCGCATTGCGCCGCTCGATGCGGCGGCGCCGCCGATCCTGTTCCAGGTCAACCTGCCGCTCGCGTGGAACGGGCGCAGCGTGCAGTACGGCGGCGGCGGTTTCAACGGCGTGCTGATCACCGGCCTTGCGCTGGTGCCGGGCGCGCGCTTCGACCAGCCCACGCCGCTCGCGCAAGGCTATGTGACCTACGGCACCGACTCCGGCCACCAGAACGTGCAGGGCCAGCCGCCGCAGGCCTTTGCGCTCAACGACGAGGCACTGGTCAATTTTGCGCATGCCTCGTACAAGAAGGTGCGCGACGTGGCCGTGGCGCTGATGCAGCGCGCCTACGGGCAGGCACCGCAGAAGCTGTACTTCGTGGGCAGCTCCGAGGGCGGGCGCGAGGGGCTCACCATGGCGCAGCGCTATCCGCGGGATTTCGACGGCATCTTCAGCCGCGTGCCTGTCATCAACTGGACGGGACTGCAGCATGCCGGCACGCGCAACGGCATCGCCACCATGGGCGAAGGATGGCTGCGGCCCGCGCAGGTGCAGCTGGTGCACAACGCAGTGCTCGCATCGTGCGACGCCACTGACGGTGCTGTGGACGGCATCGTGTCGAACCCGGTGGCCTGCCTGCAGCGCTTCGATCCCGCCAGCCTGCGCTGCGCCGCGGGCACCAGCGGCGACAACTGCCTGAACGATGCGCAGGTGCAGGCGGTGCGCACGCTGCGCTCGCCGTGGCGCTCACCCGTGCCGCTGGCGCACGGCGTGGCCGAGTACCCCGGCTGGGGCATCGGCGGCGAAGGCACGCCGGCCTTTGCGGCCACGGGCGGCTGGAACGCGTGGTGGACGGGCACTGCCGCGCCCACGGTGCCGCCGCAACAGAGCAACGGCATTGCATGGTTCTACGGCAGCGGGGCGCTGCAGTATTTCTATGCGCGCAATCCGTCGCTCGACGTGCGCAACTACCGTGCGGAAGACTTCGCCGCGCGCATTGCCACCGTCTCGCAGCTGATGGATTCGACCAACCCCGATCTCAGCGCGTTCCATGCGCGCGGCGGCAAGCTGCTGATGCTGGAGCACATGGCCGACTATGCCCAGAGCCCGTTCGCCGGCATTCGCTATTACGAATCGGTGGTGGCGCGCATGGGGCGCGACAACGTCGACCGCTTCATGCGCCTTTACACCGCACCGGGCGTGGACCACGTGGGCGCCGGCGCGCCGGCCAATGTCGACATGCTCGGCGCGCTGGCCGACTGGGTCGAACGCGGCCGCGCACCGGGCGGCCTGCAATTGGCCGAGCAGGAAGTGCAGCCGCCGTTCAGGGTGGTTCGTTCCCGTCCGCTGTGCGAATGGCCGCTGTGGCCTCGCTACACGGGTGGCGACGCATCGCAGGCGGGCAGCTTCCAGTGCAGCAGGTAGCAGCGCGAAGGCTGTGATGGCCTAGATTGCGCAGCTGTCGGGGCCGCACGACGCTTGGCCGGCGCCAGCGTTTGCCGCGTCGCCAGCAGGCGCTGCCAGCGTGGCCAGCTGCGCCTTCCATTCGTCGGCACGCCCGAGCCACGGACCGATGTCGACCCGGCTCGCGCTGCCATCGGCTTGCACCAGCACAAAGGTCGGGAAGCCCTGGCCACCTGCGCGCTGCAGCAGCTGCCGGCTGGCGGCAATGTGCTGCGCAGTGGCCTCGCCGGACAGGCGTGCGAAAGCCGATGCAAAGGACTCGGCATCAAAGCCAAGTTCTGCGGCCACCGCTGCGAGCACGTCCACGTCGGCGATGCGCCGGCCTTCGACATAGTGCGCGCGCTGCAGCCGATGGATCATGTCGAGGCCGCCACCCGTTCGCAGCGCCTCAGCCGCGAGCACCGCGGTGGTCGGCGGCTCGGAATCCATTACCGCGCCGGTGTCGCGCAGCAGCCCTTCGAAGTAGGCTTCGCCGAAGGGCTGGCCCGTGAGCTCGGTAATGCGCCGGTCGTGCGGCATCACGTAGTCGCGCCACTGCGCGGTGATGGACCGCCGGTTGGCGCCGGTCATCATGCCGCCGCCATGGAACTCGACCTTGAGCCCGGCCACGCTGCGCGCCGCATCGACCAGCGGTGCGGCCGCATAGCACCAGCCGCACATCGGATCGAAGATGTAGTGCAGCGTGGTGTTGTTGTTGCTCACTGCGGCCATTTCATTTCTCCCTTGATCACCTTTGCGCTCAGTTCGAGCGACGAAGCGTGCTGCAGCTTGGGGTAGCGCTTCTTCATGGCGGCGACAAGCGCGGCCGAGTCCTTGGCCTTGGCGGCCTCGGTTTCGAAGGCTTGCAGGTAGCTGCGCGTGAACTTCACCGAAGCCACCGAGTAGGGCATCGATCCATCGGCATTGGACTCGAAGTGGCCGGGCACCACGGTCCTGGGGCGCAGCGCTTCGATGCGGCCGAGCGTCTTGAGCCAGTCGCGGCGCGATTCGGGCGTTTGCGTGTCGGCGACCCACAGGTGGATGTTGGCCGACACGGGCACGCCGCCGACCACGGCCTTGATGGAGGGAATCCACGCAAAGGTGCGCGCCGGGGTCGGGCCGTCGAGGCCCACCACCTGGATCTTGCGGCCTTCGAGCTCGATGCTGTCGCCGGCGAGCGGCTCGGGCACGACCAGTGCCTTGGGCGCGTTCTCCTTCAGGATGGGGCCCCAGTGCGCGAGCTTGCCGTCCTTCGATGCCTGGATGGCGGCCACGGTCTGCGGCGTGGCGACGATCTTCGCGTCGGGGAAGGCGGCCTGGATCACGTCGAGGCCGAAGTAGTAGTCGGGATCGCTGTGGCTGATGTAGACCGTGGTCAGCTTCTTGCCGCTGGCCTTGATCTTCTTCACCAGCGCCTCGGCGTCGTTGCGCTGGAACTGCGCGTCGATCAGCACCGCATCGGCCTGGCCCGTGACCAGCTCGGAAGACACGGGGAACATCGACTTGGCGCCGGGGTTGTACACGTCCAGCTTCAGCGGCTCGGCAGCCCCGGCTGCGAACGAGGCAAGGGACAGCGCGGCGGAAAGGGCGGCAGCGGAAATAAGGCTTCTGCGGAACATTTCGGGTCTTTCGGTTGAATGGGCTTGATGGGTGACAACGTGACAGACCCGATGGTAGGTTTCATTAAAAGGAATAAAAATCCCGATTCGACCAACGAATAGTTTCTGTTTTCGGTCGAATTGAAATGCCGATGGTCAGTCCGTGGCGCACTTTTCGAGATGTGCCACGAGCAACTGCGCCGCCAGCGACAACGTCTCTTCGCCGCGAAAGCAGATCGCGAAGCGGCGGCGCGCCCAGGCGTCGGTCAACGGCATGAGCCGCAGGCCATAGGCGTCGGCAAAGGGCTGCGCCACTTCCGCGGGCACCACGCTGATGGCCAAGCCGGCGCGCACCACGCGCAGCGCGGCGTCGAAGTTGGTCACCAGCACGCGATAGGCCAGCGGCTTGCCGGCCACGGCGGCTTCGCGGGCGAGCATCAACTGCACGGCGCTCAGCGCGGGCATGCCGACGAACTCGTGTTCGAGCACATCCTCGAAGCGCACCTTGCCGCGGCGTGCTGCCGGGTGCGACGGGTGCGCGACCACGGCCAGGTGGTCGGTGCGGTAGCTGCGCCGCTGCAGGCCTTCAAGGTCGGCGGCGTCCCAGCACAGGCCAATCGACGCGCTGCCCTCGCGAATGCCGCGCACGATCTCGGGGCTCACGCGCTCTTCCATGTCGACCCGGATGTCGCGGTGCGCGGGGTTCTGCAGAAAGTTGGCCACGTCTTCGGCCAGCGATTCGGCCATGACCGAGGCCGACGCGAGGATGCGCACATGCCCCCGCGCTCCGCTTGCGTACGCGGCCATGTCGCGCTCGATGCGCTGCGCGCTGCCGAGCATCGCGCGCGCATGCTCGAGCAATGTTTCGCCGGCCGGCGTGGGTACCACGCCGCGGCGCTTTCGCAGCAGCAGCGGCGTGCCGACGGCGTCTTCGAGTTGCGCGAGGCGCTTGCTGATGGCCGAGCCGACGATGCTGGCTTGCTCCCCGGCGCGCGCGATGCTGCGGGTTTCGCACACGGAGACGAAGAGGCGGAGGGTAGTGAGGTCGAGGTCTCTCATGTGGTTGCCGGGTCTTGAGATGTGGTATTCCATTCTGGAACGAATTGGCTTCCAAAATCTATTTTCTGATTCGAATGGGAACTCCTAACATCGCGCCAGACCACGAAGGAGACAGCCTTGAACGACGCATCGGTAGCGCCCGCCGCTCACGCCTTTTTGCCGCCCAGCGCGGTTGTCCGCGAAGTGGGGCTGCGCGACGGCCTGCAGAGCATCGCGAGAACGCTGCCCACCGCGCAGAAGCTCGAATGGATTCGCGACGCGCATGCCGCCGGCCAGCACGAGATCGAAGTCGGCTCCTTCGTGCCCGCCCGTCTGCTGCCGCAACTGGCGGACACAGCCGAACTGCTGGCCTACGCCAAGACGCTGCCGGGGCTTTTCACTTCGGTGCTGGTGCCCAACCTGCGGGGCGCGGAACTCGCCATTGCGGGCGAGGCCGACCTGATGATGGTGCCGCTGTCGGCCAGCCACGCGCACAGCCTGGCCAACCTGCGCAAGACGCCCGACGAAGTGGTGGCCGAAGTCGCACGCATCCGCGCCGCGCGCGATGCCGCGGGCTCCAAGACGATGATCGAGGGCGGCGTCGGCACCGCCTTCGGCTGCACCATCCAGGGCCACGTAGAGACGGAAGAAGTGCTGCGCCTCATGCAGGCACTGCTCGATGCCGGCGCCGACCGGGTGGGCCTGGCGGACACCGTCGGCTATGCCGATCCCGCCATGGTCCGCAGCCTGTTCGAGCGCGCGCAGCGCATCGCGGGCGACCGCTTGTGGTGCGGCCATTTCCACGACACGCGCGGCCTCGGTCTTGCCAACGTGTACGCCGCACTGGAAGTCGGTATTTCGCGCTTCGATGCGTGCCTGGCCGGCATCGGCGGCTGCCCGCACGCGCCCGGCGCCAGCGGCAACGTCGACACCGAAGACCTCGTGTTCATGCTCGAGAGCATGGGCGTGCGCACCGGCGTCGATCTGCCGAAGCTGCTCGACTTGCGCGAGCGCGTGGCCGGCTGGCTCGAAGGCGAAACGCTGCAGGGCACCGTGTGGCGCGCGGGTTTTCCGAAGACCTTTGCGGCAAGCGCCGGAGTCGCGGCATGAACGACACCACGACGAAGCCCGAGGAAAAGCGCCTGCCGCTCACCGGCATCCGCGTGGTCGAGTTCACGCACATGGTCATGGGCCCGACTTGCGGCATGGTGCTGGCCGACCTGGGTGCGGAGGTCATCAAGGTCGAGCCCATCGAAGGCGACCGCACGCGACAGCTGTTGGGCGCGGGCACGGGCTTTTTCCCGATGTTCAACCGCAACAAGAAGAGCATTGCGCTCGACCTACGCCACCCGCAGGGGCTCGAGGCGGCGCTGCGCCTGTGCGCCACGGCCGACGTGGTGGCGCAGAACTTCAGGCCCGGCACCATGGACAAGTACGGGCTCGGCTATGCCGCGCTCGGCAAGCTCAACCCGCGGCTGGTGTACGTGAACCACACCGGTTTTCTGCCCGGGCCCTACGAGCACCGCACCGCGCTCGACGAGGTGGTGCAGATGATGGGGGGCCTGGCCTACATGACGGGCCGGCCTGGCGACCCGCTGCGCGCGGGCACCAGCGTGAACGACATCATGGGCGGCATGTTCGGCGCCATCGGCGCCATGGCCGCGCTCATGCAGCGCATACAGACCGGCAAGGGCTGCGAGGTGCAGTCCGCGCTGTTCGAGAACAACGTGTTTCTGGTCGGCCAGCACATGCTGCAGTACGCCATCACGGGCCAGGCCGCAGCGCCGATGCCCGAGCGCATCTCGGCTTGGGCGCTGTACGACGTGTTCACGGTGAAGGACGGCGAGCAGATCTTTCTGGCCGCGGTGAGCGACGCGCAATGGCGGGTGTTCTGCGATGCGCTCGGCTTCGACGACCTGAAGGCCGACCCGGCCTTGCGCACCAACAACGACCGGGTTCGCGTGCGGCCCGCCTTGCTCGCGGACCTGCGCGGCCGGCTGGCCGACCATTCGGCCGCCGAGCTGTCGGCCATCTTCGAGGCGCGCGGCCTGCCTTTCGCGCCCATCGTGCGGCCTGAAGACCTCTACGACGATCCGCACCTGAAGGCCACCGGCGGCCTTGCCGAGATCCGCCTGCCCGACGGCGAGCGCGCAGGGGAAACCGCGCAGACCACCCTGTTCCCGATCACGCTGGGCGGCGAGCGCCTGGGCGTGCGGCTGGACCCGCCGACACTCGGCGAGCACACGCGGGAACTGTTGGCCGAACTCGGCTATGCCGAGGCGCAGGTGGCGGCCATGCAGGCCGAATTGGCCATCGCCTGAGCGCGATTTTTTCTTCGAAAACCATAAAGAGAGACAAGACCATGCACACGATGCTTCCCCCGATGACCCGCCGCGCCGCACTGGGTTTTGGTGCTTCCGCCGCCGCGCTGGCCGCGTGCCCCGCGCTCGCGCAGGGCTCCGACAAGCCCATACGTTTCATCCTGCCGATCAGCGCCGGTTCGGGCGTCGACGCCATCGCGCGCGCGGCATCGGTTGCGCTCGGCAAGGCCTTCGGCCAGCCGGTGGTGATAGAAAACCTGCCCGGCGCGGGCGGCATCACCGGCACATCGGTGGTGGTCAAGGCCGCGCCCGACGGGCTCACGCTCGGCATGGTGTCGAACAACCACGTCATCAATCCGGCCGTGTACAAGAAGATGCCCTTCGACGCCATCGCGGACGTGACGCCCATCAGCGTGGTGGGCGCGACGCCGCTGGTGCTGGTGGTGAATCCCAAGCTGCCTGCCAAGAACGTGAAAGAACTGGTGGCGCTGCTGCGCGCCAAGCCCGACACCTACAACTACGCTTCGTCGGGCAACGGCACCATCATTCACTTGGCCGGAGAGATGTTCATGGAAGAGGCCGGCGTGAAGGCGCGGCACATTCCCTACAAGGGCACCGGCCCGATGGTCACCGACATGATCGCGGGCCAGGTCGAGATGGGCGTGGTGGCGTTGCCCGCGGTGCAGCCGCACCTCAAGAGCGGAGCGCTGCGGGCCATCGGCCTGTGCAGCGCGCAGCGCTCGCCGGCGGCGCCCGATATCCAGACCATTGCGGAGCAGGGCCTGCCCAACTACGCGGTGGAAGGCTGGTTCGCGGTGATCGGCCCGCCGAAGATGCAGCCCGCCGAGATCCAGCGCGCGCATGCCGCGGTGGCCGCGGCTTTCACGAGCGAAGAGGTGCGCGAGGCCATGGACAAGCAGGGCAACGTCATCAAGCCCACTTCGCCCGAACAGGCCGCGAGCTACTTCAAAAGCGAAGCCGCACGCTATGCGGCGCTGGTGAAGAAGGCGAACGTCGTATTGGAATGAAGCAGGGGGCTCAGGCCGGGCTTGTGATCTTGAGCCCGAGGATGCCCGCGACGATCAGGCCGACGCAGATGAGCCGCGCCGCGTTGGCGGGCTCGTGGAACAGCACGATGCCCAGGATGACCGTGCCCACCGCGCCGATGCCGGTCCACACCGCATAGGCGGTGCCCACGGGCAGCGACCGCATGGCCCAGCCCAGCAGAACCACGCTCAGCACCATCGAAAGGGCGGTGCCGATCGACGGCCACAGCCTGGTAAATCCTTCGGTGTACTTGAGACCGATGGCCCAGCCCATTTCGAGCAGACCCGCCGCCAACAACACGACCCACGCCATGTGCGCTCCTTGAAAAGGTTTCAGTTCTCGGGCCGCACGGCGCGGTAGAGCGCGCGCACGAAATCCGACTGCGTGATCATGCCGGTGAGCCGCCTTTCATGGTCGATGATGGGGATATGGTGGTGGCCGCCCTCCGAGAACAGCGGCACCAGGTCGACCACCGGGCGGTCGGCGCTGGCCACGCGCACCTGGCGCGTCATGATCTGGCCGACCACTTCCGGCTTGTTCGACACCACGGTGCGCGTGGCGCGGATCAGGTCGCGCAGGCGCCCCGCAATGCCTTCGTGGTGCTCCAGGTCGAGCATGCGAAAGAAGTCGGCCTGCGTCACGATGCCGACCACGCGGCGCGTGCGGTCGATGACGGGCAGGGCCTTGATGCGGCGCTGGTTCATGAGCGTCCACGCCTCCTGCAGCGGCGTGCCGAACTCCACCGACACCGGCTCGCGCGACATGATGTCGGCGCAATGCAGGGTACCGAGGCGCCGCTTGTACGACTCGAGCTCGGTCTGCTGGATCAGCGATTCGAGGTCGTCGCGGCTGATGTCCAGCACCTGGTTGTAGCGCGCCAGCACCGCGTCGACGTCGGCCTGGCTGAAGCGGGCATCCGCCGACGGCGGCCGCGCCACCTGCACGTGCGGATAGCGCCTGCCGGTGAACGTGTTGTAGGCGACGCCGGCCAGCACCAGCAGCAGCGAGTTCACGAGAGTGGGAAACAGCGCCGCCGAAAAGTCGGTGGTCTGCGTCAGCACGGCGAGCAGCGCGGCAGCGCCGCCCGGCGGGTGCAGGCTGCGCGTCGCAAACATCAGCCCGATGGCCGCGCCGACGGCCAGCGCCGCGGCCCAGGCGGCATCGGGCACCCAGCGCACGCAGGCAATGCCCACCAGCGTGGACAGCGTGTTGCCCACGATGACCGACCAGGGCTGCGCCAACGGGCTCGAGGGCACCGCAAACACCAGCACGGCGCTTGCACCCATCGGCGCGATCAGCCAGACGCTGATGCCCGCCGCCTCGGCCATCCAGCGGCACAGCAGCGCGGTGATGAGCAAGCCAATTGCCGCGCCGCCCACGGCGCGCATGCGCTCGCGCACGTCGACGGTGTTGCGGCCCGGCAGCCAGGCGCGCGCATGCGTCAGCAAAGCGGAAAGCTGCGGCATGGCGTCAGACCTCCGCCGCCACACGGCGGCCAATTTCGGGCCACTGCCCGTGCAACCAGACCCAGGCGACAAGGCCGATGCCGAGCATCAGCATCGAGGTCAACGCCAGGGCCAGTGTGGAGTGCATGACCAGCGGCGCCACCACGCCGGCAACGATGCCGTTGGCAGTCGAGCCGATGACGGCCTGCAGCGACGAGGCCATGCCGCGCCGCTCCGGATGGAGGTCGAGCACCAGCAGGGTGACGACCGGCACCATCAGCGCCCAGCCGAAGGCGAACACCGCCAGCGGCCACAGGGCCCACGCCGCATGCGCGGTGAACAGCGCGTTGGCCGCAACGTTCACCAGCGAGGTCACCAGCATGATCAGAAAGCCGTCGCGGATCTGCCGCTTGGGCGCCACCTTGCCCGCCATGCGGCCGCTGGCCCACGCGCCGGACATGATGCCGCCGATGGTCAGCAGGAAGAACCAGAAGAACTGCGTCGGCGCCAGGGCGAGGTGGTCGCCCAGGAAGGCCGGCGCCGCCAGCACATAGAGGAACATGCCGTTGAACGGAACGCCGCTTGCAAAGGCGAGCAGCAGAAAGCGCGGGTCGGAGCACAGGTCCCAGTAGCCGCGCATCAGGTGGCGCACCTGGAACGGCTGGCGCTGGCTCTGGTGCAGGGTTTCGGGCAAGAGCTTGTAGTTGGCCACGAACAGGATCACGCCGACTGCCACCAGGAACCAGAAGATCGCATGCCAGCCGGCATGAACGAAGAGAAAGCCACCGACGATGGGCGCAATGGCCGGCGCCACGCCGAAGTAGATGGTCACCTGGCTCATCACGCGCTGCGCGTCGGCCGGCGGGAACATGTCGCGGATGACCGCGCGTGAGACCACGATCCCCGCACCGGTCGACAGGCCCTGCAGTCCGCGGAACAGCACCAGCTGCGCAATGTTCTGCGACAGTGCGCAGCCCAGCGAAGCAATGGTGAACACCGCAAGGCCCCATAGCACCACGGGCCGGCGGCCGAAGCTGTCCGACAGCGCACCGTGGAACAGGTTCATGAACGCAAAGCCGAACAGGTAGGCCGAAAGCGTCTGCTGCATTTCTGCGGGCGTGGCGCCAATGGAGCGCGCAATGCCCGAGAAGGCCGGAATGTAGGTGTCGATGGAAAAGGGACCGAGCATGCCCAGCACTGCGAGCAGCACGGCAAGCGCCCAGCGCGGGGCCAGCCAGAGCTTGTCTGCATCGGGATTCATGAGGTTTGCTCCATTTTTCTTATCCGAAGGCCAAAAAAGAAAGCGCCCTTGCGGGCGCCTCCTCGTCAGAGAAATACCGGGAGACCGGCTTAGAGCGTATCAATAAAGCTGCGCAGCTTGTCCGAACGCGAAGGATGCTTGAGCTTGCGCAGGGCCTTGGCCTCGATCTGGCGGATGCGCTCGCGGGTCACGTCGAACTGCTTGCCGACTTCTTCCAGCGTGTGGTCCGTGCTCATCTCGATGCCGAAGCGCATGCGCAGCACCTTGGCTTCGCGCGGCGTGAGGCTGTCCAGGATGTCCTTGACCACGTCGCGCAGGCCCGCCTGCATTGCGGCTTCGATAGGCGCCGTGTTGCTGCTGTCCTCGATGAAGTCGCCCAGGTGCGAATCGTCGTCGTCGCCGATGGGGGTTTCCATCGAGATCGGCTCCTTCGCGATCTTCATGATCTTGCGGATCTTGTCTTCCGGGATCTCCATCTTCGCGGCCAGGATGCTGGCGTCGGGCTCGAAGCCGAACTCCTGCAGATGCTGGCGCGAGATGCGGTTCATCTTGTTGATCGTCTCGATCATGTGCACCGGAATGCGGATGGTTCGGGCTTGATCCGCGATGGACCGGGTAATCGCCTGGCGGATCCACCACGTAGCGTAGGTCGAGAACTTGTAGCCGCGACGGTATTCGAACTTGTCGACCGCCTTCATGAGACCGATGTTGCCTTCCTGGATCAGGTCGAGGAACTGCAGGCCGCGGTTGGTGTACTTCTTGGCGATGGAGATCACGAGGCGCAGGTTGGCCTCGATCATTTCCTTCTTGGCGTCGCGCGAGGACGATTCGCCCTCGTTCATGCGCTTGTTGATTTCCTTCAACTGGGTGAGCGGCACCACCACGCGCGACTGGATGTCGGCGAGCTTTTGCTGCAGCTCCTGCACCGGCGGAATGTTGCGCGCGAGCACGGCGCTCCAGGGCTTGCCTGAGGCGGCCTGCTTCTCGACCCACTTCAGGTTGAGCAGGTTCGACGGCACGCGGTTGCCGTTCTTGTCGTAGCCGGAGAAGTCGCGAATGAACTCGTCCTGCGGAAAGCCGCACTTGTCCACGATGATGCGGCGCAGCTCGCGCTCCTTCTTGCGCACGTCGTCGACCTGCGTGCGAACCAGGTCGCACAGCTTCTCGATGGTCTTGGCCGTGAAGCGGATGGTCATGAGCTCGTCCGACAGGGCCTGCTGGGCCTTCTGGTAGGCCGGCGTGCCGTAGCCTTCCTTGTCGTAGATCTTGTGGACCTTCTCGAACATGACGGCGATGCGGTCGAAACGCTCGAGCGCGTCGCGCTTGAGTTCTTCGAGCTTCTTGGTCAGCGCCTTGGAGCCGCCCTTGCCGTCGTCGTCGTCTTCCTCGTCGAATTCGTCGAAGTCTTCTTCGGCCACATAGTCGTCGGCCTCGTTGGGGTTCGAGAAGCCGTCCACCACGGTGGAGATGACGACCTTGCCTTCACGGATGTCGGCGGCCAGGCGCAGGATTTCGGCGATGGTGGCGGGGGAGGCCGAAATGGCTTCCATCATGGCCATCAGGCCGCCTTCGATGCGCTTGGCGATTTCGATTTCGCCTTCGCGCGTCAACAGCTCGACCGTGCCCATTTCGCGCATGTACATGCGCACGGGGTCGGTGGTGCGGCCGAATTCGCTGTCCACCGTGGAGAGCGCGGCTTCGGCTTCTTCCTCGGCTTCTTCCACCGTGGTGGCGGTGGGCGCGGTGTTGTTCAGCAGCAGGGTCTCGGCGTCGGGCGTCTGCTCGTACACCGCCACGCCCATGTCGTTGAGCATGGTGACCACGACTTCCATGGTCTCGGCGTCGACCAGCTTGTCGGGCAGGTGGTCGGAGATTTCGCCATGCGTGAGGTAGCCGCGGGTCTTGCCCAGCGTGATCAGGGTCTTCAGGCGCGAACGGCGCTTGGCCAGGTCTTCCTCGGAGAGCACGGTCTCGTCGAGGCCGAATTCCTTCATCAAGGCGCGTTCCTTCGCCTTGCTGATCTTCATGCGCAGCGGCTTGACCTTTTCCTCGGTGGTCGTTGCAGTTGCGGGTTCGTCGCCGACCAGGTCTTCCTCGATGTCCGACAGGTCGATGTCGCTCTCGGGGGCGTCATTGCCGGCCTTGGGCTTGCGGCCGCGCTTGGCGCCGGTGGCGGGCGCGGCGGCGCCGGCGGCCTTGGGCGGGCGGCCGACTTTCTTGGCGGCAGGGGCGGCGGCAACCGTCTTGGCGGCGGCTTTTTTCGGATCGTCGATGGAGGTCGATTTCGTGGGCACGGTTTTCACTTTCGTTGCGGCTGCCGATTTGGACGCGGCGGCACCCGACTTAGTTGCCGGCATAACGCCGGCTTTCAACGGTTTTTCTGCGACAGGCTTTGCGGCGACGCCTTTGGCGAGTGAAGGAGCAGGCTTCTTTGAACTGGGCATACGACCTCGTTACAGCAAGATGGACCAAGCGAAATCACAGGGGCGCCGCCACATGGGCAGCACCGCCACGGCCCGTGCACAGGCACGGACGAGACACAAAAGCCCGCGCACAGGCACGGACAAGACAATTGGGAAAGAGGAAGAAATTCCTCGTCAGGCAAGATGTCGGGCGAACATTTGGTGTGCAGTCCTTGCGGTTATTGACCCTTTCCGACGGATTTTTTCCGTTGGAGTGCGTTGCGCTAGGGGTCGGCCCGGAGGTGCTGCTGTCGCTCTTGCCTAATTTCGCCAGTTGCGAAGCCTTACATTATAGCCTATTGCGCAAATTTCAAGCACTTTATGCACCGGAGGGCTTCAGCCGGGTGCGCAATTCGAGCCTTCGCGCCTCCAGGGCCTTGTAGCGCTCCAGGGCCTTAGGGTCGGTGCCCACAGCGGCAATGGCCTCGCTCTGCTGGGCTTTCAGGCGGTCGTCGAGCATGAAATCGAGCACGCTCGAAAGCTCCTTGGCCGCATCGGCCAGATGCTGGTCTTCTTCTCCTTCGGGTACGGGCGCCGCTTCGGACACGCTCATGAGCCGCTCCGCCAGCGGCTCGAAGTCGAGCCCGCGCATGCCTTCGCGCAGCGCCGCCCAAGGCTGCACGCCGTGCTCGTGCAACTGGCTGTCCAGCCAGGTAAAAAGCGCCCCGTGCTGACCGGGCAGGTCGCACAGCATCACATGGAGCTCATGCGAAAGGGCTTCCCACTGCGCCATGTTCGACAGCAGCAGCCGCACCGCCACGTCGGGCCGGCTTGGCGGCTTGCCCCGGCCGCGCAGGGGCTCGATGGGAGCCTCGAACTTGCCGCCCCAGCGCTTGCCCTTGATGAATTTGCCGCGGGGCTTGCTGCCGCTATCGCTTTCGTAGCGGGGCGGTTCGTATTCGGCCGGCGGCGGCATGTCGGCGTAGTCGAACGGGTCGCCCGGCTCGCCGGAATGACGCGGCGCGGGTGCCGCGGCTGCCTTGCGCGGGCCCGGCGTGGCGGCCCAGAGCTCCGAGAGGGCCTTCGCGTCCAGCTGCACCAGCGTGGCGATCTCGCTCAGCATCTGCCGCTTGAGCGCGCCGTCGGGCATGGCGCTCCAGAGCGGCCGCGCGTTGCTGCTCATGTGGGCGCGGCCCTCGGCGGTGGTGAGATCGCAGCCCTCGCGCGCGGCCTCGATCATGAAGCGCGAGAGCGGCGTGGCCTCTTGCACGAAGCGCGCGAACGCGTCGGCCCCGAATTCGCGGATGAAGCTGTCGGGGTCGTGCTCGGCCGGCAGAAACAGGAACTTGATGCTGCGCACGTCGGTGGCATAGGGCAGGGCGCCGTCGAGCGCCTTGCGCGCCGCGCGCCGACCGGCCGCATCGCCGTCGAAGCTGAACACCACCGATTCGGTGAACCGGAACAGCTTTTGCACATGCTCCGTGGTGCAGGCCGTGCCGAGCGTGGCCACGGCATTCGGAAAACCGAGCTGCGCCAGCGCGACCACGTCCATGTAGCCCTCGGTCACCAGCGCATAGCCGCGCTCGCGGAAGGCGGCGCGCGCCTCGTACAGGCCGTAGAGCTCCCGTCCCTTGCTGAAGACCGGCGTTTCGGGGGAGTTCAGGTATTTGGGCTTTTCGTCGCCGAGCACCCGGCCGCCGAAGCCGATGCATTCGCCCTTGACGTTGCGGATGGGGAACATCACGCGGTCGCGGAAGCGGTCGTAGCGCTTGGCGTCCTCTGCGCCGTCTTCGGTGTTGACGATGACCAGGCCGCTTTCGGCGAGCAGTGGATCGTCGTAGTCCGGAAACACGCTGGCCAGGGCGCGCCAGCCGGCCGGCGCATAGCCGATGCCGAACTGCTTGGCCACTTCGCCCGAAACGCCGCGGCCCTTCAGGTATTCGATGGCGCCGGGCGCCTGCCGCAGGGCCTTTCGGTAAGCCTCGCCGGCTTTTTCGAGCACGTCGGTCAGGGTGGCCTGCTTCTGGCGCTGGTTTGCGGCGCGGGCGCGTTCGGCGGGCGAGGCGTCGTCCTCGGGCACTTGCAGGCCGTATTGGCCGGCCAGGTCGTGCACCGCCTCGACAAAGCCCATGCCCGCATGCTCCATGAGAAAACCGATGGCGTTGCCGTGCACCCCGCAGCCGAAGCAGTGATAGAACTGCTTGGTCGGGCTGACCGAGAAAGAAGGCGACTTTTCCCCGTGGAACGGGCACAGGCCCATGAAGTTGGCGCCGGCCTTCTTGAGCTGCACATAGCGCCCGACGATCTCCACCACGTCGGCGCGCGCGATGAGTTCCTGGATGAAAGAAGCGGGGATGGTCATGTAGGCGAAGAGCGGCAAATCATACGCAAGCGGCGGAACGCCTGCGCCGGGCGGCATACTGCCCGCACCGGATGAACGCCCCGGAATTCACGCATGAAGACGCCCAAGCCATTGCAACACGTCGCGCCGCTGCTGCGCCACCCCCTCCGATTCATGTGGGACGCGCTCAAGGCGTTTCGCGCGAACCAGGGCCTGCTGCTGGCGGGCGCGGTGGCGTATTACGCACTGCTTTCCATCGTGCCGCTGCTCATCGTGAGCGTGATCGCGATGTCGCATGTGATCGAGCAGGCCGAATTGCTGCGCACCATCGGCCGCTATCTCGAGTGGCTGCTGCCCGGGCAATCCAAGGCCATCGTGGCGGAGCTGTCGAACTTTCTCGACCACCGGGACGTGATGGGGCCGGTGCTGCTGGTCACCATGATCTTTTTCAGCTCGCTGGCCTTCAGCATCCTCGAAAGCGCCATGGCGGTGATCTTTCATCACCGCAAGGCGGACCACAAGCGCCACTTCCTGGTGTCGGCCGTCATGCCGTACCTGTATATCCTGTTCCTGTGCGTGGGCCTGGTGCTGATGACGCTGGTGTCGGGCGCGCTGCAGCTGGTCGGGCAGGAAAGCGTCGACCTGTTCGGCCGCAACTGGTCGCTCTCGGGCGTGTCGGGGCTGCTGCTCTACCTGCTGGGGCTGGGCGGCGAGATCTTCATGCTGACCTCGCTCTACCTCGTGATGCCGGCCGGGCGGATGTCGCTGCGCCACGCGCTGCTGGGTGGCGTGACGGCCGCGCTGTTGTGGGAGGCCACGCGGCACGTGCTGATCTGGTACTTCTCGACGCTCTCGCAGGTCAACGTGGTCTACGGCTCGCTCACCACGGCCATCGTGGTGCTGCTGAGCCTGGAGATTGCCGCCACGCTCGTGCTGCTGGGAGCCCAGGTCATCGCCCAGTACGAGCGGCTGGACCGCACCGGCAGCACGGCGGTGCCGCCGCTTACCGGGGCGGAAGTCGAATCGCTCCGTCCAGACGAATCACCTCGCCGTTGAGCATGTCGTTCTCGATGATGTGCCTGGCGAGCTTGGCGTAGTCCTCCGGCGTGCCCAGGCGTGAAGGGAAGGGCACGCTGGCGGCCAGCGCGTCCTGCACCTCTTGCGGCATGCCGAAGAGCATGGGCGTGCCGAAGATGCCGGGGGCGATGGTCATGTTGCGGATGCCGTTGCGGGCCAGGTCGCGCGCAATGGGGAGCGTCATGCCGACCACGCCGCCCTTGGAGGCGCTGTAGGCCGCCTGGCCCATTTGCCCGTCATAGGCCGCGACCGAGGCGGTCGAGATCAGCACGCCGCGTTCGCTGGTGGCTTCGGGTTCGTTCTTGCTCATGGCCTCGGCCGCAAGACGAATCATGTTGAAGCTGCCGATCAGGTTGACGGTGACGGTCTTGCTGAACACGGCCAGCGCGTGCGCGCCGTTCTTGCCCACGGTCTTCTCGGCCGGCGCAATGCCCGCGCAGTTGACAAGGCCCACCAGCTTGCCGAGCTTTTGGGCCGCGGCAACCGCCGCCTGGCCGTCGGCTTCCTGGCTCACGTCGCATTTCACGAACACCCCGCCGATGTCCTTGGCGACGGCTTCGCCTTTTTCAGCCTGCATGTCGGCGACGACCACCTTGCCGCCATTGGCGGCCAGCATGCGCGCCGTGCCTTCGCCAAGGCCCGAAGCGCCACCGGTCACGATAAAAACCTTGCCGTCGATCTGCATTGAGAGTCTCCTGAAATAAGGCCCGCATTATCGAAGAGGGCCGGCAGCACATAAAAAAAGGCCTCATCCGAAGATGAGGCCCTGAATTGGATCCGTGAGGACCCAAGGAGACAACTGGTGGTGCTCGGCCGGCGGCTTAGCGCTTGCGGGCGGTGGTCGCGGTCTTGGCGGCGGCGACGGCTTGCGACGACACGGCGTTGAAGTTGGCTTCGGCAACGTCCGACGCTTGCTTGACGGCCTTCTGGACCGATTCGAAAGCGTTGTTGGCGGCAGCCACGGCGCTCTTCAGCACGGCAACGGCGGTTTCCGAGCCGGCGGGTGCATTCTTGGAAGCGCTGTCGACCAGGCCGACGAAGGTTTGCTGGGCTTCAGCGGCCTTGGCTTCGAAAGCCTTGGTGAACTCGGCGCCGGTGCCTTGGGCGATGTCATACAGATGACGGCTGTAGGCGGCGGTCTTTTCGGCCAGGGGCTGGAACAGGCTGGCTTGCAGCGTCAGCAGTTCTTGCGCGTCCTTGACGTTCAGGGCGGCTTGGGCGGTGCCGGCGGCTTCGGCCAGGGCAGCCTTGGAAGCGGTCACGTTCAGTTCGACGAGCTTCTCGACGCCTTCGAAAGCCTTGGTGGTCAGGCCGAACAGGGTTTCGAGGTTTGCTTTTTGGGCGGCGAGGATTTGGTCAGCGGTCAGTGCCATGTGGAATCTCCAGTAAGGATGATGGTGGTCGGTTCACGTTGCGCTGCCTCGTCGTCTTTGTTTTTGTTGCGGTGCAGCATGACCTCAAGTATAGGCAGCACAGCTTTGCGATCAAGGGGGTTTTGCTGCTTTGCAGCAATTTAGAACACACTTTCTAAATTCGGCTCGCACCCCAGAATGCGGCCATGCGCGCCTTCTATTCCGGCCAGTTCGTCCTGCCTTTGCCGCCCGGCCACCGCTTTCCAATGTCCCGCTACGCGCTGCTGCGCGACCGCCTGCTCGAGCACCTGCCCGGAGTAGACATGGATCAGGCCCCGCGCGCCACCGACGGCGAGCTGGCGCTGGCCCATACCCCGCAGTGGATATCAGCCATCAGCGACGGCAGCGTAAGCCCGCAGGCGATGCGCGAAATCGGCTTTCCCTGGAGCGAGGCGATGGTCGAGCGCTCGCGCCGCTCCACCGGGGCGACCATCGCGGCCTGCCGCGCGGCATTTGCCGGGGGCGTGGCGGCCAACATGGCGGGCGGCACGCACCACGCCTATGCCGACAAGGGCGGGGGATTCTGCGTCTTCAACGACGCTGCCGTGGCCGCGCGGCTGATGCAAGCCGAGCATGGCCGCAGCGGCCGGCAGCTGAAGGTGGCGGTCATCGACCTCGACGTGCACCAGGGCAACGGCACGGCGAGCATCTTTCGCAACGACCCGAGCGTCTTCACGCTCTCCCTGCACGGCCAGAAGAACTTTCCGTTCCGCAAGGAGGCGAGCGACCTGGACGTCGAGCTGCCCGACGGCTGCGGAGATGCCGACTACCTCACCGCGCTCGAGCATGCGCTCGACGAGCTGGACCGGCGCTTTGCGCCCGGGCTGGCGATCTACCTGGCGGGTGCCGACCCCTTCGAGCGCGACCGGCTCGGCCGGCTCAAGCTGACGTTCGACGGCTTGGAGGCGCGGGACCGGCGGGTGTTCGACTGGACCTGGCAGCGCCGCATTCCGGTGGCCTTTGCCATGGCCGGCGGCTACGCCAGCGACATTGCCGAGACGGTGCAGGTGCAACTCGGCACCTTCAGGGTGGCCTTCGAGTACTGGCGCCGCTGGCAAAATGCCGCGCGATGAACTCCGCCACCAAACCCACGCCGAATTCCCGGAGCGGCTACCGCGCGTTTCGCAGCATCCCCACGCGCTGGGCCGACAACGACATGTACGGCCATGTCAACAACGTCGTCTACTACAGCTGGTTCGACACGGCGGTGAACGCGCTGCTGATCGAGCGCGGCGCGCTCGACATCCACCAGGGGCAGGTCATCGGCTTCGTGGTCGAGACGCAGTGCAACTACTTCGCGCCGATCGCGTTTCCGCAAACGGTGGAGGCCGGCATCCGCGTGGCCCAGGCGGGCCGGTCGAACGTCCGGTACGAAATTGCGCTCTTTGCGGAGGGCTCGGAAACCGCAGCGGCGCAGGGCCACTTCGTGCATGTGTATGTCGACCGGGCCACGCAGCGGCCGGTGCCGTTGCCCGAGGCGCTGCAGAGAGTCGTCGACTCCTTGAAGACCTGACCCCATTAAAAACGGCGCCCGAGGGCGCCGTTTTTTCTTGCCGCGATCCGGTTGGGACCGCCGCGATCTTACATGGTCTTCTTCATGGCCTTGATGTCGGCCTTGCCCTGGGCTTCATCGGCCTTGGCCTGCTTCTCGCAGGCGGACTTGGCGTCACCCTTCTGCTCGTCGCATTTTTCCTTCGCGACTTCGTACTTGGCCTTCACCTTTTCTTCGGCAACCTTGCGGGCGTGTGCATCGCTCGGCTTGTACTGCTGCTCGAGTTCGGCCTTTGCCACGTTCTCCGTGCCCTTGGCTTCCTTCTCGCAAACGTCCTTCGCGTTGTCCTTCATCGCGTCGCACTGGGCCTTGGCGGACTTGTAGTCGGCCTCGATCTTTTCCTTGGCGGCCTTGTATTCATTCTGGGTCATGGCGCTGGCGTGCGTGGCCATGAAGCAGGTGGAAGCAAGGGCGAGCATGAGCAGATGTTTTTTCATTGGTGTTCTTTCTTTTTTGCAGTTGAGAGGAAAAACTTAAAAAGAGGCCGAGGAGCAGGGCAGCTGTTGGCTGCCCCGGCCGGCGTCAGTACTTTTCATACCAGAGGGTGTCAGGCGTGCGGCCGTCGCGCGATTCCCATTCCTTGACTTGTTTTTCGGCTTCGTCGCGGCTGATGCCGTGGCGTTCCTGGACGCGGCCGAGGAGCTGGTCGCGCTTGCCGGCAATGACGTCGAAGTCGTCGTCGGTCAGCTTGCCCCATTGCTCCTTGACCTTGCCCTTGAGCTGCTTCCAGTTGCCTTCGATGGTGTCCTTGTTCATGCGAATCTCCTTGTACGGTTGATTCGGCGGGCTGTTGGCCGCCGTGAACAAAATGTGGCGGAGCCGATTCACCCTGACGGTAGGACGTGCAGTGCAGGCCCCGTAGGCACAAGCCGACGCTGCCCGTGATAATCGAACGCACGCCGAAAAGCTTGGGACAACGCGCGCCGCACCATGATCATTCACAGCCTGCTCGACACCGACCTCTACAAGTTCACCATGATGCAGGTCGTCCTGCATCACTTTCCCGGCGCCCGGGTCGAGTACCGGTTCAAGTGCCGCAACCCCGGCGTCGACCTGGCGCAGTTCGCCGGGCAAATCCGGGAAGAAGTGCGAAGCCTCTGCTCGCTGCAGTTCCGGGACGCCGAGCTGGCCTACCTGCGGTCGATGCGTTTCATCAAGAGCGACTTCGTCGACTTTCTCGGGCTCTTCAGGCTCAACGAGAAATACATCAACATCATTCCGCAACCCTCGGGGGAGCTCGAGATCCGCATCCAGGGGCCGTGGCTGCACACCATCCTGTTCGAGATTCCGGTGCTGGCCATCGTGAACGAGGTCTACTTCCGCAACACGCAGAAGAAGCCCGACTTCGAAGAAGGCCGGCGGCGCCTGGAGACCAAGATCGGGCAACTGCAGGACGCCGGGCTGGCCGATCTCAAGATTGCCGACTACGGCACGCGCCGCCGCTTTTCCAAGGACTGGCATGAAGAAGTGCTGCGCACGCTCAACGCGCGGCTGGGCGCGGTGACGCCGCCGACGCTGCACCCCAAGCCCGGTGCGCGGCTGCCGCAGCTCGCGGGTACCAGCAATGTGCTGTACGCCATGAAGCTGGGGCTGATTCCGCTCGGCACCATGGCCCATGAATACCTGCAGGCCTGCCAGGCGCTCGGCCCGCGGCTGCGCGACAGCCAGATCTTCGGCTTCGAGAGCTGGGCCCGTGAATACCGCGGCGACCTGGGCATTGCGCTGTCCGACGTGTACGGCATGAGCGCCTTCCTGCGCGACTTCGACCTGTATTTCTGCAAGCTGTTCGACGGCGCCCGCCACGACAGCGGCGACCCCTTCCAGTGGGGTGAACGCATGCTGGCGCACTACGCCGCGAACCGTGTCGATCCGCTCACCAAGACGCTGATCTTCAGCGACGGCCTGACCGTGCCGCGCACCATCGAGCTCTATCAGCAGTTCCGCGGCCGCTGCCAGCTGGCTTTCGGCATTGGAACCAATCTCACCAACGACCTGAGCTACGAGCCGCTGCAGATCGTCATCAAGATGATCAATTGCAACGGCCAGCCGGTGGCCAAGCTGTCGGACACGCCGTCCAAGAACATGTGCGAGGACGAAAAATACCTGGCGTACCTGCGCCAGGTGTTCGAGATCGAACAGCCGCCGGCCTGACGCCCGTCTGGTACGGTACGGCCCCATGAAAAAAACAGTTCGCCTCGTGGCAGCCGCTGTGCTGCCGATGATGTTTCCCGCGCTTACCATGGCTGCCGAATTCGACAGCAGCAAGCTTTCTGCGCTCTGGGGCGTTCCGTTCGCGGGCATCCTGTTGTCGATCGCGCTGATGCCGCTGCTGGCCCCGGCCTTCTGGCATCACCACTACGGCAAGATATCGGCCGCCTGGGCGCTTGCGTTTCTTCTTCCCTTTGCCGCAATCTACGGAGCGCCGCTGGCTGGCGCCCAGCTGGTGCATGCGCTGGTGGAGGAATACATCCCCTTCATCATCCTGCTCACTGCGCTGTTCACGGTGGCGGGCGGCATCCATATTCGCGGCAACCTGCATGGCGCACCCGGGCTCAACACGGCCATTCTTGCGATTGGCGCTGTGCTTGCGAGCTTCATGGGGACCACGGGCGCATCGATGCTGCTGATCAGGCCGCTGATCCGCGCCAACGACAACCGCGTGAGCAAGGCGCATGTGGTGGTGTTTTTCATCTTCATTGTGTCGAACGTAGGCGGCTCGCTCACGCCGCTGGGCGACCCGCCGCTGTTCCTCGGCTTCCTGAAGGGCGTCGACTTTTTCTGGACGGCAAAAAACATCTTTCCCGAAACGCTGTTTCTCATCGGCACGTTGCTGGCACTGTTCTACGTGATCGACCGCCATCACTATCGCAAGGAGGGCGTGCTGCCGTTCGACCCGACGCCCGATACCCAGCGCGTCGGCTTCGATGGCGCGGCCAACTTCTGGCTGCTGGGCGGCATCATCTTCTTCGTGCTGCTCTCGGGCATCTGGAAGACGCCCACGGGCTTTGAAGTGTTCGGCACGCGTGTCGGCTTGCCGGGGCTGGTGCGCGACATCGGCCTGATCGCCATCACGCTGCTTTCGCTCAAGATCACCTCGGCCAAGGTGCATGCCGACAACCAGTTCGAATGGGGCCCGATGGCGGAGGTGGCCAAGCTGTTCGCGGGTATCTTCCTGACCATCATCCCCGTGATTGCCATGCTCAAGGCTGGCGTTCATGGCCCCTTCAGCTCGGTGGTGGCGGCGGTGACCCGGCCCGACGGCCTGCCCGATCCGGCGATGTACTTCTGGGCCACCGGCATCCTGAGCTCGTTCCTGGACAACGCACCGACCTACCTGGTGTTCTTCAATACCGCGGGCGGCGATGCCGCCGCGCTCATGACCACCTACGCCACCACGCTGGCGGCCATTTCGGCCGGCGCCGTGTTCATGGGCGCCAACACCTACATCGGAAATGCGCCCAACCTCATGGTCAAGGCCATTGCCGAGAGCCGGGGCGTTCGCATGCCGAGTTTCTTCGGCTACATGGCATGGTCGGTGGCCATCCTGATACCGCTGTTCGTTCTCTCCACCTTCATCTTTTTCCGCTAGGCGCAGACATCATCATGAGCAAGCCCAAGATCCTGGTCGCACGCGCGATCTTTCCGGAAACCATCGAGCGCCTCTCGCAGCATTTCGAAGTCGAGTCGAACCAGTCCGACGAGAGCTGGAGCAAGGAGCAGCTGATTGCCAGGCTCCAGGGCAAGCAGGGCGCCTTCACCACCGGCAGCGAGCGCATCGATGCCGCTGTGCTCGACGCCTGCCCCGACCTGAAGATCTGCGCCAACATGGCCGTGGGCTACAACAACTTCGATGTCGACGCGATGGCCGCGCACGGCGTGCTGGGCACCAACGCACCCGACGTGCTCACCGAGACCACGGCCGACTTCGGCTTTGCGCTCCTGATGGCCACGGCCCGCCGCATCACCGAAAGCGAACACTTCCTGCGCGCGGGCAAGTGGCAGAAGTGGAGCTTCGACATGTTCGCCGGCTCCGACATCCACGGCTCGACGCTCGGCATCATCGGCATGGGCCGCATCGGGCAGGGCATTGCCAAGCGCGGCGCACACGGCTTCGGCATGAAGGTGATCTATCACAACCGCTCGCGACTCGATGCCTCGCTCGAGGCCGAATGCAAGGCCAGCTATGTCAGCAAGGAAGAGCTCCTGAAGACCGCCGACCACGTGGTGCTGGTGGTGCCATATTCGCCGGCTTCGCACCACACCATCGGCGCGGCCGAAATCGCGCTGATGAAGCCGACCGCCACGCTGGTGAACATTGCGCGCGGCGGCATCGTCGACGATGCGGCGCTGGCCGCGGCGCTGCGCGAAAAGCGCATTGCGGCGGCGGGCCTGGACGTGTTCGAAGGCGAGCCCAAGGTCCACCCCGATCTGCTGACCGTGCCCAACGTGGTGCTCACGCCTCACATCGCAAGCGCCACCGTGCCTACGCGCCGCGCCATGGCCGAGCTCGCGGCCGACAACCTCATTGCATGGTTCGGCGGCAAGGGGCCGCTCGCGCCCGTCACGCCCGTTCCGGCGGCCGGCAAGTAACACCCACAAACCCAAGTGAAAACAGCGATCCATTTTGCAATCGACCGACTTGATTCTTCTTCTGCTGGCCGCCTTTGCCGTGGTGCAGCTTGTGCTGGTGATCTGGCTCCTTGCGCGCCGCCAGCCCAAGCCCGACCACAGCGAAATGCTCACCGTGCTGGCCGCGATGGGCGCGGCCAACGAGCGCACAGAGCGCGAGCTGCGCCATGAAATCGGCGAGAGCTCGCGCGGCGCGCGACAAGAAACCGCTCAGGCCTTCGCCACCTTCCAGCAGGCACTGGTGCAGCAGGGCGCCGAGGCCACGCGCACGCAGAACGCGCAGCTCGATGCTTTCTCGCTGCAGCTCGCATCGCTGCAGAAGAGCCTGGCCGACACGCTCAACACGCAGCTGCAGGGGCTGAGCGATTCCAACGCGCGCCGCCTCGCCGAAGTGCGCGAGACCATGGAAGCGCAGTTGGCGCAGCTGCAGCAGAGCAACACCGCCAAGCTCGACGAGATGCGCAAGACCGTCGACGAGAAGCTGCAGAGCACGCTCGAAGCGCGGCTGGGCGAGAGCTTCAAGCAGGTGGCCGACCGGCTCGAGCAGGTGCACAAGGGCCTGGGTGAAATGCAGACGCTGGCGGTGGGCGTCGGCAGCCTGCAGCGCGTGCTGACCAACGTGAAGACGCGCGGCGTGTTCGGCGAAGTGCAGCTCGAGGCGCTGCTCGAGCAGGTGCTTACCCCGGACCAGTACGCCAAGCAGATCGAGACCAAGCCGCGCAGCGGCCAGCGGGTCGACTTTGCGATCCGCTTTCCAGGTCGTGGCGACGACGGCGCGCCGGTATGGCTGCCGATCGACGCCAAGTTTCCGCGCGACGACTACGAGCGCCTGATCGATGCGCACGAGCGCGCCGATGCGGCGGGGGCGGAGCTTGCCGCGAAGGCGCTTGAGGCGCGCATCCGCAGCGAAGCCAGGTCAATTGCGGAGAACTACCTTGCCGCGCCGCACACCACCGATTTCGCGATTCTCTTCCTGCCGGTCGAAAGCCTCTACGCCGAGGTGCTGCGCCGCCCGGGCCTGATGGATGCCATCCAGCGCCAGCACCGCGTGACGCTGGCCGGGCCGACCACCTTGCTGGCCATGCTCAACAGCCTGCACATGGGCTTTCGCACACTGGCCCTGGAGCAGCAGGCCTCCGAGGTCTGGAAGGTGCTGGGCGCGGTCAAGACCGAATTCGAACGCTATGGCGAATGGGTGTCGCGCATCAAGGAGCAGGTGGCCAAGGCCTCCGACACGCTCGACAAGGCCGACACGCGCGCCAAGCAGATGCGCCTTGCACTGCGTAAGGTCGAGGCGCTGCCCGAGGCGCAGTCGCAGGTGCTGCTGCCTCCCACGGCCGACAGCGAGGGCGACGACACCCCGTGAAAGGCTCCGAACTGCTGCGCGTGATCGGGGCCCAGGTGTGCCTGCACGCCACCATGGCCGGCATGCGGCTCGCAACGCCGCTGCTGGCGCTGCAGCAGGGGTACAGCGCAGCGGCGGTCGGGGTGCTGATTGCGCTGTTTGCGCTCACGCAGGTGTTCCTTGCGCTGCCGGCGGGGAGGTTTGCCGACCGGCACGGCTTCAAGCGGCCGCTGTGGCTTTCGGTCCTGGCGGCTTCGGGCGGTGCGGGGCTCGTGGTGATTTTTCCGGTCTTCCCGGTCATGTGCCTGGCGGCGCTGCTGACCGGCGGGGCCACCGGCGCGACCGTCATTGCGCTGCAGCGGCATGTGGGTCGCTCCGCTACCAATGCCACGCAGCTCAAGCGCGTGTTCAGCTGGCTGGCGATTGCGCCCGCGGTCGCCAACTTCGTCGGCCCGTTCGTCGCTGGCATGCTCATCGACCACGCCGGCCGGGCGCCCGCGGACATGCTGGCATTCCGGGTCTGCTTTGCGGCCATGGCTGTGCTGTCCATCGTCTGCTGGCTGTTTGCACGCGGCGCGCACGAGCCGCCGCCCGTCGCGCCCTCCGCAGGGGCTGCACCGACTCGGGCCTGGGACCTGCTGCGCGAACCGATGTTCCGGCGCCTGCTGTTCGTGAACTGGCTGCAGTCGTCGAGCTGGGACGTGCATGCCTTCGTGCTGCCCGTGCTGGGGCACGACCGTGGCATCAGCGCTTCGGTCATCGGCTCCATTCTTGGCGCCTTTGCCATTGCGGCGGCCGCCATCCGTGTCGTGCTGCCGCTCATTGCCTCGCGCGCATCGGAGCGCAGCGTGATCCTGATTTCCACCATCGTGACGGCGGCGGTGTTCGCCGTCTATCCGCTGCTCGATTCGGCCCTGACGATGGGCCTGTGCTCCGTGGTGCTGGGCTTCGCGCTCGGGGCCGTGCAGCCCATGGTGATGAGCATGCTGCACCAGATCACGCCGCACGCGCGGCACGGCGAGGCGCTGGGCCTGCGGCTCATGACGATCAATGCGTCGAGCGTGGCCATGCCGATGCTGTTCGGATCGATCGGCGCGCTGATCGGCATTGCCGGCGTTTTCTGGGTGGTGGGCGCCGTGGTTGCGCTGGGCGCCCGGGCCACCTGGGGCTTGAAGGCCTGAAAGCCCGAAGGCCTGGCGCCCTCTGGCGCGCCTACAGCTTGTAGAAGCGCTTGATCGCGTCCCACGCGTCTTCGGGGGCGTCGACGTATTCGAACAGGTTCACATCCGTCGGCGAAATCACGCCTTCGTCGACCAGGAAATCGAAGTCGATCAGCTTCTTCCAGTAGGCCGAACCGAACAGCACGATCGGCACCGGTTTCGACTTTTTGGTCTGCACCAGCGTGATCACTTCGAACAGCTCGTCGAGCGTGCCGAAGCCGCCCGGGAAGGCCACCAGCGCCTTCGCACGCATCATGAAGTGCATCTTGCGGATGGCGAAGTAGTGGAACTTGAAGCTCAGCGCCGGCGTGACGTACGGGTTGGGTTCTTCTTCCATCGGCAGCGCAATGGCAAGGCCGACCGAAAGACCGCCGCCTTCATGGGCGCCCCGGTTGGCCGCCTGCATGATGCCGGGGCCGCCGCCGGTGCAGACGAAGAGCTTGTCTTCGGGCTGCTTGCCTTCGCTGTATTGCGCCACAAGCTTGCCGAAGGCACGCGCCTTCTCGTAATAGTGCGAGCTGCGGGCCAGCCGGCGCCAGCGCTCGGCCGCCACGGCATCGCCGCTGGCTTCGGCCTGAGCAACCAGGGCGGCGGCTTCTTCCTCGCTGCGAAAGCGGGCGCTGCCGAACACCACCACGGTGTTTTCGATGCCGTGGGCGCGCTGCTCGAGGTCGGGCTTCATCAGCTCGAGCTGCATGCGGATGCCGCGGGTTTCGCGCCGCAGCAAGAACTCGGGGTCCGCGAAGGCGATGCGCGAGGGATCGGGGTCGAGCGGGAGGCCTTTTTCCGAATGCGTCTTGAGCGTGGCCCAGGCATCGGCAAGGCGTTTGTCGTGAAGGTCGTGCGTGTTGTTCATGAAGGAATCAGACAGGAAGACTTCTGCATTGTGCAGCCTTGCAACCGGCATGCCCGCCGGTTTAGAAAGTGCCGTGCCGCCCCGCGCCTCGAACAAAGCGTTCGGCGCCGGCAGCGCCTTCGGCCGCGACGATCGGCACGCCCAGGCGCCCCTCCTGCTGCAGCGCCTCGGCGAGCGGCAAGTCCCACTGGGCGTAGGCGGAATGGCGGTCCGCCAGCATGCATTGCTGCGGAAACGCCGCAATCTCGCGGGCAAGCGCTTCTGCTGTCTCGCGGGCCTTGCCGCTGGGCACCACTCGGTTTACCAATCCCATGGCGGCTGCTTCCTGGGCGCTCACGCCCCGGCCCGTCAGGATGAGATCAAGCGCGCGGCCCATGCCGACGATGCGCGGCAGCCGCACGGTGCCGCCGTCGATCAGCGGCACGCCCCAGCGGCGGCAGAACACGCCCAGCACCGCATCTTCTTCGGCCACCCGAAGGTCGGCCAGCAGGGCCAGCTCGAGCCCGCCGGCCACCGCATGGCCGCTGATGGCGGCAATCAGTGGCTTGTTCAGCGCCATGCGAGTTGGCCCCATCGGGCCGGAGCCGCCACCCTCGGGGTCGAGCTCATTGCGCCGGGCCGGGTCTCCGACCGCGCCCAGGTCGGCGCCAGCACAGAAGGTGCCGTGCTCGCCCCACAGCACGGCCACGCGCTGGCTTTCATCGGCTTCGAAGCGCTCGAAGGCGGCGCGCAGCGCGTCGGCCATGGGCCGGTCGACGGCGTTGCGCTGCTTCGGGCGGCTCATGACGATGGTGCTGACCGGCCCATCGATTTCGGTGCGAACGCTGGCGGACGTGTTCATGAGGGCAAAGGGTACGCCCATCAACGAAAAAAGGCTCCTTTCGGAGCCTTTTGTCAGGTGACTGTTCAGCCAGCCAGGAAACGCTTAGACGCGCTTGCGGTATTCGCCGGTGCGGGTGTCGATTTCGATCTTGTCGCCTTGCGAGACGAAGAGCGGAACCGGCACTTCGAAGCCGGTTGCGATCTTGGCGGGCTTGAGCACCTTGCCCGAGGTGTCGCCCTTGACGGCCGGCTCGGTCCAGGTGATTTCGCGCTCGACGCTGGTCGGCAGTTCGACGGAGATGGCCTTGCCGTCGTAGAACACCACTTCGACCGGCATGCCGTCTTCGAGGTAGTTGAGGGCGTCGCCCATGTTCTCGGCTTCGACTTCGTACTGGTTGTACTCGGTGTCCATGCAGACATACATCGGGTCGGCGAAGTAGGAGTAGGTGCACTCCTTCTTGTCGAGCACGATCTGGTCGATCTTGTCGTCGGCCTTGAAGACCACTTCGGTGTTGAAGTTGGCGATCAGGCTCTTGAGCTTCATGCGAACGGTGGCGGAGTTGCGGCCGCCGCGGCTGTATTCGGTCTTGAGGACGACCATCGGGTCCTTGCCGTGCATGATGACGTTGCCGGCGCGGATTTCTTGAGCGATTTTCATATCAGGTTCTCTGGATGTTGGCCGCTCGGTGCACGGGGCCATGGGCGACGTTTGCAATGTTGCGGTGCAACGTCTTGGCCCCGCGGTACATGTCCCGCGGCAGGTTTGGCGGACAGCATCTCGGATCTGTGTAATCCGGGCCGAAATCCGCAAAGCCCGCTATTTTAGCTTTTTCCGGCGACCAGATGCCGCAGTTGCGTGACCAAGTCCTCTTGCGCGCACAGCTTTTCGCGGGCCGCCAGCACGCTTTCATGCCATGCCCCGGGTATTTCGAGAGGGGGCAGAGGGCTGTCGCCGAAGCCGTTCCAGGCGCGGTGAAACTGCCGCAGTGAAGGTGGCGCGCCCAGCCAGTCGAGCCAGGCGCCGAGCTTGACGTGGTGCGCGTCATCGTCCTGCAGATAGATTTGCCAAACCAGGGGCGTGCCAGCCCAGAGGGCGCGCACCAGCGAATCTTCGCCGCGCACGAAGTTCAGGTCGCACGCCCACAGAAGATGGTCGAAATCCGCCTGCGTGAGGTAGGGCAGGTATGAAATTGATAGCGCTCCCCACCCTGAAAGTCCGTGGTCCGGTTGGTCCCGGCCTGAAAAGAACGCCCTGACCGCATGGGCGGCGCGGCCTGAAGTCACCAGGAGGCGCGTCGGCTGCGAATCTGCCGCCAGTTGCTCGAGCAGGGTCGCCAGCGCCGGAGGTTCGTAGCAGAAGAGCGAAACGAGCCGCTCGCCTTCGCGCCAGGGGATTTCCTGCGCCGCCAGCCATTGCCCACGGTCGAAATGCGCCCGCCTTTCCAGAAGGCCGGGCTCCCGCAGCAACCCTCCCGTGGCGGGCGTGAAGCCGGGATAGAAAAAGCGTTTGGTCAGCCCTGCGCCGGGTCCCTTGAACACCGGCGAAGGCAGGCCGTGCAGACGCTCGACATAGGGCTCGGCCGAGAGGTATTCGAGATTGATCCACGCCCGGCCCGGCCCGCCTGCGGCCGGCGACTCGGCGAAGCGGGCGATCAGCTCGGGTGCGGGTTCGCAGCCGAAGGCCTCGATCAGCACGTCGGGCGGCGGGGCTGCGGCGGCCTGCCGGATGGCGGCGGGGTCGAGCCAATCGACCACGCTCACGCCCTCGCAGCCGGCGGGCGCCATCCAGTGCAGCGCCGTGGCATCGTCGATCCACAGCCGCACGCGCTCGCCGAGTGCCGCCAGCTGGCTGGCCAGCCGCCAGCACACACCCAGGTCGCCGTGGTTGTCGATGACCTTGCAGAAGATGTCCCATTGCATGGCGCCAGTGTGCCTGTCTTCGGTAGACCGAGGCAGCGGGGTCTGCTTGGTATGCTGGCCGAGCCGGCCGCCTTCCCACCTTCTTCAGCGCGCCACAATAGCCGCCATGTCAGACGTGCATTCCGATCAATTGCTCAGCGAAGTCGCGGCGTTGCCGCAGCTGCCGGGCGTGTACCGCTATTTCGATGCGGCCGGCGCGGTGCTCTATGTGGGCAAGGCGCGCAACCTCAAGAAGCGGGTTGCGAACTATTTCCAGAAGAGCCATGGCGGCACGCGCATCGGCCACATGATCTCGAAAATCGCGCGCATGGAGACCACCGTGGTGCGCTCCGAGGCCGAGGCGCTGCTGCTCGAGAACAACCTCATCAAGACGCTCAAGCCGCGCTACAACATCCTGTTTCGCGACGACAAGAGCTACCCGTACCTGAAGATCGCCTCGCACGAGTTTCCGCGGCTGGCCTACTACCGCGGCGCGGTCGACAAGAAGCACCGCTACTTCGGGCCGTACCCGAGCGCCTGGGCGGTGAAGGAATCGATCCAGCTGCTGCAGAAAGTGTTCAAGCTGCGCACCTGCGAAGACACGGTGTACGCCAACCGAACGCGGCCCTGCCTGCTGTACCAGATCAAGCGGTGCACCGGGCCGTGCGTGGGCTACATCACGCCCGAGGCCTATGCGCAGGACGTGGCCAGCGCCGAAGCCTTTCTGATGGGCGACACGCAACTGGTGCTGTCGAAGCTCGAGGCGCGCATGACCGAGCACGCCGAGAAGCTCGAATTCGAGCAGGCGGCGGAGCTGCGCAACCAGATGTCGGCGATCTCGCGTGTGCTGCACCAGCAGTCGATCGAAATTGCTTCCGACAAGGACGTGGACATCCTCGCCGTGAAGGTGCAGGGCGGCAAGGCTTGCGTTAATTTGGCAATGGTGCGCGGCGGCCGCCACCTGGGCGACCGCGCCTACTTTCCCGTGCACGTGGAAGACGCGGCGCAAATCCATCATGGCGAACTCGATGCGGAAGAGGGCGTGGTGCCCACGCCGGCCGATTCGATCGAAGTGCAGGTGCTCGAGGCGTTCATTGCCCAGCACTACATCGATGTGCCGGTACCCGCCACGCTGGTGCTGAGCCATCTGGTGGGCCGCGAGCTGATCGAGGCGATCTCGCAGCAGGCCGGCTCGCGCGTGACGGCGGTGTTCCAGCCGCGCGAGCAGCGCCGGCACTGGCTCGAAATGGCCGAGACGAACGCGGGCCTGCAGCTGGCGCGCCTCCTGGCCGAAGAAGGATCGCAGCAGGCGCGCACCCGCGCGCTGGCCGATGCGCTGGAGCTTGCGCCCGACGACCTCGACAACTTTCGCATCGAGTGCTTCGACATCTCGCATACCGCGGGCGAGGCCACGCAGGCATCCTGCGTGGTGTTCGAGCACCACACGATGCAGAACCGCGAGTACCGCCGCTACAACATCGAGGGCATCACGCCCGGTGACGACTACGCGGCCATGCGCCAGGTGCTGCATCGCCGCTACGGCAAGCTCGCCGAGGCCATGGCGGCCGAGACCGATGCGCCGCCCATGGGCGATGCCGCGGGCGCGGGCAGCGACGCGCCCGCACGGACCAAGGCCGCGCGCATGCCTGACCTGGTGCTGGTCGATGGCGGCAAGGGCCAGGTCTCGATGGCGCGCGAAGTGTTCAGCGAACTGGGCCTGGCGCTCTCGCTCATCGTGGGCGTGGAGAAGGGCGAGGGCCGCAAGGTCGGGCTCGAGGAACTGGTGTTCGCCGATGGCCGCGAGAAGGTCTACCTGGGCAAGGACTCCGCCGCCCTGATGCTGATCGCCCAGATCCGCGACGAGGCGCACCGCTTTGCCATCACGGGCATGCGAGCCAAGCGCGCGAAGGTGCGCGTGGGCGGCAGCCAACTCGAAGACATTCCGGGCATCGGGCCGAAGCGCCGGGCACGCCTGCTGCAGCGTTTCGGTGGAATCCGCGGGGTGGCGGCCGCCAGCGTCGAGGACATCGCATCGGTCGAAGGCATTGCCACCGACCTTGCCGAGGAAATCTATCGCGCACTGCACTGACGCCGATTTGCCCTTTGGCCTTCGGCCGGTCACGCGCGCATGACACAATCGCCCGCATGTTCTGGACCCTCCCGACCATCATGACCTGGACGCGCATCGTCGCGATTCCATTGATCGTTGGCGTGTTCTACCTGCCGATCGCCGAGCCGATGCGCAACCTGATTGCCACGGTGATGTTCATCGTCTTTGCCGCCACCGACTGGCTCGACGGCTACCTGGCGCGCAAGCTCAACCAGACCTCGTCCTTCGGCGCCTTCCTGGATCCAGTGGCCGACAAGTTCCTGGTGTGCGCCGCGCTGCTGGTGCTGGTGCACCTGCAGCGCGCCGATGTTTTCGTGGCGCTGATCATCATCGGCCGCGAGATCGCCATCTCGGCGCTGCGCGAATGGATGGCGCGAATCGGCGCCGGCAAGAGCGTGGCGGTCCACATGATCGGCAAGGTGAAGACCACTGTGCAAATGGTCGCGATTCCCTTCCTGCTCTATGACGGGCGTCTGTTCAAGGTCATCGACACGGGCCTCTGGGGCCAGTGGCTGATCTGGATCTCGGCGGTGCTCACCGTGTGGTCGATGGTCTATTACCTGCAAAAGGCCATTCCCGAGATCCGGGCCCACAGCAAATGACGATGGCGGCCACGGCACGCAGCTCGGGGTGGCTGCGGGCCATGCCGGCGGTCTTCGTGCTGATCTGGAGCACGGGTTTCATCGTCGCGCGCTATGGCATGCCCTACGCGCCGCCGCTCAAGTTCCTGGCCGTGCGCTATGCGCTTTCTCTCGTGTGCTTTTGCATCTGGGTCGCACTGGCGCGGGTTGCCTGGCCGAAGGAGCGCGCGCAGTGGGGGCACCTTGCGGCTACGGGCGTGCTGATGCAGGCGGGTTACCTGGGCGGCGTTTGGGCTGCTGTGCATGCGGGCATGGGCGCGGGACTGGTGGCGCTGATGGTCGGCGTTCAGCCGGTGCTGACCGCCATCTGGCTTTCCTTCACCGGCGGGCGCATTTCGCAGCGCCAATGGGCGGGGCTGGTCCTGGGGTTTGCGGGTCTGGTGCTCGTGGTGTCGCGCAAGTTCGGGCAGGGTTCCGAGGTGAGCGCGTTGACGATGGGGCTTGCAGTCATGGCGCTCCTTTCAATCACGGCGGGCACGCTGTACCAAAAGCGCTTCGTCGCGCCGTGCGACGTTCGCAGTGCGAGCGCCGTGCAGATGGCGGCGGCGTTGCTCGTGACCTTGCCCTTCGCGGCAATGGAAACGCAAGGCATCGAATGGAACGCTTACTCGACCGGCGCCATGGCGTGGTCGGTGCTGGTGCTGTCGCTCGGCGGCAGCTCGCTGCTCTACATGCTGATCCAGCGCGGCACGGCCACCGCCGTCACAAGCTTGCTGTACCTTGTGCCGCCATGCACGGCGGTAATGGCCTGGCTGCTGTTCCGCGAGCCGATTACCCTGGTGACCTTGCTGGGCATCGGGCTGACCGCGGCGGGCGTGAGCCTGGTGGTGCGCAGCGAGCGCTGACCCGACGGTTTTTTCCTTTATCAGCGCGGCGAACCGGCCTTGCCCGGTTTCCAGGGCTCGCCGCGAAACTGTTCGGCCAGGTGATCGAGCAGCAGGCGCACGCGGCGCGGCGTCTTGGGGCGCCAGGGGGCGATCCAGTGGATGTCCGCATCGGGCATGGCGTAGTGGGGCAGCACGCGCACCAATTCGCCGGACGCCAGTTGCGGCGCAATATCCCACAGGCTGCGCAGCATGATTCCGTGGCCGGCCAGGCACCAGTCGCGCACCATCTCTCCGGAATTGCTTGTCAGCGGCCCCTGGACGCGCACGCGCGCCGTGCTGCCGTCGCGCGCGTGGCGCAGCGTCCACAGCGCGAACTGGTGCTGGTTGACCTCGCCGTTTTCGCGCGCCACGAGGCAGTCGTGCGTGCCCAGGGCATCGACCGTGGCCGGCAGGCCGCGCCGCTCTATATATGAAGGAGAAGCGGCAAGCACGCGCTGGTTGCGCGCGATGCGGCGCGTGACCCAGTCGGCCGCACGGCGCTGCTGCACGGCCCAGAGCCACAGCGCACCGTCGTACCCTTCGGCCCCGAGGTCCGGGAGCCGCTCGGTCAGCAGCAGTTCGATCTGCAGCCCAGGGTGCCGTGACTGAAACGCTGCCAGCGCAGGGCCGAGCCAGCGCCGGCCGAAGCCGAAGGTGGCGGCGAGCCGTATCGTGCCGACCAGCGCGTTCTGTCGTTCGCCGAGTTCGCTTTCGAGTGCCGCAAAACCCTCGAGCAGCGCCCTGGCATGCAGGCAGACAGCCTCGCCCTCGGCCGTGACGCTGAGCCGGCGCGTGGTGCGTTCGAACAGCCGCTGGCCCAGCCGCGCCTCGAGCGCGCCGAGCCGCTTGGTCACCACCGAAGGCACCACGCCCAGCGAGGCGGACGCGCCCGCCAGGCTGCCCTGGTCGCGAATGGCCAGCACCAGCTCCAGATCGCCCCGGTCCATCGACAATGGATTCATGCAAAATTGGAAAGTATGAATTGGCTGATTGTTGCTTGATGGCGGGCGGAGCGCAACGCACAATGGCTGCGTGACTGCTTCCTTTTTCGACTTTCCTGAATTCGACATCGAACGCGACGGCGTGCGCGTGCATGGCCGCATCGGCGGCCGCGGCGCTCCGTTGCTGCTGCTGCATGGTCATCCGCAAACGCACCTCATCTGGCATCGCGTGGCGCCGGCGCTTGCCGAGCGGTTCACGGTGGTGGCGGTGGACCTGCGCGGCTACGGCGACTCGGGCCGCCCCGCGGACGATGCCGATCACGTGGCCTACAGCAAGCGCGAGATGGCGCTCGATGCGCTTGCCGCCATGCGCCACCATGGCTTCGAACGCTTCGGCGTGCTCGCGCATGACCGCGGCGCGCGCGTGGCGCATCGGCTGGCGGCGGACCATGCCGCCGCGGTCGACCGCATGATGCTGCTGGACATCGCGCCCACGCTCTCGATGTACGAGAACACCACCGAAGCGTTTGCCCGCGCTTACTGGCACTGGTTCTTCCTGATCCAGCCGCCGCCTTTGCCCGAGGCGTTGATTGCTTCGGACCCTGTGCGCTACGTGCGCAGCGTGATGGGCGGGCGCCACGCGGGGCTCGCGCCCTTCGCGCCCGAGGTGCTGGCCGAGTATGAGCGCTGCGCCGCAATCGCGGGCACGGCCGAATCCATCTGTGGCGACTACCGGGCCTCCGCCACCGTCGACCTGGTGCATGACCGCTCCGACATCGACGCCGGCCGCCGGCTTGTGCAGCCCCTGCGCGTGCTTTGGGGCGAACATGGCGCGGTAGGCCGGTGCTTCGATGTACTGGCGCTCTGGCGCGAATGCGCCCGGCAGGTTTCAGGGCGCGCCTTGCCGTGCGGCCACTATGTTCCGGAAGAAGCTCCCGGCGAGGTGCTCGCCGAGGCACTCCAGTTCTTTACACCCCCTCTCCAGCAAGAAGGAACCAGACCATGACCACCCACAGAATCGCAGTCATCGCCGGCGACGGCATCGGCAAGGAAACCATGCCCGAAGGCCTGCGCGTGGTCGATGCCGCGGCGCGGAAGTTCGGCATCGACCTGAAGTTCGACCACTTCGATTTCTCTAGCTGGGACTACTGCGAGAAGCACGGCAAGATGCTGCCCGACAACTGGAAAGACCAGATCGGCGGCCACGATGCGATCTACTTCGGCGCGGTGGGCTGGCCCGAGAAGATTGCCGACCACGTGTCGCTGTGGGGTTCGCTGCTGCTGTTCCGCCGCGAGTTCGACCAGTACATCAACCTGCGCCCCGCACGGCTGATGCCCGGCATCACGGCTCCCGTGGTGCGCCGCGACGGCACGCCGCGCGAGCCTGGCGAAATCGACATGTACATCGTGCGCGAGAACACCGAGGGCGAATACTCCAGCATCGGTGGGCGCATGTACGAAGGCACGCCGCGCGAAATCGTGGTGCAGGAAACGGTGATGTCGCGCGTGGGCGTGGACCGTGTGCTCAAGTTCGCCTTCGAGCTTGCGCAATCGCGTCCGAAGAAGCATCTGACAAGCGCTACCAAGTCGAACGGCATCTCGATCACCATGCCCTACTGGGACGAGCGCGTGGCCGAAATGGCGAAGAACTACCCGGGCGTGAAGCTCGACAAGTTCCACATCGACATCCTCACCGCGCACTTCGTGCAGCGGCCCGACTTCTTCGACGTGGTGGTGGCCAGCAACCTGTTCGGCGACATCCTGTCCGACCTGGGCCCGGCATGCACCGGCACCATCGGCATTGCGCCGAGCGCCAATCTCAACCCCGACCGCACCACGCCTTCGCTGTTCGAACCGGTGCACGGTTCGGCGCCCGACATCGCGGGCAAGGGCATTGCCAACCCCATCGGGCAGATCTGGTGCGGCGCGATGATGCTCGAGTTCCTGGGGCACAAGAAGGCGCATGACGCGATTCTTGCCACCATCGAAAAGGTGCTCGCGCCCCAAAGCGGAGCACCGCGCACGCCCGACATCGGCGGCAATGCGAGCACCAGCGACCTGGGCAAGGCAATTGCCGAAGCGCTTTGAAATAGAGTTCACGAAACGCCCCTAAAATCGCGCGCTCCGCTGTTCTGCATGGCCTCGTGTCGTATTGACACCCTGCAGACCAGTGGTTGTAATCCTCGCTGGCAGCGCGCTGCCGAGGCGTCAGTCCTGCCACACTTCTTGCGCCGCGTCATTTCGCGGCCAGGTCGCACTGACGAAAGCCGACCAACTTTATTTCTCGACAAGGGGCCCTTGTGAACAAGACCGAACTGATTGAGCACATCGCAAAAAACGCCGATATTTCCAAGGCAGCCGCCACGCGCGCGCTCGAATCCACCATCGGCGCCATTCGTACCACGCTCAAAAAAGGCGGCTCCGTGTCGCTGGTCGGTTTTGGCACTTTCGCAGTGGGCAAGCGGGCTGCTCGCACCGGCCGCAATCCCCGGACCGGCGACGCGATTAAAATCAAGGCCGCCAAGATTCCGAAGTTCCGTCCGGGCAAGGCGCTGAAAGACGCGCTCAACTAAGACGTAGACTCGGAGAGTTTCCCGGTGGGGTGCTTAGCTCAGTTGGTAGAGCGGCGCCCTTACAAGGCGTAGGTCGGGGGTTCGAGCCCCTCAGCACCCACCACCACCGATGCAAAGGCGAACACAGGTTCGCCTTTTTTATTGCCGTTCGACATCCGTCGCAAGAGAGTGTTCAAGCATGTTTGATTTCTTCCGCAAGTACAACAAGATCGTCATGATTTTCTTGTTCTTGCTGATCATTCCCTCGTTCGTCCTCTTCGGTGTGGACCGCTACCAGGGCTCCGGCAACGAGGAAAAGGTTGCGCGCGTCGATGGCAACAACATCACCCGTTCCGAATGGGACGCGCAGCACCGCAATGAAGTCGACCGCATCCGGCAGCAGTCGCCGAACGTCGACCCGACGCTGCTCGATTCCGATGCAATGCGCTATGCCACGCTGGAGCGGCTGGTGCGCGACCGCGTGCTGGCAGCCGCTGCTGCCAAGTCGAACATGACGGTGTCCGAAGAGCGGCTGACCCGCATCTTCGCGCAGGACTCGGGCCTTGCCGCATTCCGCACGCCGGATGGCAAGTTCGATCGCGAGACCTTCCAGCGCGTGACCGGCCGCACGCCGGAGCAGTACGAGGCCTCGATGCGTGCCGACCTCGCAACGCAGCAGGTGCTGCTGGGCATTTCGGGCACGGCGTTCACGCCGCCCGCGCTGGCTGCCGCCACCATCAACGCTTTCTATGACAGCCGAGAGATTCAGGTCGCGCGCTTCACTCCCGATAGCTTCGCATCGAAGGTGACGATCAGCGACGCCGACATCGAGACCTACTACAAGGACCACACGGCCCAGTTCCAGGCGCCCGAGCAGGCCAGCATCGAGTACCTGGTGCTCGACCTCGAGGCAGCCAAGAAGAACGTCTCGGTGAACGAGGCCGACCTCAAGACCTACTACGAACAGAACAAGGCGCGCTTCGGCACGAAGGAAGAGCGCCGCGCGAGCCACATCCTGATTACCGCACCGGCGAGTGCGTCGGCGGCCGACCGCGAAAAAGCCAAGGCAAAGGCGGAGCAGCTGCTGGCCGAAGTGAAGAAGGCACCTGCCACCTTTGCCGATGTGGCGCGCAAGAATTCGCAAGATCCCGGTTCCGCCGAGAAGGGCGGCGACCTCGACTTCGTGACCCGCGGCGCAATGGTCAAGCCTTTCGACGACGCGATGTTCGCGCTCAAGAAGGGCGACATCAGCGACGTGATCGAAACCGAGTTCGGCTATCACATCATCCGGCTGACCGACATCAAGCCGGCCGTGGTGCCTCCGTTCGAGCAGGTGCGCGCCACCATCGAGAGCGACGTTCGCGCGCAACAGGCAACGCAGGAGTTCGCAAAGGCCGCGGAAGCCTTCACCGACGCGGTGTACCAGCAGCCCGACAGTCTCAAGCCCGCGGCGGAAAAGCTGAAGCTCACGATCCAGACCGCCACCAATGTGGCGCGCACGCCCGCACCGGGCGCCACAGGCGCGCTGGCGAGCCGCAACTTCCTGAGCGCGTTGTTTGCGCCCGATTCGCTCGACCGCAAGCAGAACACCGAAGCCATCGAAGTCGGTTCCAACCAGCTCGCATCTGGCCGCGTGACGCAGTACTCGCCGGCGCGTCCCATTCCGTTGGCCGAAGTGAAGGACAAGATCCGCGCGCAACTCGTCACCGAACGCGCCGCGGTATTGGCAAAGATCGAAGGCGAAGCCAAGCTTGCTGCCTGGACCACCAAGGCCGACGGCGCAAACTTTGGTGCACCGGTCACTGTTTCGCGCCGTGAATCGCAGAGCCAGCCCCTGGCGATCATCGATGCGGCGCTGCGTGCCGATGCGTCCAAGCTGCCGGCGCTCGTGGGTGTCGACCTGGGCACCCAGGGCTATGCGGTGGTTCGCGTGACCAAGGTCGTTCCGCGGACGCCTTCTGCCCCTGAACAGGCGCAGCAAGAGAACGCGCAGGTCGGCCAATCCGTAGCCGCTGCGGAAGATGTTGCGTACTACAACATGCTGAAGGAACGCTTCAAGGTCGAGATCCTTGTGCCGAAGCCGGCTGACACGCTGCCGGTGGCACGCTGACCCGGCGTTCCGTCGCACGAGGGACAAGCGCGCACTGCGCTTGTCGCCAGAATCGCGTGCATGGGAACCCTCTACCTTGTGCGCCACGGGCAGGCCAGTTTCGGCGCTGCCGACTACGACAACCTGAGCGAGCTCGGACACAGGCAGTCCGTGCGGCTGGGTGAATACTGGCGCGAGCGCGGCATGCACTTCGATGCGGTGATCACGGGCACCTTGAAGCGGCATCGGCAGACCTGGGAGGGCATTGCACAGGGGCTCGGCCTCGCGCGCGACGACGTGCTGCCATGGCCCGGGCTCAACGAGTACGACAGCGAGGCTGTCATTGCCACCATTCACGAAGGCAAGCTCGAAAAGCCCGATTCGCCCGAGATGTACCGCCACCATTTCCGCCTCTTGCGCAGCGGGTTGGGCGCTTGGATGCAAGGCAAGACCCAGCCTGCCGGCATGCCGAGCTATGTGGACTTTCTGGCGGGCGTGACCACGGCGCTCGACCATGTGCGCGACCGCCACCATGGTGCCAAGGTGCTGGTGGTGTCGAGCGGTGGACCGATCAGCACGGCGGTCGGGCATGTGCTTGGCACGAACCCGGAAACGACGATCGAGCTCAACTTGCGCATTCGCAATACGGCGGTGACGGAGTTCGCCTTTACGCCCAAGCGCCACATGCTTGTGACGTACAACACCCTGCCGCACCTGGATGCCCCGGCCTACGAGGGCTGGATCACTTACGCCTGAGTCTGCAGCGCCAGAAAGGGCGTTGAAAGAGGGCGCCGGCCTCAGGCCTGCCAGACGCCGTAGCCGTTCGCGCGCAGCCGGATGCCGAGTTCGACCTCCATCGACCGCGCGTCCTCGTAGCTCATCGGGTTGTAGCGCTCATAGAGGGCTGGCAGCAGCCGCAGGCCGAACTCCTGCACGAAGGTGTTCGCCTGGATGCCGGCCTTGTGCTTGTCGAAGCGAATGTCGGGGTCGAGCCCGGTCATTCCGACATAGACGAAAGGCTTGCCGAGTTGATAGTCGGGGTTGGCCCGCCTGAAGCGGCCATGGTTCCATACGCGGTCGTCGAGCTCGACCACGTAGACATGATGCTTGGCGCGTGGTTTGCGCGGCATCAGTCCGCAGCCCCCGGAATCAGCTCTTGCGCTTGATCAGGCCGTAAAGAACGAGCAGCACGATCGCGCCGAGCACCGACGCGATGAAACCGGCGCCCTGGCCCGCGGTGTACCAGCCCATGGCCTGGCCGACATAGGTCACGATCAATGAACCCGCAACGCCGATCAGCGTGGTCACGATGAAGCCGGCGGAATCGTCGCCCGGCTTGACGGCCCGCGCAACCAGACCCACGATGAACCCGATCAGAATAGTCCAGACGATGCTCATGAAGAAGTTCCTTTGGCGGTGAATTGGAAGAAGCGGGAAAGCATTGCCCGTTGATTCAGGCAACGATCATGATAGCGGAGCAAAACCGGATCCACGGGCCAGGAAATACATCGAATTTGCGTTCGAGAAATTTGGCGCGGTCTACCGCCATCTCTTGCATGCAGCGGCGTCCTACAGAGTGAACTGCCGCACGGGGCTATACCGAAGCCATGCTCGAAAAATTGCCTGAAGTCATTGGCCACGCGCTGCACGGCGTGCGTGCCGGCCTGGACAAGATCGTTTTCAATACGCTCGGAATGCGGCAGGGAATGGCGTCCATCGCCCTGACCAGCGTCGCATTCGTGGACCGTGGGCCGCTGCCCCTGCGCTATACGGCCGATGGCGAAGGCTTGTCGCCGCCGCTTCAGTGGGCCCAACTGCCCGCGGAAACCACTTCGTTGGTGCTGGTGGTGGAGGATGCCGACTCGCCGACCCCGAATCCGCTGGTGCACGCAATCGTGGTGGGGCTGCGGCCGAGCGACGGCAAGCTCGACGAGGCCGCCATTCCGAGCCGCGACAACGAAGGCGCGGCCGGCCTGCAGGTGGGACGCAACTCGGGGCTGCAGGCCGCGTGGCTACCGCCCGACCCGCCGCCGGGGCACGGCGCGCACCGTTACGCCTTTCAGTTGTTTGCGCTAGGTAGCGCGCCTTCGTTCTCGTCCACGCCGGGGCGCGACGAAATAGTCGAAGCGCTGCGCGAGCATGCGCTGGCGAGCGGCCTGCTGATCGGCACCTGCGAAAGGCCGGACGGCTCCATCAAGATCGAAAAGACCGCGCCGGCGGGCCCCTTGGCAACGGGCTAAG
>NZ_RWKH01000088.1 GCF_003984625.1 Variovorax sp. DXTD-1 | reverse complement strand
CCTGGCGCCGAAGCCGCCCGTGCCGTGCTTGAACGCCAGCGTGCCCTCCAGCGTGGCCTCGCCGATGAACTCCTTGTGGTTCAGGCCCAGTTCCCAGCCGCCGACCACGTGCTGCTGCACCGGCACTTCCGAATCTTCGATGATGCTGCGCGACTCCCTGCGAAAGCCCTTGAGCGCCAGCGTCGTCTTGCGGCTTTGGTCCCGGTACAGCAGGCGCGAGAGCTTCACTTCGGCGTTGTTGGACTTGCCCGCATAGTTGATCGGCCCGTTGAAACTCTCCACGCTCTGGTGGTACTGGCTGTTCGAGGCCGTCAAG
>NZ_RWKH01000087.1 GCF_003984625.1 Variovorax sp. DXTD-1 | reverse complement strand
GTTCACGGCCTCGAACAGCCAGTACCACCAGAGCGTGGAGAGTTTCAACGGCCCCATCACCTATGCCGGCAAGTCCAACAACGCCGAAGTGAAACTCTCGCGCCTGCTGTACCGCGACCAGAGCCGCAAGACGACGCTGGCGCTCAAGGGCTTCCGCCGGGAGTCGCGCAGCCTCATCGAAGACACCGAAGTGCCGGTGCAGCACCAGGTGGTGGGCGGCTGGGAGCTCGGGCTGAACCACAAGGAGTTCATCGGCGAGGCCACGCTGGAGGGCACGCTGGCGTTCAAGCACGGCACGGGCGGCTTCGGCGCCCGA
>NZ_RWKH01000086.1 GCF_003984625.1 Variovorax sp. DXTD-1 | reverse complement strand
CCTCGGATCACCAGACCGACAACGCTGCAGGCCACGTGGCGGTGAAGGCGCAATGCGCCGGCCTGAAGTGCATCGACCATTTGGAGTTGGGCGGCACCAGCGGCGACAAGATCATTGCCGTTCAGGGCAAGCTCGGAAGCGGGCTGTCGAAGGTGGTCTCTGTGGACACAGTGGAGGCGCTGAACATGCCGCTGGCCCAGAGTTCGCAGGCCTCGACCGAGGTGCATGCCCAGCAGCAGAGCCAGCGGGCGCAGCAAGTGAATCAGCCTGTCCAGACGCAAGAGGCTCCGGCCATGGCGCGCTGAGTCGGGCTTCAAGGTCGAATCACC
>NZ_RWKH01000085.1 GCF_003984625.1 Variovorax sp. DXTD-1 | reverse complement strand
AATTGGCGCCAACGCCTGCACTTCGGGTACAGGCGGTGCGGGCTGCTTCTGCACAGGCGCCTCGTCCGGCAGATGCCCTTGCGTACGGGCCTGCGTACGCTCCACCGAAGGCTGCGGTGTCCTTTGAGGACTCGGCTCGTTCTTGAACCGCTCCCTGTCCTGCGCCAGCGCAATCTCCAGGTCGCGCATATGGGCCTGCTCCTGCGCCAGGTGCATCCGGTACAACGGGCTGCCCTTGTCCATCTGGGATGTATCCAGCTTGCCCACGGGCCGCAACGAGCCCGGGGAAATCTGCTCGGGCTCGTCGCGGCGCCGGTGCGCCTCGGCAAAGCTCATGCCGCCC
>NZ_RWKH01000084.1 GCF_003984625.1 Variovorax sp. DXTD-1 | reverse complement strand
TGTGTGGATCTGCCGCAGATTGCGCCGCTGTTTCCGCGATTTGGTGGCCTCGATCGCGAGCCAGGTCGCGAGCTTGTCGGCATAGGGGTCGAGCTTGCTTGAGCTCGCCCGCTTGGCGTAGCGCGGCGCTTCTTCGCCGGCTCGCAGGTACTTCTTTACGGTGTTGCGAGACAGGCCTGTACGCCTGGCTATCTCGCGAATGGACATCTGCTCGCGCAGGGCCCAGCGTCTGATGACACTCAATGTCGCCACGTCTATCACTCCTAGGATCCCCTGCCTTAAAAATGAGCAGGGTAGAGTTTTACGTGGGTCAGTCTTAGACGGAAATTAGTGCGTTAGCCGGGTCAATTTTCGGTGGCAATCAACA
>NZ_RWKH01000083.1 GCF_003984625.1 Variovorax sp. DXTD-1 | reverse complement strand
AAGTCATAGCTCAACTTGCTCCACTGCCCCCGCACGCCAATGACCGCCCCCGCGAGGCTGCGCCCCAGCCCATCCACCGTCGAGCGCCCGCCCACATGCCCATAGTCGGCGCCGACATACAGCTCCGCCCCGCTCTGGCCTGAACCTGTGGGGATGGCCCACCCGATGTCGTTGCGGATCAGCCAGCCCCGCTCGCCCATCAGGCTCGTCTCGCCATCGAAGCCGCGCACCGTGTAGCGCCCGCCGATGGCAAACCGGTCCTGCGACATCAGCGGCGTGCGGTTCCACTGCGCGCGGATCAAGCCCGAATAGCGCAGCTTCTGCTCGCCCAGCTTGAACGGCGCATTCAGGCTCACCTCCGCCGTGTACAGCTTCATGCGCGAAGTGCCGTCCAGCGGCTCGCTCGGGTTGTTGCGGTGGTAGATCTCCTGCGGCGAGGT
>NZ_RWKH01000082.1 GCF_003984625.1 Variovorax sp. DXTD-1 | reverse complement strand
CGAGGAGAACATGCGGGGGCGCCTGTGGCACAGGCGCATGTCAGCCCTGCTCGGTCGGCCGCTGGCGCCGAGGCGATGCACTCGCCGACAACCCAAGTCTCAACCCACGCCTCAATGGCTGCCCCGGTGCATTCATACCCTCAAGGCGATACAGCAGCCATTGCGGCGGCGCAAGCCGAGGCGGCGGCGGCACAGGCCCGGGAGGCTGCGGCGCAGGCCGAATTGGCCCAGATGCGGGAGCAGGTGGCACGCATGCGCGGACACGACGGCCAGGAACGGCGCGATGAGCGCGATGAGAGGGATCAGCCTGGGACGACGCAGCTCGCGCAAGGCCGCGACAGCCGGCAGCACTTGGATGCTGCCGTGACCGATGCGAGCCGCCCATTGCTGCGCGAGTTCAGCGACCCGAGTCATCCCCAGCATGCGCTGTACAACACCCTCATAGAGGTGCTTCCCGAGGGTACGTCTCCGAGATGGGTGGCAC
>NZ_RWKH01000081.1 GCF_003984625.1 Variovorax sp. DXTD-1 | reverse complement strand
GGGAGGAGTCGTTTGCGTCGTCTGGCTAGTTTGCTGCGTCCCCTGGTGCGCCTGATACCCTGGATCACCCGCTCCGGCTTTCTTGCCGGCATCCACTTGCGCGTAAGTCGCAAACTGCCCCATCGTCCCCCCAAAGAACGCAGCCGCCATCGGCGGCGCAGAAATCAGCAGCGTCGTCATCAACAACCCGATGCCCCCTTGCTGCATCGCCTGGTTCGTAAGTCCCGCGCTTCCTGCAACGTCCAGCAAGCTGCTGACAGCGCTGGCCGCCCACAAGGCCGCCGCCACGCGCAGCGTCAGCTCCAGCACGATCGAGACCATGAAACTGAGCACCGCCATCGAGAACAAGGTGCCCAGCCCGTATTTGAGCCAGCTCCAGAACATCTGCTCCGTCACCTTGAAGATCAGGCACATGATGAAAATCGGCCCGAACCCGATGAACAGCGCCAGCGCCACCTTGTACATGAGCAGCATGGCTGCCGCCGTCATCGGCGGACCGG
>NZ_RWKH01000080.1 GCF_003984625.1 Variovorax sp. DXTD-1 | reverse complement strand
TCAGCCGAAGTTCTTGGCCGCGAAGTCCCAGTTCACCAGCTTGGCCAGGAAGGTCTCGACGAACTTCGGGCGCAGGTTGCGGTAGTCGATGTAATAGGCGTGTTCCCACACGTCCACCGTCAGCACCGGCGTGTCGCCGGTGGTCAGCGGCGTGCCGGCGGCGCCCATGTTCACGATGTCCACCGAACCGTCGGCCTTCTTCACCAGCCACGTCCAGCCCGAGCCGAAGTTGCCCACGGCCGACTTCACGAACGCTTCCTTGAACGCGTCGTAGCTGCCCCACTTGGCATCGATGGCCTTGGCCAGCGCGCCGCTGGGAGCACCGCCGCCCTGGGGCTTCATGCAGTTCCAGAAGAAGGTGTGGTTCCAGATCTGCGCGGCGTTGTTGTAGATGCCGCCGCTGGACTTCTTGACGATCTCCTCGAGGGTCATCGATTCGAACTCGGTGCCCTTTTGCAGGTTGTTCAGGTTCACCACGTAGGCGTTGTGGTGCTTGCCGTAGTGGTA
>NZ_RWKH01000079.1 GCF_003984625.1 Variovorax sp. DXTD-1 | reverse complement strand
TTTCGTCGGCGCCCCCATCTCAAAGCCTAAGGGCTACAGGACTGCCAAGGTCACGCTCGGCTTCAACCTGAACGCAAGTTTCTGAGCAAGACGCCATGCCTTTGGGAAAAACCAATTCTGCTGCGATGTATGGCATCCGTCTTCGGGGTGGGCACTGGAATGTGGCTATCCAGCGTGATGGCGTGACCTTCGCCAAGATATTCAGTTTCTCGGTGTATGGCAGCAAGGCTGCGGCGCTGCGCCAAGCCCAAGCCTGGCGCGATGAGATCATCAGACAGCACCCTCCGGCCACGCGACAACAATTTGCGGCCACCCCCCGGCCTAACAACACCAGTGGCTACACGGGGGTCAAGCTCACCAAGGACAGAGATGGCATACCCAGATACTGGGAAGCCTCCACCCGCCTGGGGCCGGGCAATACGGTGCGCAAGTTTTTTTCGATCAAACGCTACGGCGATGCCCACGCCAAGACGCTGGCCATTGCCGAAAGGCAGAGGCAACTGCAGTTGCTAGA
>NZ_RWKH01000008.1 GCF_003984625.1 Variovorax sp. DXTD-1 | reverse complement strand
ATGCCCGCATCGCCCATCGAGGTCTATTCCTGGCCCACGCCCAACGGCCACAAGATTCACATCATGCTGGAGGAGTGCGGCCTGCCGTACAACGCCCGCCCGATCAACATCGGCAAAGGCGACCAGTTCGCGCCCGACTTCCTGCAGATCAGCCCGAACAACAAGATTCCCGCCATTACCGACCCGGACGGGCCGGACGGCAAGCCGATCTCGCTCTTCGAATCGGGCGCCATCCTCGTGTACCTGGCCGGCAAGACCGGCAAGCTGCTACCCAAGACCGACCGCGAGCGCTACGACGTGCTGCAGTGGCTCATGTTCCAGATGGGCGGCGTGGGGCCCATGCTCGGCCAGGCGCATCACTTCCGCATGTATGCGCCTGAAAAGATCAGCTATGCCATAGACCGCTACAGCAACGAAGCCAAGCGGCTCTACGGCGTGATCGACAAGCAGCTGTCGAAGAACAAGTTCATTGCCGGCAAGACCTATTCGATTGCCGACATCGCCATCTTTCCGTGGCTGCGCAGCTGGGACAAACAAGGCATCACCCTCACCGACTACCCGCACCTGAAAGCCTGGTTCGACGCCATTGCCGCAAGGCCCGCCGTGCAGCGCGGCGTGAAAGTGCTGGCCGATTTGCGCCAGCCGATCACCGGCGATAAAGAGCGCGAGATTCTTTTCGGCAAGACGCAATACGAGAAACGCTGAGAGCACCCGGTATTCAAGCTAGAATAGAAGGCTTGTCGGGGTGTAGCGCAGCCTGGTAGCGCATCTGGTTTGGGACCAGAGGGTCGAAGGTTCGAATCCTTTCGCCCCGACCAAGTTTCTTCTGTATCTTTCGTTTTTGCTTCTGTCCGGCCCGGAATCTGCCCGTAGCTCAGTTGGATAGAGCACCTGCCTTCTAAGCAGGTTGTCGGGGGTTCGATCCCCTCCGGGCAGGCCAATCCCTCTCTTTAACCAAGCGGCTCGGCGTTCGCTTCATGCCGCAGCCGCCTCGCATTGAACCGAGGATGCCGCCGGCCTCGAGGTCCCGCACTGTGGGCGGGTGCCAAAGGCAACCTCTACCAGCGCCGACAGGCATCCACTGCAGTATGGCTCCGAGGCGTGAAGGGTCGATGACTTTGCGCCGAGTCTGCGAGCCTTGCGAGTATCGGGACGAAACTCCCTCACCCTGTTTGCGGCAGAACTCCAAGGGACACCACGGGAAAGAATCGGCCGCATCTTGCGGTCGTCATACACACGTCATCCCCGTCGGGATCAATGGTGCAGTCAACCACTTGAAGGCCGCCTGTGAGCGGCCACCTTGACGCACCATGACTCCCACACACCCTGTTCATGTTCTCTTCCTCTGCAACAGCAATGCGGCACGCAGCCTGATTGCGGAGGCACTGCTCAACCATCTCGGCAAGGGCCGCTTCGCCGCGTATTCCGCGGGCCATGAGCCGACGCCGGACGGGCAGCCCGATCCGCGCACCATCGAAGCGCTGAAGGGTGCCGGCCTGCCCACCGACGGGTTGCGCAGCAAGAATTGGGACGAGTACGGCCTCGCCTCGGCGCCGCACATGGACCTGGTGGTCACGCTGTGCGACGAGGCCGCGGGCGAAACCTGCCCGGTCTGGCCCGGACAACCCGCCGCCGCGCACTGGTCGCACCCAGACCCCCGAGCCGACGACGCCGGCGGCGCCGAGGCATTCGTGAAGACGATGCACGCGATTCGAAGGCACGTGGAACTGCTGGTCAACCTGCCGGACGAGCGCATCGATCGCCTGGTGATCGAGTCCGAGGCTCGGCGTATCGGCTCCACCACCGGGGAGCACGCCTCCCCTACCCCATAGATCAGCCCGGAAGCCGGGTGTCGGCGAAGCGCCGGATCGGCTGCACGAAGCTGATGTCCACGCCATCGAGCACATCGCGGCCCTGGAGGCTTTCGAACCCGAGGCCGGTCTCGGCTTCGATGAACGACAGCGGGCGCTGCGAGGTACCGAAGTCCTCCAGGTCGCGCGCCACGCCTGAATCGAGGTAGATGCCCTGGCTCATCAGGTAGGCGATGGCGGTCAGCTCGCCGGTCGCCTCGCTGATGAATGCGACGACCTTCCAGAAGTCGCGCGGGATCTGGATGCCGAATCTCTCGGCATCGTCCGTCCGGAGAATGGGCCCTGTGAAGACGCTGATGCGCTTGTCGTCGCCCTGGGCGTTGGCGAGGATGTAGTCCTCCAGGTCGCCCCACAGTCCGTCATTGAAAGGCTGCCACTGCGGGCATGCATTGGTTGCAAAGAAGGTGTCGATGTTGGCCCGCTGCGCGGTGGCCAGCGAGCCCCAGTTCGGGTCCTGCCGGCGCGTCATGTGGCCGCGGGAAAACTTCTTGTCCTGCTCGGGGCCATAAGCTTCCCGCAGCATCTGGTACTCCTTCTTGATGCGGCCGTCGTAGTTCCAGGTGTCGTGGCGCGGAACGTTCTTGGACTTCGACCCGTCGACGTTGCAGGCGGAATAAAGCGGCACGCGGCGGGAAATGCACTGCACGGTACTGAAGTGCTGGTACTTGAGTTCGTACGAGCCGTCTTCGAGCGTGGCGATGTCGTCCATCGATATGGCGTCGCTCATCGAAGGCAGTTCCACACGGCTGTCTTCTCCGAAAAAGTCCGGCGCATAACCTTCCCGGCCGCTGAAGAATTCCGGTGGCTTGGGCGTTACGGCAACGCGCTGAATTCCGGCCCAGGAGTTGCTCACGACCTGGACGTCTGTATCGGACATGGGACTTCCTCTCCAAAAAACCCAACGGCCAACAGCGGCCATGGGCGCCTTGCGACTATTTGCCGAGCTTGGCGCGTGCGTTTTTCAGATTGAAGACAGGCTTGCGGATTTCCGCGAATGTCGATTGGGTCACGACCCATTCGGGGTTCTGCTCGAGTGCCGCGAGTTGCGTGTCGTCGACCTGGGCCTCGACCAGGGTGCCCGTTTTCGGCGTCAGCACGACACCCGGCACGCAGCGCCGCAGCCGCGCCTCGGCCGACAACTTCTGGTCGGGACTGCCCGTATAGGTCAATACCACGCTTGTCACTTCAGAACTCCAAACCCTTCGTACTCGGCCGACCAGCCCACCTTGCGGGCTGCCTGCGACAGCATCTTGACGATGGCGTCGGCCTTTTCAGGACCTCTGGGCATGTTAAGCAGGTTCGGATTCCCTGACAACAGACGGGCCGCCATGCCCGATGTGAACGGCGTGGCCATCGAAGTGCCGGACATCATCGCGTATCGCCCGCCCGGAAACGCCGACAGGACGGCAACGCCGGGGCCGATGAAATCGGTCGAAAGGCCGTAGTTCGAAAACTCGGCAACAAACTCTTTCTTGCGGCGAATCTCGCTCTCCTGAAAGCTCTCCGGACAGTCTGCCGGAAACGTGCCATCGCGGCCGAGCGCGCCGACCGCCAGCGTGTGGCTGTACCGGGCGGGATAGCGCAGCAGCGACTGGCCATCGTTGCCGGTGGCCGCGAACACGGCAATGCCGGCGTTGCGCGCTTTTTCAAGAATGTCGGGCATCTCCGGCATCGGCTCGAGGCTGCCCATGCTGATGTTGACGATGTCGCAGCCGTCGCCGATCGCGCGTTCGAGCGCGCTGGCAATGTCGCTGGATTTGGCGCGCCCGCGCTCACCGGTCTTGGGACACACGCGGTACGCCAGCAGGCGGCAGGACGGCGCCAGGCCGTAGATGCCACTGCCCGCGGCCATCTTGCCCGCGATGATGCCCGCGACGTGCGTGCCGTGCCCGATGCCGTTGTCGAGAAAATCCGCCGGGTCTTCGCCGGTAACGAAGCAGCCGCCACCCGCCACGGCAATGTCGGCGTGCGGCCCGACGCCGCTATCGATCACGCCGACAGTGACGCCCGCTCCCGCCTGGGGATCGTAGGGCGCGTAATTCGAGAGCAGTTGGTAAGCATCAGGCACCAGCGGCGTGATCTGGACATCCAGGCGCTTCGGTGCGGCAACACGGTCGAACCCCTTCACGAAGACCGACCAGTGCGTGTGTTCCGGTTCGACCAGAATCAGTTCGACACGAGGGTAGAGCACCGGAATTCCCAGGCTCGCGATTCCCTGCGCGTCGGTTACCGCAGGCACGTGCGCGCCGTCCCAATCGACAAGCGCCTTGACCCGAACGCCCGCCACGGGGTTTCCCTTCGGATCGGCAAGGCGCAGCTCGAACCTCTTGACCTTGGCCCCTGCCGCCACCTGGATTGCGGAAGCTTCCAGCTCGTCGCCCAGCGGGCGAATGTATTGGAGGTATGCCCATGCAGCGGGCGCAATCCGAAGGCCCGGCGTATTCCGGCGCATCGCCAGCAACGCGGATGAATTGGCCTTCATCACCGACACGCCGTCCAGCTGCTTGACGAGATTCATCCGCGGCGCACCGCGGCCTTGCACTCCTTGCCCAAGCGCCTCTTCGGCGTTGCCCAGATTGATGGCGCCAAGGGCCGCCAACTCGGTGCCACCGGGCGCGGCGCCCTTCGACGGCCACACGATGACGTCGTCAGAAAACTTGGGCTCGGCCGCGATGCGGCGCAGGCGCAATTCATGCAGCAGCCGCTCCATCTTCTCGCTGTCGGACTTCGACATGTCGCCCTTCGCGTGCTGGTAGGCGCGCTCCGTTCGATGTGCTGGGGTGGTTTGTTTCTGCGGTTTTTGTCGCTTGCTCGGTGCAGCCATGCGTTCTCTCCTGTTGCCTGCTTGTCGCACGAAGGAGTTTCATGTGGATGACGAACCGCGCTCATGCAGGCCGAGCAGGCGCCGAATGAAATGCTACAGCTTGAAGGGCATAAAGCCCTTCGGCGGCGGCTACTTCGTCCGGGGCTGCATCGCTTCGACCTACTCCACCGCCACCTTGCCTTCTTTCGCGAGCCTTGCGAACTTCGCCGTCTCGTCGCGGATTCGTGCCACCATGTCGGTGGAGCTGTCGCCTATCGGGTCGGCGCCAATCGCGCGCATTCTTTCTGCGAAGTCCGGCGACTTGATGATCTTCACCATCTCGGCATTCAGCTTCGCGACGATGTCTTTCGGCGTTGCGGCCGGCGCCAGCACGCCGAACCACGTGCCGATGTCGAAGCCTTTCAGGCCTGCCTGTTCGAGCGTCGGCACATCGGGCAGCACGGCCGAGCGCCTGGCCGTGGTCACGGCCAGGGCGCGCAGCTTGCCGCCCTTGATGTGCTGCAGCACGGGCGTGATGGTGTCGAAGGACATGTCCACCTGCCCGCCCAGCAGGTCGGTGGTGAGCGGGCCGCTCCCCGTGTAGGGCACGTGCAGCAGCTTCACGCCGGTGCTGGCCTGGAACTGCGTGCCGATGAGGTGCTGCGCGGTGCCGTTGCCATTCGAACCATAGGCCAGTTCCCTGGACGATGACTTGCCCGCGGCAACCAGCTCGGCCACCGACTTTGCGGGCGTGAGCGACGCATTGACCACCAGCACGTTCGGCACCATGGCCACCGTGGTGATGGGCGCCAGGTCTTTCTGGAAGTCGTAGGGGAGCTTCTTGTACACGCTGGTGGCAATGGTGTGGTGCACCGCGCCCATCAGCAGCGTGTAACCGTCGGGCTTGGCCTTGGCGACGTAGTCGGCACCGAGCGTGGCGCCGGCGCCCGGCTTGCTTTCCACGATCACGGGCTGCCCCAGGCTCTTGGAGAGCGCATCGGCGAGCGCCCGGGCCAGCACGTCGGTGGTGCCGCCGGACGGAAAAGGAACGACCAGGCTGATCGGCTTGGCCGGCCACGGCTCCTGCGCAGCGGCCCAGGGCGCGGCAGCGAATGCCATGGCTGCCAGCACAGTTCCCGCGACGGCGCGGCGCCCCGTGGCGAATGGTTGCTTCTTCATGTCTTTGTCTCCAGGCTGACGACGTGCGCCGTTCTTCTTGCGGTTGGCAGCGGAAATGCGGCGGTCTCTATGCCAGCCGCGCGCACACGGCCTGCGTCACCTGCGCCGTAGTAGCAGTGCCGCCGAGATCGCGGGTATGAAGCGAGGGGTCGGCCGTCACGGCTTCGACCGCCTGCATGACGCGCCTTGCGGCCTCGGCCTCGCCCAGGTGCTCGAGCATCATCACGACCGACCAGAAGGTGCCGATCGGATTGGCCAGGCCCTTGCCCATGATGTCGAAGGCGGAGCCGTGGATGGGCTCGAACATCGACGGGTAGCGGCGCTCGGGGTCGATGTTGCCGGTCGGCGCGATGCCCAGGCTGCCCGCGAGGGCGGCGGCCAGGTCGCTGAGGATGTCGGCATGCAGGTTGGTGGCAACGATGGTGTCGAGCGAGGCCGGCCGGTTGATCATGCGCGCGGTCGATGCATCGACCAGTTCCTTGTCCCAGGTGACGTCCGGAAATTCCCTGGAGACCTGCAGAGCGATCTCGTCCCACATCACCATGGCATGGCGCTGGGCGTTGCTCTTGGTGATGACGGTGAGGAGCTTGCGGGGCCGCGACTGCGCCAGCTTGAAGGCAAAGCGCATGATGCGTTCGACGCCTGCGCGGGTCATCATCGAGACATCGGTGGCGGCTTCGATGGGGTGGCCCTGGTGCACGCGGCCACCGACGCCGGCGTATTCGCCTTCGGAGTTCTCGCGCACGATCACCCAGTTGAGGTCATCAGGGCCGCAGCGCTTCAGGGGACCGTCGATGCCGGGCAGGATGCGCGTCGGGCGCACGTTGGCGTACTGGTCGAAGCCCTGGCAGATCTTCAGGCGCAGGCCCCACAACGTGATGTGGTCGGGAATGTGCGGATCGCCCGCCGAGCCGAACAGGATGGCGTCCTTGCCCCGCAGCGCATCGAGCCCGTCGTTCGGCATCATCACGCCGTGCTCGCGGTAGTAGTCGCCGCCCCAGCCGAAATTCTCGAACTCGAAATCGAAGCTTTCGCCGGCCGAGGCCAGCGCCTGGAGCACCTGCTGGCCCGCGGGAATCACTTCCTTGCCGATGCCGTCTCCGGGGATGGTTGCGATCTTGTACGTCTTCATTTGCGCCGTCGTCCTTTGAGTGGTTCGGCCGATTCTGTGGTTTGCATCCGATGGCATCGCACAGGTAAAGTGAATTCATCATTAACTGCAAGTCAACAATCGTTTCGACCAATGAGCCACGGCATCCAGCCCTCCGAACTGGGCTTCTTCGTGCAGATTGCTACCGGCGGCAGCCTGAGCGCCGCGGCGCGTAACCTGGGCGTCTCCACGCCGGCGGTGAGCAAGCGGCTCTCGCAGATGGAGCAACGGCTTCGCATGCCGCTGGTGAACCGCACCACGCGGCGCATGAGCCTGACGCCCGAGGGCGAGGTGTTCCTGGAGCATGCGCGCCGCATCCTCGGCGAGCTCGACGACCTGGACCAGCTCCTGGCCAAGGGCCGGGGGTCGCCGAAGGGCCTGCTGCGCGTGAATGCGACATTGGGCTTCGGTCGCATGCACGTGGCCCCGGTGATCTCGCGCTACAGCCGGCTGTGTCCCGACGTCGAGGTGCAGTTGCAGTTGTCGGCCGATCCACCGCCATTGACGGACGATGCCTTCGACGTCTGCGTGCGCTTCGGCGAGCCGCCGGACGCGAGAGTGATCGCCAAGCGCCTGGCGCCGAACCGGCGGCTGCTGTGCGCCTCGCCCAAGTACCTCGCGCAGCGCGGAACGCCGGTGGTTCCGAGCGACCTGGCGCGCCATGACTGCATCGGCATTCGCCAGGGCAACGACGCCTATGGGGTGTGGCGCCTTTCCAGCGGAAAAGGCCGCCGCGAACAGACCGAAACCATCAAGGTCCGCGGCGCGCTGACCACCAACGACGGGGAGATTGCGGTGCGCTGGGCGCTGGACGGCCATGGCATCGTCATGCGGGCCGAATGGGACATCGAGCGGTATCTCGCGAGTGGCCGCCTCGTGCAGGTGCTGCCGCAGTACCGCACGCCCGGCGCCGACATCTATGCCGTGTACGCGCAGCGGCATCGGCTTTCTTCGCGCATACGGGTGTTCGTGGATTGCCTGTCCGACGCCTTCGCACGCCTGGGGAACAAGAGCGACCCTGGCTCGGCAGGCATCGCCTGAAGACTTACATCGCTTCGCGCAGGCGGCTGTCGCGGCACACTGCAAGCGCCTGCAATCGTTGCCACATGGACACCGCAGACCCTCGGTCGCCCTTCCCCTCCTGGTGGCGCATTGGTGCGCTCGCCTATTCCACCGTGGGCGTGGTGTGCGTGGTCTCGTCCGCCGCTTTTCCTGAAAACGAACTGGCCATGCTGGCTGCCATCGCGGGGGCGCTGCCATGGTCGCTGGCCCTGCTGACGCTCGATCTCGAACCGGGCGTTGCGCAGACGGCGCTGCTCCTGCTCGCGGGTGGCTGGGCCGTCAATGCGGCGCTGCTCTGGTGGTTGGCGGTCAAGCGCTCGGGGCGCTCGAGGCACCGGGCGCCGTCACGGGGCGACTGAGCGACACTCCTTTTTTCGGCCGCTGCGCGCGTACCGCAAGCGGCTTTTCGATGCGATCATTTCGCCTGCCTCGTGCCTGGCGCGCGCACCCCGAACTCTGCATACGAAGGTTTCCCATGCTCTCTGATACGCAAGTCAACACGCCGCTGATCGGGCTGACCGGCGGCCGGCAATCGCTCGATACACCCGCCCTCCTGCTCGACCTGGGCGCGCTCATGCGCAACATCGAGCGCATGGCCGCCTTTGCCAAAGCGCGCGGTGTGGGCCTGCGCCCGCACGTGAAGACGCACAAGTCGGTGGAAATCGCGCGGCGCCAGGTGGCCGCGGGCGCCATCGGCGTGAGCTGCGTCACGCTGGGCGAGGCGGAGGTCATGGTCAAGGCCGGAATTCCGGATGTGCTGATCACCTCGCCCGCCGTGACCCCGAGCAAGATCGCGCGGGTGGTCAAGCTTGCCAGGCTCGCGGGCCCCGGCGGAATGATGGTGGTGGTGGATGACCCGCGCAACGCCGCGGACCTTGCCGCCGCCACGCTGGGGCTGCCGCATCCGCTCGAGGTGCTGGTCGACTACGGCGCGGGCTACAACCGCACCGGCGCCGCAACCGAAGCACAGGTGCTCGAGCTCGCGCGCCGCATCGCGGCCGAGCCTCGCCTCAAGCTGCGCGGCTTGCAGGCCTACGCCGGCAACCTGCAGCACATTGTTGACCGGGAACAGCGCAGCGCCGCGGCCGCCGGCCTGCGCGAAACCGTTGCGCGTATCGTCGCGCAGGCTAGGCAGGAGGGCATTCATTTCGAGATCGTGACGGGCGCCGGCACCGGCACCCACGATCTCGACGCGCAGCGCGACGCGTTCACCGAGCTGCAGGCGGGGTCCTATGTCTTCATGGACGCGGAATACACCCAAGTGCTTGGCGCCCCCGGACAGCCCTCGCCCTTCGAGGTGTCCTTGTTCGTGCAGACGGCGGTGGTGAGCGCCAATGCGGCAGATTGGGTCACGGTCGACGGCGGCACCAAGTGCTTTGCCACCGACGCCGGCGTGCCGCTGGTGGCGCGTGGCGCCGAGCCGGCGAGCCGCTACGCGTTTTTTGGCGACGAGCATGGCAAGCTGCTGTTTGCCGGGGCGAGGCCGGCGCTGGGAGAGCGTGTCGAGTTCGTCACCCCGCATTGCGACCCGACGGTCAACCTGCATGACGCCTATCACGTGGTCGATGGCGACACCCTGGTGGCCATCTGGCCGGTGGATGCGCGCGGCAGGCACTAGGGTCGGCGCAAGGGCTGGCGCTGCGGCTCCGGGCTGAAGCAATGGCGAAGAATCGCCGAGCGGGCGGGTCAGACCCGCGGCAGCGCCGCCAGGTAGGTAGAGACCACGATCGCAGCCGCGCGGTCCAGCTGCAGGATGTCGGCAACGTCGAACGCGCGCGCAGCAGCGCTTCCGCTCATTTCGGGCGGTACGCGGATCTCGACAAGAACTTCAGCCGCGAGCTCGCGGTCGCTCCGGGGCTTGCCGTCGGGGTGCATCACCCACTCGTCTATTTGCTCGAACGGAATGCTTCGGAAGACGCCGACGACAGGGATGTACTTGTAGCGATCCTCGCCCACCAGGATGGGCACGCTGAGATTGCAGAAAAACGTGGTCGACATGCAGGATCGCCGTCGCAGTCAAAAGGATTAATTGTTAAGGAATGTGACTAAATCAGCCACCCTTCCGAACCCTTAATCCCGCCAAGACGTGACCTTAGTCACACAAAGGTCATGTTTGTCCGCGCGGCGACCAGCCCTCGGCAAGAACGCTTAATCCTCACAATCGAAATCCCGTCCGCGCCGAAATTGGCCGCTTTTAGCGGCCAAAGGTGAAAACACAGGGTTTTCTACGCGGCGATGCAGTCAGGCAGCTGCGCTGAATCGGGGCGGCCGCCGCTCGACGTTGGCCTTGACCGCCTCGGTCTGGTTTGCGCTCCCGATCAGCGCGCGCTGCTCCACCGACTCGGCGACCAGCAGATCGGCCGCGCTGTGCGACAGCGCGGCGTTGAGCAGGCGCTTGCCTGCCCGGATCGCATCGGGGCTCTTGCCCGCGATGTCGCGCGCCATCCGGAGGGCGTCGGACAACGGGTCGGCGGCCAGCCGGGTGGCAAAGCCAAGCTGCAGCGCCTCCTGGCCCGAGAAGATGCGCCCCGTGAAGGTGAGCTCGCGCACCACGTCGCTGCGGGCAAGTTCGCGCATCAGCACCATGCCGCCCATATCAGGCACCAGGCCCCACTTGATCTCCATCACCGAAAGCTTGGTGTCGGGCGCCACGATGCGGACATCGGCGCCCAGCGCCACCTGCAGGCCGTCGCCAAAAGCCACGCCGTGCACGGCCGCGATGACGGGCACCGGCACTTCGCGCCAGACCATCGCCACGTATTGGGCCGCGTTCGAAATACCGTGGGTCCGGATGGCCAGGTCGGTGCCGCCGGCCGCAGCGCCCAGCACGGCACTCGCCGCGCCCTGCCCCATGCGCTCGAACGAAGCCATGTCGAGCCCGGCGCAAAACGCCCTGCCCTGGCCCGAGATCACCACGGCGCGCACCGCGGCATCACGGCGCAAGGCTTCGCCGGCCTCGATCAGCGCGTCGAACATCGCGGGGTCGAGCGCGTTCATCTTGTCGGCGCGCGCAAGCTGCAGTTCCACCACGCCGTCGGGGTGGCAGGTCCATTCGATCCGGTCGGCCATGTCGTGTCTCCTTCGGTTTTCTTCGCGCCAGTATCGCCCGGTACGGGCGCTCGGCGATGATGGCGCCTGTCGCCCGCCCAACACCTGCTTCGACCCATGCCCCTGGATCGCCGGATCTTTCTGCAATCGGGCGCCGCCGCCGTGGTGGCGCTGCTCCACCGAAGCGGTGTCCACGCATCCCCCAGCCCCAACGAGCCGGCCATGCTCGGCTTCACGGCCGTGCCCGCTTCGCTGCGAGACGCGGTCGTGGTGCCGCCGGAATACGAATGGCAGCTGCTCTATCCGTGGGGCACCCCCACGGGCGTGAAGGGCCAGCCGATGCCGGCCTTTGCGCCCGATGGCTCGCACAGCGCGGCCGACCAGGCGCTGCAGGCGGGCATGCACCATGACGGGATGCACTTCTTTGCGCTTGCAGCGCCGGACCGCGCACTGCTCGTGATGAACCACGAATACACCGACGAGCAATTGCTCCACGCGGACGGCATCAAGGAATGGACCGCCGAGAAGGTGCGCAAGTCGCTGCATGCCATGGGTGTGTCGGTCATCGAAATCCGGCGCACGCGCGATGGCTGGCGGCAGGTGCGCCCGTCGCCCTATGCCCGGCGCGTGCACGGCAACACGCCCATGCGCATTGCAGGCCCCGCGGCGGGTACGCCGCTGATGCGCACACAGACCAATCCGGCGGGTGACGAGGTGTTCGGCACCTTCGCCAACTGCGCGATGGGCGTGACGCCATGGGGCACCTACCTGACCTGCGAAGAAAACTTTCACGGCTACTTCGGCGGCCCCAAGGAAGCGGCCAAAGGCCTCACGCCCGCGCAGCGCCGCTACGGCACGGTGCCGGGTTCGCAGTGGGTGGAGTACTGGCGCTTCGACGAACGCTTCGACATGAGCCGGCATCCGAACGAGGCCCACCGCTTCGGCTGGGTGGTCGAAATCGACCCCTTCGATCCCGCGGCCAAACCGATCAAACGCACGGCGCTCGGCCGCAAGCGCCAGGAAAGCGCCACCTGCACGCTCACCAGGGACCAGCGCCTCGTGGTCTACATGGGCGACGATGCGCGGTTCGAATACATCTACAAGTTCGTCAGCCACGGAAAGGTTTCAGCCAGCGGCGGCAGTGCCGCCAACAGCAGCCTGCTCGACGAAGGCACGCTCTACGTCGCCCGGTTCGACGCCGACGGACGCGGCCGATGGCTCGAACTCGTCCACGGGCGCAACGGCCTCGATGCGGCGGGCGGCTTTGCCGATCAGGCCGAGGTGCTGATCCACGCCCGGCTGGCGGGCGACGTGGTGGGCGGCACCCGCATGGACCGTCCGGAATGGATTGCGGTGCACCCGCAAACCGGCGAGGTGTACGTGACGCTCACCAACAACAGCCAGCGCGGCGAGTTCGGCAAGCCCGCGACGGACGCAGCCAATCCGCGCGCCGCCAACCTCTTTGGCGGGATCCTGCGGTGGCGCGAGGATGGCGGCGATGCGGGCAGCGAAAGCTTCGCCTGGGACCACTTCGCGCTCGCCGGCGACCCGGCACAAACAGACAGCGGCGCGCGCTATCCCTCCGGCCAGGCGGACATCTTCGGCAGCCCCGATGGCTTGCATTTCGACAGCGGCGGCCTGCTCTGGATCCAGACCGACATGAGCGGCCAGCTCATCGGCAAGCCGCCCTATGCCTCGCTGGGTAACAACCAGATGCTGTGCGCCGATCCGGCGACGGGCCGCATCAAGCGCTTTCTGACGGCGCCGAACGGCAGCGAAGTTACCGGCTGCGTGGTAACGCCCGACCGGCGTACGCTGTTCGTCAACATCCAGCATCCAGGCGAATCGCGCGACGACGGCAGCGGAACGCCGACCAGCGCCTGGCCCGACGGCACCGAGCCCGGCAGCGCACGCCCACGCTCGGCCACGCTGGCAATTCGCCGGCGCGACGGCGGTATCGTCGGCACCTGAAGCCCGTTCATAAAAAGGAGACCTGCATGAGCATTCGCATCGTTCGCCTCGGCACACCGCGCGCCCACGGCGAAGGCCTGCGCATCGGCACCGTGCGCCGTCCGCCGCGCGGCGTTCCCAAGACGGAGTTCGCCTCGCAAGACTGGTACGACGTGTGGTACCCGAACCTCGCGCCTTCGGCCGAGACCATGAAACTGGGCCAGGAGGCGGAAACGCCCGCGCAATGGAACGCCTTCATGCGCAAGTACAAGGTCGAGATGGCCGAGGCCGACGCGAGCCGTAGCCTCGACCTGCTCGCGGCGCTCTCGCACAGCACGGCGCTTTCGGTGGGCTGCTATTGCGAAGACGAGTCGCGCTGCCATCGCTCGCTGCTGCGCGCCCTGCTGGCCGAGCGCGGGGCGGACATCGCCGCGAACTGATTCAGACCTGTGGAAGAGCCACGAACGCCGGCAGCTTTTCCACGTCGGCCGCAAAGGCTGCGAGCGACGGGTAATCGGCGGGCGCAATCACGTCCGGGAGCACCAGCTGAGTGAAGCTCCATGCCACGGCGCTTGTCAGCGCGGCCTGCCCGATGGTGCCTTCGGCGCCCGGCGCAGGCAGCTTCCGCAGCTCGGCCTGGAGCCCTGCGTAGGCCGCACCAAGCTGGCCTCGGACCCTGTCGACCCATGGCGCGTGCTGCTTTTCCGGTGGACGCAGTTTGCGCTCATAGACGATTTGCACCGACTTCTCGCACGCCGCCAGCGCAAGCCCGAGCACCTTCAGCGCATGCTGCCGTTCCGCAAGTCCGGAGGGCATGAGACTGCGGCCGGCGACCGTTTCGGCGTAGTCGATGATCAACGTGGAATCCATCAGCAGCGTGCCGTCGTCACACACCAAGGTCGGCGCCTTGACCACGGGATTGATCTCCCGAAACTGTTCGAAGGTGCTGAAGACCGAGATCGACCGGTGTTCGAACGAAAGCCCGAGCAGCCGCAGCGAGACGGCCACGCGGCGGACATAGGGCGAATCGAGCATGCCGATGAGTTGCATCTGCTTTTTTCCTGGTTGATATGGCACAACGATACCGCGCGATCCGTCTGCTGGCGGCATGCAGGGCCGTCAGCGCTGCGCCTTGTCCTTCTGGTTCTGCGCCTCGATGCGCTCGCGCGCGGCCTGCCAGTCATCGTGGCTCCATTGGCGCAACTCGTAGAAGTTGCCGCCGGTGGCCAGCGCGTTGCCGCCGTCCATCATGATGCTCTGGCCGGTGAGCCAGTCGCACTGGCCCGGCGCCATGAGAAAGGCCGCCAGGTTCTGCAGCTCGCTCATGCGGCCGGTGCGCGCCATCGGGTTGGTCTTCTTGCTGCGCGCGCCGGGCTCCTCGCCGGGGTTCAGGCGTTTGCTCATGCCCTCGGTCGGAATTTCGCCCGGCCCCACGGCATTCAGGCGAATGCCGTGGCGCGCCCACTCCACCGCCAGCGACTTGGTCATGACTTCGATGCCGGCCTTGCTCATGGCCGACGGCACTACGTAGGGGCTGCCGTTGTCGACCCAGGTCACGATGATGCTCATGACGCTTCGGAACGCATCGCCCGCCTTCCATTTGCCGGACTTGGCTTCCGCGACCCAGCGCTTGCCCACAGCCTGCGTGACGTAGAAGCTGCCGTGAAAGACGATGTTCGCAATGGCGTCGAAAGCGCGGGGCGAGAGGCTTTCGGTCGGCGCCACGAAGTTGCCCGCCGCGTTGTTGACGAGGCCCGTGAGGCCGCCGCTCTGAAACAGGCTCTCGACCATCTCATCGACGTTCTGCGCAATGCGGATGTCCACGCCGAAGGTGTCGATGCGGCGCTCGGGGAACTGCCGGCGCCATTCGGCCGCGGTTTCTTCGCAGACCGATTGGCGTCGGCCGCAGATTGCAACGTCGGCCCCCAGGCCCAGAAAGCGCTCGGCCATCGCACGGCCGAGGCCGGTGCCACCGCCAGTCACGAGAATGCGCTGGCCGCTCATGAGGGAAGCTTCAAACATGGTGAATCTCCTTGGTCGTTGCAACAGAGCGGCAAGGCGCGGCGCCGCCATGGCGCATGCTACGCCGCCGGCAAATGCCATGGCTTGCGAAATCTGGCTCTGAGCGGGTAAAAATGTCCTTCGCCCTGATCACCGGATACATGACCATGCAAAGCCCCGCTGCCTCGTCTTTCCAATCGCTCGCCGGCGTGCGTGTGCTGAGCCTTGCGCTCAACCTTCCGGGCCCTGCGGCACTGCTGCGCTGCCGCGGCATGGGTGCCACCTGCCTGAAGTTCGAGCCGCCGGGCCGCGATCCGATGGCGCTCTACAACAAGGCCGCGTACGCCGCGCTGCACGAAGGCATCGAGGTTCGCACGGCCGACCTGAAGACCGAAGCCGGCCAGCAACTGCTGCATGCCGAACTGGCGCGCACGGACGTGTTGCTGACCTCTTTCCGGCCTTCAGCGCTCGTCAAGCTGAAGCTCGACTGGGCATCGCTCCAGGCGCGCCATCCGTCGCTGTCTCAGGTCGCCATCATCGGCGCCCCTGGCGAGCGTGCCGAGGAGCCGGGCCACGACCTGACTTATGTTGCGGAAAGCGGCCTGGTCACCGGCACCGAACTGCCGCCCACGCTCTACGCCGACATGGGCGGCGCCCTGCTCGCAAGCGAAGCGGTGCTGCAGGCCACATTGCATGCCCGGTCCGCGGCCAAGGCGAACGGCGTGTACCTCGAAGTGGCACTCAATGCCTCGGCCGACTGGCTGGCGCTGCCGCGCACATGGGGCCTGACCCGGCCCGAAGGCGCTGTGGGCGGCGCGCACGCGGGCTATCGCGTGTATCCCTGCGCTGACGGACGCGTGGCAGTTGCCGCGCTGGAGCCGCACTTTGCAGAGCGCCTCTGCGAAGCGGCCGGCGTGGCTTCGCGCGACATGTTCGCGGTAGCCACGCATGAAGGCATTGCCGCGTGGATCCGCACCCGCACCCGCGCGCAATTCGACGCCATGGCGCGGGAGCGCGACGTGCCGCTGCTCACGCTGGCCGACTGATCAAAGGCGCAGTTCGCTCAGCTTGCGATCGAGCTTGATGAGCCAGATGCGCACCGGCCGTTCCAGGTCGCTGCCGCGCGTGATGCGCGCGCCAGTCACGCCAGCCGGGCACTTGGCAATGATCGCGCCAGCGGCATCCACCGTACAGTCCTCGACGCTGCCTGCAACAGTCTTGCCGTCGGCATCGAGCAGGATCGTGCTCAGGCCGAAGTCGTTGTCGTTCACCAGCGCCAAGGTCTGGTCGTCCACCACCGTGAGGCCCTCGGCCTTTTCGGCCAGCCAGCCCAGTGCGTTGAGATCGAGCAGTTCGGTCTTGCGCATGGTCACCACCGCAGAGTAGTCAGCGGCTCCCGAAGGCGCCTGCGTGATGCTGCTGATCTCAAGGTTGTGGTCGAAGCCAGCAATGTCGGTTGCATTGGCCGGCAGCTCGACCAGCATGAGCTTGTTGAACACCTTGCCGTCGCTCTTGCGCGCACCCTGCTCGATCACGATGAAGCGGCCGTTGCCCAGGCTCACCACGTCGCCGAGCTTGGCGTTGCCGGTGCGGTTCTTGTCGTACTGGCTGCCGTCGATCGGGTAAGCGTAGAGCTTCGATGTCTCGGTGGCCGGATCGAATGCGAGCCAGCGCGTGAACTTCGCGATGTGGCGCACATCGGTCTTGCTGCCGCCAGGCGGCGTGGCCTGGATCGACTTGCCCGCGCCGTCCTTCGGATCGATCGGGCTTTGCAGAAAGCCGTGCAGCTTGCCGTCCGCCGCGTCGAGCGTCAGCCCCTCCATGCCGCGGTTGGCGCGGCGCTGCGCGAGCACCAACGGCAGGTCGGCGGCGCCGCTGCCGGGGGCGTATTTCTTCTCGATCACGCCGGTCGCGATGTTGATGCGTGCGATGAACGGGCCGTACTCGTCGCTGGTCCACAGCACGTTGCGCGCCTTGTCGAGCACCATCGTCTCGGGGTCGAGGCCGTTCGCGTCGTAGTTCGCCTTGGCGGCATCGAACACATAGCGGTCGGTCAGCGGCGTTTCGCCCGTCGAGCCCACGCCCGACTGCGGCGGCAGGCCGGTGATCTTCTTGCCGGCATCGAGCTTGAGCGGCACGCTCGACGAGAGCACCGCACCCGTCTTGCCGATGCGCACGATGCCGAAGCTCGGCGCGAACGACGGCGCGGGAAACACCTTGCTGATGCTGGTGGCGCCGCCGCCGTTGGGCACGGGTGCGGTCGGGCCGTCGCCGTTCGGGCCGCGGTCGGTAATGGCATAGAACTCGAGCGTGCCGTCGTCGGCCTTGCCCTTGAATGCCAGACCCGATCCGTAGGCCGGCAGGAAGCCCGCGGGAAAGTCGGCCTTGGTTTTCTCGTTGTCGCCCTCGTAGGGCACGTTGAAGCTGGCATCGGCCTGCAGCTGGTAGCGCGTGACGCCGATACCGAGGGTGCCGAGCGCGTTGGTCTGCGTCGAGGCTTCGGTCACCGGCGCGGCAAGGCGCGAAGCCAGCGTGTTCTCGAAGTGCTCACGTGCCAGCGTGCGGCGGCTTGAATCGACCATGCGGGCATTGTAGGGAGCGGGCAGACCCGCGAGCACCGCGTTGAACGCGGTGTCGAAGCTCGCGGCCGCGGCGCTGAAATCGATGGACCCGGCCGTGAGCGCGGCCTTCAGCGCCGGGGTCAGGCGAATGCCATTCGAAGGATCGCGGTCCTCGTCGAAGCTCTGCAGCGCGAGCAGGCGGTTGACGACGGCATCGGCTTTCACATCGGTGCCGCCGGCCAGGGTCAACGGGGTGATCGCGTCGCCGCAGGCGGCACTGCCGAGCGCGAGCGCGCCGACGCTGAAGACAACGGTCTCGCCGTCCTTGCAGGTGAATTCGCCCGCCGCGTTGGTGGCGGCCTTGGCGGCGCTGCCGGCAACGTAGTCCAGGCCTTCGACCGCCGAATCGAGGAAGGTGCCGGTCTTCGACTGGGCGACAGGCGGATTCGTGGTGCCACCGCCGCCGCCTCCGCCGCTGGACGCGGGGGGAAACGCCCATCCGCCAGTCCCGCCGCCATCGCTACCGCCGCAGGCACCCAACAGCACGCTGGCACCCGCGAGCGCCAACCACCCCATCCTCGATCCTCTTGTCTTCCGCATTGCTTGTCCTTGTTAAGCGCCCGCGCAAAGGCGCAGGCCCCGGATTAGCGCTGAGGCAGATGACAAGTCCGTGAAATTGCGGTCGAAAGGCTGCGGCTGGCCGCGCCTTTTCGCGCGGTTCAGCGCTTCGTGCCGTCGCGTTCGCGGTCCTCGCGCTTGATCGCAAGGTAGGTTTCGAGTTCGATCTCGTGCAGCTGCCGCGGATACTGCTCGGCCGCGGCAAACCAGGAGCGCTCGCGCCGCTCGGCCGGCGTTCCGGCTTCCGAAGAGAGATACGTGTCGAGCGTCAGAAAGTAGCGCATCGCATTGCGCTCCACCAACCCGCGCGCGCCGCGGATGTACTCGGGCTGCCCATCGGCCTCCTTGCCCACCACGGTAAAGCCGACCTTGTTGCGGCCGAAGGTGGCCAGGTACGCCTGCGTGGCCATGCGAACCATCATGTTGTGGTCGTAGCTGTAGCCGAAATGCAGGAAGCTTCTTTTCTCGTCGAGCGCCACCGCTTCCAGCGTGACCCGGTAGTTGCTCGTGCCCAGCGGTCCGCTGGCGGCGTTCATCTCGACCGACAGGTACTCCGGCGTTGCGTTGGCCACGCGATAGATGAAGGGCAGCTGGAACGCCTGGTCGACCGGCTTGTCGTAGCGCCGCACGACGAACAGCGTCAGCATGTCTTGCCCCTGCGGCGTGGTGCCCGCGCGGCATCGGCGATTGTTGACGTGCAGCTTCAGCAGTTCGCACCAGTGGGACGACTCCTTGAGCGCAGCGCTGATCTCCGGCAACGAATGGTCCACCACGGCATAGATGTCGCCCTGCAGCCCGCCCGGCGTCTCCACCGAATCGAGCTGAATGGGCCGCCCGAACCCGCTGCGCGCGAGCTTGCCCTTCATGCGCTGATGCGTGGCGCGCAGCGCTTCGGCCGAAGCGGCACCTGATGCAGAAGGAGATTCGGACGGCGCCGCCACCGCATGCACCGAAGCTGCGAACAGAACAGCCCCCGCCAGGGCGCGCAACCATGAAACCGGCGGATAGAACGGACTGCTCATGGGGCCACACCATACAACGGACAGCCCTCGGCCGACTCAGCCACCGGGTTTGGCCGCTCCTGTTCGCCGCACGAGCAACAGCATGGCCAGCGCCAGCAAGACCGCACCGGCCCACTGCCGCGGCGCCATCGGCTCGGAGAGCAGCAGCGCTGCCAGCAGCGCGGCCACGAGCGGCTCGATGAGCGTGCCCACCACTGCGGCCGTGGGCGAGAGGTGCCGCGCGCCCCAGGCAAAGGCCAGGTAGGCCACCGACGTCGTCACCACGCCGGTGTAGCTCACGCCAAGCCACTGCGCGGTTCCGGCCGGCCACGTGATGCCGGCCGGCCATGCGATCGCGAGCATGCAGAGCGCCGCGACGCTCATGCCCCATGCGGATGCCGTGACGGCCGGCACGCGCACTGGCATTCGCGCATTGCCGAGCACCACCAACGCATAGCAGAAGGCCGAGCCGAACGACCACGCCAGCCCCGCGGCATACCCGGCAGGCAGTGGCCCCCAGCCGCCGGCTGGCACCACCAGCAGCGCCACGCCCGCCAGCGCCAATCCGAGCCCGGCAGACAGGCGCAGGCCGAAGCGTTCATAGCCGCACATCACCGACACGAACGCGACGATCACCGGTGCGCAGCAGATCGAAATCACCGTCGGCAACGCGGCCCCCATGTGCGCGATGCCCGCGAACCAGCAACTCACATTGAGCGCCATCGCGGCGCCGGTGCCGGCCACCTGAAACTGCTCCCGCCCTTCCAAGTCGTTCCAGCGCACCCCGGCCGGCTGCTGCACGGACTGCGCACGCCAGTGCAGCCACCACAGCAACGGCACGCCGAGCGCGAAGCGCGCCAGCGAAAGGCTCTGCGGCGCCATGCCGCCATCGATGAGGAACTGCGCCACCAGCGCACCACCGCCCCACAGCGCGCCGGCCAGCAACACGCCGCCCCAGGCCAGGGCGGCAGACATTCTTGCGTTCATTCTTGAAATCTCTCCATGACGCCCGCCGCATTCGTCGAGGGCGGGCATGACCATCCGGCCGCAGCCCGGCCTCGTGAAGGCGGGCAGCGGCGACCACGTGCAGGTCTGAGCGCAGCGTTGAACGCGCGTCAGCAGCGGGTCGAAGGAGGGGGAGAGTGGTGCAGGTGCATGAGCGGCCGATGATAAGAGCCGGGTTCGGCAGCTGCAAGAGAGAATCGCGGCCATGCGCCCCTCCTCTTCCTCGTCGTCCACGTGGCCCATCGGCGTGCTGCTTCTGGGTTACGCAGCGCTGCTCGGCTACGGCGTATAGACCGCACGCCTGCCGCCGCTTGCCTTGGGCGTACTGCTGCTGATCAACCTTCTGACCGTCGTCATCTACGGCGTCGACAAGAGCGCGGCCCAGGCCGGCCGCTGGCGCACCGCGGAGAGCACGCTGCACCTGTTGTCGCTGGCGGGAGGATGGCCGGGGGCGTGGTGCGCGCAGCGGCTATTCCGCCACAAGTCGCGCAAGGCGAGCTTCATGGCGAGCTACTGGACCACTGTGGTGCTGAATATCGCCGCGGTGGGCGCGTGGTTCGGCAAGCTGTTGCCGGCGAGCCTGCTCGCGGGCTGAACTCAGCGCGGCTTGCGAATGCTGCCGCGCACCGGGCCGGCCGCAGCCTTGCGCGGCGGGGCCGAGCCGTTGTCGCGCGGCGGCAGGCCGGTGTGCTGCGTGAGCATGCGGCCCTTCGAGGGCTTCACGGGCGCGAGCCTGACCGGTGCCGATGCCTTGGCTGCCACCGGCGCACTGGTCGAGTTCTTGCGCCGCGCGCTCGTGTAGCCGCCGTCGGTGAGCGGCTGCCACGTTGGAATGAGGTGGTGCTTGCCGTTGCCGATGAGGTCGGCGCGGCCCATGCTCTTCAAGGCCTCGCGCAGCAGCGGCCAATTGTTGGCGTCGTGGTAGCGCAGGAAGGCCTTGTGCAGGCGCCGGCGCTTGTCGCCGCGCACGATGTCCACCGTCTCGCTCTCGCGCGTGATCTTGCGCAGCGGGTTCTTGTTGGTGTGGTACATCGTGGTGGCCGTGGCCATCGGGCTCGGGTAGAAGGTTTGCACCTGGTCGGCGCGGAAACCGTTCTTCTTGAGCCAGATCGCGAGGTTCATCATGTCCTCGTCGCTGGTGCCCGGATGCGCGGCAATGAAGTACGGAATGAGGTACTGCTTCTTGCCCGCCTCGGCCGAGAACTTCTCGAACATCTGCTTGAACTTGTCGTAGCTGCCGATGCCGGGCTTCATCATCTTGGTGAGCGGGCCCTGCTCGGTGTGCTCGGGCGCGATCTTCAGGTAGCCGCCGACGTGGTGCTGCACCAGTTCCTTCACGTACTCGGGCGACTGCACGGCCAGGTCGTAGCGCAGGCCGGAGCCGATCAGGATCTTCTTGATGCCCTTGAGCGCACGCGCGCGGCGGTAGATCTTGATGAGCGGATCGTGGTTGGTGCCCAGGTTCTGGCAGATGCCCGGGTACACGCAACTGGGCTTTCGGCAGGCGGCCTCGATCTCGGGGCTCTTGCAGCCGAGCCGGTACATGTTGGCCGTGGGGCCGCCCAGGTCGGAAATGGTGCCGGTAAAGCCGCTCACGCTGTCGCGAATGGCCTCGACCTCCTTGATGATCGATTCTTCCGAGCGGCTCTGGATGATGCGGCCCTCATGCTCGGTAATGGAGCAGAAGGTACAGCCGCCAAAGCAGCCGCGCATGATGTTCACGCTGAAGCGGATCATTTCCCACGCGGGGATCTTGGTCGCGCCGTCGTGGCTGCCGTTTTCGTCGGCATAGCGCGGGTGCGGACTGCGTGCGTACGGCAGGTCGAACACGTGGTCCATCTCGGCCGTGGTGAGCGGAATGGGCGGCGGGTTGATCCACACGTCGCGCGCCGTGGCGCCCTCGCCGTGCGCCTGCACCAGCGCGCGGGCGTTGCCAGGGTTGGTCTCCAGGTGCAGCACGCGGTTGGCGTGGGCATAGAGCACCGGGTCGGCGCGTACCTGCTCGTACGACGGCAGGCGAATCACGCTGCGGTCGCGCGGAGGCACCTTGATCTTGGCGCGCTGCGCAAGCGCAGGGTTCGGCACGAAGGTGAGCGGCTTGATGGCCGGGTTCACCGAGTTCGCCGCGGCGCCTGCTTCAGCAGCTTGCGCTACGGCCTGGGCCTCGTCTTCCTTCGCGCAGGTGGCGCCGTTGGCCTTGGCCTGCTCCGACACCATGAGGTACGGGTTGACGTGCGCCTCGACGCGGCCGGGCTCGTCCACGCTGGTGGAGTTGATCTCGAACCACTCTTCAGGCGTGTCGCGCCGCACGAATGCGGTGCCGCGCACGTCGGTGATCTCGTGCACCGGTTCGCGGGCCGCCAGGCGGTGCGCAATTTCGACAATGGCGCGCTCGGCGTTGCCGTACAGCAGCAGGTCGCACTTCGAGTCGACCACGATCGAGCGGCGGACCTTGTCCTGCCAGTAGTCGTAATGCGCAATGCGGCGCAGCGACCCTTCGATACCGCCGAGGATGATGGGAACGTCGTTCCAGGCTTCCTTGCAGCGCTGCGAATAGACGATGGCCGCGCGGTCGGGCCGCGCGCCGCCCACGTCTCCGGGCGTGTAGGCGTCGTCGCTGCGAATCTTCCGGTCCGCCGTGTAGCGGTTGATCATCGAATCCATGTTGCCGGCGGTCACGCCGAAGAACAGATTCGGCTTGCCCAGCGCCTTGAAGGGCTCGGCGCTCTGCCAGTCGGGCTGCGCGATGATGCCCACGCGAAAGCCCTGAGCCTCGAGCATGCGGCCGATCACGGCCATGCCGAAGCTCGGATGGTCGACATAGGCATCGCCCGTCACCACGATGATGTCGCAGCTGTCCCAGCCGAGCGCGTCCATTTCCTTGCGCGTGGTGGGCAAGAACTTGGCCGTGCCGAAACGGGCCGCCCAGTACTTGCGGTAGCTGGTCAGCGGCTTGGCGGCACGCGCAAAAAAGGAGACGTCGACGGGGGCGTTCATCAGTGGGTATGGCAGCGCGGCTTGGCGGGCTCGCACCGCAGTGGGCAACCCGCGATTTTAGGGTTTTCCAGCACTTCTGTCGCGTCCGGCCGCTTTGGCGCGACCGGAACAAGGCCTTTAATTGATTGCCAAAGTCAACTATCAATATGACAATGGCAACCATGTCGAGCACCCTGGCCACTCCCGATACCGCCGCCGTCAAGGCGATCCGGCAGTTCAACCGCTTCTATACGAGCCGAATCGGCGTGCTCGATCCGTACCTTGGCAGCGACATGTCGCTGACCGACGTTCGCGTGCTGTACGAATTGGCCCACCGGCAAACGCCCGTGGCAAGCGAAATCGGCCGCGACCTGCGGCTCGACGCCGGCTACCTGAGCCGCATCCTGCGCCGCTTCGAAGCCGAGGGCTGGCTCACGCGCCAGCCCCACGCCCGCGACGCGCGGCAAAGCGTGCTGCGCCTTACCGAAGCGGGCCACGCCGCATTTGCGCCGCTGCAACAAAAGTCGCGAGACGAGGCGGCGGCCCTGCTCTCCCCGTTGCCGCCGCACGACCGCCAGCAGGTGGTCGATGCCATGGCGCGCATCGAGCGCCTGCTCGACCCCGCCGCCGCCCCTGCGGCGCGCACCCGCACCGTCGTGCTGCGCGACCCGTTGCCCGGCGACATGGGCTGGGTGGTGCAGCAGCACGGCGAGTTGTATGCGCGCGAGTACGGCTGGAACAGCGAGTTCGAGGCGCTGGTGGCCGACATCGTGGCCCAGTTCGTCCGCAAGTTTCAGCCGGCATGGGAGAAGTGCTGGATTGCGGAGCTCGACGGCGAGCGCGTCGGCGCGATCTTCGTGGTGCGCAAATCGCCCACCACGGCCCAGTTGCGGCTGCTTCTGCTCGCGCCGTCTGCACGCGGCCTGGGACTGGGCGGCCGGCTTACCGACGAATGCATTGCCTTTGCGAAGGCCAAGGGCTACCGGAAGATGGTGCTCTGGACCAACAGCTGCCTGGAGGCCGCCCGCGCCATCTACGCCAAGCGCGGCTTCAGGCTCGACAAGGCCGAGCCCTACGAAGGCTTCGGCCAGCAGCTGGTCGGCGAGACCTGGTCGCTCAAGCTGCAGTAGACGAAGCCGTTCGCCGGCTTCTGATCCATAGCTTTCGAAGCAAGGGCGCGAGCCACACCAGCACCACCACCACGGCCAGCGAAGCGGCAATGGGCCGCGACACGAAGCCCGCCAGGTTGCCGTCCGACTTGATCATCGAGGTGATGAAGTTCTCCTCGAGCATGCCGCCGAGCACCACGCCGAGGATGGCGGGCGCAATCGGAAAGCCGTTCTCCTCGAGCAGGTAGGCCACGATGCCGGCCGCGAGCATCACGCCCACGTCGAACAGCGAGTTGTTGATGGCGAATGCTCCGACGATGCAGAACAGAAGGATGAGCGGCATCAGCACGTTGCGCGGCACTCGCAAGATGCGCTTGGCCACCTTGATGCACAGGATGCCCAGCGGAACCATGATGATGTTGGCAATGATGAACAGCATGAACACCGCATAGATGTTCTGCGGGTTGGTGGTGAAGAGCGTCGGCCCCGGGTTGAGATTCTTCATGTAGAGCACGCCGATCACGATGGCGGTGATCGAGTCGCCCGGAATGCCGAACACCAGCGCCGGAATCCACGCGCCGGCCAGCGCGCTGTTGTTGGCCGAACCCGATTCGACGATGCCTTCGACATGGCCCGTGCCGAACTTCTCGGGCTCCTTCGAGAATTTCTTGCTCATGGCGTACGACATCCATGCCGCAATGTCGGCGCCAGCACCCGGCAACGCGCCCACCGCCGTTCCCAGCACGCTGCCGCGCAATATCTGCACGGGGTACTTTTTAGCCAGCGCCCACTGGCCCGACAGCACGCGGCCCACCTTCTCGACCACGATCTCGCCCGGCGGCAGCGTATCGACCGCGAAGCGGATCACCTCCGAGACGGCGAACATGCCGATCATCATCGGGATCATGCCGATGCCGCCCGTCATCTCGGCATTGCCGAAGGTAAAGCGCGGAAAGCCCGCCGGGTTGCCGAGCCCCACGCAAGCCACCAGCAGACCGAGCAGCAGCGTGACCATGCCCTTGAGCGGCCGGTCCGACGTAATGAACACCGCGCAGGTCAAGCCCAGCAGCACGAGCCAGAAGTACTCGAACGAACTGAAGTTGAGCGCAAAGTCGGCCAGCGCAGGCGCCGCCACGATGAGCACCACGGTGCCGAAGAGCCCGCCCACGGCGGAGAACACCAGCCCCGCGCCCAGCGCGGTTTCGGCCATGCCCTTGCGCGTCATTGCAAAGGCTTCGTCGGTATAGGCGGCCGATGCGGGCGTGCCCGGAATGCGCAGCAGGCAGCCGGGAATGTCGCCCGAGAAGATGGCCATGGCGGTGGCCGTCACCATGGCCGCAATGGCGGGAATGGGCGGCATGAAAAAAGTGACCGGCACCAGCAGCGCAACCGCCATGGTGGCCGACAACCCCGGTACCGCGCCAACGAACAGGCCATAGAGCGAGGCCAGCACCATCACAAGGAGGGTGTAGGGCTCGAAGACCATCGAGAAAGCCTGCAAGAGTGCTGCCGACATGAGTAGAGGCCCCAATTACCAGGCAATGGGCGTCAGCACGCCCCAGGGAAGAGGAACGCGCAACAGCTTGTAGAACGCGGCATGGATGAGCAGCGAGGCAACCAGCGCAATGAGCACCGCGCGGCCCGCCGGCACGCGCATGGCAAGCATCAGTGCCAGCAGCGAGACAGAGGCGGTCAACAGGAAGCCCAGCCGCTCCGAGGCAAACATGTAGAACAGCACCGCGCCGATGACCAGCGTGGCCGACAGCACGTGGCGCGGCGAAGCGGCCCAGTCGCCGAGCCGCATCCAGGCCACGGCCTGGCACTCGCGCCAGCCCTTGACCAGCAGCATGAAGCCGCAGACGCATAGGCCGATGGCAATCAGCCCCGGGAAAAGCGCCGGCCCGACCTGCTGGCCCGGTATGCCCGGATAGCTGCGCACCACGGCCAGCACCAGCGCGCCGAGCACCAGCAGAATCAAGCCGAAGACCGCGTCGTTGAACTTCATTGCGCCGCCCCCTCGCGGGGCGCGCATGCACGCCGCGCGGCGCTCACTTGACGATACCCACGGCCTTCATGGTTGCGCCGAGCTCGGCGTCGGACTTGGCCATGTAGGCGGCGAAGTCGTCAGGGCCCGCATAGATCACGCCAAAGCCGCGCGAGGCCATGAAGTCGGTGTACTCCTTGCTCGCCACCACTTTCTTGAGCGCGCCCGCGAGCTTGTCGCGCACGTCGGCCGGAAGGCCCTTGGGCGCGACGATGCCGCGCCAGGCCGCCATCGACCAGTCGCTGCCGATGGCCGCCTTGAGCGTGGGCACATTGGGGTACAGCGCCGAAGGCTTGTCGCTCATGATTGCAAGGCTCTTGACCTTGCCGGCGTCGATGAGCGAGCGCGCCTCGGGCAGCGAGACCGGCGCGATGTCGACGCCGCCGGCCACCACGTCCTGCAGCCCCGGCGCGGCGCCGTTGCTCGGCACCCAAGGCACGGCCGCGGGATCGATCTTCTGGTCGCGCAAGAGGCCCGCAATGGCGAGGTGCCAGATGCCGCCCTGACCCGTACCCGAGGCCTTCAGCTTGCCGGGGCTGGCCTTGATGGCCGCCAGCAGTTCGGCCACGGTCTTGTAGGGCGCATCGGCGCGCACCTGGATGCCGGCCGGATCGAGGTTGGCAAGGCCGATGGGGGTGTACGACGTGCTGGTCAGTTGCGTGAGCCCCTGCCAATGCATCATGCCGATTTCGACCGTGGCCATGCCGATGGTGTAGCCGTCGGGCGGCGCGGCGGCAATGGCCGAATGGCCCACCACCCCATTGCCCCCGGTGCGGTTGACCACGGTGAACGGCTGGCCCAGTTCTTTTTCGAGCAGGCTTGCAATGATGCGCGCCGTGGCATCGGTACCGCCGCCCGCTCCCCAGGGAACGATCAGCGTGACCGGGCGGCTCGGATAAGCCTGCGCTGCCGCTGGAGCCGCCGCTGCAAACATGGCGAGCCCGGCCGCAACGCCCGCGGCATGGGCAACGAAGGAGCGGCGCGAAAACACACGGGAGGAACTGACACGGGGCGAACTGACACGCATGGTTGTTGTCTCCTGGCGAAGGTCATTGGTATGACGTTTGAATGGCCATGCGATTTTTCGCACAGTTCACTCGCCGGAGACATTAGGGTGAACCATCGTGTGCCGCGCCCGGCGGCGTCATTTGGTTACTGCATGAACCAGCCGTGGCTCACCACCAGCGATTGCCCGGTCAGCGCATTGGTCGGAAAAGCGGCGAACAGCAGCGCCACCCGGGCGACGTCCTCGGTGGTGGTGAACTCGCCGTCGACCGTCTCCTTGAGCATCACGTTCTTGATGACCTGCTCTTCGGTAATGCCCAGCGTCTTCGCCTGCTCGGGAATCTGCTTTTCGACCAGCGGCGTGCGCACGAAGCCGGGGCAGATCACGTTGGCTCGCACGCCGTGCTTGGCACCCTCTTTTGCAACCGTCTTGGCCAGGCCGATGAGGCCGTGCTTGGCCGTGACGTACGGCGCCTTCAGCAGCGAAGCTTCCTTCGAATGCACCGAGCCCATGTAGATCACGCTGCCGCCACGTCCCTGGGCATACATGTGCTTGAGGCAGGCCTTGGTGGTGAGGAAGGCGCCGTCCAGGTGAATGGCGAGCATCTTCTTCCAGTCGGCAAAGCTGAACTCATCGACCGGGTGCACGATCTGCACGCCGGCATTGCTGATGAGAATGTCGATGCCGCCGAAGGCCTTGGCCGCTTCTTCGACCGAAGCGTTGACCTGCTCTTCGCTGGTCACGTCCACCGCCACGCCGATGGCCTGTGCGCCCGTAGCCTTGAGCTCGGCAGCCGCCGCGTCGGCCGCTTGCTTGTTGAGGTCGGCAATGACGACCTTGGCGCCTTCGCGCGCAAACAGAACGGCAATCTCCTTGCCGATGCCGCTGGCCGAACCTGTGATGTAGGCGACCTTGTCCTTGAGTTGCATGGTGAACGTCCTTGAGGTTGAAAGAAGAAAAAGAAAGAAAACAGAACTGCAGGATTCAGGCGAGCACGCGAGCGGCGCCTTGCATCAGCGGGAGAGCCCGGGCCGCTTGATGCGCCCCACCCCTGGCTCGCCAAGGTCGAAGGTGGTCACGCCGTTCACCGTGGCGTCGCTGCGCAGCGTTTCGGGGTGCGCCAGCGTTCGCCGCATGTCGCGCGCGCCGGCTTCCCAATGTTCTTCGACGGCGGCGCGCGAGAACTCGTAGTCCTTCGATTCGGCCTCGTAGGGCTTGTCCCGGTAGATCAGGTGAAAGATGTCGATCGGGTGGTGCGTGAGCTCGGCCTGCACCGCAAGCACCGAGGGGTCGTTGCGCAGGTTCGCGGGCAGCTTGGAGATGAGGTCCGCAATGGCCTGCTGCAGGTTCAGGTTGGCGGCCAGTGCATCGGTGTTCATGCGGGTGCGGCTCGAATAGGTGATGTCCTTCTGCCGCTCCAGCACGCCCGACAGCGTGCGCGGCATTTCGCCGCGTGCATTGAAAAGGTCGACCTGCAGCACCACCAGCGGCTCCGAGCGCGGATGAATGTCGAGCACGTATTGCAGCGGCGTGTTCGAGACGATGCCGCCGTCCCAGTAGTCGTCGCCGTCGATCGTTACCGGCGCAAAGCCCGGCGGCAGCGCGCCGCTGGCCATGATGTGCTCGGGCCCGATGCGCTGGCGCGTGTTGTCGAAGTACACCGAGTTTCCGGTGCGCACGTCGACCGCGCCCACGCTGAAGCGCGCCTCGCACGCGTTGATGCGGTCGAAGTCGATCAGGCGTTCGAGCGTGAGCTTGAGCGGTGTGGTGTCGTAGTAGCTCAGGAGCGGTGCCGCGGCCCCCATCAACAATGCGGGCGAATAGCGCGGCTCGAAGAAACCTGGAATGCCGACCAGCATCGCCATGGAGGCGCTCCACTGGTTCTGCGCGGCGCGGTCGCCCAGCCATGAAGGCAGGCGCTGCGCCGGCCCGGAAGACACCAGGTGCCAGAACTCCCGCAGCCGGTCGACCCGCTTTTCGGGTGCGTTGCCCGCGATGAGCGCGGCGTTGATGGCGCCGATCGAGACGCCGGCAATCCAGTGCGGCTGCAGGTCGGTCTCGCTGAGTGCGGCATAAACGCCGGCCTGGTAGGCGCCGAGGGCACCTCCGCCCTGCAGCACCAGCGCCTTGCGCGCGGAGCGCATGTCTTCGCGGGGCGCTGCGAACGGGCTCGGGGTCTTCTTGCTTGCCGTGCGGGGCTTCTTCGTCGTCATATGGTGTCATTTGACACCAGCCCCGCGACTGCAAGCTGACCGCGCCCTCCTTACATCTTGGGCAGCATCTGTCCCCGGATCTCACCGGCCGGATTGGCCGCGGTGTGGATGTTGGCGTACCACTTGCCTGCGAGCAGGTCGGCGGCCTGTGCCGGCGTGAGCGTGGCCTGGCCCTCGATCGGGCTCTCCGTCCTGGCAAAGGGCAGCACCACGCCGGCATTGGCACCCGCTGCCGCGGGCCCGTGGAAGTGGCCGGCGGTGGCCGGGCCGCTGAGGCCGCTGTAGGTGATCTTGTATTTCAGGACGTTCGTGTCCCTGTTGAGCCAGGCTTCCGCCAGGCCGCTGCCGCGCGTCATGTTGGGCGGCACTTCGCTGGCGGCGTTCATGGTGCCGCTGAAGCTCGCGACGTTCGACTTCGACATCATCCCGCAGCCGGCCAGCGCAGCGCTGGCCACGCCGGCGATGAGGGTTGCGCGCAAAAGGGTGCCATATCGGTTCATGAGCTTTATCTCCTGGGTTATGAAACCGCTTCAGCATAGGCAGCCCCGGCGCGTGCCGATGTCGGCCACCACCGCGACTTTCAGGGCCCCGGCGCGGCGCCCCAGGCTGAAAGAGAATGCGGCGATGAACCTTGCCAACCTTCCCACCGCCCGTGACGTGGTCGACTTCTGGCGCAGCGCCGGACCCGACCGATGGTTTGCCAAGAACGATGCCTTCGATGCGGAGTTCGGCGGGCGCTTTCTCGCTGCGCACGAAGCCGCAGCTCTCGGCCAACTCGACCATTGGGCGAACGACGCCGAGGGCGCGCTCGCGCTGATGGTGCTGCTCGACCAGTTCCCGCGCAACACCTGGCGCGGCAACGCGCGCATGCTTGCGACCGACGCCAAGGCGTTGGCCGTGGCCCGCAAGGCAATCGAGGCGGGCCTCGACCTGAAGGTGGACGAAGCGCTGCGGCGCTTTTTCTACCTGCCCTTCATGCACTCCGAATCGCTGGCCGACCAGGAGCGTTCGGTCGAGCTCAACGCGGCGCTCGATGCCAATACACAGCGCTTTGCGGTATTGCACCGCGACATCATTGCGCGCTTCGGCCGCTTTCCGCACCGCAACAAGCTGCTCGGGCGCACCAGCAGCGCCGAGGAACAGCGCTTCCTGGACGAAGGCGGCTTTGCCGGCTAGCTATGGCAGCGGCTCCGAACGGGTGGGCGATGGATTCGCACCGGCGCTGTCCCTCGCGTTCTTGAGCGAGCCATAAGTCTTGGCATACACCCAGGTGAACTCGGCGCCCAGAAGAAAGATCTGCGCCGAGTAGTACACCCACACCAGCACCACCACCAGCGAGCCCGCGGCACCATAGCCGGAGGCCACGCTGCTCTTGCCGATGTACAGGCCGATGAGATGCTTGCCCACGGTGAAGAGCAGCGCCGTGACCGCGGCGCCCACCCACACGTCGCGCCATTGCACCTTGGCCCGCGGCATGATCTTGTAGATCATCGCGAAGATCACCGTCACCATTGCAAAGCTGAAGGCGAAGTTCACCGCTTGCGCCAGCGTCGCCCAGGCGCCGAACACCGGCGACCACCACTTGCTGAGCGCGGCAAGCGCCGCGCTGGCCACCAAAGACACCATGAGCAGGAAGCCGATGCCCATGATCATGCTGAACGACAGCAGCCGCACGCGCAGCAAGTTGAAGAGTCCTTTGTTCTTCGCACGGGCCGGTGCGCGCCAGATGCGGTCGAGCGCGTCCTGCAGTTCGCCGAAGACGGTGGTCGCGCCAATCACCAGCAGGCCGATGCCGGCCACCGTGGCCACGATGCCTTCGGCCGGCTTGTTGACCGCCTGCAGCATGCTCTGCACCGCGGCCGCGCCCTGCTCGCCCATGAGGCCCGAAAGCTGCAGGAAGATTTCGCCTCGCGCGGCCTCCTGCCCGAACACCAGGCCCGCCACGGCAATCACGATCAGCAGCAGCGGCGCAATCGAGAACACCGTGTAGTAGGCCAGCGCGGCGCCCATGCTCGGGGCATAGTCGTTCGACCATGAGGCCAGGGCCTCCTTGCACAATTCGAAAAGCGCGCGCATTTGCATGAGCATGAAGTCTCCCTTTGAATGACACAGGGCATGTCAGCCCGGTGCCCGGCGTGTTGCAGGTAGGGCTACGATAATCGCTCCACATGCATCCGTCTCCCTCAGGCGCGGCGGCGCCATCCGCCCCTCCGCAACCGAAGTCGCCACGCGACCTTTTTGTTTCATTCACCTGGCTTGCGCTGCAGGGATTCGGCGGCGTGCTGGCCATCGTGCAGCGCGAAATGGTCGAGAAAAAGCGCTGGCTCACGCCCGAGCAGTTTCTGGAGGACTGGGCCGTGGCCCAGGTGATGCCGGGCCCGAACGTGGTCAACCTTGCGCTGATGATCGGCGACCGCTATTTCGGACTGCGCGGTGCCATCGCCGCCGTGGCTGGCATGCTCGCAATACCGCTCGTCGTCATCCTGATGCTGGCCGTGCTGTACGCGCACTACGCCGGCAACCCGCAGGTGGCGGGCGCGCTGCGCGGCATGGGCGCGGTGTCGGGCGGGCTGATTGCCGCCACCGGCATCAAGCTGATTCCGCAGCTGCGCAAGCATCCGCTGGGCTTTGCCGCCTGCCTGGTTTTCGTGGCGCTGGTGTTCGTCGCCATCGCGGTACTGAAGATTCCGCTCGGCTGGGTGCTGCTGGCGGTGGGCGGCGTGGCCTGCGCATGGACCTGGCGGAGGATTGCGCCATGAGCACCGCCGGGCGGCCCCAAGGTGCGAGCGCCCCCTCGGGGGGCAGCGAGGACACGCCAGTGCCGAGCGTGGGGGCCACATGAGCCCTGTCACGATCGTCATGCAGTGGCACGACTGGCTTGCGCTCTTCGGCCAGTACCTGCTGCTGTCGCTGCTGTCGATCAGCGGCGCCATCACCACGGTGCCCGACATGCACCGCTACCTTGTTGCGCAGCACGGCTGGCTCACCGAAGCGCAGTTCAGCTCGTCGGTGGCCATTGCACAGGCCGCGCCGGGGCCCAACGTGCTCTTCGTCGCACTCATGGGCTGGAACATCGGCCTGAACGCGGGCGGCGGCATCGGCGCCGGGCCGGGCGCCTGGATGCTCGGCTTTCTCGGGCTTTCGATCACCATGGTCGGCATCATGCTGCCGAGCACCACCCTCACCTACCTTGCCACCCGCTGGGGCCACCGCAACCGCGACAAGCGCGGCGTGCGAGCGTTCAAGCAGGGCATGGCGCCGGTGGTGGTGGGCCTGCTGATTGCCACCGGCTGGGTGCTCGCCGCAGGCAACCATTCGGGCGATGCGCCGGCCTGGCACCTGTGGCTGCTGAGCGCTGCGGCAACCCTTGTCGTGTGGCGCACACGCATTCATTTGCTGTGGCTGCTCGGCGCGGGCGCGCTGCTCGGCGCCATCGGTTTTGTCTGATCCTCGCTCTTTTTAGGGAAGAAATTCATGTCGCAACTTCGCTCGCTGGGCCGCTCGGGCCTCCTGGTTTCACCGCTCGCCTTCGGCGGCAACGTGTTCGGCTGGACGGCGGACGAAGCCACCTCGTTCCGCCTGCTCGACGCCTGGCTCGATGCGGGCTTCAACTTCATCGACACGGCCGACGTCTATTCGAGCTGGGTGCCGGGCCATACCGGCGGCGAGTCCGAAACCATCATCGGCAAGTGGCTCAAGCAGAGCGGCAAGCGCAACCGCGTGGTGCTGGCCACCAAGGTCGGCAAGCCCATGGGTGAAGGCAAGTCGGGCCTGTCGCCTACGTACATCCGCGAAGCAGTGGAGGCTTCGCTCAAGCGCCTTCAGACGGACTTCATCGACCTGTACCAGGCGCACGACGACGATACCGCCACGCCGCTGGAGGATTCGCTGGGCGCTTTCGACGAGCTCATCAAGGCCGGCAAGGTGCGCGCTATCGGCGCCTCGAACTACAGCGCGCCGCGGCTGGCTGAAGCGCTCGACATATCCGAGCGGCTGGGCATTGCACGCTACGAAAGCCTGCAGCCGCTCTACAACCTGTACGACCGCGCGGCGTTCGAGGACGAACTGGAACCGCTGTGCGTGAAGCGCGAGGTGGGCGTCATCAACTTCTATGCGCTGGCGGCCGGTTTCCTGACCGGCAAGTACCGCACCGAGGCCGACGCCTCCAAGAGCGCGCGCGGCGCCAACACCACCAAGAAGTACCTGAACCCGCGCGGGCTGCGCATTCTCGAGGCGCTGGACAAGGTGGCCCAGCAGTACAACGCCAAACCGGGCCAGGTCGCTATCGCATGGCAGATCGCACGGCCTTCGGTCACGGCGCCCATTGCCAGCGCAACCTCGATTGCACAGCTGGAAGAACTGGTCGTGGCCACCCAGCTCAAGCTCGATGCCGGCACCATCCAGATGCTGGACCGCGCCAGCGAAGAAAGCTAGCCGTCGACCGGATTCAGCGGCGTCGAAAGAATCCGCTGATAAAAGGCCACGTCGAGCCAGCGGCCGAACTTGAACCCGGCCTGCCGAACCGTGCCGGCATGTTCGAAGCCCAGCCGTTCGTGCAGGCCGATGCTGCCGGCGTTCGCCGCATCGATGGCGCCGACCATCACATGCACGTCGCGTGCCGCCGCCTCGGCAATGATCGCCTCCATGAGCGCGCGGCCGAGCCCAACGCCGCGGTGCCCGGCCTCGACATACACCGAGTGCTCCACCGTGTACTTGTAGGCCGGAAAGGCCCGAAACGCGCCGTAGCTCGCAAAGCCCAGCAGCTTGCCGCTCTCGTCTTCAGCGCCGATCACCGGAAAACCGTTGGCGCGCTTGGTCGCAAACCACGCGACCATGCTCTCGGGCGTCCGCGGCTTGTAGTCGTACAGCGCGGTCGAACTGACGATGGCTTCGTTGAGGATGGCGAGGATCGCGCCCGCGTGGGCTTCTTCGGTGCAGGTAATCAGGCGCATGTGGGTTCCTTTCGACTGGCGGCGACATGTGGGACAGCTTGTCTAATATAGGAGAATAATAGTCTCATATGAGAAACAATTCTCCTCCGTCCGATGAACCCGCCGGCATCGACTCGCTCATTGCCAGCCGGCTTCTTGCGCTGCGCCAAGCCAAGGGGCTGAGCCTTGCGGAACTGGCCGGGCTTTCGGGCGTCAGCAAGGCGATGATCTCGAAAGTCGAGCGTGCGGAAAGCAGCCCGACCGCCGTGTTGCTGGGCCGGCTTGCCGCCGGACTGGGCGTGCCGCTTGCCCAGCTACTGACCGAAGACAAGGGCTCGCCGCACCGGCGGCGCGCGCGGGCGGAGCAGGAGGTATGGCGCGACCCCGAGGCCGGCTATTTGCGCCGGCAAATTGCCGAGCGCGGTGCGAACGGCGGCGTGGAGATGGTGGAGATCGAGTTGCCGCGCTCGGCGCAGGTCGGCTATCCGCGATGGAGCGGCAAGCCGTATCGCCAGTGCCTGTGGATGCTCGAGGGCGCGCTGCGGGTGGACTATGGCGACGAGCGTTTCGAACTGGCCGAGGGCGATTGCCTGGATTTTGGCGTCGACCGGCCCCTGGTCTTCAAGGCGCTTGGCCGCGCTGGCTGCCGCTATCTGCTGGTTGCATCGCCGCCGTAAGCGGTGCCGGCCCGGCCCAGAAGTAGTAGGCAAGTTCCCACAGCGACTGGCGACGAAGGCCTGTGCCGGCCCCGGCTCCGGCCGAGATACTGCAAGGCATCACAGTTTCGGGGAAACAAGCATGTCCTTTGTGCTCTACATGATCGGTTTTCTGATTTTCCTGGGTGGCCTCGCATGGGGCGCCTCGGTCGCCGGCGTGCCTACGCTCTACATCGGCATTGGCGCGCTGATCATCCTGGGCATCGGCATCTTCAGCGCGGTGGGACGCACGCGCAGCAAGGATCCTTCCTGAGCTCGATGCGGGCTGCCGCTCACTTCACACAGGCTTCACGCCGCGCGCACAGGGCGTAGCTAACTTCGCGTGCACACCGCAGGTCGCGGTGTGCATCGCCACAGGTTAGCTTGCCCATGTCTGCTTTCAGTTCCTTTGCCCGTCTCGACGGCGCCTCTTTTCCCCTTTCTGCCACTGCTGCTCCGCTGATGGTCGCCGAACAGGTCTCGACCGTTCAGGTCGACCTGCTCGTGGTCGGCGCCAGCTTTGCCGGCCTGGCCTGCGCCCGCGCCGCGGCGCTGGCCGGGCTCAGCGTGCTGGTGCTGGAGAAAAAGTCCAGCGCCGGCGCCAAGCTGCACACCACCGGCATCATCGTGAAGGATGCGGTCGATACGGTGCCGTGGCTTGCGGAAGTGCCGCCCGCGCTGGTACGCCGCATCGAGGGCGTGCGGCTTTATTCACCCGACATGCGCCACGTGGACCTGCATGCGCCGGGCTACTGGTTCTGGGCCACCGATGCGCCCGCGCTGCTCGACTGGATGGTCGACTCGGCCCGGGCCAGCGGCGTGGAGGTGCGTCTTGGCGCGCTGTTCGAACAGGCGCTGTGGATGAACGACCGCTGGGAGATTCCGCTGGCCCACGGCCCTGGCCAGGGCATCTGCATTTCAGCCCGCTACATCGTGGGGGCCGACGGGCCGCACTCGCGCGTTGCCAAGGCACTCGGCCTGTCGCGGAACACGCGTTTTCTCTACGGCGTCGAACACGAATACCAAGGTGCGAGCATGGCGCCGGGTTTTCTCCATTGCTTCGTCGACCGCCGTCTGGCGCCGGGCTATATCGGATGGGCGCTCGACGGGGTCGGCGTGAGCCAGATCGGGCTTGCGCGCCGCATGGGCATGCAGGACGCGGCGGCGCTCCGGCTCGATCCGCTGCTGCAAAAGATCGCCTCGGTCGTGTCGCCCGGCGACGCGCCACCCGTGGCAATTCGTGCCGGGATGATCCCCTGCGGCGGCGTGTTGACCGTGGTCTCGCGCGAGCGCGCGCTGCTGGTGGGCGACGCGGCCGGCATGGTGTCTCCGGTGACGGCGGGCGGCATTCACACGGCGCTGCAGCACGGGGGACGTGCCGGCGAAGCCATCGCGCAGTTTGTTCGCGGCAAGGCGCAAGACCCGGCCGGCTGGTTCGTGCGCAGCTATCCGCGTTTTCGGCTCAAGCGCGCGATGCGCTGGGCTTTCGATCATTTCCAGAGCGACTGGATGCTCAACCGCCTGCTGGGTACGCCGCAGCTGCGGCGAGTGGCGGAGCTGGTGTACTTTCACCGGAAGGCCCGCCCATTGGGCAGGAACTAGCGATCACGCCAGCAGGCCAGGCCGGCGCGAGCAATCGACCTCAGGTGCTGCGCTGCCGCATCGCCTCGTACAGGCACACACCGCTGGCCACCGAGACGTTCAAGCTTTCGACCGCGCCGGCCATCGGAATGCTCACGAGCTCGTCGCAGGTCTTGCGGGTGAGCTGGCGCATGCCCTCGCCTTCGGCGCCGAGCACCAGTGCCAGCGGCCGCCTGAAGTCGCTCTGGTAGATGGTGCCGGGCGCATCGTCGCTGGTGCCGACGCACCAGATGTTGCGTTCCTTGAGTTCATTGAGCGTGCGCGCCAGGTTGGTCACCATGAAGTACGGCACGGTTTCGGCGGCGCCGCTCGCCACCTTGGCCACAGTGGCGTTGATGCCCGCCGCATGGTCCTTGGGCGCAATGACCGCATGCGCCCCGGCGCCGTCGGCCACGCGCAGGCAGGCGCCCAGGTTGTGGGGGTCGGTCACCCCGTCGAGCACCAGCAGAAGGGGCACGGTGCCGGCTTCTTCAAGGCCCTCGAGCAGTTCGTCGAGCGAGCGGACCTGCGCGATGGGTTCGACCCGCGCCACCACGCCCTGGTGGCCGTGGCTGCCGCTGAGCTTGGCAAGGCGCAGGCCGTCCGCCTCGACCAGCCGCACACCGGCTTCCTGCGCGCGCGCAACGAACTGTTTCATGCGCGCATCGCGCCGGCTGGTGTCGAACATCACTTCGAGCACCGATTTCGGCGCGGTCTTGATGCGCACGCCCACGGCATGGAAGCCGAAGATCACTTTAGGGGAAGACATCCCCCGATTATCGAGGGCGGCGCGACCTGCTCTTCAGGCAATCGGCAATCCGCTGTGTGCCCGGGCTTTTTCGTCGTGCAGTTCCTGCACGGCCAGCGCGTTCGGATGCACCCGGGCGCTGTTGCCGGCGCTTTCCAGGTACTGGCAGGCGGCATGGCTTTCGGCCGCCTTTTCATAGCGCGCCACCCAGGCGTCGCGCACCGGCAGCTTCTCGGGCGACACGGGCCAGACGCCCGGCTGCGGCCGCATGTGTTCACCGATGCCGATGCGCCAGGGCTTGGCGCTCAACCGGGCGCGAAAGCAGTTCTGGTTGCGGCACATGCGCGCATAGGTCTTGTCGACCCCCAGCGCCTCGAAGCATTCCGCCACCGCCGGGTCGGCCGGGCTGAAGACGTCGTGCATCGCCAGCACGCGAAAGCCGGCCGGGGTGCGGTAAAGGCGCAGGTGCCAGTCCGGGTTTTGATGCACGAAGCGCCCGATGCGCTCGGCCGCGCGCTTTTCGGGCGAGGGGTTGCTGCTGGCCTCGCCGCGCTTCTTGGCCACGCCTATGCGGTAGGCAACGATGAAGACCACTAGAGCCGCAATCAGGCCGCCCAGCCAGGTCTTGGCGGCCCATCCGCCAACAACGCCCGCGATCAGCGCAGGGGCCAGCGCAAAGCCGAACACGCTGCCTCGCAGCGGCTCGTCGAAGTCGATGTCCACGAACAGCACATCGGGCGTGTTGAGGCAGCGTGCGCCGTAGCTGTTGCGCGTGATGACGGTGTCGCCCTGCCGCTCGACGATTTCCTCGCGAATGGGCATGCCGTGGGCGCCGTTGTAGGCCAGCTTGCGCTCGCGGCGGTCGAGTTGCTCGCCACGGGCGATGCGCTCGAAGGCTTCCTGCGTGCGCTGGTCGGCATGCGCCTGCGCGGCAATCGGGCTGTCGTCGGACCAGCCGTAGCGCCGCACGGTGATCTGCTTGCCCGCGACCCGCTCCTGAATTCGGCCTTCGGCCCAGAACTGCGGAACGATCATGCCTCGAGCGAGGCTACCAGCACAGGCTTGGACTCGTTGAGCGCCATGCGCCCGGCTTCGATGGTGATGCGGCGCTCGCACTGGGCCGCAATGCCGCGGTCGTGGGTAACGAGCACGAGGGTGGTGCCGAGTTCGCGGTTCAGGTCGAACATCAGCCGCATCACCTGCTCGCCCGTTGCGAAGTCAAGGCTGCCGGTGGGCTCGTCGGCCAGCAGCAGGGCTGGCTGGACCACAAACGCCCTCGCGAGTGCGACGCGCTGCTGTTCGCCGCCCGAGAGCACCTTGGGATAGTGGCCGAGCCGCTGCCCGAGTCCGACCCGTCCGAGCATCTCGGTGGCGGCCTTGCGCGCGTCCTTGCGGCCGGCCAGCTCCAGCGGCAGCATCACGTTTTCGAGTGCGCTCAGGTTGCCGAGCAGCTGGAAGCTCTGGAAGACGAAACCCACGCGCTGGGCCCTGAGAGCGGCGCGTGCGTCTTCGTCAATGGCAAAGATGTCGTCGCCCGCGAGCTTGACGGTGCCGCGCGTGGGCGTGTCCAGCCCTGCGATGATCGACAGCAAGGTACTCTTGCCGGAGCCCGAAGCCCCCACGATGGCGGCGGTTTCCCGCGCGCCCAGGGTGAAATCGATGTCCTGCAGAATGTCCAGCGTACCGGTCGAGTCTGTAACGGACTTGAACACGTGCTCGACGGCGACAATGGCTTCAGACGGGAGTTGGGACATGGAAAGGCTTTTCGTTTTGAATCGACGTGACTTTATCTTGACCGCCGCCGCTTCCGGCATTGCAGGGGCATCGGCAACGGCACACGCCCAGACCGCACAGGCTGCGGCACCGCGCAAACCGGTGATTCTGGTGCTCGGCGATTCGCTGAGCGCCGAATACGGCCTGAAGCGCGGTGAAGGCTGGGTGCCCCTGCTTGAGAAGCGGCTTGCCGAGCAAAAGATCCCGGCCACGGTGGTCAACGCCAGCATCAGCGGCGACACCAGCTCGGGTGGGCGCGCCCGTTTTGCGTCGTTGCTGGCGCAGCACAAGCCCAGCCACGTGGTGGTGGAGCTTGGCGCCAACGACGCCCTGCGCGGCCTGCCGCTCCAGAACACCGAGGAAAACCTGCTGCAGATCACCAAGGCAGCGCAGGCGGCCGGAGCCAAGGTGCTGATCGTCGGCATCCAGGTGCCGCCCAACTACGGCGGCGACTACACGCGGCGCTTCGAGGCGGTGTTCGGCAAGGTGGCCAGCGCCACCAAGGCGGCGCTGGTGCCCTTTCTTCTCAAGGGCGTGGCCGATGCGCCCGATGCGCTTGCGCTCTTCCAGGCCGACCGCATTCATCCCACGGCCGCGGCGCAGCCCCGGTTGCTGGAGAACGTGTGGCCGGAACTGCGCAAGCTGCTCGCCGCCAAGTAGGCCCGGCACACACAAAAAAGCCGCTGCAGGCCTTAGGGCTTGCAGCGGCTTTTTTTCGAAAGCGTCGATCGGTGAATCAACCGTTCTTGGTCGGCAGCTCGGGCACCGTCGGCGGGTCGCGTTCGAGCGAGGCCACGTCGGTTTCCGGGTCGCCGGGGGCGAGTCCTTCGCTGCTTGGAGAGAGCTTGCGATTGGCCTTCTCGCGGAGCTTCTCTTCCTTTTTCTTCTTCTTGGCCAGCTCCTTCTGGCGCTTTTCGTAGCCGTAATTTGGTGTTGCCACTGCTTCTCCTTGAGGCGAGACAGTCACGGTGACTGTGCGTAGCCTACTGTAAGCGATAACGGTGCAGTCTCAAGGCACGGGGCCGGCGGGTGTTTCGAACTCGAACACACCTTGCAAACCTGGATAGCGCTGGTCCATGAACCAGCCCATGGCACCGGCGCCGACCAGCATCGCCAGGACAAGGACCGCAATCATCCAGCCGACCTGTTCGCCCAGCGGCCAGAACAGAAACACGGCCAGCACCGGCAGCAGCGCGGCAAGGGTCGAAAGCCACATCCACCGCCTTGGCGCCAGCATGGGCTCCCAGGTTTGGGGATCGATACCGGCGTCGATGAACACCTCGGCGGCAAAGCGAAGGCGCGGCCGGGGCTGGGGCTGGGTGGCGAGCCTCAGCAGCAGCGCACGCAGGAGCGCGGCGCGAGCGCAGCACGCGCGGAGCGTCCATGGTCAGCGCCAAGGGCAGCCTCACATCCATGGTTTCACCACCGCCCGCGGCCCGCTGGAAGACAAGCCGCTTGACGATCGCATCGCTCGAAGTGAATTCGGTTTTCACATCCTGCAGGCCGGTGCGCACGCGGCAGACCTCGCGCCAGGCCAGCGCCTGCGGCGACGCCGGATGGCCCCAGCGCATGCCGTCGGCGTCGATCCGGATCGAGCCCTGGCCCACATGCGCAAACTGCCGCAGCAGATACCAGAGCCCGCCGCCCAGCCCGGCGAGAAGCCCGAGCACGGCCAGCGCGACGACCCCCTCGTTGCCGTGCAGGTTCGACCAGTCGTCCTGCAGCACCACCGCGGCGCCAAAGGAGAGCGCCATCAGCGCTAAAAGCGCCGCCAGCCCGCCCAGCAGGAGCCGCGTGGCGACAAGGTCCGGCACACCCTCCACCGCTCCATCACGCGCGAGCGCTTCCAGCACGTGCGCGGGAACCTCGAGCACGCGCGGCGCGGCGACATGGCTATCGGCCGCGCGTGCCGGTGCCATGCCGCGGGCGGCGGGCGCGGCGATGGATGGGCTCTTGCGTTGCTTTCTTGCCATGGGGCGTGGGCAAGGCCTACATCTGCAGCAGCGCCTGCTGCAGGTCCGCGCGCAGGTCTTCCACGTCCTCCAGGCCGATCGAGAAGCGCACGAGCGTGCCCTTGTGCGGCCAGGGCGCCACGTTGGCATCGCGCATCAGGCCGATGTCGTAGGGCACCACCAGGCTGACCGGGCCGCCCCATGAGTAGCCGAGACGGAACAGGTTCAGGCTGTCGCAGAAGCGGTCGACCTGTTCGGTGCTGTAGCTCGCGTCGAACACGACTGAGAACAGGCCCGCGGCCAGGTCGGTTTCGCCGCAAAGGGCGCGCCAGTTTTCATGGCCCGGCGATTCTTCCAGCGCCGGATGGAGCACCTGGGCAATCTCTTCGCGGCCGCTGAGCCAGCGTGCCAGTTCGCGCGCGGTGCGGTCATGGGCGGCATAGCGCAGCCCGATGCTGGGCAGCGAGCGCAACAGCGTCTCCACATCGCCCACGCCCACGCCGAAGCCCATCCGCATGTGGGTGAGCTTGAGCGCGCGGTGCAGCCGCTCGTCGCGGGTGATGACGCTGCCCATCAGCACGTCGCCGCCGCCGCTCGGGTATTTGGTGAGCGCATGCACCGAGATGTCCACGCCCTGCCCGCTGCTGTTGAAATCGAAGGGAGCGAAGGCCAGGCCCGCGCCCCAGGTGTTGTCCAGCGCCGTGACCACGCCGCGGGCGCGGCAGACGTCCACCAGCGCCGGCAGGTCGGGAAACTCCATCGTCACCGAGCCCGCCGCCTCGACCCACACGAGCCGCGTACGGTCCGAGAGCTTGGCCTGCAGGTCGGCCGGGTTCATCGCGTCGTACATGCGGTGCGTGATACCGAAATTGGCCAGCTCTCCGGTGGCCAGCGCCTTGTTGGGGCCGTAGGCGTTATCGGGAATCAGCACCTCGTCGCCGCTCTTCAGGAAAGCGAAGGCGACCAGCGAGATGGCGGCAAGCCCGCTCGGCACCAGCAGGCATCCGGTGCCGCCTTCGAGCGTGGCGAGGCGTTCCTCCAGCGTGAAGGTGGTCGGCGTGCCGTGCAGGCCATAGGTGTAGCCGGCCTTGGTCTTCCAGTCGCGTGCGCGCATGGCGGCCACGTCGGCGAAGAACACGGTCGAGGCCTTGTAGATGCCCGGCTGCGGCGCGGCGAAGTTGGCGGGCGGCTTGTAGGGATGGTGAATCAGGGTCGTGGAGGGCTTGCTCATGGGTGAATGCTAGCGCGACCGGGCTGCCGCGGCTTCCGCTCACAATGCGCTGATGCAGCTGACGCGGCCCCCTCCTCCCCATCTGCAGCCCTTCGTGAAGCTGCTGTGGGCCTCTGCGCCTGAAGGCGTGCCGACCGAACGGCTGGGCGCGCGCGAACACGTGCTGCCTACGGGCGGCATGCACGTGGTGTTCCGCCTGTCGGGTCCGCCGCTGAAGCTATTCGGTAGCGCCGACGACACGCGCGGCCAGACCTGCGGTTACGCCATCGTCGGTGGCGCACGCGCCGCCTCGTACATGCGCGACGTGTCGGTGGCCACGCGCTCCGTCGGCGCGCAGCTTCAGCCCGGCGCAGCCCGAGCCTTGCTCGGCGCGCCGGAAGACGCATTGGCCAGCCAGCACACGCCGCTCGATGCGTTGTGGGGCGCACGGCAGACCGATGCCGCGCTCGCGCAGGTTCATGCCGCGGGCGACCTCGACAGACAGCTGGCAGTCTTCGAAGCCTTGCTCGCGCAGCGTGCTATCGAGTCGCTCGGCACCGGCTTGCGGGGCCTGCACTCGGCCATCGCTGCAACTCTCGGACCGCTGGCCTGTGGGAGCCCTTCGATCGAGGGACTGGTAACTCGCAGCGGGTACAGCCACCGCCGCTTCATCGCGCTCTTTCGCGGCGCCATCGGCCTCAGCCCCAAGGAATACGCACGCGTGATGCGTTTCAATCGTGCGCTGACGCTGGCGGGCGACCCCTCGCAAAGCTGGGCCGAGATTGCACTCACCGCCGGCTACAGCGACCAGGCGCACCTGAGCCGCGAATTCTCAGCGCTGGCGGGCATGTCGCCGCAGGCGTGGCGGCGGGCGGGGGCCGCGTCGCCGCGGCATGTTCCGGCGGGCACGACAACAGGTCAAATTCGTTCAAGACGCTAGCGGTGCGGCGGCCCAGAATCGGCGCCACGACAACTGCGTTCCCCCTCTCGAAAGGCAACCACCATGGCCATCCATGAACTGTTCCCGTATCTCTGCGTCGACAACGCGGGCGCCGCCATCGACTTCTACTGCAAGGTCTTCGAGGTCAAGGAAATCTTCCGGCTGACCGAGCCGAGCGGCCGCATCGGGCATGCGGAACTCGACTTCCACAACGGCGCGATCCTGATGCTTTCAGACGAGTTCGCCGAATACAACATCCACAGCGCCAGGACGCTCGGGGGCACCGCGGTCACGCTGCATCTGCACGTGGACGACGCCGATGCCGTGGTGGCGCGCGCCGTGGCGGCCGGCGCCACCCTCGACATGGCGCCGCAGGACCAGTTCTACGGCGAGCGATCGGGCGTGTTCCGCGATCCGTTCGGGCATCGCTGGAACGTGGGCCACAGCATCGAGAAGCTGACGCCCGAAGAGATGCAGCGGCGCTATACCGCGATGTTCGACTCCGGCGGCGAGTAGGCACCGGTCGCGGGCCTCCTCGCGGCTTACCCGCGCACCGGTAAGCGCCGATACTTGCGCTTTCTCGCTGCGCCCACCTCCTTCGAGATGGACGAGACCACGGTCGCCCACTCCTCGGCCGTGAGCAGCAGCGCGGTTTGCGAATGCAGGAGCGTGTCTTCCTTGTCCAGATGCGTGGACATGAACTGCCGGTGCTGCCGTAACAGGGCCCCGGCCTGTCCGGCCGCATCCGGGTCGCCGGACCGGGCCCGCTCGAGCAGCAGCTTCGCCTGCGAGATGAGGCCATTGCAGCACTCGCTCTCGGCATCGAGCTGCTCAAGGAGCTCGTCGGCTTCGCGCGACCTGCCGCGCAACATGTTCAGCATCACAACGCCTTTGGGGCGATGCGTGTTTTCTTCGAAGGCCCGAAGCCGCTCGATGATCTCGATGGCGGACGTTGCGCGTTGCCGAACGCTCGCCTCGCCCCCTGCCTTCATCGCCTCGCGGAGGCAATCCAGCAATTCCCGGGTGCGAACGTGCTCGGCGCGCAAGATGGCCCACGCGCATTCCGCTGCCAACATGCCTGACTCCTTTGGAGCCGCTGACTGCCCCGAAACTGCCTGTGAACTTCAAGCCTTAACGCTATCGTTCTACATCGCTGCATCGGGTACTGCAAGCCATGGCGACGCACACGCGCAGTGCGCCTACATGCGCGCGCGCCCGGGCTGTTGATGAGTCGCCGTCCGGGGCGAGATCAGGTCAGACCGACCACTTCTCGAGCAGCTTTTCAGGCCCGAGCGAGTCGTAGCCTTCGAAGGGCTGGTGGATCCACGGGTTGGTTGCAAGGTACTCGACCGAGTAGTCAGGCGTGAAGGTCGACAGCGCCTTGGTCCAGAGCACGGCGCTGCGCAGTTCGGTAATCGGTGCGTAGTTGTTGCGCAGCATGTCCATCACCGCGTGCAGCGTGTGGCCCGAATCGGCGAGATCGTCGACCAGCAGCACCCTGCCTGCGATCTCGCCCTTGGGCGTGGTGATGTAGCGGGCAATGTCGAGGTGGCCCTGTACCGTGCCGGCGTCGGCGCGATATGAGCTGGTCGACATGATGGCGAGCGGCTTGCTGAAGATGCGCGAGAGCACGTCGCCGGGGCGCATGCCGCCGCGCGCGAGGCAAAGAATGGTGTCGAACTCCCAGCCCGACTGGTGCACCTTGATCGCTAGCTTCTCGATCAGGTTGTGGTACTCGTCGTAGCTGACGTAGAGATGTTTGCCGTCTTCGGTCAACATGGTCTGGTTCGTTCCTGTTCAGTCGGCGAGATAAGGATGGCGCATCATGATCGTGTGATCGCGATCGGGGCTGGTCGACACCATGTGGATCGGCACACCCGTGATCTGCTCGATGCGCTGCAGGTAGAGCCGCGCATTGACGGGCAGCTTGTCGTACTGCGTGACGCCGACGGTGCTTTCGCTCCAGCCTTCGAGGGTTTCGTAGATGGGCGTGCAGCGTTCGATCTCGTCCGCACCCATCGGCAGGATGTCGGTGGTCTCGCCGTCGAGTTCGTAGCCCGTGCACAGCTCGAGCTTTTCGAGCCCGTCCAGCACGTCGAGCTTGGTGATGCACAGGCCCGACAGGCCGTTGACCTGCGCCGAGCGCTTGAGCAGCGCGGCGTCGAACCAGCCGCAGCGGCGGCTGCGGCCGGTGGTCACGCCCTTTTCGGCGCCCACGGTGCTCATGTGATAGCCGGGGGTTCCGGGCGTCGCCCAGTCGAGCTCGGTCGGGAACGGACCGCCGCCCACGCGCGTGCAGTAGGCCTTGGTGATGCCCAGGATGTAGTGCAGCATGCCCGGGCCCACGCCCGAACCCGCGGCGGCATTGCCGGCCACGCAATTGCTCGAAGTGACGTACGGGTAGGTGCCGTGGTCGACGTCGAGCAGCGTGCCCTGTGCGCCTTCGAACAGCAGGTTGGCGCCGGCCTTGTGCGCATCGTTCAGCTCGCGCGACACGTCGGCCATCATCGGCTTGAGCAGCACGGCGTGGCGCATGGCCTCGTCGAACACCAGGTCGAAGTCGATGGCGGGCGCGCCGAGCACCTGGGTCAGCACATGGTTGTGCAGGTCGAGCAGCACGCGCAGCTTGGTTGCAAAGCGATCGGGGTGCTTCAGGTCTTGCACGCGCAGCGCACGGCGGGCAATCTTGTCTTCGTAGGCCGGGCCGATGCCGCGGCCGGTGGTGCCGATCTTCTCGACGCCGCCCTTTTCGCGGTAGGTCTCGCGTGCGATGTCGAGTGCGGCGTGGAACGGCAGGATCAGCGGGCAGGCCTCGCTGATGCGCAGGCGCGAACGCACTTCAACGCCGGCCTTCTCCAGCCCTTCGATTTCCTCGAAAAGCTTGGCCGCCGACAGCACCACGCCGTTGCCGATGTAGCACTTGACGCCCGGCCGCATGATGCCGCTGGGGATCAGGTGCAACGCCGTTTTCACACCGTTGATGACCAGCGTGTGGCCCGCGTTGTGGCCGCCCTGGAAGCGGACCACGCCCTGGGCGCTTTCCGTCAGCCAGTCGACCAGCTTGCCTTTGCCTTCGTCGCCCCATTGGGTACCGACGACGACCACGTTTCTTCCGGTGGTTACGCTCATGCTCGTTCCATTACTTCAAAAATTCAGATGGCTCGGACTTGCCACTGCCCTGCTTGCTCGACGAGCTCGCGGTCGCAATGGAATTCATCGATTTCGCTGCCGTGGCCGGGCAGCACGCAGACCACGGTCTCGCCGGCCTTGCGCAGCCCGGCAATGGCCTGGCGCAGGCCGGCCGCATCGCTCCAGGGCGCGCGGATGGCGGCGCGCAGCGGCCGGGCCGGCAGCACGCCGACCAGTTCGCGCACGTCGAGGCTGAAGCCGACTGCGGGGCGGTTGCGGCCGAACACGGCACCGACTTCGTCGTAGCGGCCGCCGCGCACCAGCGCATCGGCCGCGCCCGGCACATAGATGCCGAAGCGCATGCCGCTGTAGTAGGCATAGCCGCGCAGGTCGGCCAGGTCGAAGCTGATCTGCCGCCCCGAATCGCCCTGCAGGCTGTCGGCAAGCTGCTTCAGCCCGGCGAGCGCCGCGCTCACGGCGGGGGTGCCCTTGAGGGCCTTGGCAGCCTCGTCGAGCACCGAGGCATCGCCGTACAGCTGGACCAGGGCGCGCAAGCCGTCGCGAGATGGCGCCGGGAAGTTGCGCGTGAGCGCATGCAACTCGCTTGCATCCTTGGCCACCAGCGCCGCGTGCACGCGCGCCAGCACCGAGGCATCGACCGGCACGCCGGCAAACAGCGCCCGCACGATGCGTGCGTCCGCCAGGTCGACGATCAGGCCATTGCCGATGCCGGCCGCCTGAAGGCAGTCGAGTGCCAGCAGCAGGGTTTCGGTGTCGGCTTCGAGCCCGGCATGGCCGTAGATTTCGGCGCCGAACTGCAGCGGCTCGCGCGTGGCGTGCGGCCGATCGGGGCGGGTGTGCAGCACCGGGCCGCAGTAGCACAGGCGGGCCACGCCTTCGCGGTTCAGCAAGTGGGCGTCGATGCGCGCCACCTGGGGGGTGGTGTCGGCGCGCAAGCCCATGCTGCGGCCGGAGAGCTGGTCGACGAGCTTGAAGGTTTGGAGGTCGAGCGCCTCGCCGGTGCCCGACAGCAACGACTCGAGGTGCTCGAGCAGCGGCGGCATCACCAGCTCGTAGCCATAGCCACGGGCGGTATCGAGCAGCTGGCGTCGAAGTTCTTCGATGTGGCGCGCCTCGGAAGGCAGCACATCGGCAATGTGATCCGGGAGGACCCAGGCGGACATGGGGATCGGGGGCGTGGTTAAACCGGGATTCTACCGGGACCGAGCTACCCCAAAACCCAAAGGAGGAGCAAACCCAGCAAGATGCTGCAAAGTCCGAAGAAACGCAGCTGTCCGTCGCGCAGCTGCATCAGCTGGCCGAAGCCGCGCCGCCACCCGCCCGGCGAGACGAAAGGCAGGATGCCTTCGATCACCAGTACGAGCGCCAGCGCGCTCCAGAAGATCTCGGCGCTCACGACGAAGCCGGCCGCCGGATCAGCGGCGCGGCGCGTTGCCTGCTGGCGTGCCGGCGCTCTGCATGGCGCGGAAGAAGTCGGACGACGGGTCGAGCACCATCACGTCGCTCTTCTTGTTGAAGCTCTGCTTGTAGGCTTCGAGGCTGCGGTAGAACTGCGCGAATTGCGCATCGCGGCCAAAGGCCTCGCTGTAGGCGGCGGCAGCCTGGGCATCGCCCTCGCCCTTGATCTTCTGGGCGTCGCGATAGGCGTTGGCCACGATCACTTCGCGCTGGCGGTCGGCGTCGGCGCGGATCTTTTCGCCTTCGGCAAAACCGGTCGAACGCAGCTCGTTGGCAACGCGCTTGCGCTCGGCCTCCATGCGGCGGTAGACCGATTCTGTGATCGCTTCCACGTAGTCGACACGCGTGATGCGCACGTCGATCACGTCCACGCCCCAGGGCTTGGCGCCCTTCACCACGGCCAGCACTTCGCGCTGCACGTCGGCCATGAGGGCTTCGCGGCGCACGGAGATCAGGTCACGCACGGTGCGCTTGTTGATGTTTTCCTGGAAGGCGTTGCGAACCACGCGATTGAGCTGCGTGGCGCCCGCGCTCTCGTCGAGGCCGACGTTGCGGATGTAGGCCTGCGGATCGGTGATGCGCCAGCGCACATACCAGTCGATCACCACGCGCTGCTTCTCGGCCGTGAGCATGGGCTCGGTGTCGAGGCTGGAAAGCGTGAGCAGGCGCTTGTCGATGTACGAGACATTCTGCAGCGGCGGCGGCAGCTTGAAATGCAGGCCCGGCTCGGTAATGACCTGCTTGATCTGCCCCAGGGCGTACACCACGCCGAACTGGCGCTGGTCGACCACGAAGAGGGTCGAGCTCAGCAGCACCAGCAGCACGAGGATCGACGAGGCGATGAATCCGATTCTGTTCATGTTCTTCTTAGCCTTTTCAACGCACGTCGCGGTCGCGCGAACGGCCGTCGCGGGCGCGGTTGTCGCCGGCGGCGGGGGCCACGGGAATCACCGAGGACTGGGCGGGCGCAGTGCCGGCCACGCTGGGGCTGGCTGCATCGACGGGCGTTGCCTGGTTGTTGCCGCTCGCCTGCATGAGCTTGTCGAGCGGCAGGTACAGCAGGTTGGAGCCTTGCTTGGTATCGACCAGCACCTTGGTGGTGCTGGCGTAGATCTGCTGCATGGCATCGGTGTACATGCGGTCGCGCGTGACCTGCGGCGCCTTCTGGTACTCGGCCAGCACGGCGGCGAAGCGGCCGGCATCACCCTGCGCTTGCGCGACGATGCGTGCCTTGTACGCCTCGGACTCTTCCTTCAGGCGCGAGGCGGTACCCGTTGCACGCGGCACCACGTCGTTGGCATAGGCCTGGGCTTCGTTCTTGGCGCGCTCGCGTTCCTGTCCGGCCTTGAGCACGTCGTCGAACGCGGCTTGCACCTGCTCCGGCGGTCGCACGCCGCCCTGCTGCAAGTTGATGTTGACCACCTCGACACCGACCTTGTAGCGGTCGAGGATGGTCTGCATCAGCGTACGCACGCGAGGCGCGATCTGGTCGCGCTCTTCGGCCAGGGCCGCATCCATCTTCATCTTGCCGACCACCTCGCGCACGGCGGTTTCGGCCACCTGCACCACGGTTTCGGTGGGCGACTTGCTTTCGTACAGGTAGGCGCGCGCGTCGCTCAGGCGGTACTGCACGGCAAACTTGATTTCGACGATGTTCTCGTCTTCGGTCAGCATGGCCGATTCGCGCAGGCCGGTCGTGCGCACGATGGCGTCGCGGCCCACGTCGGTGGAACGGATCTGCGTGACCACGACCACTTCGTGGCGCTGGATCGGGTACGGCAGGCGCCAATTGAAGCCCGCGCCCACCGTCGCCTTGTAGCGGCCGAACTGGGTGACCACGGCCTGTTGGCCTTCGTTCACGATGAAGAAGCCGGTACCCAGCCAGATGAGAACGGCCACGATGGCCACGAGGCCGATGCCGAAGCCCGCATTCTTCATGTCGGGCCTGTAGCCGTTGCCGCCGCCATCGTTGCCGCTCGGGCGGTTACCGCCGCCCTTGCCGCCGAAGAAGCCGCCGAGCTTGCGATTGAGGTCGCGCCAGAGTTCGTCCAGATCCGGCGGCCCCTGGTTGGGGCCCTGCCCGCGAGGGCGGTTGCCGTTGTTCTGGTTGCTGTTGCCCGAAGGCGGGGGCGTCGGGGCGCCCGGTGGGTCTGCGTCGGGAGGTCGGTTGCCGGTCGGGCGGTCGCCGTTGGATGCGGGCTCATCGCCACGCCCCCACCGGCCATCGTTCAGGTTGAACATGCCCAGAAACCCTCTCCACGCTGGCTTTGCATTCATTCGCTTCGTTCTCTTGTCAGTGGCGGGATTGTGCCCAATCAATTGGCGGTATCGTGCAATTCAGTGTCGGCCTCTGGGGTCATCGTATCGCCCACGGAACCCGACCGGCGGGCCAGCTCGGCCCGCAGCAGGGGAACGCCCTCGCCGCTTCGCGCGCTCAGGAAGATACGCGGAACCTGCACGCCGTCGATTTCCATCTCGTCCTGCAGATGCAGCGGATGTTGCGCGGTTTCAAGAGCATCGAGCTTGTTGAACACCAGAAGCTGCGGAACGGCATCGGCCCCGATGTCGCGAAGAACCGATTGAACCTCGGCCATCTGCTCGGGGAAATGCGGGTTGGAGGCATCCACCACATGCAGCAGCAAGTCGGCATCGACCGCCTCTTGCAAAGTGGCCTTGAACGCGTCGACCAGGCCGTGAGGCAGGTCGCGAATGAAGCCGACGGTGTCCGAAATGGAAACCTGCCGACGGGCGTCGCCCAGGTACAGGTTGCGCGTGGTGGTGTCGAGCGTTGCAAAAAGCTGGTCGGCCGCATACGCGCGGGTCTTCACCAGCGCGTTGAACAGCGAAGACTTGCCTGCATTGGTGTAGCCGACGAGCGAGATGTTGAAGGTCTCGCGGCGCTCGCGCTGGCGGCGCTGCGTTCCGCGCTGCTTCTGCACCTTGGCCAGGCGTTCGCGCGTGCGCTTGATCGACTCGCTGATCATCCGGCGGTCGAGTTCGATCTGCTTTTCGCCGGGACCGCCGCGCACACCCGCACCGCCCGTCTGGCGCTCCAGGTGGGACCAGCGGCGAACCAGACGCGTGCTGAGATATTGCAGCCGCGCCAATTCGACCTGCAGCTTGCCTTCATGGGAGCGGGCGCGCTGCGCGAAGATTTCGAGAATGAGGAAGGTGCGGTCGTACACCGCCACATCGAGCTGACGCTCGAGATTGCGCTGCTGCGCGGGGCTCAGCGACTGGTCGAAGATGACCTCGCTGGCCTGGTGCATCGCAGCCAGTTCCTTGATTTCATCGGCTTTGCCGCTTCCGACGAAGAGCGCTGCGTCGGGCGCCTTGCGCTTGCAGATGAGTCGGGCGACAGGTTCCAGGCCCGCGGTCTGCGCAAGCAGGCCGAGTTCCTCGAGTTCGCTGTCGAAATGGGGCAGCCCGAAATCGACGCCGACGAGAACGGCGGCGCCTTCCTGGCGGGAGTTCAGTTCAGACAAGCGGGATCAAATATGGAAAAAGCGCGGCGGTGGATACCGCCGCGCTCCGCGCGATCAGGCTGCGGCGTCGTCGTTCTCGGCAGCCGAGAAGTTGACGGCACGACCCGGCACGATAGTGGAAATGGCGTGCTTGTAGACCATTTGTGTCACCGTGTTGCGAAGCAACACGACGTACTGGTCGAAAGACTCGATCTGGCCCTGCAGCTTGATACCGTTCACCAAATAAATGGAGACCGGCACATGCTCGCGACGCAGGGTGTTCAGAAACGGGTCTTGTAGAAGTTGCCCTTTATTGCTCACGATATTCTCCGTGTTCAAGAGTAGTTGTTGGAGAGATGACCTTAACACAGCGTTTCTGCGCCGCAGCAGGCGGGGTCAAAAGCCTTTGAAAAATAACGTCTCTCAAAAGGCGGAACTTCCGGCGCAGCCGCAGCTCATTGGCTGCCATCGGTCGGCAAGCGCGCTCAGTCGTCCTTGTCCGCAAAGGGATTCTGCGAGCTTTTGAACTGGATGCGCAAGGGCGTGCCCACGAGGTCGAATTCCTTGCGAAAGCGCCCTTCGAGAAAGCGCTTGTACGCCTCGGTCACGTGCTCCAGCGAATTGCCGTGGATGATGATCACCGGCGGATTCATGCCGCCCTGGTGCGCATAGCGCAGCTTGGGACGGAACATGCCCGCGCGCTTGGGCGACTGGAACTGCACCGCCTCCAGCAGCAGCCGGGTCAGCACGGGCGTGGACATCTTGCGGGTGGCCGACTTGTGGGCCTGCGCAATCGCCTGCCACACCGGGCCGAGGCCCTGGCGCTTGATGGCCGAGATGAAATGCAGCGATGCGAACTTGAGGAACGGCAGGCGGGTTTCGATCTGGCGCTGGATCTGCTCGCGCTGGTAGCTGTCGACCGCGTCCCACTTGTTGATGGCAATCACCACCGCCCGTCCGCTCTCGAGGATGTAGCCCGCAATGTGCGCGTCCTGGTCGGTCACGCCCTGGGTGGCGTCGAGCAGCAGCAGCACCACGTTGGCCGATTCGATGGCCTGCAGCGTCTTGACCACCGAGAACTTCTCGATCGCCTCGAACACCTTGCCCTTGCGGCGCAGGCCGGCCGTGTCGATGAGCTCGAAGCGCTGGCCGTTGCGCTCGAACGGCACCGAAATGGCATCGCGTGTGGTGCCCGGCATGTCGAAGGCCACCAGGCGCTCTTCGCCAAGCCAGGTGTTGATCAGCGTGGACTTGCCGACGTTGGGCCGTCCGGCCACCGCCAGCTTGATCGGCTTGTTGACGTCGTCTTCGTCGGTGTCGTCTTCCGGATCCGGCAGGTTGAGCGGCGCGAGGGCCAGCTCGACCAAATCGCGCATGCCCTGCCCGTGCGCGGCGGAAACGCCGTGCACGTCGCCAAAGCCCAGTTCGTAGAAGTCGACGAGCTTGGTGCCGTCATGCATGCCTTCGGCCTTGTTGGCCGCCAGCACGCATGGCTTGCCGAGCCTGCGCAATTCGTTGGCAATGTCGTGGTCTTGCGCCGAAAGGCCTTCGCGCGCGTCGACCACGAAGATCACCACGTCGGCCTCGGCCACGGCCTGCCGCGTCTGCTTGGCCATTTCCTTGTAAATGCCGCTGCCGGCATCGGGCTCGAAGCCGCCGGTGTCGATCACGATGAACTCGTGCTTGCCCAGGCGGCCGTTACCGTAATGGCGGTCGCGCGTGAGCCCCGCAAAGTCGGCGACTATGGCATCGCGCGTCTGCGTCAAGCGGTTGAAAAGGGTCGACTTGCCGACGTTGGGACGCCCGACCAGAGCCACGACCGGCTTCATGGCCGGCCTTTCATTGGCGCGGTTTTCATGGGCGGGCCTTCGAGAAAGTTATTCAGGGCGATAGCCAAACACACCGCCGTTGGCCGTCACGACGACAACCGTATTGCCGGCCATCACCGGGGTTACGCCAATGGCGGAGCCGTCGGGCGTGACCCGATTGAGCAGTGCGCCGTCTTCGCGCGAGACGAAGTGCAGCGTTCCGGTGCTTTCGCCAATGACGAGCGAACGTCCCACGGCCAGCGGACCGGTCAGGACGCGGTTCTTGAAGCGGGTCGACTGCCAGGCGCGCTCGCCATCGGCGCGGCGCCACGCCGTGACGCTGCCGTCCGATTCGGTGCCGTACACAAAGCTTTCGTCACCGCTCACGCCTTCGGCGCCGGATGCCGGCTTGGTCCAGAGCAATTGGCCGCGAACGGTGTCGACGCAGCCAACGTTGGCGTAGTAGGCCCGGGCGCAGACGGTGTCGCCGACACGGCTCACGCTGCCGGTCAGGTCGACCAGGCGCTCGACGTCGTTGGTGCCGCGCGGTGCGGCAATCGGCGCTTCCCAGCGCGAGGTACCGTTGCCCGGGTTCATGCCGACCAGGCGGCCACCGATGCCCGACACCAGCGTGTCGCCCACCGCAATCAGCACGCCCGATTTCTTGAGCACAAGGTTTTCGGCGGTGCGCTGCTGCAGCCAGAGGCGGCGGCCGCTCTGGCCGTCCCAGGCGCTGATGCTGCGGTCGGCCGTTTGCACGAAGACACGCCGGCCAGCTACCAGCGGTGCGGTAAAGGCCTGGGCCGAGAGGCGCTGCTTCCAGAGGACCTTGCCGCCTTCGATGGCGACCAGTTCATTGTCGGCGGTGACGACGGCGGCCAGCGACCCGTCGCTGCCGACGCCCGCCGCCAGCTTGGCGCCGACGTTACCGCGCCAGGTTTCGCGCCCGGCACGGGCATCGATGGCCACCACGGTGCCGTCGGTACCTGCCACAGTCACGATGTCGCCGCTGACATCGACCGCGAGGGGGAAGCTCACGGCCGGGATGCGAACGCTCCAGGCTTGGCGGACCCCGAACAGGCCGGGGTTTGGCGGCAGTTCGGCGGGCTTGGGCTTGCTGGTGCCCGAGCAGGCAGCCAGCATTGCTACCAAAACAATAGCCGAACCCGCGCGCAGGACAGACGACTCAGGCATGAAACGCTTGAAATTCATAATGCGATGCGATCAGGATTTTTGGGGGGCTGCCGGCGTGACCGTGATCACGGGTGCCAGGCTTTTCGGATCGACGCCGGAGGCATTGAGCTTGAATTCGACGAGACGCCGGTAGTCGGACGTCGCGCCAAGACCGGTCCAGGCCTTGCGGTATTCGGCTTGCGCTTCGTTGCGTTTGCCCTGCGCCATGTAGATATCGCCCTTGCGATCGGCCACGAGAGGCTCGAATTCCTTGGGCACATCGCCAGAGAGTTGCTTCAGCGCTTCGTCGTACGACTTGCTGTCGAGCAGTTCGGCCGCCAGCCGGAGCTTGGCCACCGCCTTGTAGCCCGGATCGACAGCGCTTTCGGCGACCCAGCCGAGGGCTGCGCGCGAAGCGTCCAGATTGCCCTTCTCGTACAGCGCCTTGGCGGCAAGAAGGCCGGCCTGCTGCGCATAGGCCGTCTTGGCGAAGCGTTCCTTCATGTCGGCCAGCACGCGCTGGATGCGCTCCACGTCGCCGGACTGCGCGCTGCGCTCGACCTCGTCGTAGAGCGCCGCGGCTTGCGCCGCCTTGCTGCGCTGGAAATACTGCCAGCCGTTCCAGGCCACGAAAGCCCCGGCCACGAGCAATACCACCCAGGTGATCAGGGTGCCGTAGGTGTTCCAGAAATGCTTGAGCTGGTCGAGCTGTTCCTGTTCGTCGAGATCGAGATGGGTTGCCATGCGTATCAGGTGTTGGGAGCCGGCGATTGTAGGGTGGCGGCCCAGGTGGCCACTTCGGCAAGAGCGCGGGCGCTCTGCGCACCGCTTCCGTCGCGCAACGACTTGAGAGTCACTTCGCCGCGCGCAAGTTCATCGGCGCCGAAAATCAGGGCGTAGGTGGCGCCGCTGGCATCGGCTTTCTTCATCTGCGCCTTGAAGCTGCTGAGCCCGTCCGCAGTGGCCGCATGCATCTGCACGCTGACACCCGACTCGCGCAACTGCTGCAAGGTACGCAACACCACAGGCATCGATGCGGCATCAGGCACCACGGCGTAGGCATTGGGCACGGGCGCAGCAACCTCGGCGCCCTGCTCCTTCAGCAGATCGAGAACACGTTCGATGCCCATTGCCCATCCCACGGCCGGTGCCGGCTTGCCGCCGATCTGCGCAATCAGGTCGTCGTAGCGGCCGCCTGCACACACTGTGCCCTGCGCCCCCAGCCGGTCGGTCACGAACTCGAACACGCTGAGGTTGTAGTAGTCGAGCCCGCGCACTAGGCGCGGATTGATCGTGAATGCGACATCGTTGGCCTTGAGGATGGCTTGCAATCCCTCGAAGTGCGCAAGCGATTCAGCCCCGAGAAAGTCGATCAGCTTCGGTGCCGATTCGACCACGTCCTTCATCGCCGGATTCTTGGTGTCGAGAATGCGCAGCGGATTGCTGTGCAGGCGCCGCTTGCCGTCTTCGTCGAGCTTGTCGGCATGCTTCTCGAAATGGGCAATGAGCTGGGCGCGGTGCAGCGCGCGCTCGGCGGGCTGGCCCAGGCTGTTGAGTTCGAGCCGCACGTCGGTCAAGCCAATGGCCTTCCAAAGCGCATTGGCCAGCAGGATCAGCTCCGCATCGACGTCAGGGCCCGCAAAGCCCAGGGCTTCCGCACCGATCTGGTGGAACTGCCGGAACCGCCCGCGCTGCACGTTCTCGCGGCGGAACATCGGCCCGGTGTACCAGAGCCGCTTGGGGCCTTCGTACAGCATGTTGTGCTCGATCACCGCGCGCACAAGTCCGGCCGTGTTCTCGGGGCGCATGGTCAGATGTTCGAACTTGCCGTGCTTGTCGGCGCGATCTTCAAAGGAGTACATCTCCTTCTCGACGATGTCGGTGACCTCGCCGATGCCGCGCACGAAAAGAGCCGTGCGCTCCAGGATCGGCGTGCGCACGTTGCGGTATGCAAAGCGCCCCATCAGGTCGCGCACGGTGGCCTCCAGCCACTCCCAGCGCGCCGATTCGGGCGGCAATATGTCGTTCATGCCTTTGACGGCATTCAGTTTTTCAGCCATGAGAGTCTGCGGAGGTGTCAGGCCACGGCGGCGTGCTCGCCGCCAAAGCGCTTTTCGATGTAGTTTTCGACGAGCTGATGGAACTCGTTGGCGATATTGTCGCCGCGCAGCGTGAGGGCCTTTTCGCCGTCGATGAAGACCGGTGCCGCGGGTGCTTCGCCGGTGCCGGGCAGGCTGATGCCGATGTCGGCGTGCTTGCTTTCGCCGGGGCCGTTCACGATGCAGCCCATGACGGCCACCTTCATGGTTTCGACGCCCGGATATTTCTTGCGCCACACCGGCATCTGCATGCGCAGGTAGTCGTCGATCTGCTTGGCGAGTTCCTGGAAGGTGGTGCTCGTGGTGCGGCCGCAGCCGGGGCAGGCCGTCACGCTCGGCACGAACACACGCAGGCCCAGAGCCTGCAGGATTTCGTTGGCGATCAGCACCTCCTGCGTGCGCGACTCGCCAGGCTGCGGCGTGAGCGACACGCGGATCGTGTCGCCGATGCCCTCTTGCAGCAGGATCGAAAGCGCGGTAGCCGAGGCCACCGTGCCCTTGGTGCCCATGCCGGCCTCGGTAAGGCCAAGATGCAACGGGTATTCGCAGCGACGGGCAAGTTCGCGGTAGACCGAGATCAGGTCTTGCACTCCGCTCACCTTGCACGACAGGATGACCTGGTTGCCGGCCATGCCCATCGATTCGGCCAGCTTGGCGGACTCGATGGCCGAGGTGATCAGCGCCTCGTACATCACCTGCTTGGCGTCCCACGGTTCGGCGCGCTGGCTGTTGATGTCCATCAGGCTGGCAAGCAGTTCCTGGTCGAGGCTGCCCCAGTTCACGCCGATGCGCACGGGCTTGTTCCACCGCATGGCCGCATCGATCATCTGGCCGAACTGGCGATCGCGCTTGTCGCCCTTGCCCACGTTGCCGGGATTGATGCGGTACTTGCTCAGCGCCTCGGCGCAGGCCGGATAGTCGGTGAGCAGGCGGTGCCCGTTGTAATGGAAGTCGCCGATCAGCGGCACGTCGATGCCCATGCGGTCGAGCTGCTCGCGGATGTAGGGCACCTGGGCCGCGGCCTCGGGCGTGTTGACGGTGATGCGCACCATCTCCGAACCTGCGGTGGCGAGCTCCTTCACCTGGATGGCCGTGCCGATGGCATCGACCGTGTCGGTGTTGGTCATGGACTGCACCCGCACGGGAGCGTCGCCGCCCACCGTGACGGTGCGCGCGCCCCAGACCACCTGGGCCTGGCGCGAGCGGCGCGCTTTCGGCGCTGCCGATTCAATGGGTTGGGGAGTGCAGTCGCTCAAGATGTCACCTCGAAACGCGCCACGCCGCCACCGCGCGTGACCGGTTTCAGATCGTAGGGCTTTCCGCGCACTTGCACATCGACCGCCGATGCGCGCCCGACCACCACCGACAGCGGCAGCGCGCCAGACAACCCCACGGTTTCGCCCGCTTGCACGATGCGGCGCAGCAACTGCTTGCCGCCGGCTTCGGTCACCGTGATCCAGCAGTCTTCGCGCGCGACGAAGACAAGGGGTTGCCCCGCACCGGCAGCGGGTGTTGCAACTGTTGCGGCCGCGTTGGCCGCGGGCAAGGCCATCGCGGATGGCGCACCCGGTGCGGCAGGTGCTACCCGCGTTCCGGGCGCCGCCGCAGTTGCCGGACCACTTGCCGCAGGCGGCACGGGCGATACCGGCGTGTTCTCGACGACGGATGCTCCGCCTGGCGCCGCTGCAGCCGAAGGCGCCTCGGTCACCGAACCTGTTTCGGTTTCGCCGCGCGCCGTCCAGCGCGAGACGGCGGCACCGACCTGGTCGAAAGCCGACTGCGGTAGCCAGAACAGCACCGCTGCCCCAACCAGCAGCAAAGCGACGACGATCAGCAATGCGCGCGATGGCAGCCCGTTGGAACGGCTGCCGTTCCAGCGCGGCGTGCCGGAAACGATGTTGCTCTTGAGCGTGCGGTCGGCCGTTGCCAGCGGTGCGCGCTGCGCTCCCGGCAGCTTTGCCAGCACGGGAGCGGCATCGATGCGCAACGCGCGGCAGACGCTGCTTGCCAGGGCGCGCGCAAAGACCGGGTCGGGCAGCGAATCGATATCGTCCGCCTCCAGCGCCATGAGCTTCTGCGGCGGCACCTTCAGCGCCGCGGCCACCATTTCGATATGCAGGCCATGGGCCTCGCGCGCCTCGCGAAGCATGTCGCCGGCCGTCTTGTGCGTGATGTCGCCTTCCTCGAGCGGCAGTGCCGCGGAAGTGCCGAACTCCGAAACCCGTTCAGTCATTGAAATTCCCGCGCTCGTACGCTATTGCCTCCCGGGACTGCGGAAAGCGCCGTTGCAGTTGCCCTCCCAACTGCGCAACTGCCTCGCGGTTGTTGAGCCGTCGTTCGATCTTGATGCCGAGCCACAGCGTCTCGGCGCTGGCCGAAGGACTGTTGTTGACACGGCGAATGTAGAACTGCGCACGCGACCATTCCTCGCGTTGCGCCAGCAGCGAGGCCAGATTGAATCCGACCACCGGATTGCCGGCATCGATCTCGTAGGCCTGCATCAGGCTGCGCTCCGCCTCCGGACGCTGGCCGGCCCTGAGCTCGCACACGCCTTGGTTCATCAGCGTCTTGGCGCGGTCGGTGTAGCTCGGCACCGCGAGCGCGGCGCTGAACTGCTGGGCCGCGTCGCCATAGCGGTTCTGCTGGCACAGGAGCCAGCCGTAGTTGTGCCGCACGTTGGGATCGCGAGGGTTGATGGCAATGGCCCGACGGAAGCTGTCTTCGGCCATACCGGCATCGTCGAGCCGCATGTAGACGAGGCCCCGCAGGCTGTAGGCATCCGCGTAGTTGGGGTCGGCGACCAGCGCCTGCTTGATTTCGTCGAGTGCGACGGTGTTCTGGCCATGCTCGAAGTAGCCCGAGGCCAACTCCAGCCGCAGCCGCGCGCGGCGCTGCCGGCTGCTTTCGTCCGACTCGGTGACGATCTCCGCGCCCTTGCCCGAGCTGGTGTCGGCCAGGCTCGTGGTGGTGGTCCGCGTGTTGACGCAGCCCCCGAGCAGAAACGCCACGGCCACACCGGCAAAGCTTGCAGCCAGCAGCCGCTGCGCGCTCGCGGTGGTCATCGGAAAGGCCATGCTCATTGGGTCAGTGCTCCTGGGGGGTGGTCTTTCGGACCGGATGCAAAACAACAGGCCGCTCCGACACGGCACGGCGCTGGGCCATGCGTTCGGCAGCGCGCGTGCGGTCCTTCACGTCGCCGGCCAGCTGTCCGCAGGCCGCGTCGATGTCGTCGCCGCGCGTCTTGCGCACGGTGGTCACGAGGCCGGCCTCGCTCAGCGTCCTGGCAAACGCCAGCACCCGCGGCTGCGGCGAACGCAGCAGGCCCGAGGCCGGAAACGGGTTGAACGGAATCAGGTTGAACTTGCACGAAATGCCATGCGTGCGAACGAGCTCCACCAGTTGCCGCGCATGCTCGGGCTGGTCGTTCACGCCGTCGAGCATGCAGTACTCGAAGGTGATGAAGTCGCGTGGCGCATGCGCCAGATAGCGCTTGCAGGCCTCGATCAGTTCTGCGATGGGGTACTTGCGATTGAGCGGCACGAGATCGTCGCGCAGCGCATCGTTGGGCGCGTGCAGCGACACGGCCATGGCGACCGCGCAATCGACGCCCAGGCGGTCGATCATCGGCACCACGCCGGAAGTCGACACGGTCACGCGGCGGCGCGACAGCCCATAGGCGTTGTCGTCGAGCATGGTGCGCAGCGCCGGCACCAGCGCCGAGTAGTTCTGCAGCGGCTCGCCCATGCCCATCATCACCACGTTGGAAATGACGCGCTCGTCGCGTTTCAGGTGCTTGCGCAGGAAGTGCTCGGCAAACCACAACTGGGCGACGATTTCGCCTGTGCTCAAGTTGCGGCTGAAGCCCTGGTGCCCCGTGGAGCAAAAGCGGCAACCCACCGCGCAGCCGGCCTGAGACGACACGCACAGCGTGCCACGGTCGTCTTCGGGAATGAATACGGCTTCGACGGCATTGCCGTCGCCGACGTCGAACAGCCACTTGATCGTGCCGTCCTTGGATTCGTGCTGCGTGAGAACCGTGAGCGCCTCGACGCGAGCGGTTGTGGCGAGCTTCTCGCGCAGCGACTTGGCCAGATCGGTCATCTGGGCGAAGTCGCTGGCGCCACGCTGGTGGATCCAGCGGAACAACTGCGTGGCGCGGAATCGCTTCTCGCCGAGCTTTTCGCAGAACGCAGCCAGCCCCTCGAGATCGAATTCGAGCAGGTTGGCCGTGGTCATGAAATCAGCCGGGATACGGCTTCAGCGTGCGTAGACGTTGAGGCCGGCGAAGAAGAAAGCCACTTCGTTCGCTGCGGTTTCGGGTGCGTCCGAACCGTGCACGGCGTTGGCGTCGATGCTGTCGGCGAAGTCGGCGCGGATGGTGCCGGGGGCTGCCTTCTTGGGGTCGGTGGCGCCCATCAGGTCGCGGTTCTTGGCGATTGCGTTCTCGCCTTCGAGCACTTGCACGAACACGGGGCCGGAGATCATGAACTCGACCAGGTCCTTGAAGAACGGACGCTCTTTGTGCACCGAGTAGAACTGCTCGGCTTCGTTGCGCGAGAGGTGCACCAGCTTGGCGGCCACGACCTTGAGACCGGCAGCTTCGAAGCGGGAAACGATCTTGCCGATAACGTTCTTTGCAACGGCGTCGGGCTTGATGATGGAGAGGGTACGTTCGATAGCCATTGAAGTGCTTCCTGAGCTTTGATTTTGAAGTGTTTTGTCACGACTGCAACGAATATGTTGCACTCTACGGCGACAAAGCCTCTGATTTTAACCGGCGCAGCCCGGGGCCTTGGTGAAAACCCCGCGAAAGGCTGCGCTTGGCGGCAGGCTTTCAGCGTCCGCGGCGGCGGTTGCCACCCAAACCGCCCTGCCCGCCAAAGCCACCGCCTGCCGGACCGCCGCCGCGGCGGCCTGGGCCCTGGCGCTGCTCCTTTCGCTGGCGCGAAAAGCTGTCGGCGCCGATGTAGCCGAGCGAGGTCTTCATCGGATCGGGCTGGTTCGCTCCGCTTGGCGGACGCTCCTCACCCTGGCGGTTGCCACGATTGTTGTTGTTGCCGCGGCGCCCTTGCGGCGGCATGCCTGCGTTACCGCCACCGCCGCCCCGGTTGCCACGCCCCCCGCGCTCACCGCGCGGCGGCCGGCCGTCGCCGAGCGGATTCGGAATGGGCGCTTCGCGGCCGTCGTCGCGCATGTCGCGGGGCTGCTGCTGTGCGCCGCCGGCGTTGCGGTTGTTGCCGCGGCGCTTCTTGTTGCGCCCGTTGCGGCCACCGCCGGCACCCGGACCGTCTTGCCCCCCCGGCCCGCGCTGCTGCTGCGGGCGTGGCGCGCCACCGCCGGAGGCCTGGAACAAAGCGCTGATGTCGCGCTCGTCGAGTTCCATCCAGGCGCCGCGCTTCAGCCCGCGCGGAAGCACCATGGCACCGTAGCGGATGCGGATCAGGCGGCTGACCGCATGGCCGACCGATTCGAACAGGCGCCGCACCTCGCGGTTGCGGCCTTCGGAAATGGTGACGCGGTACCAGCAGTTCAAGCCCTCGCCTCCGCCCTCTTCGATGGTGCCGAACTGGGCCATGCCGTCGTCGAGGCGCACGCCTTCGAGCAGCTTCTTCTTTTCTTCGGCGCTGAGCGCACCCAGCACTCGCACGGCGTACTCGCGCTCAAGGCCGAAACGGGGATGCATCAGCTGGTTGGCCAGATCGCCGGAGCTGCTGAACAGCAGCAGGCCTTCGGTGTTCAGGTCGAGCCGGCCGACCGATTGCCACTTGCCCTGCTGCAGGCGCGGCAGCTTTCGGAACACCGTGGGGCGGTTCTGCGGGTCGTCGTGGGTCACGACCTCGCCCACGGGCTTGTGGTACGCGATGACGCGCGGCGGAGGCGGCGCGATGCGGTAGCGAATGGGCTTGCCGTTGATCTTGACCTGGTCGCCGTACTGGATGCGCTGGCCGATGTGGGCCGGTTCGTTATTGACCGAGATGCGGCCCTGGAGAATCAGCGCTTCCATTTCGAGCCGCGAGCCGAGGCCGGCTTGGGCCAGAACCTTGTGGAGCTTGGGCGAGTCGGCCTCCGGCAGCAGCACGCGCTTGAGCGGCGGGACTTCGGGGCTCTCCTCGTCGGCGTCGAACTGGCCTGAAATGACGTCCGCGAAACGGATCGGTTCGGGCGGCAGCGCATTGCGCTGCTCGCGCTCGGCGGCACGGCGTGCGCGGTCGAGGTCGTCTTCTTCCTCGTCGGGCTCGTCTTCCTCTTCTTCGTCGTCGTACTGGCCTCGAGCGCCCTCTTCCTCGCGGCGCTCTTCGCGCTGTTCAGCCGCTGCAACCGGGGCGGCAGCCTTGACAGGAGCGGCAGGGGTTGGCGCCGAAACGGGAGCCGCTACGGGAGCCGCCTCCGCGACGGCTTCGATCACCGGCTCAGGGCTTTCCGCGGGTGCTGCCGCGGCTTCGCCATCTGCACCCGGCTCTACCGTCTTCTTGCGGCGCGGGGCACGCTTTTTCTTGGGACCTTCACTTTCGCCGGCAACAGGAGCGGATGCGCCAGCATCGGCATCCGAAGAGGGGCTGGACACTTCCGTGACCGCCTCTTTTTTATCGGATTCGGGCTGGACCGGTACGATTGCCGCGTCGTCGGTGTCGGAGGAGCTCATGAGGTTTTTCCGGGAGAAACAGCGTGGGGATCGGTCTCGTCGGGCGACGGGACTTCTTCGGACTCGAGCGCAACGTGAGGCTCGACTTCCTCGGGGGCGGGAATTCCCGAAGGCTCTTCGGGCGAGGCCGCGTCCTCGGCAAATTGCGCGGCAGCGGCGTCGACCGCTTCGATGGCTTCAGCCGCATCGAACACTTCGGCGTGCGCCTCGGCGGCCTGCGGCTCGTCTTGCGCCTGATTTTCCGTTGCCTCGGGGCTCTCGGCAGCGGTCAGGGTCAATTCCGCCTCCAGGCCCGCGTCTGCAGCAGAGGCATCGGCGTCTGATTCGCCGGCGATTTCCATCGGCAGGCCGGGCTGGTTGCCCGAGGCCTGGTCGAGCGCGTCGACCAATGCCGCCTGCTGGGCCGGCGTCTCGATCAGCGGTAACTGGTCCAGCGAGGCCAGGCCGAGATCGTCGAGAAATTGCCGCGTGGTGGCATAGAGCGCCGGCCGTCCCACGGTTTCGCGGTGGCCGATCACCTCGACCCAGCCTCGGTCTTCGAGCTGCTTCAAGATGAGGGAATTGATGGTGACGCCGCGAATGTCTTCCATGTCGCCGCGCGTGACCGGTTGGCGGTAGGCAATGATGGCCAGCGTTTCGAGGGCAGCCCGCGTGTAGCGCGGCGGTTTCTCGGGGTGCAGGCGATCGAGGTGGTCGCGCATCTCCGGCCGGCTTTGAAAGCGCCAGCCGCTGGCGACGTTCACCAGCTCCAGGCCGCGTTGCGCCCAGTCTTCCTGCAGTTCAAGCAACAGCACCTTGATGGTGTCCACGCCCAGCTCATCGTCGAACAGCACGCGCATGTCGCGCACTGGCAGCGGCTGGCTCGAACAGATCAAGGCGGTTTCTAGAATGCGCTTGGCATCCGCCGTATTCATGGTTCGCGTTATCCGGGAAAAGGCGTCTGTTGGACGCTGGCTCACAGGGATGGAAGGAGTAGGCGTTGCCGGCACGCGGCGAGTGCAACGCAAGGCCGGCATCGAGTGGCCGGCGCGGCCCTCGGGCCGTCAGGCGCGATTGTAATCCAGCCCCCAGGTCTGCAGCGCATGAACAAGATCGGCGGGCGGAAGGGAGCGGAACTCCATCGGCGCCTGGGTGACCGGGTGCACGAACGCCAGCCTGAAGGCATGCAGCGCCTGCCGCTCCAGCCCGGCGGCGGGGGCGCCTCCATAGAGCGCATCGCCGACCAGCGGATGCCCGATGGATGCCATGTGCACCCGAATCTGGTGGGTTCGGCCGGTTTCGAGCGTGCACCGCACGGCGCAGCCCTGCGCATTGCTGTCCAGCCGCTCGATGAGGGTACGGGCCGTCTTGCCAGCGTGGCGCTCCAGATCGACCACCGCCATGCGCAAACGGTTCCGCGGATCGCGGCCAATGGGTGCGTCGACCTGCCGGGCGGCTGCGCCCGCCCAGGGCTTGTGCCCGACGGCAAGGTATTGCCGCTTCACCTCGCGTGCGGCAATCAGCGCCACCATGGCATCCATGGCGGCCCGGGTCCGCGCCACCACCATCAGCCCGCTGGTGTCGCGGTCGAGCCTGTGCACGATGCCGGCGCGCGGCAGCAGCGAGGCCTTGGGGTCGAGCGCCAGCAGCCCGTTCAGGAGCGTACCGCTCCAATGGCCCGGCGCCGGGTGCACCACCAGGCCCGCCGGCTTGTCGATGATTCGCAGGTGCTCGTCCTCGTGCACCGTCACGATGTCCATGGCTTCGGGCCGGAACGCCTGGCTTTGCGGCGTGGGCCGCAGTTCGATGCGGCCGGCCTGCCCGGCGCGCACCGTGGCCGACGCCTTCAGCACCGTGCGCCCTTCCAGCTCCACGGCCCCGGCTTCGATCAGCTGTTGCAAATAGTTGCGAGAAAATTCCGGCACCAGGACGGCCAGCGCGCGGTCCAGCCGCTGGCCGTGCTCGGCGACCCCCATGGCAAAGGGCCGCAACTCGCTGGATTCGACCGGGTCGGCGCTCTCGTCGGCCTCGGCTGTTTCAGGCACCAGGTCGAGAGGGTCGGTCGATATAATTGAAGGCAACTGTTTCACGAAAGCCGTATGTGATGTTTCGCGCCAAATTATCGGTCCCCTCCTGGATCGCGCTCAGCGCAGCAGCGCTGCTTGCAGCCGGCTGCTCCTCCACCCCCACCGCCGACAAGACGGCGAGCTGGAGCCCCAACCGCATTTACGCCGAAGCCAAGGACGAAGCTGGCTCCGGTGCCTACGACAAGGCCGTGCCGCTGTACGAGAAGCTCGAAGGTCGCGCCGCCGGCACGCCGCTCGCGCAGCAAGCCCAGCTCGAGAAGGCCTACGCGCAATACAAGGCGGGTGAAAAGGCCAACGCAGTTTCCACGCTCGACCGCTTCATGAAGCTGCACCCGGCGAGCCCTGCGCTCGATTACGCGCTGTACCTCAAGGGCGTGATCAACTTCAACGACGACCTGGGCATGTTCTCGTTCCTGACGCGGCAAGACCTGTCAGAACGCGACCAGAAGGCGGCCAAGGAATCGTTCGAGTCGTTCAAGGAACTCGTGACGCGCTTCCCTGCATCGCGCTACGCCCCCGACGCGCGCCAGCGCATGAACTACATCGTGAACTCGCTCGCGCAGTACGAAGTGCACGTGGCACGCTACTACTACTCCCGCGGCGCCTACCTCGCAGCCATCAACCGGGCGCAGCTTGCGCTGTCCGACTACCGCGAAGTGCCCGCGCTCGAAGAAGCGCTGTACATCATCGTGCGCTCCTACGACGCGCTCGGCATGAAGGACCTGCGCGACGACGCCCAGCGCGTGTTGACCACCAACTACCCGCAAAGCGAGTACTTGGCCCGCGGCTTCAAGGGCAAGGACGATCCGTGGTGGAAAGTCTGGTAACTCGATAAAGAACAAAGCCCTTCGGGGCTTTTTCTTCGTCTGGACGAGGGCAGACCCCTGCCCCTCTGGCCTCCTCGCCTTTCAGGCCGACAGCGAATTCTTCAGGTCGCTGATGGCGGCCTCGAAATCCGCTTCGCTCTCCAGCCTTCGCATCGGCGGCAACGCGGACAGCAACCGCCGTCCGTAGCCCATCGCCACCAGGCGGGTGTCGCAGATCGCAAGCACCCCGCAATCCGTTTCGCGGCGAATCAGCCGCCCCGCGCCCTGCTTCAGCGCCACGGCCGCCTCGGGCAGCGAGTAGTCGCTGAATGAACTACGGCCCTGGGCTTCGAGCCGCTGCGAGCGTGCCTCGACCAGCGGGTCGTTCGGCGGAGGAAACGGCAGCTTGTCGATCACCACCAGTTGCAGCGCGTCGCCCGGTGCGTCGAAGCCTTCCCAGAACGATGCCGAGGCCACCAGCACGCAACCCGCGCGGCCGCCCTGCGCGCCTTCGCGAAAGCGATCCATGAGCACGCGCTTGGGCAGTTCGCCCTGCACCAGCACCTCGGGCCGCACGTCGGATTCGAGCCGCTCGAATTGCTGCTTCATCTCGTCGCCGATGGTGCGCAAGGCACGCAGCGTGGTCGTCAGCACCAGCGTGCGCCCGCCGAGTTCGCTCGCGCCTCGCGCAGCGAGTTGCGCAACCCGCGCGCTGTGAGAAGCATCATTGGGTTTCGGAAAAATCCGCGGCACATAGAGCCCCGCTTGGGCGGCGTAGTCGAAGGGGCTCTTCACGCGCAGCACCTCGGCATCGCCCAGGCCGCACGGCTCGGTGAACCAGCGCAGCGTGGGCTCGTCGCCCAGCGTGGCGGAAGTGAAGATCCAGGCGCGGCCGCTGTCTTCCGGCGCCGGGTGGCTGTCTTCCTGTTCTTCGCCATAGGCATCGAGTTCACGCTCGCCGTGGCTGATCTTGAGCACGCGCGTGCGCATCGCCTCGGCAATGTCGAGCGGTGACTCGACCAGTCGCAATTGCGTGCCCACGTCGACCCAGCGCACCGATTCGAGCTCGCACGGCAGCGCGAACCGCGCCGCGCGCTTGGCGAGTTGCTGCGCCCGCTCGTACAGGCGCACGAAATCGGGCGATATCTCGCTGACGGTATCGAGCCCTTCGGCCGCCATTTCGAATGCATGCTGGAAGTCGTCGAGGGCGCCCTGCCATATGCCCGGATCGATGCCTTCCGGCGACGGCCCCACCCAGCGCAGCTTGGTGCCGGGCCACTGCTTGCCGACCGCAAGGCGCAGCTCGCGCGCCGCACGCTCCACGGCCGCTGCCAGCTGCTGCCAATCGACCAGTCCGCGCGCGTGCTGCAAACCTGCGCCAAGCAGATCGCGCGCGAAATCGAGCGCTTGGCCGCTACCGAGCTGCGCCCCGAGAAACTGCACGCCGGTTTCGTTGAGCTGATGCGCCTCGTCGAACACCACCACGCTCACGGTGGGCAACAGTTCCGCCATGCCGGTCTCGCGCACCGCGAGATCCGCGAAGAACAGGTGGTGGTTGATGACCACCACATCGGCGGCCAGCGCCTCGCGCCGCGCGAGGTTGACGTGGCAGGGCTTGAACTGCGGACACTGCGCGCCCAGGCAGTTCTCGCGCGTGGAAGTAATCAGCGGAATGAGCGGCGAGCGCTCGTCCAGCCCGGGCAACTCGGCCAGATCGCCCGTTCGCGTGGCTTTGGACCACTGCTCGATCTTGGCGAGCGTTCGCAGGCTGCCGCGCTCGGGCAGCGATGCGTCGTGGCGCGCCAGGTCGAGCCGGTGCAGGCACAGGTAGCTCGCGCGGCCCTTGAGCAGCGCCGTTCGCACCGGCAGTTCGAGCGCTTCGACCAGGCGCGGCAAGTCGCGGCCGAACAGCTGGTCCTGCAGGGTCTTGGTGGCGGTCGACAGCAGCACGCGTTCGCCGCTCAGCAACGCCGGCACCAGATACGAAAAGGTCTTGCCGACGCCGGTGCCGGCCTCCACCACCAGCACGCCGCCGTCTTCGATGGTGCGCGCCACGGCCAGCGCCATTTCGGTTTGCCCCGAGCGCTCGCGAAACTGATCGGCGGCACGGGAAAGCGCACCGCCGTGCGCGAAGGCGTCGCGCACCTTGTCCTCGAGTGTGTCGGTCACGCGGGTTCTCTCGGATCGAGCAGGTTTTCCAGCCGCACGATCTGGTCGCGCAACCCGAGGCGGCGCTTCTTCAGGCGCCGCAGCAGGAGTTCGTCTTGCGGCAACGCCTCGGCCAGGCGGTCGATGGTGGCATCAAGGTCGGCATGCTCGATGCGCAACTCGATCAATTGGCGGGAAAGGGAGTGGAGATTGGAGTCCAACGTGGGCGATGCGCGCTTATTCCGCGCGCACTCGTGTTCACTCGATAATACGTCCTGACACGAATCCACGAGAAGACAGAAAGCGCGCCATTGGCGCATTGCGCTCATGACCCCAGGCTTTCGACTTGCCGCCGCCACAGGCCTCCACAAGGGAGACCGCCCCTACCAGCAGGACCAGGTGCTGATGATGAGCCATCCGCGCGTGCCGGGCTGCATGCTGGGCGTCATTGCCGACGGCATGGGCGGGCGCAGCGGCGGGCGCAAGGCGTCCGACCAGGTGCTGATGACGGCGCGCCAGCTCTTCACCCGCTACCACCCCGATCGCGACAGCTCCACGGCCGTGCTGCGCCAATTGCTGGAAGACGCGCACACGGTCATCAAGCTCACGGCCCTGTCGAGCGAACAGGAGCCGCACAGCACGCTGGCGGCCTTTCTCATGAACCCCAAGGGCGACTGCGCCTGGATTCATGCCGGCGACTCCCGCATCTATCACTTCCAGGACGGCGAGCTCGTCACGCGCACGCGCGACCACTCGTATGTGCAGGTGCTCATCGACCGCGGCGAAATCAACGAGGCCGAGGCCAACGTCCATCCCAAGGGCAACATTCTCCTGGGCTGCCTGGGCATGACAACGACTCCGCCGCCGATCGAGCCCCACTACATTCCGGCAATGCAGCCTGGCGACCTGCTCATGGCGTGCAGCGACGGGCTCTGGCATTACTTCAGCCCCGAGGAACTGGCGAGCGTGCTGTATGCGGAGCCGCCGCGCGACGCGGTTGAAATCCTGGTGGGCGAGGCGCGCCGCCGCGCCCGGGGTACGGGCGACAACATCTCCATTGCGGTGTTGAAACTCGAAGCGCTGCCAGCCGAAGCCTGACCTCCGACAGCCGAGCGGTGCTCGGCCCCGGCGCTCAACGAGAAGGAGACGACGCCGGCGATGCCGGTGGCGGCGGGGGCAAAGGCGCCCCACGCGGCTTGCTCCGATCGGCGTTCTGTCGTTCGCGGCTGGCGCGGCGCTCCGCTGCCTTCTGCTGCTTGCTCTCGAAGCGCTCGACCTCCGCCGGTGCTTCGGCACGGCGCTGGGCAGCCTTGGCCCGGTCTTCGGCGTTTGCCCTTTGCTTGGCAGCGAGCTGGCGCCGGCGCTCGTCCGCCTCGGCAGCGGTGGCAGCACGGCTCGCCGCGTGGTCGGCAGCGCGCTGCTCGCGGTCTTTTTGCGCTTGGCGGGACTCGTCCTGCTTCTCGGGCGTGTCTTGCGGGCGCCGTGTGGCGGCCTTCTGATCGAGCTTTTCGAGCTCGGCGGCACCGCGGCGCTGGCGCTCGATATCGTTGATGGCCGTTTCCTGGCGCTTGATGTGATCGGTTTCGCTGCGGCGGCGCCTGCGGCTGTCGCGCAGGCAATCCTCGACCGCGAACTTCTGGTAGCAGGCGGCGCGCTCCTTCTCGACGCGTGCCTCGATGGCTGCGCGCTCGGCGGCCAGCCTGCTGCGTTCGGCTTCGAAGTCGGCAATGCCCGCGGCCGCATTGGACTGCGCCCAGACCGGCAGACTGCCCAAGCTCATCAGCACGGCGAAAACGATATTTTTCATGTCAGTCGAGTGTCGACGATCCGGCGCTCCAGGGAGAGAAATTCGCTCGATTGCATTTCGGTCAACCTGGAGACCGTTCGCGGAAATTCATGCGCAAGCGGTCCCTCGGTATACAACGCCTCCGGCGCCACCTCAGCCGACATGATGAGCTTGACGCGGCGGTCGTACAAGACGTCGACGAGCCAGGTGAAACGGCGTGCTTCAGAGGCCATGCGCACCGGCATGTGCGGCACGTCGGAGAGCAGCACCGTGTGGAACTGGCTGGCTATTTCGAGATAGTCGTTCTGCGAGCGCGGTCCGCCGCAGAGCGTCTTGAAGTCGAACCAGACCACGCCGCCTGCCTTGCGCCTTGCGCGGATCTCGCGCTGCTCGATGTGAAGGATCGGGTTTTCGTCGGCCGTTTCAGCCAGCTTGTCGAAAGCCTTGCGCATTTCCTTCTCGGCCGCCGCATCGTTGGGCGTGAGGTACATGCGCAATTGTTCGAGCGTGCGGCGCCGGTAGTCGGTGCCGTTGTCAACGCTCAGCACTTCGAGCTTCTCGTTCAGCAGCGCGATCGCGGGCAGGATGCGGTCGCGATGCAGCCCGCCGGGGTAGAGGTCGTCGGGCCTGAAATTGGAGGTGGTGACAAAGCCCACGCCGTTCTCGAACAGCGACACCAGCAAGCGATGAAGAATCATCGCGTCGGTGATGTCCGCGACGTGGAACTCGTCGAAGCAGATCAGCTTGTAGCGCTTCGAAATCCGCAGCCCCAGCTCGTCGAGCGGGTTGACCGTGCCCTGCAGCTCGCGCAGCTCGCGGTGCACCTCGCGCATGAACTCGTGAAAGTGCAGGCGGGTCTTGCGCCGCAGCGGCACGGCGTTGAAGAACAAGTCCATCAGGAAGCTCTTGCCCCGCCCGACGCCGCCATACATGTAGACGCCGCGCGGCAGATCGGGCCGGTTGATGAACTTCTTCAGCGCGTTGGAGCGCTGGGCCTTGTAGCCGGCCCACTCCCGCGCGCAGCGATCCAGCGCCTCGACGGCACGCAGCTGCGCGGGGTCGCTCTGGAACCCGCGCACCGCGAGTTCCGCCTCGTAGGCCTCTTTGACGCTGGTCAATGGATCAGAAGTTCAGCGTGCGCTTGTCCACGGCGAGTGCCGCTTCCTTCGTGGCTTCCGACAGCGACGGGTGCGCGTGGCAGATGCGCGCGATGTCTTCGGCGCTCGCCTTGAACTCCATGGCCACGACGGCTTCGGAGATCAGCTCGCTGGCCTGCGGGCCCACGATGTGCACGCCGAGGATTTCGTCCGTCGTTGCATCGGCCAGGAACTTGACCATGCCGGTCGTGTCGCCCAGCGCGCGTGCGCGGCCGTTCGCAAGGAACGGGAACGTACCGGCCTTGTAGGCGCGGCCTGCGGCCTTGAGCTGTTGCTCGGTCTGGCCGACCCACGCGATCTCGGGGTTGGTGTAGATCACCCACGGCACGGTGTTGAAGTTGACGTGGCCGTGCTGGCCCGCAATGCGCTCCGCCACGGCAACGCCCTCTTCCTCGGCCTTGTGCGCGAGCATCGGGCCGCGCACCACGTCGCCGATGGCCCACACGTTCGGCAGGCTGGTCTTGCAGTCGTCGTCCACGGCAATGGCGCCGCGCTCGTCGAGCTTCAGGCCCACGGCTTCGGCGTTCAGGCCGATGGTGTTGGGCACGCGGCCGATCGAGACGATCAGCTTGTCGACCTCGAGCGTCTGGGCTTCGCCCTTGGCGTTCGTCCAGGCAACGCTCACGCCCTTTTTCGACGACTTGATCTCGCCGACCTTGACGCCGAGTTCGATCTTGAGCTTCTGCTTGTCGAAGGCCTTCTTGGCTTCCTTGGCGATCTGCTCATCCACCGCGCCGAGGAAAGTCGGCAGCGCTTCGAGCACCGTGACTTCGGCGCCAAGACGGCGCCACACCGAGCCCATTTCCAGGCCGATGACGCCCGAGCCGATCAGGCCCAGCTTCTTCGGCACCGCGCCGATGCGCAGCGCGCCGTCGTTCGAGAGAATGTTCTCTTCGTCGAAAGGCGTGCCGGGCAATGCGCGGGCGTTGGAGCCCGTGGCCACGATGATGTGCTTGCCGCTGATCGACTCTTCGGCGGCACCGGCCACCTTGATCTCGTAGCCGGTTGCATCGGTCTTCACGAACGAGCCGCGGCCATGGAAGAACGTGATCTTGTTCTTCTTGAACAGGTACAGGATGCCGTCGTTGTTCTGCTTCACGACCTGGTCCTTGCGGGCCAGCATCTTGTCGAGGTCGAGGCCCAGGCCTTCGACCTTGATGCCGTGGTCGGCAAAGTGATGGCCGGCCTGCTCGAAGTGCTCCGACGATTGCAACAGCGCCTTCGACGGAATGCAGCCGACGTTGGTGCAGGTGCCGCCCGGTGCCGGGCCGCCCTTGCCGTTCTTCCACTCGTCGATACACGCGACGTTGAAGCCGAGTTGCGCGGCGCGAATGGCGGCGATGTAGCCGCCGGGGCCGCCGCCGATGACGATGACGTCGAATTGTTTGTTGGCCATCTGATTCGTCTCCTCAGATGTCGAACAGCAAACGCGACGGATCTTCCAGCGCTTCCTTCATGGCGACCAGGCCCAGCACGGCTTCGCGGCCGTCGATGATGCGGTGGTCGTAGCTCATGGCGAGGTAGTTCATCGGGCGGATGACGATCTGGCCGTTCTCGACCACGGCGCGGTCCTTGGTGGCGTGCACGCCGAGGATCGCGGACTGGGGCGGGTTGATGATCGGAGTCGAGAGCATCGAGCCGAAGGTGCCGCCGTTCGAAATGGAGAACGTGCCGCCGGTCATCTCTTCGATGCCGAGCTTGCCGTCTTGCGCCTTCTTGCCGTATTCGGCGATCTTCTTCTCGATGTCGGCAAAGCTCATCTGGTCGGCATTGCGCAGGATGGGCACCACCAGGCCGCGCGGCGAGCCGACGGCAATACCGATGTCGAAGTAGCCGTGGTACAGGATGTCGTTGCCGTCGACCGAGGCGTTGATCACCGGGTACTTCTTGAGTGCATGCACCGCGGCCTTCACGAAGAAGCTCATGAAGCCGAGCTTCACGCCGTGTTCCTTGGTGAAGCTGTCCTGGAAGCGCTTGCGCAGTTCCATCACGGGCGCCATGTTCACTTCGTTGAACGTCGTGAGGATGGCGTTGGTCGATTGCGATTGCAGCAGGCGCTCGGCAATGCGGGCGCGCAGGCGGCTCATCGGCACGCGCTGCTCGGGGCGTTCGCCCAGGTCGGCTGCGCTGCCGGGCGCGGAGACTTGCGGCAGAGCGGGCTTGGCGGCCGGTGCGGCCACGGTGGCGGCGGGCTTGGCGCCCGAAGCCACGGCGCCGAGCACGTCGCCCTTGGTGACGCGGCCGTCCTTGCCGGTGCCGGCCACGTCGCCGGTCTTCAGGTTGTTGTCGGCCAGCAGCTTGGCGGCGGCGGGCATGGCAACGTCCGACTTCGAACCGCCGGTGGCTGCAGCAGCGGCTGCCGGGGCAGGTGCCGCGGCCGGAGCCGGGGCGGCAGCGGGTGCTGCGGCAGGCGCGGCGGCCGCGCCCTTGCCTTCGGTGTCGATCTTGGCGATCAGCTGATCGGCCACCACGGTGGCGCCATCGGGCTGCACGATTTCGGCCAGCACGCCGGCCGAAGGCGCGGGCACTTCCAGCACGACCTTGTCGGTCTCGATCTCGATCAGGATTTCATCGACGGCGACGGCTTCGCCGGCCTTCTTCTTCCAGGTGAGCATGGTGGCTTCGGCCACGGATTCGGAAAGCTGGGGGACTTTGACTTCTACGATAGACATTTGGAGTGAGCTCCGTTTTGTTCTTGAGGGTGTTCGCGTGAAAAGAGGCTTTTGATTACTTGGTCAGCACGAAGCCCTTGAGCTTGCCAAATGCGCCATCGACCAGCGCCTTCTGCTGTTCCTGGTGCAGGTGCGAGTAGCCTACCGCGGGCGATGCCGAGGCGGCACGGCCGGAGTAGCCGAGCTTCTGGCCGTCCTGCATGTTTTCGTGGATGTAGTGCTGCACGAAGAACCAGGCGCCCTGATTCTGCGGCTCGTCCTGGCACCAGACCACGTCGACGAGATTGGGGTACTTCTTGATCTCGGCGGCAAAGGCCTTGTGCGGGAACGGATAGAGCTGCTCGACGCGGACGATGGCCACGTCGTCGTTGCCCTGCTCTTCGCGCTTCTTGGACAGGTCGTAGTAGACCTTGCCCGAGCAGGCGATCAGGCGCTTGACCTTCTCTGCCTTCAAGCCCTTGCTGTCCGGAATGACCGTCTGGAAGCTGCCCTTGGTGAATTCGGACAACGGCGACGTTGCATCCTTGTTGCGCAGCAGCGACTTGGGCGTGAGGATAACCAGCGGCTTGCGCAGGTTGCGCACCATCTGGCGGCGCAGCACGTGGAAGATCTGGCTGGCCGTGGTCGGCTGCACCACTTGCATGTTGGTGTCCGCGCTCAGCTGCATGAAGCGCTCCAGGCGCGCCGAGCTGTGCTCGGGGCCCTGGCCTTCATAGCCGTGCGGCAGCATCATGGTCAGGCCGTTGACGCGGCCCCACTTCACTTCGCCCGAGGCGATGAACTGGTCGATCACCACTTGCGCGCCGTTCACGAAGTCGCCGAACTGGGCTTCCCAGATGACGAGCGTGTTGGGGTCGTTCGAGGCGTAGCCGTATTCGAACGCGAGCACGGCTTCTTCCGAGAGGATGGAGTCGATGACGACGAACGGTGCCTGGTTTTCAGCCACGTTCTGCAGCGGCGTGTAGGTGCCTTCGTCGAACTTCTCGCGGTTCTGGTCATGCAGCACGGCGTGGCGGTGCGTGAACGTGCCGCGGCCGCAGTCTTCGCCCGACAGGCGAACCGGGTAGCCGCTGGCGACCAGCGAGGCAAACGCCATGTGCTCGCCCATGCCCCAGTCGACGTTCACGTCGCCGCGGCCCATGGCGGCGCGGTCGTCCAGCACCTTCTTCACGAGCGGGTGCACCGTGAAGCCGGCCGGCACCGTGGTGATCTTCTCGGCCAGGCGCTTCCACTCGCTCGACGGAATGGCCGTGTCGCCGGCGTCGGTCCACTTCTTGTTGAGGTAGGGGCTCCAGTCGACCGCGTACTTGCTCTTGAAGTTGGTGAGCACCGGGTCGATGGTGTTCTTGCCTTCGTCGAAGGCGGCGCGCTGCGCCTTGACCATGTCGTCGCCGAGCGTGTCGCCCAGGCCTTGGGCGGCCAGCTTGTCGGCGTACAGCTTGCGCGTGCCGGGGTGCTGGGCGATCTTCTTGTACATGAGCGGCTGCGTGAGCGAGGGGGTGTCCTGCTCGTTGTGGCCCAGCTTGCGGAAGCAGACGATGTCGACCACCACGTCCTTCTGGAACTCCATGCGGAACTCAAGGGCGAGCTGGGTGGCCAGCACCACGGCTTCGGGGTCGTCGCCGTTCACGTGCAGAACCGGCGCCTCGATCATCTTGACGATGTCCGAGCAGTACAGCGTCGAGCGGCTGTCGCGCGGGTCGCTGGTGGTGAAGCCGATCTGGTTGTTGATGACGATGTGCACCGTGCCGCCGGTGAAGTAGCCGCGCGTTTCTGCCAGCGCCAGCGTTTCCATCACCACGCCCTGGCCCGCGAAGGCTGCGTCGCCGTGCACCAGCACGGGCAGCACCTGCTTGCCCTGCGGGTCGGCGCGGCGGTCCATGCGCGAGCGCACGGAACCTTCGACCACGGGGTTCACGATTTCAAGGTGCGAGGGGTTGAACGCCAGGCTCAGGTGCACCGGGCCGCCGGGGGTGGTCACGTCGGAGCTGAAGCCCTGGTGGTACTTGACGTCGCCGCTCGGCAGGTCTTCAGGTGCGGTGTGGTCGAACTCGGCGAACAGGTCGGCCGGCAGCTTGCCCAGCGAGTTGACCAGCACGTTCAGGCGGCCGCGGTGAGCCATGCCGATCACGATTTCCTGCACGCCCTTGATACCGGCCTGGTTGATGAGCTCGTCCATCGAGACGATGAAGCTCTCGCCGCCTTCGAGCGAAAAGCGCTTCTGGCCCACGTACTTGGTGTGCAGGAAGCGCTCGAGGCCTTCGGCCGCGGTCAGGCGGTTCAGCACGTGCTTCTTCTGCTCGGCCGTCAGCTTGGGGTTGGTGCGCGCGCTTTCGAGCTTTTGCTGCCACCAGCGCTTGTGGTTCTGGTCGGTGGTGTACATGTACTCGGCGCCCATGGTGCCGCAGTACGTTTCACGCAGGGCATTGAGCAGATCGCGCAGCGACATGGTCTCTTTGCCGAAAAAGGTGTTGCTGGTGTTGAACACCGTCTCGAGGTCGGCGTCGGTAAAGCCGTAGAACGAGGGCTCGAGTTCCGGAATGGCCGGGCGCTCGGCGCGCTTGAGGGGGTCGAGGTCGGCCCAGCGGGCGCCGACGTTGCGGTAGGCGGCAATCAGTTGCTGGACAGCGGTGCGCTTGCGGCCGAGTTCGGAGTCTGCGCCGCTGGCCTGGACCACGCGGGTGGTGCCCTGCTTGGCACGCTCGGCAAAGGCGTTGATGACCGGCTGGTGCGGCACGTCGCGCGCATTGGTGCCGTCGACGGCGGGTACGTTCTGCAGCGCATCGAAATACGAGCGCCAGTTGTCAGGCACGCTGCCGGGGTTGGCAAGGTAGTTTTCGTACATCTCCTCGACATAGGGCGCATTGCCGCCGAAGAGGTAGGTGTTGCCTTGATAGGCGGTGTACGCCGATGGCGTAGATGAATCGCTCATATTCCGCTGACCTTCGCTTCCCTGAAGGAAGCACTAGCTGGTTAAGAAACCTTCCGCGACACGGCTGAACCGGTTGGCGGATGCGACTGTGGCTGGGGAAGGGCCTGAGTACCTTGGCATTGTGCCACGTCAGACATATGACGGCTCGGCGCAACTTCGCAAGATAGGCCTTGCTCATTCAGTCAGAAGAAAGTAGTTGCTTGATCTGCTGCAGCGTGGCGGGGTCGTCGATGGTGGTCAGGTCCCCGGGGTCGCGCTGCTCGCACACGGCCTGGATGGCCCGCCGCAGCAGCTTGCCGCTGCGGGTCTTGGGCAGCCCGTTCACAAAGCGCACGCGAGCCGGCCGTGCCAGGGCGCCGAGTTGGTCGGCCACCACTTTCATGATCTCGCCCTCGAGCTTCAACGCCGCACCGGCATTGGTAACAGCCCCGCCGTCCCGGGGCACGACAAAGGCCATGGCCACCTGCCCCTTGAGCGCGTCGGCCACGCCGACCACCGCCACCTCGGCCACGCCCGCATGGCCCGAAATGCTCTCCTCGATCTCGCGCGTGCCGAGGCGGTGGCCGGCCACGTTGATCACGTCGTCGGTGCGGCCGAGGATGTAGAAGTAGCCGTCTTCGTCGCGAATGCCCCAGTCGAAGGTCGAATAGACCATCTTGCCGGGTATGGATTTCCAATAGCTGTCGACGAAGCGCTTGTCGTCCTTCCACACCGTTTGCATGAAGCCCGGCGGCGTGGGGCCTTCGATCACGACCACGCCCTTCTCGTTAGCGCCGGTCAGCTCCTCGCCGGTGGACTCGTGCAGGATCTTCACGCGAAAGCCGTACATCGGCACGCCGGGGCTGCCGAACTTGCTGGGCTTTTGCTCGACCCCGTTGGCAATGGTGATGATCGGCCAGCCCGATTCGGTTTGCCAATAGTTGTCGATGATCGGCACGCCCAGTCCGCCGGCAATCCACCGCGCGGTGGGCTCATCGAGCGGTTCGCCCGCCAGGAAGAGCGCCCGCAGGCTCGACAGGTCGTACTTCTTCAGCAGCGCCGGGTCTTGCTTCTTGAGCACGCGCACCGCGGTGGGCGCGCTGAACATCACGGTCACCTTGTACTTCTCGACCAGGCGCCACCAGATGCCGCCGTCGGGCTGCTTGTCGATGCCCTGCGTGGGGAGGCCCTCGTACATGAGGGTGGCCATGCCGCCGATCAGCGGCCCATAGACGATGTAGCTGTGGCCCACCACCCAGCCGATGTCGCTGGTCGAAAAATAGGTTTCGCCCGGCCGTCCGTCGAAGATGTGCTTCATGCTGGCGGCCAGCGCCACCGCATAGCCGCCGACATCGCGCTGCACGCCCTTCGGCTTGCCGGTGGTGCCGCTCGTGTAGATGGTGTAGCTGATGCCCGTGGCAGCCAGCCAGGTGCACGGCACTTCGGTGCCGCCGTGCTTCAGGTTCAGCTCGGCCGCCAGATGGTCGCGGCCGGCAGTCAACGCCATGGGCGCCAGGCCGCGGTCGGTCAGCAGCACGGCCGGTGGCTTGTGCTTCGAAATGCGGATGGCCTCGTCGAGCAGCGGCTTGTACGCAATGACCTTGCCGCCGCGCGAACCGGCGTCCGCACTCACCACCACCTTGGGCTCGGCGTCCTCGATGCGCGCCGCCAGCGAGCCGCTGGCAAAGCCGCCGAAAACCACGCAGTGGATCGCGCCGATCCGGGCGCAGGCCAGCATTGCGAACGCGGCTTCCGGAACCATCGGCATATAGATGAGCACCCGGTCGCCCTTGGCCACCCCGAGCGCGATCAGGCTGGCCGCGGTGCGCTGCACCTCGGCATGCAACTCGCGAAAGCTGTAGGTTTTTTCAGTGCCGGTTTCGGTCGACACGAAGATCAACGCAGGCTGATCGCCACGCGCGGCCAGGTGCCGGTCGACCGCGTTGTGGCACAGGTTGGTGGTTCCATCCACGAACCAGCGGGCAAATGGCGGCCGGCTGGCGTCCAGGACTTGAGTCGGCGGCGTCTTCCAGTCGATCAGCCTGGCCTGCTCGGCCCAGAACGCCTCTGGCGCATCCACCGACTGGCGATAGAACTCTTCGTAGCGGCTCATCTGCGATGTCTCCTGGTTATGGAAATCAGCCTCGGCGATCAGCGCGGCCTAAAACTGAATTCATAATTATGGAGATCGATCTTGCAGCAAGCTGACGCGCCGGACAATCAGGTGTCGCCCGCGTCGCTCCCGCTCCGGGCCGCTTCGAGGGCCGATCGCAAGCCCGTTATCGGATGATCTTCAGCACTTCGGGGAACGCCGGGTGCTCGGCCGTGCGAAGCCACTCGAACCCGACCATCTCGGTGGTCACCAGTTCGGCGCCCGCGCCGGCCAACCGGTCGAAGGCCGCATCGCGGTTGCGCTCGGTGCGAGAGCTGCAGGCGTCGGTCACCACCCAAACTTCAAACTCGTCTTCCAGAAGATCGAGCGCGGTCTGCAGCAGGCACACATGGGCCTCGCAGCCGGCAACCACGACGGTGTTGCGCTCTTCGGCGGCGGGCTTCTGCAGGTGCTTCGGCAGGCTGCGGGCATTGCCCTGCGGCGCCTTGGGCGGTACGCGCAGCCACTCGCCGAGGCCCTCCTCCATGCCGCTGAAATGCATCTTGGGCAAGGTTCGCTGGTACAGCGCGCGAATGTCGGGCACCGTTTCGCCAAGCTTCGACGGGTTGTGCTCGGTGCCCCAGACCGGCACTTCGAACAGGCGCGCCATCTTGCCCAGGCGCACGGCGTTCTGCGCCACGGCATCGGCCTCGAAGATCGCAGGCATCAGTTGCGCCTGGTAGTCGATCAGCACGAGTTGGGATTGCGAGGCGTCGAGCAGCATGAACTGATTCTTTCAGATGAAAATTGATTGGGCTAGACCGTACCACCGAAAAGCCGTGCACCTAGACTCCGCTGGATGCGGATCTTTTCACGGCGCCTTTCGGTGCAGCGCCCTCTCTCGCTGTTGAGCCTTTGCGCCGTGCTCCTGGTCGCCGGCTGCGGCGGGCTGCGAACGGCCAATGCACCGCTGAAAGGCACGCTCGAAAAGAGCAGCTGCACGCCGAATGCCGACACGCTGCTGGTGCTGCTGCCCGGCGCGTATTCGCACCCGGACGAATTCACGCGGGAGGGTTTCGTCAAGGCGCTGGGCGACAACAGGCTCGCGGTAGCCGCGATGCTGGTCGATGCGCACCTCGGCTACTACAACAACAAGACCATCCTCGACCGACTGAGCAAGGACGTGATGGCACCGGCACGCAGCAAGGGCTACAAGTCGATCTGGATCGTCGGCATTTCCGTCGGCGGTTTCGGTGGGCTGCTCTATGCGCAAACCCACCCCGGCGAACTGGCCGGCCTGGTGGCCATCGCGCCTTATCTGGGGGAACGCGCGCTCAGCCTGGACATCGCCAATGCAGGCGGCATGGCGCGCTGGACCGGGCCGCTGGACGCTCCGCCAGGCAGCGACCCGCGAACGCCGAGCGAAACGCAGCTTTGGCAATGGCTACGCGGCTACGTCGGCCACAGCGCCACGTTCGGCCCGCGCCCGCCGCTTTACCTGGGCTACGGCATCGACGACCGCTTTGCTTTCAGCCACCGGCTGCTGGCCGCGGCGCTGCCGGAGGGCCGCGTGTTCACGACCGAAGGTGCCCATGACTGGCCCGAGTGGATGCGGCTCTGGCGCCGCATGCTGCCCACGCTGCCTCTGCCGGGCTGCCCCGGCTGAAGAGCAAATTCAGTTCGGCCGCAGGCGCAGCAGCTTGCCGTCGGATTCGTCGGTCAGCACATAGAGCAAACCGTCCGGGCCCTGCTTCACGTCGCGAATGCGTGCCCTGCCGTCGGCCAACAGCTTGTGCTCGGCAACCACCTTGCCGTCCTTCAGTTCGACGCGATCGAGATAGCCGAACTTGAGCGACCCGACGAACAGGTTGCCCGTCCACCCTGCGCCATAGCGGTCGCTGGTCAGAAACGCCATGCCCGATGGCGCAATCGACGGCACCCAGTAGTGCAGCGGCTGCTCCAGGCCATCCTTGGAGGTGAGGCCGTCTCCGATCTTGCCGCCGCCGTAGTTTTCGCCATAGGTGATCACCGGCCAGCCGTAGTTGCGGCCGGCCTGGGGCACATTGATTTCGTCGCCGCCTTGCGGACCATGCTCCGTCATCCAGAAACGGCCGTCGGGCGCAAGCGCCGCGCCCTGGCCGTTGCGATGGCCGTAGCTCCAGATCTCGGGCAGCGCACCCGCCCTGCCGACGAAAGGGTTGTCCTTGGGCACGGCTCCATTCTTTGCGATGCGCACGACCTTCCCGATATGGCTGTCGAGCTTCTGCGCATCTTCCTTGCGGCTGTACCGGTCGCCCAGCGTGAGAAACAGCGTGCCGTCTCGCGCCTCGACGATCCGACAGCCGAAGTGACTGCGGCTGGCCACCTTGGGCTGCTGGCTGAAGATGATGCGCAGGTTCTCCAGCTTCGCGCCGTCTTCCGAGAGTTGTGCGCGCGCGAGCGCGGTACCGTTGGCCGAGCCCCCGGCCTGGGGTTCGGAAAAACAGAAGTACAGCGTGCGGTTCTTGTCGAAGGCTGAATCCGCCAGCACGTCGAGCAGGCCGCCTTGGCCGCCCGCCGCAATCGCGGGCAGCCCGGTCACTGGCGGGCTGATTTTTCCGTCCGCGGCAATCACCCGCAGACGGCCGGCACGCTCGGTCACTGCAAAACGGCCGTCCGGCAGGAAGGCGACGCTCCATGGATTCTCGAGACCGGACGAAATCGTCTCAGGGCGTATCTGCGCTACAACGGTGCCCGCGAACGCCAACCCGGCCAAGACAGCTGTGCGGCCCATAAGCCGAAAGTTCGATTGAATTTGCAAGTTCATTACTTTTGCGGGAAGTTGCGCCAGTGTTGCGAGATTTTGTCGAATCAACCGATGCCGTTAGCGGATTTGCCTTCGGCCCGAAGGCCCATTCGTAGGCAATCGCTTATGGTTCATAAAGGTCCGCCGTTACATTTTTTCTTCAGCCAAATCAAAAAATTTCAAGCAAATCAATCATTTGCAGATACATTCGCCAATTGAGATGAGGTTGACATAACCGCGCGTCATCAATATCCTACGCGCCATGCGTTTTTTCGTCCTACCCGCTTCCCTCCTGTTTGCCGTCGCCGTCCAGGCCGCTCCTCAACAGGACCGAACCGATGACGAACTGGCCCGTCTGCTTGCCGACAAGGGCCTGATCGGACAACTTCAGCAGGTTCGTCAAACCGTCACCGAACGGACTTCCGATCTGGTGGTGACCGCCATCGGCTTCCTCGGCGTGCCCTATCGCCGCGGCGGTAATACAGCGGAATCCGGCTTCGATTGCAGCGGCTTCGTTCGCGCCATGTACAACCAGACGGTCGGCCATTTGCTGCCCCGCCGTGCCGAGGAACAAGCCGCCGCCACCGAGAAGATCGACCGCAGCCAGCTCAAGCCCGGCGATCTCGTTTTCTTCAACACCATGCGCCGCGCCTTCAGCCATGTCGGCATCTATGTCGGCGAAGGCAAGTTCATCCATTCGCCGCGCACGGGCGCTCAGGTGCGGGTGGAAGACATGAACGGCAGCTACTGGAGCCGCCGCTTCGACGGCGCACGCCGCGTGCTCGGCGGCGCGCCGACCGAAGAGATCAAGGCGGCTGCGGCCAACGCCCGAACCGGCGACTGATTTCCCCTTCCGATCCCGCCGGATCAGGACGAAAAAAAATCCCGCCGCGGCGGGATTTTTTGTGGGCGCTCGATGGCGCCTCGATCAAGCGGCTTTCTTTGCCGGCGGCAGGTCGGTACAGGTCCCGTGCGCCACCTCGGCTGCCATGCCGATGCTTTCGCCCAGCGTAGGGTGCGGATGAATGGTCTTGCCGATGTCGATCTCGTCGGCGCCCATTTCAATGGCCAGCGCGATTTCGCCGAGCATGTCGCCTGCGTGCGTGCCCACGATACCGCCACCCAGGATGCGGTGCGTCTCGGCATCGAACAGCAGCTTGGTGAAGCCCTCGTCGCGGCCGTTGGCAATGGCACGGCCCGAAGCGCTCCACGGGAAGTGGCCCTTCTTGATCTTGATGCCTTCTGCCTTGGCCTGGTCTTCCGTGAGGCCGACCCATGCCACCTCGGGGTCGGTGTAGGCCACGCTCGGGATCACGCGGGCATTGAAGGCGGCGCTCGAAAGCTCCTTGTCGCCCTTCTGCTCGCCGGCAATCACCTCGGCCGCCACGTGCGCCTCGTGCACCGCCTTGTGCGCCAGCATGGGCTGGCCCACGATGTCGCCGATGGCGAAGATATGCGGCACGTTGGTGCGCATCTGGATGTCGACCGGAATGAAGCCGCGGTCGCTCACCGCCACTCCCGCCTTCTCGGCGCCGATCTTCTTGCCGTTGGGGCTGCGGCCCACCGCCTGCAGCACCAGGTCGTACACCTGCGGCTCCTTCGGTGCGTTCTCGCCCTCGAAGGTGACCTTGATGCCTTCCTTCGTGGCTTCGGCGCCGACCGTCTTGGTCTTGAGCATGATGTTGTCGAAGCGCGGCGCATTCATCTTCTGCCACACCTTGACCAGATCGCGGTCGGCGCCCTGCATCAGGCCGTCGAGCATTTCGACCACGTCGAGGCGCGCGCCCAGCGTCGAATACACCGTGCCCATCTCCAGGCCGATGATGCCGCCGCCCAGGATCAGCATGCGCTTGGGATCCGTGCCCATTTCGAGCGCGCCTGTGGAGTCGACCACGCGCGGGTCGTTCTTCGGCATGAACGGCAGGCTCACGGCTTGCGAACCGGCCGCGATGATGGCGTTGCGGAACTTGACGGTCTGCTTCTTGCCGGTGGTGTCCCAGCTGGTGCCGGACGTCTCATCCACTTCCAGGTGATAGGGGTCGATGAAGTTGCCGAGACCGCGCAGCACCGTCACCTTGCGCATCTTGGCCATGGCCGTGAGGCCGCCGGTGAGCTTGCCCACCACCTTGTTCTTGTGGCCGAGCAGCTTGGCGCGATCGACCGTGGGCGCCGCAAAGCTCACACCCAGGTCGGCGAAGTGCTTGACCTCGTCCATGACCGACGCCACGTGCAGCAGTGCCTTCGAGGGGATGCAGCCCACGTTGAGGCAAACGCCGCCGAGCGTGGCGTAGCGCTCGATCAGCACCACCTTCAGGCCGAGGTCGGCCGCGCGGAATGCGGCCGAGTAGCCGCCAGGGCCGGCGCCGAGCACGACGACGTCGCACTCGACATCGACCTTGCCGCCGTAGGTGGAAGCAACGGGCGCTGCGGCCGGCGCGGGTGCCGGAGCCGCCTTGGGAGCGGGCGCCGCGGCGGCTGGCGCAGGAGCGGCTGCTGCGGGCGCGGGCGCTGCGGCACCGTCCACCTCCAGCGTCAGCACCACGGAGCCTTCCTTGACCTTGTCGCCCACCTTGACGGCGAGCGACTTCACCACGCCGGCAGCCGACGATGGAATTTCCATCGAGGCCTTGTCCGACTCGACCGTGATCAGCGACTGCTCGGCCTTGACCGTGTCGCCGACGTTGACCAGCACCTCGATGACCGCGACTTCGTCGAAGTCGCCGATGTCCGGCACCTTGATTTGTTGTTCGCTCATTTGGACACTTTCAGTTTGAGTGTGAGAACGTCGACCGGTGGGGCCGAATTGCGATCGAATTCGCAGGCGGCGGCAATTCCCGCCTCCGCCACGTCGCGCGAGGTGCGCGACTTCATGTCGTAGGCCGCGTGCATGGCGCCAAGTGCAAAGCTGCGCCCTGAGCCAATGGCCCAGAACTGCTTGAACTCGAACACCTCGCGGTAGCTGTAGATGCCGTAGATGCCGCTCTGGTTGGCCATCAGCATCGTGAACTGGCTCGACTCGTAGGGCTCATGCTCGTCTTCCTTGGTCTGCATGAAGAACGAGTCTTTCAGCACCGGGTGCAGCAGCGTGAAGGTGCGGAAGATCTCGTGCTTGCTGCCGAACAGCAGCGCCTCGCGCGGCTGCGCGGCCAGCGCATGCTGCAGCACCAGAAAGTGCGCAGCAGCCCCGGCCACGGCAAAGAGGCTCTGCCCCGCCGCATCGTCGATGGTGAAGATCTTCTGGTTCGCCTCGGCGCGGTGCGAAAGCCGCGTGTCGCCGAAGGTCACCAGCGAATCCGCCGCCATCGTGACCTGGCCGCCTTTGCGGACGGCCACAACCGTGGTCATAGCAGGATTCGGCGATAGTCCGCGAGCACCTGGCCCAGGTAGGCGTTGAAGCGCGCAGCCAGGGCACCATCGATCACGCGGTGGTCGTAGGACAGCGACAGCGGCAGCGTCAGGCGCGGCACAAACTGCTTGCCGTCCCACACCGGCTTCATCTGGCCCTTGGAGAGGCCGAGGATGGCCACTTCGGGGGCGTTGATGATGGGCGTGAAATGCGTGCCGCCGATGCCGCCGAGCGAGCTGATCGAGAAGCAGCCGCCCTGCATGTCGGCCGAGCCGAGCTTGCCGTCGCGCGCCTTCTTGGCGAGTTCGCCCATCTCCGCGCTGATCTGCAGGATGCCCTTCTTGTCCGCATCCTTCAGCACCGGCACCACGAGCCCGTTGGGCGTGTCGGCCGCAAAGCCGATGTTGTAGTACTGCTTGTAGACGAGCTGGTCGCCGTCGAGGCTGGCGTTGAAGTCAGGAAATTTCTTGAGCGCCGCAACGACCGCCTTGATCACGAAGGCCAGCATCGTGACCTTGACGCCCGACTTTTCGTTTTCCTTGTTGGTGGAGACGCGGAAGGCCTCCAGCTCGGTGATGTCGGCTTCGTCGTTGTTGGTGACGTGCGGAATCATCACCCAGTTGCGGTGCAGGTTGGCACCGCTGAGCTTCTTGATGCGCGACAGGTCCTTGCGCTCGACCGCGCCGAACTTGGCGAAGTCGACCTTTGGCCATGGAATGAGGCCCAATGCCGCGCCGTCCGCGCCGCCGCCACCGGCTGGCGCCTTGGCTGCAGATGCCTTGGTGCTCGCTTGGCCGCTCATTACGGCCTTGGTGAAGCTCTGGACGTCTTCCTGAGTGATGCGGCCCTTGGGACCGGAACCCTTGACTTCTTCGAGCGGCACACCGAGTTCGCGCGCGAACTTGCGCACCGAGGGGGACGCGTGCGGCAGCTTGCCGGTGGGCGCCACAGTGGGCTCGTGCGGTGCGGCAGCAGCCGGCGGAGTTGCGGCGGCCGCTGGCGGAGCGGCAACCGAAGCTGGCGCACTGGCGGTTGCAGCTGCCGGCGCGGCTGCAGCAGCCTGCGCGGGCGCCGCACCACCTGCTGCGCCTTCAAGCACGGCAATCAGGTCACCGATATTGACCGTATCGCCCACCTTGACCTTGAGCTCCTTGAGCACGCCCGCTGCCGACGACGGAATTTCCATCGAGGCCTTGTCCGATTCGACGGTGATGAGCGACTGGTCGGCCGCGATGGTGTCACCGGGTTTCACCAGCAACTCGATGACCGCGACATCCTTGAAATCGCCGATGTCGGGCACCTTGATCTCGATGGGGCCCGAAGCCGCGGGCGCGGCAGCCGGAGCAGGCGCCGCGGCTGCGGGCGCCGGGGCGGCAGCCGCAGGCGCCGGAGCCGCTGCTACAGGCGCCGGTGCCGGCGCTGCCCCTTCGGCCTCGAGCACGAGGACCACGGAGCCCTCTTTCACCTTGCCGCCGACCTCGACCTTGATTTCTTTCACCACACCGGCGGTCGACGACGGAATTTCCATCGATGCCTTGTCCGATTCGACGGTGATGAGCGACTGCTCGGCCTTGACCGTGTCGCCCACCTTCACAAGCACCTCGATCACCGCGACTTCATCGAAATCGCCGATGTCCGGCACCTTCACTTCCACTGCTGCCATATCGTTGTCTCCCGCCGTGAGGCGCCGTTCGTTCGTTGGTTGTTGATGTTCAGGCGTAAAGCGGGTTGACCTTGTCGACATTGATGCCGTACTTCTTGATCGCTTCCACCACCTTGGCTACGGGCACGGTGCCATCTTCGCTCAACGCCTTGAGCGCGGCCACCACGATGTAGTGGCGGTTGATCTCGAAGTGCTCGCGCAGCTTGTTGCGGAAGTCGCTGCGGCCGAAGCCGTCGGTGCCCAGCACCTTGTAGTTGCGGCCCTTCGGAATGAAGGGGCGGATCTGCTCGGCATAGGCCTTCATGTAGTCGGTCGACGCGATCACCGGGCCTGCGGTAGGCGCGAGTTGCTCGGCCACGAAGGGCACGCGCGGCGTCTGGTCCGGGTGCAGCAGGCTCCAGCGGTCGGCGTCCTGGCCGTCGCGGGTCAGCTCGTTGAAGCTCGGGCAGCTCCACACCGAGGCGGACACGCCCCAGTCCTTCTCGAGCAGTTCTTGCGCGGCAAAGCTTTCGCGCAGGATGGTGCCGCTGCCGAGCAGTTGCACCGTGGGCGCCTTGGCCTTGAGTGCGGGGCCCTGCTTCGACAGGTACATGCCCTTGATGATCTGCTCTTCAGTGCCGGGCTGCAGGCCTGGCATCGCGTAGTTCTCGTTGAGCAGCGTCAGGTAGTAATAGACGTTGTCCTGCTTCTCGACCATGCGCTTCAGGCCATGGTGCAGGATCACGCCCACTTCGTGCGCGAAGGTCGGGTCGTAGCTCACGCAGTTGGGAATGGTGTTGGCCAGGATGTGGCTGTGGCCGTCTTCGTGCTGCAGGCCTTCGCCGTTGAGCGTGGTGCGCCCCGACGTACCGCCCAGCAGGAAGCCGCGCGCCTGCATGTCGCCGGCTGCCCAGGCCAGGTCGCCGATGCGCTGGAAGCCGAACATCGAGTAGTACACGTAGAACGGCACCATGATCCGGTTGTTGGTGCTGTACGAGGTGGCCGCGGCAATCCAGCTGGACATGCCGCCGGCTTCGTTGATGCCTTCCTGCAGGATCTGGCCGGCCTTGTCTTCCTTGTAGTACATGACCTGGTCCTTGTCGACCGGGGTGTACTGCTGGCCTGCGGGGTTGTAGATGCCGATCTGGCGGAACAACCCTTCCATGCCGAAGGTGCGCGCCTCGTCCACAAGAATGGGAACGACGCGCGGGCCCAGCGCCTTGTCGCGCAAGAGCTGCGTCAAGAAGCGCACGTAGGCCTGCGTGGTCGAGATCTCGCGGCCCTCGGCCGTGGGTTCCATCACCGACTTGAAGGTGTCGAGCGAAGGCACCGTGAAGCTTTCGTCAGCCTTGGTGCGGCGGTGCGGCAGGTAGCCGCCGAGGGCCTTGCGGCGCTCGTGCAGGTACTTCATTTCCGGCGTGTCGTCCGCCGGCTTGTAGAACGGCAGGTCTGCAATCTTGCTGTCCGGAATCGGAATGTTGAAGCGGTCGCGGAAGGCCATGATGTCCTCGTCGCTGAGCTTCTTCGTCTGGTGGACGTTGTTCTTGCCCTCGCCGATCTTGCCCATGCCGAAGCCCTTGACCGTCTTGATCAGGAGCACCGTGGGCTGCCCCTTGTGCTTCACGGCCGCGTCGAAGGCCGCATAGACCTTTTGCGAATCGTGGCCGCCGCGGCGCAGCTGCCAGATGTCGTCGTCGCTCATCTTGGACACCATCTCGAGCGTGCGCGGATCGCGGCCGAAGAAGTGCTTGCGAACGTAGGCGCCGTCATTGGCCTTGAAGGCCTGGTAGTCGCCGTCGTTGGTCTCCATCATGATCTTGCGCAGCGCACCTTCCTTGTCGCGTGCGATCAGTGGGTCCCAGTTGCTGCCCCAGATCAGCTTGATGACGTTCCATCCCGACCCACGGAATTCGCCTTCGAGCTCCTGGATGATCTTGCCGTTGCCGCGCACCGGGCCATCGAGGCGCTGCAGGTTGCAGTTGATGACGAAAATCAGGTTGTCGAGGCCTTCGCGCGCCGCCAGGCCAATGGCACCCATCGACTCGACTTCGTCCATTTCGCCGTCGCCGCAGAATACCCAGACCTTGCGGTTCTCGGTGTTGGCAATGCCGCGGGCGTGCAGGTACTTGAGGAAGCGGGCCTGGTAGATGGCCATCAGCGGGCCGAGGCCCATCGACACCGTGGGGAACTGCCAGAACTCAGGCATCAGCTTCGGATGCGGGTAGCTGGACAGGCCCTTGCCGTCGACTTCCTGGCGGAAGTTGAGCAGCTGCTCTTCGGTCAGGCGGCCTTCCAGGTAGGCGCGGGCATAGATACCGGGCGACACGTGGCCCTGGATATAAAGGCAGTCGCCACCATGGTTTTCGCTCTCGGCGTGCCAGAAGTGATTGAAGCCGGCCCCGAACATGTTGGCCAACGAGGCAAAAGAGCCGATGTGGCCGCCGAGGTCGCCGCCTTCGGGGGGATGATGGCGGTTGGCCTTGACCACCATCGCCATGGCGTTCCAGCGCATGTAGGCGCGCAGGCGCTCTTCGATCTCGAGGTTGCCGGGGCAACGCTCTTCCTGATCGGGCTCGATGGTGTTGACGTAGGCGGTGTTGGCAGAGAACGGCTTGTCGATGCTGTGCTGCCGGGCATGCTCGAGCAACTGCTCGAGAAGGAAGTGAGCCCGCTCAGGGCCCTCGCTCTGGATGACGGAGGACAGTGCATCCATCCATTCACGGGTCTCCTGGGCGTCCGCGTCATTCGCGGCCGAGCCGAACAGGTTCTCGGGATTTGCCGACATGCTTGTCTCTCCTATTAGGGCTGTGGCTGTAATTTAAGTGCGGTCTTCGATAAACGCGGGCGAGTTTCGCATAGAAATGCTTCTATTTCAAATGGCGCATATCGATTTCTTAATGTGATATTTGCAATCCGCACTCGTTTGGCTGCGACCGCGCCAGAACCAATGGCACCGGGCCTTCGGCGCGCCGCGCAGGAGAGCATCCCCTAAACTCGGAAGATGCCTCTTTCCTCTCCGCTGGCGGTGGCCCGCAGCGCCGTGACCGCGTCACCTCTTTCCTGGTGGCGCCGCTGGTGGCGCCGGCAAACGCCGGTGCTGCAGGACGCCGTCGCCATGCTCGCGCCCATCGCGGCGGTGCTGCTGTTCCTTGCCGCCATCGTTTCGGCGTTCTGGTATTTGCGCACAGAAGAGGTGGAGCGCGAGCAGGAATCGGTCCGGCGCGACGTCGAGTACGCACAGCAGCGCATGCGCCTGCGCCTGCTGGAGCGGCAGGAGCAGCTGATGCGCATTGCGCGCGATGCATCGAACCGGGAAATCGATCCGGTCGAGTTCGCGAGCCGCGCGGAGTCGCTGGTGAGCCAGTTCCCCGAACTGCAAACGGTCACGTGGATCGACGACCGCCGCCGCTTCAAGGCCGGCTATTCCGCGCCGAGCGTGCATCCCTCGCAGCAGCACCTCATCGGCGACGTGCTGCGCCCGGGCGACGTCGAGAGCAACTATGCGCTGGCACGCGAGCTGCGCCAGCCCGTTTTCTCCCAGCCGACGGCCGGCGGCGACCCCACGGCGATGCTGCAGCTGCACATCCCGCTTTTCGACCAGGGCCTGTTCGCGGGTGTCGTGCTGGGCGAATTTTCGATCGACGGCCTGCTGCGCTACGGCATGCCCTCGGAAGTGCAGGCGCGCTATGCGGTGTCGCTGCTCGACGCCAAGGGCAATCCGATTGCGGGCAACACCGTCAGCCCGAGGGAAGGCGGCACGCGCCTGCTGCCCTGGTCCGAAAGAACCAACGAATACGAGGTGCCGGTGTCGCCGGTGGGCAATGCACTGGTGCTGCGAGCACAGGCCTATCGCACCTCGCAAGGGGTGGTCGGCAATGGCCTGTTCTGGCTGGTCTGTGCGCTCAGCGTGCTGACGAGCTGGATGCTGATCGGCACCTGGCGGCACACCCGAAGGCGCCAGCAGGCGCAGCAGCGGCTGGTTGCCGAAACCAATTTCCGGCGCGCCATGGAAAACTCCATGCTCACCGGCATGCGCGTGCTCGACCTGCAGGGGCGCATCACCTACGTGAACGCCGCTTTCTGCGCCATGACGGGCTGGAGCGAAGCCGAACTGGTGGGCCAGGCGCCGCCCTTCCCCTACTGGCTGGAGTCGGACCGCGAAGTCATGAACGAGCGGCTCGAAGAAGAGCTGCACGGGCGCGCCCTGCCCGGCGGCTTCCAGGTGCGCGTAAAGCGCAAGAACGGCAGCGTGTTCAATGCGCGCCTCTACGTGTCGCCGCTGATCGATGCGCGCGGCCACCAGACCGGCTGGATGACCTCGATGACCGACATCACCGAGCCCACGCGCATCCGCGAGCAGCTGTCGGCCTCGTACGAGCGCTTCACCACCGTGCTGGAAGCTCTGGACGCCGCGGTGTCGGTCGCCCCCATCGGCAGCGAGGAGCTGCTGTTCGCTAACAAGCTGTACCGGCTCTGGTTCGGCTCCGACACCGTAGGCCACCTGGGCATGGTGGCGCAGGCGGGCGTGCCGGCCTCCAATGCGCACGACGAAGGCCTGGACGACGTCGACCCCTACGCCGGCCTGCCGATCGATACCCTGACCGCCGCCCAGACCGCCAATAACGAGATCTTCGTGCCGCACTTGGGCAAGTGGCTCGAAGTGCGATCACGCTATCTCACCTGGGTCGACGGCCGGCTCGCCCAGCTGGTGATTGCCACCGACATCACGCCGCGGCGCGATGCAGAGGAGCAGGCCGCCGCGCAGGCCGACCGCGCCCAAGCCGCGAGCCGCCTGATCACGATGGGCGAAATGGCGTCCAGCGTGGCGCACGAGCTCAACCAGCCGCTCACAGCCATCACCAACTACTGCAACGGGATGATGTCCCGCATCAAGGGGCAGTCGATCGACACCGAGGCGCTGCTTGCGGCGCTGGAAAAAACCTCCAAGCAGGCGCAGCGCGCGGGCCAGATCATCCAGCGCATCCGCTCCTTCGTGAAGCGCAGCGAGCCCAACCGCACGCCCGCCGACGTGGCCACCATGGTGAGCGAGGCGGTCGAACTGGCGGGCATCGAGCTGCGGCGGCGCAATGTGCGGCTCAACCACTACGTGGCGGCGCGGCTGCCGGTGGTGCGCGTGGACCCCATCCTGATCGAGCAGGTCATGGTCAACCTGCTGAAGAATGCCGCCGAGGCCATCGACATTGCAGAGCGCCCCCTTGCCCGCCGGAGCGTGGAGCTGCGCGTGCTGCCCAAGGTGATCGAAGGCCACAACGCCATCGAGTTCTCGGTGCAGGACACCGGCAAGGGTCTGGCGCCCGAGGTGATGGACCGGCTCTACGAGGCCTTCTTCTCCACCAAGCCCGAAGGCATGGGCATCGGGCTGAATCTCTGCCGCACCATCGTCGAGTCGCACCGTGGACGGATGCAGGCGGAGAACATCTACAATGGCCCGGATGTGATCGGATGCCGCTTTTCCTTCTGGATTCCGGTGTTGGACGCTCCCAGTTCCGTAGCAAGCGACGAGGCAAAGGTACCTGCATGAGTTTGATTCCGAAGAAGGGCACTGTCTATGTCGTCGATGACGACGAGGCCGTACGAGATTCGCTGCAATGGCTGCTCGAGGGCAAGGACTACAGGGTTCGCTGCTTCGATTCAGCCGAGTCTTTTCTTTCCCGATACGACCCGCGCGAAGTCGCCTGTCTGATCGTCGACATCCGCATGGCCGGCATGACGGGGCTCGAACTGCAAGACCGGCTGATCGAGCGGCGCTCCCCGCTGCCCATCGTGGTGATCACCGGCCACGGTGACGTGCCGATGGCGGTCGACAGCATGAAGAAGGGCGCCATGGATTTCATCCAGAAGCCTTTCAACGACGAAGAGCTCGTCACGCTGGTCGAGCGCATGCTCGAGCACGCGCGCGGCGCTTTCACCCAGCACCAGCAGTCGGCCAGCCGCGACGCGCTGCTGTCCAAGCTCACCGGCCGCGAAGCCCAGGTGCTCGAACGTATCGTCGCCGGCCGCCTGAACAAGCAGATTGCGGACGACCTGGGCATCAGCATCAAGACGGTCGAGGCGCACCGCGCCAACATCATGGAAAAGCTCAACGCCAACACCGTGGCCGATCTGCTCAAGATCGCGCTCGGGCAGGCGGCGCCCGCAGCCAAGGCCTGAAAACCAGCTATCTCCCCGATAGCGACGAATGTTCCCCACGCCTGCGCAAGCGGGCGTTTTTACTTGGAAAATCGAAACCGATGACCGCTCAATTGATCGATGGCAATGCGCTGGCCCAGAAAATCCGCGCCGATGTGGCCGGCCGCATTGCCGCACTGAAGGCGCGCGGCGTGGAACCCACGCTGACCATCATCCTGGTGGGTGAAGATCCGGCGAGCCAGGTCTACGTGAAGCACAAAGTCAACGACAGCAGCCAGACCGGGCTCACCGCGCATCTCGAGCGCCATTCCGCCAGCATGACCGAGCCCGAACTGCTGGCGCGCATCGAGGCGCTCAACGACGACCCCCAGGTGCACGGCATCCTGGTGCAGCTGCCGCTGCCCAAGCACATGGACAGCCACCGCGTCATCGAAGCCATCTCTCCGGCCAAGGACATCGACGGCTTCCATGTGGCCAGCGCCGGCGCGCTGATGGTCGGCCAGCCGGGCTTCTGGCCCTGCACGCCGCACGGCTGCATGAAGATGCTCGAATCCATCGGCTACGACCTGCGCGGCAAGCACGCGGTGGTCATCGGCCGCAGCAACATCGTCGGCAAGCCGATGGCCATGATGCTGCTGGCCAAGAACGCCACCGTCACCATCTGCCACAGCGCCACGCAAGACCTGGCCGCCATCACCCGGCAGGCCGACGTGATCGTCGCTGCCGTGGGCAAGCGCAACCTGCTGACGGCCGACATGGTGAAGCCGGGCGCCGTGGTGATCGACGTGGGCATGAACCGCAAGGAAGACGGCAAGCTGGCCGGCGACGCCGATTTCGACAGCGTCAAGGAAGTGGCCAGCTGGATCACCCCCGTGCCCGGCGGTGTCGGACCCATGACGCGCGCAATGCTGCTCGCCAACACCCTTGAAGCTGCGGAACGCGCCGCAAAGTGATTTCCATGACCAACCCCCTCCTCGACTTCGCCGATCTCCCGCTGTTCGACCGCATCAAGCCCGAGCACGTCGCGCCCGCGGTCGACATCTTGCTGGCCGATGCCGAGGCGGCGCTGCAGACCGTCACGGCGGCTGACTTTCCGGCCGACTGGAATGCGGTTTCCAAGGTGCTCGACGTCGCCTCCGAACGCTTCAGCCGCGCCTGGGGAGCCGTGGGCCACCTCAACGCCGTGGCCGATACGCCGGAGCTGCGCGCCGCCTACAACGAGGCCATGCCCCGCGTCACCGCGTTCTGGACCCGGCTGGGCTCCGACGAGCGCCTGTACGCCAAGTACAAGGCCATCGACACGGCCACGCTCAACCCCGAGCAGCGCCAGGCGCACCGCAATGCCGTGCGCAACTTCGTACTCGGCGGCGCGGAACTCCAGGGCGATGCGAAGAAGCGCTTTGCCGATATCCAGGAACGCCAGGCCGAGCTGAGCCAGAAATTCAGCGAAAACGCGCTCGACGCCACCGACGCTTTCTCATACTACGTGGCGCTTGGCGAACTCGAGGGCGTGCCTGAAGACGTGATTGGCGCCGCCCGCGCGGCCGCCGAAGCCGAGGGCAAGCAGGGCTACAAGCTCACGCTCAAGATGCCCTGCTACCTGCCTGTGATGCAGTTCGCCAAGAGCAGTGCGCTGCGCGAAACGCTCTACCGCGCGTATGTCACGCGCGCCAGCGAGTTGGGCGATGCGGCCTTCGACAACACCGCGCTCATCAACGAGATCCTCGCGCTGCGCGAAGAAGAAGCCAGGCTGCTCGGCTACAGGAATTTCGGCGAACTCTCGGTCGTGCCCAAGATGGCCGAATCGCCCGAGCAGGTGGTCAAGTTCCTGCGCGACCTGGCGGCCAAGGCCAAGCCGTATGGCGAGCGCGACCTGGCCGACCTGCGCGTGTTCGCATCGGAGCAGTTGAACATTGCCGATCCGCAAGCCTGGGACTGGAGCTACATCGGCGAAAAGCTGAAGGAAGCGCGCTATGCGTTCAGCGAGCAGGAGGTCAAGCAGTACTTCCCGGCACCCAAGGTGATGGCCGGCCTCTTCAAGATCGTCGAAACGCTGTTCGAGGTTTCCATCCGGCGCGACAACGCCCCCACCTGGCACCCGAGCGTGGAGTTCTATCGCATCGAACGCCAGACGGCCAACGGCGTGCAGAAGGTCGGCCAGTTCTATCTCGATCCCTCCGCCCGTGCCGCCAAGCGCGGCGGCGCCTGGATGGACGACGTGCGCGCACGCTGGCTGCGGCCCGACGACGGCACCCTGCAAACGCCGGTGGCGCAGCTGGTGTGCAACTTTGCGAGCGGTGTTGACGGCAAGCCGCCGCTGCTCACGCACGACGACGTGACCACCCTCTTCCACGAATTCGGCCACGGCTTGCATCACATGCTCACGCAGGTGAACGAGCGCGACGTGTCGGGCATCAGCGGCGTCGAATGGGACGCCGTCGAGCTGCCGAGCCAGTTCATGGAAAACTTCTGCTGGGAATGGGACGTGCTCAGGCACATGACCGCCCACGTCGATACCGGCGAGCCGCTGCCGCGTGCGCTGTTCGACAAGATGACCGCCGCCAAGAACTTCCAGAGCGGCCTGCAGACCTTGCGCCAGATCGAGTTCTCGCTGTTCGACATGCTGCTGCACACCGAGTACCAGGCCGCCAACGCGCAGCCGGGCGGCGTACTCGCGCTGCTGGGCATGGTGCGCGCCGAAGTGGCCGTGATGCCTGCGCCGCCTTTCAGCCGCACGCCCAACACTTTCAGCCACATCTTCTCGGGCGGCTACGCTGCCGGCTACTACAGCTACAAGTGGGCCGAAGTGCTGAGCGCCGACGCCTACGCCGCTTTCGAGGAAACCGTGGGCGCCGACGGCCAGCCGAACATCGAAACCGGCCGCAGGTACCGCCAGGCCATCCTCGAAGCGGGCGGAAGCCGCAGTGCCATGGATTCGTTCAAGGCTTTCCGCGGCCGCGAGCCGCAGCTTGATGCGCTGCTGCGACACCAGGGCATGGCGCAGGCCCAGCCCGATTGAAGCGGGCCTGAAGCTTGCGATACTCAGGCAATGCATTCGATCCAAAAGAAAACCTCCTTGCATTGCCTGTCCGGCTTCGCGCTGCTGCTTGTTGCAGCGGGCGCCATGGCCCAGCCGGTCTATCGCAACGTCGACAAGAACGGCAAGGTCACGTTCTCGGACCGGGCCCCCACCGCCAGCACCGAGCCCGCCGCGGGGCCGCAAGCCGGCATCACGCCGCCGGCCAATGCCGGCCTGCCGTATGAACTGCGCCAGGTGGCACTGCGCTACCCCGTAACGCTGTACACCGGTGAAGAATGCGCGCCGTGCGGTGCCGCCCGCTCGCTGCTCACCACGCGCGGCATTCCTTTCGAAGAGCGCACCATCAAGAGCAACCAGGACGTCGAGGCGCTGCAGCGGATGAGCAGCCAGGCCTCGCTGCCGCTGCTGACGATCGGTTCGCAGCAGCTCAAGGGCTTTTCCGACACCGAATGGTCGCAGTACCTCGATGCCGCAGGCTATCCGAAGAGCAACAGCCTGCCGGCGACTTACCGCAATCCGCCGGCCCGACCGCTGGTTGCCGTGCAGGCGGCACCCGTGGCGCGCGAACCCGCGCCCGCCGCGCCTGCTCCGCAGCAGCCTGCGCCCGCTCCCAGCGGGCCGACTCCCAGCAACCCGGCAGGCATCAAGTTCTGAGCGGTTCCTGAGCGGGCCGCCGGTTGAAGCCGGCAGCTGCTTTTCTCTTCACTCGAACGTCATCGTTTGCACGCCCGAAGGCGTGGCCAGCAGGCACACGTCGGCCTTCTGGTGAGCGAACACACCGACGGTGACCACGCCCGGCCACTGGCTCACCTCGGTTTCGAAGGCAAGCGGGTCGCTGATCCGCAGCCCGGTGACGTCGACAATGTGCTGCCCGTTGTCGGTCACCAGCGCCACGCCGTCTTTTTCGCGCACCTGCGCAATGCCGCCCATGGCTTCGAACTGCCGCATGACCCGGCGCGCCGCCATCGGAATCACCTCCACCGGCAGCGGAAATGCGCCGAGCGTATCGACCAACTTGGATGCGTCGGCAATGCACACAAAGCGCCGCGACTGCGCCGCCACGATCTTTTCGCGCGTGAGCGCCGCACCGCCGCCCTTCACCATGAAGCCGCGATGATCGATCTCGTCCGCACCGTCGATGTAGACGCTGAGCTCCTCGACCTCGTTGCTATCGAACACCGGAATGCCCAGGGCGCGCAGGCGTTCCGTCGAGGCGACCGAGCTCGACACCGCGCCCTTGATCTCGTCCTTGATCGTGGCGAGGGCGTCGATGAACTTGTTCACGGTCGAGCCGGTGCCCACGCCGACGATTTCGCCCTTCACCACATAGGCCAGCGCAGCCCGGCCGACCTGGGCCTTGAGCTCGTCCTGGGAGATTGCGCTGGAGGCGCCGGCGCCGGGAGCGGAAGAAGGAGAAACGGGTGCAGTCATCGCGGAGAATCCTTGGCTCATTGAAGTCGAGAATTATCCGATGCCCCTGCTCCCCTCTTCGCTCTACGGCCTGGCCCGGCCCTTTCTGTTCGGCTTCGACCCGGAGCATGCCCACGAACTCACCCTCGACGGCCTGGCCCGCACGCAGAACACGCGGCTGGCCTGCGCCTACGCTGCTGCGCGCGTCAACGATCCGATCACGCTGGCCGGGCTGGAATTTCCGAATCGCGTCGGCCTGGCGGCGGGGCTCGACAAGAACGCCCGCTGCATCGACGCTTTCGCGGCCATGGGCTTTGGCTTTGTCGAGGTCGGCACCGTCACGCCAAAGGCGCAGCCGGGCAACCCCAAGCCGCGCATGTTCCGCTTGCCGCAGCGCGATGCGCTGATCAACCGGCTCGGGTTCAACAATGAAGGGCTCGATGCCTTTCTCGCCAACGTGCAGAAAGCGCGCTTCCGCAAGAGCAGCAGCAACACGGGCAAGAAGCCGATGCTGCTCGGCCTCAACATCGGCAAGAACGCCAGCACCCCCATTGAGCGGGCGGTGGACGACTATGTGGCTTGCCTGGACGGCGTGTATGCGCATGCCGACTACGTGACCATCAATATCTCGAGCCCCAACACGGCCAATCTGCGCACGCTGCAGAGCGACGAAGCGCTCGACGCACTGCTGGGTGCCATCGCCGAGCGGCGCCAGGTGCTTGCCGACCGCGGCGGCAGGCGCGTTCCGCTGTTCGTGAAGATCGCGCCCGATCTCGACGAAAGCCAGGTCTCGGTCATCGCTGCCACGCTGCAGCGCCACGGCATGGACGGCGTGATTGCCACCAACACCACCCTCGCGCGCGACGCGGTCGCGGGCCTGCCGCATGCCGACGAAGCCGGCGGGCTTTCGGGTGCCCCCGTGCGCGAGGCGAGCAACCGCGTGATCGCCCAGTTGCGCGCAGCGCTGGGAGCAGGCTTTCCGATCATCGGGGTGGGCGGCATCCTGAGTGCGGCCGATGCCAAGGCCAAGATCGCCGCGGGCGCCGACGTGGTGCAGATCTACACCGGCCTCATCTACCGGGGCCCGGCTCTCGTGCGCGAAGCGGCTCAGGCATTGCTGCAAGCGCGCAGCGCTGCCTGAGCCTTCGCGCTTTTTCAGCGCTGGTTTTCAGCGCCGGTTTTCATCGCATACGCCAGAGCACCGGTGCAACGACCGCTGCCCAGCGCAAGAGCCGCTTGGGCCGAATCACCACCAGGGCCACCGCAGCGACGACGCCAGTGGCCAAAGGATGCTCCCGCGCAATGCGCAGCGCAGCGGCGGATGCCGTTTCGTCCGCTGGAGGCGCTTCAGGAGCGGCCGCCGCACCGGCAGGCTGCGGCTTGCGCGGACCGCCCTGCATGGTCGCAATGCGTTCGCGCTGGCGGTCCATGCGCGCCAGCAGTTCTTCACGCGTGGCGGGCCGCGGGGGACGCGGCGCCTCTTCGTCCTGGTCAGGGTCCTTGCCGAGCCCGAAACGGTCCTGGACCCAGGTCCAGTCGCGTTCGAATTCATGGCGCGCCGGCATGAAGCTGTTCGAGGCATTGCGAAGCGTCAGAAACAGCCCCAGCGCAGCGCCCAGCCAGAGCACGACCCAGACACCCGCCACCGCCCACGCAGCCGCAACGCGATGCGGCGTGTCCCAGAAGTGCACCACCACCGCCATCGACAGCAACGCCACCGCCACCGTGGTCAGCCCGAGCACGGCCACCACCAGCACGAGCATCAGCTTGAGGCGCTGCTTCTCGTCCTCCCACGCCATGCGCAGGAGCTGCACGCGGTCTTCGGCGGCCAGCGCGCCTTCGGCCGCGGCAATGCGAAGCCGCCGCAAACGGGCATTGAGCCCGAACAGGGACAGCAACCTCATGCGCCGGCTCCTGCTCGGCGAAGGACGACGCGGCGGTGTGCGATCAGGTCAGCGGCGGCCAAGCAGCAAACCCACCAGCACACCGACTGCCAAGGCTGCGCCGGCAATCTGCCACGGTTCGTCGTGGGCGTAGGCGTTGGCGGTGTTGGCCGCCTCGCGAGCCTTTTGGGCTGCGATCTTGCTCTTCTCCGCCGCAAGCTCGCGTGCAATGGCAAGCTTGGTGTCGATGCGCTGGCGCAGCGCCTTGATGTGGGGAACCGAATCCAGGTCCTTGCTGGCCAGCACGCCGCGCACGTCGCTCGCGATGTCTTCGGCTGCTGCCTCGATGTTGTTGGATGCACTCATTGGAATCTTTCCTCCGTGATGACACCGGCACCGCGCCGGCGGCTTCACGCCAGCAAATGGCGTGGTGTCATGTTACAGGCACAAAAGCCCCTCATGCGCGGCAGTTCTTCAGACTTCTGCACACGAAAGGGGTTGCGCAGCATCCATCAAGCGCTTTCAAGCAAGCGAGCCACGTAGCCTCCAATGGAAAGGCTGCTCGTGAGCCCCGGCGATTCGATACCGAAGAGGTTGACCAGTCCCCTCACTCCGTGCGATTCCGGTCCCTCAATCATGAAGTCGCGCGCCGGCTCGTCCGGCCCCGAGATCTTGGGGCGCATGCCCGCATAGCCAGGGATCAATCCCCCGTCGGGCAGCGCGGGCCAGTATTTGCGCACCTCGGCGTAGAAGCCGTCGCCGCGCGCCGGGTCCACCACCAGATCGTCGGCCGACTCGACCCATTGCACATCGGGCCCGAACTTGGCCTGCCCGCCCAGGTCGAGCGTCAAGTGCACCCCCAGGCCGCCGGGCTCGGGCACCGGGTAGATCAACCGGGTGAAAGGCGCGCGCCCGGACAGGGTGAAGTAGTTGCCCTTTGCAAAGTACGCCCTCGGTACGGCCGCCGCAGGCAGGCCTTCGAACCGCCTGGCCAGCTCGGGCGCGTTGAGCCCCGCCGCATTGATGACGGTGTTGCAGCGCAACGCCGTGCCGTCCTCCGCTACCAGCACGATAGCGTCCGCGCCACATTCCGCGCGTGCAATGGGCGATTTCAGCGCCAGCATTCCGCCTGCGTTCTCCAGGTCGCCGAGCAGGCTCAGCATCAGCGCGTGGCTGTCGACAATGCCGGTGCTCGGCGAGTGCAAGGCGGCCACGCAATGCAGTTGCGGCTCCATCGCCATGGCCTGCTCGGCGGTCAGCAACACGAGGTCGTCGACACCATTGGCCGCGGCCTTGGCGCGAATGACTTCGAGTTGCGCCACCTGCTCGGGCGAGGTCGCCACGATGAGCTTGCCGCAGCGCTTGTGCGGCAAGCCGCGCTCCGCGGCGTATTCATAAAGTGCCTGCTTGCCCTCGACGCACAGGCGAGCCTTGAGCGAGCCCTGCGGGTAGTAGATGCCCGCATGAATCACCTCGCTGTTGCGAGAACTGGTTCCGGTGCCAATGGCACCTTCGGCCTCGAGCACCACCACTTCCCGGCCCGCGAGCGCCAGCGCGCGCGCCACGGCCAGGCCCACCACACCCCCGCCGATGACGGCGCAATCAAGTTCATCCATGGCGTGAGCTTATCGCGGCTCGCGCGCCGGATTCACGAGGTGGTGGGAGGCGGCTCGGGATCGGTCGGGTCGTCCGGCGGCGTGCTCGGCCCTTCGTCGGGTTCCACGGGCAGGTCGGGCGGAATGTCGGGGTGAGTGGCCATGATAGGTCTCCTTCCCGCTGGGTGTACGCGCTCCGCCACGGAATTGAGCCGGCGCGAAGCGGGAGCTGGCGTCAGCACGAGTCGACAGTTGCGTGCGGCGGGCCAAAAAGCGGCGCGCAAAACAAAAAGCGACTTGGACACAATCCAAGTCGCTGATTTGTTTTGGGGAATTTGGTGGGCGGTGGAGGCTTCGAACCTCCGACCCCAGCAGTGTGAATGCTGTGCTCTACCCCTGAGCTAACCGCCCTGTCAATTCTCTGGCGCCGTGTTTCGGTGCCGTTGAATTAATCGCGTTGCGCGAAGCCTTCGATTATGCCACAGCATTTCAGGCGTTTTGCCGAAACAGCGTGCGTCCGTTGCTGGATTTGTCGAGTTGCGACAACACGGCCTCGTGCGCCGCAAGCTCCTGCTCGGCCGCCATGATCACCGGCAAGTCGAACTGGCTCAGGTCGATGGCAACCACGGTGGTGCCCTGCGCCGGTTCGTTGGACGACACGTCGATCAGCAGCGCGTCCTGGCCGCGCGTGAGGTTGATGTACACGTCGGCCAGCAGCTGCGCGTCGAGCTTGGCGCCGTGAAAGGTGCGGTTCGAGCGGTCAACGCCGAAGCGGTCGCACAGCGCATCGAGCGAATTGCGCTTGCCCGGGTAGACCTGCTTGGCCATGGCCAGCGTGTCGGTCACTTCCCCGACAAAGGTGCGCAGCGGCGGCAGGCCGGCCAGCTCGAGTTCCTTGTTGAGAAAGCCGACGTCGAAGGCTGCGTTGTGAATGATCAGCTCGGCACCGCGCAAATACTCGACGATGTCGTTGGCCAGCGTGGCGAACTTCGGCTTGTCGCGCAGAAAGTCGGTCGTCAGGCCGTGCACCTTGAGCGCGTCTTCATGGCTTTCGCGCTCGGGGTTGAAGTAGATGTGCAGGTCGTTGCCCGTAAGCTTGCGCGCAAACAGCTCCACGCAGCCGAGCTCGATGATGCGGTCGCCGTTCTCGGCGGAAAGGCCGGTGGTTTCAGTGTCGAGGACGATCTGGCGCGACATTCGGTGCCTTCTTCAATGGTTCTCTTTGGCGTGGTTGATCGAGTATTTGGGAATCTCGACCGTCACGTCTTCCTGCGCCAGGATGGCCTGGCAGCTGAGACGCGATTGTGGCTCCAGTCCCCACGCGCGGTCGAGCAGGTCTTCCTCGCCCTCTTCGGCTTCGTTCAGCGAATTGAAGCCCTGGCGCACGATGACGTGGCAGGTGGTGCAGGCGCAGCTCATCTCGCACGCGTGCTCGATGTTGATGTGATTGTCGAGCAGCGCCTCGCATATGGAGGTACCGGCCGGCGCCGTGATTTCTGCACCCTGCGGGCAGTACTCGGGATGCGGAAATATCTTGATGGTGGGCATGTTGTTCTTAGAGGGATTCGACCTTGCGGCCCGACAAGGCGCGCGCAATGCCCGCGTTCATGCGCTGGGCGGCGAAGGCCTCAGTGTCGTTCGCCAGCGCCTTGGTGGCGGCTTCTATCGTGGCGGCGTCGGTGCCCGTGGCGGCTTCGCGCAGCTTTGCCATCGAAGCATCGATGGCGGCACGCTCATCTTCGGTCAACAGATCGCCGTCGGCATCGAGTGCGCTCTGCGTGGCCAGCAGCATGCGCTCGGCATCGACGCGCGCCTCGACCAGTGCACGCGCCTGCATGTCCTGCTGCGCGGTGGAAAAGCTCTCCTGCAGCATGGTCGCGATCTGGTCGTCCGAAAGCCCGTACGACGGCTTGACAGTGACGCTGGCCTCGACGCCGCTGCCCTGCTCCTTGGCACTGACGCTCAGCAGTCCATCGGCATCGACCGTGAAGGTCACGCGGATGCGCGCCGCACCCGCGGCCATCGGCGGAATGCCGCGCAGCGTAAAGCGTGCGAGGCTGCGGCAATCCGCGACCAAGTCGCGCTCGCCCTGCACCACGTGCAATGCAAGAGCCGTCTGGCCGTCTTGATAGGTGGTGAAGTCCTGCGCCATCGCGGTGGGGATGGTCTGGTTGCGCGGCACGATGCGCTCGACCAGGCCGCCCATGGTTTCGATGCCCAGCGAGAGCGGAATCACGTCGAGCAGCAGCAGATCGCCCGCGCCGTTGTTGCCGGCCAGTTGATTGGCCTGAATTGCGGCGCCGAGCGCCACGACTTCGTCGGGGTTCAGGTTGACGAGCGGCTCGCGACCGAAGAAATCGGCGACGGCGCGGCGGATCTGCAGCATGCGGGTCGAGCCGCCCACCAGCACGATGCCCTGCAGCTCATCGGGCTTGAGCTTTGCGTCCCGCAGCGCTTTGCGCACAGCGGCAATGGTGCGGTCGGTAAGCGGCTTCGTGGCGGTGTCGAACTGCGCGCGGGTCACCTCGAATTGAATCGCATGGCCTGCAACCTCCGCGCGGAAGGCGGTCGATTCGGAGTCCGTCAGAGCTTCTTTCGCGGCACGGGCAGCGACCAGCAACGCGGCCTTGTCGCCGTCGCTCTTGGCTTGCGCGCCGGTCTGCGCGAGCACGAATTCGGCAAGCGCGTGATCGTAGTCATCGCCGCCGAGCGCCGAGTCTCCGCCGGTGGCGATCACTTCGAACACACCCTGCGTGAGCCGCAGGATCGAGATGTCGAAGGTACCGCCGCCCAGGTCGTACACCGCGTAGACACCTTCGCTCGCGTTGTCGAGACCGTACGCAATGGCGGCAGCCGTCGGTTCGCTGATCAGGCGCAGCACATTGAGGCCAGCCAACTGCGCGGCATCCTTGGTGGCCTGTCGCTGGCCTTCGTCGAAATATGCCGGCACGGTGATGACCGCGCCATAGAGCTCGTCGTCGAAGGTGTCTTCGGCGCGGTAGCGCAGCGTCGCCAGAATCTCCGCGCTGATTTCGACCGGCGATTTTTCGCCCGCGAGCGTCTTCACCTTCACCATGCCACCGTCGCTGCTGTCGATGCGGTACGACATCGATTCGCGGTTGGAGATGTCGGCCAGCCCCCGGCCCATCAGACGCTTGACCGAGGTGATGGTGTTGGCCGGGTCTTGCCCGCGCGCCGAGACGGCATCGAAGCCGATCTGCCGGCGGTCGCCATCGAGGTAGCGCACCACCGAAGGCAGCAGCACGCGGCCTTGGTCGTCCGGGAGGCATTCGGCCACGCCATTGCGCACCGCGGCCACCAGCGAATGCGTGGTGCCGAGGTCGATGCCCACGGCAATGCGGCGCTGATGCGGGTCGGGCGCCTGGCCGGGTTCTGAAATCTGTAGAAGAGCCATATATAGGGGCCTATTGTCCCAACTGATCGAATTTGGCTTCGACGTCCTGTCCGAAACGCTCAATGAACATGAGGGCTCTTACCTGCTGCGCGGCGGCGGGATAGTCGCCCTTCTCGTCGATCAGCCAGTCGAGCGACGACAGCGCCCGCGCGCGGCCCGCTTCGACCTCGGCCTGCAGCGTCTCGACCGCGGCGATATCGCCGGCGTCGTCGAGTGCCTCGCGCCATTCCATCTGCTGCATCAAGAAATCGGGCGGCATGGCCGTGTTGTTCTCGGCGTTCAGCGGCGCACCGTTGAGTTCGCAGATGTAGCTGGCGCGACGAATCGGGTCTTTCAGCCGCTGGTAGGCCTCGTTGATGCGCACCGACCACTGCATGGCCACGCGCTGCGCCGCGGCACCCTGCGCGGCGAAGCGGTCCGGGTGGGCCTCGCGCTGCAGCTCTTTCCAGCGTGCGTCGAGCGCGGTGCGGTCCTGCGCGAAAGTCGCGGGAACGGCGAACAATTGAAAGTCGGTGTCGTTCAGGTTCATGGCAATAAAAAACCGCCAGCACATGACATGGTGGCGGCTGTTGTCGCGGTCAGCGACGGCGCATCAGATGCGAAAACTTTCCCCGCAGCCGCAACGGTCGCGCTCGTTCGGGTTGATGAACTTGAAGCCTTCGTTCAAGCCCTCGCGCACGAAGTCGAGCTGCGTGCCGTCGATGTAGGCCAGGCTCTTCGGGTCGACCAGCACCTTCACGCCGTGGCCTTCGAACACCAGGTCTTCGGGCGTGAACTCGTCCACATACTCGAGCTTGTAGGCCAGGCCCGAGCATCCGGTGGTCTTCACGCCCAGCCGCACGCCCACGCCCTTGCCCCGCTTGCCGAGGTAGCGGGTCACGTGGCGCGCAGCGGCTTCAGTCAGCGTGACAGCCATGTCAGTGGACTGCCGGCTCGGCTTGCGCCGTCTTGACGCCGTGCTTGGCCTTGTAGTCGCTCACGGCAGCCTTGATGGCGTCTTCAGCCAGGATCGAGCAGTGGATCTTGACCGGAGGCAGGGCCAGTTCTTCGGCGATCTGCGCGTTCTTGAGGGCTGCCGCTTCGTCGAGCGTCTTGCCCTTGACCCATTCGGTCACGAGCGACGACGAGGCAATGGCCGAACCGCAGCCGTAGGTCTTGAAGCGTGCGTCTTCGATCACGCCGGTTTCGGGGTTGACCTTGATCTGCAGCTTCATGACGTCGCCGCAGGCCGGTGCGCCGACCATGCCGGTGCCTACCGAGTCGTCGCCCTTTTCGAAGGAGCCGACGTTGCGGGGATTTTCGTAGTGGTCGATGACCTTGGAAGAATATGCCATGGTGTACCTCTCAAACTTTGTTCAATCGTGGAGCCTGGTGCGGTCCGGCGTCAGTGGGCCGACCACTGGATCGTGCTGATGTCGACGCCATCCTGGAACATCTCCCACAGGGGGCTCAGCTCGCGCAGCTTGGCGACGTTGTGCTTGATGGTCGAGATGGCGTAGTCGATTTCTTCTTCGGTCGTGAAACGGCCGATGGTCATGCGCAGGCTGCTGTGGGCCAGCTCGTCGCTGCGGCCGAGGGCGCGCAGCACATAGCTGGGCTCCAGGCTGGCCGAAGTGCAGGCCGAACCCGACGACACCGCCAGGCCCTTGATGCCCATGATCAGCGACTCGCCTTCGACGTAGTTGAAGCTCATGTTCAGGTTGTGCGGCACACGCTGCTCGAGGTCGCCGTTGATGAACACCTGCTCTACGTCTTTCAGGCCGTCGAGCAGACGCTTCTGCAGGCGGCGCGCATGGGCGATGTCGTCCTTCATTTCGAGCTTGGCAATGCGGTAGGCCTCGCCCATGCCCACGATCTGGTGCGTAGGCAAGGTACCCGAACGCATGCCGCGCTCGTGGCCACCGCCATGCATCTGCGCTTCGAGGCGGATGCGTGGCTTGCGGCGCACGTACAGCGCGCCGATGCCCTTCGGGCCATAGGTCTTGTGCGAAGCGAGGCTCATCAGGTCGATGGGCAACTTCGTGATGTCGATGTCGACCTTGCCGGTGGCCTGGGCCGAGTCGACGTGAAAAATCACGCCCTTTTCACGGCAGGCATTGCCCAGCGCGACCACGTCCTGGATGACGCCGATTTCGTTGTTCACGAACAGCACGCTGGCCAGAATGGTGTCGGGACGGATCGCGGCCTTGAACTTCTCAAGGTCGACGAGGCCGTTTTCCTCGACATCGAGGTAGGTCACTTCGAAGCCCTGGCGCTCGAGTTCGCGCATGGTGTCGAGCACGGCCTTGTGCTCGGTCTTCAGGGTGATCAGGTGCTTGCCCTTGCCCTTGTAGAACTGGGCAGCGCCCTTGAGCGCAAGGTTGATCGACTCGGTGGCGCCCGAGGTCCAGACGATTTCACGCGGGTCGGCGTTGATCAGGTCGGCCACTTGACCGCGCGCTTTCTCGACCGCCTCTTCGGCCTCCCAGCCCCATGCGTGGCTGCGCGATGCCGGGTTGCCGAAGTGCTCGCGCAACCAGGGAATCATGGCGTCGACCACGCGCGGGTCGGCCGGCGTGGTGGCGCCGTAATCGAGATAGATCGGGAAATGAGGAGTTACGTCCATGGCTGGCTCGGGCTGGCGTGGGGGTTGTTTCTTTGATCTGCGCTTCTGGTGGCGGCGCCCGCGGGCGCGCCACGACTCAGGACATCAGGACTTCGCGAACACGTTGCCGAGGGCAAAGACCGAGTTCGGCGCGTTCACGCGAATCGGCTTGACCACTGGCTGCGCGGAAATGGCGCGCTTGACGACCGGCTTGTTCTCGATCTGCACGCCCTTGGCGATCTGGTCGTCGACCAGCTTTTGCAGCGTGACCGAATCGAGAAACTCGACCATGCGCTGGTTCAGCGAGGCCCAGAGCTCATGCGTCATGCAGCGGCCGGCTTCCCCGAGGCAGTTTTCCTTGCCGCCGCACTGCGTGGCATCGATGGGCTCATCGACGGAAACAATGATGTCTGCGACGGTGATATCCGCAGCCTTGCGGCCGAGGCTGTAGCCGCCGCCGGGGCCGCGGGTCGACTCGACCAACTCGTGACGGCGCAGTTTGCCGAACAGCTGCTCGAGATACGACAATGAAATCTGCTGCCGCTGGCTGATCGCAGCCAGCGTGACCGGACCGGTGTTCTGACGCAGCGCCAGATCGATCATTGCTGTGACCGCAAAACGGCCTTTGGTAGTGAGACGCATCGCAAGCTCCTTCAAGTGCTTACCGTTGAAATGACACCGTGGCCCGGGGCCGCGGTGACTTCGTCTCCGCCCTGCCCGACCCCTGACGCTGGTGAACCAGCCAGTGGGATCGGTCCTTCATCGCGAAGTTCTTTTTTTGTTGTTGAGTATTTCGGTCAAGTATAGCAGAAGGTCCTGGAGTTTGCTCGGGTAAACCCCAGCGGAAACCGCTTGAAGAAACCGGAGCTTCGTCCTACGACGGCAGAATCGCGATGTTGTCCCCGCCGGAGGCGCCAAAAGCCTGCTCCCGCAGCAGCGCCAGCTGGTCGCGCACCCGTGCCGCCTTCTCGAATTCGAGGTTGCGGGCGTGCTCCATCATGAGCTTTTCCAGCCGCTTGATCTCCCGGGCAATGTCTTTCTCGCTCATGTCCTCGACCTTGGCGCGTTCCAGGTCGAGCTTGGCCATTTCCTTGCCCGTCTTTTCGCTGTAGACGCCGTCAATCAGGTCGCGCACCTGCTTGACGATGCTGCGCGGGGTAATGCCGTTGGCCTCGTTGTGGGCAATCTGCCGGGTACGGCGGCGCTCGGTTTCGCCGATGGCCTTCTTCATCGACTCGGTCATCCGGTCGGCATACAGAATGGCCTTGCCGTTCAGGTTCCGGGCCGCGCGGCCGATGGTCTGGATCAGCGAACGTTCGGCCCGCAAGAAGCCTTCCTTGTCGGCATCCAGAATGGCGACGAGCGACACCTCCGGAATGTCCAGGCCCTCTCGCAGCAGGTTGATGCCCACCAGCACGTCAAAGGTGCCCAGCCGCAGGTCGCGCAAAATTTCGACCCGCTCGACCGTGTCCACATCGCTGTGGAGGTAGCGCACCTTCACGCCGTTGTCGCCCAGGTAGTCGGTCAGCTGTTCGGCCATGCGCTTGGTCAGCGTGGTGATGAGCACGCGCTCGTTTTTCTCGACGCGGATGCGGATCTCGCCCAGCACGTCGTCCACCTGGTGCGTGGCGGGGCGCACCTCGACCTCGGGGTCGATCAGCCCGGTCGGCCGGACCAGCTGCTCGACCACGTTGCCGGCATGGTCCTTTTCGTACTGCGCAGGCGTGGCCGAAACGAAGATGCACTGGCGCATGCGCGTCTCGAACTCCTCCAGCTTGAGCGGCCGGTTGTCCAGCGCGCTCGGCAGCCGAAAGCCGTATTCGACCAGCGTCGTCTTGCGCGCCCGGTCGCCGTTGTACATGGCGCTGAGCTGGCCGACCATCTGGTGGCTCTCGTCGAGGAACATCAGCGCGTCCTTCGGCAGGTAGTCGGTAAGCGTCGCAGGCGGTTCGCCCGGCGCGGCGCCCGAAAGGTGGCGTGTGTAGTTCTCGATGCCCTTGCAGTGGCCGATTTCGGCCAGCATTTCCAGGTCGAAGCGGGTACGCTGCTCCAGCCGTTGCGCCTCGACCAGCTTGCCCTGGCTGACGAATTCCTTGAGCCGCTCGGCCAACTCGATCTTGATGGTTTCCACCGCGCCCAGCACCTTGTCGCGCGGCGTCACGTAGTGGCTCGACGGGTACACCGTGAAGCGCGGAATCTTCTGGCGAATCCGGCCCGTGAGCGGATCGAAGAGCTGCAGCGACTCGATCTCGTCATCGAACAGCTCGATGCGGATCGCCAGCTCGCTGTGCTCCGCCGGAAACACGTCGATGGTGTCGCCGCGCACGCGGAAGGTGCCGCGTGAAAAGTCCTGCTCGTTGCGTGTGTACTGCATGCGAATCAGCCGCCCGATCACGTCGCGCTGGCCGATCTTGTCGCCCACCCGCATGATGAAACGCATCTGCGTGTAGTCCTCGGGCGTGCCGATGCCGTAAATGGCGCTCACCGTGGCCACAATGACCGTGTCGCGCCGCTCCAGCACGCTCTTGGTGGCCGAAAGGCGCATCTGCTCGATGTGCTCGTTGATCGACGAGTCCTTCTCGATGAACAGGTCGCGCTGGGGCACGTAGGCCTCGGGCTGGTAGTAGTCGTAGTAGCTCACGAAATACTCGACCGCGTTCTTGGGAAAGAACTCGCGAAACTCGCTGTAGAGCTGCGCCGCCAGCGTCTTGTTGGGCGCAAAAACGATGGCCGGGCGGCCCAGCCGCGCAATCACGTTGGCCATGGTGAAGGTCTTGCCCGAGCCCGTCACGCCCAGCAGCGTCTGGAACACCTCACCGTCGAGCACGCCCTCCACCAACCCGTCGATGGCCTTCGGCTGGTCTCCGGCCGGCGGATACGGCTGGAAAAGCTCGAAGGGCGAATCGGGGTACTTGATGAATTCGCCCTGCTTGGCCGGACCGATCGGGTCCAGTTTCTTCAGGTCTGCTATGGCTTCGTTGTTCTCTGGCATGGCTGTTCCCGACAGGTGGCGATGGCGCCGGTAAAATTCAAGGCAACCGGAAAGCGTAGCGCAAGTCCGGTTGCCAGCGAAGCTTTCATCCCAAAGGACCTTTCCATGTCTATGTTCACCGCGGTCGAAATGGCACCGCGCGACCCGATCCTCGGCCTCAACGAGCAATTTGCAGCCGACACCAACCCCAACAAGGTCAACCTCGGCGTCGGCGTCTATTACGACGACAACGGCAAGCTGCCCCTGCTCCAGTGCGTGCAGGCCGCCGAACAGAACATGATGAAAGCCCCCACCGCGCGCGGCTACCTGCCGATCGACGGCATCGTGGCATACGACAACGCCGTCAAGGGCCTGGTCTTCGGCGCCGACAGCGAGCCGGTGCAGTCAGGCCGCGTGGCCACGGTGCAGGGCATCGGCGGCACCGGCGGCCTGAAGGTCGGCGCCGACTTTCTCAAGAAGCTCAACCCCAATGCCAAGGTGCTGATCAGCGACCCGAGCTGGGAAAACCACCGCGCGCTGTTCACCAATGCCGGTTTCGTGGTCGAAAGCTATCCCTACTACGACTCCGCCAAGCGCGGCGTCAACTTCGACGGCATGCTGGCCGCCCTGAACGCAGCGCCCGCCGGCACCGTGGTCGTGCTGCACGCCTGCTGCCACAACCCGACCGGCTACGACATCACGCCCGAGCAGTGGGACCAGGTGGTTGCCGCCGTCAAGGCCAAGGGCCTCGTGCCCTTCCTCGACATGGCCTACCAGGGCTTCGGCTACGGCCTGAAGGAAGACGGCGCCGCTGTCGCCAAGTTCGTCGACGCGGGCTTGACCTTCTTCGTCTCGACCTCTTTCTCCAAGAGCTTCAGCCTGTATGGCGAACGCGTGGGCGCCCTCTCGGTGCTGTGCGAAAACAAGGAAGAAGCCGGCCGCGTGCTCTCGCAGCTCAAGATCGCCATTCGCACCAACTACAGCAACCCGCCCATCCACGGCGGCGCCGTGGTGGCCGCGGTGCTCGGCAACCCCGAACTGCGCGCCCTGTGGGAAAAGGAACTCGGCGAAATGCGCGTGCGCATCAAGGCCATGCGCCAGAAGCTGGTCGACGGCCTCAAGGCGGCCGGCGTGAAGGAAGACATGAGCTTCATCACCAAGCAGATCGGCATGTTCAGCTACTCGGGCCTCAGCAAGGACCAGATGGTGCGCCTGCGCAGCGAGTTCGGCGTGTACGGCACCGACACCGGCCGCATGTGCGTGGCCGCGCTCAACAGCAAGAACATCGACTACGTCTGCGCGTCGATCGCCAAAGTCATCTAGGTGACAGCAAAGTGTGAAGGAATCCGTTTCGGGCGATTCCTTCACACTCCTTCACGGAAGACCCTCGCACTGTGGCAGACGTAGGGTTTGGCCTCCTGCATCGCCCTGACTGCGCTGATATATTGCACCGCAACATTTCACTCCAAGACCAGCGATGCTTTATCAACTCTACGAAGCCCAGCGTTCCTTGATGGAACCGTTCTCGGACTTCGCGCAAGCGGCGTCCAAGCTTTACGGCCAAGGCGCGGTGTGGGGCCAGTTGCCCATGGCGCAGCGCATGGCTGCCGGCTACGACCTGCTCTATCGCCTGGGCAAGGACTACGAAAAGCCTGAGTTCAACATCAAGTCGGTGAAGGTCGACGGCGACGACGTCGTGATCCAGGAGGTCGTCGAGCTCGACAAGCCGTTCTGCGAGCTGCGCCGCTTCAAGCGCTTTACCGACGAGCCGCACACCCTCAAGACACTCAAGAGCCAGCCCGTGGTGCTGATCGTGGCACCGCTGTCGGGCCACTACGCCACGCTGCTGCGCGACACGGTTCGCACCATGCTGCAGGACCACAAGGTCTACATCACCGACTGGAAGAACGCGCGCCTCGTGCCGCTCTCGCAAGGCGAGTTCCATCTGGACGACTACGTCAACTACGTGCAGGAATTCATCCGCCGCCTGCAGGCCGAGTACGGCAACTGCCACGTGGTGAGCGTGTGCCAGCCGACGGTGCCGGTGCTGGCGGCCGTGTCGCTCATGGCAAGCCGCGGCGAGCCGCTACCGCTCACCATGACCATGATGGGCGGCCCCATCGACGCCCGCAAGTCGCCTACCGCGGTGAACAACCTGGCGATGAACAAGAGCTACGAGTGGTTCGAGAACAACGTGATCTACCGGGTGCCGCAGGGCTTCCCGGGCGAGGGCCGTCGCGTGTACCCGGGCTTCCTGCAGCACACGGGCTTCGTGGCGATGAACCCCGACCGCCATGCCAGCAGCCATTACGACTACTTCAAGGACCTGATCAAGGGCGACGACGCCAGCGCCGAAGCCCATCGCAAGTTCTATGACGAGTACAACGCCGTACTGGACATGGACGCCGATTACTATCTGGACACCATTCGCACCGTGTTCCAGCAGTTCGAGCTCGTGAACGGCACCTGGGACGTGAAGAACCCCAAGGGGCAGGTCGAGCGCGTGCGCCCGCAAGACATTCATTCCACCGCGCTGCTCACTGTCGAGGGCGAGCTCGACGACATTTCGGGTTCGGGCCAGACCGAGGCCGCGCACAGCCTGTGCACCGGCATCGACGATGCGCAGCGTGAACACTACGAAGTCAAGGGTGCGGGCCACTACGGCATCTTCAGCGGCCGCCGCTGGCGCGAACTGGTCTACCCCAAGATGCAGAAGTTCATCGCAGCCCACGACCAGCCCCAGCGGCGCGCCGGCGCACGCGAGAGCCTGCCGGCCGAAGACCGCATCAAGCCCGGGCGGAAGACGGTGGCCGTGGCCGCCAAGAAGAATGTCGCAGCCAAGAAAGCGGTGGCCGTTGCCGCCGTGAAGAAGCCCGCGGCACGCAGGAAGTGAACGGGCTGGCCGCGCGCATTCACGACGCACTGCCGCAAACGCAGTGCACGCGTTGCGGCTACCCTGATTGCGCCGGCTATGCGCAGGCCGTGGCCGATGGCCAAGCCGGCATCAACCAGTGCCCGCCTGGCGGCGCGGAAGGCATTGCCAGGCTGGCCCAGCTCACGGGCCGTGAACCGCTGCCGCTCGATCCGCAGTTCGGCACCGAAGGCCCGCGCGCCATGGCGGTGATCGACGAGGCCTGGTGCATCGGCTGCACGCTCTGCCTCGACGCCTGCCCTACCGATGCCATCGTGGGCATCAACAAGCGCATGCACACCGTGATCGAGGCGCATTGCACGGGCTGCGAACTCTGCATTCCGGTCTGCCCCGTCGACTGCATCTCGCTCGAGGTCGAGACGCCCGGCCGCACCGGGTGGGCCGCATGGTCGCAGGCACAGGCCGAGGCGGCGCTGCGCCGCTACCAGCTGCACGGCGAGCATCGCCGGCTCGCCAAGCGAATCGAAGAACCGGCACCCGCCATCGCCGAACCGCAGGCCGCCGACACGCGCAAGCGGTCCATCATCGAAGCCGCACTGGCACGCGCCCGAGCCGCTTCGCAACGCCCACCCGCCGCCAAACCATGACACTCGACACCCTGCTGATCTATGTGGTCGCCTCGCTCGCGTTGGCCATCATTCCCGGCCCCACGATGCTGCTGGCGCTCTCCAACGGCATCGACGGCGGCATGCGCCGCGCGAGCTGGGGCATTGCGGGCGCGTCGCTCGGCAGCATCACGTTGATTGCGGTGGTCGCGCTCGGACTCGGCTCGCTGCTGGCCGCGTCGGAACTGCTCTTCAACGCGATTCGCGTGGCGGGCGTCGCCTACCTGGTGTGGCTCGGCATCAAGCTGTGGCGCAGCGACGCTACCGACCTGGGCGAGGCGCTGGCCAAGTCCGCCATCGAGGTTCGCCCGCACGGCCGCATCGCGCTTGCGCGCAGCCTGCTCGTTGCGCTGTCGAACCCCAAGACGGTGTTGTTCTTCGCGGCCTTTCTGCCGCAGTTCATCGACATCACCAAGCCGCAAGGCACGCAGTACCTGCTGCTGGGTTCGATCTTCGTGGCGCTCGATACCTGCGTGATGCTGGCCTATGCGGCCGCCGGCACGCAAGCCGTGCGCTGGCTCTCGCGGCGCGGTCTCAAGGTGCTGAACCGCAGTTGCGCGGCCGGCATGTGGTTGCTGGCGGCCACGCTGGCCTTCTGGCGCCGTCCGGGCACCTGAAGCAGGCGCGGGCTCAGCCCTTCTGCGGGCGCTTGAAGAGCAACAGCAGCACGCCGGCCAGGATGACGGCCACGGCATACCACTCGAAGCGCGTTACGGTTTCGTTGGCGATCCACACGCCCAGCAGCATTGCAATCACCGGATTGACGAAGGTGTAGCTCGCCGCCAGCGCGGCCGGTGCCCTCGCGAGCAGCACCATGTAGGCGTTGAACGCAATCAGCGAACCGAAAACCACGAGGTACAGCCAGGCCCAAACGGCCTCCGGCTCCGGCGGCCATACCAGGCTCTCGCGAGACACCGCCGCAAGCACCATCAGAACCACCCCGCCACAGATCATCTCGCTCGCAAACCCCATCGCGCCGGGCGCGAGCGGCAGGCTGCGCTGGCTCAGCACGCTGCCCATCGACCAGCAGATGCAGGCCACGGAAATGGCCAGCAGCCCCGCGGGCGATGACTGGAAGCCGCTGCCCTGCGTGAGCATCAGCACGCCGACAAGCCCGAGCGCAATGCCCGTGGCCTCGAGCCGCGTCGGCTTCACGCCCCAGATGAGGTTGAGCAGCGCAATCAGCAGCGGCACCACCGCGATGAAGGCCACCACCAGGCCCGAGCCGATCGATACCTCGGCATGCGCCGTGCCGCCCATGCCGCCGCCCAGCATCAGCGCCCCCACGACAAGCGCATTGCGCCATTGCAGCGCCGAAGGCCAGGCCGCGCCTCGCCAGCGCATCCACACCGCGAGCACCACGCCCGCAAACAGGAAGCGTGACCCCATCTGCAGGAACGGCGGAAAGCTGATCAGCGCGTACTTGATTGCGAGATAGGTCGAGCCCCACACCACCCAGGTGGCGGCGAGGCAAAGCCACAGGAGCGGCGGCAGCGTGCTGCGTGCGGGACCGGATTCGGCTTGGGAGGGAGATGCAAGAGTCGGCATGCGAGGTCTGTCTTGTTGGTATTGGAACGCCATCCATGGTATGAAAGCAAACCCTTCGCAGCCATGCACAACTCATGGTTCTCTCTGTCTTGCACCGTCGATTTAAAGGAGTTCCATGGACTTCGCCTTCAACCCCACGCTGGACGCTCACGACACCCGCATCCTGGCCGAACTGCAGGGCGACGCGCGGCTCACCATGGCCGAGCTCGGGCGCCGCGTACACCTGAGCCAGCCGGCCGTGACCGAGCGCGTGAAAAAACTCGAAGCCGCGGGCGTGATCAGCGGCTACCGCGCCACGGTCAATCTCGGCAAGCTCGGCTACGGCATCCGCGCGATCATCCGCGTGGGGCGGGCCGACTACGCGCGTGTGGTCGAACTGGTTCAGCTGACGCCCGAATGCGTCAATGCCTACAACGTGACCGGCGACGACAGCTGGATTCTGGAGATCGCAGTCATCGACGTGAGCCACCTCGATGCGGTGGTCACCAAGTTCTGCATCCTCACCGAAACGGCAACGTCCATCATCCTGAACCCGGCCCGCGAGCACCAGCCGATGCTGCCGCCTCAGCGCTCGGACGTGAAGCCGCCGATCAAGAAGGTGCTTAACGCGTAGCGGCCAGCGCGTTGAATGCAGTCACCACCTCGGGCGGCGCCTGCACCATCTCGATCAGCACGCCCTCGCCCGCAATCGGAAACTCGTCGTTCGCCTTCGGATGCAGAAAGCAGATGTCGAAGCCGGCCGCGCCCTGGCGAATGCCGCCGGGCGCAAAACGCACACCCTGCGCGGTGAGCCATTCGACAGCCTTGGGCAGGTCGTCGATCCACAGGCCCACATGGTTGAGGGGCGTGGTGTGAACCGCCGGTTTCTTTTCAGGGTCGAGCGGCTGCATCAGGTCGACCTCGACCTTGAACGGCCCGCTGCCCATGGCGCAGATGTCCTCGTCAACGTTCTCGCGCTCGCTCTTGAAGGTGCCCGTGACCTCGAGCCCCAGCATGTCGACCCACAGCTTCTGCAGCCGCATCTTGTCGGGCCCGCCGATGGCGATCTGCTGGATGCCCAGCACCTTGAAGGGACGCGCGGAAGCCGTGGTTGTCATGCGCAGACCTCTACCTTTTCAGTGGTCGTGGTCCGGCGCGACTGCAGGCCCAGCTTGCGCAGCAGCTGCACGTCGGCCTCCACGTCGGGGTTGCCGGTCACCAGCAGCTTGTCGCCATAGAAGATCGAGTTGGCGCCTGCCATGAAGCACAGTGCCTGCACCGCGTCACCCATCTGCTGACGGCCTGCCGAAAGCCGCACCCGCGCGGTCGGCATCGTGATGCGCGCCACCGCGATCATGCGCACGAAGTCGAAGGGATCGACCGGCTCGGAATCGGCCAGCGGCGTGCCCGGTACGCGCACCAGGCTGTTGATCGGCACCGATTCCGGATACGGATTCAGGTTGGCCAGTTGCGCGATCAGCCCGGCCCGGTGCACCGGCTGCTCGCCCATGCCGACGATGCCGCCGCAGCACACGCTGATGCCGGCGCTGCGCACATGGGCCAGCGTGTCGAGCCGGTCCTGGTAGGTGCGCGTGTCGACGATGTCGGTGTAGTACTCGGGCGCGGTGTCGAGATTGTGGTTGTAGTAGTCGAGGCCCGCGGCCTTGAGCTGGTGCGCGTGATGCGGCTCCAGCATGCCGAGCGTGGCGCAGGTCTGCATGCCCAGGCCCTTCACGGCCTCGACCAGCACGGCCACCTTCTCCACGTCGCGGTCCTTCGGCGCGCGCCATGCGGCACCCATGCAGAACCGCGTGGCACCGGCGTCCTTGGCGGCCTGCGCGGCGCGCACCACCTCGTCGACTTCCATGAGCTTCTGCGCCTTCACGCCCGTGTCGAACTCGGCCGACTGCGGGCAATAGCCGCAGTTCTCTGGGCAGCCGCCGGTCTTGACCGAAAGCAAGGTCGCGAGCTCGATGTCGCCTTCCGGGAAGTGCTGGCGGTGCACGGTCTGTGCTTCGAACAGCAGCTCCATCAGCGGCTTGTCGAGCAGCGCCTGGATCGCCTCGACAGACCAAGGCCCCTGCGGCTCCGCGGCCTTGGTGGGGCGGTGTAGCGTGATCGTCTGTTGCAAGTCGTTGGCACCCATCAGTTGAACTCCAGAATGATTTGATCGACCGCGAGCGAATCGCCCTTTTTGGCCGAAATCTTGCCGACCACACCGTCCTGCGTGGCAAACAATACGTTTTCCATTTTCATGGCCTCGATCACGGCCAGCTTCTCGCCGGCACGCACCTGCTGGCCCGGCTGCACCGACACCTCGACCAGCAAGCCCGGCATCGGCGACATCAGGAACTTGCTCAGGTCCGGCGGTGCCTTGTACGGCATCAGTTCGAGCAGGCGCGCACCGAGCGGCGACAGCACCATGGCCTCGATCTGCGTGCCATCGTGAGACACCCGCAGTGCCAGCGGATTCTTGCCCGCCCCGCGTTCGACCTGCGCGGTGAAAGGCCGGTCGTTCACCATGCCCTGCACGCGAATTGCGCCGAGCGCAAAGCCGCTGTCGATCTTGTAGTTCTTGTCGCCCACGGCGACGACGCTGGCGCCGGTCTTGCCATGAAAGTCGGTCACCGACACCGGGTGGTGCACATGTTTGCCCTCCGGCCCCAGCTCCACCACCACGAACTGCTCGCCCACCTTCACGCCGTGGCCTTCGAGCTGGCCGCTGATGCCCGAGGCACGCGCGCGGTAGCGGCGATGCACATAGGCCGCAAGCGCGACAAGAAACGAGGGGTCTGCGTGCGGCACGTCTTCCGCATGAAAGCCCTTGCCGTAGTGCTCGGCAATGAAGCCGGTGTTGAAATCGCCCGCCACGAACCTGGGGTGCGCAAGCAGCGCCGCCTGGAACGGAATGTTGCTGCTGATGCCGCGAATCACGAAGCCGTTGAGCGCCTCGCGCATGCGCGCAATTGCATGCTGCCGGTCCTTGCCGTGCACGATCAGCTTGGCGATCATCGAGTCGTAATACATCGGGATCTCACCGCCTTCGTACACGCCCGTGTCCACTCGCACGCCGTTCAGGCGCTCGGTGTCGCTCGCGAACATGGTCTCGGCCGGCGGCTGGAACTTCACCAGGCGGCCTGTCGAAGGCAGGAAGTTGCGGAACGGATCTTCGGCGTTGATGCGGCACTCGATGGACCAGCCGTTGCGCTTCACCTCGGCCTGCGTCAGCGGCAGCGCTTCGCCGGCCGCCACGCGGATCATCAGTTCGACCAGGTCGAGCCCGGTGATGCATTCGGTCACCGGATGCTCCACCTGCAGCCGCGTGTTCATCTCAAGAAAATAGAAGCTCTGATCCTTGCCGACCACGAATTCCACCGTGCCCGCGCTCTGGTACTTCACCGCCTTGGCCAGCTGCACCGCCTGCTCGCCCATCGCCTTGCGCGTGGCATCGCTGATGAAGGGGGAAGGTGCCTCTTCGATCACCTTCTGGTGCCTGCGCTGGATCGAGCATTCGCGCTCGTTCAGGTAGATGACGTTGCCATGCGAATCGCCCAGCACCTGGATCTCGATGTGGCGCGGCTCCTCGACGAATTTCTCGATGAACACGCGGTCATCGCCGAAGCTGCTCAGCGCCTCGTTGCGGCACGAGGTAAAGCCTTCGAAGGCTTCCTTGTCGTCGAAGGCCACGCGCAGCCCCTTGCCCCCGCCGCCGGCCGACGCCTTGATCATCACCGGGTAGCCGATGTCCTTGGCAATCTCGACGGCGCGCTCGGCCGTTTCGATGGCGTCGTTCCAGCCGGGAATGGTGTTGACCTTGGCTTCATTCGCGAGCTTCTTCGAAGCGATCTTGTCGCCCATGGCGGCAATCGAATAGTGCTTCGGGCCGATGAAGGCAATGCCCTCTTCCTCGACTTTGCGCGCAAAGGCTTCGTTCTCCGACAGGAAACCGTAGCCCGGATGCACCGCCTCGGCGCCGGTCTGCTTGCAGGCCGCGATGATGCGGTCGGCCTGCAGGTAGCTCTCGCGGCTGGGCGCAGCACCGATGTGCACGGCCTCGTCGGCCAACTCGACGTGACGGGCCTCCTTGTCGGCATCGGAGTACACGGCGACCGTGAGGATGCCCATCTTCTTCGCGGTCTGGATCACGCGGCACGCGATTTCGCCGCGGTTGGCGATCAGGATTTTCTTGAACATGTTGTCGTCCTGCGTCTTCAGAGAGGAATATTCCCGTGCTTGCGCCACGGGTTCTCGAGCTTCTTCTCACGCAGCATCACCAGCGAGCGGCAGATGCGCTTGCGCGTTTCGTGCGGCAGGATCACATCGTCGATGTAGCCGCGCGCACCCGCCACATACGGATTGGCGAAGCGCGCCTTGTATTCGGCCTCGCGTGCGGCGAGCTTCTCGGGGTCGTTCTTGTCTTCGCGGAAGATGATTTCCACCGCCCCCTTGGCGCCCATCACCGCGATCTCGGCGCGTGGCCAGGCCAGGTTGACGTCGCCGCGCAGGTGCTTGGAAGCCATCACGTCGTACGCGCCGCCATAGGCCTTGCGCGTGATGACAGTGATCTTCGGCACCGTGCACTCCGCATACGCGTAGAGCAGCTTGGCGCCGTGCTTGATGATTCCGCCGTACTCCTGCCCCGTGCCGGGCATGAAGCCAGGCACATCGACGAAGGTAACCACGGGAATGTTGAACGCATCGCAAAAGCGTACGAAGCGCGCGGCCTTGATGCTGCTCTTGATGTCGAGGCAGCCCGCGAGCACCAGCGGCTGGTTGGCCACGATGCCGACCGTCTGCCCTTCCATGCGCGCAAAGCCGATCACGATGTTCTTCGCGTAGTCGGGCTGCAGTTCGAAGAAGTCGCCGTCATCGACCACCTTGAGGATCAGCTCCTTCATGTCGTAGGGCTTGTTCGGGTTGTCGGGCACCAGCGTGTCGAGCGAGTAGTCGGGCCGGTCGGCCGGGTCGCCCTGGCCGTTGTTGCCCAGGCGCACGGGCGGCTTCTCGCGGTTATTGAGCGGCAGGTAGTTGTACAGGCGGCGCAGCATCATGAGCGCCTCGACATCGTTCTCGAACGCCATGTCTGCCACGCCGCTGCGCGTGGTGTGGGTGACGGCGCCGCCGAGTTCTTCGGCCGTCACGGCCTCGTGCGTCACGGTCTTCACCACATCGGGCCCGGTGACGAACATGTAGCTCGAGTCCTTCACCATGAAGATGAAGTCGGTCATGGCGGGCGAATACACCGCGCCACCCGCGCACGGGCCCATGATCATGCTGATCTGCGGCACCACGCCCGAGGCCATCACGTTGCGCTGGAACACGTCGGCATAGCCGCCGAGCGAGGCCACGCCTTCCTGGATGCGCGCGCCACCGGAGTCGTTCAAGCCAATGACGGGTGCGCCGACCTTCATGGCCTGGTCCATCACCTTGCAGATCTTCTCGGCATGCGCTTCGCTCAGCGCGCCGCCGAAGACGGTGAAGTCCTGGCTGTACACGAACACCAGGCGACCGTTGATCATGCCGTAGCCGGTGACAACGCCGTCGCCCGGAACCTTCTGCTCGGCCATGCCGAAGTCGACCGAGCGGTGCTCGACGAACATGTCCCACTCTTCAAAGGTGTTGTCGTCCAGCAGCAGCTCGATGCGCTCACGCGCGGTGAGCTTGCCCTTGGCGTGCTGCGCGTCGATGCGCTTCTGCCCGCCGCCACGGCGCGCCTGCGCGCGGCGCTTTTCGAGTTGTTCGATCAGTTCTTGCATGGTGTGCTTCCGAAGCTGTGGTCCTGAATTTCGTGTGTCGTCATGGCCTGGCGGTAATGGCCGCTGCCGCAAGCAGCTGGCGCGCCGCGGTCGATGCGGGCAGCGAGCCCTGTGCCACCTGTTGCGTGAGTTGCGGCAGCAGTTCGCGCACCTGCGCGTGTTGCCTGAATGCCTGCTTGAGCCCCGCGTCGATGCGCTCCCACATCCACGCCGTGGCCTGCTTCTCGCGCCGCTTGGCGAGCTTGCCGTTGGCGGTTTGCAGTTGCTTGAACTGCTGCACCGCTTCCCAAAATGCATCGACACCGGTACCGGCAAGGGCGCTCAGCTGCAGCACCTTGGGCAGCCAGAAGCGCACTTCCGCGCCGCTGTGCGCATCGTGCACCGCATGCGCATGGTCCGGGTTGCCCTGGTGGCCGAACAGGCGCAACGCCGAGGTGATCTGCGCCTGTGCACGCGTGGCAGCGTCCTTGTCGATGTCGGCCTTGTTGATGACGACCAGGTCAGCCAGCTCCATCACGCCCTTCTTGATGGCCTGCAGGTCGTCGCCCGCGTTGGGCAGCTGCATCAGCACGAACATGTCGGTCATGCCGGCCACGGCGGTTTCGCTCTGGCCCACGCCCACGGTCTCGACAATGACGATGTCGTAGCCGGCGGCTTCGCACACCAGCATGGCTTCGCGCGTTTTCTCGGCCACGCCGCCCAGCGTGCCGCTCGACGGGCTCGGACGGATGTAGGCGCGGTCATGCACCGAGAGGCGCTCCATGCGCGTCTTGTCGCCAAGGATGGAGCCGCCCGACACGGTCGACGAAGGATCGATGGTGAGCACCGCCACGCGGTGGCCCTTGCCGATCAGCAGCAGGCCCAGCGTTTCAATGAAGGTCGACTTGCCGACACCCGGCACGCCGGAGATGCCGAGGCGAAAAGAATTGCCGGTGCGCGGCAGCAATGCGGTGAGCAATTCATCGGCTTGCGCGCGGTGGTCGGCGCGGGTGGATTCGAGCAGCGTAATGGCCTTGGCAATGGCGCGGCGCTGTGCCATGCCCTCCGGCTCGGCAATGGCGCGTTCAAGTGCCCCGGCCTGTTTCAGCACGCATCCTCCGAGGCCACGCGCCAGCGGTAGTGCAGGTCGACGCCCTCTTCGCCTTCGAGCACGAAGCCGTGCCGCACATAGAAGCGGTTGGCGTCGCTCTGCACCAGCGCGGTGAGCTTGATGTCCATCCCTTGTTCGCGCGCCTGCGACTTGGCCCATTGCAGTACCCATTCGCCGATGCCCAGGCCCTGGAAGCCGGTGCGCAGGTACAAATGGTCGAGCCGCAGCGCATCGGGGTCTTCGGGCTTGAGCGTGACAAAGCCGATGCGCAGGTCACCGTCGAGCACGATGTGATGCATGTAGGGCACGACGAACCCGGCCTGCAGCCGCTCGCGTGAGCGCGCGGGGTCGAAGCGCCCGACGCGCTCCAGGCTGGGGCGCATCGCATCGACGCGCAAGGCCAGCATGGCTTCGAAATCGCTGGAATCAACGGGCTGCAGCGACAGCCGCGACAAAAGATCGCCCACGTCTCGCGTCCCGATCAGGCCGAGACGGCTGCGCGAATCTGCTCCAGCACGTCTTTCGCGCTGGCGGGAATCGGCGTACCCGGGCCGTAGATGCCCTTGACGCCGGCCTCATACAGAAAGTCGTAGTCCTGCCGCGGAATCACACCGCCGACGAACACGATGATTTCATGAGCGCCCTGCTTCTTCAGCTCGTTGATGATGGCGGGCACCAACGTCTTGTGGCCGGCCGCGAGGGTGCTCACGCCCACGGCATGCACGTCGTTCTCAATCGCCTGGCGCGCGCACTCCTCGGGCGTCTGGAACAGCGGCCCCATGTCCACGTCGAACCCCAGGTCGGCAAAGGCCGTGGCCACCACCTTGGCGCCGCGGTCGTGCCCGTCTTGCCCCAGCTTGGAGATCATCACGCGCGGACGGCGCCCCTGCTCTTCGGCGAAGGCGTTGATCTCGGTCTTGAGGGCTTCCCAGCCCTCGGCGGAGTCATAGGCAGCAGCGTACACACCGGTCACCTTTTGCGTGTCGGCCCGATGGCGGCCGAATGATTTTTCAAGCGCGTCGGAAATCTCGCCCACCGTGGCGCGCAGGCGCACGGCGTCGATGCTGAGTGCGAGCAGGTTGCCGGTGCCGTTCTCGGCGGCCTCGGTCAGCGCATCCAGCGCAGCCTGCACCTTGGCGGTGTCGCGCGAGGCACGGATCTTCTGCAGGCGGGCCACCTGCTGCTCGCGCACCTTCACGTTGTCGATCGAAAGGCTGTCGATGGCGTCTTCGGTCTTGAGCTTGTACTTGTTGACGCCCACGATCACGTCCTTGCCCGAGTCGATGCGCGCCTGCTTCTCGGCGGCGGCCGCTTCGATCTTGAGCTTGGCCCAGCCGCTGTCCACCGCCTTGGTCATGCCGCCCATGGCTTCGACTTCTTCGATGATGGCCCAGGCGGCATCGGCCATGTCCTGCGTGAGCTTCTCCATCATGTAGCTGCCGGCCCAGGGGTCGATCACATTGGTGATGTGCGTTTCTTCCTGGATGATGAGCTGCGTGTTGCGCGCGATGCGGGCGCTGAACTCCGTGGGCAGCGCAATGGCTTCGTCGAGCGCGTTCGTGTGCAGGCTTTGCGTGCCGCCGAATACCGCGGCCATCGCCTCGATGGTGGTGCGCACCACGTTGTTGTACGGGTCCTGCTCGGTGAGCGACCAGCCCGAGGTCTGGCAGTGGGTGCGCAGCATCAGGCTCTTGGGGTTCTTGGGGTTGAACTCCTTCATGATGCGGCACCACAAAAGGCGTGCCGCGCGCATCTTGGCCACTTCGAGGTAGAAGTTCATGCCAATGGCCCAGAAGAAGCTCAGGCGCCCGGCAAAGCCGTCGACGTCCAGGCCCTTGGCCAACGCAGTCTTCACGTATTCCTTGCCGTCGGCCAGCGTGAACGCAAGCTCCAGCGCCTGGTTGGCGCCGGCCTCCTGCATGTGATACCCGCTGATAGAGATCGAGTTGAACTTGGGCATTTTCTGCGCCGTGTACTCGATGATGTCGCCGATGATCCGCATGCTCGGCGCGGGCGGAAAGATGTACGTGTTGCGGACCATGAACTCCTTGAGGATGTCGTTCTGGATGGTTCCGCTCAGCTGGTCTTGGGCCACGCCCTGCTCTTCGGCCGCAACCACGTAGCCCGCCAGCACCGGCAGCACGGCGCCGTTCATCGTCATGGACACAGAGACCTTGTCGAGCGGAATCTGGTCGAACAGGATCTTCATGTCCTCGACCGAATCGATGGCCACGCCGGCCTTGCCCACATCGCCCGTCACGCGCGGGTGATCGCTGTCGTAGCCGCGGTGGGTCGCCAGGTCGAAAGCCACGCTCACGCCCTGCCCGCCCGCTGCCAGTGCCTTGCGGTAGAAGGCGTTCGACTCCTCGGCCGTCGAAAAGCCCGCGTACTGACGGATGGTCCACGGGCGCACCGCGTACATGGTGGCCTGCGGGCCGCGCAGGTAGGGCTCAAAGCCCGGGAGCGTGTCGGTGTACTTCAGGCCCTGCAGATCGGCCGCGGTATAGAGCGGCTTTACGGTAATGCCATCCGGCGTGAGCCAGTTGAGCGCATTCAGGTCGCCACCCGGCGCCGACTTGGCGGCGGCCTTGGCCCAGTCGTCGAGGTTGGCAGGCTTGAAGGTGGGTTCGGGTGTGCTGCTCATGAGGGGCCGTTTTGCAGTGTCTTGCAGGGTAGTCGCAAATTCGCCTGCAAGGAATTTGCAAGCCGCAGCGAGTCTAACCGAATCATAATTATTAATTCAAACACGTTTTTGCGGTACAGTCCGGCCCATGTCCGCCGTCACCCTTACCCCGCGCGCCCTCTATGAAGAGGTGGCCGAGCTGCTGCGCCAGCGGATCTTCCGCCGCGAGCTCGAGCCCGGCAGCTGGATCGACGAACTCAAGCTGGCCGAGGAATACGGCATCAGCCGCACGCCGCTGCGCGAAGCCCTGAAGGTGCTGGCGGCCGAAGGCCTGGTCACCATGAAAGTGCGGCGCGGCGCCTACGTGACCGAGGTGTCGGAGCAAGACCTGGCGGATGTGTACCACCTGCTCTCCCTGCTGGAGAGCGACGCGGCCGGCGTGGTGGCCGAGCGCGCCACCGATGCCCAGCGCGCCGAACTGAAGGCGCTGCACGCCGAGCTGGAGGCCGCCGGCGCGCCAGGCAAGGAAAACCGAGAGCACTTCTTTGCGCTGAACGAGCGCTTTCACATGCGCCTGCTGGCCATTGCCAACAACAAGTGGCGCGACCAGATGGTGGCCGACCTGCGCAAGGTGATGAAGCTCAACCGCCACAACTCGCTGCTCAAGGAAGGCCGCATTGCCGAATCGCTGGCCGAGCACCGCTCGATGATGGCGGCCATCGAGGCGCGCGACGCCACGGCGGCCATGGCGCGCATGCGAGAGCACTTCAGGAACGGCCTGGAAGCGGCCGTCTAGGCCCCGCCCAGGCGGCCGCCGGGTCGATCAGTCCGAGCCGATGACGCCGGTTTCGGCCGAGATGCGGCTGGCGACCTCGAGCAGGCGCGGCGCAACGCGCGAGAGCATCATGTCTTTCGGCAGCAAGTAGGCCGGGCCGCCGCAGCTCACGCCATAGCGTTCACCGTGCGGCCCTTGCAGCGCAAAGCCAAGCGCGTGAATGTGCGGATGCCATTCGCCGAACGAGCTGCAGTAGCCCAGGCGGGCGTATTCGTCGAGCCCCGCCATCAGGCGGGGTTCGATGGAGGCCCAGCTCTCGCCGCTTTCCTGCTGGATCTTTTCGAGCACCGCCGCCCGCTCGGCCTCGGGCAGCGCCGCAAGGGAAGCACGGCCCGCTGCCGAAGTGACGATGCTCATGCGGGTGCCGACGTCCAGCCGCGAGCTGATCAGCGCCGACCGCGGGCGCAGCGAGTCGATGACGAGCATGTCGAGATCGTCGCGCACCGCCACATGAACGCTCGCGCCCGCAAATTCGGACAACTCCGCCAGGTGGGGCCTGGCCACCGTGCGCAGGTCGAAATGACGGAGATAGCGGCTGCTCATGTCGAGCAGCGCCGGGCCCAGGCTGAAGCGCTCGCTGTCCTGCGACTGCCGCAGATACCCCGCATTCACCAACGTGGCCGTAAGGCGCGACACCGTGGCCTTGGGAAGGCCCGTGGTGTCGGCCAGTTCCCGATTGCTCATCGGCGCCGCCGACATCCCGATGACCTTGAGCAGGGCCAGACCCCGGCCCAGTGCGCTGACTTCTTCTTTGCTCCCCGCTTCATTCATGAATCGAAACCCCTTATTTATTAGCGTTTCTTGATTCTTTAGCAGAAAAGTTGAAAAGTTTCAGTCCTCAGGCAATCATTATCATTTTGGAACACTCACCGTTGCTGAGGGGCGAATCCCTTTCCGCAAGCGGCTCCGCGCCGCAGTGCCCGCTTCACTCAAGGCACGCTTCAGCTAGGCAACCTGCGCCACGGGCTCGTGCGCCAGCGCCATCACCTCGCGCGGCGAGCGCGTCTTGAGCCGGTGGTCGCTCCAGACCTGGCGCCAGCGGCGCGCACCCGGCAGGCCGTTCCGTAAGCCCAGCATGTGCCGGGCAATCGACGACCACTGCGTGCCGTGTTCCGCCGCCTCGCGAACCATGTAGTCGCACATGAGCGACTCCACCTCTTCACGCGTCAGCGGCTGCGGCCCGGCGCCGAAGAACTCGGCGTCCCATTCGGCTAGCCACCAGGGGTTGTGATAAGCCTCACGCCCCACCATCACGCCGTCGAGCAGCCGCAAGTGCTCGTGCACCTGGGCATTGGCCGAAATGCCCCCGTTGATCGAAAAGCTCAGCTCCGGAAAGTCATGCTTGAGCCGGTGCACCAGTTCATAGCGCAGCGGCGGAATCTCGCGGTTCTGCTTCGGGCTCAGCCCCTTCAGCCACGCATTGCGCGCATGAACGATGAACGTGCCGCAGCCGGCCTCGCTCACGGTGCCGACAAAGTCGCGCACGAACTCATAGCTTTCGATCTTGTCGATACCGATGCGGTGCTTGACTGTGACCGGCACGCTCGCCACGTCGACCATCGCCTTCACGCAGTCGGCCACCAGTTGCGGCTCCGCCATCAGGCAGGCGCCGAAGGCTCCGCGCTGCACGCGCTCGCTGGGGCAGCCGCAATTGAGGTTGATCTCGTCGTAACCCCACTCTTCGCCCAGCTTGGCGCAGTGCGCCAGGTCGGCCGGCTCGCTGCCGCCTAGCTGCAGGGCCACCGGATGTTCTTCGGCGTTGAAGCGCAGATGGCGGGGAACGTCGCCATGCACCAGCGCGCCCGTGGTCACCATTTCGGTATAGAGCAGCGCGTGGCGCGACATCAGGCGATGGAAGTACCGACAGTGGCGGTCGGTCCAGTCCATCATGGGTGCGACGGAGACGATTTTTTCTTTTAGATTCAACAACTTAGACCTACCATCGGCAAGCGTTGCCGAGCAAGGCGCCGGTCCTGCCACCATCGGCGTGGACATCGGCTGCATCCAGGCGGTAGTTTCTCACGCCCGCTTCAATCCGCAGGCGCCATCCCCCGCATCAACGTCAGCAGGGCATGCATGCCGGGCACGCGGGCATGAAAGGCCTGCGCTGCGCCCTGCCGAACGGCCAGCAGGTTGCCTTTGGCCTGAATCGAAGCCGCGGAAGAGTGCCGTGGGTCTTGTCCGACGTGCGGATGCGCAAGCCTCGCGCGCACGTCGCAATTCAAAGGCTGAAGCTTGAGCCGTTTCCCCCACCGCTCAGGCAGCAGAGTTCCGCCTTTCGTCCACCAATCTCTCCAGCAACGCCATGACAGAAGACCCTCGCCAAGCCGGCCCGCAGCCGCCTTTTTCCACACCCGCCCAGCAACCTCCGGGGCTCGAATCGAAGATGTCGCCGCTGCCCGATTTCGGCGAACAGTCGTACGTCGGCAGCGGCAAGCTCCAGGGCAAGGCCGCGCTCATTACCGGTGGCGACAGCGGCATCGGCCGCGCAGTGGCCATCGCCTTTGCACGCGAAGGCGCCGATGTGCTCATTTCCTACCTCGCCGAGGAAGAGGAAGACGCCCAGGTTACGCGCCAATGGATCGAGCGCGCGGGCCGCCGCTGCGTTGCGGTGCCCGGTGACATCTGCGAAGAGGCGCATTGCCGCAGCCTCGTGGACCGCGCGTTCGACACCTTCGGCAGGCTCGACGTGCTCGTCAACAACGCGGCCTTCCAGATGAGCCACAAGTCGCTCGACGAGATCTCGCCCGAGGAGTTCGACCGCACCTTCCGGACCAACGTCTACGCCAACTTCTTCCTGTGCCGCGCCGCGGCGGCGCGAATGCAGCCGGGTGCCTCGATCATCAGCACCACGTCGGTCAACGCCGACAAGCCCAACGCCACGCTCGTCGCCTACGCGGCCACCAAGGGCGCGATCCAGAACATGTCGGGCGGCATGGCGCAACTTCTCGCGGAGAAAGGCATCCGTGTGAACTGTGTGGCCCCGGGGCCGTTCTGGACGCCGCTCATTCCCTCGACCATGCCACCCGAGAAGGTGAAGGAGTTCGGCAAGCAGACCCCGATGAAGCGGCCGGGCCAACCGGCCGAGTTGCAGGCGGTGTATGTGCTGCTCGCCAGCGACCAGGCAAGCTACATCTCGGGCGCGACCATCCCGGTGACGGGCGGCGTGCCGTTCATCTGAGCAGCAACGCCCAGGCACCGGCGGCATGCCGGCCGCCCATCAGGGACGATCGGTCCTGATGTCGGGTGCGGGCGTCAGGGAAACGCCCTGCGCCTTGGCGGCACCCGCTTGCGCAGCCATCGCGGCCTTGAAGCCCGGCCGCGCCTGCAGACGCTCCCAGTAAGCCGCCACCGAGGGCGTGAAGCGCTCGGCCAGGCCCAGGTGCTCGGCCAGCAGCAATGCATAGCCGACCGACACGTCCGCCGCGGTAAAGCGGCCTGCGCAAAGGTACTCCCGCGCGGCGAGCAGCGGCTCCAGCGCTCGCAGCCGCGCCAGGAACCACTTGGCATAGTCGTCGGCCACCTGCGGCTGCTTTCGCTCCGCCGGCTCGAAGTGCGCATACCGCAGCACGAGCGTCTGCGGAAAGGTCAAGGTCGCCTCGCCGAAATGAAGGTAGTTGAGGTACGGCCCGAAGTCCGGCTCGCCGCTACCCACATCCAGCTGGCCCGCCGAGAACCGCGCGGCCAGGTATTGGCAGATGGCGGCCGACTCGGTCATTCGCATGGCGCCGTCGGACAGCATCGGCACCGTGCCGAGCGGGTTGACCTCGAGATACGGCCGCGACAGCACGCGCGGCGGAAACGGCAGCATCTTGAGCTCGTAGGAGAGCCCGATTTCTTCAAGCGTCCACAAAGGCCGGAACGAGCGTGCGCTGACGCAGTGGTGAAGGGTGATCATGTGCCGGCGGTCTTTGGTTCGCTGCGGTGTTGACGCAGGTTGTCATTTTGAATCCATCCTCATGCGCAATGAGGTTCGGGAGGTGACGCAAGGCACCCACGTAGGAGAGCCACCTCCAAGAAGACACGTCAAAGTGGCCTTTGCGCCGGCGCAGCAGAACGGACGCCCGGCTGCACCCAGGTGAACAGCGCTTCAGCGTTGCGCCTCTCGCGACCGGCTGAGTTCCGCCCGCCCTTGGGACGTGATGCGCAAGGAAATTCATCGGCATAGCTTCTCCTCGGATCGCAGCGCGGCCAGATGGCTCTCAAGTAAATTGAGAGCTTAAGACCTACATCACGACACGCCATTGCGGCAATGGCACTTCGAAAAACCGCCGCTAACTTGTGATTCTTTTGACCGACGGATCCAGATCGGACGGGCAACCGGAGAATCGCATGGCGCTTTTATTCTTGATGCGGCTGCATCATGTGCAGCTTCCGGTCCGGGTGGCGGTTCCGGAGGAGCTCCGCCATGTCTCGGTGCTTGTAGCCACCGGATTGATAGAGGCGGACATCGGGCCGCTCAGCCCCACCGGGCGCTACGCTTCGTCCCGCGTCGCCACGGTGCTTCGCATCACTGAAGACGGCCTAGCCGAGATCGCAAAGATGGGAAATGCGCCCAGGTTCGCGAGAACATCAATGCAATTCACCCGTGGATTCCGGCTCATGTGATGCCTGGCGTCGCTTCGGGCGCGTGGCCCATCCCCGCGCACGCTTGCGTGCAGCAACGTCAGCAACCACACGCCGCGTCGGCCCCAGCCACCCTCAGGCCGCAAGCACCTGCAAGTTGCCGGTGCCTGGCAGCGCGCGCAGCGTGGCGGCCGTTCTGACCGAGTAGTCGCGGCTCAGCACCGTGCTGACCTCGACGTATTCGCAGCGCGCTTCGCTGGGTGTCAGCGTCAGCACGGCATAGCCGCGCTTGCTGGTTTCGGCGTAGCGCAGGTCGTCCACCATCCGCAGGAAGCCGTCGGCCAGGAGGTCGTTGGCAATCAGCGGAACCGCACGCTCGAAGCCGGGCGACGACACCGACGAGGTTCCGAACTCCACCCCCACCCGCTGCCCCGACACATCGGTGAGGTTGCCGGCCCAGGCGTTGTGCGTGTCCCCGGCCAGCGAGACGAGGTTCTTGCCCTGGTTGCGCGCCATGGCAAGCACGGTGTCGCGCGCGGCCGGGTAGCCGTCCCATGCGTCCATGTTGTAGGGCACCTTCTGCTGCGCGAGCAAGGCCCGCTGGCTGTCGCTGCGGGCGGCGTCCGGCAGCGCCTGCGCGGCCACGTAGGCGCCCAGCGTCTCGGGGCTGAAGTCGGTCGCAATGCTCAGGGGAATGGTCATGCGCATCATGAGCACCTGCTGGCCCAGCACCTGCCAGGTACCGGCCGATGCGGCCATGCGCGCGGAGAGCCAATCCACCTGCGGCTGCCCCAGCAACTGGCGCGTGGTCGCGGCCGCTTCGCCGGCCAGATATTGGTCGAGCGTGAGCTGCCGCTCGCGGCCGATCAGCCGGGTGTCGAGCATGTGCAGCGAAGCCAGCGTGCCGAAGTCGAACGAGCGGTAGATCAGCAGCGGGTTGGCCGGGTCGGGCAGCCGCGTCGGCAGCCACTCGTGGTAGGCCTGCACGGCGGCCGCGCGCCGCGCCGCAAAGCTGCCCTCGCTCGCGTCGTCGTGGTTGGCGGCGCCGCCCGCCCATGCGTTGTCGGCCAGGTCATGGTCGTCCCACACGGCAATCATGGGAAACCGCGCATGCAGCGCACGCAGGTCGCTGTCGGTGCGGTATTGCGCATGGCGCTCGCGGTAGTCCGCAAGCGTCAGAATCTCATGGTCGGGTGTCGATACGCGGTCGATGGCAATGGCCAACTGCGACGCATAGCCCACGCGTCCGTACTCGTAGATGTAGTCGCCCAGGTGCAGGACCACGTCGATGTCGGTGCGCTTGGCAATGTCGGCATACACATTGAAATACCCGCTCGGAAAGTTGGAGCACGACACCACCGCCAGCCGCACCTGCGAAACGCCGCCCACCGGCAGCGTCTTGGTGCGGCCGATGGGCGAGGCCTCGCTGCCCATCACGAAGCGGTAGAAATAGGTGCTGGCCGGCTGGAGCCCCGTGGCGTCCACCTTCACGGTGTAGTCGCGCTCGGGGCCGGTGCTCACCGTGCCGCGCGCAACGATCACGCCAAAACGCTCGTCGCTCGAAAGTTGCCATTCGACGTTCAGGGTGCCCGGTGCGGGCGCCGTCACGCGGGTCCAGAGGATCACCCGGTCCGACAACGGGTCGCCGCTGGCAACGCCGTGCTTGAACACCGGGCCGGTGCTCACGGGCGGGCTGCCGCCGCCTCCTCCAATGCCCCCTCCTATGCCTCCGCCGCCTCCCCCACCACCGCCACCGCCACCGCAACCTGTGAGGCTCACCCCGCTGGCCGAGAACATCGCGAACAGTACGGCGTTGCGTATGAGCGAGCGTCGGGTGGTGCCGGTCAGGGCTTGCTGGGGATCTGTGCCGCCGCCGTCATCGGCGGCCTGGCTTGCCTGGTCGTTCTTCTTCTCGTTCTGCGTGCGCATGGCTGTCTCCTGATCCGCCGAGGACGAGACGCACGGCACGCCTCAATCTCCTTTCGACGTCGGCGACATTGAAGGTGAAGACTTTGGTTTTCTGCGTAGGTTTGTACCTATGCGTGTGTCAGCCGGAAGCCAACCGATAAAGAATGCGCGGTTAGTCGAACTGCGATCGGTCTCCGGACACCAGCTCGCGGTTGCGCCGGCGGTCGACGGCAATCTCTTGCGCAAGGTCTTCAATGGCGCCGCCCACCGGCAGGTTGTACGCACCGCGCAGCCGCGCGCGCACGGCATCGCTGCTCAGCACCCGGTTGATCTGCGCATTGAGCCGCTGCAGCACAGCCACGGGCGTGCGGGCGGGTGCGAAGATGCCGAAGAGCGAATCGCGATTGGCCCGCTCGTAGCCCAGTTCGGCAAGCGTCGGCACCGCGGGCAAGGCCTCGATGCGCGACGGCGCACCGACAGCGAGTGCCTGCAGCCGCCCTTCCGCTATGTACTGCAGCTGCTGCGCGGCGACGTTGGTCGACAGCACCTCGAACTGCCCGCCGAGTGCATCGTTGAGCTGCGGGCCACCGCCCGCGTAGGGAATGTGCGTGATGGCGGTGCGGCTTTGCATGCGCACTTGCGCCAGCACCATGTGGCCGATGGTGGCCACGCCCGAGGTGGCCCACCGCACTGCGCCGGGCCGGCTGCGCGCAAGCGCAATCAGCTCCTGGAAGCCGCGGCCCGCAAAGGCCGGCGTGCCGACCACCAGCACCGGCGTGCGCATCACGCTCGCCACCGGCGCGAACGCGCGCAACGCGTCGTAGGGCACACGCGCAACCAGCGGATGCAGCGTGATCGGGCTGATGGCCGAAAACGCGAGCGTGCAGCCGTCGGGCGTGGCTCGCGCCAGCGCATCCATGCCGATGCTGCCGCCCGCGCCGGCACGGTTTTCGACGAGCACCGGAACGCCGAGCAATTGGGCCAGCGGCTCGGCGAGCACGCGGGCCATGCCGTCGCTCACGCCGCCCGGTGGGTAGACCACGATCAAACGAATCGGCCTGTTCGGCCATTGAGTCGGCGGCGCAGCCTGCAGCAACTGCGGCATGGCGCAGGCGGCGGCAAGCGCAATGCCAGTGTCACGCAGCAGTCGACGGCGGCGCGGTGAAAAACTCATGACCCGGGGTTCTCGCTCGCGTGCCTGCGCAGCAGCGCGGCAAAGTGCTGCGCGGGCAGGTTGTCTTCTTCCACGCGCGATACCAGCGTGAGCGGCGCGTCGAGCTGGCCGCCGTCGGCAAGCCGGGTGTAGGCAATCGCATGCGCATGCACGCCGGTCATCGAAGCCGGCACCACCGACAGGCCGACACCCGCGGCCACGAGATTCAGGTTGGTCATCATGCGGTCCACCTCGGCCACCACGCGCGGGCGCAGGCCCTTGGCATGGCACATGGCAAGCAACTCGGCGTAGAGGCCCGGCGCGCCCGGACGGCGCACGAGGATGATGCCGTCCTCGCACAGCTTCGCAAGCGGCAGCGGCCGCGAAGCCTTGCTTCGCGCAAGGGCAAAGCGGTGGTCGCTCGGCATTGCCACCAGCACGGGTTCGCGCAGCAGCGTTTCGAAGCGCAGGCCTTCGGGCCGCGCCACCGGCACGCGCAGCAGCCCGCAGTGCAGGCGGCCGGCGTCCAGTGCCTCGGTGAGCTCGGCTGCGTTGTCCTCGCGCAGCTGAAGCTCCACGTCCGGATGCGCACGGCGAAAAGCGCGCAGTGCTTCAGGCACGAAGCGGTGCGCTGCGGCCGAGCTGGTGAAGCCGACCGCCAGCGTGCCTGCCTGCCCCTTCGCCACGCGCGCCATGCGCTGCTTCATGGCCGCCATGTCCTGCAGCATGCGCAGCGCCTCCACCTGGAACAGCCGGCCCGCATCGGTGAGCGCCACGCCGCGCGGATGCCGCCGGAACAACAGCACACCCAGCTCGCGTTCGAGCGCCTTGATGGCCTGGCTCAACGGCGGCTGCTGGATGCCCAGTTGCTCGGCGGCTCGCGTCATGTGGCCGGTCTCGGCAACGGCCACGAAGTAGCGAAGCGGTCTTATCTCCATATTTTTTTCATATCAAAAGTGCCTCTTTATTTTATTTGACCCTAGGTCACCGTGCACCTATCGTCCGGCCGCTCATTCAAAAAAGCGGCCCACCGAGGCCGCATTCCGGAGACAAGTCCATGCGCAACTCGCGCTTTTCTGCATTGTTTAACGCGCCCTTTCGCGCCTGTCGTTCGTTCGTTGCCGTGACCGGCATTACGCTGGTTCTCGCCGCCTGCGGTGGCGGCGGCGGTGGTAACGCTGGTGTCGGGTTCTTTCCGATCGCATCGCCCCCGCCGCCGTCAAACGGCGGCACGCCCGACACCGATCCGCCCGACAACCCGCCGCCCCCGCCCGTGCAGCCGGTGGTCGCCTGCATGGATCTCGCCGGCAAGAGCCTGCCTGCCTCGCTCATCAGCCTGCCCACGCAGGGCGCCACCGTGACCAGCGCCGTGCCGGTGGCGGCGGGCGACGCCGGCAACCGGCTCGGCGACTACTGCCGCGTCCGCGGCACCATCCAGCCGATGGACCCTGCTTCGCAGGCCATCAACTTCGCGGTCAACCTGCCCGAAAAGTGGAATCGCAAGACCATTCACTTCGGCGGCGGCGGCTTCGACGGCGTGCTGATCGACGGCACCGAGGTCATCCGCTTCGGCCCCGCGGGCAAGCCCGCGCCGCTTGCGCTGGGGTATGCAACCTACGGCGACGATTCGGGCCACCAGTCGAGCAGCATCACCGACGGGCGCTTTGCCGCCAACGACGAGCAGCTTGCCAACTACGGCGGCAACTCGCTCAAGAAAACGCGCGACGTGGCGCAGGCGCTGGTGCTCGCGCGCTATGGCATCAAGCCCGCCTATGCCTACTTTCTCGGCACCTCAACCGGTGGGCGCGATGCGCTCAGCTACATCCAGCGTTGGCCGCAGGACTACGACGGCGTGATTGCCAACGAGCCCGCGCTCAACTACACCGGTACGCGGCTGTCGAACGTGGCGGTGGGCCGCGCGCTGTACAACAACGGCGGCGCCGGCTGGATGAACGTGGCCAAGACGCTGCTGGTGCAAAAGGCGGCCATGCAGGCCTGCGACAAGCTCGACGGCGCGGCCGACAACATCGTGAGCAACGTGGAGAGCTGCCGGCTGCTGAACGCGCAGATCCTCGCGTCGCTGCGCTGCAGCGGCGGCACCGACGCCGGCGACAGCTGCCTTTCGGACGCGCAGCTTGCCACCGTGCGCACCATCGAATCGCCGCTGGAGTTCAGCACCTACTCGCTGGCCAACGGCGTAAAGCGTGCAGGCGGCTACAACATCCTTGAAGGCACCTTGGTGGCGGGCCCCTACACCACGCGCGACCTGGGCACGCGCAAGGTGCCGGGCGATCCCGCCACGTCGGCCGACGCCAACATGTACGTCACGGGCGACCAGTGGGTGAAGTACTTCGTCACGCGCATCGACAGCTTCGATTCGCTGGGCTTCGATCCGCTGGACCCCGGCGCTTTCGCCGCTCGCGTGAGCGAGGTGTCGGCGCTTACCGATGCCACCAACCCCAACCTCGCGCCCTTCTTCGCGCGCGGCGGCCGGGTCATCATGCTGCACGGCCTGGCCGACGAGGTGATCAGCCCCAACTCGACCATCGACTACTACAAGCAGCTCATCGCCACCGTGGGCGGGGCCGCCGTGGACGAGCATGTGCGTTTCTACACCGTGCCCGGCATGGGCCATGGCACGGGCAGCTTCATTCCCAACTGGGACTCGCTCGCTGCGCTCGAGGGCTGGGTCGAGGGAGGCCTGGCGCCTGCCACCGGCGTGGCGGTCGATGCCGTGGCCGGCACTTACGGCCGCACGCGCCCGCTGTGCCAGTTTCCGGCATGGCCGAAGTACCGCGGCAGCGGCAGCCTTGATGCGGCGGTCAACTACAGCTGCGTGACCGAGGTCGGCGATCCGCTGGCCTGCCCCAACCTGCCGGCTGCCCCGACGAGCTACAAGGGCGGCAACAGCTTCGGCGAAGAAGTGCGCATCGACATCGATCCGGCCACCATGGCCTACACCGTGACCATCGATGCCAGCGTGCAGCGCGCGGCCGGAACGCAGCGCAGCGGCTCGCTGGTGGCGCAGGGCAGCTGCAGCTATGCGAGCGGCGAAAGCGCGGCTGTCTTCAGCTTTGCGCCAGGCGGCGTGCTGCTGGGGGGAGTGAATGCGCCGAGCGGCGGCGGCTTTGCACCGCTCATTGCGTTCCAGAACACCTTCGAGAACACGGCGGCACCGGCGGTGTTCAATCCGGTGGCCAACATCTTCAACGCGGTAGGCGTTCAGCAGGGCACTGGCACTGCGGTGGCGCATGCGTCTTCGGTGCGGCTGCGCAATGCGGGCACTTTCCAGTATTGCCGCGATGCGGTGACGGGCAGTTTCATGACCTACGACGCCACATGCACGCAAACGGAGAAGGGCTACATCACCTACAACACCGCGCGCGGAGCCTTCGACCTGCGCACCACCTCGCCCACCGGCGGCGCCGTGACCACCGGCGGCACGCTCACGGGGTCGATGGTGATCGGGCTCGTGAACGGCGCCGCGGTGCCGCTGCACCTCGTGCGCGAGTCGGCCGCCAACGCCGGCCTGCGCATGTTCGGCCTGCAGCAGACGCTGACGCCCGGCACGGCGGACGGCAGCTACGCCATGGTCGCCGTAACGGGCCAGAACCGCGAGGCCACCGTAGCGGGCAGCAGCTTCAACCTGGGCGGCACCTCTGCATCCCTCAGCTACGACACACCGGTGCTCGGCGCGGTGCAGGCCGATGCGGGCCGGCCGGGCAATTTCATCTTCAACAGCGGCGTCCTCGGATTCGTTTCCACGGCAGGAACGAACGCGGCGCTGGAACTCGGAGTACGACATTGAAAAAACAACTTTCCACGCTGGCCGCTTTCGCGCTGCTGGGCACCGCGCTGCCGCTCTCCGCGCAAGCGGCCTCGCCCGCATCCAAGCAGGCACCTGCATCAACGCCCTGCCCCGCACCCGTGCCTGAGGCCGCACGCTGCTACACAGGCGAAGACGGCAGCGGTTCTTTCTACTGGATCGCGATTCCCAAAGACTGGAACCGCGGCGTGCTCGTGATGCATGCCCACGGCGGCCCCGAGACCGGACCGCCCAAGCTCGAGCGCAGCCAGGAAGACCTGAAGCGCTGGGCCATCACCGTGAAGGCCGGCTACGCATGGGCCGGCTCCACCTACCGCCGCGGCGGCTACGGCGTGACGATGGCGGCCGAAGACACCGAGCGGCTGCGCCAGATCTTCGTGCGCCACTTCGGCCAGCCCCAGCGCACGCTGCTGCATGGCCAGAGCTACGGCGCCGGCGTGGCGGCAAAGGCGGCCGAGCTCTACGCGCCTGTCGGCAATGCAAAGTCGCCGTACGACGGACTTCTGCTCACCAGCGGCGTGCTCGGCGGCGGCAACAGCGCCTATGACTTCCGGCTCGACTTGCGCGTGGTCTACCAATACGTGTGCCGCAACCATCCGCGCGCCGATGAGCCGCAATACCCGCTGTGGATGGGCCTGCCCGCTGATTCGAAACTCACACGCGCCGAGCTGGCCGCGCGCGTCAAGGAATGCACCGGCATCGGCATGCCCGCCGCGCAGCGCACGCCCGAGCAGGCCGCGCGGCTCAAAACCATTCTCTCGGTCGTGAAGATCGAGGAGCGCTCGCTGCTGGGCCACCTGAACTGGGCCACCTGGCTGTTCCAGGACCTGGTGCAAAAGCGCCTGGCCGGCCGCAATCCGTTCGGCAACATCGGCGTGGTTTACCAGGGCTCGGCCGACGATGCGGCACTCAATGCGGGCGTGCTGCGCTACGCCGCCGATCCGCAGGCCAAGGGCGCCCTGGCGGCCGACAGCCAGCCGACCGGGCGCACCGCGCTGCCCACGCTGGCGCTGCATGCCATCGACGACCCGACTGCTTTCGTCGAGCTCGAAAGCGCCTACCGCCGCATCCGCGACGCGGCCGGCACCGGCGGCCAGCTGGTGCAGAGCTTCAGCGCGGAGCGCGAGCACAGCTACCTGAGCGATTCGGAATACCCCGCGCTCTTCGCCGCCCTGCTCGATTGGATCGACAAGGGCGAAAAGCCCACGCCGCAAAGCCTTGCGCAGCGCTGCGCATCGCTGGCGCCGCGCTACGACACAGACGGCAAGAACGGCTGCCACATCAAGCCCGATTGGCAGCCGCCCACGCTCGAGAGCCGCGTACCGGTGCGAGCCCCCTGATTTCCATTTTTTTACTTGACGGAGACTCCCATGAAAAAACTGTTCGCCGTTGCGGCGCTGGCCTTGGCGATGGGCGCGCATGCGCAAGACTTTCCCGCGGGAAAGCCGGTGACCATCGTCGTGCCCTTTGCGGCCGGCGGCCCGACCGATCGCGTGGCGCGCGACCTGGCCGAAGCGCTGCGCAAGTCTCTGGGCGGTGTGAGCGTGATCATCGACAACGTGCCCGGCGCCGGCAGCTCCATCGGTGCGGCCAAGGTGGTGCGCGCCAAGCCCGACGGCTACACCCTGCTGCTGAACCACATTGCAATGGCCACCGTGCCGACGCTGGTGCGCAACCTGCCGTTCAAGGTCGAGAGCGATTTCGAGTACCTCGGCATCGTCAACGACGTGCCGATGACGCTCATCTCAAAACCCGCCATCGAGGCCGGCAACTACAAGGAACTGACCGCCTGGATTGCGGCCAACAAGGGCAAGATCAACATCGGCAATGCCGGCGTGGGCTCGGCCTCGCACCTGTGCGGCCTGCTCTACCAGAGCGCCACCAGGACCGACATGACGCCCGTGCCTTACAAGGGCACCGCGCCGGCGATTACGGATTTGATCGGCGGCCAGATCGATCTGTTGTGCGACCAGACCACCAACACCTCGCCGCAGATCGAAGCCAGGAAGGTCAAGGCCTACGCGGTCACCACGCCCAAGCGGCTGACAACGCCGCTGCTGAAAGACCTGCCCACGCTGGACGAGTCGGGCTTGAAGAACTTCCAGGTCACCATCTGGCACGGCCTGTATGCCCCCAAGGGCACGCCGGCACCGGTGCTGAAGAAGCTCAACGAGGCCATGAAGGCCGCATTGCGCGATGCGGACTTCATCAAGCGCGAAGAAGCGCTGGGCGCGGTGGTCGCCACCGACGGACGCATCGAGCCCGAAGGCCACAGGAAGTTCGTGGCGGATGAAATCGCCAAGTGGACGCCCATCATCAAGGCGGCCGGCGTGTACGCGGACTAGGCCCGCGCCTCCAGCGACGATTCGCGCATGTCGAAACAACGACTCCTTCGTTTGCCCTTGCAGCCGGCGGTGACTACGATGTTTCCACCACTATCAGGAGCAGAGACATGTCGAATCACGTTTACAAGTCGCTGGAGCTCACCGGCTCGTCCCCCGTCAGCATCGAGGAAGCGGTGCAGACCGCCATCACCAAGGCGCACCAGACGGTGCGCAACATCCAGTGGCTCACCGTGACCGAGACGCGCGGCCACGTGGTGGACGGCAAGATCGCGCACTGGCAGGTCACGCTGAAGATCGGCTTCACGCTGGAGTAGCGAGGCGGTCCATGCAGCCAAGAATCACCGTCATCACCCTGGGCGTCGAAGACCTGGAAAGAGCCGTGGCGTTCTATCGCGACGGGCTGGGGTTTTCCACGGACGGCGTCATCGGCACGGAGTTCGAGAACGGCGCCGTCGCGTTCTTCGACCTGCAGCACGGGCTCAGGCTCGCGCTGTGGCCGCGCTCGAGCATGGCGGCCGATACGGGCCTGCCGCTGCGGGTGGGCGGGCCGCTTGAATTCACCCTTGGGCACAACGTCTTGTCCAAGGCCGAAGTCGATGCAGTGATGCAGCAGGCCGCAAAGGCCGGCGCCACCGTGGTGAAAGCCGCGGCCGACACTTTCTATGGCGGCTACGCGGGCTATTTCACCGACCCCGACGGCCACCTGTGGGAGGCCGTCTACAACCCCCAGCTGCTGCCCGAAGCGGGAACAGCCTAGGCCTTGGGCGCTTGCGCCTCAGTCGCCGGGCATGTGCGGTGGACGCAGCTCCACCGCCTTCTCCGACTTCTTGCGCAGCCTGATGTTGAGCATTTCCACGGCCAGCGAGAAAGCCATTGCGAAGTACACGTAGCCCTTGGGCACGTGGTGCCCGAAACCTTCAGCGACGAGAACAACGCCCACCACCACCAGGAAGGACAGCGCCAGCATCTTGATGGTGGGGTGGTTCGATACGAAGCGGCCGATGGGGCTGGCGAACAGCATCATGAGCAGCACGGACACGATCACCGCGGCGATCATCACCCGCACGTCGTCCACCATGCCCACCGCGGTGATGATGGAGTCGAGCGAGAACACCAGGTCGATGATCATGATCTGCAGGATGACCGCCGCGAAGGTGGCCTTCACCGCGCTGGACTTCTGCTCGTGCCCGCCCTCGAGCGACTGGTGAACCTCGCTCGTGCTCTTCCAGATCAGGAACAGCCCGCCCAGGATCAGGATCAGGTCGCGCCCCGAAATGCCCTTGCCCAGCACCGAGAAAAGGGGATTGACCAGGCCCACGATCCAGGCAAGCACCAGCAGCAGCCCGATGCGCATGAACATGGCCATGAACAGCCCCACCCGCCGTGCGAACTCGCGCCTTTCGGGCGGAAGTTTGTCGACCAGAATGGAGATGAAGATGATGTTGTCGATGCCCAGCACGAGCTCGAGCGCAGTCAAGGTGGCAAAGGCAATCCAGACCTGGGGATCCGTCAGGAGTTCAAGCATCGGTGTTCTTTCGCCGCGGCAACGCCGCCAGGAAGGTTGGGAATGTCCTGAAGTCTGCCATGACCGATTTCGCCTCAAGGGTTTGCTCTATTTTTTAGTTATTGATCAAAACTATATTGATTACGTGAAATAACTTTATTGATGAGCCGGGCCGCCCCGGCGAAAGGAGACAGCGATGGTTCAATCCGTGTTCTCTTCGTACCGCCCGGCATGGGCGGCTCTTGCCGCGGCGTCCCTGCTGGCGGCGTGCGGCGGAGGCGGTGGCGGGGGCGGCGGGGGTGGCTTCCCGTTCGTTCCGCCGGCGCCCTCCCCCGGCGGCTCAACGCCATCGGAAGCGCGCCCGGGCACGCTTCAGTCGTGCACCGATCTCGCCGGCAAGGCGGCGTTCGGCAGCACCGTGTACACCAGCGTGAGCACCGTGGCCGCGGGTGCGCTCACCGTGGCCGGCGCGAGCACGCCCGCGCCCGAGCACTGCCTGGTGCAGGGCCAGATGAACCAGCGCACCAGCAGCGTCGACGGCAAGACCTACGCCATCGGCTTCGAGATGCGCCTGCCCTTCAACTGGAACGGCCGCTTCTTCTACCAGGCCAACGGCGGGCTCGACGGCAACGTGGCGCGGGCCACGGGCAGCGTGGGCGGCGGTGCGCCCACCACCACGGCGCTGCACATGGGGTTCGCGGTCATCAGTTCCGACGCGGGGCACTCGGGCGCGCAGAACCCGACCTTCGGCATCGACCCGCAGGCGCGGCTCGACTACGGCTACAACGCCGTTGCACAGCTCACGCCCATGGCCAAGAACCTCATCGCCAAGGCCTACGGCCGCGAGCCCGACCGCTCCTACTTCGGCGGCTGCTCGAACGGCGGCCACCATGCGATGGTGGCCGCGGCAAGGTTTGCCGGCCAGTACGACGGCATCCTGGCCGGCAACCCCGGCTTCAACCTGCCGAAGGCTGCGGTGGCCCAGCTTTACGGCGTGCAGCAATACGCCCGGGTCACCACCGCCAACACACCGGCCGGCAAGCCGGACCTGCAGACCGCATTCACGCCCGCGGAAATGAGCACCGTGGCCGACGCGGTGCTTGGGCGCTGCGACGCGCTGGACGGCGCGGCCGACGGCATCGTTGCGGATGTGCAGGCGTGCACGCAGGCCTTCGACCTTGCCAGGGACGTGCCCACCTGCAGCGGCACGCGCAACGGCAGCTGCCTCACGGCCACGCAGAAGGACGTGCTCGGCAACATCTTTGCCGGCGCGCGAAACAGCGCGGGCACCGCGCTCTACAGCAGCTTTCCGTTCGACGCCGGCATCAAGGGGGCCGACTGGCGCCAATGGGAGTTCTCCAACTCGCAGAACCTCGACACCGCCGCGGTCGGCTTCGTGTTCAGCACGCCGCCACTGGCGCCGAGCCGCCCCTTCGGTATCGATTTCGCGCTCGGGTTCAGCATGGACGCCGATGCGCCGACCATCTTCGCGAGCAATGCGGTCTACACCGAATCGGCGATGTCGTTCATGACGCCGCCGAACCCGGCCAACCTGTCGGCGCTGCGCGATCGCGGCGGCAAGCTCATGGTCTATCACGGCACCAGCGATGCGGTGTTCTCGTCGGACGACACCACCCGCTGGTACGAGCAGCTGCACGCGGCCAATGGCGACGATGCGTCGGGCTTTGCGCGCTTCCGATAGCAGCCGCCCTATAGCGCCGCCAGCTCGATCCTGATCGTCTCAGGCGGCGGTGCGCAGCTCGAAGAGGCGACCCGGGAGCGCATTCATGCCGGCCTTGGCAAGGCACAGGCGCTACAGCAGTTCTTCAAAACGCCGGCTGCGGCGCATGCGCGCGAAACAAGAAAGCAGCCGAGCGTTTTGGCCGCGCGGCCTCACGCCTCCGGCGTGACGAGTGCGGTGGAAAGCCGGCGCGAATTGGCCGGATCGCGAAACACCAGCGGATGCTCGACCGGCGCGGAAGGGTCGCGCGCGGCCGCACGCTCCACCGCCTCGACCACGCGGGGGTGGTCCGGGCTCTTCGCGCACACCGGGTCGGCCGCGGCCGCATCCTGCGCCAGCAGGTAGGCCTGGCAGCGGCAGCCGCCCAGGTCCTGCTCGCGCTGGTCGCAGCTTGCACAGGGCTCCTTCATCCAGCCGGTGCCGCGGTAGCGGTTGAAGCCTTCGGAGTCGAACCAGATGTCGCGCAGGCCCTGCGCCTTCACGTTCGGAAACTCCAGGCCCGGCAGCATCTTGGCGGTGTGGCAAGGCAGCGCGGTGCCATCCGGCGCCACGGTAAGAAACATGCTGCCCCAGCCGTTGACGCATTTCTTGGCCTTGCCTTCGTGGTAGTCGGGCGCCACGAAGAAGATGCGCATGCGCTCGCCAAGCCGCTTGCGCGAGGCATCGGTCACCTCCTCCGCATGGCGCAGCTGCTCGTGCGTGGGCAGCAACTGGTCGCGGTTGACGAAGGCCCACGAGTAGTACTGCGTATTGGCAAGCTCCAGGTACTCGGCGCCCATCTCGTGCGCCATCTCGATGATGCGGTCGATGTGGTCGATGTTCATGCGGTGGATCACCACGTTCAGCACCATCGGCCAGCCCTGGTCCTTGATGATCTTCGCCACCCGGTTCTTGAGCTCGAAGGTCTTGGTGTGCGAGAGAAAGTCGTTCATCTCGCGCGTGGAATCCTGGAACGACAGCTGCACGTGGTCCAGGCCCGCGGCCTTGAGCGCGGCGGCGCGCTGCGCCGTGAGGCCGACGCCAGACGTCAGCAGGTTGGTGTAGTAGCCCAGGCGCGCGGCCTCGGCGATGATGATTTCGAGATCGTCGCGCAGCAGCGGCTCGCCGCCCGAGAGGCCGCACTGCACGGCGCCGAGTTCGCGGCCTTCGCGCAGCACGCGCAGCCAATCCTCCGTGCCGAGTTCGTTCTCCTGCTGCGCAAAGTCGACCGGGTTGAAGCAGAACACGCAATGCAGCGGGCAACGGTAGGTCAGCTCGGCCAGCAGCCAGAGCGGCGGTCCGGGACGGGATGCCGCGTTCGTCATGATGCAGGTTCCCAGCGCAGCCAGTTCTGCTGCGCCGCCATCTCGACGAAGCCGCGCACCTCGGGCTCGAGCCCGGTGGTGTCGAAGGCCTGCTCCAGGTCGGCCACGATGGCTGCGACGCTGCGCTCGCCGTCGCAGCGCTTCATGATCTCGCCCGCGCTGCCGTTGAGCCGCACCATGCCTTCGGGATACAGTAGCACGTGGCAGTCTTGCGCCGGTTCCCATTGCAGGCGAAAGCCGGGGCCGACGCGGGGTTTGCTTTCGGCGGTGAGCATGGTCTTGTTCGCGGTCATGTGCCGCTCATGCGCCGTCTATGCCGTAGCGCGTCGCCATGGCGTCGTTCATCGCCCACAGGATGTCGAGCTTGAACTGCAGCACCTCCAGCGCGCGCTCCTGCAGCGCGCGGGTGTCGAAGTGCTCCAGCGTGATGGCCAAGCCCTGCTCCACGTCGCGCCGCGCCTGGCTCACGCGGTTGCGGAAATAGTCGAGACCGGCCGGCTCGATCCACGCATAGTGCTCGGGCCAGGTGGCCAGCCGCTGCTTGTGAATTTCTGGCGCGAACAGCTCGGTGAGCGAAGAGCACACCGCCTCCTGCCACGGCGCGCGGCGCGCGAAGTTCACGTAGGCATCGACCGCGAAGCGCATCGCGGGCACCACGTGGCGCAGGTCGAGCACTTCTTCGCGCGACAGGCCCACGGCTTCGGCCAGCCGCAGCCAGGCTTCCACGCCGCCTGCGTCCTTGATGCCGCCAAGCTCGAATCCGTCGTGGTCGAGAATGCGCTGCACCCAGCCGCGGCGCACCTGCGGGTCGGGGCAATTCGAGAGCACCGCCGCGTCCTTGATGGGAATCGCGATCTGGTAGTAGAAGCGGTTGGCCACCCAGCCGCGGATCTGCTCCGGCGTGGCCCGGCCGCTGTTCAGCATGACGTTGAACGGGTGGTGGATGTGATAGCTGCGGCCGCGCTCGCGCAGCTTGGCTTCGAATTCTTCGCGCGTCCATGCCGGCGCGTTCTTTTCGCCGTCCTTGGCCGGTCGAAACGGATCCTGGATTCTGTCGGCATGCACGGTGATGGGCCCGGCGCTTGGCTTCAGAGTTGAATCGTCATCCCATCCTCGCAGGGCTCGATGCCCGCGCGCCGCAGCAGTGCGTGCTCGTCGGAGTCTTCGTCGAGGATGGGGTTGGTGTTGTTGATGTGAATGAGCATGCGACGCGTGGCCGCGGGCAGCCGCGTCAGCCATTCGATCATTCCGCCCTCGCCCGACTGCGGCAGATGGCCGATCTCGCGCGCGCGCTTGCCGCTGACGCCCAGGCGAACCATTTCGTCGTCGGTCCAGAAGGTGCCGTCGACCATGACCGCATCGGCCGTTGCCATGGCCTCGAACACGGGCGGCGTGATTGCGCCCAGGCCCGGCGCATAGAACAGGCTCTTGCCGCTCCTGCGGTCGAACAGGGTCAGGCCGATGTTGTCGCCCGCCACCTGCTGTTCGCGGTGCGGTGAATACGGCGCGGCCTTGCCGGTGAGCGGCATCGCACGAAAACTCAGGTCGGGCACGCCGGGCACCTCGAAGGCATTGCCGTCTAGCGCAATCGGGTGGCGCGCCACGCCGCAATAGTGCGACAGCACGCGCAACACGGGATTGCCCTGACTCAGGTCTTCCGCGACGGAGTCGGTGCACCACAGCGGCAGCGGCGAGGCACGCTCGCGCAGCATGAAGAGGCCCGTGGCGTGGTCGACCTGTCCGTCGATCAGCACCACGCCGGCAATGGCGGTGTCACGCAATGCGCGTGCCGGTTGCAGCACCGGGCTGCCGCGGATCTGCTCGAGGATGTCGGGCGATGCGTTGAACAGCACGCCGTCTTCGCCATGGTCGGGTCGCACGAAGATCGACGACTGCGTGCGCGGCTTGGCGCGCACGGTGCCGGCACGCACACCCGCACAGTTGGGGCAGTTGCAGTTCCATTGCGGAAAGCCGCCGCCGCCCGCGGAGCCCAGAACGGTAATGCGCATCGAATAAGAAAGAAGGGGTTCGAAACAACCCGCCCTGGCGTGCCGAGGCAGGTTGTGAAGAAGCGCGCAATCAGCGTGCGCTGACGTACATCGTGATCTCGAAGCCGAAGCGAAGATCAGTTGCCGTCGGGGTTTCCCATTTCATAGAGTCTCCTGAAAAGGTTGCACAGCGCCACTTGGCGACTGCGGGAACTTCGAGCGCTCCAGAACGCATATTGAACCGATGCACCGCCGCAACCTAGCCGTGAAATCATGAATGGGACTTCATGATTTTCATGAATAGCGGCCACGGGCCACCGCGTACCATGGCCCTCGTGCTTTCTACCGGCCTGTACCCAGAAACCCAGCCTTGGCGCACCCACGCAATGGAGGCGCCGCACGGCCACGTGCTGCATGTAGAAGAAAGTGGTGATCCGGCCGGCCTCTGCGCCGTGGTGCTGCATGGCGGACCGGGCTCGGGCAGCTCGCCGCTGCTGCGCCGCTTCTTCGACCCCGCGCGGTATCGGGTGATAAGCATCGACCAGCGCGGTGCGGGCTTGAGCCGCCCGCGTGGTGCGACGGCCCACAACCGCACGGAGGATCTGCTTGCGGATTTGCGCCTTGTGCGCGAACGGCTCGAAGTGCCACGGTGGCTGGTTGTCGGTGGTTCGTGGGGCGCCACGCTGGCGCTCGCGCATGCGGCGTTCGAGCCACAGGCAGTCGCGGCTTTGCTGCTGCGCGCGGTGTTTCTGCCGAGCGCCGAATACATCGAGGATTTCTTCCAGGACACCGCGGGCTGCGCGCCTGCCGCATGGGCACGGTTTGCATCTGTGGTGCCGACTGACCAACGCCACGACATGCTGGGGTATCTGGCTGCCGGCCTTCAAGAGCCGCCCGCTGACAGCGATGCGGTCCTGCCGCGGCGGCTCGCCCTTGCCTGGTGGCAATGGGAAAGAACGTTGGCTGGCGGCGAACCCGTTTCGAATACCGACGTGCAACCCGACCGCCAGACGCTCGACGCGCTGGTAGACCGCTACCGCGTGCAGAGCCACTACCTGCTGCATCGCTGCTGGCTCGATTCGCCTCCCCTTCTCGAACGGCTTGACGCGCTCCCCCAGGTGCCTACCCTGTTGCTCCATTCGCGCGACGACCGCATCTGCCGCCCCGAAGGCGCGCTGGCGGTGCACGAGCGCATTACGCACGGCCAGCTGCGTTGGGTCGACGGCGCGGGCCACGATCCTTCACATCCGGCGATGGCTTCGACCATGGTCGCCGCGCTCGACAGCTATGCGCTGCATGGCCACTTCGGCGACAGCCCCGTGCCATGACGCTGCGCCTGAAAATCAACCTGATCGTCAGCCTGCTCACGCTGCTGTTCGTTGCGGCCATGCTCGCACTGCAGGTGCGCGCCATGCGCGAGTCGGTGCATGAAGAAGTGGTGGCCGCCAATCGCGTGGCAGCGCAGCTGCTCAACCGCACTGCCTGGCTCTACGCGGCGCAGGGCACGCCGGCCATGCTGTCGTTTCTGCAGGGTGTGGGGCGCGTTCGGTCCAACGACATCACGCTGCTCGACAACGACGACCGCGTGCTGTACAGCTCGCCGACCTCGGTCTACAAGGCCGGCCGCGACGCGCCGGACTGGTTTGCCGGCCTTGTCTCGCCGCCGCCCTCGCAACTCTCCATCGCCTTTCCGGGCGGGCGGCTGATGGTGATTTCGAACGCCTCGCGTGCGGTGCTCGATGCCTGGGATGATTTCGTGCTGCTGATGCTCAGCGCGCTGGGCCTGCTGGCGGTCGTCAACGCAGGCGTGTTCTGGCTCGTGGGCCGCGCGACCCGGCCGTTCGCGGACATCGTCCATGCCCTCAACCAGCTCGAGAGCGGGCGCTTCGACGTCGCGCTGCGCGCCCTGCCCGGCACCGAAGCCGCGGCCATTGGCGCTGCGTTCAACCGCATGGTCGGCATGCTGCAGCAGCACATCGAAACCGAGCGGCGGGCCGTGCGGGCCGAAAGCCGCCTTTCCGAAAGCCGGGAGCTCGGCCGCTGGGTCGACCAGAAGATCGAGCAGGAGCGCCGCCTCATCGCGCGTGAGCTGCACGACGAACTGGGGCAATCGGTCACCGCAATGCGCAGCATGGCGCTTTCGATTGCACAGCGCGTTCAGGCGCTCGACCCACAGGCCGAGCAGGCCGCACGGCTGATCGCCGAGGAATCGGGCCGGCTCTACACCGCCATGCACGGCATGATCCCGCGCCTCACACCCTTGGTGCTCGACAAGTTCGGCCTGGTGGCCGCGCTCGAAGACCTGGTGGAGCGCACGCGCAACAGCCACGGCGACGTGCAGGTCGAATGGCATCAGGAGCTGGAGCTCAACCGCCTGCGGCTCGACACCGACACCGCGCTGGTGCTGTACCGCGCCGCGCAGGAAGGCATTACCAACGCCCTGCGCCACGGCGAAGCGCATCGCATCATGCTTGCGTTGCAGGGCGAAGAGCAATCGGTCAAGCTCACGCTCACCGACGACGGGCGTGGCCTGCCCGGCCCTGAGGCTGCAAGGGAAACCAGCACCGGGCACTATGGCCTGCGATGGCTCGCCGAGCGCATCGACAGCCTGGGCGGCGAACTGCGCCTCGAACCCGCCGTGTCGAGCGGCGCCCGATTGACGGTGCGGCTGCCCCTGCGGGCAGGCGAAGCGGAGAACACGAACACATGACCCAGGCAGTTCAGGCGACCAAGCCGATTCGAGTGATGCTGGTGGACGACCATGCACTGGTGCGCATGGGCTTTCGCATGCTGCTGGCGGACGCGCAGATCGAAGTGGCGGCCGAAGCCGACACCGGCGAGCAGGCCTGCCAGGACTACCCGCAGGTGCGGCCCGACCTGGTGGTGATGGACCTTTCGATGCCCGGCATGGGCGGCCTCGAAGCCTTGCGGCGCCTGCTGGCCCACGACCCGAAGGCGCGTGTGCTCGCGCTCTCGGCGCACGAGGACACGATTCATCCGCGCCGCGTGCTGCGCGCGGGCGCCCTGGGCTATCTCGCCAAGCGCAGCGCGCCCGAAGCGCTGATTGCCGCCGTGAAGGCCGTGGCGCGCGGCGAGCGCTACATCGACGCCAACACCGCGCAAGCATTGGCCACGGCGCAGATAGAGGGTGAGGCCAACCCCGCCGACCTGCTCAGTGAACGCGAGTTCTCGGTCTTCATCCAGCTCGCGCGCGGCATGACGGTGGCGCAGATTGCAAGCACGCTGAACCTTTCGCTCAGCACAGTGGGCTCGCACCTGTACCGCGTGAAGCAGAAGCTGGGGGCGACCAACCAGGCGGAGCTGACGTGGGTGGCGCTGCGGTGGGGGTTGATTCAGGTCTAGCGTCGGCTCAACTGCGCTCGAGAACCGGCAGCCGGATTGCAAGAGCCGCGTGCCGCGCAGCGCAAGCCACTCATTCAGATGCATCGGGGCCGGGAACCCGAGGCCCGATCTCGGCTTCGAATTCCGAGGCCTACTTTCGCGTGCAAATCCGCCCAGCCCTGCTGGGTCAGGCGGTCGAAGCCTCGCGCGGCTGGCGCTCGGCTTGCATGAGCAGCTGCGCCGGCAGCACGCCGCGCAGGGCGTTGCACACCACGAGCTTCTGCGCCGCCTGCAGGTCTTGCAGGTACAGGCTGCGTTCCGCGGCCGCCCATATGGAGTCTTCGATGAGCACGCCACGCATCACGCCGGGTAGCGCACCATCCGAAACGGGCGGCGTCCACCAGCGTCCGTCGATGCGAGCGAAGAGCGTGCTGCGCCCACCTTCGACGAGCCGGCCGTCTTCGGTGAAGAACAGGCTGTCGAAGGCACCGGCGCGTTCGGCGGCGCGCACGCCGGCGTCGTAGTGCTGGCGCACGGTGGTCTTGAAGGCGCCCAGCGGGTTGGCATTCGGCAGGCGTTGGTCGGCGATAACGAGCTTTACCGCACCGGGAGGCAAAGGCGGCAATGGCGAGTGCGTGATGCCGATGCGCCCGTCGTGCGCGAGCGCCAGGCGCAGGCGTGAAGGCTGGCTCGGCGAAAGCATGGGAAGCGCATCGCGCAGCGCCTCCATGGCGGCATCGCGGCTGAACTTGAAGCCCAGCGCGCGTGCACTGCCCGCCAGCCGCCCCAGATGACGGTCCAGGTAGCGGATGCCTTCGCCCGGCGTGACCAGCATGGTTTCGAAGAGCTCGAAGCCGGGGTCGAGTGCGGTAAGAAAGCGCGCCTTGAGCAAGCACTCTTCGAACTCGTCGGCCGCGATGCTGTCTTGCACGATGCCCGCCCCGACGCCCAGGCGCAGCGGCCGCAGGCCTTCGGCTTCCTCGCCGAGCGTGAGCGTGCGAATGGCCACCGACAGGCAGAAGTTGCCGATCGACGCGCCCTGCGCCGGCGCATCGATCCAGCCGATGGCGCCGCAGTAAAGACCGCGGGGCGTGCTCTCGAGCTCCGCAATCCACTCCATGGTGCGGTGCTTGGGCGCGCCGGTGATGGAGCCGCAGGGAAACACCGCACGCAACAGCTCGGGCATGCCGACGTTCGCGCGCAGCCTGGCCTGCACGGTCGATGTCATCTGGAACACCGTGGCGTAGTGTTCGACGGCAAAGAGCGTGGGCACCTTGACCGAACCGACCTCCGCGACGCGGCCGATGTCGTTGCGCAGCAAGTCGACGATCATCACGTTCTCGGCGCGGTTCTTGGTGTCGACCGAGAGCAGGCGCGCCATTTCGCTGTCGCCTTCGGGCGCATCGGCACGCGCGGCGGTGCCTTTCATGGGGCGCGCGGTGAGCACGCCCGAGTCATGGCGCAGGAAGAGTTCGGGCGAGCAGGAGAGCACGTGGGTCGCATCGCTCTCGCCGGCCTTGTCGGTGCCCTCAGGCAAGGCGATCAGCGCACCGTAGGCCACGGGCTGCCGCTCGCGCAGCCGCCTGTACAAGGCCACGGGCGAGCCGTAGCTTCGGCCATGCAGCCGGTAGGTGAAGTTGACCTGGTAGGTCTCGCCCGCGGCAATGGCCTCGTGAATGCGCGCGATGGCCCCGGTGAAGGCTGCTTCGTCGATGCCGGGTTGCAGGTCCATCACGCCGGCGGGCTGCGGCTGGCCGGGTGCTTGCGACTCGCCGGCCTCGCGCTGTTCGAGCCTTGCCAGCCAGGCGCCCGCCTCGTCGGCCGAGAGCCGGGCGCATTCGCGGAACATCAGTACGCGCAATGCCGAAGCGTCGCTCGGTGCAAGCCGTGCCTGCCCCGCATGCAGCAGCTTGGCGCCCCATTCGTAGTCGGCCAGCAGCACCGCGTACAGGCCTTGGCGCAAATCGCGATCGACCTGCACCCACACCTCGTCGAGCGGGGCCGCGTCTGTGCACCGGTGTTCGCGGACGAACCCGGTGTGCAGCCGGCTGGTGGGCCGCTCGGGTGTGGAGCCGCAATCGTCGAGAAGCGCGAAGGCGGGCAAGTTCAGCTCCAGTCGTCCATGTTCCTGGGAATGATGCCATCGATCAGACAGTCGACCACCAGACTGGTTGCATGTTCGTTCGAGACGGCGTGCTGTCCGGTTGAACTTCGCCTCCGCGTTTCGCGACTTGCCGTCGGCCACTGCCGCATTACGGCGGCACGGCTACCGAAGAAGCACAAGGCCCGCCGGCGTGGTGGCGTCGGCCGGCGAAAGCGGCTCGAGGGTCAGGCCATGCATCTTCGCGAACGCACCGGGCGAGCATCCCCTGTGCTTGCGAAACACCAGCCCGAAGTAGGCAGGATCGGTGAAACCGCAACTGTAGGCGACCTGCGAGATCTGGGTGTTCGAGATGCTGGAGGTGCGCAGCATCCGCATGGCGGCCTCCATGCGTTCGTGCAGTACCGCATCCAGAAAGGTCATGCCGCGCCCGGCGCTTGCGAAGGCCTTGTGCACGTAGCGCACCGAGACGTTGAAGTCGGCGGCGAGCTTGGCCGCGCTGACCTCCGGGTCGGCATAGTGATCGCGAATCCACATGCGCATTCGGGCGTGCAATGCACGATCGCGCGCAGACACCGCTTCTGCGTCGTGCACAATCTTGTTCTGCGAAAGCGCCATCGAGAGCATCGACAACACGTGCTCGCCGACCAGTTCGCGCTCGAACGGGCTGGCCGCGGCATTCAGATGCTCCAGGCTCATGGCGCGCAGGTAACTTGCCAGGACGCTCGTCCACCCTTTGTCGCCCTTGAGCGCCACGGCCGCGGCATTGCTTGCGTCGGGCAGCCAGCGCGCCACGAGCGATTGCGACAATCCGATGATCCAGGCGTCGGTGCCGTGATGCGAACACAGCCGCATGGGTTCGTTGGAGTCGATGATCAACATGTCGTTGACACCGATAGTGGCGCTGCGGCCTTGCTGCTCGCAGGTGGTAAACCCGTTGTTCAGCTTCACCAGAAGGTGAAAGGGATAGTCGGCGGCTTCCTGTATGCGGCTGGGCTCGCCGCGATAGACGTCGAGCGGGCTTCCAAGGGCTCGCATGAAAGTCAGGCCGCTCGCATCGACGACAGAGAGTTCCTGGCGGAAGGTGTCGCGTTCCGGGCTGTCATAGCGTGTGAAGCCGCGCTTGGTGCCCATTTCCTCAGCCCAGAACGCAAACTTGTCGCGCGCCGACAGCGCATCGGTGTCGATGCGCAGGGTGGTGGAGGATTTTTTGTCCATGATGGCCTGGGTGTGCAGGATTATTTGGCAACTGTTAACAGTTTGCAATCCCGGCCGTGCAGGCCTTGTCAGCCGCTGGAGGCTTCAGCAGCTGCTTTTCGACTCTCGCGAAGCCGAGTTGTCGCATTGCTGTGCCGCGGCATTTCGCGATGCCGGCGACGTGGCAAGCCAGGTCAACGCCATGGCCTGACCAATCAGAAAACCGACGATCACCCCCGCAAGGGTTGTTCGCCACGCGCGAAAGAAGGAATGCGCGTCAATTCCCCCGCGCCAGAGCGATGAAAATCGGTTCACCATTCCCCCGTTTCGCGCACGCGCTGGTCGAAGTCCATCCGGTCCAACCGCTCCAGCTGCCGCATTTGCTCGAGCACGCGCTCTTCATTCGCGCGTCGGGTTCCGTCGAGCCGTGCAAGGCTGCGCGAGATCCTGGCCCATAGAGAGCGGGTTTCAGCAGGCTTTTGCCGGCGAGCGGTTCTTGAGGTGTGGACCAGACTTTTCATGGTGCGTCGTTTGGATGGGCGTTCGATCTGGAAAGCAACGCTTCCCGAAGAAAAACGCGTACCGCATGCGAATTGAAAGACGCCCGAACCGGTCATTTCGCACACTGGCCGCTACAGACGCGCTTCAAGAACGCTCAGCGAAAACTCGCGCGGTAGCGCCGGCTCGAACGGCTGCGAAACCGTTCGGATTCGGCCCTTGGCAATCCTTCGGAACGTGGCAGTTCGGCCAGGAACAGCGAAACGACCAGCGCTGCGGCACGCTCGAATTCAAGCACCTGGAGCACGCTGTAGTGGCGCCCTTGCAGGCGGCCGTCGGCACTGGGCAGGCCCCGGACTTCAAGCAGGACTTCGGCCGCCAGGTCGCGGTCGCTGCGCGGCTTTCCGTTGCAAACGAGCCAGTTGTCGATGTGCTCGCTCGGCATGGTCCGGAACGCGGCAATCACCGGAACATATTTGCACTCCTCGCCGATCAGGATCGGCAGATCCATCGGGCGGCTGAATTTCTCTTCTCCGGCTTTCAGCATATTTGCTCCCTTCTTTTCATATTTGCCCGCAACCGGCCCGCCCCGGTTGCTATAGCGCCCTGGCGGCCTGGCTCAACTGGTAGCCCGTGCCCCAGATCGACTGCAAACTCAAACCATGCTTGCCCGTGTGCAAGCCGAGCTTTCGGCGAAGGCACGACATGTTGGTATCGAGCGATCTCGACTGGAGGTCGAACCCCTTTTCCCACACCGTGGACCAGAGCCACTCCCGGGTCAGCGGCCTGTCGATGTTTCGGAAGAGTTCCATCGCCAGGTCGAACTCGATGGGCCGCAGCTTGACCTCGTCGCCCGCCACGGCCGCCTGGCCCAAGGGCAAGACGAAGCGGTAGGCGCCCCACCCGATCACGCGTTCCGGCACCGGCATCTGGTGCTGGCCAAAGAACGACTCCAGCATTGCGTATGCACCTTCGAACGTGCTGGGGGCTACCACCACGCGATGGAAAGCACCTGAATACACATCGGACAGAAGCCGAACCTGGCGCTTGGATGTGCTCAGAACCAAGGGAACGTAGGTCCCCAGGCTCTTTCGCAACTGCGCAACGAGCAGTCTCGCCTTGCGCGGGTCTTCCGGGCACATCAGCAGCACGGCGCCGAAAGGCGCCGCCGAGTTGCCGCATTCATGCAGCAACTCGCGCACGTCGCCAAAGGTGACGGGCGTGTGCCCGAGCCTGCGAACGGCGCGACGCACGCGCTCGCGGGTTTTAGCGGTGGCATCCACGATGGCAATTCGGGATCCACCATCACCTTCGCGCAACACGGCTTACTGTTCCCCGGCCACCTCGATGTCCACGCGCCGGTTGGGCTGCAGGCAGCTCACCAGCTCCGGGGTCTTGCGCGTGCCCGGGCATTCGGCCACCGGTTGGCGCTTGCCCATGCCCTGCGTGCGAATCGCCCGGCCGTCGATGCCCTGCTGCACCAGCAGCTCGCGAACCGTGTTGGCCCGCGCCAGCGACAGCGCATCGTTGTACGAATCGCTGCCCAGGCGGTCCGTATGGCCCGTGACGCTGATCGCGTTCAAGGACTTGACGTTGCCCTTGATGTCGCGCGCCAGCGCCTCGATCTTGCGCCGGCCCTCCGGCATCAGGTCGGCCGCGCCGCCACCGTCGAAGCGAAAAAGACCGTCGGCGCCGAGGGTCACCTTGCGCAGCACCGGAGGCGGCACCGGCACAGGTGCCACCGCAGCCACCGGCTGCGCCAGCACGTCGCCGCAACCGGCGGGCAGCCAATGGAATGTCTGCGCCTTGTAGTCCTTGTCGAAGATCGCCTTGTACTGGCAGGTGGAGACCCCGCCGCCGGCCTTGCGGAAGTGAAAGATGTAGTCCCACTCGCGCGGGCCCGCCATGCCTTCGCGGAAATGCGGGCGGCCGAGCAGGTCGTACAGCTGGTCCTTGGTAACGCCAGGCGCCACCGCGCGCAGGTTGGCCAGGTTGGGGAACGTGCCCTCCTTCAGCCAGGCGTCGTTGTCGATGTTGGGGAAGACCACTTCCGTGGCCTTGCCTTCGTCGTCGATGCCCTTGCTCACGGAAGATGTGCCGCAGGCCTGGAGCACCAGCAGGGCCGCAGCCCCCGCTGCGATGGCCGAGAAGCGATGGAATTGCGTTTTCGTCATGATGTTGTTCCTCTTTTCTTGTGCACTCGGCTTACCAATGGAAGCCGGCACCGGCCGACACGCCGACCTTGCCGCGCGAGTTGGCCGAGCCGCTGAACTTGACGATCCAGCGGCCGTTGTCCGACAGCTTGGAGACACCGATGGCCAGCGCGGCCTGGCCGTCGTAGCCCGCCACGCCCGCGGCCAACATACTCTTGCCCGGGATGTAGGCCTGCGGCATGCCCGCCATGGCCATTGCGCCCGCCGTGCCGGCGCTCGCGTCCTTCGCTGCGCCCCGGATGTCGCCGCGCAGCTGGTTGACGCGCGAATCGGTGTAGGCATTGGCGCCAGCGATGCCGCTGTTCAGTTGATTGACGTTGACCGCATCGTTGCCGGCCACGCCCGGCGCCACGTTGTGGATCGTCGTCGGGCCCGTGTTGTTGCCCAGCGTCACGTTGTTGTAGTCCACCGAGCCGTCGGCGTTGGTGTTGTATTGCACGCTGCCCGCCTTCACCGCCTGCAGCTGGCGCACGTTCACCGCGTCGGTCGCTTGCGTGCCGCCCGCCACATTGGTGATCTGGCGCTCGTTGCCCGCGCTGCCCACCGACACCGCGCCCTGCGTGGAGCCCACCGCCGTGTTGGAGAACAGCTCCGTGCCGCCTGCCATGCCCGCGCGGTCGGCCGTGGAACCCGCACCCAGCGCCACGCCGTTGGCGGCCGTGGCCACCGAACTGTTGCCCACCGCGATCGACCCCGCGCCTTGCGACACGGCCTGCGGCCCGATGGCCACGCTTTCCGCGCCTGCGGCTTGCGAGTCCGCCGCCACCGAGTTGGCGTGGAAGTACTTGATGCCGGTACCGCCGATCACGATGTTGTTGATGGCCTGGTTGGTCGCGTAGAGCTGGCTGCCGTTGATGGCGTCCGTGCTCGTGGCGCTGATCTGGCCCGCTGCCACGTTGGTGATCTGCCGCTCCTGCCCCGCGCTGCCCACGCTCACCACGCCCGCCGGCGCTGCGCCGGCAAAGTTGTAGGTTTCGCCGCGGATGGTCACACTGGGCGTCGCCACGGCCGTGCCGGTGGTCGAGTTGTTGCCCAGCGCCACGCTGTTGGCGGTGGTGGCCGATGCCCCCGTGCCCACCGCCACACTGTTATTCGCGCTGACCGAGGCACCCGAGCCCACCGCCGTGCTGTCCGTGCCTGAAGAGGTCGGCGCCACGTAGGTCGTCGGCGAGCCGATGATCCACTTGCTGGCTGCCGCAACCGCGTTGCCGTTGACCGCGCGCAGCTGCGCCACGTTCACCGCATCGCTATCTGCAGTGCCGGCGGCTACGCCATTGATCTGGCGGAAGATGCCGTTGGCGGCATCGCCTACCGACACTGCACCGCGCGTGCTGGTGGTGGCGTTGATGGCTGCGGCTTGTGTCGGGTCGGCCGGCGGAGGAACGTAGCCGGCAATGCCTGCTGCCGTACTCGCCACCGATTCACTGCCCAACGCCACGCCATCGACCGCCGTGACGAGCGACTGATAGCCAAACGCCGTGCCCCGTGCGGCACTGGCGATGCTCCCGCGTCCCATGGCAATGGCGTCGTCAGCGCTGCTGGTTGCGCCGTTACCCAGAGCCAACCCATAGTCGCCGGTCACCGTTGCCTTCTGACCGATGGCGATATCGCCAGTGCCCATCGAATTCGCTTCAGCACCGATCGCGACGCTCTGACCTTTCTCGCTATGGGCGCCGCTGCCGATGGCGACGGCCTGGAAACCCGACGGGAACACCGCCGAGTTGCCCGTGGTCGCGCCCTTGCCAAGTGCAATACCCTGTGCGCCGATGGCCTGCGCCCCGCTGCCCAGTGCCATGGCGTAGCCGGCACCCGCCACCACCTTGCTGCCGTCGCCAATGGCGATGTTGTGGCCCTGTGCGCCGGTCGTCCCCGCGTCCTTGCCGATCGCAATGGAGTCCGGCCCGGTGGCGCCGAGGTTGTCCTCGTTGGTGCCGCCGGTCGAGTTGACGCTGAAGTACTTGGTCTTGTTTGCCGTAACGGTGGTAGAGAGGCTGTTGATTGCCGTGTTGGTAGCGAACAGCTGCGACCCATTGATCGCATCGGTGCTGGTGCCGCTGATGCGGCCCGCGGCGACGTTGGTGATGGTGCGTTCGTTACCGAACGCGCCCACGCTGACCGTGCTGGTTGGCGCGGTACCGGCGAAGGTGTACGCGGTGCCGGCAATGGTGGCGCCGGTGGTGCCTACCGCGGCTGCAGTGGCCGAGCTCGATCCCAAAGCCACGTCGTTCGCATTGTTGGCCCTGCTTGCAAGGCCCAGCGCCAGGGAAGAATTGCCGGTTGCGATAGCATCCGCGCCCACGGCAGTGGAAGCATCCCCATTGGCCCGGGAGCTGAAGCCAACTGAAGTGCTGATGCGTGCGTTGGCCTGAGCGCCCGAACCGTATGCGGCGGCCGAGCCGCCCGACGCCAGCGCGCCGGTGCCGAACGCGCTGTCGGAAGTCCCGACAGCCCGGGCACCATTGCCGTAAGCCGAAGAGTTGACCCCGAGGGCCTGCGCGCTATTACCGACGGCTGTCGCGCCCTGCAGCATTGCGCGGGAAGATACGCCAATGGCGATATTGTTTTCCTGCGGGCCCGGTGTGGGCGAAGCAGTTGCCTGTGCGTCAAGACCGATGGCAATCGAGCGCGTCCCTGTTGCCTGGGCACCATTGCCTGCGGCAAAGCTATCGGTATTGCTGGCCACGGAGTTCGGCCCAATCGCCACACTGTTGACGCCTGTTGCCAGCGAATCCGGCGCCGTCGAGTTGGCATGGAAGTACTTGATGCCGGCCCCGGTGACCGCCGCCACCAGCGGCTTGATCTGCCCGACATTGACCGCATCGGTGTCCAGCGTGCCGCCAGCCACGTTGGTGATCTGGCGCTCGGCGCCCGCAGCACCAACAGACACCTCACCCACACTGGTGATGGTGGCCGGGTTGTTGTTGCCCGTGCTCGGTTGGCCCGCCATCAGCAGCGGATTCGCAACAGCGGCAATGGCGCCACGCGTCGACGCCGAGTTGCTGCCCAGCACCAACCCGTTGGCGGTGGTGGCCGTCACGTTGTTGCCCAGCACGAAGGTGTCGTTGGTCGCGAGCGTGTTGTTGTTACCGACCGAGTACGAGTTGGCACCGTTGATGATGCTCGGATCGCCGAAGGCACCCGAGTTGTTGCCGTTGACGATATTGCCGGTGCCGATACTGATGGATTGCATGCCATTGGCCTGCGCGTTCAAGCCGATGGCGATGGCATCGTTGGCCTTTGCCGCGGCGGTATTGCCGATGCTGACCGTATTGTTGGCAGTGATATCTCTGCCGGCGTTGTAACCCAGCGCCAGGTTGTTATTGCCGGTGACCTTCGACCCGGCAGTGGTGCCGAAGGCAGAATTAAGGCCGCCCGATACGTTCTGTCCCGCCTGGTAACCCACCGCCAGGGCGCCGAAGCCGGTGCCGCCCACACCCGCGGCAGTGCCGACAGCAGTGCTTGTAGTTGAAGCTGAATTCGCGCCGGCGCCGACGCCCACGGCCAGATTGTTGAACACCGTCGTGCCGGCGCCAGCGCCATTGCCAATCGAAATGGCTTGACCCAAGGCGAACGCTTGTCTACCGATGGCGACACCAGCAGAATTTGCTGCACTTGCGCCACTGCCGAGAGCGACTGACTCGGACCCCGACACGGATTTGGTGCCGATGGCAACGCCATCTATTCCGTTGATTACCGAGCCGCTGATGGCAACGGCGCCTGGGCTGTTGGTGACCTTGTTCAACGCACGGGCGCTGCCGTAGAAGAACGTGTCGGCCGAGTTGGTGACAGGTTGGGCATAGGCGCCGGCCGTACCGCCGTAGCTCAGGCCGTCGGGCGCAAAGACGACAGACCGGTCGGAATTGCTGTCGAGCGCGACGAAATTGTTGCCCATCAGGATCGCTGACTGGCCGTTGTTGCGGATCTGGGTACCGATGGCGATGGCATCGGTAGCGGTCGAGTCGCCCACGACGACGCCGTTGCCGATGGCGATCGCGTTGCTACCTGATGCAACTGCCGTCGTATCGGCGCCGGGGCCATAGGCAAGCTGATCGACGCCGGCTGTGCCGCCGTCCAAAGCCCCAGCGGCTACCTGCCCGGCAGCCACGAACGCCATGGCAGCCACCGCCAGCACGCGCGACGAACTCTTCTTGCCACGCCCGCTCGTGAGTTCAGACGCCGCCACCCAAGCGCCTAGCGCTTCATTCCAGATACTTCGATATGACTTATTCATTACATCTCTCCTCGTTAATTAACGACCCATGCCCCGTTGAACTTCACAAATAGGTTTTGGAAATTCCCAAATGCCTTGTCACTGCAATCACGCAGTTGACAATGAAGTTGACATTTGTCCAAAAAACTCCAAAGCCGAGATCGCACTTTAGTTACTACCGTTCGCTGTTGGTATCAAATATGGGCACAACAACTATGAAGATCGCGCACGGACGGGAACCAATGCACAAAATTAATTAACAATTGATGCATGAAAGTCGTGCCCAGCAGCGCCGTATCGGTGAACGCGCCGGTAGGCGCCCGCAGGAAAAGACGCCCTCGGCAGCACATAAACCGAAAGCTTTTGATTTATAAATAGCTATTGATACAACCAAAGTACCAACGCGTTGCGCGCTGGGGTTGTCCAAGGGAGTACGGGGAGTGGGGGCCAATTCGCTGCCGGCGAATGCGAGCCACCGATCACGGCCGAGACAGCCGGGGGCCGCAGGGTGTCGCGGCCAATTCTCTTACTTTATTTTTTCCAAAAATGTGAATTAATTCACATTTTCAGAGGTCCCTAGAAAAGCGTCTCACGCTTTTCCAGCTTCGCCCCCTGGCGGCAATTGATTTTCTTCGAGTTTTGGAGCCTGACCGGTCGGTTGGACACCTGAGCGTCCCTTGCTCGACGCAAAGGCGCGCGGCGAGCAGCCGTATTTCTTTCGAAAAACCAGTCCGAAATAGGCGGGGTCGGAAAACCCGCACCGGTATGCGATCTGCGCCACGAACGTGTGGGAAACAGAGGCGGTTCGCAGCATGCGCACCGCGGCCTCCAGCCGCTCGTGCTGCAGCACGTCCAGAAAAGTGATACCGCGGCCTGCACTGGCAAACACCTTGTGCACGTAGCGTACGGACACATGAAAACGTGCGGCCAGCTTCGAGGCACTGACCTCCGGGTCTGCGTAGTTGTCGCGAATCCAGTTGTACATGCGCAGATGAAGCGCCCGATCGCGCGAGGACACTGTTTCCCTGTCGCGGGTCAAGCCGTTCTGCGAAAGCGCGAACGAAAGCATGGACAAGATATGTTCACCGACGAGTTCCTGCTCGAAAGGGCTGCCGATTGCCTGTGCATGGTCGATGCTCATGGCGTTCAGGTAAGCAGCCAATAGGCTCGACCAGCCTTTGGCGCCGTCCAGCCGCTGCGCCACGGCGTCTTCCGCATCGGGCAGCCACCGGGCCACCAGCAATTTTGGCAAGCCGATCAATAGCGAGTTGGCGGCACCATGTGCCTGCATCTGCATCTTTTGCAGCGAATCGATCAGGACGAGATCGCCCGTTTCAACGATGGCTTCGGTGTCTTGCCTGATGCTGGAAGGCCCCTGGTCGACCTTCAGCATGAGCTGGAACGGATGCAGGTCCACGTCCTTGACCTGGCCAGGCTCGGCCGTTGATGAAACAGGGCTTCCGTGCAAGCGCGCAAGCCTCAGCGAGGCAATGTCGACGATGCTGAGCCACTGATGGAAATCGGCTCGTTCGGGGCTGTCGAGTGCAATGTAGCCGACGCTCCCGCCGAACTCGTCGGCCCAGTAAGCGAAGCGATCTTTGATGGGCAAATGCTCGGTATCGAAACGTTGCACGAGCGGGAGGCGATCCGGCATTAAGTAAAGGTTTTTTAAGTTGGATGCTGAGCCGAGTGATGTCTTCGCCCGTGGCAGCGCCTTGCTGCGCAACGCGACGCGCGGAAAAAGCGGCCCTCTGCGAACGAGAAAACCAGGTAGAGCAGCTCGTGCCTGGCGCGCTGCGCGCACGTCGGAATCGACGCGGGCAGATGCAGGACGTTAAGGAAGCGACTCCGATTCAAGAAGCCAAAAAAGCGAACCAAAAATATGAAGATTGCGCACACGCGAAGAGAACTTCACGAATGCACCGACTGCTTTGCGCAGACGTTCGGCTCATGGGGCACGGGTCGCGAATTAGACCGAGGGATCGACGAAAACCTTAGTATTCGTCTGCTGCAGGATTGACGCTTGCAGGGGTACGAACTCCCGCCTGCCTTTCAGCGCATGCGGGAGTGTTCTGGCAAGACGAGGCGGCCGCCGCGTGCCACGATTCGGTGAAGAGAACGCGCCGCAAAGCGCGCCCTCAAGAAGTTATGGAGTCAGCGCAGCACGTAGCCGCTCAAGCGCCAGCTGCCGTCGGGGTCGAGGCGAAAAGTCGTCATCTCGCGCACAACGCGATTGGCGGCATTCGCGAACCGGGTTTCGTACTCAACGTTGACATACTGGCCGGCCAGTTCGGCGTCCTCGTTGGCGACGGTCTGCCGGTTGACGGCAACCCAGGCGCGCTGCTGGGCCGCGCCGAGGGGCGAGCGCGACTGGCTCACCTGCTTGATGAAATCGGAACGCGTGACGCGCTTCTTGGCGGCGGGTGTCGCGCCATCCCAAAGCTCGCCGACCTTGCCCTGGTCCACCATTTGAATCACCTGCAAGCCGCCGCGAACCATGTTGGTCGGGTCCGCTTCCTGGGCCGACGCAGGTCCCATGCATCCCGCGACTATCGCTGCGCCGAGCAGCAGCTTTTTTGCCAGTTTCATTTTTACTCCCGTGGTTGGTCGTTTCGTTTGTGCCATGCCGCATGGATTGCGTCGCAGCAATGCAATCGCCCGGCCGATAAATCGGCCGGGCGATGACGACTGTAGCTCAGCCTGAAGGTCGTTAGAAGTTCAGCTTGACGCCCACGGAACCTTGCACCGACGACTTCACGCTGTTGCCGCCGCCAACCTTGAACAGCTTGCCCACTTCGCCGTAGACGCTCGTGGTGGGTGTGAGCCGCAGCGTAAAGCCGGCCGCCAGTTCGGTCGAGGTGTAGCCGATCTTCGTGCCGATGGCCGTGGAGCCCGCCGGTCCGACGAAGGTCGTGGTGTCCTTGCCCGAGAAGCCATGCCACAGGTTGATTCGGCCGTAAGGCTGCAAGCGGCCCAGTGAGGTCTGCACGTCGCCGGCAATGCGGACGCCGAGGCGGCCGATCACCTGGTTGGCAGCGTCCTGGCGGATGCTGGCGCCCGAAACGTCGACGGTGTCGAACTTCATGCGGTTGTAGATCAACTGCGCCTGCGGCTCGACAGCCCAGCCCTCGCCCAACGCAAAGCTCTTGCCCGCTTCGATGGATGCCGTGAGGCTGCTCGCATCGCCCAGGGTAGAGCTGCGCGACGCCATGCTCACCACGTCGTGCATGCCGTACTGCAGCACCAGGTCGGTGTAGAAGCCGTCCTTCAGGTATGTGCCGTAAGCGCCGAGATACTGGCTGCTGAGCCTCATGCGTCCGGCCAAACCGTATTCACCGCCCACGTTCCCGCGAACAGTGCCATCCGTGCGCAGCATGCCCGTGTAGATACCGGCGCTCCAGCTGCTGTCGCCGTACAGGTCGACACCGGTCTGGAAGCCGCCCATGCTGGCGTGGCTGTCGACACCGGCTTCGCCCTTCTGCCGCACGTCGATGTCGCCGCCGATGACACGGCCCCAGGCGCGCCGGTTGTCACCGCCCCAACCTTGCTGGGCCGGCTTGCCGTCGGCGCCAACCGTGATTGGCCGGTTCTCGTCGCCCACGCGGCGGTGCAGCGTGGAGAGCATGGCCAGGTCGGCCTGGCGAACGACGTTTGGCAGCGCGGCGTGCAGCGGCACTTCTTCGCGGTAGGCCGGTTGCTTAGGCGCAGCCGGCGCATCGGTGCGCAGATACCAGCTGTCCCCGCTGCCGGCGGTGTCGCCAGCATAAAGGCGGTACTGGAAGGCGCCCGCGTCCACATGCTCGCCATTCAACGCAAACGCCGTTCTGGTGCTGGTCGCGCCGTTTTGCGCCGTGACCACCTCGATGCCGTTGCCGGTGGTTTGCGCGCCCAGGCCGCCCAGGTTCGTGATGGCGACATGGGTGTTGCCGGAGGCCTTGGCCGCGGCGCCATCGAGCACCAGGCGGTCGGACGGTCCGGTGGCGTTCAGCACGGTGTTCAGCGCCAGCGTACCGCCGTTGCCGACGTATTCGCCCTTCACCGTCAGCGTGTTGCCGGCGGTGGCGCCGCGCAGCGACACGGTGCCCGCGTTGGTGAGTGCAGCCACGGTCTGGTTGTGGCCGGCAGTGTCGAGCGTGGCGCCCGCGTTCACCGTGTGCGCCGATGCGGCGCTCAGGGTGTTGGCAGCGCCTGCGAGCAAGGTGCCCGCGGCCACCGTGGTGGTGCCGGTGTAGTTGTTCTGGCCGCTGAGCGTGAGAGTGCCGCTGCCCACCTTGACCAGCGAGCCGCCGGTGCCGCCCTTGAGGCCACCGCCGTCCGAAATGACGCCGCTCAGGCTGTCGTTCCGGTTCAGGTTGCCGAGCGTCAGCTGCCGCGCACCCAGGCTGACATTGCCCGCTCCCGACAGGGAACCGATGGCGGTCCCCGTCGTGGTGCCGGAAATGTCCACCAGGCCCCCGGCGTTGTGAACGATGGTGGCGTTCTCCGCGCTGGCCGTGTCGGCAAAAGAAACGGTGCCGTTGTTGGTGATGTGGGCGGTACCGCCGCTGGCGGTCTGGCCGAACGTGACCGTGCTGCCGCTCGCGTTGGTGATGACCGACTTGTCGGCAGTGCTGCTGCCGCCAAACTCCACCATGCCCGCATTGCTGTTGTCGATCCTGGCATTGCCGGCACTGCTGTCGGAAAACAGCACGGTTCCGCCGCTGTTGGCCAGCGTTGCATCGGCCGCCGTCGAGCCGGGATAGAACAGCACAGTCGAGTTCTTCGAACTGCTGATGGTCGCGTTGCCGGCGCTGGTTTGGTCCATGAAGCCGATGATCGCCCCAGCGCCGTCGCCGGCGTCGGCCGTGATCGCCAGGTTGCCTGCGCTGACACCCGGACCGTCGAAGAGCAGCGTGCCTTGCTGCACCAGGACCGGGCCGGTGCCCAGCGCGCCGGTGGTCGAGGCCATGACGGTCGTCAGCTTTCCATCCGCGTGGGCGGAACCGTTGATGACCGTGCCGCCGGTATAGCTGTTCGCCTGCGTCAGGTTGAGCGTCCCTGCCTTGGCAGTGTCGCTGTCGACCACCTTCAGCATGCCGCTGCCGCTCACCGCGCCGTTCAGCGTACCGCGGAAGCCGTTCACGTCGACGGTGCCGCCGGCGCTGGTCAGCGCCACGTTGCGCGCGGTTGCCACATCGGCGCCGAGCTGCAGCGTGCCGCTGTTGAGCGTGAGGCCCGTGCCCGCGGCGCCCAGGTTGGCGTCCTTCGAAATTTGCAGCGTGCCGCCGCTCACGGTGGTGCCGCCCGTGTAGGTGTTGGCACCGCCCAGAATCAGCTTCCCGCCGTCGGTCTTCTCGATGCCGCCCGTGCCTTCGATGACCGAGTTGACCGTGGCGGTCAACGCTGCGTCGCCTGCGCCGCTCGCACCCACGCGGATCAGCGTGGGCGTGGTGGCCGCGTTGCCGATGCGCAGCGCATCGCCCTGAACCGTGTAGCCGTCGACCAGGAACTGCATGCCAGCGATCTGTACCTGGCCGCCGGTGGCGGCGCCGTTGTCGACCGTGACCGTGCCGCCCGTGCCGGTGAAGACAGCAAAAGAGTTGTTCGCGAACGGTGCGTTGACCTGGCCGTCCACCGTGGTGGCGCCATCGGCAAACTGCGTCCAGTTGCTGTTGCCGGTGCCGGCCTGCCAGACGCCCGTGCCGCCTTCGATCTTGCTGTTGTTCGGGTTACCGGGACCATCCCACACGCTCAGGTTCACGCCGTTGCTGTTGACGAGGTTGACCTGGTTGGCCACCGAGGTTTGCACCAGTACCTTGCCGGCCGTATTGCCCGCGGGGAGCGTGCCGATTTCCAACGTGTTGTCGGTCAGGCTACCGCCGTAGTCGAACACGCGATACACGCCGGGCCCGAAGGTACCGCCCGTGGACTGGGCCACGTTGATGGTGCCGTCGAGCGTAAGGTCGCCGCCGACCTGGACCAGGTCGTTGTAGGCGCCGCCCGGCACATTGGCCTGCCCGTACTCCCAGGCCAGGTTGGCCGTGGGCGCGAGGCCCAGGTTGCCGTTGATGGTGAGCGTGCCGGGGCTGCTGCCCGGCGACAGCGTGGCGCCGTCGTTGATCGCGACATTGCCGCCGATGACGCCGGTTCCGCCGAGCGTGGCACCGCTGTGCACCGTGGTCTGGCCGGTGGCGGCCGACTGGTTGCCGTTCACGCGCAGCGTGCCGGCCGTGACTTCGGTGGCGCCCGCGTAGCTGTTGTTGCCGCCGAGGGTGGTCACGCCCGTGCCCTGCTGGGTGAAGCTGCCGCTGCCGCTGATCACGTTGTCGAGTGCGACCGCGTTGTTGCGGTTCACGACCAGTGCGCCGTTGTCGACGATGGCGGTCGAGGGCGAGAGGCTGCCGGTAGCACCACCGCCCGCGCCCTCACCCAATTGCAGGGTGCCGGTCGCGTCGATGGTGGTGGTGCCGGTGTAGGTGTTGTCGCCCGTGAAAACGGTGGTGCCGCCCGCGGCGCGCGTGAAGTTGCCCGCGCCGCTGATCACGCCGCTGTAGCCTTGCGTGTCGAGGTTGTCGAACACCAGCGTACCAGCACCGCCGGCGTCGGAGGTGACCACGTCGTGGTTGTTGATGCTGCCGGCCGTGGCGCCCGAACCGCCCACGCGCAGCGTGGCACCGCTCGCAACCTTGATTTCGCTGTCGGCACCGGCCAGTTGCAGCGTGTCGACGATGCGCACGTCGGCGGCTTGCGTGGCGGCCAGCGTGTTCCAGCCGGTGCCGATGTTGGTGCCGCGTGCAAGGTCGTCGGCCGCGAAGCTGCCCACCTTGGCGGCGGCGCCGTTGGTGCCGCGGAACTCGAGCGTATTGCCCGCACCGCTGCCCGTGACGATGTGGCGGGTGGTGGAAAGATCCACCGCGCCCACCAGCGCCGCGTTGCCCGCGCCGTTGCCCATGTTCACTTCACCGTCGAGCGTGCCCGCGGTCCAGTTGAACTTGTCGCTGCCTTCGCCGGTGTTGACGGCGCCGGTCACGGCGCCTGCCGTGAGGTTCACGGTGTCGGCATTGGCACTGGCCTGAATGGCCACGGCCGTGTTGCTGGCCGCTTGCACGGTGCCCGTGTTGGCAATGGTCTTGCCCGTGCCGGTTCCGTCGATGACAGGCGCCACGGTGCTCACCGACCTCAGCGTGCCGGTGTTGCTGATGGTGGCGGCTTCATGCGCCACCACGGCGGCGCCGCCCGCAACGCTCTGCACGTCGATGGTGCCGCCGGTCGTCACGTTGCCGGTGGTTTGCGCCGTTACGCCGGTGCCGCCGTTGGAGCCCGCGAGCACGTTGATCTGGTAGTTCGGGCCGATGTTCAGGTCGCCGCTGGCATTGCTGCCGTCGAACTGGCGGAACGCAAAGCCGGTGCCGCTGCCCGACACGTTCAGCGTGGCGGTCGAGGCCGGGTCGAAGCTGGTGGCGGTTCGAATTGCTGCGCCATCGCCGGCGTTGACAGTCACGTTGTTCAGCTTGACGGCGCCGATTTCCGCCTTGTTCTCGATGCCCGCGCCGGTGCCGTTGGCCGTAATGACGAGATTGCTTGCGTCCAGCGACACCGCGCCCGTGTCCAGCAGCACGCCGTTGGCGGTACCCTGGGTGGTGATGGTGTTGCCCGTGCCGGCGAGTGTGAGCGCCGCACCGTCGCGCAGTTGCACGCCGGCAAGGCCGCCGTTGACCACGACCGTGCCGAGCTGGCTGATCTGGGTGTCCGCACCGGTGGCGCGCACGCCGACGCCGGCATTGACCGTGAGCAGGCCGCTGTTGGCCAGGCGGCCGCCCTGCTGCACGTCGATGCCGATGCTGTCCGCGCCGTTGAGCGTGATGGTGCCCTGGTTGACCAACTGGCCCAGGTTGCGGGTGATGTAGCCCGTCACACCGGTGGTTGCAGCCGTGGCAATCAGGTTGGTGGCGGCATCGAGCCGGGTGGCGGCGTTGGGGCCGCTGTCGGCCACGCCGTTGATGTCGTGCTTCTGCCCGTCGACGATGCCGGCGATGGCGTTGTTCGCATTCAGGTTGATGGTGGTGGCCGCGCTGATGTCGCCCGTGGCGCCGCCTTCGACCAGCACCGCCTTTGCACCCGTGCCGTTCACGTTGAGAACGGCACCATCGGTTGCGGCGCTGCTGCCCGCGCCGGACACGACGGCAATGGTGCTGCTCTTGCCGTTGGCGGCCAAGGTAAGCCCCGCGCCATTGAAATCGGCGCCCTCGGCCATGCGGAACAGCGTCGAATCCTCGGTCGTCACGGCCATGTCGACCGCGGCGATGTTGATTTTTGCTTCAGCGCCGTGAACGTAGAAGCCGATCTGGTTGGTGCCGCTCGCAAAGGTGGGCACCGCCGTACTCGCAACGTTCACCACCGACTTGCCGCGCGCATGCACGGCAATGGCGCCCTCGCCCGTCAGGTTGATGTTGCCGCCGACATCGGCGGCCGCGACCGCGGACATGCCCTCGGCCCAGACACCGTAGTTGCGCAGGCCGACGCCATCGATGCCGCCCGCCACGTTGATGGTTCCGGTGTTGCTGGCCTTGGCATCGTAGTAGTTGGCGGTGATCTTCTGGCCGACCGAATTGCGTCCTTGCAAATTGATGGTGCCGGTGTTGGTGACCAGCGCACCGGCGGGGGCGCCCGCGTTTTCGATCGCCATGGCGATGTTCTGCGCCGGCGCGGCGGCCGTGCCACCGCCTTCGAGGGTGATGGTGCCGCTGTTGACCATGCGAACCGGGATGCTGCCGCCGTAGCCATCGCTGTTGGTGAGCATGGCCGTGACGCGCTCGGCTTGCGGGCCGACGGTGATCGTTCCCTTGTTCTCGACATTGGTGTTCGCGCTGGCATAGGTCACGATGCCGCGCGTGCTGGTGGCCACCGATGTGGTGGCTTCGCCCGGCGCGTATTGCGGTGTACGGCCCCAATAAATCGCGCCACCGGTGTCATTGACGAACTCGCTGCCACCCAGCACCTTGACGCCCCAGTCGGTCAATCCCCGGTAGCCTTCCGATGACACGCCGAGGTTGATGGTGCCTTGATTGAGTCCGGTCGCAGTATTTCCCAGAACCACAGCGTAGCTGTCGGTGAGACCGCCACCCGGGGCCACATTGATGATGCCATCCTTGCTGTTGACGAAGGTGGTGCCTGCACCGTCGGCAGAAACACCCCATCCACCGCCCTGATTCGTCACGGATTGGTTGCCCGCATTGCCGTTGAAGCCGGCATTGATCACGCCATTGTTGAAGCCATGCGAGCCTGTTTCCAGGCTCATGGCCTTGCTGTCGGAGATACCGCCATAGGCTCCCGCAGTGGAGACCCGGCCGTCGTTGGTGACGGTAGCGCCGTTGGTGCCCGCGAGCACGCCAGCGGTGGCGCCGCGCACGAACATCACCCCTTCCTTGGCGACATAGACGGAACCATTCTTGCCGTCGGCGTGCATCCAGGTGACCCGGCCCTTGGGCGTCAGAACTTCGTCGCCGCTGTCTGGTGCCGGTCCGAAGACAGTCGCGCTCACGGTCGTCTGGGTGCCCTGCTTGTAGCCCTTGGCCAGTTGCGCGTTGTAGTCGGCGATCTTGAGGCGGCCGGCCTGGAGCTCGGACACCAGCCAGTCGTTGTAGGCTCTGAACTCGGACAGGTCGCTCACGTTGCGCGTGCTGCCGTCAAAGGCCGTGAAAGAACCGCTGTACCCGTCGATGGTCAGGCCATTGGTGCTGGAAGCAAGGTCGAAAGTAACGGCCGTGCCCGGCAGCTCCGTGCCCGGATAGCGGCCGATATTGGTGCTGCCGAGATCGACGCTGATCGGGTCCGTGCCGACCCACTCGAGGCGCGCGCTGTTCAAGCCGGTGCCGTCGGCGTGGAACCAGTCGCTGGCATGCGTCGGCAAATAGCGGTTGCTTCCATCGGACGCCATGTTGATCTTGAGCGTTCCGCCCGCTGGGCCGACAGCGCCCATACGGGTATCGACATAGTGCGAATCGCCCGCTGCGCTGTAGCCGACGCTGTTGTTCCACGACCGGGCCGTGGCCCAGGTGCCCTGAGAGAAGCCGGAACTGTTGTAAACGGAGACGGTGCTCGCGGCCCCGGTGATGGGGTCCGGTACCGCGATGGTCACACTGGTCGAACCGAGCGCAAGCGTGGACCGGGCAAGCAGAGCGGCATCGGTGGCGGCGTTGCCGGAAAGCGCGTTGTGGCTCGCGTAGTCCTGCATCGTGGGACTGTAGGTATAGCCCGCTCCGTTGTTGGTGCCGATGTCGGTGGTGTTGACGGTGAGCGTCGAGGTGCCGCCGCTGTTTTGAATGACCGTGCCGACCCGACCATCGTTCGTTGCCGTGTCCCACTGTGGGACATTCTGGGCATTCGCCATGCTGCTGGCTGCAAGCAGTGCAGCGGCCCCGAGCCCAGTGACGATGCGGCTTCGGCTGCTTTTGGTCTTTCCCTTGGTGAGCTCCGAGGCGGCAACCCACGTGCTCGTGGCGGCACACCAGACGCTTCTGTAGACGATGTTCATTTTTTTCTTATCCCTGAATGGAAGAAACAAAAAAAACGGCGACCCAGATAACTGGTTGCCGTTCAAGTGGTGAATTGGCTATGCGTTAAAGCGGGCGGATTGTTTGCGGTTGAGAGGAATACCGCCATGGGTTTGTTAACGTTTCGCATGCGTTCGCGAACACTGCGAACTGAATCGTTAACTAGTTGCGGGTTGCCAGAGGGCCGAGCAGCAGACTCGTAATTGATTGCAACGGCAAGTTAAATGTCACAAAATGCGTTCATTCATGGCACTTCTGCCCTATTCCGTCCAGCGCCGCACCGGCAGTCCTGTCGCCGCGGGCAAGAGGTTCTCGTTCTGGATCGACGAGGCCAGCGCGAAGCGAAAGGGTTTGAAGCAAGAGCGTTTCTGGCAAGAACTCAAGGCTGTCGATGTCGGCGACCTTGCCTTCATGTGGCTCCGCGGCAATGCGGTGGATGTGAGCACCGCCATGCACAGCCGCATGAAAGACGCCACCTCTCATCCGCTGTATCTCGTTCTGAAGCTCAACACTTTCACGACGAATGAGACCAACGACATCGTTCTGGTCGATGCCGCTCGCTTCCTGAAACTACGCTCGCCCGCCTGCACGGACATGTGGTTCGTCGGGTTGCCGCACTTATTGGTCGCGCGCTGGGTTCCCGGCATGGAGGGCCCGGTGGCAAAGATCCTCAAGGGACATGAAGGCTGGTCGGGCGTGCTCTCCGCTTACCTGCGCGGGCTGGACTTCAACCATCTGCAAGGCATTGCAAGCTCGTTCGAGCAGGAGCTGGTGGGAGAGCACGTTTTGTCGATGCTCTCTTTCGCGCTGCTTCAAGGCGGACCGGCGATCCACGGCGACCGGTCGTCCACGCGCAATCGCGCTCTCCACGAAAACATGTGCCGCTGGATCCGCGAGAACTACGCAGACCCGCACATCAGCGCAACCAGGCTTGCCGACCAGCTGCATGCGTCCGTACGGCATGTTCACAAGGTCTTCGCCGAATCCGGTACAGGCATGACGTTTCGGGACACGGTGCAGAAGGTTCGGCTGGAAATGGCCGCGCAGATGCTGCGCGCACCTTCGGCACCGCCGCTGACCGTGGCGCAGGTTGCGTACCGATGCGGCTTTTCCGACCCCGCATACTTCGGATTTGTGTTTCGCAAGCAGTACGGATGCACGCCAGGAAAACATGCATTCGCGCCTCCTGCGCCGACGAATCATGCGGCCTGATGCCGCAGACCGGCCTCAGGCGCCCGTGCGTTCGCCCGGAGGAAGCGACAAACCTGTCTCGCGGTGAACCGCCGCAACATTACCGCCGCTGCCCCTCTCCGCAACGGCCGTTCGGCTCAGAAAACCGCGCCGGCTCTGATCGTCAAGAGATTCGGATGCTCCGCTCAGTTGATAGCCCTGCCCCCAGATCGCCTGCAGCTTGAAGCGCAGGCCGAGCTTGCGGCGCAGGCCGGATACGCTGACGTCCAGCGACCGGGAAACGGGGCTGCATTCTTCTTCTTTTTTTCCCCACACATTCGCAAATAGCCATTCCCGGGTCAGAAGCCGGTTGATGTTGCGGAAGAAGGCCACCGCAAGGTCGAACTCGCGGGGCCGCAGCTTGATGGGAGTGCCTTCGAACTCCGCCTTGTCCTGGTCGAGGATGAAGCGGAAGCCTTGCCACTCGAGCACGCGCTCCGCGATGGGAACCCTGCGATGCAGCAGCTCAGCCTCCAGCAGGCGGTAGGTGTCTTCGAAAGAAGATGGCGCATGCGCCACGGTGGAAATAGCGTCCACATGGAGGATCGAGATGACCCGGAACTGGCTCTTGCACGCGCTGAGTATCAAGGGCACCTTCTGCCCCAGGATCTCGCGTACCTGGCTGATGAGCGGCTGGAATACCGCGGGGTCTCTCGGGCAGGCGAGCAGCAGCAGGCCGAAGTTCTCGACTTCTTCAGCGTGCCCCTGCAATTCGTCCACGCTGGCAAAGGTGGCCGGCACATGGCCGAGCCTGCAGATGGCGCGGCGGGCCAACTCTCTGGTTCGAAGTGTCGGGTCTAGTACAGCAATTTGCAAAATGGGCTCTCTCAAGTCAAAACGCTTCCCGCAAAAGGAAGCAGTTGAGTCGGCGCGCATGCCAAACCGACGATTGCTCGCATGCGTTAACGAATTCCGACCTGACTGGAGAATCTAAAGATGGCGGGACTTTCAGTCCGCAAAAATCGCGCACGATCTACATGCAAAATCGCGCACGCCTCGATGAACCGCCCAAAAATGCAAATTAAGTCCGCAAACGGCGGCAAGTGAGCGGCGGTCCTTTCAAAGCTGTAGTCCTCAGAGCCTTCCCTTGAGTTTTATCAACAGATTGCGATCGGCGGCATCCAACTCGGCGACGCGCAATCTCAACTGAAACACATTCTGGAAGGTCTATGAAAATCAAACTCCTCTCGCTCGCCCTTATCGCCACTCTCGCCGCAGGCTGCGCAACCGAGCAAGGCACCCATACGGCCGTAGGCACGGGCACGGGCGCAGTCGTTGGCGCGGGCGTTGGCAACCTCATCGGACGCGACAAGAAGAGCACCGCCATCGGCGCTGCGGTTGGCGCGGCGGTGGGCGCAGGCGTCGGCTACAACTGGACGGCTATCCGGAACAAGCTCTCGGGCCAGACCGCCGGCACGGGCACGCAAATTACCGAGCAGGCCGATGGATCGCTGAAGGTCAACATTCCAAGCCAGGTGACCTTCGATACCGACAGCGCCAGCATCAAGCCTTCGTTCCGCAGCGTGCTGGACGGCGTTGCGCAAACCATTTCGCAGGAGCCGAGCGTCAATGCGCAAGTGGTCGGACATACCGACAGCACCGGCAATGCGGACCACAACATGGCGCTGTCGCAGCGTCGGGCGCAGAGCGTGGAGGCTTATCTGGCCGACCGCGGCATTGCAAGAGCGCGGCTCACGGCAGACGGCCGTGGCCAGACCCAGCCGGTGGCGAGCAATGCGACCGAAGACGGCCGCACACAGAACCGCCGCGTCGAAATCTATCTGCGGTCTGTGCAGAGGTAAGACCCAGCCGGGTGGAGCGGCGCACGGGAACGAACGCCGCTCCAATACATTTTTCGATGTGCGCTTTGCGCACAAGTCTTGTCCCGCCAGATGGCTATCGCCCTGGATGAATGGTCCCTACGCTACGGACCCTCACATTCAACAGGGAAGCCTTCATGAATCACCCCAGCATTCGCACCATCACAGGTGCAAGCGCCACGACGCAGATCGATGCAGCGTCCACGGCCCTGATTGCCATCGACTTTCAGAACGAATATTTCGACGGCAAGATGCCGATCCCCGATGGCATGGCCGCGCTGCGCCAGGCCAAGCGCCTGATCGAACTGGCCGACAAGCACGGCATGCCCGTGTTTCACGCACAGCACGCGGCACCGGCGGACAGCCCCATATTCGCCGAGGGTGGAAAGCTCTTCGAGATTCATCCGGAGATTCAGCCCTCGGCGCGCCACGTGGTGCTGAAGAAACCTACGCCCAGCGCCTTCGCAGGCACCGAGCTCCAGGCGCAGTTGCAGGCACGCGGCATCAAGACGCTGATCATCACAGGCTTGATGACGCACATGTGCGTTTCGGCCACGGCTTTCGACGCCGCACCGCGCGGCTATCACAGCATCATCGTGAGCGACGCATGTGCCACCCGCGACCTGGACCAGGAGGACGGCAGCGTGATGAGCCACCGCGACCTGCATCGTGCTGCGTTGCGCGGCGTATCGGACGTGGTGGCTGAAGTGCGCACCACCTCGGAAGTCCTGGGCTTGCCCATTCAAGCGTGATTCCTCACGGCACCCTATCCATCAATCTGCCCGCAACACCGGCAAACACTCGAAAGAAGAGCCACTCATGAAGAACACCATCAAGCGCCTGCTCGGCAAGCTGAGCCTCGTCGCCATCGCGGCCACAGCGGCACCGGCATGGGCCACCTCTCCGGTCGCTCCGGTCGCTCCGGCCACTCCATCCGCCTCGACCGCTGCACCCGAGACGCTCGTCTCCATGCCGGCCAAGGACATCAAGTGGCGCGAGATCGCCGGCACCGGCGGCATCCGTGCTGCCGACATGCGCGGCAGCATTACCGGCAACGGACCTTACGAGGCTTTTGTGGAGTTCCCTGCCGGCAAGAACAACCCGCCGCACGTCCATACGCAAAGCCTGCCCACCGTGGTACTGAGCGGCGTCTTCTATGCGATCTTCGAAGACGGCAAGAAGGTGCTGTACCCGGCCGGCTCGTACTACTACATTCCGGGCAAGCTTGCGCACCGCAGCGGCTGTGAGCCCGGTGCCAACTGCGTGCTGTTCCAGTACCAGGCCGATCACTTCGACCTGGTCCCGACCAAGGCGCAATAGCCAAATCGGTCCGGCAAGTTTCCGGCTCGGCGAGCCCGCCTACCAGCGCGGCTCCCGATACTGGTTCGCCGCAAAGTCGACGAAGGCGCGCACCTTGGGTGACAAGTGGCGGTTCTGCGGATACTGCACGTGCAGCGTCAAAGGCTGCTGTTCGAAGTCGGCCAGCACGCGAACCAGATCTCCCCGTTTTACGTCTTCATGCACCAAGAACACGGGCGAGGCGGCAATGCCCGTCCCTGAGAGGGCCGCAGCGCGCAGCGCAATGCCGCTGTTGGCCTGCAGGCTCCCGGCAATGGCGACGGTGTGGGGGCGACCGTCCGGCCCGGTGAAGCTGGGTTGGCTGGATTTCTGCGCAAGCGAATAAACCAGGCAGTTGTGCCGTGCGAGATCGGCCGGCACCAAGGGTGTTCCGTGCGCCTTCAAATAGGCGGGTGACGCCACCCACCATTCTTCGCAACTGGCCAAGCTCTTGGTAACCAAGGTAGAGTCCGGCAGCGCATAGGCCAGGCGCAAGCCGACGTCGAAGCCTTCTTCGATCAGATCGACGAAACGGTCGTTGCACACCAGATCGACCGACACCTTGGGGTAAGCGGCAATGAAGGCCGGCAACCACTGCGCGAGCTCCTGCAGGCCGAACGACATGGGAGCGTTGATGCGCAGCACGCCAACCGGTTGCACCTGGTGCCGCGTCACCGCCAGCGCGGCCTCCTCGAGCTGCTCGAGAATCCGCGTGCTGTATTCGTGATACGTCTGCCCCGCCTCCGTCAGGGCAAAGCGCCGCGTCGTGCGATTGAGCAGCTGAGTGCCCAGCAGCGCCTCCAGCTGAGTGACCTGCCGCGATACGACGGTGTGCGACACCTGCAATACCTTTGCGGCGGCCGAGAAGCCGCCTGCTGTCACAACGGTCTGAAACGCCTTGATTGCCGCGATCTGGTCCATGTCGGTGACGCCTTACTGCCTGGCTCGAGCGCGGCAATCCAGCTGCCCGAGAATTTGGTGCGCCAAGCGAACACGCGACTCGTTGGGATAGATCTTGTTGGCCAGCACGACGATACCGATCTTCTTTGCGGGCACAAACGCCACATAGGCACCAAACCCGTTGGTCGATCCGGTCTTGTTGATCCACACCTCCTTCTGCGGAGGCTGAGGCGGGTTCAGCGCAACAACCCCATGGCTCTCCAACGCCATCTTGGCGGAATTACCCTCCAGCAGCGCGTTCAATGTGGTCGGATAGCTGTATTGCTCCCAGATGAGGTCCTGCGTCATCGCACCCAGCTTGTAGTAACCGGTGTGCGTGTCGGCGATCGCGCGCTGTAGCTTTTCTTCTATTGATATCAAGCCCATGTTTGCCTCGACAAAACGAATCAGGTCTTTGGCGCTGGTTTTCACTCCGTAAGCCTCGGATGCAAGCACCCCGGGGTTCAGCCTGACCGGCTCGTCGTTCTTGTTATAGCCCTGGGCATAAAGCGGCATCTTGCCCGCAGGCACATTGATGAAGCTGTCGAACATGCCAAGCCTGCGAAAAAGCTGCTGCTCCATCGCTTCTTCAAAGGGCATCTGCATGCTTCTTGCAACGGCCATGCCGAGCATTCCGATGCTGGGGTTGGCATAGCTTCTCTCGGTACCTGCAACATGCGCGGGCTGCCAGGCCTTGAAATAGTCCATCAGCTGCCCCGTGTTCCCGATGGCGTCCGGAACCTGCAGGGGAAAGCCTCCTGCGGTATGAGTTCCCAGGTTGACCAGCGTGACCCTGTCGAGGTTGGTGCCCCGAAGCTGAGGCAGGTACTTGCCCGGGCTGTCAGTGAGCGAAAGCTGGCCCTTGGCTTGGGCATAGGTCGCCAACGTGGCGGTGAATGTCTTGCTGACCGATCCGATTTCGAAGATCGTGTCTTCTGCGATTTTTTGCCCCGTCTTCTTGGAAGCCACACCGTAGCTGTAGAACCACTGCTCGCCCCCGGCGGCAATCGCAATGGCCAAACCGGGAACGCCGTGCTGCCGCATGGCGTCTTCGGCTGCGTTCTTTACAACGGCGTCCATGTCCGCCTTGGGGGCACTCGGCATGGCATCGCTGTTGAAGGAGGTGGCACACGCAACCAGCAACCATCCAGTGCTGAGTTTTTTGATCAGGCGCATTCGATCTCCCTGGGTCTCTTGTTCATGACGATTGGAATTATCAGCTTCGCATGCCGGTGTCGGCATCTCGCGCTATCCGCACCGGCTGTTCGACGCACGCTGGCTCGCGAGCGCCGATGCGTGGCGATGCGCCCAATGCGGGCGGCAGTTGTGCGGACACCGGGCGGCGTCGGCAGCCGCCGAAGACTTCGACGACGGACGAAGCGCTCGGCCACTGGCTGGTGTCGCGCGACGTTCCGCTGGCGCCAGGACGCCTGGCGCCCGCGCGAATTGCGCAGATCACCACCAACCTGCAGAGCGTGCGTTGGCCCTCCGCGGTTCGGTCCGACCTGGGCGCCGCTCAACGCTCCTCGAACCAGCGGTCTTTACCCAGCATGACGCGGTGATGCCCGTGCCCCGCCGGCATCATCGGAAAGCAGTTCTCCTGCGGCGCGACCTGCACGTCGAGAAAGAATGGACCGTCGCTCTCAAGGCATTCATTCAGCGCGGACTGGAGCTCGGCAGGGTCCGACACCCGCCGCGCGCCCCAGCCGAAGGCCTTGGCGAGCGCCACGAAATCGGGCAGCGCCTCGTTCCAGCTGTGGCTCAGCCGGTTGCCGTGGTTGAGCTCCTGCCACTGGCGCACCATGCCCATGTAGCCGTTGTTGCACAGCACCAGCTTCACCGGCGTGCGGTGCTGCACGGCCGTTGAAAGCTCCTGGATGTTCATGAGCACCGAGGCATCGCCGCTCACGCAAACAACCAGTGCCTCCGGGTGCGCCACCTGCGCGCCAATGGCCGCCGGCAGTCCGTAGCCCATGGTGCCGGCACCGCCAGAGGTAAGCCAGCGGCGCGGCTGTTCGAAGCGCAGATACTGCGCGGCCCACATCTGGTGCTGGCCCACATCGGTCGACACGATGGCATCGCGCCCGCCAATGGCCTGCTGCAGCGACGCCATCAGTTGCTGCGGCAAGATTGCATCGCTTCGCAGCTCGAAGCCGAGGCAATCTTCCGCACGCCAGCGCTCGATGCGTTGCCACCAGGGCGCGAGCCGCTCGGGCGCAAAGCTTTCTGCCGGCAGCAGCGCAAGCAAGGCATCCACGATTGATCCGCAATCGCCCACCATCGGCACGTCGACCTTCACCACCTTGTTGATGCTGCCCGGGTCGATGTCGATATGGATCTTGCGCGCATGCGGGCAGAACTCGTCGAGCTTGCCGGTCACGCGGTCGTCGAAGCGCGCACCCACGCACACCACCAGGTCGGCCTCGTGCATTGCAAGATTGGCCTCGAGCATGCCGTGCATGCCCAGCATGCCGATGAACTTGGGATCGGACGCAGGATAGGCGCCGAGCCCCATCAGCGTGAGCGTGCAGGGTGCGTGCAGGCGGTGCACCAATTGTGCGAAGGCCTCGCATGCGGCAGGACCCGAGTTGATCAACCCGCCGCCGCCATAGAGCACCGGCCGGCGCGCCGTTGAGATCAGGTCGGCCGCGCGTTGCAGCATGGCGCGTGGAGGCAGCGCCGCCCTCCCCGCGCGCAAAGCACGCATCGGCGTGGACGCGGCGCCATGGCCCAATCGCGCAAGCTGAACGTCCTTGGGCACGTCGAGCAGCACCGGCCCGGGCCGCCCCGAGGCCGCGATTTCGAGTGCGCGCCGCACCAGCGCCGGCGCGTCGTCGGCCTTGCGCACCTGCTGGTTCCACTTGGTCACGGGCCGCGACATGCCGAGCGCATCGCTCTCCTGGAAGGCCTGCGTGCCGATCACGCCGGTTGCCACCTGTCCGCTGATGCACAGCAGCGGAACCGAATCGCTGATGGCGTCGAGCAGGCCGCTGATGGTGTTGCCCACGCCCGGCCCCGAAGTGACGAGCACCACGCCCACGCGCCCCGTGGTGCGCGCATAGCCTTCAGCCGCATGCACGGCCGCCTGCTCGTGCCGCACCAGCACATGGCGCAGGCGCGGCTCGCCATGAAGCGCGTCGTAGAGCGGCAGCGCAGCGCCGCCGGGGTAGCCAAAGAGTGTGTCGACGCCACATTCGACCAGCGTGTCGAGCAGGGCCTCGGCGCCGTTGCGAACGCGAGGCGCCGGGCCAGGCGGCAGGGGTGGAGAAGAAGCGGAAGGAAGGTCGAGCAGTCGCATGCCGTCGATTCTTCCGGCATTGATGCAGAATTTGCATCTTTCTTTTGGCTCATTCCGCTCAATTCATGAAAAACAATCGTCAAACCGGCAATACCGAAGAAGGATCTTTCGACAAGACCGATCTGGCGATCCTGCGCGTGCTGCTGCTCGACTCCCGCAAGACACTGCAGGAAATCGGCAACGAGGTCAGCCTGTCGCCCACCAGCTGCTGGACGCGCATCAAGAAGCTCGAAGCCACGGGCGTGATCAAGCGCTACACCATCGACGTCGACCCGGCCAAGCTCGGCTATCACGACTCGGTCATCGTGCAGGTCACGCTCGAGAGCCACACCGACGAGACCCTGTACGACTTCGGCCGCACGCTCGCCACCATCCCCGAGATCCAGGAGGCCTACCTTGTCTCGGGCGACTACGACTACTACATTCGCATCGCGGTGCGCGACACCCGCGACTACGAGCGGCTGCTTCGCGAAAAGCTCTACAAGATTCCGGGCATACGCCACAGCAAGTCGCACTTCGTGCTGCGGGTGCTGAAGGAAACGAGCGTGCCTGTGATCTGACCGGCACATCCTCTGCATTTCAGGAGAACACATCCATGGCTACCAACACCATTCGTCTGCATCGCGTACTGCGCACCCCGCCGGACCGGCTCTACCGCGCCTTTACCGAGCCCGCCGCCTTCGAGCGCTGGCTGCCGCCCTTCGGTTTTACCGGCAAGGTCCACAGCATGGAGCCGGTGGTCGGCGGCGCCTGGCGCATGTCGTTCACCAACTTTGGCACCGGCCACAGCCACTCGTTCGGCGGCAAATACCTCGAACTCGTGCCCGGCGAGCGCATTGCCTACGATGCGGTCTTCGACGACCCCAACCTGCCGGGCACCATGAAGACCACCGTCACGCTGACACGGGTGTCTTGCGGCACGGAAATCTCCGTCGTGCAGGAAGGCATCCCCGACGTGATTCCTGCCGAAATGTGCTACCTAGGCTGGCAGGAGTCCCTGGTTGCACTGGCCCAGCTGGTCGAGCCCGAGATTCCGGGTTGAGAAAACCGATGGCACCCCGGCAGTCGTTCTCCACGATGGCCTTTGCGAAGGTCTATCCCTTGTACGTTCAAAAGGCGGAACGCAAGGGACGGACGAAGGAAGAAGTCGATCAGATCATTTGCTGGCTGACGGGCTATGACATGCACGGGCTGCAGCGGCAAATCGAACAGGCGAACAACTTCGAGACCTTCTTTGCCCAAGCCCCGGCCATTCATCCGAACAGCTCGCTCATCAAGGGCGTGGTCTGCGGTGTTCGCGTGGAAGACATCGACGATCCGCTCATGCAGAAGGTACGGCATCTGGACAAGCTGATCGATGAGCTCGCCAAAGGCAAGGCGATGGAGAAATTCTGCGAAAGTAGTTTTTCTGCAAGCGGTTGCCGTTCACAGGCTTTCGGCAATCCGCTCCCGCAGCCATCGGTGCGCCGGGTCGCGGTGCCGTCGCTCATGCCAGAGCATCGCCATTTCGTAGCCCGGCACCTCCAGCGGCGCCTCCACCACCCGCAGCCCGGGCGCGCCGCGCGCCAGACGCTCGGGCAGCATCGCAACCATGTCGGTGGCGGCCAGCACCGACATCATGAAAAGGAAATGCGGCACCGACAACGCCACGCGGCGCTCGAGCCCTTTCTTCGCGAGCGCCTCGTCCGTGGGCCCGATGAAGCCGCCGCCGCCCTGCGACACCACCACGTGCTCCAGCGCGCAGAACTGCGCCAGTGTGGGCCGGCGCTTCAGGCGCGGATGGCCTGTGCGCCCGGCAAGCACATAGCGCTCGTGGAACAGCACCCGCCGGTGCAGCCCGGGGGGCGCACCCACGCTGGTATGAAAGAACAGGTCGATCTCTCCCTGCTCCAGCTGCCGGGGCATGCGCGAGGGCACCGCCTCCACCACGGCAAGGCGGGTGTTCGGCGCGGCGGCGCGCAGGCCGGCAAGCGCCGGCAGAAGAATGGCCGACTCGGCATAGTCGGCCGCGGCCACGCGCCAGGTGGTGGTGGCTTCGGCAGGGTCGAAAGGCCCGGTGGGCGCGACGGCGCGGCCCAGCGACTCCAGCGCTGCACGCAGCGGCTCGCGCAATTCATCGGCACGCGCGGTGGGCCGCATGCCGCGTTGCGCGGGCACCAGCAGCGGGTCGTTGAACACCTCGCGCAGCTTGGCGAGCTGCACGCTTACCGAGGGCTGTGAGAGGTTAAGGCGCTCGGCTGCACGGGTGACGCTGCGCTCTGCCAGCAGCACATCGAGCGTGAGCAGAAGGTTGAGGTCGAGCCGGTTGAAATTGTTCAATACTATTCCTGGAATTTTGAATATTCATTTCCAATATAGCTCGGCTGTACCTAACCTGCATGCATCGTCATTCAACGCAACATGCAGCCGTGAAAATTCTTCTTGTTCATGCCCACCCCGAAGCCCGTTCGCTCAACGGATCGCTCAAGCAATTCATGGTGGAACGCCTCGTGCAATCCGGGCACGAAGTGCGCGTGTCCGATCTTTCCGCCATGCGATGGAAGGCAACGCTCGACGCGGACGACTTCTCGCACATCGAGCCCGGCGCTCATTTCGACCCCGTGACCGACTCGTTGCGCGCCTTCGAGGCCGGCACCCAGCGCGACGAGATCGCGGCGGAACAGGCCAAGCTGCTGTGGGCCGATGCCGTGATCTTCCAGTTTCCGCTGTGGTGGTACACGATGCCGGCCATCCTCAAGGGCTGGATCGACCGGGTCTACGCCTATGGGTTTGCCTATGGCGTGGGCGAGCACTCCGACTCGCACTGGGGCGACCGCTTCGGCCAGGGCGTGATGAGCGGCAAGCGCGCGATGCTGGTGGTTACCACTGGCGGGTGGGCTTCGCACTACAGCGCCAGAGGCATCAACGGGCCAATGGACGATCTGCTGTTTCCCATCCATCACGGGGTGCTGTACTACCCCGGGTTCGACGTGCTGCCGCCCTATGTGGTCTATCGCACCGGCAAGGTCGATGCAGCCGCCTACGAACGAATTACCGAAGAGCTCGGCCGCCGCCTCGACACGCTGTGGACGACGGACCCGATTCCGTTCCGTCCGCAGAACTTCGGCGACTACGACATTCCGGCGCTCACGCTGCGCGACGAGATCGCGCCGGGTGAATCAGGCTTTGCGGTGCACACTGATCCGAAGAAGAGCGCAAACGTGCGTTAGCAGCGGACGCCGCCTTCCCCGGCTACTCGGCTTCGATGCCGGCCGCCTTCACGATGCGGCCCCACTTCTGCGACTCCGCAGTCTGGAACTTGGCAAGCTCTTCAGCCGAGGTGGTGAACACCTCGGTGCCCGTGGGTTCGTAGAACGCAGTGTTGGCAGACTCGCTCTTCGCCGCCTTCACCAGTAGCTCGTTGAGGCGCTTGACCACCGCCGGTGGCGTCTTGGCGGGCGCATAGGCCGCGAACCAGTAGCCCATCTCGTAGCCCTTCACGCCGGCTTCGGAAATGGTGGGTACATCGGGTGCCAGCGGTGAGCGCGCGGCGCTCGACACACCCAGCGCGCGCAGCTTGCCTCCCTTGACCTGCGGCAGCCCGGTGGCCGCGTCGGTGATCATCATGTGAATCTGCCCGCCCAGCAGGTCGGTCACGGCCAGCGTGTTGCTCTTGTAGGGCACGTGAAGCAGCTTGATGTCGGCCATCTGCTGCAGCAACTCGCCCGCCATGCGGCTTGATGAACTGCCGCTGCCAAAGCTGTACTTGCCGGGCTCCTTCTTCGCGAGCGCCACGAACTCGGCCACGCTCTTGGCCGGGAACGAGGGGTTCACCACCATGATCTGCCCACCCTTGCCCAGCGCGGTGATGGGCGAAAAATCTTTCACCGGGTCGTACGGCAGCTTCTTGAACAGGTGTTCGTTGGCCGCGTGCGTGGTGTTGGTGGTGATCAGCACCGTGTAGCCGTCCGCCGCGGCCTTGGCCACCTGCTGCGAGGCGATGAATCCGCTGGCACCGGCCCTGTTGTCGATGACCACGGGCTGCTTTGTTTCCGCCGTGATGCTGTTGCCCAGCGCGCGTGCGATCTGGTCGGTGGCGGTGCCGGCCGCAAAGGGCACCACGAAGGTGATGGGCTTGTCTGGAAAGGCCTGCTGCGCGTGGCCCAGCAGCGGCACCAGGGCCAGAGCGGCGGCCGAAAGGGTGAGGGAACGTCGTTTCATTGTTTTGTCTCCGGATGGATGGGTGAGAAAAAGAAATCGGATTGCCGCTATGGCCCCGCCAGCAGCGGCACAAGCGGGCGCGGTACGCGGATGGGCATGTCCAGCAACAGGAACGAGAGCGCCTTGCCGTGCGCGTCGAGGTTCAGCGCATCGTTGACGCCGCCGTCGAGTACCGCATCGAGCACGAAGTTCATCGCGTGCAGCCTGGGCAGCAGGAAGCGCTGCACCCGTGCTGGCGCGCGGTGGCGAAACTGCGCGGCCACGCGTTCAGGCGTGAGCTGTTCGGCCAGCAGCGGATACAAGTCCGGGTGCCAGGCAATCACGCTGATGTTGGAGCGGTCGCCCTTGTCGCCGGTACGGCCGTGGGCGGCGCGGTAGAGCGGCACTTCCATGAGGTCTGTCGCCGTGTTCATGCCAGGGCCTCCGCGCCGAGCAGTTCGAAGCTCACCGGCACCGCTTCGCGCGGCAGCAGGCACGACAAGGTATTGAGCCGCGGCGTGAGCGCGGTGCGCACACCGCCGCCGCCCGCCGGCCCGCAGGTATAGAGCGCCATGACTTCGCGCGTGAGACGCTCGGCCTGCGCACGGTCTGTATGCGAGGCCGCAACGCGCAGGCGCACGTCGCGCAGGCCGGCATCCGGCGTATCGGCCAGCATGCGGCCGGCGTCGTCGCCAAGAATGCTCAGCGCACCGATCAGGTCCACGCGCAGCGCAAGGCCGTCGAGCCGCTTGCGCAGCACGTCCGCCGCGAGCCGCGCGCGCGCCTCGGCGCGCGGTCCCGCATAGGAAATTTCGCCCTCGGCCAGCCAGCCGCCTTCATGGCAGACATTGACCTTGTAGTGGCTGGGCCGCGCATGGCCGCGCACGCCCGACAACGCCACGCGATTCGCCTTGCCCGGCAGCTGATCGACCTCGGCTTCGGCAATGTCGGCCACCACGTCGGGCGTGAGGTAGGCGCTCGGGTCGTGCACCTCGTACAGCAGCTGCTCCTTCACCGTGGCTTCGCTCACGAGGCCGCCGGTGCGGTCGGCCTTGCCGATGGTGCAGTGGCCGTGGGCATCGATCTCCGCAATCGGAAAGCCCACGTCTTCGAGGCCCGGTACGTTCTTGTAGCCAGGGTCGGCAAAGTAGCCGCCGCAGACCTGCGCACCGCATTCGAGCAAGTGGCCGGCCATGGTGGCTCGGCCCAGCCGGTCCCAGTCGTCGGCGCGCCAGCCGAAGTGCGACATGGCCGGACCTACCGTGAGCGACGGATCGGCCACGCGGCCGCACACCACGATCTGTGCACCCGCGTCGAGCGCTTCGGCAATCGGCTCGGCGCCGATATAGGCGTTGGCACTGACGATGCGCAGGCCGTCCATTTGCGCGCCAAGCGCTTCGTGCAACAGCGCAAGATTCGAGGGGCCGGAGAGATCGTCACCCTCCACCACCGCGATGCGCGGCGCAGCGGCGCCGAGTTCTCGCGCCATCCGGGCGATGTGACGGGCCGCGGCGCGCGGGTTGGCCGCGCCAAAGTTGCTCACGATGCGAATGCCGTGCGCAAGGCAGCGGGCCAGCACGGGCCGCAGCATGGCATCGAGCAAGGGCTCGTAGCCGGCGTCGGGGTTGTCGCGTCGGCGCAGCTGGGCGAGTGCGAGCGTGCGCTCTGCCAGCGTTTCGAAGATCAGGAAAGCGCGTTGCTCCGCCGGGCCGCCTTGCAGCCGGGCGATCAGCGTATCGACCACCGGCCCGGCCGCGTCGGTGCGGTCGCCGGAAAAGCCTGCAGCGCAGCCGATCAGCAGTGGGGGCGAGGCAGTGGCGTTCATCGAGGCGGACTTTAGGCAGCCCGCCGTCATCCGTAAAATCGAAAATTCAGATCAATTGATCCAAATTTCGGATCATTGCTCGAGCCGGATGCCGACCTTGCCGATGATGGCGCCCCACTTGCGCCCCTCACTGTCGATGAAGGACCTGAATTCTTCAGGCGAGCCGCCTCCCGTCACAAGCCCCTGGTTGGCCAGCAACTCGCGCACGGCCGGCTCTTGCAGCACAGTGTTCACGTCGGCGTTGATGCGGCGAATCACCTCCGGCGGCGTGCCGCTTGCGGTGAATAGCCCGTTCCAGGCCAGCGCCTCGAAACCGGGATAGCCGGACTCGGCGACCGTGGGCACGTCTTTCATGAGCTCGGAGCGCTTTGCGCTGGTGATCGCCAGCAGCTTGATGCGCTTGCCCTGGATGAGCGGCAGCAGTGCCGGCGCCACGGTGAACAGCGCCTGCGTATCGCCCGCCGCCACCGAAAGCCCGGCAGGCGGCGAGCCTGCATAAGGCACATGCACCGCTTCGATGCCCGCGGTGCTGCGGAACAGCTCCATCGTGAGATGCGACGAACTCCCCGCCCCCACCGACGCATAGCTGAACCCGTTGCCCTGCTTCTTCGCCCACGCCACGAACTCCGGCAACGTGTTCGCGGGATTGCCGGCCTGCACCGCCAGCACGTTGGGCTGCGAAGTCGTGAGCACGATGGGCACCAGGTCGCGCGCGGGTGCATACGGCATGCGGCTGTACATGTAGGGGCCGAAGGCAATCGGCCCGTTGAAGCCGATGCCCAGCGTGTACCCGTCATGCGGTGCCTTGGCCACCGCGTCCATGCCGATCAGGCCGCCCGCGCCGGGTTTGGTCTCGATCACGACGGGCTGCTTCCACATGGTTCGCAGCCGGTCGGCCAGCGCGCGCGCGATCAGGTCGAGCGAACTGCCCGGCGGCGCGGGAACGATCACGCGCACGGGCCTTGCCGGCCACTCCTGTGCCTGTGCGGCCAGGCTCATTGCGCATGCGAGAAGGAATACCGCGAGCTTGCCCCTGTTGTTCATTTTCAAAGATCCTGGCTTGAGCCGACCGGCTACCTTAGCTCAGCATTGCGCCGCTGGCGCGCCCAAAGAAAAAGCCGGGCCTGCTTTCGACGGACCAGCCTTCGGGTGCATCGTCCTTGCAGACGAGTGCGGCTGCCCGAAAGCTGGCATGGCTCAGCAGTGCGGATGCGCCACAAGTCACTTCACATTGCGCAGCAAGGCCGCTACATTCGACGCTTCGACAAACAACCAGACCGGAGGTGCGCGATGGAAGACACAGCTGTTCAACGCCCCACTCCCGGCCGGTTTGTCGAATCTTCAATGGCCTGCTGACGCGCTTTCTCCCGTAGCGCGAGCCCTGAACGGGCACAGCCGGTTCGACCATTGCGGCACTGCTGCCGCAGCGACAAACCGCCCGAGATTCAAACGCCGCCGTCGGCATGCAGGTGCCGGCCGCGATTGCCCGTTTCCAGAATCATCAAGGCTCACCATGCTTGAACCCCGTGCCGCAGACGTGCGGCATTTCGCAACTTCTGTTTTCGATCCCCAGCAGGCATCCGCCGAAGAGTGGAGGAAGGCTCTTGCCTACTGGCGCCTTCGCAACGAGCAGGACTTTCCGGGCGAACCCTGGCCGAGCGACGCCGACAACATGCAGAACGTGCGTCAGCACACGCCCCTGCAAGTCGTGCATCGCATTTTTGCGCTGGATGGCCGCGGCGGCATCGTCGGCAGCCTCAACATGAGCTTTCGCCGCGAAGGCACGCCCGATTACCAGGCTTATGCGCCCTTCGTGGACGTGTGGGGCGGCGTGCTTCGTCACATCGGCGGCAAGGCATTGCCACCATGCTGATGCGCGCGCTGCTTGCCACCATGGAAGAGCGCGGCAAGACAATGGCGACCATCAAGGCCTCGCTTCCCGAGGGGCACGCATTTCTCACGGCCATCGGTGCGGCCGAGAAGCACCGCAGCATCGAGAACCGCATGGTCTTCGCCCATCTCGATGACGCCGAACTCGCTCGCTGGCGGGCCCATGCGCTCGCAGCGGGCCGCGGGTTGCGCTTGGAAATTCACGCCGGCCGCGTGCCCTTCGAGCGCCTTGCGACACTGATCGCGCCGTTGTCCGCGCTGCTGAACGACGCCCCCACCACCCGGCTCGAGCGCCCGCCCATGCGCTACGAGCTCGAGGACTTTCGCGCCTGGTATGCCGAGATCGACCGGCGCGGCGGCGAGCATTTTCTCGTGCTGCTGCTCGACGGCGACGAAGTGGCCGCGGTGTGCGACGCCAGCTGGAACCAGCTGTACCCCGACCGCATGTTCCAGCGGCTCACAGCCGTGGCTCCCCTCTGGCGCGGGAAGGGCCTGGCCAAGGGCGTGAAGGCTGTCATGCTGCAGCTGGTGCGCGAGCGCCATCCCGCCGTCCTGATGGCCGTGACGCACAACGCCGAGGTCAACGCCCCCATGCTCGCCATCAACCGCCGGCTCGGCTTTGCCGCGCACAGGCATGATGCGGCCTACCAGATCGGCCCGGAAAGCCTGAGGGCCTTCCTCTCGACCCGCCCGCTGGCCCTGAGGGAGCAACATCCATGAAAGCACCGCCACGACTGCAGTCGCTGGTCGACGAAGGACTGATCGACACGGTGGTACGCCAGCTGATGAGCGGCAAGGAAGCCATGGTGTACGTGGTGCGCTGCGGCGACGAAACACGGTGCGCCAAGGTCTACAAGGAAGCCGACAAGCGCAGCTTTCGCCAAGCCGTCGACTACACCGAGAACCGCCGCGTGCGCAATTCGCGCGAAACGCGCGCCATGGCCAAGGGCACGCGCTTCGGCCGGCAGGTGACCGAGGCCATCTGGCAAAGCGCCGAGGTCGATGCGCTCTACCGCCTGGCGGCAGCCGGCGTGCGCGTGCCAGTGCCCTACAACTTTCTTGAAGGCGTGCTGCTGATGGAACTGGTGACCGACGCCAACGGCGACGCGGCGCCGCGGCTCAACGACGTGGCCTTTACGCCTGAGGAAGCAGTGCGGCACCACGGCAGCCTGCTGAAGGAGGTGGTGCGCATGCTGTGCGCGGGCGTGGTGCACGGCGACTTGTCGGAGTTCAACGTGCTGCTGTCGGCCGACGGCCCGGTGATCATCGACCTGCCGCAGGCGGTGGACGCGGCGGGCAACAACCACGCCAGGCGCATGCTGCTGCGCGACGTGGAGAACCTGCGCAACTTCTTCGGCCAGTTTGCGCCGGAGCTGCTGGGCACGCACTATGGCGACGAGATCTGGCACCTGTATGAGCGCGGCCTGCTGCGCGTCGAATCGGTGCTGACCGGCACGCACGTGCGCGACACCGGCCCTGTCGACCTGGGCAATGTGCTGCGCGAAGTGGACGATGCGCGCGAGGAAGAAGCGGCGCGCCGAGTGCGCATGCAGCTGCCGCGGCTCTAGGCAGCAGCTGGGTGCCTGGCAGGACAGTCCGTCATGGCCGCTGGTTTCTCAGGTCGCGCAATTGGTCTTCGGCGCGTTCGAGTTCCGAGCGAAGCGCGCGGATCTCCTGCTCGAGCTTGTCGATGCGGGCCGCGCGGCTCTGCTGAGGCTCCGACCCGTGGCAACGCGTTCGCAGCGCGGCCAGGGTTTCGGCCAGCTGCCGCCGGCGCAGCATCTGGCCCCGGGAGCGCGCAAGGTCCATCTCACGCTCGAGCGCGGCTTCTTCCGCTTCGCAGGACGCGCCCTCCACTTGCTTGGGCTGCTCCGCCGGTTGGGCAAACACGGGGGCTGCCCAAGCCAGAACGATGGCCATGAACCAGCGCTTCACGCGCGGTTTCCCTCGCGCGCTTGAAGCTCATCCAACCCATAGACATCCATTGCGGCTCCCATTGCGTGTGCGGTGCAAGCGCCCGCGTTCGGGCGCATTCTGTCCCAGTTAGAACGAAGCGGCTCACGCCAGTTCCTCCACCCGCAGCGCCGTGATTGCTCCCGCCACTGCCGGGTGCGCCTGGAGTGCGTTCAGGGCCAGCTCCATCTCGGCTTGCCGCACCGGTTGCGTCAGCACGAGCACCTGCGGGCCGCTGCCGGCCTGCCCAACCGCAAGCGTGACTTGCCGCACCGGCAGCTGTCGGCCGGCAGCCCAGCCCGCTACGGCCTCGATGCCGCTTGCGGCATGCACGGGCACTCGCAGGTAGTGGCACGAACACACGTCGGCGCGAGAGACCACCGGCAGAGTGTTCATTGCGTGCGCATGAAAACCCAGGTGCGGCACGCGCTGCGCGGCGCTGGTGCCCGCCAGGCGTGCGACATCGACCAGGTCGGCAATCACCGCCGACGCGGTCTGCTCGGAGCCGGCGCCCGCGCCGTAGTACATCGTCACGCCGGCCGCGTCGCCCTTGATCATGACGCCGTTCATCGACCCGTTCACATGCGCCATGAGGTGCGCGGCGGGCACCAGCGCGGGCTGGACGCGCAGCTCCACGCCCTCTTCCCGGCGCCGCGCCACGCCCAGCAACTTGATGCGGTAGCCCAACTGCTCGGCGCAGGCCACATCCAGCCGCTGCAGCGCCGTGATGCCTTCCACCTGCACATCGTCGAAGCGCACCGGCGTGCCGAACGCATTGGCGGCCAGCAGCGTGAGCTTGTGCCCGGCGTCGATGCCCTCCACGTCGAAAGCCGGATCGGCCTCGGCATAGCCCAGTGCCTGCGCCTGTGCGAGCGCGGCGCCGAAGTCCAGCCCTTCATCGCGCATCTTGCTGAGGATGAAGTTGGTGGTGCCGTTGATGATGCCCGCCACCCATTCGATGCGGTTGGCCGTGAGCCCTTCGCGCAGCGCCTTGACGATGGGAATGCTCACCGCCACCGCGCCTTCGTAGGCGACGGCCACGCCATGCTGCCGGGCCGCCGCGAAGATTTCGGCGCCGTGCACCGCCAGCAAGGCCTTGTTGGCGGTGACCACATGCTTGCCGTGGGCAATGGCGGCCAGCACCCAGTCGCGTGCGGGGCCGGTGCCGCCGGCCACTTCGACCACCACGTCGACGTTGGGGTGGGTGGCAACGCGCATCGGGTCGTGCGTCAGCGGAACGTTCCCGCCCACCACGGCGGCGGCCCGCGCCAGGTTGCGCGCCGCGACCATCACCACCTCGATCGGCCGCCCGGCGCGGCCGGCAATCTCGGCCTGGTTGCGGGCCAGCACGCGAAACGTGCCCGAGCCGACAGTGCCGATGCCGATCATTCCCACGCGCAGTGCGTGGGGTGCCGCGTTGCGGCTGGGCAAGGGTTCGAGTGACTGGACTGGATCGCGGTACATGGAAATCTCCGGATGAAAAAACAAAAACCCAGCTGCCAGAGCTGGGTTTCAATCATTCGGAGAGAAGAGCGATACACCAGGTGGCTGCCGAAACGGCCACCTGCGCGTGCTCAGGTGGCCGCGGTGGTAATGGTGGTAATCATTCGTGCAACCAATGCCCCATTCGCCCGCGCAAAGGCAGGCGGCATCATGCGGGCCATGGAGGCGACGCAGTCGGCAGTGGGGAAAAGACGGCAAGACATGAGAGGCGCAGTGTACAGGAGCCTGCCGGGGCATTGCCCAAGCTTTGCCGTGCCAGCCTGCGGAAATATAGGGAGCAGGCCTACAGCGCACGGTCTGCTGAAGGCCTAGCGTGGTGGGCAAAGCAAAGAACTGCATCACTGGAGGCAGCACCATGAAGAACTTCGTCCTAGAACCCCGCATGCGAGCAACCATCGGCGGCGCCTTTTACCCAAGCGGCTACTCGCTGGTGATGTTTCCGAGTGCGGAAGACGCCAACCGCGTCGGCCATCAGCTGCTCCAAAAGGGCGTGAGCGGCGACGAGATATACCTGATTCCGCCACAAACGGTGCTCGACGAGATCACGCCGACGGTGAAGGAATCCGACGACCCGCTGCCTTCGGCGGGTACCGACGCCGCCACCGTGCGCGCCTACACCAAGCTCGCGCGCGAAGGCCACACGGCCTTGCTCGTCAAGACGAAGAACGAAGAGGAAGCGAACCGCCTGATGGAGGTGGTGCGCGCCGTGCCGTACTCGATCGCGCAGCGCTACCGCACGCTGGTCATCGAAGACCTCTGAACCGTTGCGGTGGCCGGCGGTTCACGCCGCTGCCACTGCCCGCCGGACCACGTCGCGGGCCATTGCCTGAGCCAGTTCCTGTTCGCCAAGAAAGACCGTCGCGGCGGTCTGCTGGGTCAGCAGTTGTGCTTCGTCTTCGTTGTGGCTGCGGATGACGGTTTCGATGCCGGGGTTGAGCGTGTGCGCGGTTTCCATCATCTGGCGCACGTTCAGGGCGTCGGGCGTTGCGACCACCAGCACGCGGGCTCGCGCAATGTGCGCCTGGATCAGCACCGCGGGGTCCGCTGCATCGCCCCACACCGCCGCAACACCGGCTTCGCGCAGCTTTTCGACCAGCTCGCGGTTCTGCTCGGCCACCACATAGGGGATGTCGTTCGCCTCCAGCTCGGCCGCAATGCGCCGCCCGACGCGGCCGTAGCCCACCAGCACCACCTGCCTAGAGAGGTACCTGGCCTCGGTGGTGGTCGGCAGTTCGGCCAGCGGATGGTCGCGCGATTCGAGTCCGCGAGCCACGGGCAAACGGGCATGCAGCCACTTCTGCAATGGCGTGATCAGGCTGAACCACAGCGGATTGGTGGCAATTGAAATCAGCGCACCGGCAAGGATGAGGCTCTGGCCCTCGACCGGCAGCACGCCGAGCGATACACCAAGGCCCGCCAGGATGAACGAGAACTCCCCGATCTGCGCGAGGCTCGCGCTCACCGTAAGCGCCGTACCCAGCGGATAGCGGAAAGCCAGCACCAGCGCGCAGGCGGCAAGCGACTTGCCCAGCACGATCACGCCCACCACGGCCAGCACCTGCAGCGGACGCTCGATGAGCACCGAGGGGTCGAACAGCATGCCCACGGACACGAAGAACAGCACCGCGAAGGCATCGCGCAGCGGCAGCGACTCCTGCGCCGCACGGTGGCTGAATTCCGATTCGCGCATGACCATGCCCGCGAAGAATGCACCCAGCGCAAACGACACGCCGAACAGCGCCGCCGATGCGAATGCGATGCTGACGGCCGCCGCAATCACGCACAGCGTGAACAGCTCGCGCGATCCGGTCCGCGTGACCTGCCACAGAATCCACGGAAAGGCTCGCCTTCCGACCACGAGCATGAGCGCCACGAAGCCGCCCACCTGCAGCAGCGTGAGCCCGAGCGTCTGCCACAGCGGGTCCGCGGAACCTGCCGCATCGGCGGCATGGCCGCCCAAGGCTCCCGCAAGCGGCGGCATCAGCACCAGAACCAGCACCATGGCCAGGTCTTCGACCACCAGCCAGCCCACGGCGATGCGGCCGGTGAACGAATCGAGAATGCCCAGGCTTTCGAGCGCCCGCAGCAGCACGACCGTGCTTGCCACCGACAGCGCCAGCCCGAAGACCAGTGCCTCGCCCCAGGACCAGTCCCACCAGAGCGCCAGCGCACCGCCGAGCAGCGTGGCCACCGCAATCTGCGCCAGCGCTCCGGGCAAGGCGATCTTGCGCACCGCCAGCAGATCGTCGAGTGAAAAATGCAGGCCCACGCCGAACATCAGCAGCATCACGCCGATTTCGGCCAGCTGCGCCGCAATGCCCGCATCGGCCACGAAGCCCGGCGTGAAGGGCCCGATGATCACGCCCGCCAGCAGGTAGCCCACCAGCGCGGGCAGCCGCAGGCGCACTGCGAGAAAGCCGAACACGAGCGCCAGCCCCAGGCCGGCGGCAATGGTGTTGATGAGGGAAACGCTGTGGGGCATCGTTGCATTTTGCAGGAACGATGCGCGGCCTCTTACTTCACCCGGCCCTTCATCGGGCCTTCAAGGCCATTCAGTCGGCCATCTTGCTCACGCGCGCGCCTTCGAGCACTTCAGGCTCCTGCGACTCGACCCAGCTCTCGTTGTTGAGCCCGGCCTTCAGCCGCTCGGTGTCGAGTTCGTTGGTCCACTTGGCCACCACGATGGTGGCCACGCCGTTGCCGATCAGGTTGGTCAATGCTCGCGCCTCGGACATGAAGCGGTCGATGCCCAGGATGAGCGCAAGACCCGCCACCGGCACGTGGCCCACGGCCGACAGCGTGGCGGCCAGCACGATGAAGCCGCTCCCGGTCACGCCCGCCGCGCCCTTCGACGTCAACAGCAGCACGGCCAGCAGCGTGATCTCCTGGGTCAGCGTCATCGGCGTGTTGGTGGCTTGCGCAATGAACACCGCGGCCATCGTCAGGTAGATGGAAGTACCGTCCAGGTTGAACGAATAGCCGGTCGGAATCACCAGGCCCACGCAGGCCTTCTTCGCGCCCAGGTTTTCCATCTTCTCCATCATGCGCGGCAGCACCGATTCGGATGACGACGTGCCCAGCACGATCAGCAGTTCTTCCTTGATGTACTTGATGAACTTCCAGATGCTGAAGCCGTGGAAGCGCGCAATGAGCCCCAGCACCACGAAGATGAACAGCAGGCAGGTCAGGTAGAACGTGCCCATCAGCTTGCCGAGCGAGAACAGGCTGCCCAGGCCGTACTTGCCGATGGTGAACGCCATGGCGCCAAAGGCGCCGACGGGCGCGAGCTTCATGATGTAGCCCACGATCACGAAGAGCACGTGCGAGCCCTTCTCGATCACGTCGAACACCAGCGTGCCGCGCCCGCCGAAGCGGTGCAGCGCAAAGCCGAACAGCACCGCGATGAGCAGCACCTGCAGGATTTCGCCCTTGGCAAAGGCGTCGACCACCGTGCTGGGAATGACGTTGAGCAGAAAGTCGACCGTGCCGGTCATCTTGCCGGGGCCGGTGTAGGCGGCGATCGCCTTGGTGTCGAGCGTGGCCGGGTCGATGTTCATGCCCGCGCCGGGCTTCAGCACGTTGACCAACAGCAGCCCGACCACGAGCGCGATGGTGCTCACGATCTCGAAGTAGAGCAGCGCCAAGCCGCCGGTCTTGCCCACCTTCTTCATGTCTTCCATGCCGGCAATGCCGACCACCACCGTGCAGAAGATGATCGGCGCGATGATCATCTTGATGAGCTTGATGAAGCCGTCGCCGAGCGGCTTCATGGCTTCGCCGATGGCGGGATAGAAGTGCCCGAGCAGCACGCCGATGACCACCGCGGTGATCACCTGAACGTAAAGCGAGCGATAGAGAGGAAGTTTCCGGGTCGGTGTGATTGTTGTGTCTGCCATGTCGTGCCTCCAAGGGGTGCGAAACTTTATGGCCGTTCTCGCGGCTTTCCATTCGTAGAAGCCACATCGCTGGAAACAAAAAAACCCGCCGAAGCGGGTTTCTCGATCAGGTTCCGGTCAGCATGCTCAGTGCATGTGAAGCCCGCCGTTGACCGAGAAATCGGCCCCGGTGGAGTAGCCGCCTTCGTCCGTGGCCAGCCACGAGATGATGGAGGCAATTTCGCTCGGCTCGCCCAGGCGCTTGACCGGAATGGTGGCCACGATCTTGTCGAGTACTTCCTGGCGGATGGCTTTCACCATGTCGGTGCCGATGTAGCCCGGGCTCACGGTATTGACCGTGACGCCCTTGCTCGCCAGCTCTTGCGCCAGCGCCATCGTGAAGCCGTGCATGCCGGCCTTGGCCGCCGAGTAGTTGGTTTGCCCCGCCTGACCCTTGGCACCATTGACCGAGCTGATGTTGATGATGCGGCCCCAGCCCTTTTCGACCATGTCGCCCACCACCTGCTTGGTGACGTTGAACATGCTGTTGAGGTTGGTCTCGATCACCGCACTCCAGTCTTCCGGCGTCATCTTCAGGAACATGCGGTCCCGGGTAATGCCGGCGTTATTGACGAGCACGTCGATGGGGCCGTGCGCGGCCTTGGCGGCGGAAAACGCCTCGACCGTGGATTGCCAGTCGCCGACATTGCCGACCGATGCGTGGAACTCGAAGCCCTGGGCTTTCTGCTCGGCCAGCCATTTGGCATGGTCGCGCGTGGGGCCGCAGCCTGCGACGACGGTGAAGCCGTCCTTGAAGAGGCGTTGGCAGATGGCAGTTCCGATGCCACCCATGCCTCCGGTGACATATGCAACTTTCTTGCTCATGAAATTTTCCTTGATGTGTGCGACGCAAAAGCCTGAACGGCCGCCTTCACTCTAGCGAGTTTCAGGCCATCGTTCGCTGAGGAAAACACTGAGCCAAGCTTGCAACCAGCTGTCATGGCACCGCCAATGTGCAACCAGATACGCAAGTCTGTACCTTGTTGCTGGTTTCGCAGCACCTCACGAGTTCGAAAGTATGAGTTTCAGCCCCCGGCACACTCCGCTGGCGACCAGCGCAGTCACGGCAAGCATGGCCGCCGTGTGAACGCCGACGGCCGCAAGCGCCAGCATCGGCGCGCCCGATGCGGCAACGTCCAGGGCCGGCGTGTCGCCCATGCACAGCGGAACCAGCGCCGGCACCAGCATCAACCCGGCGCCGTGCGCGGTGGCCATCATGAAAGACCAGAGCGCCAGCCCGGCATGCCCCGCCGGCGCACGCACCGCCTTGGGTGTGCGGCCCGAGAGGTGCAGCACCACGAAGACGACGACCAGCCCGCCCGCCACCACTTGCATCACCGTCCGGTCCATCGACACGCCGAACGCCACTGCGGCCGCCACCAGCGCGACGGAGGCGGCGTGCCCGACCGCAATGGGCACCAGGGCCCGCAGCGCCTGGCCCCGATCTTTCGACCGGACGCCCCAGGCCGCGGCCCACATCCAGCCGGTGGCCGGGTTCAGCCCGTGAATAGCGCCGAGACCCGCCACCACCAACCAGGGCCAGAGGCTTTCCACGGCGTGCCTTCGCGTTCAGCCCGGTTGCCGGTCAGTTCGACGGATGGCAACAGGCATGGGCCGCCGGTTTGGTGGCCGGCGCGGGCTCGTAGCGGTCGTGGTGGCGCACCCAGTCCATGGTGTAGACCGCGTTGTGCTCGTCGCGGCCCTTGGGGGTGAGGTCGAGCAGGTTGTACGTGCCCATCATCACTTCGACACCGCGCTCGTAGGTCGAATAGGTGTGGAAGACCTCGCCCGCGTCGTTCTTGTAGAACACGCTGATGCCGGGCGCCTCCTCCGCCGGGAAGAGCCGCACGCTGTAGTTGTAGTAGACCTCGCCCTGGCCCTCGGCCCATTCCTCCGACTTGAAGCTCACGCTGAAGTCGTAGTTGAAATCGCTGCCGAAGGCCGACACCCACTTGAACTGCCAGCCCATGCGCCGGCGAAAGCGCTCGATCTGGTCCAGCGGCGCGCGGGACACGGCCAGCATCGTGACGTCGCGGTGCTCGAGATGCACCTTCATGCCGTCGACATGGTCCGCCATGTAGGAACAGCTCGGGCAGCCCTGCTCCCAATCGGGGCCGAGCATGAAGTGCTGCACCAGCAACTGGCGGCGGCCCTCGAACAGGTCGGCAAGCGCGCGCGAGCCGTCGGGCGTATCGAAGATGTAGTTCTTCTCGACGCGGGTCCACGGCAGGGCGCGGCGCTCGCGGGCGATCTGGTCGCGCAGGCGCGTCAGTTCCTTTTCGCGGGCCAGCAGCGCCTTGCGCTGGACGAGCCAGCGGTCCTTGGCAACGACGGGGTGATCGGCAATGCCGGTTCCGGCAACAGTGGTGTTCATGGCGATGTGCTCCTTGGCTCGATGAATCGTTTGGCGGGCGGATGCGCTCACGCCCTGGCGGCTGCCTTCGGGCGCCGCACGGCGCGGACTTTTCCGCTGCCCCCGCCGCCGCAGTAGAAGAGGTCTCCCCCATCGGATTCAAGGCCGCTCACGCCCGTGCCGCGCGGCATTTCGAGCCGCTCGAGCACGGCGCCGCTTTCGGGGTTGATGCGGCGGAGCTCGCTCTCGTCGCCCTCCCAGGTGCCGTGCCATAGCTCGCCGTCGACCCATGTCACGCCGGTAACGAAGCGGTTGGACTCGATGGTGCGCAACACGGCGCCGGTGGCCGGGTCGATCTGGCGGATCTTGCGGTCGCGGTACTGCCCCACCCACAGGCTGCCCTCGGCCCAGGTGAGCCCCGAGTCGCTGCCGTTGCCCGGAGCGGGGATCGACGCCACCACCGTGCCCGTTGCCGGGTCGATCTTGTCGATGCGCGCCTCGGTAATCTGATACAGGTGAGTGCCGTCGAAGGCGGTGCCGGCGTCACCGGCGCAAGCCAGCGTGCGCGTGGTCTTGCCACTCACGGGATCGAAAGCGATCAACCCGTCGCGTGTGGCAGCCCAGACGCGTTGGCCGTCGTGGGTCACGCCGCCGACGCTCGCCTCGCCGGCCAATGGGCCGTACTCGCGAACGATTTCGGCTGCGCGTGCCGTGACGGGGGTCTGGTCCTTGCCTGCCTTGCTGCCAGTGCTCATTGCTGCTCCTTGTTTGCGCCCCGGACTGGGGCTTGGAGGCAACTCTATTCAATCGGCAGCGCAGCGGGGAGTAACAAGATCGTCGTGAATCCGGTCAGCGGCGGCGAAAGCCAGCGCTGCGCCCGCGCCCGCCCGATGGCTCGCACGCGCCCGGCAGCCTCCAGCTCGGCGAGTGCGCGCTGCACGGTGCGCTGGCTGGCTCCCAATGCCAGCGCCAGCGCCGAGGTCGACCACGCCGCCCCGTCGGAAAGCAGCGCCAGCAGCGAGGCCTGGTCGCCATCGATGGGCGGCGCCAGCACGGCAACCTCGCGCCCGCCGTGCGGCTTGAGAACAAAACCCCGCGCCGTCGCCTCGATGCCCGCCAGCGGCGCAATGAGCGCGCGCAGCCTGCCGACTTCGACCCGCAGGCGCGCTCGCAGCGTCTCGTCGGGGTGGCGGGTGTTGAACGCGTAGGCAATCAGCGCTTCGCGATCGACATCGCCGGGCCACGCCTCGGCCAGCGCGCGCGCCAACGCGAACAGCACCGGGCGCCGCGCCAATGGTCGCCATGCATCGCCCGCACCGACCCCGCGGCGGCATGCGTCGACCACCAGCGCGTCCGAGGCCAGGAGCGCTTCCACCTCGTGCAGGCGCAGCGTCTCTTCGCCGTCGGCGGAGCGGCGCCGCGCGGCGGGACGATCGAGCGCGGCCCGCGCTTCCGCCACCTCGGCGAGCAGCGCCGGCACGCGCGCGCGTTCGGCCGCCTCATGCGCGCGGTCGAGCGCCGCCTGCGCCATGCCGGTGCGCAGCGATCGCAGCGCCAGCTCGGCGGCGGTGAGCTCGGCCACCGCCGCCAGCGACGGCGACAGGCCGCGCGCATCGAGCGGCGCCAACGTGGCCGCCGCCTCGTCGAGCCGGCCGAGCAGCAGGAACTTGCGCGCCGCAATCAGCCGCGCCTGCAGCGCATTGCCATGGTCGGCATGCGCGTCGAGCGTGGCGGCTGCAGCGGCAAGAGCGCGCGGCGATCCACCGAGGTCGCGCATCGCCAGCGCCACCTCGGCCTCGGCAACCAGGCAGCGGGCGCGCGCGAGTTCCTCGTGGGCGCCAAAGCCTCGGGCGGCCCGCCGCAGGAGCTCGCGCGCGCGTGGATGCTCGCCAAGCTGCGCCATGGCAATGCCACGCAGGGCCAACGCAGGCGGGTCGTCGCGCAAGGCGACCCGCTTGAGGGCACCGAGCGCGTCGCCCGCGGCAAGCGCCCGCGCGGAGGCGGCGATCAGGGAATCCATAGGTCGCGGAGGTTAACCCGGCCTGTCGGTCGGTCCACTGGAGTTGTACAGTACAACCTCTCTAGAAAGGAGGCCCGCTCGTGAAACCTTCCAACACACCGGCCGAGTTGAAATTCGCGAGGCCGCTGGTCACCGTCGACGTCGTCATCTTCACCGTGCTGGACGATGAACTCAAAGTCGTGCTGATGCGCCGCCCCAGCGATGCCCACGAGCCGTTTCCGGGTCGCTGGGCCCTGCCGGGAGGGTTCATCGACGTCGACAAGGACGCCAGCCTGCTCGGGTGCGCGCTGCGCAAGCTGCAGGAAAAGACCGGTGTTTCCGCGCCTTACCTGGAGCAACTGGGCAGTTGGGGTGGCGCAAGCCGCGACCCGCGAGGCTGGTCGACCACGCATGCATTTTTCGCCCTCGTGCCGAGCCAGGACCTGGTGCTCGAAAAAGGAGCAAACGCCGCGCAGGTGGAATGGATCGAGGCCACCGAGGCCGCCCGCAAGCGCCTGGCCTTCGATCACGCCGAAATCCTCGGGGCCGCCATCGCCCGCCTGCGCAGCAAGGTCGAATACACCTCGCTGCCCGCCTTTCTCCTGAGCGAACCCTTCACGCTGCCGCAGCTGCAGCACACCTATGAAGTCGTACTGGGCCGCCCCGTCGACAAGAGCGCCTTTCGCAAACGGATGCTCGACGCCGGCTTCATGGAAGAAGCCGGCACCGTGGAAGGCACCTTCGGCCGGCCGGCCATGGGCTACCGCCTGCGCGACCGGTCCCAGGCGGCGCTGTTCCCGCGCACGTTCAGCCCGCGCGACGCCTCGGAGCCCGGCGCTTGACTTCTTCCCACTAAGTTGTACTATCCAACCCATATAGTTGTACAGTACAACTCAACCAAAGAACACACTATGAAGCAGAACATCCAACTTCTCCTGATCGATCCGCAAAACGACTTCTGCGACCTTCCGGCCAGCTGGCTTCCGGCTGATCCGTCCACCGGCGCGCAATTGCAACCGGCGCTGCCGGTCGCAGGTGCCCACTCCGACATGCTGAGGGTGGCTCAGCTCATCCGCGAAGGTTCGGGCGGCATCGGCGGCATCACCATCACGCTGGATTCGCACCACAGGTTCGACATTGCGCATCCCACGTTCTGGCAGACACGCGATGGCGCCGGTGTGCCGCCTTTCACGTCGATCACGGCGGCACAGGTCAATGCCGGCGACTACCGCCCGCGCGACCCCGCTGCCCTGCCCCGGGCGCTGGCCTACATCCACGAGCTCGAGCGCCGGGGACGCTACACGCTGATGGTCTGGCCGGTGCATTGCGAAATCGGCAGCTGGGGCCACAACGTGCACGCGGCCGTCAAGGGCGCCTACAACGCCTGGGAGGATGGGCAGTTGCGCGTGGTGGAAAAGGTCGGCAAGGGCAGCAACCCCTGGACCGAGCACTACAGCGCCATCCAGGCCGAGGTGCCGGATGCGGACGACCCCGCCACCCTGCTCAACATGCCGCTGGTCGAATCACTCGACCGCGCCGACCTGATCGTGATTGCCGGCGAAGCCAGCAGCCATTGCGTGAAGGCCACCACCGAGCACATCGCCGCCAACCTGCCTTCGGGCAGGCCTGCCAAGCTGGTGCTGGTCACCGACTGCATGAGCCCCGTGGCCGGCTTCGAGGCGCAGCACCAGGCGTTCTTGCAAGACATGAGCAACCGCGGCGCGCAGCTTCGCACCAGCGCCGAAATGCTTTCCATACTGACTGCCAACACCTGACCGCAAACACCTGACCGAAAAGAACGGCGAAGGACCGCACCATGCAACCCATCATCCACAGCCTGCTGGACACCGACCTGTACAAGTTCACCATGTGGCAGGCCATGCTGCACAGCCACCCGCAAACGCAGGCCGAGTACACCTTCGTCTGCCGCAACCAGCCGGCCTATCCGCTCGCCGAACTGCTCTCGGACGTCAACCAGCAGCTCGACCACCTCTGCACGCTGCGCTTTGCGCCCGGCGAACTCGCCTACCTGGGCAGCCTGCGTTACATCAAGAGCGACTTCGTCGACTTCCTGCGCATCTTCAGCTTCCAGCGCGAATTCATTTCCGCCACGGCCGAGGGCGATGCGCTGCGCATCCGGGCGGTCGGGCCGCAAGTTCACACCATGGGTTTCGAGATCTTCGTTCTCGCCATGGTCAACGAGCTGTACTTCCGCCGCTTCGATGCGGAGGCGGCGTTGGTGCAGGGCCGCGAGCGCCTGCAGGCCAAGATCGAACTGCTGCGCAACTTCGCGAAGGAGCCGGCGGCCCGGCATCCTTTCGAGTTCTTCGACTTCGGCGTACGCCGCCGCTTTTCGCGCGACTGGCAGCGCGAGGTGGTCGGCACGCTCAAGCGCGAGGTGCCCATGTACTTCAAGGGCACCTCCAACGTGCTACTGGCCAAGGAGCTGGAGCTGGTGCCCATCGGCACCATGGCGCATGAATACCTGCAGACTTACCAGGCACTGGGCGTGCGGCTGCGCGACTTTCAAAATGCGGCGCTGGAAGGCTGGGTGCAGGAGTACCGCGGCGACCTGGGCGTGGCGCTGACCGACGTGGTCGGCATGGATGCCTTTCTGGCCGACTTCGATCTCTACTTCGCCAAGCTGTTCGACGGCCTTCGCCACGACTCGGGCGACCCGGTCGTTTGGGGCGAAAAGGCGCTGGCGCACTACACCAGGCTGCGCATCGATGCGCACACCAAGCGGCTGGTGTTCTCCGACGGCCTCGATCTGCAAACGGCCATCCGCCTGTACCGCACCTTCGCCGATCGCACGCAGACCGGCTTTGGCATAGGCACCAACTTGACCAACGACGTCGGCCTCACGCCGCTGAACATCGTGATGAAGCTCACCGGGTGCAATGGCCAACCCGTTGCCAAGCTGTCCGACAGCCCGGGCAAGACGCTGTGCGAAGACCAGACCTTCCTGGCCTATCTGCGCCAGGTGTTCCACATCGAAAGTTGAGAGCCATGCTCCGAATCACCGCCGCCCAACTCAACTACACCATCGGCGACCTGCGCGGCAATGCCACGCGAATGATCGAAGCTGCGCGCAAGGCGTCGGCTGAAGAGGCCGACCTGGTCGTGTTTTCCGAGATGTCGCTCACCGCCTACTACCCGGCCGACCTGCTGGAAGAAGAAGGCTTCATGGACCGCGTGGAAGCCGCTTTTCAGGAGCTGCTGTCGGCATCCCGCCAGATGCCGGCGCTGCACTGGGCCGTCGGGTTGCCGGCACGGCGCGAAGGCGCAGGCAAGAAGCTCCGCAACGTGCTGCGCGTCATCCGCGGGGGCGAAGTGCTGCTCGAATACGCCAAGCAGCTGCTGCCCACCTACAACATCTTCGACGAGCGCCGGCACTTCGAACCGGGGCCCGACGTGGCGCGCGTGCTTCGCATCCGCGACTTTCAGGTGGGCCTGCTGATCTGCGAAGACGGCTGGAACGACGAGGGGCAGGACTACCTCGTGAATCCGTTCGAACGCATGCGCGATGCGGCGCCCGACCTGGTGGTGTCGATCAACGCAAGCCCGTCGAACATCGGCAAGCGCGAGCAGCGGCACCAGATCTTCGGCGCGGCGAGCCGCCGCAATGGCCTGCCGATCCTCTATGTCAACCAGGTGGGAGGCCATGACCAGCTCGTGTACGACGGGGCGTCTTTCGCGGTCGAGCCGCAGGCCGGTGTGGTGTACGAGGCTCGCCGCTTTGCGGAGGATGTGAGCACGCTGTGTTTCGACAAGGGCCGCTTCTTGACGGCTGCCGGCAAGGCTCCGCAGCCGGTGGCACCGGAGGGCTTGCCTGCGCTGGAGTTCTACCGCCAGCAGATCGTACTGGGCCTGCGCGACTATGCGCGGCGCTGCGGTTTTCGCCAGGCCGTTGTCGGCTCGTCGGGCGGCATCGATTCGGCGCTGACACTGGCGCTGGCGGTCGAAGCGCTGGGGGCCGAGAACGTGGTCGGCATCACGATGCCGTCGAGCTTTTCATCGGAAGGTTCGGTCAGCGACTCCGAAGCCCTGTGCCGCAACCTGGGCGTGCCGCTCAAGCACCATGCCATTGCTGGCATCGTGTCGCAGTTCACGCAAGGTTTCCAATCGGCATTGGGCGGCGAACTGCGCGGCGTGGCTCTGGAGAATCTTCAGGCGCGCGTGCGGGGCACCATTCTCATGGAGTACTCCAACAGCTTCGGCCATCTGCTGCTGACCACGGGCAACAAGTCCGAGATCTCGGTCGGCTATTGCACGCTCTACGGCGACACCAACGGCGGCCTGGGCCTGATCGGCGATCTCTACAAGACCGAGGTCTTCGCCCTCTCGCGGCACTTGAACGAAACGGCGGGCCGCGAGATCATTCCCCAGGCCATCATCGACAAGGAGCCCTCGGCCGAACTGGCGCCGGGCCAGAAGGATGTCGATAGCCTGCCGCCCTATCCCGTGCTCGACCAGATCCTCAAGCTGCTGATCGAAGGCCCTCGGCTCGCGCAGCGCGAGTACCAGGAGGCGCGCGAATTCGTCGACACGCTGCGGGTGCAGCCTTCCGGCGAAGCGCTTGTGGAGCGCATCCGCGGCATGGTCGCGCGCCATGAATACAAGCGGCGGCAGTCGCCGCCGATCGTCCGGGTCAGGGCGCGAGCCTTCGGCTCCGGGCGCCAGATGCCGATTGCAGCCAAACTGTCTTGAGAACCCAGATGACAAACCAACCACCAGCCACACCCCAGGCCCACGACGTCGCCGTGTACATCGGGCGATTCCAGATCTTCCACAACGCGCAGCTCGCGCTGCTGAGGCGCGCGCTGGCCGCGGCGCCCGAATGCGTGGTGGTGTTGGGCTCCTCTTTCCAGGCCCGCACGCCGCGCAATCCCTTCACATGGGAAGAGCGGGCGGAAATGATTCGCCTCGCCCTCCCGCAAGCAGACCGCGAGCGGCTGAAGTTCTTGCCCGTGCGCGACTACTACGACCAGGCGCGCTGGGTGGCCGCGGTGAAGCAGGGCGTGGCCGAGATGTACCCCGGCCAACCATCGGTGCTGCTGGTCGGCCACCTGAAGGACGCGACCAGCGTGTACCTGCGCGACTTTCCGCAATGGACGCTGGACGACACCGGGTTGCAGGGCGAAATTCACGCCAGCGCATTGCGCGATGCGTACTTCGGAGCGGCCGCCGATGGTTCGCTGGAAGCGGCTCTGGCTGCATTGGTGAACCAGGCACCCGCGAGCACGCTGCAGTTTCTGCGCGCCTGGGCAAGCCTGCCGCACTATGCCGCGCTGACACAAGAATGGGAGAGCCTGCGCCAGGACAAGGCCATGTGGGCGGGCACGCCCTACCCCGTCATCTTCGTCACGGTCGACACGGTGGTTCAGTGCGGCGACCAGGTGCTGCTGATCCGGCGTGGCCGGTCGCCGGGCAAGGGCATGCTGGCGGTGCCGGGCGGCTATCTCGAGCCGCGAGAAACGGTATGGCAGTCGGCCCTGCGCGAGCTCGATGAGGAAACCGGGCTGCGCCTGCTCGACAGCGACATTCAGGGCGCGTTCAAGGCGGTGCAGGTGTTCGACAACCCGGACCGCAGCCAGAAGGGCCGCGTCATCACCCACGCGCACTGGTTCGACCTGGGCACGCGCCGCCCACCGGAGCTGACGGCCGGCGACGATGCGTCATCCGCCGAGTGGGTGCCCATTGCAAGGCTGGCCGGCATGGAAGACCAGTTCCATGACGATCACTTCCACATACTCGATTCCTTCTTCGGGCTGACGCTGGCTCGGTGAGCGCCGGATCCCGCCTCACCCCGTGCGGCGAATTTCTCGTTGCATGCGTGCGGCATGGCGGCGGCGCTGCTTGCGCCGCCGCGCCAGCAGCGTGGTCGTCACGCTGATTGCAAACAGGCCGATGGCCTGCTGCAGCAGCTTGGCAGTGGCCTTCCTCGTGCGCACCTCGAGCGCCCGCTGCGCGTTTTCCATCTTCTCGATCGCCTCGAGCTTCTCCGTTCCGGGCTGCCGTGCAGCAGCGCTGTCCGTGCCCATTCGGGCCTGCTCCGCCGCGGCCTCCGTCGCAGCCTGCGCCCTGGAGGCGGCCACCGAGCCATGGGCATTGGCATAGACCTTGGTGAACTCCGCACCCAGCAGAAATATCTGCGCGGCGTAATACACCCAGGCCAACAGCACCACCAGCGAGCCGGCGGCCGCAAACGATTCGCTGACGCTGCTTTTTCCGAGGTACAGGCCAATCAGTACCTTGCCGACCTCGAAGAGAACCGCCGTTACCACCGCGCCAATCCACACGTCGGGCCATGCGATGGGCGTGCTCGGCATCAGCTTGAAGATCATTGCGAACAGCAGCGTAAGAATGCCCAGCGTGACCAGCGCATTGGCAACCTGCAGCAAAAGCTCCCAACCCGGAAAAAGCCCGCTGCTCCAGTTGCCCACCGCCGCCAGCACGGCACTGACCACCAGCGACACCATCAGCAGAAAGGCCAGCCCGAGAATCAGGCCGAACGACAGCACCCGCGCACGCAGAATGCCCCACACGCCGCTCGGCTTCGCGCGTTGGGGCACATGCCAGATGCGGTCGAGCGCGCTCTGCAGTTCGGCAAACACCGTGGTGGCGCCGACGATCAGCACCACCACGCTGATGGCGCCGGCAATCAATCCGCGAGACGGCTCGTTGGCACTCTTGACCAGGGCCTGCACCGCCTGCGCGCCCTCCTGCCCGATCAACCCCGACAGCTGCGCGGCAATCTGGCCCTGCACGGCCTCGGTGCCGAAGAGTGCACCCGCCAACGCGATCACGATCACGAGCAACGGCGCCAGCGAGAACATCGTGTAGTACGAGATCGCCGCGCCCATGCTGGGCGCGAAATCGTCGATCCAGGCCATGGCCGCCTCCTTGAAAAGGCGGGGTAGATGCTTGAGCTTGTTCATGGTGGACATTGGCCGGGCCCAATCAATGTCGATGTTGGATGCCAGGCGCGCCCTCGCCCGCCTGCACGCCGAACGTGGCTCTTTCATGCAGGCCTTGTTGTAGGTAGACACCGCGTCGGTGTGCTGGCGCAGTCGGATTCCGGCCACTGCGCCAGCGCACGCGGCGGTGCCCTCCTACCACTTCACGCGCACGCCCACCGATGCATTGATGGAACTCTTCACCCTGGTGTCTCCGCCCGAGGCCCAGAGCTTGCCCACTTCGCCGTAGACGCTCGTCCTGTTGCCGAGCGCCAGGGTAAAGCCGCCGGTCAGCTCGGTGCTCGTGCCGCCGGTGGACGATGCGATGTCGGTGCGGGTCGCGCCGTTGACGAAGCGCGCGACGTCCGCGCCGCTCGAGCTCCGGTAGACGTTGAAGCGCCCGTAGGGCTGCAGCGTGCCCAGGCCGGTCGCAATCGTGCCCTTGACGCGCACACCCGCACGCACGATCCAGCCGCTGTCGGCCTCGGGCTGCACGACCGCGCCGGAGATGACCGAGTTGTCGAGGTCCATGTGCTGGTGAACCAGTTGCAGCTGCGGCTCGACGCTCCAGCCGCTGGCGCCCAGCGCAAAGGCCTTGCCCACTTCGATGGAACCCAGCAGGCTGCGGCCCTTGCCTTCGACGCCCGCGCCCAGCACCGGCTCGACCGTGTAGCGGTGGCGGCCCGACTGCACCACCGCGTCGGCATAGAAGCCGCCGTTGCCGGTGTAGGTGCCGTAGATGCCGAAGTACTGGCTGCGCAAGTCGTTGCGGCCCACATGCTGGTTCTGCAGGCCGCTCGCAAAGCCGCTGACTCGCCCGTCGCCGTCGAGCTGGCCCACGTAGAGGCCGGCACGCCAGTTGGTTGCGGCCATCAGGTCTGTGCCGGCCTGGAAGCCCGTGAGGCGGCCCTTGCTGGAAGGCGAGACGGTGCCGCCCTGGCGAATGTCGATGTCGGTGGAGAGCACGCGGGCCCAGGCGCGGCGCTCCGGGCCTGCCGGGTTCGTCGAAGTTGCAGCGGCGCCTTTCGCATCGTCGTCGCCTATGCGCTTGTGCAGGTCGCCGATCATCGCGAGGTTTCCCTGGCGCAGTTGGCTCTGCAGTGCTGCATACAGCGAGGCTTCCGCGCGGTAGGTGGGCACGATGATGCCGAACACAGGTCCGGGGGCGGCAAGGCCCTCTCCGCTCGGTGCGGCAGCGCCGCCGCCTTCGGTCGGCGGGGTGCCGCCCCCGTCGCCCGGAGGAACGACGGTGGTGGTCGACCGCAAATACCAA
>NZ_RWKH01000078.1 GCF_003984625.1 Variovorax sp. DXTD-1 | reverse complement strand
CGCGGCCATCAAATTCCACGAAGGCCAGCAGAACACGCTCACCAAGACGGCGATGAAGGGCAGCGGGGGCGGCGGGGGCAGTGCCGGCAGCTTCGGCGGCATGAATCCGGGCCAACTCGTTCAAGCCGCCGCCATTGCCGCGGCGCTGGCCGTCAAGTAACCGTAGCCCCGTTTCACCGGGCACAAACTTCCCTCTGGGAACCCCATGTCGCAACACATTGAAGCCCATCCCAACTTGCCGCGCGGCGCCGTCCGCTCGGCATTCGCCATGGCCGCCCTGATGCCCATGGCCGCCGCCCATGCGCAAGTGCCCGATGCCGGCGGCGGCGCCTTCGTCTTCGGTCTGATCTACAAATGGCTGTCCGGCCGAATCAGCGACTTCGGCGTCGATTTCATGGGCCGCGCCATGCAGTGGGTCAGCACGGTCGCACTGGTGCTGCTCACGCTCTGGATTCTGATCCAGGGCTTTCGCATCCTCACCGGCCAGTCGCGCGAGTCGATGATGGCCCTGGTGGCCGGCATGAGCCGCAACGCCTTGATCGTGATCGCCGCAAGCACCATGGCCCTCGGGGGCTCGGACCTGCATTCCATCTTCACGAACGGTCTGCTCAAGGAAGTCAACTACATGGTCACCGGCGAGAA
>NZ_RWKH01000077.1 GCF_003984625.1 Variovorax sp. DXTD-1 | reverse complement strand
AGCCTGAACACGCTCACCGCGCTGACCAGGCTGGCGGCCTGCTCCTGCATCGACTGGGCTGCGGCGGCTGCTTCTTCCACCAGCGCCGCGTTCTGCTGGGTGACCTGGTCCATCTGCGCAATGGCCTGGTTCACCTGCTCGATGCCGGTGCTCTGCTCCTGGCTGGCCGCCGTGATCTCGCCGATGATGTCCGCCACGCGCTTGACGCCGCTCACGATCTCTTCCATCGTCTTGCCGGCTTCGCCGACCAGGGCACTGCCCACGTCGACCTTACCGACCGAGTCGTCGATCAGGCCCTTGATCTCCTTGGCGGCTGCGGCCGAGCGTTGCGCCAGGCTTCGGACTTCGGATGCGACGACGGCGAAGCCGCGGCCTTGTTCGCCGGCGCGTGCGGCTTCCACCGCGGCATTGAGCGCCAGGATGTTGGTCTGGAACGCGATGCCGTCGATCACGCCGATGATGTCGACGATCTTCTTGGACGAGGCATTGATCGAGGCCATGGTGTCGACCACCTGGCCCACGACGTTGCCGCCCTTGATGGCGACCTCGGAGGCCGAGAGGGCCAGCTGGTTGGCCTGGCGGGCGTTGTCGGCGTTCTGCTTGACGGTGCTCGTGAGTTCTTCCATCGAGGCCGCCGTCTCTTCGAGCGAGCTGGC
>NZ_RWKH01000076.1 GCF_003984625.1 Variovorax sp. DXTD-1 | reverse complement strand
TGCGCGAGCAGAACGAGCGCACGGTCGACCAGCGCCCGCAGGCCGCACCACCCGCACCGATGGCTCGCATTCCCGAGACCGAAGCCCCGTGCTTTCGTATCGACCGCGTGCTGCTGGTCGGCGAGCAGGCCGAGGCCTTCCAGTGGGCCGTTTCCGATCTGTCGGGGCCCGAGGGCAACGATTCCCCCCTCGGCCGCTGCCTCGGCACCGCAGGCGTGAACGTGGTGCTCGCCCGCGCCCAGCAGGCGGCCATCGCGCGCGGCTTTGTCACCACCCGGGTGCTGGCCGCGCCGCAGGATCTGTCCACCGGCACCCTGACCCTCTCGCTGGTGCCCGGGCGCATCGCGGCCATTCGACTGACGCCGGATTCTTCCTCGACGCTGCTGGGCAGCGGTGCCTTGCTGGGTTCGGCCATTCCCGCCCGGCCGGGCGACCTGCTGAACCTGCGCGACATCGAGCAGGGGCTGGAGAACCTCAAGCGCGCGCCCACGGCCGAGGCCGACATCCAGATCGAGCCCTCGACCGCACCCGATGCCAGGCCGGGCGACAGCGACCTGGTGGTCAAGTATGTGCAGGCCAGGAAGTGGCGCGTGGCCCTGAGCCTGGACGACAGCGGCACCAAGGCCACGGGCCGCTACCAGGCCGGCGCCACGGTGTCGGTGGACAACCCG
>NZ_RWKH01000075.1 GCF_003984625.1 Variovorax sp. DXTD-1 | reverse complement strand
GCAATCAAAGGTTCCACCGGAATCCCATGTGCTTTTGCCACGGCGCTATAGAAGTCTTTTGACTCCATGAACCTGGCAGCCTCGCTTTTGTTGATGACACGCACGTCTTCGCCTGCGGCCACCATGCCTTTGATGATGTCGTTGGACCAAACGCCCTTGCCAACTCCACCGCTGTAGAGCACGGTCAGGCGGCCCGTGGCATCTGCGTTGACTCGGGCGGCCAATGCTCGAATTTGCTCAGGTGTCGTGTACGCACCCGGACTCTTGTGCAGCAGGTCAATGGCCTGATCGGCAGTCAACGGCCCGCTCACAGCTCGCACTCCGAGTCAATGTCGAGCGTGACGCTGTAACTCGTGTAGTTGCCTGAATACACGCCAGCGCCTTGGTAGGCCGTCAAGGCTTCTTTGAGATCGGCCAGAATTTCTCGCCGATGGGGTTTTAACGGCTCAGGCAGTCCATTGCTGCCGTTGAGCATCACCAACCGCCAGTGTGACCAACCGGGTTCGCCAGCCTCCCATCGACCATCGAGCGCATCCAGTCGTAGGGTTAGCTCATGGCCCTTCCAGTAAAAGGTGAATGTTTGTTGGTTGCGCACTTCGATGTCGCGCCCCCCAGCCCCAGCACCCGCCACATGGCGCAGATAGATGTCGCGCTCCCGATCAATTGTCCAATCGCGTGCGCTGGTAAATCCCAAAAACTCAAACCTCTTGTCGATCTGCTTAAGACCGTATTTCTCAATATCCTCAGGCGGGGTGAATTCGTTTATAAAGGTCATGAGAGTTCTCCTGCATTTGTCAGTGATTGGGGGTGAGGTCTATG
>NZ_RWKH01000074.1 GCF_003984625.1 Variovorax sp. DXTD-1 | reverse complement strand
GAGAGCCAGCCCCACCTGGTAGGTCAGCAGCAACGCCCCGGCGGTCAGGGCCGGGCCGCTGACGCCCAGCGCACCCACGAGCGAAGACATGCCCACGCTGGCGACGTTGGAGCCGCTGTTGCTCACGGTCAACCCCTGTGCGTTGTCGATGGCCGACATGACCACCTGGGTGAGCACCAGGTTCTTGTCGATGGCCGAGACGGGCGACTCCTTCTCGCCGGTGACCATGTAGTTGACTTCCTTGAGCAGGCCGTTCGTGAAGATCGAATGCAGGTCCGAGCCCCCCAGGGCCATGGTGCTTGCGGCGATCACGATCAGGGCGTTGCGGCTCATGCCGGCCACCAGGGCCATCATCGACTCGCGCGACTGGCCGGTGAGGATGCGGAAGCCCTGGATCAGAATCCAGAGCGTGAGCAGCACCAGTGCGACGGTGCTGACCCACTGCATGGCGCGGCCCATGAAATCGACGCCGAAGTCGCTGATTCGGCCGGACAGCCATTTGTAGATCAGACCGAAGACGAAGGCGCCGCCGCCGGCATCGGGCACTTGTGCATGAGCAGCGCCCATGGACGTCAGGGCGGCCATGGCAAGTGCCGAACGGAGGGCGCCGCGCGGCAAGTTGGGATGGGCTTCAATGTGTTGCGACATGGGGTTCCCTGAGGGAAGTTTGTGCTCGGTGAAACGGGGCTACGGTTACTTGACGGCCAGGGCCGCGGCAATGGCGGCGGCTTGAACGAGCTGGCCCGCATTCATGCCGCCGAAGCTGCCACCCCCGCCCCCGCCCCCGCCCCCGCTGCCCTTCATGGCGGTCTTGGTGAGGGTGTTCTGCTGGCCTTCGTGGAATTTGATGGCCGCC
>NZ_RWKH01000073.1 GCF_003984625.1 Variovorax sp. DXTD-1 | reverse complement strand
TGCCAGTTGTAGTGGTGCTGCCAGCTTGCCAGGGCATCGGTTCGATGGGCTGAGTTCTGGTAGGTCCAGCCGTAGGCCCACTCTCGCAACGCGGACTGGATGAACCTCTCGGCCTTGCCGTTGGTCTGCGGCCGGTAGGGCCGCGTGAAGCTGTGCTTGATGCCCAGTTCAATGCAGGTTGCCCTGAACTCGCGCGAGCGGAAGGCCGCACCGTTGTCCGTGAGCAACCCCTTGACGGTGATGCCCAGGCGGGCGTAGTAGGCCACCGCGTTGCGCAGGAACAAGACCGCTTGCGCTTGCTTCTCGTCTGGGTGCATGGCGGTGAACGCCAGCCTGGCATGGTCATCGATGGCCACGAACAGCGTCTCCCAGCCTGCTCCATCGACCGAGTCGCGCCGGTTTCCTGTGACGCGGTGGCTGGGCCGTACGATGCGCCCGAGCTTCTTGGTGTCGATATGCAGCAGATCGCCGGGAGCCTCGTGTTCATAGCGCACGACCGGCTCTGCAGGCTCCAGGTCGCTCAGCCTGGACAAGCCCGCTCGCGCCAGAACGCGACTGACCGTGGACTCCGAGACGCCCACGCTGCGTGCAATGCGAGCCTGCAGCATCCGACGTTTGCGCAGCTCGACGATGAGCAGCGCCTTGCCTGCATCGATGGCCCTGGGCGAGCGCGTGGGCCTGGAGGACGCGTCCGCCAGGGCGGCTTCGCCGCCTGCCAGATAGCGACCGAGCCACTTCCTGGCCGTTGGCGCAGTGACGCCGTGTGCGGTTGCCGCTCGCACGGCATCCAGGCCTTCCAAAGTCATCTGTTTGACCATCTCGATTCGGCGGGCAAAGGTAAGTCGGGCATGCTTATGGGTGTTCATCCGGTTGGGTGTCCTGAGTGGATTGGGTGTTTGGCGACTTCCAGTCTCTCAAACCCAATCCGGATGAACACCGGATACAACCTATTGAAGCTTCACA
>NZ_RWKH01000072.1 GCF_003984625.1 Variovorax sp. DXTD-1 | reverse complement strand
GTTGTATGAGCAGGCCCTGCACAAGCTGGAGAAGTACAGCGCCGATCATCCCGGCTTCATGGACGCCCAGCAGATCAAGAACGCGGCCGCCGCTTTGGCGGTCGAGACGCACATGCATGGCCTCAAGAAGATCGACGTGCTGGAGCCCAACGACAGTGGCGACAAGCTTATTGCTGCACAAGGCAAGTTGGGTACGGCGCAGTCCAAGGTGGTTGACGTGTCCAAGGAGCAGGCCGCAAACACGCCGCTGGAGCAAAGCTCAAAGGCGTACCACGAGAAGCCGCAGAACCATCAGCATCCGCATCAGCCGACACAAGCCGATCAGACGCAAGGGCAAGGCGTGCCGGCGCTCGCCAGGTAAGCCGGATTCATCGCCCGCCGCAGCCCAAGGCCCGCTATGCCCGCGCTGGTTGTGCACGTCAGTCGTCGCCAAATCAACCTTAAACAACACCAGGGAGGTTTCATGCGTTCCAAAAAATCAATCGCCGCCGCAGTCGTGCTAGCCGCCACTGCCCTTGTCAGCACCATGCAGGCACAGGCCGAAGCGCCGGACAGCCCCTGCACCCTGTTCCTGTGCATGGCCGGTAAAACAGGCCAGGGCAACACCACGGGCGGCTGCGAAGCCGCCTTCATCAAGTGGAACTTGCCTACTTGTATCGGTGGTCTTGCGGTCTACACCGGCCAATACTGTAACAATTTCAACGGCCAGCTCTCCTCCATCAGCCGCCAGACTTACATGAACAGTTGCCCGGGCGCCACCGACACCGGCAACAACAACAGCATCTCGCAGCAAATCATCAACCGGTGGGGCAGCGTGCAGACCGTCCAATAGACCGCTTCGTTGCATCGCAGTCATCCCATCTACTCGCCATGCGCCCGCCATGCCCGCGTTGAACACTGCTGTAGCAAGGCCGCCTGTTCGAGCCGGGCGGCGCTCTGATCGTGCCGTCTGCTATTGTTTTAATAGCTGGGTGCGCACATCAGTCGTGGGCCACTGGCACTTTTGGCATGTAAAC
>NZ_RWKH01000071.1 GCF_003984625.1 Variovorax sp. DXTD-1 | reverse complement strand
TGTAGTTTCCCAAGAGGTTGTTCACCCGAGGTGAAGGAAGATGGAGGTTCTCACGCCAGCCAACCTCCCTCAGGACTCCTCGGATGAACATCCACAAGAATGCCTCAATGACGCCCAAAGGTCGAGCACATCTGGTGCGCGAGATTGATCGCATCGGGCTCAAGCCGGCGGCTGCAGCCGCCGGCTTGAGCCCGCGCACTGCTCGCAAGTGGCAACAACGCCATGCGACCGAAGGTGCAGCTGGGCTGCTGGACCGCAGCTCTCGACCGCAGCGCTGTCCCCAACGCAGCCAGGCCGACAAGGTCGAGCGCGCGGTGGCGCTGCGCCGCACCCAGCGATTGACCTACGAGCGCATTGCAGAGCGCGTGGGCCTGTCCAGAAGCACTGTGGCGCGCGCGTGCAAGGCCGCGGGCGTGGCACGGCTGCCTGCCTTGCAGGATGCAGCGCCCGTGCGGCGCTACGAGCGCCAGAGCGCAGGCGAACTGCTGCACCTGGACACCAAGAAGCTGGGGCGATTCGACAAGCCCGGCCACCGCGTCACGGGCGACCGCACCCAGAACACTCCCCGGGCCGGCTGGCAGGCGCTGCATGTGGCGATCGACGATCACTCGCGCGTAGGCTTCAGCTTGATGCTGGCAGATGAGACGGCCAAAAGCGCCTGCGCCTTCCTGCTGGCGGCGCTGCGCTACTACAAGACCTTGGGCGTCAAGGTCGAGCGCGTCATGACGGACAACGGCGCGGCCTACAAATCACGGCGCTTCGCCAGACTGCTGCGCCGCCTGGGCATCAAGCACATCCGCACCCGTCCCTACACCCCCAGAACCAATGGCAAAGCCGAACGCTTCATCCAGACCTTGCTGCGCGAGTGGGCCTATGCGTTCATCTACCCAACCTCCGACCATCGCGCCAACGAATTGCAGCCTTGGATGTACCACTACAACTTCCATAGACCTCACTCCGCCGTCTCACACAAACCGCCCATCACTCGCCTCGGATTCGAGGGGAACAACGTGGTGAGAAACTACA
>NZ_RWKH01000070.1 GCF_003984625.1 Variovorax sp. DXTD-1 | reverse complement strand
CGGCTTAGATGTCGAGGATCTTTGCCACGACGCCCGAACCCACGGTACGGCCGCCCTCACGGATGGCGAAGCGCAGGCCCTCTTCCATCGCGATCGGGTTGATCAGCTTCACGGTGATGCTGACGTTGTCGCCAGGCATGACCATTTCCTTGTCCTTGGGCAGCTCGATCGCGCCGGTCACGTCCGTCGTGCGGAAGTAGAACTGCGGACGGTAGTTGTTGAAGAACGGCGTGTGACGGCCACCTTCGTCCTTGGACAGCACATACACCTCGGCGGTGAAGTGCACGTGCGGCTTGATGGAGCCGGGCTTGCACAGCACTTGGCCGCGTTCGACTTCTTCGCGCTTGGTACCGCGCAGCAGCACGCCGACGTTGTCGCCCGCTTGACCTTGGTCGAGCAGCTTGCGGAACATTTCCACGCCGGTGCAGGTGGTCTTGACGGTCGGGCGGATGCCGACGATCTCGATTTCCTCGCCGACCTTGATCACGCCGCGCTCGACGGCGCCGGTCACGACGGTGCCGCGGCCGGAGATCGAGAACACGTCTTCGACAGGCATCAGGAAGGTGCCGTCCACGGCGCGCTCGGGCGTCGGGATGTAGGTGTCGAGGGCTTCGGCCAGCTTCATGATGGCTTCTTCACCGAGCTTGCCCTTGTCGCCTTCGAGGGCGAGCTTGGCCGAGCCGTGGATGATGGGGGTGTCGTCGCCAGGGAACTCGTACTTGTCGAGGAGTTCGCGCACTTCCATTTCGACGAGCTCGAGCAGTTCGGCGTCGTCGACCATGTCGCACTTGTTCAGGAAGACGATGATGTAGCCCACACCCACCTGGCGCGCCAGCAGGATGTGCTCGCGGGTCTGGGGCATCGGGCCGTCGGCGGCCGAGCACACGAGAATGGCGCCGTCCATCTGGGCGGCACCGGTGATCATGTTCTTGACGTAGTCGGCGTGGCCGGGGCAGTCCACGTGTGCGTAGTGGCGGTTGGCCGTTTCGTACTCGACGTGGGCGGTGTTGATGGTGATGCCGCGGGCCTTTTCTTCGGGCGCCGCGTCGATCTGGTCGTAGGCCTTGGCTTCGCCGCCGAACTTGGCCGACAGCACCGTCGC
>NZ_RWKH01000069.1 GCF_003984625.1 Variovorax sp. DXTD-1 | reverse complement strand
CCCTTCTGTGACAGTTTCAGCTCCATTGCCTTGCACAACATGTTGGCCAACGTTGATCGCGTCATTGAAACCTCCTACCACCGTAGCCGCCGACACGATGCGGCCTGCAATGAGCGCCGCGGAAGATATGCCGACCGAGGCGCTTGCAGCGCCATGCTCAATGCCTGATACGACAGCCGATGGACCGTCGGAAAGCACTTCTACCGTGTCAACGCGTTGACGTGGCATCGCCGTACTGAGAATGGCGGCGTTGACTTCGAAGCTGCCGCCGTGGGCAATTGCGCTGAGCGATCCTTCACTGAAAAGAAAAATCTTTCCAATTTGAACCGTTGAACTCTTATCGAACTTTGGCTCAGTCATCGCGCTCCCTCCTTCATATTTCGGGGTATGTATCCAGTGATCCATCCTGAAACCAGGACAACGAAGCCGGCACCAAACACAGCTGATCCAAAGACGTAGACCGAACTCGCCCAGAAGCTACGCCCGAGTGTGGTCCCCAACATCAGCCTCAGCTGACGGTTTGTTACGTCTTCCATCCAGTACATCCACTGTGCACACACAGCGATCGCCACGCAGACAGACATGAGTCCGATTGCCTTGAACAGTGGCATGGTCCACATGGCGTAGCCGCGTTTTCGCCCGTCCCACACCAACAAGAGCGAGATTGCAAACAAGATCGGGTTGCCGGCCCACAGCACGGAGAAATAGAACCGGTTCACATCCGGCTTGATGTTCAGCGCCGTAATGCGATCGATCTGAGGAACGATGGAAGCCATGAAATCGCTGAAGTCCCGAGCCCATGCGTTGGCTTGGAGGATGTCGGCAGGGATCAGCAGGCCCACAACCACCATGACAAGGTAGTACGCCACCAGCGCAATTCCGAAGGGGTTTCGCCAAGGAGATTGCTTCGGCGAACTGAGGGGCGAGGCTTTCATGCGGCCTCCCTCCAAACTTCATTTCCAAAGAGGATCTTGCCGGCGCCGAAGCATTGGCGTGGCGACACGGTAGCAAGATTGGATGCATCGAGCTTGCCCACGGGCCGCAACGAGCCTGGGGAAATCTGCTCGGGCTCGTCGCGGCGCCGGTGCGCCTCGGCAAAGCTCATGCCCCCT
>NZ_RWKH01000007.1 GCF_003984625.1 Variovorax sp. DXTD-1 | reverse complement strand
TCGTACTTCAGCGTGTAGATCAGGTCGAGCCCGCTCGTCTGGCCGGCCTGGCCGCGCAATGTGAGCCGCTGCGTCAGGTCGTAGAAGATGAAGAGGGTGCCGAAGGTGCCGCCCACGCTGCGCTCGTAGGTGAGGTAGAAATCCTTCGAGAGCCGCTTGCCGAGCGTCACGGCCGACTCGCGCAGGTCGCCGCCGTTGCCCGGCCCCTTGAAGCCGAGTTCGTCCAGGCCGAAGCGGCTGGCCAGGCTGCCGCCGCTGCCGCTCTTGCTGACATGCCCGATCAGCGCAAGAGCCGCCTGCTGCAGCAATGCCGATTCGCCGCCGCTGGTGGCCGATGCGCGGCCCAGCACCACCCACGAAAGGGTTTCCGCATCCGACAGCGCGGGCTCGGAGTAGAGCTTGACGCGCGGCGCCTGCGCGGTGCCCGTGATCTGCACGCCGGCGCGTTGCGAGATGTTGGGCCGAATGGCGAGGATGTCGAGCGACGGATTGTCGAACGGGCCGTTGAAGCGCGCGAGGCCCGTTTCCACATCGAGCTGCTGTCCGTAGGCGCGGTACTGGCCCTTGACGGTTCTGACCTCGCCGGTGATGCGCGGCGGCGCATTGAGCCGGTTGCTTCGGATTTCCAGGTCGCCTTCGAGCCGGGTGGTGATGCCGCGGCCCTGCACCGCGAAGTCGTCGCCCAGGTCGAAGTTCACCACGATATCGGGCGGCTTCGCGGTCTGCGGCTTGGCAGCCTGCGCCTCATTGCGCGCGGCATCGCGCTGGGCCTGCTCCGCCGCTTCGCGGTCCTTGGCGGCGGAGCGCACGACCACGTCGGAGCCCAGGCTGGGTGCGGTCTCGTCGGGCAGGATGATCACGGCGCGGTCGGTCTTGAGCTTGCCGCGCACGTTGAACTGGCCGTTGTCGAGCCGCGCCTGCAGGTTGCCCGAGAGCGTGACCTGCCGGTCGGTGCGCACCAGCACGCGCAGCGCGCGCAGGTCGGCCTGCAGGGCCATGCGGATGCCCGTGCTCGACGAACTGGCCGCGCCCCAGCCGATGTCGCCGCGCGCGGTGAGCGAGCCGCCATCGGTGCCGGCTTCGCTGGCCGCCGTGCTGCGATTGCCGCTCTGGCCCGCGATGCGCGCGGTGCTGCCGGCGCCGCCCTTGAGCGTGAACTCGGTGATCTCGATGCGTTCGCCCGTGAGCGAGGCGCGCAGGCGGCCATCGCGCAGGTCGAGCCCTTCGACCGGCGCGCGCAGCGCAAGCTTGTCGGCGCCGAGCGTGCCGTTCCAGCGCGGTGCCGCGCGGTTGCCTGCCAGAACGGCGTCTGCATCCAGCGTGCCGGCCACGCGCCACCCGGGCGGCGCGAGCATCGACCACACGCCGAGGTTGGGCAGCGTGGCCTTCACGTTGCCGGCCAGCGGCGCATCGGCTGCCCATTGCCAGCCGCCCGCGCGCTGCTGCATGCGCGTGTTCAGCTCGGCGTTGATCTTTCCGGCGCGCTCGCTGTCCCAGGCCAATGTGGCGCGCACGGCCTGGCCCTGCGCATCGAGCCGCAGCTCGGCTTGGCGCAGGCCGGCGGGCGTGCTGGGTGCCTCAGCGCCGGCCGTGGCGGAGTTCATCGTGCGCTCGCTGGCCGTGCCGGTGCCGCGGCTCGTGATGCGCGTGACGAGGGCCGCTTCGCCGGCCTGCACGCGGATGTCGCCGCTCTGGCGCGCAAGCCGCGCGTGCGCGCGCAGCGTGGCGCCGGCATCGATGTCCCAGTCGCCGTCGAACATCAGGTCGCCGCTCACGCCCAGTTCGTTGAAGGTGGTGCTGGCGCCGAAAGCCTCGGCCCATGCCATCGGCAGGCCCTGCAGCTTGCCCTTCGACTGCACGCGAAAAGCCTGGTTGGGCGCCGCGCCGCTGCGTGTGAAGCGCAGCGGCTGCCATTCGATGCGAACGGTGCCGGGCGCCGGCCCGCGCAGCGTGGCGTCGGCCGCGGAGGCTTCCAGCTCGAGCCGGCTGGTGGTGCCGCTGCCGCTGGTCCTGATGGTGGCGGTGACTTCGCGGCCGAGCTCCACGGTCCACGGTGCGGCGGCGGTGCCCGCGGTGTTGACCCGCGCGCTGTCCTGGGCCTGCAGCCGCAGGCTGGCAAGGGCCGCGCGCCAATGGTTGGGGCCCGCAAGGCCGCCGCTCGCGCGGGCGTCGAGCGTGAGCCTTTGCGTGCCGGTGGCGGCTTCGCCCTGCAGCGCGAGCGTGGCCTGCGCCAGGCTGCCGTCGAGGGTGGCACGCACGTCCTTCAATTGAACCGTGGTGGCTGCCGCATTGGCATTGGCATTTGCGTTGGCCGCCGGCATGCGCAGGTCGAGGCGCGGCACGCCGAGCGTGGCCTTGAGGCTCGGTTCGGCCGCGCCGCGCTGGGCCGGCGCACCGGGGTTCTCGAGCCGTCGCTGGATGGTCTGCCATCCGCCCTGCCAGCTGGCATCCAGCCGCGCGGAGCCCTTGGCCGTCTTGCCGGCGAACACGTTCGCCATTTCGGGCAGGCCTTCGATCCAGCGCTGCACGGCGTCGGCGTCGTCGATGCGTGCGGTGATGTCGCCGCCGCCTTGCGACGGCGCGATGCGGCCTTCGAGCTGCGCGCCGCCGCCCGGCAACGCCAGGTCGAGCTTGCCGCTTGCGGCCTGCTCGGCCACGCGCACCTGCAGCTTGCCTTCGATGCTGGCGCCCTCGGCCTCCAGGCGCAGCGTGCGCAGGTCGAGCACCTGGTTCTTCCATTGGCCCTGCGCAAGCGCGCGGGCCAGGCCGAAGCCGGGCATCGCCTTGCTGCCGGCACCGCCTTCGGCCCGCAGTGCCAGGTCGAAGCCGATGGTGTCTTCGCGCTGCTGCGCCGTGGCCGTGCCGCTGATGGGCGCGCCCGACAGCTCGCTGTGCAGCAGGCCGGCGCGCACGCCGCGCACGGTAGCGCGCACTTGCCATGGCGCGGGCGCGGGGCTCCAGCGGCCCTCTGCTTCGATGCGACCGCCGCCCGTGCGCAGGGTGGCTCCGGGAATCGTCCAGTTGGTGCCGTCGAAGCCCACGCGCGCTTCCACCTGCTCGAGCGGCAGCGCGCCGTTGTCCCAGGGCCCGGGCACCGCATTGCGGATGCTGGCCGAGGCCTGCCAGGCCGATGCGCCGGCGGCTGCGTCGGGCTGCAGCTCGACGGTGCCCGTCAGGCGCGTGCGCGGTGCGCCGGGCCACAGGGCGGCCGCATCCACGTTGCGCAGGTCGGCCTTGGCGTCGATGACGGGCTGCGGCAGCCAGGGCGCGATGTTGGCCTGCAGCTTTGCTTCCATCGGGTTTTCCGCGGCGGGCTCGGCCGGCTTCAGCTCGGCGGCGACCAGCAGCCGCGCGTCGGTGCCGGCAAGCGTGCCCTTGATGGCCGCTTCGGCCAGCACGTCGATGCTGCGTCCTTCTGCCAGCGGTGCCTTCACGCGGCCGTTCAGCGTGGCGTCGATCGCCATGGGCGCGGGGCCCTGCAGCTTCACGCGCGCGCTGTAGTGGCCTTCGGCAATGTCGACGCCCTTGACCTCCAGCTGATGCTCGGCGCCGGTGTAGCGGTAGCTGCCCGCGAGCTGGTTGGCCTGGAGCGCGGGCGGACCGGCCCACTGCAGCTGGTCGATGCGAAACGGCAGGTCGACCTCGATGGGCAGCGCGAGCTGCTCGAGCGGCTCGGTGGGCGTGTCGCTCGGCGGGCCGCGCTTTTCGATGACGAGCCGCGCCGCGTGCACTTCGCCCAGCTGCAGCTTGCGCTTGAACAGCGGCGCGAGGTGCCAGCCGATGTCCGCCTCGTGCACCTCGACCGCCAGCTTCTCGCTTTGCCAGCGCAGCCAGCCGATGCGCCCGCCCGTGCGCAGCGAGCCCGTGACATCGCGGCTTTCGAGCGTCTGCCCGGCGGGCAGGTAGCGCGCGGCCTTGGCCAGCGCGAACGCCAGCGACTGGTTGGAGCCGAGCCACCACCACGTGCCCGCGCCCAGCACAAGCACCAGCGCGAGCAGTCCCGCGGCAGTCCACCCGAGCGCGCGCAGCACCCGCCGCGTGCGCGAGCGCCGTGCGCGCGGCGCTGGCTTGTCGGGCTGGGGTTCGGCGTCCGTCTGCATTCGTGCGTGCTGGGTCAAAAGGTGAAGCCCAGGCGAAAGTGAAGGCGGAACTTCTTCGTGTCCACGCCATAGGCAAGGTCGGCCTGCACCGGCCCCACCGGGCTGCGCCAGCGCGCACCCACGCCCACGCCAACCTTGGGCTTGAGCTCCCCGGGCTTGTCGGCCACTGCGCCCGCGTCGACGAAGACGGTGCTTTCCCACTCGGTGAGCTTGTCGTTGTAGACGAAGGGCCGCTGCCATTCGAGGCTCATCACGCCCAGGTAGCGGCCCGCCACGATCTGGCCGTCGCTGCGCACGGTGCCGATCTGGCGGTAGCTGTAGCCGCGCACCGTGGTGTCGCCGCCGGTCAGGAACATCAGCGTGGAGGGAATCTGCGCGCTTTCCTTGGCGCTCACCGCGCCGGCTTCGGCGCGCAGCTGGAACCGGCTGCGGCGCGCGAGCGTGGCGGCGTCGCGGCCGTTCGCAAAGCCCAGCGGCAGCACGCCCAGCCAGCGCGCATAGGTGCGCGTGAAAGGCACTTGTTCGCCCGTCAGCGTGTAGCCCGCGGCAAGCTCGAGCGCCAGGCCGTAGCCGCGTGTGGGCGCGGCGTTGTCGTCGAAGTAGCGGCCGGTCCAGCCCCAGTTGGCGGTCACGGCGGAGGCCGATGGCGGGGCGTTGGTGCCGCGGTTCTGGGCGTAGTCGTACTGCAGGAAGTAGCTGCGGTCGATGTGGCCGCTCGACTTGTTGCGCCCGCTGCGCACGCGGCCGCTGTCGACCACGTAGCTGCCGGAGGTCTCGCTCTTGAGTTCGGCGCCGGCAAACCAGCGCCAGCCGGTGTCGTCGGGGATGGCGTTCCATTCCGTGCCGAGCGACTTGATGTCCCGGTCGACCGACAGGCGCGACACGGCGCGCCAGCCGAGCAGCGGCAGGCGGTTGTGGATGTGGTCGATCGACAGCCGCGGCCCGTTGTCGGTGGTGAAGCCGGCGCCCAGCACCACCTTCTGCATCGGGGCTTCGCGCAGTTGCGCGATCACGGGGGCGGCCAGCGGCGTGCCGCTTTCCGTGTCGAGCGTGAGGAACACCGAGTCGTAATAACCGCTGCTGGCCAGCCGCTGCTGGGCGTCGAGCAGCTTCTGCTGGTCGTAGTCGGTGCCGGTGGGGAGCTGCGCGATGCGCCGCGCGCCGTCGGCGTCGTAGCGCTCGACGCCGCGCAGCACGAGCGGGCCGAAGCGGTAAGCCGGGCCCGATTGGTACCTGACGCTGAGCCGCACCTCCTGCCGGTCGGCATCGACCTCGGCGCGGCTCACCTCGATGCTGCCGGTGGGAAAGCGCTTGGCGGTTAGGCTGCGCAAGGCCGTGTTCTTGGCGTTGTCCCAGCCCTGCTGCGTGAAGGGCTGGCCGGCCCGCAGCGCCCAAGCGGTGCGAATCGAATCGCGCTGGGCCTCGGCGGTGGGGTCGCTGGCAATCTGGCCGCCGTAGCTGATCTGCACCGTGCTCACGCGGGTGAGCTCGCCGGGCTGCACGGTAATGACGATCTCGCGCGGGGCCTTGGTGCTGGCCGGCGTTTCGTTGAGCTCCAGCGTCAGCGTGGGCGTGAAGTAGCCCAGCGTGCCGAGCAGCTCGCGGGCATTGGCTTCCGCGGCCACCATGAGCCGCGAGATCTCGGTGGCGCCCAGGTCGTCGAGCGTGCGGTAGCGCTGGATGTCCAGGTGCAGCGCCAGGTATTCGCGCACCGCGGCCGGCCCGCGAACGTCCACCGTGAAGGCGTCGCGCCCGCCGCGCTTCTCGCCTTCCTTGGCGCCTTCGTCAGTGGACGTGGCGGCCGCATCGCCGCTGCGTACCAGTGCCGGCGCAGGGGAGTCCTTGGCCGCGTCTTTCTTGGGCAGCAGGCTGCACCCCTGCAAAAGCATGACGCCGCAAAAAAGCAAAGCCGGCAACCATGCCGGCGCAAAGACTGGGACCACCCTGAACATGGGCGGATTTTGACAGCAAGGCGAGCGGGCTCCGGAAGCATCCGGAAACACATCCGCCCGACCCGCGCCGGCTTACTTCGAAAGCATTCGCATCGCTTCCTCGAGGCCCCGCAGCGTGAGCGGGTACATGCGGTTGGACATGAGCTGCTGCATCACCGCGATGCTCTGGCGGTATTGCCACACGCCCTGCGGCTCGGGGTTGATCCAGGCGAACTTCGGAAACGCGTGCGTCAGGCGCTGGATCCACTCGGCGCCGGCCTCTTCGTTGTTGTATTCGACGCTGCCGCCGGGCTGCAGGATCTCATACGGGCTCATGGTCGCGTCGCCGACGAAGATGAGCTTGTAGTCCTTGTTGTACTTGCGCAGGATGTCCCAGGTGGCGAACTTCTCGGAGAAGCGGCGCCTGTTGTTCTTCCACATGAAGTCGTACACGCAGTTGTGGAAGTAGTAGAACTCCAGGTGCTTGAACTCGGTCTTTACGGCCGAGAACAGCTCTTCCACGCGCTGGATGTGCTCGTCCATGGTGCCGCCCACGTCCATCAGCAGCAGCACCTTCACGTTGTTGTGGCGCTCCGGCCGCATCTTGATGTCGAGGTAGCCTGCATTGGCCGCGGTGGAGTGGATGGTGTGGTCCAGGTCCAGCTCTTCGTCGTGGCCTTCGCGCGCAAACTTGCGCAGCCGCCGCAGCGCCACCTTGATGTTGCGCGTGCCCAGCTCCTGGCTGTCGTCGTAGTCCTTGTAGGCGCGCTGGTCCCACACCTTCACCGCGCTCTTGTTCTTGCCCGCGCCGCCGATGCGAATGCCCTGCGGGTTGTAGCCGCCGTGGCCGAAGGGCGAAGTGCCGCCGGTGCCGATCCACTTGTTGCCGCCCTCGTGGCGCTCCTTCTGCTCCTCGAAGCGCTTCTTGAGCGTTTCCATGAGTTCGTCCCAGCCCATCTTCTCGATCTTGGCTTTCTCTTCGGCGGTGAACTCCCGCTCCAGCGTCTTGCGCAGCCAGTCGAGCGGCACTTCCTTGGTGAAGTCGGCCAGCATCTCGACGCCCTTGAAGTACGCGGCGAAGGCGCGGTCGAACTTGTCGTAGTGCTTCTCGTCCTTGACCAGCGCGGTGCGCGAGAGATAGTAGAAGTCGTCGATGCCGCAGGCGCCATCGGAGTTGGGCCCCACCACATCGGCCTGAAGCGCCTCGAGCAGCGTGAGGTATTCCTTGACCGACACCGGCAGCTTGGCCGAACGCAGCGTATAGAAGAAATCGATCAGCATGGCGGGCCTTTCCTGGGGCTTCCCTTCAGCTTCGGGGCTTGTCGAGCAGATAGCGCAGCTGCGCCTTCACTTCGGGCCACTCGCCTGCGCGCAGGCTGTACATCACTGTGTCGCGGATCGTGCCGTCGCGGCGCATGGCGTGCCCGCGAATCACACCGTCTTTCCTCGCGCCGAGCCGCTCGATGGCCTGCTGCGAAGCGAAGTTGAAATTGTCGGTGCGCCAGCCCACCACGTTGCAGCCGAGGGTATCGAAGGCATGCGCCAGCAGGAGCAGCTTGCAGGTGGTGTTGACATGCGTGCGCTGGCAGCGCCTGGCGTACCACGTGTAGCCGATTTCGACTCGCTTCACGGCCGGCAGGATGTCGTGGAAGCTGGTGCTGCCGAGCACCGTGCCGGTTTCGGCCTCGGTCACGGCAAAGGCAAAGCGGTGGCCGGCTTCGCGCCCCTGCAGGGCGGCTTCGATGTAGGCGCGGGTTTCGTGCGGCTCGGGCACGGAGGTGATGCGCAGCTTCCAGAGCTCGCCGTCGGCCGCGGCGGCGCGCAGGCCCTCTTCATGGTCGAGCGACAGCGGCACCAGGGCCAGGTCGCGCGCCTTCAGCGTGACAGGTTCGACAAACGCCATCTCACACACCCCTGAGTTTCAGCTTCTCGGATTGCCGTATTTGCGCACATACCAGGCGCGTGCGATCTGCACCCCGCCGCCGCCGCCCAGGCCGATCAGCAGGATGCCGAAGATCTCCTTGTTGCCGTAGCCGCCCGGGCCGAAGGCATCGAGGCCCAGCAGCAGCCCGACCCACCGGCCGAGCAGCGCACCGATGACGAACAGCACCGCCTGGGCCGCGCCCAGCTTGAGCAGCTGGCCCGTGGGATGCGGCCGTGGCGATTCGCTCATCGGTTGTTCCGCTGCATGAAGACGAGCTTCTCGAACAGCGTCACGTCCTGTTCGTTCTTGAGCAGCGCGCCCACCAGGGGCGGCACCGCAACCTTGTCGTCCCTGCTCTGCAGGGCTTCGAGGGGGATGTCCTCGGCCACCAGCAGCTTGAGCCAGTCGAGCAGCTCGGAGGTGGAGGGCTTCTTCTTGAGGCCCGGCAGGTTGCGCACGTCGTAGAAGGTCTTCATTGCGGCCGTGAGCAGCTCTTGCTTCAGGCCGGGGAAGTGCACGGCGACGATGTGCTTCATCGTCTCGGCATCGGGGAACTTGATGTAGTGGAAGAAGCAGCGGCGCAGGAAAGCGTCGGGCAGCTCCTTCTCGTTGTTGGATGTGATGAACACCACCGGCCGGTGCTTGGCGCGGATGAGCTCGCGCGTTTCGTAGCAGTAGAACTCCATGCGGTCGATTTCGCGCAGCAGGTCGTTCGGGAATTCGATGTCGGCCTTGTCGATCTCGTCGATGAGAAGCGCCACCGGCTGGTCGGCCGTGAAGGCCTGCCAGAGCACGCCCTTGACGATGTAGTTCTGGATGTCCTTGACGCGCTCGCCGCCGTCCACGTCCTTGAGCTGCGAGTCGCGCAGGCGGCTCACCGCGTCGTATTCATAGAGGCCCTGCTGCGCCTTGGTGGTCGACTTGATGTGCCACTGCAGGAGCGGCAGACCGAGCGATTCGGCCACTTCCTCGGCAAGCATGGTCTTGCCGGTGCCGGGCTCGCCCTTGACGAGCAGCGGGCGCTTGAGGGTGATGGCGGCATTGACGGCCAGCATCAGGTCCTGAGTGGCAACGTAATTGTCTGAGCCCTTGAATTTCATGAATGGACGGAAAGCAAATGGAGGAGGCAGGGTGGAGAAAAGAACACACTCGATTCGCTTCGCGCAACCTCTTGGGCGGCTTGCCGGGGGTCTTGGAAGACCCTTGCATATAATCGAATGTTGATTCGAAAAACTGTATCTCCACGAGATTGTGCGCGCAAAATGAACAAGTTGTTGACCACGATGTTTGCCTTCGCTGTCGCTTGCGTGACGGTCTCGGCGCAAGCCCAGCAAGTCACGGGCAAGGCCCAGGACGGTTCCAAGAAGGTGGCAATGTGCGTGGGCTGCCACGGCATCATTGGCTACCAGGCCAGCTTTCCGGAGATCCACAAGGTACCGATGATTGCCGGCCAGAGCGCCAGCTACATCACCGCAGCGCTCACCGCCTACAAGGGCGGCGACCGCAAGCACCCCACCATGCGCGCCATTGCCGACAGCCTGAGCGAGCAGGACATTGCCGACATTGCCGCCTACTACAGCCAGCTGGGCCTGAAGGAAGGCGACGCGCCCCCGGCCGCAACGGCCAAGCCCATGCCTGAGAACATCCAGGCCCTGGTGTCCCGCGACAAGGACAACAGCTGCACCAAGTGCCACGGCGCCAACTTCAACACGCCGAACGACGGCACGGTGCCCAAGCTGGCCGGCCAGCATGCCGACTACCTCTTCGTCGCGCTCAAGTCGTACCGCGTCAAGAACAACCTGCACCTGGGCCGTTCGAACGCCGTCATGGCACAGCAGGTCGAGCCCAAGAAGTTCACCAACGCCGAACTCAAGACGCTCGCCAACTACATCAGCACGCTGCCGGGCGAACTCAAGACGGTGCCTGAATCGCGCCTGCACCGCAGCGGCGGCGAGTAACCAGCCCCAAGGCCTGGCAGCAACGCAGAGTTGCCTGCCGCGCACGAAAAAAGCCCGCTTCGAGCGGGCTTTTTTGCGACTGGCGGGTTTTACCGCACGCGGGTCAGACGTCGAAGAACACCGTTTCGTCGGCGCCCTGCATGCGGATGTCGATGCGGTAGCTCACCACGCCGCCGCGCTCCGTGCGCTGGGCAATCAGCGTGTGGCGGCGGTCGGCCGGTACGCTGGCCAGCACCGCGTCTTTTGCGTTCGCCTCGGCCTCGTCGCTGAAATACACGCGCGTGAACGCATGCAGCAGCAGGCCGCGCATCAGCACGATCACGTTGATGTGCGGGGCCTCGCCCGGCGTTTCGGCGCCCGGCTTCACCGTGTGGAACACGAAGCGGTTCTGCGGATCGGTGCCCGTGCCGGCGCGTCCGAAGGCGCGAAAGCCCATTTCACGCGCTTCGGCCGGGGTTTGCGGATAGCGGCCTTCGCCGTCCGCCTGGCTGATTTCGACCAGCGCGTCGCCGATCGGGTTGCCGTCGCCGTCGAGCACGCGGCCTTCGAGGCGGATGCGCTCGCCCGCGGCATTGTCCAGTGCCACGGCGGCGTCGAAGGGCTGGTTGAAGTCGTAGCCGTATTGCGTGGCGGTGAGGCCGTAGGCGAAGTAGGGGCCCACCGTCTGAGAGGGGGTCTGGCCGAAGTCGGCTTCCTGGGCGGTCATCAATGGCATGGGAAATCCTTTCAGCGGTTCTCGAACGGCGTTTCGTCGGCGCCGCGCAGCACGATGTCGAACTGGTAGCCCAGCGCGTAGCCCTCTTCGGTGATGTCGAGGCTGAAATCGGCGATGAGGCGGTTGCGGTAGCGCTCGGGCGTGCCGGTGATCATCGGGTCGTACTGCAGCAGCGGGTCGCCGGGAAAGTACATCTGCGTGACCAGGCGGCTCGCAAAGCTCTGGCCGAACAGCGACAGGTGGATGTGCTGCGGGCGCCAGGCGTTCGGATGGTTGCCCCACGGGTACGCTCCGGGCTTGATGGTGAGAAAGCGGTAGCGGCCCTCGCTGTCCGTCAGGCAGCGGCCCGCGCCCAGAAAGTTGGGGTCGAGCGGCGCGTCGTGCTGGTCGACCTTGTGCACGTAGCGGCCCGAGGCATTGGCCTGCCACAGCTCCACCAGCGTGTTGGCGACCGGGCGGCGGCGCTCGTCGAGCACCTGGCCGGTCAGGATCATGCGTTCGCCCAGCGGCTCGCCGTTCTTGCGCGCGTTGCGCGTCAGGTCATGGTCGAACTCGCCGATGCTGTCGTGGCCGTAGACCGGTTGCTGCAGCTCGCCCAGCGAGGCCTTCAGCGGCACCAGCGGCTTTTGCGGGCCGCGCTTCACGGTGGACTTGTAGCCGGGGTAGACGTAAGAGGGGTGGGCCTCCCAGTCGCGCGGCGTGAGGATGGCCGAGGGGGTCTTGGCCTTGGTGTTGGTCAACATGTCGTTGTCTCCTGTCGTGGGGACGGATCGAATCCGGAACCCGGACTTTAGAAGTCCCGTTCGATGATGTAAATTGAAGATTGATTCGTTCTGAATAACCAACGGTAATTGAAAAACACCGCCGACCTTCGCCAGGATTTTGTGCGCAACGTGCAGTTGCGCCACCTGCGCTGCCTTGTCGCGGTGGCGCAGGAGCGCCATCTGGCCCGCGCCGCGGAGCGGCTTTCGCTGAGCCAGCCGGCGGTTTCCAAGACGCTCTCCGAGCTTGAATCCATTGTTGGCACACGCCTGGTCGAGCGCAGCAAAGCCGGCCGGCGCGGCGTTCAGGGGCTCGCACCCGCCGGCGAGCAACTGCTGGCCCATGCCCTGCGCGTGCTCGAGGCGCTCGACGCCAGCGCCGAGGCTGTGGCACCCGCTTCGGGCGAGCGCGTCGAGCGGCTGCGCATCGGCGCGCTGCCAAGCGTGGCGCCGGCCCTGCTGCCCATGGCGCTCGCTCGCTTTCGAGAGCGGTGGCCCGCGGTTCAGGTGGTGGTGAAGACTGCGGCCAACCCGGTGCTGCTCGACGAGCTGCGCGCCGGCGAGCTCGACCTGGTGGTCGGCCGCATGAGCGATCCGCGCCTGATGGGCGGGCTCAGCTTCGAGCTGCTCTACACCGAGCCGCTGGTGTTTGCCGTGCGCGCCGGCCATCCGCTCGCGGTGCGGCCCGCCCGCGCGGTGTCGGCGCAGGCGGTGCTGGACTACCCGCTCGTGGTGTACGGCGAAGGCACGATTCCCCGCCACAACACCGAGAGCTTCCTGTCCGCGCGCGGCCTGGCGCTGCCCGCCAACGCGCTGCAGACGCTCGACGTGGCGGTGGCGCGCGGCCTGCTGGCGGTTTCCGATGCGGTGTGGATCACCCCCCTTGGCGCCGCGCGTGGGGAACTGGCCGACGCGCGCTTGGTCAGGCTGCGCATCGAAACCGCCGGCACCGACGAGCCCGTGGGCCTGCTGCTGCGCAGCGAGGCCGAGCCGTCCGCCCTGCGAGGCGCCATGGCCGCCCTGCTGCGCGAGGGCGCGAAGCAGCAGGGGGCGCTTCCAGCCCGAAAGGCCGGCTAGTCCTTGGTTGCCCGGCGCTGCACGCAGGCTACGTAGCCATCGCCGTCGGGCGGCCGTCCGGCGCGCTGGCTCTCCCACATCATCTGCCCGAGGCACTCCATCGCCTCGTGGTGCGCATCGAGCAATGAGCCGCGGCGCGCCGCCAGCAGCTCGACCGCCTGGCGGATTCCGCGCGGCTGGTCGATCGAGCATTGCTCGCTGATCGACAGATGCATCGACAGGTGCAGGAACGGGTTCTCGCGGCCGTTCGCGCCGTCGTACACGCGCGCCACCGCCGCGTCGGCATCGGCCAGGTCCTCGTGGTATTCGGGGTGCGCGTCGATCCATCCCGCGGCAATCGTCTCGAGGGCTTCCATCGGCAAGCCTTGCCGGTGTTTCGCATACACGTCGCAGAAAAAGCGGCGCACGTCTTCCTGGGAGGGATTGAACATATCTATATGAGAGAGCCGAGAAGGAGAAGAAAAAAGGGTGGGGAGATTCGCGTGTGGGTGGTCCCGGAACACGCCGGATGTTCCGGTCGCACGACGTTACATCGTTACGTAACGAACGGCTAAAAGACCCCCGCAAGGGGTATTTTCAACACCACGTTTCGCCGCTGAAAATAAAAAAATACCTATATAAATCAATGGCTTGCCTCATTCGAGGTGCGGCGACGAACAACTGTTAACGATTTGGCACGCCAGTTGCCCCTGTACATGCATCTTTGTCACAGAGGCCAACCATGAACGCACCCCAAGCATCGACCGTTTCGACCGAAGGACTCGCCGCCAGTGGCGTGGCTCCCGTGGTCATCGCCCAAGCCACCAGCATGCCGCTCGGCGCTCCCGCCGCAGCCAGCTCGATGGCGCCTGCCGCAACCGCGGCGCCTGCCGGCATCGGCACATTGTCCAATGCTACGCCGGGCGTCGCCGTGATGCGCGAAGGCGTCCGCATTCCGGTGGAGGGTAACCAGACATTGATGGCGGGCGACCGCGTGATCGTTCCCGAAGGCGGCCAGGCCAACGTGCTGTTCCCCGGCTCGGCCACCAACAAGGCGCCGCTGGCCGGCGTCTTCACCGGCGGCACTGACGCCACCATCGGCTCGACCAAGCTGCCCGGCGGCCTCGAACAAGTGAACGTGGACGTCGCCTCGGGCGACCTGCAAGTGGCCCCGCCTGACAGCGATGCCGATGCGTCCGCACTGGCGGTGACGAAGAAGGTCGCCGCGGGCGGCGGCCTCGGACTGGGCGAATTCGCACTCGGCGCACTGGGTGCCGCCGGCCTGGGTGCCGCACTCGGCGGTGGCGGCGGAGGCGATGGTGGAACGATTCCGTTCTTCGTCGGCGGCGGCGAGACAGACGCCGATGCGGATGCCGACGCCGACGCGGATGCAGATGCGGACGGCGACGCTGATGCGGATGCGGATGCGGATGCGGATGCTGACGCTGACGCTGACGCTGACGCTGACGCTGACGCTGACGCTGACGCTGACGCTGACGCCGACGCCGACGCCGACGCCGACGCCGACGCCGATGCCGACGCTGATGCTGATGCTGACGCCGATGCCGATGCCGATGCCGATGCCGATGCCGATGCCGATGCCGATGCCGATGCCGATGCTGATGCTGATGCTGATGCTGATGCTGACGCTGACGCTGACGCTGACGCTGACGCTGACGCCGATGCGGACGCCGACGCTGATGCAGATGCAGATGCAGACGCAGACGCAGACGCAGATGGCGACGCACTCCTGAACCCGGGCGACAACCTCCTCGAGGGCGTGATCGACTCGACGGACGGTAACCTCGGCCTGGGCGATTCGCTCGACCCCGTCACCGGCGTCATCGACGGCACGACCGACCTGATCGACGACATCGTTGCGCCGGTGCTCGGCTCTGAATTCACACGCGACGACCCGAACCAGTTCGATCCGGTGGACGATGTTGCCGAGACCGTGCTCGACAGCGTCGGCGGCGTGATCAGTCCCGCCCTCGACGGCCTGCTCGGCGAGGGCGCCACCGATTCGCTGGTCGGCCAGGTCGACTATGTCACCGACGCGCTTCAGAACGGTCTCGACAACCTCTTGGGTGACAACGGCATCTTGAGCGGCGCGACCACCGCGCTCGGCCTGGACGGCGTCGTCGGCGATCTCATCGGCGACTGCGGCGTGGTCGAGAACGTGGTCGAAGGCCTGCTCGGCGACAACAGCCTCGTAGCCGGCCTGGTGAGCGAAGACGGCCTCGTGGGCGGCCTGCTCGCCGAAGACGGCGCCCTCGGCGGCTTGCTTGCTGAAGACGGTGTCGTCGGCGGCCTGCTCGGCAGCGTGACGAGCGACGATGGCCTGGTCGGTGGGCTGCTGGGCGACGACGGGGTCCTGGGTGGCCTGCTCGGCGGCCCGCTGGGCGAAAATGGCCTTTTGGGTGGCCTGCTCGGCGAAGACGGCGCGCTCGGCGGCTTGGTCGGCGGTGACGGCCTCGTCGGCGGCCTGCTCGGAGGCGACGGCGCGCTTGCCGGCCTTCTTGGCAGCGAAGGCCTCACGGGCGGCTTGCTGGGTCAGGAAGGTGTGGTCGACAACCTGCTCGGCGCGAACGGTGTCGTAGGCGGCCTGATCGAAGACGGCCCGCTCGGCGGTCTGGTGGGCGGCGACTTGCTCGGCGGTGACCTGCTGGGCGGCGTGCTGGGTGAAGACGGCCTGGTCGGCAACCTGCTCGGCGGTGACCTGCTGGGCGGCGTGCTCGGTGAAGACGGTCTGGTCGGCAATCTGCTCGGCGGCGACCTCCTGGGTGGCGACTTGCTCGGCGGTGACCTGCTGGGCGGCGTGCTGGGTGAAGACGGCTTGGTCGGCAACCTGCTCGGCGGCGACCTCCTGGGCGGCGATTTGCTCGGCGGTGACCTGCTGGGCGGCGTGCTGGGTGAAGACGGTCTGGTCGGCAATCTGCTTGGCGGTGATCTCCTCGGCGGCGATCTGCTGGGCGGCGTGCTGGGAGAAGACGGCCTGGTCGGCAACCTGCTCGGTGGCGACCTCCTCGGTGGCGATCTCCTCGGCGGCGACCTGCTAAGTGGTTTGGTGGGCGACGACGGCCTGGTCGGCAGCCTGCTCGGCAACGGCGGTTTGCTCGGCGGCGTGTTGGGCGACAGCAGCCCGGTCGCGAACATCCTCGATCCGGTGCTCGACATGGCAAGCGCCGCCGGCGAGACGCTGGAGCCCGCGGTCGCCGCGGTGTCCGGGGTGGCTGAACCCGTCACCGACATCCTGGCCGGAACGGCCCCGACGCTCGCGCCGGTGATCGAGACGGTCGCCGGCCTGGTGGACACCGTGGAGCAATCCGCTCCGCTCGTGACCGACGTGGTGACCCCGATCACGAGCCTGGTCGATCAAGCGGCCGGCGCCGGCAGCGTTCTGACTCCCGTCACGAACATCCTGCACGGCTTGCTGGGTTAACGAACAAGGGCAGCAGAAGGAGAAGGAAAACTACAGCACGGGGCAGGCCATGGCCGGCCCGCCCCGTGAAAGGACCGAACATGAAAAACACTTTCCGGATACTGGCCGTCGTTGCATTGGGGGCAAGCCTTGCCGCCTGCGGAACGGGGCCCAAGAACGGACGCGAAGACGCGACGTATTACTACTCGAACAAGGCCGCTCCGGTCGCGAAGGTGGAGCCGCCTGCGCCAGCGCCGCCGGTGCAGAACAGCCCCGCCGTGTCGAAGATCGTGTATTTCGATTTCGACAAATACGACATCAAGCCGCAGTACGTCAACATCGTGGAAGCGCATGCGGGCTTTCTCAGGAACCGTCCTTCCAGCAAGGTGGTGATCGAGGGCCACACCGACTCGCGCGGCGGCCGCGAATACAACCTTGCGCTCGGCCAGCGCCGGGCCGAATCCGTGCAGCGCGCGCTCACGCAGCTCGGCGTGCCGGCCGAACGCATCGAGGCCGTCAGCTGGGGCATCGAAAAGCCGGCGTCCTCCGAAACCACCGAGGAGGGCTATCAGCTCAATCGCCGAGCGGAATTCAGCTACCGCTGAAATCCGGAGATCTGCGATGCCTTCGAGGGGAGCTTCCGGTCCGCTGCGTCAAAAACACGAGAGCACATGACAGGGCGGGATCGGTCTCCCGTATTCGATCGGGGCCGAATGATGTCCTTCTCCGACCAGCTCCACGCCTGCCATGAGCGCCTGGTCTCGGTGTGCGCGGCGCTGCCGGCGCCGTATCCGGCGTTCACGCTTTTCTTCTCGGTCAGCGATGGGTCGCAGCGCGCGCACGTGGTGCACGCGCGCGCGGCCGAGTTCGAAACCGCGTGGCGCGAAGGCGCCGGAATCATCGCGCGCTGGGTGCGCGAGAACGGCATCGTGTCGCCCTGGCTGCGCATCGACTGGGTCGAGGGCGCAAGCCCCATCGACTGGGCCCAGTTCAAGGCGCAACTCGCGGCCGTCAAGCGCAACTACTTCCGGCTCGGCCTGGCGTTCGACAAGAACTTCGAAACGGCATTCACCGAGCAGGAGCTCAATGCCAACGCCATGCTCGATGCCGATTCGACCATCGCGCATGCGGTGGTGAACATGCGCAACTTCGAGAGCTACAGCCAGGCACGCTTCGCACGCACGCTCATGCTCGACCTGCCGGCAGACCAGCCGGTGTACCTGCTGGCCACGGTGGGTGTTTTTTGCCAGCCCGACTGCGTGGTGCACAAGCTGGTGGGAACGGGACTCGATGCAGGGCGGCGCCAGGCGCCCGCGCTCACGCCGCAGTCGGTGCTCGACCTCGTGCGCAGCGGCGCCTGCTATCTCGCGCAGCAGGTCCAGGCCGACGGGCGGTTTGCCTACGGCTACTTTCCGTGCTTCGACCGCCGCATTCCGACTTCCGACCCCGCGCGCCACCCGAGCGTGCTCCACGCCATGATCGAGGCGTGGGAACTCGCGGGCGACGACAAGCTGCGTACCGCCATCGACTGTGCGCTGGACCATCTGTCGAACTGGCTCATACGGGGCTACAGGCTCGCGGACGGCAGCGAAGCCGCGTTTCTCGTCGAGGCCGGTGAAGAGATCAAGCTGAGCGGCACCGCGGCCTGCGTGCTCGCATTGGCAAAGTATTGCGAGGCAACCGACACGCGCCACTGGCTGCCGCTGCTCGACAAGCTGGGGCAGGGCATCGTGTCGATGCAGGACGCGGGCACGGGCCGCTTCAACCACGTGCTGCATGCCGCCGACCTGACGGTGAAGCATGCTTCGCAAGCCATCGCCTACGACGGCGAAGCGGCCTTGGGCCTCATGCGGCTGTATGACCTCACGCGCGACGCACGGTGGCTGGCAGCGGTCGAGAAGGCGTTCGAGCATTTCATCGCAAGCCAGCACTGGCAGGCGCACGACCACAGGCTGAGCTGCTGCGTCAACGAGCTCACCCGGTGGAGCCCGCAGGAAAAATACTTTCGCTTCGGCCTGCAGAACGTGGCCGGCTACCTGGACTTCGTGCTAGACCGCAAGACCACGTCTCCGACGCTGCTGGAGCTCATGGTGGCCGCCCAGCAGATGCTGCAGCGGCTCGAAGGCATGCCCGCCATGCAGCACCTGCTCGAAGAACTCGACGCCGAGAAGTTCCACCGCGCGCTCGAGTACCGAGCCCACTACCTGCTCAACGGATTCTTCTGGCCCGAGATGGCGATGTATTTCCGGCGGCCGTCCACCGTCACCGGGGCGTTCTTCACCCGGCACCACGCCTTTCGCGTGCGCGTGGACGACGTGGCGCAGTACGTGTCGGGCTTGGTGGCCTACCACCGCTACCTGCTCGAGCGCCGCGCAGTGCCAGGTGCTGCCGCCGGCAGTGCCCGGGAAGACGGCGCCGCGTGGACCGCCAACGAGATGGCGCGCGTCACCGGTGGCGAATGGGTCGTGCGGCCGGAGGAGGGCTGGCGCGCCACCGGCGTGGCGCAGCGCTCCTTCCTGCGCAAGGGGCGCGTGGTGTTCGAGCACCAGGTGCGCCCCTCGAAGACGCCGCTGGCCGCGGTGGCGCTCAAGGGCGTCCTGCAGCCGGCCGCCGCTGTGCTGTGTACCGATGCCGCGCCGCACCTCGACAAACGCGTGCCCGTGCTCCAGGTGCCCGACGTGCTGCAGGCGGTGCTGGCGCTGGGCGCGCATGCGCGCACCGAGTTCGGCGGGCGCGTCTGCGGCGTGCTGGGCAGCGGCACCGGCAGCAGCACCGTGGCCGCGATGCTCGGCGATGCGCTGGCTGTGTGGGGTGAAGTAGGCCGGCCGGAAGGCAATGTCAGCCTGCCTTCGGGCATTGCCTGGAACCTCACTTGCATGCCGCGACACGCCGCCTACTGGGTGCTCGAGATGGGCTCGCCGCACATGCTGGCTTCGGCGCAGCTGGTGCGCCCGATGCTGGCGGTGGTCACGGGGCTTTCGGCGGCTGCGCAAAAAACGCGCGGCCCATCGGAGGCCGCCGCGCGCCTGGACAGCCGCGTCTTCCAGGGCATGGCACCTGGCGACGGCGCCGTCCTGAACCGCGACATTCCCGAGTTCGCGACCTTCGCGGAGGCCGCGATGGCGCAGCAGCTCCAGATCGTGACCTACGGCGAGCACAAGGACGCCGATGTGCGGCTGCTCGCGTTCGACCACGGCGAAGTGCAGGCATTGGTACTCGGGGAGCCGTTTCAGCTCAGGCTCAACGCACCGGGCCGCCACATGGGTGCGAGCGCGGTGGCTGTGCTCGCGGCATTGCAGGCCATGCGCCTGAAGCTGGCCGCCGCGGTGGAGTCTTTTGCGCACTTCGAGCCGCCGGGCGGCCGCGGTGCGCTGCACACCATTCACATCGGCGGCGGCAGCTTCAAGCTGATCGACGAGACCTACGACGCCAACCCGAGCTCGATGCGCGCCGCGCTCGAGCTGCTGTCGCAGGCGCCCTGCGAGCCGGCGCGACGCGTGGCGATTCTCGGCGACATGCAGGAGCTCGGCCCCGCCGCGCAGCGGCATCACCTCGACCTGGAGCCGGAGCTGCTCGCAGCTCAACCCGACCGCGTGCTGCTGTGCGGGCCGCTGATGCGGGCGTTGCATGCGCGCATCTGCACCAAGGTCCGGTCGCACTGGTTCGTCGATGTGACCGATTTGTCGACCGCGCTCGGAGGCCTGGTGCAGCCGGGCGACTGGGTGCTGGCCAAGAGTTCCGCAGGCGTCGGCCTGTCTCGGCTGGCCCGGGTTTTGAAAGCACTGCCATGAGATTCAGCGCGTATCTGCCACTGTCCATCCAACGCTATCCGGCAGAGCCGGCAGAGCCGGCAGCGCCCGCCCGCCGCTGGTGGCTCGGCTGGCTGCAACTGCTCGGCGCCTGGCTGCTTTGCATGTTGCTGTGCGCCAACATCGCGCTGGTGCTGGCCAAGGGGCTGCCCATGGATGACGCTCGTCCGGGAGCCGGAAAACCCAGGAGATGCGTGGCCGCCGAAGGCATCCTCAAGCCTGTCGCTGCCCTCGACGAACGGCAAGGCGAGCGCCCAGGCCAGCGCCGCGATGCCGCGCCGTGTAAGGATGGATTTTTGCTTGTAACAACTGGGTAACAGTTGATAATCGTCGAGCCGTCACTGCCCAACGGATCGGCCATTTCCCATGATCAAGTTTCTCTTGCCCAGCCAGTTGGTTGCCGATGCGCCCGAACAGCCGGGCGCGAGTCCGTATGCAGGTGCGCTGAACAAGGCCTTTCGCGACGCCTATCCGCTGGTGAAGAGCGCGGCCTGGCGCTCGCTGCCCATCAGCCTCTTCGGCTTGCTGCCGTCGATCTTCCTGCTTCAGGTGTATGACCGCGTGCTCTCGCGCGGCGGCATCTCGACGCTGGCCGCGCTGGTGAGCGGCATCTTGTTTTTCCTGTGCCTCGAGTTCTGGCTGCGCGCGCGGCGCTCGCGCCTGCTGCGCAATGCGGGCGCCATCATCGATCACGGCGTGTCGGGTGCGCTGCTCCATTCGATGCTGAACCGGCCGTTGCGCGCGCTCGAAGCGCGGCCGGCTTCCATCTGGCACCAGTTCTTTCGCGACGTGGCTTCGGTGCGCGGCACGGTCAGCGGCGGCCTCGCGCAATCGATCTTCGATCTGCCGATGGCGATCTTCGCGCTGGTGGTGATCGGCATCGTCGCCTTGCCGGTCTTGCCGGTGGTCGCATTGTTCCTGGGTGTCATGGCCTTCCTGGCCTGGTGGTGGGCCGACGAGGTGCGCACCGGCCGGGTGGAAGAAGTGCAGCGCGGGCGCGGGCTCGACCGCATGACCTCCGAGATCTGCAATGCGCGCGAAACGCTCAAGACGCAATCGAACGACGGCCCCACCATCGAGATGTGGCGTCAGACCTACAACGCCTGGCTGAGCGAAAGCTTCAGCAAGAACGGCCAGATCGAATCCGCGCGCGACGGCACCACCGTGCTGCTGACGGCCTTCTCGGTGATCGTGGTGACAGTGGGCGCTGTCTCCGTGATGCAGCAGTGGATGACGGTGGGCGGCCTGGTCGCCTCGAACATGCTGGCCCTCAAGGCGCTGCAGCCGGTGGCGGGCCTGGTCTCGAGCTGGCGTTCGCTGGCCGCCGCGAAAGAGGCAGCCAAGCGGCTCGAGAAGGTGCTTTCCGAGCCGGTCGAAAAACCGCCGATCGGCATGACGCTGCCGCAGCCGCTGGGCCGCGTCACGTTCAAGGACGTGAGCTTCAGCTTCACCGAGGCCGCGCAGAAGCCGGTGCTCGAAAACGTCGACCTCGACATCGGGCCGGGTGGCCTGCATGTGATCGTCGGGCGCAACGGCGCCGGCAAGTCGACCCTCGTCAAGCTGCTGTCGGGCCTGTACACGCCCACGCGCGGCGTCATCAGCATCGGCGAGTACGACCTGTCGCAGTTCGGCCGCGAAGAGCTCTCGCGCTGGATCAGCTATCTCTCGCAAGAGGTGTATTGGTTTGGCGGGCCGCTCATCGACACCATGCGCCGCACGGCGCCGGGGCAGAGCGACGAGCAGGTGGTGGCGGCGTGCAAGCTCTCGGGTGCGCACGACTTCATCTCGAAGCTGCCCGACGGCTACCGCACCGTGGTGGGCGAAGGGGGCACCGGCTTTTCGGTGGGCGAGCGGCGCAAGCTGGCGCTGGCCATGAGCTTCCTTCGCAAGCCCTCGGTGCTGGTGCTCGACGAGCCGAGCAACGACCTCGACTTTCAGAGCGAACGCACGCTGCTTGCCACGCTGCTTGCGGTGGCCAAGGTGCGCACCGTGGTGGTGGTCACGCATTCGCTGCGCATCGTGTCGGCCGCCACGGTGGTCTATCACGTCACGGGGCAAGGCAATGTCGAACAGGGAACGGCGGCGGTGATGGTGCCGAAGCTTTTCGGTGTCAAGAAGGCGCTGGTGGCCCTGACCGACTCCACGGTGGGTGACGACGATGCGGACACGCATTCGCAGGGCAACGCCGCCGTAAACCGTTCCATGGCTTGAGCCAACCGATCGAAGAGTAGATAGGGACCGCGACTTGAAATCAGATCTGCCGCAGATACTCCAGGATGAAGAGCAGAAGCGCACAGCGCACGCATCACCGGAGGGAAAGCGCCGCCAGTGGGTCATCGGCGGCGTGGTGGCCGTGCTGGCCGTCGTCGGCCTGGGCTTTCCGATGGAAACGGTGGTGGTGGCGCCCGGCCGCGTGATTCCGTCGGACCGCGTCAAATCGATCCAGCATCTGGAAGGCGGCATCGTCAGCAACGTGCTGGTGAAGGAAGGCGACCGCGTGAAGCAGGGCCAGTCGCTGGTCGAGATCGACCTGGGCGGCAGCGGCCTCAACTTCGAGGAGCTGACCGCGCGCCACGCGGCCACGCAAGCCACTCGCATCCGTCTGTTTGCCGAGAGCCGCGGCAAGCCGCTCAAGCGCGAGAGTTTTGCGGCGGACATCGACGAGAGCGTGCTCGACGGCGAAACCGGCGCGTATGAAGCACGCGCGCTCGAGCAGCGCGGCGTGATGGCCGGTGCGGTGTCGGGGCTCGAACAGGCGCGCAGCAAGGAGCTCGAGCAGCAGGCCAAGGTCAAGGGCCTGAACGACCGGCTGGCGCTGATGCAAATGGAGCTCGAAATTTCGGAGCAGCTGCTGGCTGAAAAACTGGTCGGGCAGGTCGAGGTGCTCGAAAAGCGCAGGCTGGTAGAAGGCGTGCGAAGCGAACTCGCGGTGGCACGCCAGGGCGCCATTTCTGCCAGTGCGGCCATTGCCGAGGCACAGGCCAAGATGGCCGAGGCCGAAGGGAGGTTCCGACGCCGCGCCTCCGACGAGCTGGCCACGGTGGAGCGCCAGTTCGCAAGCCTGAGCGAAGACCTTGCGCGCGCGCGCACCCAACGCTCCCGCACCATCGTCAAGGCGCCGGCCGACGGCATCGTGAAGGGGCTGCGCAGCGCCAGCCCGGGCTGGGTCATCAAGCCAGGCGAAGCCATCATGGAAGTGGTGCCCGACAAGGACGAGGTCATGATCGAGGCGCGGCTGAACCCCAACGACCGCGGCTTTGTCGAAGTGGGACAGGCGGCGCGCGTGAAGATCACCGCCTACGACTACCTGCGCTACGGCGCCATCGATGGCAAGGTCACGCTGGTGGCCGCCGATGCAGACCGCGATCCGGCCGTTGCCAACGCGGCGCCTTACTACCGCATCCTGGTGAGCACCGGGCAGGCCTATGTAGGCCACCAGGACAACCGCGTCACCGCCGGCATGGAGTCCGAGGTCGACCTGAAAGTGGGAACCGATCCGTTCATCTGGTACATCCTTCGTCCCGTGCTCAAGCTGCGGCGCGAAGCATTTCGCGAACCATGAGGGGCAGCAGATCGGCAGGCCCGCGCCGCATGGGCCGCGGCGTTCTCTGTGCAGCGCTGTGCGCGAGCTTTGCGCTGCCGCCGGGCGCCGCCATCGCGCAGGAGCCGCCCGCGCAGCTTGTGCCGGCGCGCCGCCTTTCTCCTCCGTCGATCGGTGCCGCAAGCTATGCGCAGCGCGTGAAGCAGGCGCTGGTCGCGCTCTCGCAGGAATACCCGGAAGTGCAGACCGCGCAGGCGGCCGCCAACACCAGCAGCTTCAGCGTGGACGCTGCAAAGAAGGCGCGCTTTCCGCGCTTCAAGATGGGCACCGCCTCGGGCAACTACAACAGCGGTGCGGCCAACGCCAAGACCGAGAACTACACCGTGCTGACCGCCGAGGCGCGCGTGAGCCTGATCGACGGCGGCGCCATGAGCGCCGCGGTGCGCGCGGCCGAAGCCGGCAACCAGGCCGACGACGAGGCGGTGGTGACCACGTCGCAGAAGGTGGTGCTCGATGCGCTGACCGCCTACCTGCAGGTGCAGCGCTTCGACCTGAAGAAGCAGATCGCACGAAAGTCCACCGAGGTGGTGGCCGAGCTGTCGAAGGCCGAGGCCCGGCGTGTTGCGCTCGGCGCCGCGGGCGAGAACGACCTGAACATGGCGGCCGCGCGCCGCGCCAGCGTGGCCGCGCGCGAATCCGACTTTCAGGCGCAGCGTGATGAGGCGGTGGCCAAGTTCAACACGTACTTCAAGTTCACGCCCAATACCGATTCGCTGCCTGTGCTCGCGGCGCCCACGTTCTGGCGCATCGCTTCGCATGAAGAAGCCCTGCGCCGCGCCGAGGAGCGCAGCACCGAAATTGCCGAAGCCAAGGGCCGCGTCGCACGGGCCCAGGCGCTCGTCGATCAGCAGGAGGCCAGCATCTACCCGACCGTGGACGCGGTGTTCGTGAAAAGCAAGGACCCGCGCGGCGTGTCGCCGCAAGACCCGACGCGCGCGGCCTTCGAGCTGAACTGGAACTTCGGCAATGGCTTCGATCGCCAGTTGCGCCTGAAGTCCGCGCTGGCCGAGGTTGCCAACCAGGAAGCCAAGCTTGAAGGCGTGAAGCTCAATCTGCTGGAGCTCACATCGGCCTCATGGGCGCGCACTGTGTCGGGCCGAGAGCGCGAGCGCCAGCTGATGGAAGCGGTCAGCACATCGGGCCAGGCCTTTCGCGGCCGGCGCCGCCTGATGGAGTTCGGCCGCGAGACTTTGCCCGCCGTGCTCGACGCGCAGCTCGACTACTACAACCTGCTGTTCGACTATGTCGACGCCGTCTTCGACCTGCGCATTTCGGAGCTGCGCCTGGCGCGCACCACCGGCGAGCTGCGCATCGATCCCGAAGCCAGCAACGCGTGGATCGACCGCATCTTCGGCCCGCCGAGCCGGCCGGCCCTGAGCGAGGACGGCCTGCTCACCGCGTTGTGCATTTCGAGCAACGCGAGCTGCGCCAGCGAACCTGTTGTCGATCGCGGCGCCACCGCGGCTGCGGCGAACCCGCCGCTGCGACGGACCGCCCGCCTGGCGGAGCGCTGACCAGCGGCGAGGGGCTCAGGCGTCCTCGGGGATGCCCGGCTCTCCGTCCAAAATTTGGTACTTGCGCATCTTTTCCCACAGCACCTTGCGGCTGATGCCCAGATGCTGTGCGGTGTCCTGGCGCTTCCAGTCGTTGATTTCGAGCGCCGCGATGATGCGATTGCGCTCGCTGCCGTTCCATCCCTTGCGGTCGCCGTTGCTGTCGAGCGCCACGCCGTTGGCGCTGCCGTTGTGTCCGTTTCTTTCGGACGAGCCCGGCGTGGGCGTCGGCGTGCCGCGCGTGAGCGCAATGGCGCGCTGGATCAGGTTCTGGTCCCATGCATGCAGCTGCCGTGCAATCACGCCCACCCGTTCGGCCAGGTTGCGCAGCTGCCGCACATTGCCGGGAAAGTACGTTTCCGCCACCGCGTCGCTCAGCCAGTGCGGCGTTTCACCCAATGCCTCGAGCTCGTCGCCCAGCACGTTGGCCAGCAGTGCCTTGAAGATCGCGATCTTGTCGATCTCGCCGCGCTCTTCGAGGCTGGGCACATGCAGCTCGATCACCGCAAGCCGGTAGAACAGGTCGGCGCGGAACTCGCCATTGGCCACCATCTCGCGCAGGTTGCGGTTGGTGGCGGCCACCAGCCGAAAGTCGACCCGGACCGGCGCCGTGGCACCCAGCCGCGTGACCGCGTTGTCTTCGAGCACGCGCAGCAGCTTGACTTGCTGGTACTTGGGCAGGTCGCCGATCTCGTCGAGAAACAGCGTGCCGCCCGTCGCCTGCTCGAAATAGCCGCGATGCGCATGCACCGCGCCAGTGAACGAGCCCTTGGTATGGCCGAAGAAAAGCGACTCGAACAGACCGTCGGGAATGGCGCCGCAGTTCACCGCCACGAAAGCGCCCTTGCTGTAGTGCTGGTGTCCCAGGTGCAACTGCTGCGCAATGCGCTCCTTGCCCACGCCCGTTTCGCCGCGCACCAGCACGCTGTGGTTGCAGTCGGCAAAGGCGGACACTTCGGCAAGCAGCGATTTCATCGCGTCTGAATGCGCCACCAGCACATCGGGCGCCTGCGGCGCCACATCGCGCGCCCGCAGCTGCCGCACCAGCTTTGCCACCATCGTGCGCAGTTCGGCGCAGGTGAAGTCATACGGCAAAACGTGCAGGTACTCCGGCGGATAAGTGCGCGAATCGCGCTCGCGCGAGGCCGCTGCCACCCAGATCACCGGCATGCCCTGCAGCAGCTCGGTCGCATGCGCCAGGCCGCCGCCGTCGATGACCGTGACGCTGATGATGGCAACCGACGGCCGAAGGGCAGTGCCGCGCTCCTGCTGCGGCGCCGGCATGCCGTCGGCGCGAATCACCTCCACGTCGAAGCTCGCCATGCACCGCGCAATACGGTCGAGGATGTCGGCCTTGCCTTCCCAGACAAAGAGGTCGAGTTCGTCGAAGTTGGGGGGGGAGCTCATGTCGAAAAGGTACGCATATCAGTAAACAAGTTCGGCTCCCTGGGAGCAGCTCAACCTTGCCCCTACTTCTGTCTGGGCGAGGTTGATACCAAGTGCGTCGCTCAGCAATGTGCCGACAAGAGGGTCGAGCAGCGGTGCCAATACGGTGGATACTGCTTGTTGCAGTACATCGAGAAGGCCGCGCAGCACGCCGTTCAACGCACTGACGATTTCCAGCAGCCCATCGGATGCGCTGCCGATTGGAGGGATGACGCTGAAGAGATTGAGACCGTTGAGCGTATTGCGCAGGCTCTCGACGATGCTCTCCGTGGAAATCGCGAGATATGCGGGCGGTTGGCTCAACTCGGGGGGATCCTGGAAGGTTTGCGGCACAGAGATGGAAGCAAGGGGCGTATTTGCCTTGATCTCGAGGCCGCCGCCATAGAAGGCCTTGCGATGCGCTTCGTCGCAAAGCACGGGGATCAATCCGAGCAGCACCCGGGTGCACTGGAGAGACCCGATGTCGATGATCGGCACGGGCGTCGCGGCGGGCGGTGCATTCGACGCAAAGGCATTGCTCCTGGCCAATGCCGCCGTGTCACCCATTTTTCCGATGCGCAGGTTTGCCGCCGCTGTGGTGGTTTGAGTGACCAGCTGCTTGCCGTCGGCCGCGCAGTTGAAATCGGTTACCCGTGACTCGCCACCACCCGCGTCAAGGTTGATATCGAGCCGCATCGGCGGGGGAAGAATGTCGATATCGGTGGTGTTCTCGGTGCAGACGATCGTGCATCTGAGCACATCACCAATGACGCTGAGATCGAGACTCAGCATGCGATTCAAGAGATCCGTGACGGGGGAGACCAGGCTTGTCACTGAATTGAACACGTTGGCCATGTCGTTGAGCGCCGGCAGTTCGATCGAAATCAACGCGCGTATCTGTGCCGTACGAACATAGATGCGGTCGGGACCGTCAGGGGCCAGCTTCGCCAGTGCCGGATTGCCAACCGCGGAGAGCTGCGCGGGTTCGACGACCCTGAGGTTGGTCGTAACGTTCAGCACGCCGGGAACGGCCAGAGGCACGGCGGCCACCAACGCGTTCTTGCCATTGGCGACCTGGATCACCCCTTCTACCAGCTGAAAAAGCTGCAGGTCGAGATCCAGCCCGGCCGCATTTGTGCCGGGCTGCACGCCCAGCAACTCGCTCAGCTTCAGCACTGGTTGCGCACCGGACGCATCGGCCGCCAACTTGATCAGGCTGAGCGCATCGACCGCTGCCTGCGCCATGCCGCCGTCGCGCTGCAAGACGGTGATCATGGCTTGGATCAGCGTTCCCGCTGAAACGTCGGTGCCTAGAACTTGATCGTACTTGCCCGCCTCTATGCCCAGGTCGATTGCCAGTTGATCGAGATATGCGAGCAGCTTGAGGTTTGTATTCACCAAGCCGTTCCACCCGACGGCGTCGAGTTCGAGGCTGCCGCCCAACAGACCGCCAAGAACCGCGTTGAGCAAAGCTGATCGGGTGCTGTCCACTGTGGCGAGGGTGCTTCTGATGTTCAGGGCCGCCCAGGGTGCCCGCTTGGCCGCCAACGCCTCGACGCTGATCGCGAAAGATTGGTTGCCAGGAAGGTTCGCTAGCAGAAGCGGTGCGGTCCTGGTAAGCGTGACGCGGACGGCATTGAATATCTGGCCTGCGTCGGGTGTACCGAAATGAAGGGGCGCGGGGCGCAGCGCCGGATCCCAGTGGCCGCATTCGAGTTCCGCCGCAGCCATCGGCGTCAGCAGCCCTGGCATGTTCTGCGCGGCATTTGCCACCGCGGCAGCCGTTGCGTTGCCGCAGTTGGCGGGCAGGAGGGCCTGCGCGCCCGAGAGCGCCGCAAGATCGGCCGTCTTCTGAAGCTCGCGTTTCAGAAAGAACATGTAGCCCAGCTCAACGCCGACAAGCACGATGACCATAAGGCTCAACGCGATGACCGAAGTGATGACCACCGACCCGCGTTGCCGCCGTGCTGTTCTTCGATTGAATGCGCGCATCGTTCGCATCTGCCTATGACGAGGACCTGGCTGCCGTGGCCTTGCCAAGCAGGTGCTCGGGCATCCAGCTTCCGGTGAGCGGAACTGCCGGCAGCAGCGGATTGGCGCGGTAAGGGTAGGTCACTTTCACCGCGATTTCTCCCGACGAAACAGTCACTTCGGGAGGGGTGCCCGCCATCTTGTCCCGGAGCCATTCTTCTTTTGACGAAGGTGCGGCGCCCTTCGAGGATGGAGTGATCATGGAGAGTGCCAGCGACCGGTACACCGCCGTCCGAACATTCGCCTGCAGTTCTGCGGCCGGCGTGTCGCTGCGGAAAGACTGAGCCGCTCTCGCGCCATCCTCGGCCGCGCGAGAGATGACCTGCTGGACGTACAGAACGCCGCAGAACGTCACGAGGCCATAGATGCCGAGGAACAGAACACCGAAGACGAGCGCAAACTCGATGGCGGCAACGCCTCGCTGGCGGCGAGCCATGGCCCGTTCGAGCTTGAGCCGGCCGGGCTTCACAACGACCTCCCGTCGAGCAGCATGCTGGCCTGGCCCGCAATCCGGGCAGGGACCGCAAAACTCGGGAACGCGGGAAACAACGTATCGATCCCGCTGACAGCAACGGTCACGACCATCTGGCACCGGTTGTTCCATTCCGGGCCGCAAGGGGGCGCCGCCTGCGAGCAGTCGTCCGTTCCAGCCAGGCAAATTCTTGCCTCGACATTCCGGTTCGCTTTCAGGCCCGCGGGCAGCCAGTCGCTGCGCTCCACGGCAATGTCGTTGGCCTTGGTTTTTCTGGCTTCGAGGCTGCTCTGATAACGGAGCCCCGCACGGGCGCCGTCTTCCGCCGCGTTCTGCAGGCTCATGCGCATCGTCAACAAGAAGCCATAGCAAATCACCGCGTACAGCAGCGCAAAGATGATCAGGAACACGAACGCAAATTCGATCGCGTACACGCCGTGCTGGGCGCGTCCGGGCTTTGCGTGGTTGCGTGTTTCCATCGTGGTTCTCTTTGCGCGGCGAGGGTCGGCGTTTTGCCTATCGGCCTGCGGAAGAGGAGGCGCCACCGCCGCCCTTCGACTTGGACACCGTGGAGCCGAGGTGCTCGGGGATCGGATGCTCGAAGCTCTTGATGTAGCGCTCATAGCTGCGGCTGGCCACGCTGCCGGCAATAGGCCGGGGTGTGCGCGACGCGATTTCTCCGCTGCGTTGCCAGGCGAGCAGGCTCTGCGTCGCATCGCCCAAGAGCAGCGATGGCGGCGATTCGAACTCTTCGGTCTCGGCTTCGACCTCCCGCGCCTCCTGCACTCTCTGCGCCTCCGCGGACTGCGATGCCGGCGGCACGGCCTGCGCGCTGGCGGTGGTCGCCATGAAGAAGAGTGCGGCCGTCAACGCGATCCGTTCGGCAAGCTGGTGGTTCATGGTGTACCTCGCGAGGTCGAGTTCAGTGAAAGCGGCGCTTCAGGCGCGGAGGCCGAAGGGTGGGTCTGGCGCGCGGTTCTCATGCCGCCCGCGCCGGTCCATCGGGACGCCTTGAGCGCAAGGGGCGCCACAACAGGTTCGGCGCGAGTTCCCGCCGCTGCGGCAGCAACAACGGGCGCGGGCAGCCTGCCCGATGCGCGCATCTGCAGTGCCGCTTCGCGCACGGCCGCGCGTGTCGGCTGGGGCATGCGGTGGGCATCCATCAGCGCTGCCGCGCGCTCGGGCTGGTTGGTCACTTCGAGATAGAGCGCGAGATTGGCTTGCGCTTGGGTGCTGTCGGGGCGCAACTGCAGGGCCTGCATCAGCGGCAGCCGCGCTTCCTCGATCTGGCCCGCGCCCAGGTGCGCGTAGCCGAGATCGCTCAGCAGCAGTGCGTCGGTCGGGGTGCGGCGCTGCGCTTGCGCAAGCAGCTGGACCGCCTCGGCATAGTTGCCGCGTATGCCCGCCAGCAGGCCGAGGCCGCGGTAGCCCGCGCTTGCCAGCGGTGTGGCCAGCAGGCGCTTGTAGGCGGCTTCGGCGGCCGCGGCCTGTCCGGTGTGGCGCAGCGCTTCGGCGCGCGTGCGCGTGGATTCAGGCGACACGCCCCAGCGCTGTTCCAGGGCGTCGATGTGCGCGAGCGATGCAAACCACAGGTCTTCCTTCTGCATCTGCTCGACGAGCTTGAGATAGGTGGCCTGCGTGTCCACGGCCGCACCGGCCTTGGTGTCCGCGGCCGCTTCGGCGGCCATGCGCTGCTGCGCATCGGCGCTGGCGGCATACTGGTCCTTGGGGCCGGCGCAGCCGGTGAGGGCAAACGCCGCAGCCGCCGCGCAGGCGATGGCCAGCAAGCGGCAAGCAGGACGCGCGCTTGCGCAAAGGTCGAGTGGCTTCATTTGGCGGCGGCTCCCAGTGAACGGAAGATGGCCAGAAAGGCCGGTCCCGCAGTGACGATGACCAGCGCCGGCAGCAGTGTGGTCACCATCACCGCGGTCATCTTCACGGTGATCTTTCCGATGCGTTCCTTCATTTCGGAACGCCGGTGTTCGCGCAAGCGGTCGCTGAAGACGCGCAGCGGCTCCTGCACGGCGCCGCCGTGCTTGTCGACCTGCACCAGCAAGGACACGAGCCCGCGGAGATTCTCGTTCTTGTGCAAGGTTGCAAGGCGCTGCAGCGAATGCTCGCGGCTGCGGCCGCGGCTGTACTGGTTGTTGGCAAAGGTCAGCTCGTAGCCGAGCACGCGCAGCACATGCGAGAAGTCGCTGGCCATGATCTGCAGGCTCTGGTCCAGGCTCAGCCCCACGCCTTGCAGCAGGCGAAGCAGGTCGATGAACAGCGGCAGCTCCTGGTTCACCCGCTCGCGGCGCTTGGCGGCAATGCGGCCGAGCACCCACTTGGGTGCCATGAAGCCGATGACGAACGCGACCGCCAGCACGATGGTGACGGTGCGCTGCGGCCGGCCCGCGCTCCACAGCACGTAGACGGCAAACGGAAGAAGGCACGTGAAGAAGATGCGGGTCACCAGGAAGACCAGCTGGGCCCGCTTCGGGGAAAAGCCGCATTGATCGATGAGGTTGCGGTCCTCGTTGGCCACGAGTGCGCGGCCGATCCGCGAATCGAGCCAGTGGAACGGCAGCTCGATGTCGGGCTTTGCCGAGGCGTTGAACACGTCGGCCGCATCGACGGACACCGCGGATCCGCCCGGCGCCGTGGTGACCTGCCGGATGGCGCGGCCGATGACCTTGCCGCTGCGCGCGCGGCGCAGCTCGGCCGCAATCAGCGCGCCGGCACCGGCCATGAGGCCCAGGGCCAGCAGCGCCAGGCTGATGATCGCCAGCTGGTTGGTGGTGAAGGTCATGTGAGTTTCGCCAGCCGGTAAAGGAGTGCCGCACCGAACAGCTGAAAGCCTGCCGCGGAAAGGACCATGATGCGGCCGGTCCCGTCGTTCCACATCCCCATGAAGTAGGCGGGATTGGTGAGGATGAAGAACGCGCCCACGCTCACAGGCAGCAACCCGAGAATCCAGGCGGAAAGCCGGGTTTCGGACGACAGGGCGAGCAGCTCATGCTCGGCTTGCTCGCGATCGCGCATGAAGTTGCCCACGCGCTCCAGCAGCAGGTCGGAGCGCCCGCCGTAGCGCACGCCCAGGCCGAGGATGGACGCCAGCAGGAACATTTCTTCGATGCGCACATTGCTGGCCGTCTGGTGCAGGGCGCGATCCAGGTCCATGCCCGCGCGCACCAGCGATGCCGAGCGCTCCAGCTGGCCGCGCAGCGGCGCCTCGGTGGTGGCAATCGCAAGCTGGAAAGCCGCCTGCGTGGAGTTGCCGATGGTGATCAGCCGCACCATCGCGTCGATGTACCCGGGCAACTGGCTCACGAGCTTGCGGCGGAACTTCTGCAGCCGCAGCCAGACGGCGAACGCTGCCAGAAGAACCAGCAGCGCGAGCGCGCTCAGGCCCGACACCCAGCCGGCAAGCAGGCCCGCGAGCGCGGCCACCGTCACGATGACGGCCAACCCCAATGCGGCCATGCGGGGGGCGATCACGCCTATCAGCCATTCGGGCAGGGCCTTTTCGAGCAACCCTGCGGGCGCGGCGGCCGGGGTGCCTGCGTCTGCGTTGAGCCATGGGTCCGAGGTGACGCCCGCCATGAGGTTGTCATTGGCCGGGTCGCGCAGCGGGATGGGCATCGGCACCGGTGTGCCCGCAACCGTACTGGCCTGGATCTGCTGGTTCAGGTGCCGCGCCGCGGCCTGACGTGCCTGGCGGCCCTTGGCCCATTGCCACAGCAGCAGCCCCGCGGCTGCGAACAGCAGCGCAAGGCAGGCCACGGCGAGCAGCATTTCACGCACGGCTGTTGTCTCCCTGCTGCGCGCGTGTCAGCGACTGCCTGAAGCGCGTGATCTTGGGTGAATGCGGCGCAATGCCCAGCGATATCCAGCGGTCGCGCTCCTCGCCGTCGGGCGACGTGATCGGCTCGTAGCGGTAGAGCTCCTGCATGGCCACCACGTTGTCGTTGACGCCCGTGACTTCGCTCAGCGAGAGGATGCGGCGCTGCCCGTTCGAAAGGCGGCCGATCTGCACGATGAAATCGATGGCATTGGCAATCTGCCGGCGCAGGCTCACTTCGCTGCCCTGGTAGCCCGCAAAGCCCGCGAGCATTTCAAGGCGGTACAGGCATTCGCGCGGCGAGCTGGCGTGAATGGTTCCCATCGAGCCTTCGTGGCCCGTGTTCATCGCCTGCATCATCTCGATCACTTCGGCGCCGCGCACCTCGCCCACGATGATGCGGTCGGGCCGCATGCGCAGGCTGTTGCGCAGCAGGTCGCGGATGGACACCACGCCGGTGCCGTCGAATCCGCCCGGGCGGCTTTCGAGGCGCACCACGTGGCTGGTGCCGAGCGAAAGCTCCGCGGTGTCTTCGATGGTGATGACGCGCTCGCGCGGCGGAATGAAGGTGGCCAGCGCATTGAGCAGCGAGGTCTTGCCCGAACTGGTGCCGCCGCTCACAAGAATGTTGCAGCGCGCGCGAACCGCAATCTCCAGAAGTTGCGCCATGCCGGCGTCGAAGGTGCCGAGCTTCACCATGTCGGCCGGCGTGAGCGGCTCCTTGCGGAACTTGCGAATGGAAACCGAGAGCCCGTCGATCGCCAGCGGCTCGATGATCACGTTGATGCGGCCGCCGTCGGGCAGGCGCGCGTCGACCATCGGGTTGGATTCGTCCAGCCGCCGGCCGAGCGGCGCGAGAATGCGACGCACGATGCGCATCACGTGCTCCGCATCGGCAAAGCGCACCGTCTCGCGCTCGAGCATGCCGTGGCGCGACACGTACACGTTCTGGTAGCCGTTGATCAGGATGTCCTCGACGGCCGAATCGTTGAGCAGGTCTTCCAGCGGGCCGAAGCCCGCAAGCTCCTTGGTCAGCGCATCGGAGATGAGCTGCATCTCGCGGTCGTTGATCGGCACCCGGCGCAGCCGCACGAAGCTGTCGACCTCCAGTTCGACGAACTGCTGGATCGAGGCGCGCGACCAGCGGCCGAACTCCGCGCCGAGCTCTTCGATGCGGCTCAGCAGATGGTCATGCGTCCAGCTCTTGATGTCCTGGAACTGCTGGGAGTTGATGAACGCCTGGTCGTCGTCGGCGAATTCGAGATCGTTGGACATAAGGGCGGTTCAACCTTCACTAGAGCTTTTCCAGAAGCCGGCAAGTCGCGGAACTCGCGGCAGTCGCGCGGCCCAGCGGGATTCCTTGGCCGGCGGCTGGCCTGTGCCGGACACGAATTCCTGGTGCAGGCCGCGCGCGAGCTCGGCCACCGCTTGCGAATAGGCGTCGCCGCGCGCCGTGCGCACCAGCATTTCGCCGCGGCTTGCCGCCGCCAGCAGTTGCGTGCTGCGCGCCGGCACCACGTGGTGCAGCGGCAGTTCGAGCCGCTCGGCAACGTCCTTGGCAGACAGGCCCACGTGGCTGTCGAACTTGTTGACCACGAGCGACAGCTGCTGGGTCTCCACGCCGCGCGTGCGCAGTTCCTTGAGCATGGTCGCCGTGGAAACGATGGCGCCGATGCTCTGGTCGCACACCACCCAACTGCGCGGCGCCGCCTTCACCGTCTGTGCGACGAAGTCCAGTGTCGAAAAGCCCCCGAGGTCGGCGATCTGGAAATCGAAGAAGTCGCCGAGCCGCTTGATCAACGCCACCGAATCCGCATGCGAGATCTCGCGCACCTGCGCAAGGCTCGCAGGCAGCGGCAGCACGGCCACACCGCTTGCGTGATGGGCCAGCGCCGTGTGCAGCAGGGTCTGGTCGAGGCGGCGCAGGTTGCGCACGCCGTCGACGAAGCTGAAGCCGCTTTGCGTGTCGAGGTAAAGGAGCCCGTCTCGCGCCGGAAGCCCGAGGTCGAGCAGCGCGACGCCGCCGCGCGTGTTGCGGCCGCCCTGGGGCAGGGCGCCGGCCTGGCACAGCTGGTCCTTGAGCACGAGCGACAGGCTGGCCGCAAGCGTGGTCACGCCGATGCCGGCGCGGGCGCCCAGCAGGGCCAGCGTGCGTCCGCGCGTGCGGCCCGGCAGGCTGTTCTGGCGCTCGAGCAGCCTGCGCAGCGTGTTGACCGCGTCCGTCGGCGGCGCGGCCATGTCGACGAAGTCGTCCACGCCGGCGCGCAGCGCGGCCAGCATCGAAGCGGGCTCCGCCGAGACGCCCGTGGCCAGCACCGGCAGCGTCGGCCATTCGCGCTTGAGGCGCTGGTGAAGCTCGCTTGCCGCCGCGGCATGGTCGCCCGAAAAATCGAGAAACACCGCGGCGGGGCCGAGCATGGCCATGCGCTCGTCCAGCGACTTGGCTTCGGCGGGAAGGTTCACCACCGTGCCCAGCCGGGCGAGTGCATCGGTCAGCCAGTTGATGTGGCCGCTGTTGGGCGATGCGAAGAGGTAGGTCTCCGCACCGATGTCCGGAAGGCTGTCGCGGGGAGCGTTCATGGCGTCTGCCACCCGATCTGTGGGGTTTGTTTCAGTCAACGTGAGAAGCCCGGAACAGTGGTGCCCGAAGCGGGCCCTAGAAGATGAGCGCGCCATACGGGTCCGTCGCGCTGCTCGGCGCCGCCGGGGAGGTACGGGGCGAGATCGGTGCCGCGCGCAATCGGCTTCACCAGGTGCGGCGTGACGAGGATCACCAGTTCCTTCTCGCTCATCTGGTACTTGTTCTGCTTGAAGAAGGTGCCGAGTACCGGGATGTCGCCGAGCAGCGGGACCTTGTCGGCATTCGACGTGGTGGTGCGGCTCACGAGGCCGCCGATGATGAAGCTCTCGCCGTCGCCGAGTTCCACCGTGGTGTCGGCGCGCCGTGTGCTGATGGCGGGTACGGCCACGCCGCCGATGCTGAGCGAGTTGGTGTAATCCAGGTCGCTGGCCTCCGGCGCCACCTTGAGCACGATGCGGTCGTTCGACAGCACCGTGGGCGTGAGGGTGAGGCCGATGCCGAAGGGTTTGTATTCGATGCTCGTGGTGCCCAGGCCCTGGGGCGCCGGCACGGGCAGTTCGCCGCCCGCCAGGAAGCTCGCGCTCTGGCCCGAGAGCGCCACCAGCGTGGGTTCGGCGAGCACGCGGGCCATGCCGTTGCCTTCGAGAAAACCCACGTTCAGGCCGATGCCGGCCTTGCCGAAATTGAAGAGCAGGCTGAATGCCTGCGCGAGCGGGTTGTTGTGTTCGCCGCTGAGCGAACCGTCGGGGGCGAACGAAGCCGAACGCAGCGACGACGGCGTGAACACGCCGAAGCTGAAGCCGTTGGAGTTGGCGCGCGTGCTGAAGATGTTGAGGCCCGCCTGCTTGAGCACGCTGCGGTTGAACTCGACGATCTTGACCTCGACCTGCACCGTGCTGCTGCGCACATTGACCACGGAGCGATCGATCAGCGCCGACTTTTCTCCGCCAGCCGACATGGCTGCATCGCGCGCCTCCTGGTGTGCCTCCATGCTGTTGAGCGAGCCATTGAGCGTGGAGGTGCGGCGCCGTACTTCGAGTGCGTAGACGATGGCGTTGGCCTGGCCCTTTTCCCAGACCATGAGCGTGGTGCGGCCGGCCGCCTTGCCGGTGACGATGAGGCGCGCCGCCGGCGAGTTGGGCGATTGGCGGGTGAGCGCAACGCCCGCCACGGTTTCGTCCGCAATGGCCATGCGCTCGATGCCCTTCCCGATCAGCAGCTCCTTTTGCGTGCCCGCATCGAGGCGCAGTTGAAGCGCCACGCGCGCAGGCGCCGCCTCTGCGTCGACCGCCGTTGCGGACGCCACCGGCCAGACTCCCGAGGCCAGCAGGCACAGCACCGCAAGGGTCGGGCGCATGGAGCGCGCCGTGCCGGTTGTTTTCGCGCAAGGGGCGATCGTCATGGTGTTCGTTTCGTGGGTGGCCTGCACGTGCGGGCCACTGGTTGCTGATCAGTAGTTGATGGTTTCGCTGCGGTCGCCGCGGATGACCTCGACCTGCAGTCCGCCGCGGGAGCCGCCCGTGCGGGCCGGGGAGTTTGCCGGGGCTGCGGCGGCAACGGCGGGCACTCGCGAGTTGCCCGGCTTCCCGCCTGTCACGAAGTCGACGGCGGTCATGCCGGCCTGGGCGCGGTCCAGGCCTTCGAGCGGGGCCCTGCGGGATTCGCCGGCTTTTTGCGCCACCGGCTGCAGCGCCGTGGGCAGTTCGGCAAAAAGCTTCGGGTCGGGTTCCGACATGTCGGTCGGGTTGCGCAGCGCCAGAAGCAGGCGGCCGCTGTTCTCGGCGAGCGTCAGCCGGTTGATGTCGTCCACGGGCACCGCGAGTACGGCGGTGCGGGCTGCCTCGGCGCGCTGGGCCTGCTGCTGGGCCGCGCCGTTCTTGTCCATTCCGGAGGGCATGCCGTCGACGGAGGCGCCGCCGTAGGCCAGCACGCGCTTGCGCGACAGGAGCAGGCGCGCCTGGCTGCGATCGATGTCCTTGCCGTCGGACTTGAGCATGAGGAAGACATCGACGAAGTCGCCGGGCCGTACCTTGTGGCCCACGCCCATGACCTCGTCGGCCTTGATGGCGACCGCGCGTTCGCCTTCGCCGACGCGCAGGGCCAGTCCGGAAACCAGTTGGCCTTCGACCAGCGGCGTGCCCTCGCCCAGGTCGATGACGGGCACCCGGCCCGCGAGCTGAGCCGTCTCCTGGAAAGCGCCGGCGGGATTGATCGTGAGGCGTTCGACGCGAAGCGCGTCGGCCGGTATCGCACGGCCTGCAGGAAGCGGCTTGGAGGCCACGACCACGCGGAAGGTTTGCGCCTGGGCCGTCTTGGCCGGGGCGGCGGCCGAAGGGGCGACTGCGACCGGCGGTGGCGGCTGCCGGCTGAGCAGCCATGCGTAGCCGCCGAGCGCGAGGGCCAGGAGCACGAGGACAGCGGCAACGATTTTGGTGAGATTGATCATGGGCGGCAGGTCAAGGAAGGGGGCATTCGAGAGTCATCGATGAACAACTCGTGGTGACGGGGCGGCTAGCTACCCTGTCGACCCCAAACCATCCACACCGCGGCGGCCAGCGCGAGGTAGGCCGCATAAGGAATAAATCGAACCCGGGTGGGCGCAGGCTGGCCCTCCGGCGATGACGACGGCCCGAAGAGCGCCAGCGAAAGCCGGGGCAAAACGGGCCAGCGCTGAAGCGCGAGCCAAAGCGCGGCATGAAGACCGGCAAGGAGGCTGCCGACGAGCCATATGGGCGGCAGCGCGGAAAGGCCCACCCAGAGTCCGAGAGCTCCGGCGAACTTCACGTCGCCGGCTCCCATGACCCGGAGTGCGTAGAAAAGCAGCAGAAAGCCGAAGCCGGTGGCTGCGCCGAGCAGGGCGGCCGTCCAGTCTTGCTCGATGGGAGCCATTCCCGTTGCAAGCGCCGCAAGAGCCAGGAAGGCGCCTGCAAGCACAAGCCAGTTGGGAACGCGGCGTTGCCGGAAGTCATAGGCGGCAATGAAGAGCAACCAGACCAAATAGGCTGACGCCATTGCTTTTGCACAAATCAAGACGAGGGCGGCGTGGCGGCGGTTGAAATAGAGGATTTGATATCCGCCCAAATGGTCTTTAGGCTGGCACCGATTCCACCTGGGCCGGTAATTGCCGTAATCATCACAACCGAAATCAATCCCGCAATAATTCCATATTCAATTGCGGTGGCGCCTTCTTCGTCACGCAGAAAACGAGTAATTGAATTGAGCATGATTTACCCCTTTTAAAAGTTGTTAACAACGACTGGCAAGGCGAATGTTATCAGCGTAACTCGATGTATCAAGAGGATGGCCTCGTGAGAGGCTGTCTTTTCTGTGCTAGGGAGAAGGCGTAAGCACGATAGCGGCCAGCTTCTCGCCGCGCTCTTGGAAAGCTCTGCTTCAGAGTGAGAAATGCCTTCTGGGACAGATTCTTCCCTCTGAGGAAGAGTGTCCGCATCCCATGAACGTGGGTCGCTTGTTACGACCTTGCGGAACGTACGAAGGATTCTTGTTACGGGAACAAATGGGTTACTTGTTACGTAACGCTGCAGGTTCGAGGTCGAATGTAACGGTTAAATTTCTCATCACATCCGAGAGAAAAATCACACTTCTGGTGGCTCAATGCCGTCGCGAGGCGGTCTTGAGCAGGCACTCAACCTGGTACTTCTTCATAAAAAAGTTTCCACTCGCTGCCGTGTCGCAGCCAGTACTGGCGACGTGTGCGCCCGCTTTTTTCGCCTTCGAACACCTCGCCAAAGGTGGCGACCATGGTGTCGTCGCCGTCGCGCCAATGCAGATAGGAGACATCCTTGAGCTGGACGCGCTTGCCTTGGGCGTATTCCACTTCGTCGCGGAGAACCGAAAATCCCTCGATGGATCTCTTATTGCTGTTGCGCTGGAATTCCGGCAAATAGAATTTCTTCAGTTGCGCTTCGTTGCCGCTGGCCCGCGCTTCTTTCCAAGCTGTAATGGTGCGGGTAAACGTCTGGGCTTCTTTTTCGGCCTGGGGCGGCGAGACCCATTGCAGGCTGCGCGCCGTGACCACCGGCGTGGCTCCGATCTGCACCTTGCGCAGCAATTGCTTCAGGTCGGGGTTGGCCATGACGACGCAACCATCGCTAGCCAGCGGCGCCCGTGCAAACTGCTGCGAGGGGGTGCCGTGCAGCCAGATGCCGCCACCGGTCTTGCCGCGCCGCACGTCGTAAGGGTTGGGGTAATTGATGGGAAGCGCGCCGGCGCCATAGAAGTCGCGCAGCGACTTCGGATCGAGGCTGCTGGTGATGTAGTACACCCCGAGCGGCGTACGCGCATCGCCCTCCATGGCCTTGTCGATGCCCGACTTGCCGATTGACACGTAATAGTCGGCCACGAGCTTCAGTCCCTTGTCGGAGTTCTCGAGCAGGTAGAGCCGCGATCGCGAGGCGTCGACCGCAATGGCATAGCGGCTGCGCATCGACAGCGCCAGGAACTGCGAGGGCACGGTGCCGGCCGGCGGCCGTTCGAGCAACGCCTGCAGGCGCCGACGGGATTCCTCGCGCAGGTCGGCCATGGCGGGATCGCTGCGCAGCCGCGCAATTCCGGTGTCGGAGAAGGCGTGCGCGGGCGGCACCTGCGTTGCCAGCAGGTCGGCATAGACAAGCTGGGCAAGCTGGAAGTTGGGATGGTCGCGCACCAGGTCGCGTGCCTTTGCGAGCGCGGGCCGAGTCTTGCCGCGGCCGAACAACTCGTACACCGCAATCAGGCGGGCTTCGGCGCCGGTGGCTTGCTGGATGGCGTCCGGTGAAGATGCAGCCGATTTACGCAAGGGCTTGGCCGCCGCTGTTCTGGTTGCCGCCGCGGAGGCTTTCCTGGTGCCGGCTTTCGCTGCATTGCCGGCTCCATGTGCTGCCGTGCGCCCGGCGCCAGCCGCCTTGGGCTTGGCATTGCCGGTCTCGGTGCTGACTGGGGCCTGCGCCGACGCGTTGGCCGCGCCGGGCGCCGTCAGCAGCAAGGCCGATGCCGCCATGAGCACGGCCAGCATGTTTCCGCCGCGCTGCAGCGGAGGGTTCTGTGGCCGGCCGCGCCGGACGATGCCTGCCACTATCCGCCGACGCTTTCCTTGCGAATTTGCCATTGGTTGCCGGCGCGCTGCAGCTCCAGCGTCTTGCGGCTCGAGATGTTGAGGTTGTCGGCGCGATAGATCTGACGGAACTTGGCGGTTGCGGCTTGTCCGCTGACGTTGATCACCAGGTTCTCGATGTTCACGCTGATGCTCGACTTGCCGACGATGCGTGCGCGGCGCTCTTCTTCCCAGCTCTTGCGGCTTTGCCCGCCGCCGGGGTTGAAGTCTGGCCCGTAGGCAGCGAGATAACGGTCCATGTCCTGGCCCGCCCACGCAGAAGCCCATCCTCGCACGGCGGATTCCACCTCGGCTGTTGCGGCGGGGGAGGCTGCGGCGGGTGCCGGTGAAGCCGCGGATGCAGCGGTAGTTGCCGAAGCGGAGGGTGCGGAAGCTTCCGGTGCCTTGGCAACCACCGCAGGCGCCGGTGCGGGGGGCGCCGCCTTGGCGATCGGAGCGGGTGCAGGCGTAGCCGCAGGCGCCGGTGCCGGTGCCGGCGCCGCAGATGCCTTCACCACGGGAGCAGGCGCCGCCACCGCTGCGGTGGGCTTGCCGGCCGGCGCAGGAGTGAACAAGGTGCGGATCACCGCGAGCTTGGGTTGTACCGCCGTGTTGTTCTGGTCGAGCTGCAATGCCTTGCTGTAGGCCTGGCTGGCCAGCCGTGCATACACGTCGCCGAGATTTTCTTGCGCCGTGGCATAGCTCGGGTTGGTGCGAATCGCGCTTTCGAGTGCGCTGCGGGCCTTGTCGAACTGGTTCTGGCTGGCGTAGATCACCGCAAGGTTGTTGTACGGCTCAGGCAATTCCGGCGCGTCTTGCGTGAGCTGCGTGAAAGCAGCGATGGCTTCGGCGCGCTTGCCGGTGTCGAGCTGGATCACGCCCTTGAGGAAGCGCATCTGCGGGTCCTTCGGCTTGTCCTTCAGGAACGCGTCCGCGCGGGTCATGGCCTCGTCGAGCTTGCCGGCCTGCATGAGCCGGTCGACTTCATCGTGCTCGACCGCGGCGAGCGCGGGCAGTGCCATGCCGCAGGCGGTCGCCAGGAGCAGTGCGCGCACGGCAGGGGAAAAGCTGAAACGGGTGCGCGGCAGGCGGCTCTTGGACATTGCGGACAAGACCTTGTAAGGGAGGAGAAGGAGGGGCGGCCGGAATTGTAAGTGGGCAGTTAACCTTCGGACACAACAGCCACTCTGCCGCTCATCGCACTAGCTGGAGAGCAGAGAGGCTGCGGCTGTCAACAGTCCATCGCATAGCCACATCGATGAATACGCATCGACTTGCGCAAGGCAGCACGATCATGTAACGTTGTGTAAGCAGATTGTCAGCAATCTCCCAGTTCCTTCACTCTCTGGAGCCACCTTGAAGATCACCAAACGCCGCTTGCTGGCAAGCGGCGCAGCAGCATTTGCCGCGTCGCTTTTTGCGCCGGGTTCCCTGGCGCAGCAGCGCCCCGCAGCCGGCGCGGCCGGCGGCGACGCGTGGCCCACCAAGCCTGTTCGCATCCTTGTGGGCTTTCCCGCCGGTGCATCGCCCGATCTGGCGGCCCGCGCCATCGCCGAGCCGCTGTCGAAGATCCTGCGGCAGCCGGTCACGGTCGAGAACAAGCCGGGTGCAAGCGGCAATCTGGTAGCCGATCAGGTGGCGAAGGCCACCGACGACCACACCATCGGCGCGTTGATCAACGGCAATCTCACCATTGCGAAGCTGCTCAACCCCAAGCTCAGCTTCGACCCCGAGAAAGACTTCCTGCCGGTCGGCATCATCGGCACTGCACCGCTGGTGCTCGTGGTTTCGGGCAACGCGCCTGGCAAGACCGCGGCCGAGCTGCTGCTGTGGACGCGCAATCTGAGCAGCAGCGGCAAGTACGGCACGCCGGGTGTGGGCACGGTGGGCCACTTGGGCATGGAGCTCATCAAGAGCCGCGCCGCCATCACCGCGCAGCACAAGCCCTACACCGGCAACCCGCAAGTCATCGCGGGCCTGCTGGCCGGCGAGATCCAGCTTGCGTTGCTGCCGCCGGGCCTGGCGTTGCCGCATGTGAAGTCCGGAAAGATCAAGGCCATTGGCGTGACCTCGCCCGAGCGCAGCCCGCTGGCCAACGAGCTGCCGACCATTCGCGATGCCGACGTGCGCGGCGCGGACCTCGAGATCTGGACCGCACTGGCCGCGCCTGCAGGCATGAAACCGGCGGCCGTTGCCAAGCTGAATGCCGCGCTGGTCGAAGTGACCAGCTCGCCCGACGTGAGCCAGGCACTGCTGAAGACCGGCTGGCAGGCGCAGCCGGGCACGCCCGATGCGCTCGCCAAGCGCATGCGCTCCGACACGGCGCGCCTTGGCGGCGTGATCATCATGAAGGGCATTCAGTCAGAGACTTAGGACGCCCCCCGAAGCGCCTTCGGCGCCTCCCCCCACTGGGGGGCGCACCCGGCGGCCCGGCAAAGCCGGTTCCGCGGGTGCCTTGGAATGGGCGCTTTTCTCTACAGCAGTAGCGAGACCTTCTTTGCGGCGTCGATCAGCGCGGGGAGCATGGTCTCCTGCATCACCTTGGCGCTGGTTCGGTTGGCCTGGCCGCTGATGTTGAGTGCCGCGACCATGCGGCCCTGCTTGTTGACGATGGGTGCGGCCACGGAGATCAAGCCTTCTTCGAGCTCCTGGTTCACCAGGCACCAGTGTTGCCTGCGCGCCTGCGCCACCTTGGCCATGAGCGCATCGATGTCGGTCACCGTGTGCTTGGTGAGCGGCTCGATGCTCGAGGCTTCGAGCCGCGCGCGCACCTCGTTGTCTTCAAGGTCGGCCAGCAGCAGCCTGCCTAGCGAGGTGCAGTACGCCGGCAGCCGCGAGCCCACGCCCAGGCTGATGTGCATGATCTTCTTGGTCGGCACGCGCATCACGTAGACGATGTCGGTCGCGTCCAGCACGGCGGCCGAGCAAGACTCCTGTACTTGCTGCACCAGCGCTTCCATCACCGGCTCTGCGCGGTTCCATATAGGCATCGACGAGAGGTACGCAAAGCCCAGGTCGAGGATGCGCGGCGTGAGCGTGAAGAGCTTGCCGTCGGTCACCACATAGCCCAACGTTTGCAGCGTGAGCAGAATGCGCCGCGCGCCGGCCCGCGTGAGCCCGCTCGCGGCCGCTACCTCGCTCAACGTCTGCCGGGGGGCGCTTTCGCTGAACGAGCGAATCACCTGCAGGCCGCGCGCAAACGACTGCACGTAGCTGTCGCCGGGGGCGGGTGCCTCGGGCGTCTTGGGCGTCTTGGGCGTACCGGTCTTCAGAGCGTGGGTTGCCATGCGGGGTGATCCTCTTTAGAATTCATTATACGAACAAATGTTCGTTAGACGAACAAATTGGCGGTTCGCAGGATCGATCGGTCGCCCGAGCGGATCGCAGGCAGTTCGGTTTCTTTCTTCACTCCCGGAGACAGGCTTCATGATCAACAAGATCGCGCGCTCGGTCGCCGATGCCCTTGAAGGCATCCAGGACGGCGCCACGGTTCTCATCGGCGGCTTCGGCACCGCCGGCATTCCCGGTGAACTCATCGACGGCCTCGTCGAGCAGGGCGCCAAGGACCTCACCGTCGTCAACAACAACGCGGGCAACGGCGAAACCGGCCTGGCGGCGCTGCTCAAGGCGGGCCGCGTGCGCAAGATCATCTGCAGCTTTCCGCGCCAAGCCGACAGCCAGGTGTTCGACGGGCTCTACCGCAGCGGCAAGCTCGAGCTCGAACTGGTGCCCCAAGGCAACCTGGCAGAGCGCATTCGCGCGGCGGGCGCCGGCATTGGCGCCTTCTTCTGCCCGACGGGCTACGGCACGCAACTCGCCGGCAACCGCGAAACCCGCGAGATCGACGGCAAGCAATATGTGCTGGAGTACCCCATCCATGGCGACGTGGCGCTCATCAAGGCCGAGCGCGGCGACCGCTGGGGCAACCTGGTCTACCGCAAGGCCGCGCGCAACTTCGGCCCCGTGATGGCCATGGCATCGAAGAAGACCATTGCCACCGTGCACGACATTGCCGAACTCGGCACGCTCGACCCCGAGACCATCGTGACCCCGGGCATCTTCGTGCACCAGGTGGTGCGCATCGAACGCGTGGCGACGCAAGCCGGCGGTTTCAAGAAGGCGGCATGACCATGACAACTTACCAACGTCGCACCAAGGACCAGCTCGCCGCCCGCGTGGCGCAGGACATCTTCGACGGCGCCGTCGTCAACCTGGGCATCGGCCAGCCCACGCTCGTGGCCAACCACCTGCCAGCGGGCCGCGAGGTCATCCTGCAAAGCGAGAACGGCATTCTCGGCATGGGTCCCGCGCCCGCGGCCGGCGAAGAAGATTACGACCTCATCAACGCCGGCAAGCAGCCCGTCACGCTGCTGCCGGGCGGCTCGTTCTTTCACCATGCCGACAGCTTCGCCATGATGCGCGGCGGCCATCTCGACATTTGCGTGCTCGGCGCCTTCCAGGTTTCGGCCACGGGCGACCTTGCCAACTGGCACACGGGCGAGAAAGACGCCATTCCCGCCGTGGGCGGTGCCATGGACCTGGCCATCGGCGCCAAGCAGACCTGGGTGATGATGGACCTGCTCACCAAGCAAGGCACGAGCAAGCTGGTGCAGGAATGCAGCTATCCGCTCACCGGCATCGGCTGCGTGAAGCGAGTGTACTCCGACCTTGCTACGCTCGAATGCACGCCCCAGGGCCTGAAGCTCGTCGACCTGGTCGACGGCCTCAGCCGAGAAGAACTCGAGAAGCTCGTGGGCCTTCCCATTGCCGCCTGAAGCGGATTCATTCACTGTTGAGACAAAAGACATGACCAACCAAGCCTTCATTTGCGACGCCGTTCGTACCCCCTTCGGCCGCTACGGCGGTTCCCTCAGCAGCGTGCGCACCGACGACCTCGGCGCCGTGCCTCTCAGGGCGCTGATGGAACGCAACAAGAACGTCGACTGGCAAGCCGTGAGCGACGTGCTCTACGGCTGCGCCAACCAGGCCGGCGAAGACAACCGCAACGTCGCGCGCATGTCGGCGCTGCTGGCGGGCCTGCCGATCGAGCTTGGCGGCGCCACCATCAACCGCCTGTGCGGCTCCGGCCTCGATGCGGTCGGCACCGCGGCGCGCGCCATCCGCGCCGGCGAGGCGGGCCTCATGATTGCTGGCGGCGTGGAAAGCATGAGCCGCGCCCCCTTCGTCATGCCCAAGGCCGAAAGCGCCTTCAGCCGCAACAACGCGGTGTACGACACCACCATCGGCTGGCGCTTCGTCAACAAGCTCATGAAGGCGCAGTACGGCGTCGACTCCATGCCCGAGACGGCCGAGAACGTGGCCACCGACTACAAGATCGAGCGCGAGGCGCAAGACCTGATGGCGCTCAACTCGCAGCTGCGCGCCGTGGCCTCGCAGAAGTCCGGTTTCTTCGACGCCGAGATCGTGCCCGTGAGCGTGCCGCAGAAGAAGGGCGATGCGCTCATCGTCAACAAGGACGAGCATCCGCGCGAAACCAGCATGGAATCGCTCGCCAAGCTCAAGGGCGTGGTGCGCCCCGACGGCACCGTAACCGCGGGCAACGCCAGCGGCGTGAACGACGGCGCCTGCGCGCTGCTGCTGGCCGACGAAGCCAGCGCCGCCAAGCACGGCCTCACGCCGCGTGCCCGCGTGGTCGGCATGGCCACCGCCGGCGTTGCGCCGCGCGTGATGGGCATCGGCCCCGCGCCCGCCACGCAGAAGGTGCTGGCGCTCACCGGCCTCACGATCGACCAGATCGACGTCATCGAGCTCAACGAAGCCTTCGCAGCCCAGGGCCTTGCCGTGCTGCGCCTTCTCGGCCTGAAGGATGACGACGCACGCGTCAACATCAACGGCGGCGCCATTGCGCTCGGCCACCCGCTGGGTGCCAGCGGGGCGCGCCTGGCCACCACCGCTGTCAACCAGCTGCACAAGGGCGGCGGCCGCTATGCGCTGTGCACCATGTGCATCGGCGTGGGGCAGGGCATTGCCGTGATCCTGGAACGCGTCTGACGAACCGCCACTGCGTGGCCTGCTGCCTGGCCTGATTCGCCAAGCGGGTTTATGCGGGAAGCAAAACCTCAACTAAAGTCGAGATCGAGAGGTCTCGATGAAGAAATCCAAGCCAGCAGAACCGCCCGACTTTTCCTCCAGCCTTTCGGTGGGCGAGGTCGCGCAGCGCAGTGGGGTGCCCGTGTCCACCCTTCACTTCTACGAATCGAAGGGGCTCATTGCGAGCCATCGGGCGCCGAGCAATCACCGCCGCTATGCACGTGACGTACTCCGGCGCGTGGCCTTCATCCGCGTGGCGCAGCGCGTGGGCATTGCGCTGGCCGACATCGCCGACGCCCTTGCCACGCTTCCCACCTCCGCCGCGCCCAGCCGCGCCGACTGGGCACGGCTTTCGGCCGGCTGGCGTGCGGAGCTGGACGAGCGCATGGCCCAGCTCAAGAAGCTGCGCGACACGCTGGATGACTGCATCGGCTGCGGCTGCCTGTCGATCGACCGATGCCGCCTCCGCAATCCCGCCGACAAGCTGGCATCGCAGGGGCCGGGCGCTCACCGACTGATGGTCAGGCTCGAGCCCGCCGAAGACTGAGAACGCCGCGTCACTGCGTTCCGACGGGGAGCAGCGACATCAGCTCGTTCTTCTCCGCGGCAGACATCGCGAGCGTCAGCCGGCCGAACTCGACGCGGTAGCAAGGCAGCATCAATGCCGCCGTCAACGAATGAACGTCGTCGCTGCGCGCAAGGTATTCATTGCATGCGGCAATGCTTCGATGGATTTCGAGCGCCTGCTCGATGCGACCTGGACGGCCGGAGGGTTGCTGGTCACTGTTCATGCGACGCAATGTGCTTCCTCAACCTAACTTGAGGTCAAGCGGGAGGATCGAGAAGCCCTGCGACTCATGGGTGATCGGTGCTCCGAAACCAGGCGCGGGCGACCGTCGTTGTGCAACGTAGTGTGTTGGGCTCCCGGTTTCGACACAGTGGCATACGCAATGTGGGCCGTGTGGCCGGTGGGCGGAAAACAATCCGCCGGTCATCAACTGCGCCCTTGCGCATCGCCCGAAGGAACCACTCATGAAGCTCTCCCTCATTGCCATCGGTGCGGCCATTGCCGCGTCGGTGGGCGCCTTGACGTTTGCCGCGCCACGGCTCGGCGGCGACACGCCCGCGGGCGTGGTGCGCCCCGCGCCGGAGTTCCAGAACATCGACACATGGCTCAACTCGCCGCCGCTCAAGCTCGAGGCGTTGCGCGGCCAGGTGGTGCTGGTCGACTTCTGGACCTACACCTGCATCAACTGCCTCAACCACCTGCCGCACGTGAAGGAGTGGCACGAGAAGTACAAGGACAAGGGCCTGACCGTGGTGGGCGTGCACACGCCCGAGTTCGCGTTCGAGAAATCGACGAAGAACGTGAGGGACGCCATCCAGCGCCTGCAGATCAAGCACGCCGTAGCGCAGGACAACAGCTACGGCACTTGGAGAGCCTTCAACAACCAGTATTGGCCCGCCGTGTACCTGATCGACAAGGAGGGCCGCATCGCCTACTCGCACTTTGGCGAAGGCAGCTACGGCGCCACCGAGAAGAAGATCCAGGCGCTGCTTGCGGAACCTTCGGCCGTTGCGGCCGTTGCCCCGGCGCCGGGCGGGAGCGCCAAATGAAGAAGCTCTGGTTTGCGCTGCTCTTTTTTTGCGGGCGGCGTGGCGCACGAGGTGCGCAACCCGACCAACTGCCAGTGCATTGCGTCGGTCAGTCCTTCGCCTCGACCGACGAAGCGAGGACGTAGCCTTCGCTCCGCACGGTCTTGATGTAGCGCGGCTCGCGCGCATCGTCGCGCAGCCGCTGGCGCAGCCGGCTCACCAGCAGGTCGATGGAGCGCTCGAACAGCTCGGCCTCGCGGCCCTGGGTCAGGCTCAGCAGCTGGTCGCGGCTCAGCACCTTCTGCGGGTGGTCCAGAAACACGCGCAGCAACCGGTACTCGGCGCCGCTCAGCGCCACCATCACGCCGCTTTCGTCGATGAGGTGGCGGGCCACGGTGTCGACCTCCCATTCGCCGAATGCCAGCTTCTGCGCCGGCTCGGCGGCATTCATGTTGGGCGGCAGCATGCGCGTGCGGCGCATCACGGCGCGCAGCCGCGCGAGCAGTTCGCGCGCCGAAAAGGGCTTGGCCAGGTAATCATCGGCGCCCATCTCCAGGCCCAGGATGCGGTCGGCCTCCTCGCTGCGCGCGGTCAGCATCAGGATGGGCGTGGCCTTGTACTTGCCGGTGCGCAGGTCCCTGCACAGCGTGAGCCCGTCTTCGCCGGGCAGCATCAAATCCAGAATGATCAGGTCGAACGGACCCGACTCTTCGAGCGCGGCGCGCATGTGCCGCCCCGTGGGAACCGCAACCACCCGCAGGCCGTTCTTCACCAGGTAGGTGGTGAGCAGCTCGCGGATTTCCCGGTCGTCGTCGACGATGAGGATGTGATCGGAAGTCTTGGGTGTCATGGCAGTGAACAGGAGAAGGGTATGGCGGGAGGCGCCGCAGCCGCAATGTAGCGTCACCGCCATCCGAAGGCTGCGAACAGTGAAACGTAGTGTGTTGATTTCTTGCGCGGATACATAGGCATACGCAATGCGGGTTGGCAGGGCAGGGGCGGCCCAACAATCCGTTCGTTCGCAAACCAACGTATGTCAACCTTCATCAAGGATTCACCATGACCCGCATCGAAAAAGTCCTCTACACCGGCAAGACCCGCACCTCTTCGGGCGGCCGGGACGGCGAAGCGCGCAGCTCCGACGGCCGCCTGGACATCAAGCTCTCTTCGCCCGGCAGCGCCGGTGCCGGCACCAACCCCGAGCAGCTGTTTGCCGCCGGCTGGTCCGCCTGCTTCATCGGCGCCATGGGCAAGGCCGCCGGCCAGATGAAAGTCACGCTGCCGCCGGACCTGGCCGTGGACGCCGAAGTCGACCTGGGCATGGCCGGCAACGAGTATTTTCTGCAGGCGCGCCTGAACGTGAGCCTGCCGGGCCTGGACCGCGAAGTGGCGCAGGCCCTGACCGACGCGGCGCACCAGACCTGCCCATACTCCAAGGCCACCCGAGGCAACATCGACGTTGCCATCAACCTGGTGTGATCCGGTCCCGCCGCCCATAGAAGAAAGCGCCCATGCCCACTCCCGCGAACCTTTCTGCGAACACGGCCCGTGCCGCGAATGCCGCAAGTGCCGCCAGGGGGTGGCGCAGGCTGCTGCCGGATTCGCTGTTCTACCGCGTGACGCTGATCATCGTGGTGGGCCTGGCCGTTGCGCAGCTCCTTACTTTTGCCGCGATCCGCTATGAGCGGAACATGGCGCTTCGCGAGCTGATGATGATCGGCATCGAACGCGACATCGCGAGCTCGGTCGCCATTCTCGACCGCCTTCCCGCGGCCGAGCGCGCAAGCTGGCTCGACCGGCTGGAGCGGCGCAACTACCGCTTTGTGCTGGGCGGCAGCGCGGAGGGCACCGAGCCCGGCTCGCCCGCTTCGCGCCAGTTTGCCGCGGCCATCGCGCAAGCGATGCGCCCGTTCGAGATCGTCAAGGTGGGAGAGGTGGCCTGGCCGCCCGAGGGGCTGCAGATCCAGGTGCGGCTGGGGGACGGGTCTTCCGTGGTGGTGCATGCCAGGCGCGTGGGCATGCCTGTGTCGGGCTGGGTGATGTGGCTGCTTGTCGTGCAACTGCTGGTGCTGGCCGTTTGCGCCTGGTATGCGGTGAGGCTTGTCACGCGGCCGCTTGCGCAGCTGTCCGCCGCGGCCGACGATTTGGGCCCTGACCTCAAAGGCCAGGCGCTCGCGGAAGACGGCCCCAGCGAAGTCGCGCATGCGGCGCGCGCCTTCAACGCCATGCAGCAGCGCATCGCGGGCTACATGGCCGAGCGCGTCGAGATTTTGGCGGCCATTTCTCACGACCTGCAGACGCCCATCACCCGCATGCGCCTGCGCACCGAGCTGATGGACAACGAGCACGACCGCGAGAAGTTTCGGCAAGACCTGGACGCGATGAACTCGCTCGTGCGCGAAGGCGTTACCTACGCTCGCACGCTGCACGGCGCGACCGAGCCGCCGCTGCGCATCGATGCCGACGCGCTGCTCGAGAGCATGGTGGCCGACTACGAAGACGTGGGCCAGCAGGTGCGGCTCGAAGGCAAGGCCGGTGCGCCCATCGTGAGCCGCCCCAACGCGCTGCGCAGGATCTTGATGAACCTGATCGACAACGCGCTGAAGTTCGGCACCGACGTGCGCGTGCAGGTGCATGCCGAGGGCGGCAAGCTGGTGGTGGCCGTGCTCGACAACGGACCGGGCATTCCGCCCGACGAGCTCGAAGCGGTGCTCAAGCCTTTCTACCGCGTCGAGAGCTCGCGCAACCGCAGCACCGGCGGCACCGGCTTGGGCCTGGCCATTGCGCACCAGCTTGCCATGGCCATGGGTGCCGAGCTCACGCTGAACAACCGCGCCGAAGGTGGGCTGGAGGCCCGGCTCACGCTGGGCGCCGCGCCCGCGCACTGAACACATCCTTTCACGGACGACCCCGATCATGCTCATCCTCCTCATCGCCTATCTGGGCGGGGTGCTCACCATCCTGAGCCCCTGCATCCTGCCGGTGCTGCCTTTCGTGTTCGCACGCGCCGACCGTCCGTTTCGCTCGCACGGCCTGCCGATGCTGCTGGGCATGGCGCTGGCCTTTGCCGCCGTTGCCACGCTGGCGGCGGTGGGCGGCGGCTGGATCGTCACGCTCAACGAATATGGGCGGTATGCTGCCATTGCGATGCTCGCGCTGTTCGGCGCCACGCTGCTGTTTCCGGGCATTGCAGACCGCATGAGCCGGCCCCTGGTGGCGCTGGGCGTGCGCATGTCCGAGCCGCAAGGCAATGCCGTGCCAAGCTCGGTGTTCTCGCCGCTGATGCTGGGCGTGGGCACCGGCCTGCTCTGGGCGCCGTGCGCGGGTCCGATCCTCGGCCTCATCCTGACCGGCGCGGCGCTCAACGGCGCGAGCGTGGGTACCTCGCTGTTGCTGCTGGCCTATGCCGCGGGTGCGTGCACGTCGCTGGCGGCCGCGCTGCTGTTCGGCGGGCGCGTGTTCTCGGTCATGAAGCGGTCGCTGCACACCGGCGAATGGGTGCGGCGTGCCGCCGGTGCGGCCGTGCTGGTCGGCGTGGGCGCAATCGCATTCGGGCTGGACACCGGCCTGCTCGCGCGCCTGTCGGTCGGCACCACCTCGGCGCTGGAGCAGGCGCTGGTAGACAAGATCAAGCCTGGCAAGCCGCATGGGGAGCCGGTTGCCTTGCAGGAAGACCCGGGCTTCGTGCGGGCGTCGGACAACCGCCCGGCCGCGGTGCCTGCGCGCGGCCTGCAAGTGGAAGGCAGCTTTCCTTCGCTTGCCGGCGCTACCGAATGGATCAACTCCCCGCCGCTCACGCCCGAGGCGCTGCGCGGCAAGGTGGTGCTGGTCGACTTCTGGACCTATTCGTGCATCAACTGCCTGCGCACGCTGCCCTACCTGAATGCATGGGCCGAGAAGTACAAGGACGCGGGCCTCTTGGTGCTGGGCGTTCATACGCCGGAGTTCGCGTTCGAAAAACGCTCGGCCAATGTGCGGCGGGCGACCAAGGACCTGGACATCGGCTTCCCCGTGCCCACCGACAACGACTACGCGATCTGGCGCGCCTTCGGTAACCGGGCCTGGCCGGCGTTCTACTTCATCGATGCGGAGGGGCGCATCCGCCACCACCAGTTCGGCGAGGGCCGGTACGACAAGGCCGAGCAGGTCATCCAGCAACTGCTGGCCGAGGCGGGGCAGGCCCGCGTTCCCGCCGGGCTGGTCTCGCCCTCAGGGCAGGGTACCCAGGCGCAGCCCGCCCTCGAGACCGCCTTGTCCGGCGAAACCTACCTGGGCCACGAGCGCGCGCACGGTTTTGCCTCGCCGGGCGGCGTCGTGCGAGATCGTGCAAAGGTCTACCAGGCGGCTTCTTCGCTGCGCACCAACCAGTGGGCGCTGGCCGGCGACTGGACCGTGGAGGCCGAGCTCGCGGTGCTCTACAGTGCGAACGGCCGCATCGCCTATCGCTTTCAGGCGCGCGACCTGCACCTGGTGCTCGGTCCCACGGCCAATGGCAAGCCGGTGCGATTCAGGGTGCTGGTGGATGGCAAGGCGCCGCTGGCGGATCATGGCGCCGACACCGACGCGCAGGGCTATGGGGTTGTCGATGCGCAGAAGCTCTATCAACTGGTGCGCCAGGCCACCAATGGGACTGGCGGGCGAGACAGGCTGTTCGAGATCGAGTTTCTGGACGCGGGCGCGCAGGCCTACGCGTTCACCTTCGGCTGAGCGCTGACGCGGCCCGGGCGGGGAGGCGAATGAGCGGAGAAACGCTACTTACGCAGCCCAGGCGGTCAACGAAAGCCGCCGCAGCATGTCCGCCTGGCGCGACTCTTCGGCGTCCCGCAGGCTCTTGGCCGCGCGGGCTGCCACGTAGGCCACGTACATCGTCTCGATGGCCTTGCCCCATTCGTGCATCTTTTGCGAAACCACGCTGGTCGAGTTTGCCGACGGGTCTTCGGCCGGACAGGCGGGAACCTCGAAACCGGCTTTGCTGAGGATGGTGGCTTTCTGAAGAATGGTGAGCATGGGGCTGGCCTCTGGAATATGGGCATCAGATTAGCCATGGCGCAAGACGCGTGCCATCAGCCGCTTGACATATGTGCTTGTCAGTAAATGGCTATCCATCCCTGCAAACGGCCGCGGGTTTCTAGGCCTTAAGCCTTAGGTTGATGTCGCTTCGGCGTGCCGCCAGACCAGCGTGGCAGCGGTCAGGTCTTCGAGCGCGCTGCCCACGGCCTTGAAAACGGTGCGCTCGCCGCTGCCTGTGCGGCCCGCACATTCGCCCCGGCAGAGTGCGGCGAGCGTGCCCTGCACCTCATCGGCGCGCAGCGTGCCGGCCGCCATTGCGTCGAGCAGCTCGCCCGCTTTCTGCAGCGCCTCGGTGGTGTCGATGAAGGTGCGCGCGCCCGCAAAGCAGCGGGCATCGGCCTCGCGCATGGCGGGGGTGAAGCTGCCGATCAGGTCCAGGTGAGAGCCCGCGCTCAGCCATTCACCGCGCACCAGCGGCTCGGTCGCGAGCGTGGCGCAACTCACGATGTCGGCTTGCCGCACGGCCGCTTCGAGTGCGGTGACGGCGCGGGCATTCAAACCCTCCTCGCGCCACTGCGCGGCCAGGGCCTCTGCGCCTTCGGGCCGGTGGTTCCATACCTGCACCTCGTCGATGGGCCGCACGCTCGCATGCGCCGCGGGCAGCAGCCTGGCGATGCGGCCGGTGCCCACCACCAGCAGCCGGCGTGCATCCGCCCGCGCCAGAAACGCTGCGCCCAACGCCGATGCGGCCGCCGTGCGGCGCGCGGTGAGCTCGTTGCCGTCCATCATCGCCAGCGGCACGCCCGTGTGCGCGTGGTACAGCACATAGGTGGCGTGCAGGCCGGGCAGGCCGCGCGCCCCGTTGCCCGGAAAGACATTGATGGTCTTGATGCCGAGGAACCCCGCATCGCTCCACGCCGGCATGATGAGCACGGTGCCCTTGTTTCCGCCGGCCGTTTCGATGCTGTGCACATGCCGCGGCGGCACCTGCGCCTCGGCCGCGAAGGCGGCGCGCAGCGCGGGCACGAGCCGTGCAAAAGCCAGCGGCTCGCGGGTGGCGGTTTCGTCGAAGTGCTTCATGGTTGCCGTGGTTGCAGCGCGGCGTCGAAGAATTCGACCAGCGCGCGCTGGTAAGTGGTGCCGAAGCGATGGGTCATGGGCTCCAGATGAGCGGCACCGGCCACTTCGATCAGCCGCTTGGGCTCGCGCGCGGCCTCGAGCAGGCGGCGCGAATGGGAATGCGGAATCACTGCGTCGGCCGTGCCATGGATGAGCAGCAACGGAATGGGCGAAACGGCCGCGATGTACTTCGATGCGGCGTAGTCGTCGCTCACCAGCAGGCCTGCGCCCGGCAGCTTCTCGCTGGCAATCGATGAGTACGAATAGAAGGTCGCTTCGATGGCCGCCGCCTTCACGCCGGCCCGGTTGCCCGAACCCACCGCGGCCACCGCATTGGTGCCGCCCAGGCTCTGGCCGAAGACGAAGAGGCGCCCCGGGTCGACATCGGCGCGAGTGCGCACATGGTTCAGCGCGGCGTTGGAATCGTCGAACACCCCCTTGGGTTCCGGCTTGCCTTCGGACTCGCCGTAGCCGCGGTAGTCGAACACGAACACGTTGAAGTCCTGCTTCGGCAGCCAGGCCACGAAGCGCCAGTGCGCGGACATGTTCTGCGCGTTGCCGTGGAAATGCACCACCGTGCCCTTGGCATCCTTCGGGTTCTGGCGGCTTGCGGCGGGAATGAACCAGCCGCTCAGGCGCGTCCCGTCGGCGCTGGTAAATTGCACCGCCTCATAGCGCAGCCCGAGCGCATCGGGCGTTTCGTAGCGCACCCGGTCGGGGTAATAGAACATCGACTGAACACAGCCGGTGAGGAACACGGGCAGCGCGAGCAAGGCCAGCTTCCAGTTCATGGGTGTCGTGCGCGGGGTGTCGCCACTGCGGCGGAGTTGCGGCGGAGGATAGCTCAGCCCGCGGCAATGCGGCTCCATTCGAGCCCATGCTTCACAAGGTACTTCCGGAGCCGGTCGGCATCGTTCACCACGCTGCGCTGCGCGCGCGACGCCTGGAACAGCTGCCGCCCCGCGTCCGACAGGCTGCGCGACTCGCGGCACACGCGCACCACCGCCTCCAGCTGCAGCCGGTCGAACAGGTCGAGAGCCGATGCACGCTCATCGCCGAGCAGGGCGTCGAGGTCCACGTCCTCGGCGCCGCCGCCCGCGGTTTTCGGGCTCTCGCGGTTCCACAGCCAACGAAGCCGCGCGATCTCGGCTTCGACCAGCGCGACCGGAATGCGCCCGCCGTCCGCCAGCGTGGCCAGCCGTGTCACGCTGGCCGAGAGGTCGCGGAAGTTGCCGCACCACAGCGCTTCGGCGCTTTGCGCAAACCGCAGGTAGGCCGCGCGGGCCTCGGCGTTGAAGCGCACCACGCGGTTGTTTTCGGCCGCGTGAATGGCCAGCAGGTGGTCGAGGTTGGGCTCGATGTCTTCCGGCCGCTTTGCCAGGCCCGGCAGGTCATAGGTCCAGAGGTTGATGCGCGCGAACAGGTCTTCGCGAAAGCGACCGGCCGCCACGTCGCTGCGCAAGTCGCGGTTGGTGCCCGCAATGAGCTGGAAGTCGCTCTCCACCTCCTTGTCGGCGCCCACAGGGAAGAAGCGCTTCTCCTCGATGGCCTTGAGCAGCATCGCCTGTTCGTCGAGGCCGAGCTCGCCGATCTCGTCGAGAAAGAGCGCGCCCTGGTGCGCCGTGCGCAAAAGGCCCGCTCGCTCGCCCGCCGCGCCGGTGAACGCGCCTTTCTTGTGGCCGAACAGTGTGGATGCGGCGCCGTCGCCCCGCAGCGTGGCGCAGTTCACCTCCACGAACGGCCCCGTCATCTGGTGCCGTGCCTGCTTCAGCTCGAACATGCGCCGCGCTAGGAAGGACTTGCCCGCACCGGTCGGCCCCACCAGCAAGATCGGCGCGCGCGATCGCACCGCCACGCGTTCGATCTCGTCGATGAGCGCGTTGAAGCGCGCATTGCGCGTGGCGATGCCGCTCTTCAGGAAGGCCACCGCATCGCGCTGCTCGGCATCGAAGCGCCGCGCAATCGCGTCGTAGCGCGACAGGTCGAGGTCGATCAGCGCTACTTCGCCCGGGTTGCCCGCGCGCTGCCGCTTGGGCGGTGAGGTCTGCGCCAACACGCCCGGGATCACCCGCGATTCGGCCAGCAGGAACATGCAGATCTGCGCCACGTGTGTGCCGGTGGTGATGTGCGTCCAGTACTGCTCGCGCTCGGTGTCGAAGGTGTAGGTGCGCGCCCAGTCGTAGAGGCGCGCGTACACCTCACCGAAATCCCACGGGTCTGCCAGATCGAGCGGAACCAGGTTGACGGTGGTCTCCGGCGACACGGTGGCAATGTCGGCCTTGATCACCTCGGCCAGCGCCTTGTGCTTGAGCGTGTAGAGCAGCTCCATGCGCGAGATGACCATGTCCTCGTGCTGCGCGAGCGAAACGGTGGGGCGCCACTTCTCCCAGCGGCCGGTGCCCTGGCCGGCGTCTAGCTGCGTGCCGAGAAAGCCGATGACGACGGTTGATTTCTTCATTGTTTGGATAAATGACTATCCAAAATTATAAGAAATTCCGTCCATTTGAGCCTGCTGAATTTGGTGCGACCAGCAGAAAATCAGAAAAATCTTTTTCATATCAACAACTTAATTCAGCTGTCGCTACGGAGCTGCTGGCTGGCACACCCGTTGCAATAAGGATCACACGTTCAAGAAAACGAACGAACAAAAAGAACGCCACAAGGAGAAGTCACATGGCCAACCTTCAACTCTTCCAGACCCTGCGCGGCGCGCTGCTGCCTTCGGCCAACACGCTCAACGAAGCGGGCGGCGCAGCGTACGCGCTGTCGCCAAAGCACCAGCTGGCGCAGCTCGCGGCCACCGGCTGCCTGAACAGCACCTTCTATGCGCAAGCGCAGGACCAGCTCGACACCGTGCTGGCACTGGCCCGCGAAGTCGATCCGGTGTTCGTCGCCAAGACGGCCGTGTACGCACGCCGCGCCGGCCACATGAAGGACATGCCTGCGCTGCTGGCCGCCACGCTGGCGGTGCGCGACGTAGCACTGCTTGCCAAGGTGTTCGGCCGCGTGGTCGACAACGGCAAGATGCTGCGCAACTTCGTGCAGATGCTGCGTTCCGGCGCGGTGGGCCGCAAGTCGCTCGGCACGCGTCCGAAGAAGCTCGTGCAGCAATGGCTGCTCGAAGCAACCGAGGCGCAGCTGCTCAACGCTGCCGTGGGCAACACGCCCTCGCTGGCCGACGTGGTGAAGATGGTTCACCCGAAGCCCGCCGAAGCCTGGCGCGCCGCATGGTTCGCATGGCTGATCGATCGTCCGTATGCGCTGGAGGCGCTGCCTCCGGTGACGCAGGCCTTCGAACGCTTCAAGCGCGACCGTACGCAAGAGGTGCCCGACGTGCCGTTCCAGATGCTGACCGCGCTGGAGCTGGACGCCCAAGCCTGGGCGCAGATCGCGCAGCGCGGATCGTGGCAGATGGTGCGTCAGAACCTGAACACCTTTGCGCGCCACGGCGTGTTCGAGCTGCCCGGCCTCGCGGAAGCGGTGGCTGCCAAGCTGCGCGACCCGCAGGCCGTGGCCAAGGCGCGCGTGCTGCCGTACCAGCTGATGGCGGCCTACACCGCAACCGGCGCCGAGGTGCCGGTGGCAGTGAAGGAAGCGCTGCAGGACGCGATGGAACTCGCGCTGGCCAATGTGCCGGTGCTCGAGGGCCGCGTGGTGGTGTGCCCCGACGTGTCGGGCTCCATGAGCTCGCCGGTGACGGGCCACCGCGGTTCTGCGACCACAGCGGTGCGCTGCATCGACGTGGCCGCGCTGGTGGCTGCCGCCGTGCTGCGCCGCAATGCGGGTGCGCGTGTGCTGCCCTTCGAGACGAAGGTGGTGTCGCTGGAGCTGAATCCGCGCGATTCGGTAATGACCAACGCAGCCAAGCTGGCGGCGGTGGGCGGCGGCGGTACCTCGTGCAGCGCGCCGCTGGCGCTGCTGAACAAGGAGAAGGCGCAGGCGGACCTGGTGGTGCTGGTGTCGGACAACGAATCGTGGGCCGACCGTGCACGTGGCCGAGGTACGGCGACCATGCAGGAGTGGGAGGCGTTCAAGCAGCGCAATCCCAAGGCGCGGCTGGTGTGCATCGACATCCAGCCCTATGCGACCACCCAGGCGCAGGAGCGCGGCGATGTGCTGAACATCGGCGGCTTCAGCGACGAAGTGTTCAAGCTGCTGGCGGTGTATTCCGCGGGCGGCCTGGGCGCCGACCACTGGGTGGGTGTGATCGAAGCGACTTCGATCTGAGAGAAGAAAAGAGAAAAGGGCGCCGCGGGCTTCGGCCCGTGGTGCCCGGCTCGAAATGATTTGAATGTCGTCGTTCGGCGAATGCAGATGCGAGTACATCCAACCATGTTCTTCCTCGCATCGATTGTTGGTCGCCGAACGGGGATGAGGTTTTTTGCAGCGAATGCTGGCGGAACTACAGACTCTTAATCTCGTGGTCGCGGGTTCGAATCCCGCCGGTCGCAAGACCGTAGCTCAGTGGTAGAGCACGACGTTTCGCCGATTCTTGTCGCTGCTTTTTTATGGCAAGTGCGGATATCGAATCCGGCGCTTGAATCACACAGTCGTGAAGAATAGATTGGAGAGAGAAAAATGGAACAGAACTACAAACTGCATGAAGTAGCCAACGGCGTCCCTGTAAAAATGTGGACGAACGGCGTGCCTGTGGAAGACGAGGCGCAGAAGCAGCTCGAGAACGCGGCGCGCCTGCCCATCGTGTTCAAGCACATCGCGGCCATGCCCGACGTGCACTACGGCATCGGCGCGACCGTGGGCTCGGTGATCCCGACCTTCAAGGCCATCATTCCCGCCGCAGTGGGCGTGGACATCGGCTGCGGAATGATGGCCTGCAAGACCACGCTCAACGCACGCGACCTGCCCGATAACCTGGGACCGCTGCGTTCTGCGATCGAGAAGGCCGTGCCGCACGGATCGAACCCCAAGCGCATGGGCCGCGACAAGGGCTCGTGGGAAACGCCGCCCGATGAAACCGATGCGGCCTGGGCCAGGCTGGTGGATGAGTTCGACCTGATCTGCGAGGACTACCCGCGCCTGAAGAACACCAACAACCACAAGCACCTGGGCACGCTGGGTACCGGCAACCACTTCATCGAGGTGTGCCTCGACGAGGCGGGTGCCGTGTGGTTCATGCTGCACTCGGGTTCGCGCGGCGTGGGCAATGCCATCGGCACGCACTTCATCGAACTCGCGAAGAAGGACGCCGAGCTGCACCAGCGCAACCTGCCCGACCAGGACCTGGCGTACTTCGAGGAAGGCGCCAAGTACTTCGGCGACTACGTGCGCGCGGTGGGCTGGGCCCAGAAGTTCGCGCGTGCCAACCGCGAGGTGATGATGCAGCGCGTGGTCGCGGCCGCGCGCAAGGTCATCGCCAAGCCGTTCGAGGCGCATGTGGAAGCGGTGAACTGCCACCACAACTACGTGAGCCGCGAAACGCACTTCGGCGAAGACGTGCTCGTCACGCGCAAGGGCGCGGTGAGCGCCAAGGCCGGCGAACTCGGGATCATCCCCGGCAGCATGGGTGCCAAGAGCTACATCGTGCGCGGAAAGGGCAACCCCGAGAGCTTCATGAGCTGCAGCCACGGCGCAGGCCGCAAGATGAGCCGCACCAAGGCGAAGAAGCTCTTCACCATCGCCGACCAAATCGCCGCGACCGAGGGTGTGGAATGCCGCAAGGACGCCGACGTGATCGACGAAATTCCAATGGCCTACAAGGACATCGATGCGGTGATGGAAGCGCAGAAAGACCTGGTGGAGGTGGTTTACACGCTCAAGCAGGTGGTTTGCGTGAAGGGTTAGAAGCCCGCGCTGGTCCGAGGACGGAGGGCGTGTGCAACGGCAATCGAGTAAATAAACAATGAAAAGCAACAAGCAACGCCGCGCCGAAATCAAGGCGCACCGCCTCGAACGCGCCGCCGCGCTGAAGGTGCAACTGCGTACGCAAGACGCCCGCCAGCTGTCGGCGGGCGGTCTCGTGCCGGGCATGGCCATGGCCGACAAGTCGCGGCTTGCGCACTACAACACCACCTTTGGCGAAGTGCCGGATTTCTATCTCGATCAGGCCTACACCTGCCGTGATTGCGGCGCCAAAGAGGTGTGGACGGCCAAGCAACAGAAGTGGTGGCACGAAGTCGCGCAGGGCTCGGTGTACAGCCACGCGGTTCGATGCCGTGCATGCCGGCAGGCCCGCCGGGCCCTGCGCGATGCGGCGCTTCGGAACGAAGGCGCGAACCTGCTGGGCGACGAGGTGGCCCGGTTGCGCGCGCTTGCTGCCGAAAAGCCTGACGCTGCTGCATTGGCTCAGATAGAGGCGGCCTTGCAAAGCAAGTGGCGCAGCCTGCGTGTGGTGGCCATCGAGGTCATGGGATGCTGGGGCGGTCCCGAACAGATTGCACAACTGGAGGCTTTGGTGGCCGCCCGCCCAAGCGGGCAGAACCATCGTGTTTGGGAGCGCGAGGCGGCGGACGCTGCAGCCAAGGCGCTGCGCCGTCTGGCGGAGCTACGGCCATGATGTTGAAACTCACTTTTCTGGGTACGTCCTCAGGCACACCCACGCGCCAGCGCAACGTCTCCGGCCTTGCGGTGCAGACCGTGCTCGGTGCCGACTGGTTCCTTGTCGATTGCGGCGAAGGCACGCAGCACCGCCTGCAGAAAACGCCGCTGTCGCTGCACGACATGACTGCTGTCTGCATCACGCATGTGCACGGCGACCATTGCTACGGCCTGCCGGGTCTGCTCGCGAGCGCGGGCATGGGCAAGCGCACCAGGCCGCTGAAGCTGATTGCGCCGCTGCCGGTGTGGCAGTGGTTCGAGGCGACGCGCCGGTTGACGGACCTGCATCTGCCGTACGAGGTCGAGCATATGGATCTCGGCGCCGAGGCGCTGGTCCACGAAGCCCCGGGCCTTCGCATCGAGCGCCATGTGCTGCGCCACCGGGTGCCGAGCCACGCCTACCGCGTGCAGGTGCAAACCCGGCGCGTGCGACTCAAGGCCGACGCCTTGCGTGCGGCCGGCCTGCCGCCCGGGCCCGCATGGCGCGCGCTGCAGAACGGCGAAGACGTGCCTTTCAACGGCGCGATGCTGCGCAGTGCCGACTTTGCAGAGACGCAGATCGACACCGCAAGCGCCGTGCTGGGAGGCGACAACGCCGAGCCCGCAATGCTGCGCACGGCCTGTGAAGGTGCGCAACTGTTGGTGCACGAGGCCACCTACACGCAGGAGGCGCTCGACAAGGTTGGCGCCGGGCCCATGCACAGCTCCGCGCGCTTGGTGGCCGAGTTTGCGCAATCCGCCAAAGTGCCCAACCTGGTGCTGACGCACCTGAGTCCGCGCCACCAGAACGAAGAGGGGATGGCGGCGCTGATGGCGGAAACCCAGGCCCACTACAGCGGCAACGCGTTCCTGGCCAACGACCTGGACGTTTTTGAACTCGACGGCGCCGGCAAAGTGGCTGTCACCCGTGCCCGATCGGATGAATGAAAAAATCCGGCGGCAAGAAGAAGTTTTTATTCATGAGCAACAAAGAACAAGAATTCCTGCGCTCGGCGCACCCCATCGATCCCGCCATGCGCGTGCAGATCATGGATGCCCTGCGCGACATCGAAACGCGCCATGACGTCACGGTGCTGTTCGCCTGCGAATCCGATAGCCGCGGCTGGGGCTTTGCCTCGCCCGACAGCGACTATGACGTGCGCTTCATCTACGTGAACCGCCTGCCGTGGTACCTCACGGTTACCCCGCAGCGTGACGTGATCGAGCTGCCGATCAGTGGCGACCTCGACGTGAACGGATGGGACCTGCGCAAGGCGCTGGGCCTCATGCGCGAGTCGAACCCCACGCTGCTCGAGTGGCTGCGCTCGCCGGTGGTGTACCGTGAAGACGAGGCGGCCATGCCGCGTTTTCGTGCGCTCTCGGAGGCCGTGTTTTCCAACGCGCGTGGCTGGCATCACTACGCTTCGATGGCAAAGAAGAACTTCCGCGAGCACCTGCAGGCGGAAGAGGTGCGCTACAAGAAATACCTCTATGTGCTGCGCCCGCTGCTGGCCGCGCGATGGATCCGCACGCAGCCCGGCGTGCCGCCGATGCGCTTTGCCGACCTCGCGCAGAAAACGCTCGACCCCGTGCGCGATTCCGCGCTGATCGAAGAAATCAACGCGCTGCTCGAAGTGAAGATGCGCGCCGGAGAAGCCGCCACCAGCCCGCGCTGGCCGGGCATTCACGCGTTCATCGAAGGCGAACTGGTGGCCAATGCAGCCGAACCTGTCACACCGCTGCCGCAGGCCGAGGGTGCAGGGCTCGATGCGTTTCTCTGCGAGACCGTGCTGCGCTTCGACGCGGCCGCGTCCGCAGTGAAGAACGGAGGCCGCGCATGATTGAACTCGACGGCTCGCAGGGCGAGGGCGGCGGCCAGATCCTGCGCACCAGCCTCGCGTTGTCGGTGACAACGGGCCAGCCCGTTGCCATCGAGAAGATTCGCGCGGGCCGCGCCAAGCCGGGCCTGATGCGCCAGCACCTCGCCTGCGTTCACGCCGCGGCCGAAATCAGCGGCGCGCAGGTCGAAGGGGCCGAGCTCGGATCGCAATCGCTGCGCTTCGTGCCCGGTCCGGTGCGTGCGGGCGACTACAGCTTCACGATTGCGAGCGCGGGCAGCTGCATGCTGGTGCTTCAAACGGTACTGCCGCCGCTGCTGCTGGCCGGCACGCCGAGCCGCGTGCAGCTGCGCGGCGGCACGCACAACCCAATGGCGCCGCCGTTCCACTTTCTGGAGCGGGCCTTTGCGCCGCTGGTGCGCCGCCTGGGCGCGGACCTGCAACTGGTGCTGCGCCGCTGCGGCTTTTATCCCGCCGGCGGCGGCGAGGTCGACGCGACCATCGTTCCGTCGGCCGACGGGCTGAAGCCCTTCGACCTGATAGAGCGCGGCGCATTGCTGTCGGGCCATGCCGAGTGCCTGGCGCCGGGGCTCGCACGGCACATTGCCACGCGCGAGCTGGAAACACTGGGCAAGGCGATGGGCTGGTCGGGCGAGCAACTGCGCGTCGGCACGGCGCGGCAGAACGAAGGGCCGGGCAACGCGCTGCTCGCCACGCTGGCCTACGAGCACGTGACCGAGGTCTTCACGGCCTTCGGCGAAAAGACGCTGAGCGCAGAGCAGGTGGCGCATGCGCTGGTGAGGGAGCTGCGCGACTTCCAGAAGAGCCAGGCGGCCGTGGGGCCGCATCTGGCCGACCAGCTGGCGCTGCTGCTGGGCCTGGCTGCATGGCAAAGCGGCGATGCGGCCGCCTTCACCTGCAGCCAGGTGACCGAGCACACGCGAACCAATTGCGCGGTGATCGAGCGCTTTCTGCCGGTGCGCTATGCCATCGAAGAATTCGCTGGCGCGGCCACCGTGAAGGTGGCGCGGGCCTGAGCGGTTGCCTTACAGGCCGGCTTGCTGCGTGAACGAAACGGCAGGCTTGCTGTAAGCCGATGGCACCTGGTCGCGATAGAAGGCACGGCGATCCAGGCTTTGCAGCGGATCGTGCGCGGCGGCCACGGCCTGGGCGCGCACCGCATTGCGGTCGAGCGTGGATTGGACGGCCACCACGCCTTCCGCGGCGCTGTCCGAATACGTGTTGCCGCCGCGCGCAGCCGCCACGGCTTCGGCCTGCACGTCCGCACGGTTGGCGTACGACGTGAGGGCCTGCACGCCTTCGTAGGTTTCGGCATGTGCACCCGCGGCGCCCAGCATGGCGAGTGCGGCGGCGGAAACGGCGATGAGTTGCTTCGTGTTCATGATGAGAGTCCCCTAGGCTGAAAGTGGTGTGGTCGGCGGACATTCGTCGTTGCCACAGATGCAGTGTGAAACTGCTCCGCAGCCCGCGCTGTGCGTTTGCGCACCGCTTTTGGCAATTGCTACAGGGGCGTTGCCAAGAGGACGGGCTGCGAACAGATCACCGCAAGCGGCTCGGAGCGCCCACGCACCACCAGCGTGTCGACCTGCTCCGCGGCGTGCGCCAGGCCGGCCTGCTGCGCCGCGAACAACGAAACCACCAGCCTCGATGCGGCGGCCTTGGAATGGTCCTGCAGCCGGCTTGCCGTGTTGACCACTTCGCCGATGGCGGTGAAGGTGGTCGTGTCGAGGTAGCCCACTTCGCCCACCGCCGCACGCCCGGCGTGCAGGCCCATGCCAAAGTCCAGCCGCTGGCCGAATTGCGCCTCGAAGCCTTCGCTCCAGGCGTCCATGCGCTCGCCGATGAGCTCGGTCGCGCGCAGCGCCTGGCGGCACGCGGTGGGCAGGTCGGTCTCGAGCCCGAAGATCGCCATCACGCTGTCGCCGATGAACTGGTTGGGCACGCCGCCGCTTTCTCGCACGGCCGCACCCACCGTCGCAAAGTAGCGGTCGAGCACATAGGCCAGGTCGAACGGCCATTGCCGCTCCGACAGGCCCGACCAGCGCCGCAGGTCCACGAACAGAATGGCCACGTCGCGCTCGCGGCCGAAGCTGCTGACTGGCGCCGGCCGGCCGCTGTTGGGTGGCGGGGCGAACAGCGGAGTGACCTCGATGTCGCCGCGGGGCCGCAGCTGGCAGGCCAGCCGCACGTCGCCGGGCGCACGCACGCGCTCAAGCGTTCGCTGCTCGTCACGGCCCGGTTCGCCGATGTGTTCGGCGGGGCCGAGCACGCGCACGCGGCATGTCGAGCAGCGCGCCCGTCCGCCGCACACCGAAAGATGGGCGATGCCGTGCGAGCGGCTCGCCTCCAGCACGCTCCAGCCGCGCGGCACCTGCACGGTGCGTCCGGGGTAACGCAGCGAAACCGAAAGCCCGCACGGCCGGCGCGCCAGCCAGTGGCGCGCTCCAAACGCTGCCAGCAGGGCGGCCAGGCCAAGTGCGTAGAAGACCTCGATGCCGGTTTCCACGGCGTCGAGCGTGCGGCCCTGGGCAGCGTTCGGCACCACTGCGGGCGGTACGCCTGTCCACTGGAACTCGCGTCCCATGGAGACGAAACCCATCGCCGCGGCAAGGGGCAGCACGACTGCAAGGGCAAGCAGCAGATGGGAGAAGCGGCGGTAGCTCGGCCGTGCCCGCAGCGCAAAGTGCATGCCGATGCAGCCGTGCGTCCAGGCCGCGAACATCATGGCGAGCTGCGCCGTGGCGCCCGGCAGGTTCCACCGTCCCCAGACGACGCGCGCATACGAGCCTTCGATGCCGTAGGCCTGGTAGGCGCCGCGCATGGCCGTCAGGTGGGCGATCAGCAGCAGCGGCAGCGCGAAGCCCAGCAGTATGCGCAGGCCTTCGAGCGGGGGCATGCGCAGCGTGCGGCGCTCCCACAGCGCGGCCCCGGCAAGCGCCAGGTGAACGGTCGCGGCGCCGTACAGCAGCAGCGTGCCCGGCAGGCTGTGCCAGAAGTGCTGCACGCCGCGCAGCACCGTTTCGGCCGCGGCAAAGGAGACGATGCCCAGCGAATGGTTGAGCAAATGCGCCGTCACATAGGCCATCAGCACGAGCCCGCTTGCCCAGCGGAGATTGCGCCGGGTCGGCAGTCTCGGCAAAAAAGGGGCTTGGGGGGAACGTCTGTCCATGAACGGGTTCGAAGGGGCACCCGAGCATAATGCGCGCGCCCCTCTCACCCGGCATGGCCCCAACTACTCCTTCGACCACTCTCCGTTCCAGCCTTGCGCTGCGCCGCATCGCGCTGCTCGAGGGGCTTTCCGACCAGCGCCTGGACCTGGTCGCGCAGCAGTGCCTGTGGCACAGCGTGGAGGCCGGCAAGCCGTTGCTGCTGCGCGCCGAACAGCAAGGCGACGTGTTCCTGCTGGTCTCGGGGCGGGTGCGGGTCACCACTTATTCAGCCAACGGCCGGCAGGTCACCTTCAGGGATTCGGAAGCCGGCGAGCACTTCGGCGACATTGCCGCCATCGACGGCGGGCCGCGCTCCGCCGATGTGGTCACGCTCGAACCCAGCGTGCTCGCCAGCCTCGACAGGCTTTCCTTCATGGCCCTGCTGCGCGACGAGCCGCTGGTGGCCGAGCGCGTGATGCAGCGGCTCGCATCATTGGTGCGACAGCTGTCGGAACGCGTGATCGACCTGAGCACGCTGGGTGTGCAGAACCGCTTGCATGCCGAATTGCTGCGGCTCGCACGAATCGCGGGCGTGGAAAGCAACCAGTCGAGGCTCGATCCGGCGCCCAAGCACGCGGCCCTGGCCAGCCAGATCAGCACCAACCGCGAGCAGGTGACGCGCGAACTCAATGTGCTGGTGCGCAGCGGCGTGCTGCGCAAGGACGGCAAGGCCCTGCTGGTGGCCGACGCCGCGCGGCTCGAGCGCATGGTGTCGCAAGTGCGCGGCGACGCGGGTTGAGCCGGCGGCTTGGCCGGCTCAGTTCCAGCGGCCGCGCAGGCCCGCCAGGCTGAAGCGGCCCGCGCCCAGCAGCACCACGGCCAGCGCGCCGAACAGGTACAGGCCCTGCAGTTCGAGCGCCCAGCCCCCTTGCTTGGTCAGGGCGAACAGGTCGGTCATGTGCACCAGGCCGAAGGCCGCGAGCATGTTGATGACGACCACGCCGGCGGCGGCGCGGGTCCAGAAGCCGGCAATCATGAGCAGCGGCGCCGCGATCTCGCCCACGTACACCAGGTAGGCCAGCCCGCCCGGCAGGCCGGCCTTCACCAGAATGGCGCTGACAAAGCCCACGCCGGCCGAAATCTTGAAAATGCCGTGCAGCAGCACGAGCACGCCGATGGCCACCCGCAGCAGCAGCTTGCCGGAATCGTCCAGCGTGGCGGGCGAGGGAGAAGCGAACGAAGATGCGATCGGCGCACGCGCGGAATCGGCGGCTACGGCCTGGGTGTTCATGGCAGATCCTTGAGGAAGTTGAAGGCCCGCCGCGGAGTGCGGCGGTTGCGGTTCCAGTGTGCGCAGCCGCGGCCGGCGCGGCTGTGCGTTTACGCACACGTTTGCGCAGGTGGCCGAAGAATCCTGCGGGGCCGGCGGCGTCCTGCTACGCTTGCACGGCCCGCCACACGGCGGGCTTTTTTCTGCGCCGCCACACGGCAGCGGACCTTTTTCTGCGCAGTCTTCCATGCTCTTTCCTGTCATCACCGATCCGCATTTCTATGCGGTTGCCGTTCCGGCCGTGCTGTTGCTCGGCATCAGCAAGAGCGGGTTCGGCGCCGGCTTCGGCTCGCTTGCGGTGCCGCTGATGGCGCTCGCGGTCACGGTGCCGCAGGCCGCGGCCATCCTGATGCCGCTGCTGCTGTTGATGGACTTGCTGGGGATTGCCGCCTTCCGGCGCGACTTCGACCGGGCGCTGCTCAAGTTCCTGGTTCCGTTCGGGCTGCTCGGCACGGTGATAGGTACGCTGCTGTTCCGAACGCTTTCGGCCCATACCGTGGCGGGTATCGTCGGCGTGTTCACGCTGCTGTTCCTTGCACAGCGGCTGGTGTTTCCGCCCAAGCCCGACGATCCGCTGCCTTCGCGCGCGGTCGGCGCGGCGCTCACCGCGGTGTCGGGCTTCACGAGCTTCATCGCGCACGCCGGCGGGCCGCCGATCAATGCCTACGTGATTCCGCTGCGGCTCAAGCCGGTGGCGTTCACGGCGACGATGGCCTACTTCTTCTTCGTGGTGAACCTGAGCAAGTGGATTCCGTACGCCTGGCTCGGACTCATCGACCTGCGCACCCTGGCCACCTCGGCGGTGCTGATGCCTCTTGCGCCGCTCGGCGTGTGGGTCGGCATTCGCATTGCGCGGCGCATCAGCGCCACGTGGTTCTACCGCTTCCTGTACCTCGGCATGCTGCTGACCGGGCTCAAGCTCGTCTACGACGGGTTTCTTGCCTGAGCCCGGCGCGCCCGGTCAGAACTCGACGATCGACTTGAACCCACCGAAGATCATCCGCTTCGCATCGAAGGGCATGGTCTTCGGGTCCATTGCGGCAATGCGCGGGTCGGCCATGATCTTGGCGTTGACCGTGTCGCGGTGCTTGCGCGACTTGTAGACGATCCACGAGAAGGCCACGGTTTCGTCCGCCTTCTGCTTCACGCTCTGCGGAAACGAAGTGAACTTGCCGGGCTTCACATCGTCGGCAATGCATTCCATGTATTCGAGCGCGCCGTATTCCATCCAGATCTTGCCGGCCTTGCGCGCCAGCTTGCGATATGCCTCGACGTTGTTCGAGGGAACGGGAACAAGAAAGCCATCGACATAGCGAGCCATTGAAAGTCTCCTTGAAAGAAACGGAAAGTAGAAAAGAAAAGCGGGCCGCCGAACGGGCGTGCCCTCAAGACGCCGCCGCACGGTTTGCCGTGCTTGCGGATGCCGCGGCCTCTTCGTTGTTGCTGTTGTTCTTGTCGTTCTGGGTCGACCCCGGAGATGCGGTGCGAAGCAGCAAGGCGCCGAGCAGTCCCGCCACCGCCGCAAACACGGCGCCGACAAGAAACGCAAGGTTGTAGCCACCGGTGAGGGCAAGAGGCAGCTGCGCCCCGGCTGCCTGCATCGAGCCGGTGCGAGCCGCGGCGGCACTGGCCAGCACGGCGAGCCCGAGCGCGCCGCCCATCATGAAGGCGGTGTTGACCACGCCCGAGGCCAGGCCCGAATCGGCCGGGTCGACCTCGCTCATGGCCGCGAGCAGCACCGGGTTGAACGCCATGCCGGCACCCAGGCCGAGCAGCATCATCCCGGGCAGCACGTCGACGACAAAGCTGCCGTTGACGGGCGCACGCGCGAAGAGCGCAAGGCCGATGGCCGCGAGCCACAGCCCGGCCGCGAGCGGCTTGCGGATGCCGAAGCGCATCACCAGCCTGGCCGAGAGGCCGAGCGAGAACACCGCCATGATGATGTTGGCCGGCAGGAAGGCAAGGCCGATCTGCATTGGCGTGTAGTTCAGCACCAGCTGCATGTACAGCGCGGAAATGAAGAACCACGCAAACATTGCCGCCGCCCACAGCACGCCCACCACGTTGGCGACCGACACGCTGCGCAGGCGGAAGAGGCCCAGCGGCATCAGCGGGTGCTGCACGCGCGCCTTGATGGTGATGAAGATCGCGAGCAGCACCACGGCGGCGCCGAGCAGGCCCAGCGTTTGCGTGGAACCCCAGCCGGCTTCGTTGCCGTTGACCACGCCGTAGACCGCGAGCATGAGCGACAGCGTGACGGTGACGGCGCCCGCCACGTCGAGCTTTTCGCCGTGCGCCTGGCCGCGCGCGTTGGGCAGCAGCGCCACGCACAGCGCATACACCGCCACGCCGATCGGCAGGTTCACCAGAAAGATCCAGTGCCAGCTCAGCGAGCTCGTGAGAAGCCCGCCCAGCAGCACGCCGATGCTGCCGCCGCCCGCGCAGACAAAGCCGTACACGCCCATCGCCTTCGCGCGGTCGGCCGGTTCGGTGAACAGGTTCATGATGAGCGAGAGCGAGACGGCCGAAACCACCGCGCCGCCCAGCCCCTGCACCGCGCGCGCCGCAATCAGCACGCCCTGCGAGTTGGCAATGCCGCAGGCGAGCGATGCGAGCGTGAAGAGCACGAGGCCGATGAGGAAGAGCCTGCGGTGCCCATACAGGTCGCCAAGCCGCCCGCCCAGCAGCAGGAAGCCGCCGAAGGTCAGCATGTAGGCGTTTACCACCCAGACCAGCGAGGTCTCGGTGAAGCCCAGGTCGGTGCGGATCGAAGGCAGCGCCACGTTCACGATCGTGGTGTCCAGCACGATCATCAGCACGCCGAGGCACAGCACCATCAATGCGAGCCAGCGCTTCCGGTTGTTGTCGAGTGTGTCGGTCATGAAGAATGATTCCCTGCAGTTTGCGAGTGAGGTGGTTTCAGACCAGCGGCTTGCCGCCGTTGATGAGCCACGGCGTGCCGAAGCGGTCGGTCACCATGCCGAAGCCCTCGACCCAGAAGGTCTTCTCGAAGGGCATGGAGACGGTGCCACCTTCGGCGAAGGCGTCGAACACGCGGCGCGCTTCGGCGACGGTCTCCAGGGTCAGCGCAACGCCGAAGCCCTTCATGCCTTCGTAGGTCTGGCCGGGCATGGTGTCGGAGGCCATGAGCATGCCGTCGCCGTAGGCAAGGGAGGCATGCATGATGCGCTTCTTGACGTCGGCCGGCATCTGCTCGGTATCGGGCGCTTCGCCGATGGTCATCATCATCTGCATGGTGCCGCCGAGCGTCTTCTCGTAGAAGCGCATGGCTTCGGCTGCGTTGCCGTCGAACGTGAGGTAGGCGTGAATGGGAGACATGGTGTTTCCTTTCGGCGGTTACTTTTGTGAATCCACCACCAGCATCCAGCCGATGCCGAAGCGATCGGTCAGCATGCCGAAGCTGGAACTGAAAAACGTCGGCGTCAGCGGCTGCATCACCTGGCCGCCATCGGCCAGCGCGTCGAACCATTGGCGCGCCTCGGCGTCTGTGCTGGCGCTGAGGGCGAGCATGATGCCCTTGAATTCCGCTTGGCCGGAACACCGTCCGTCGGAAGCCATCAGCTCGGTTTCGCCGATGCGCAAGACGGAGTGCATCACCTTGTCGGCGGCCGGCATGCCGCCGGCGCAACCTGCTTCAGCTTCGCCCGCCGGCATTTCGGGCGCGTCGCTGTAGCGCATGAGCTGCACGACTTCGGCGCCGAGCGCCTTCTTGTAGAACGCGATGGCTTCGTCGCAGCGGCCTTCGAACGACAGATAAGACTGGACTTTCATGGCAGATCCTTTGGACTGAGGAGGAAAGGGTGCGCAGAAGACCTGCGCGAATACGGAATACCTAGTTTGTGTACACCGTCCACAAAGAATAGCAGACATAATGGACACTGTCCACATGGAGATTCCGATGAGCCCCCCCGTCGTTCCGTCCGCCCCCGTTCCGCCTGCCGCCCGAAGGACCTACCGGCATGGCGACTTGCGACGGGCGCTGCTCGAAGCGGGCGTGGAGCTGGCCCGCGACGGCGGCCCCGATGCGGTGGCGCTGCGCGAGGTGACGCGGCGCGCGGGCGTGGTGCCGAACGCGGCGTACCGGCATTTCGCGAGCCGGCGCGAGTTGCTGCTGGCGGTGCGCGCAGCGGCGCTCTCGGCGGCTGCCGTCTCCATGGAAAAGGAACTGGCGGTACTGCACCGCGATCAGCCGCCCTTGGACTTTGCACGGGCGCAGGTGCGGGCCATCGGGACGGCCTATCTGCGTTTCGCGCAGGCCGAGCCCGGGCTTTTTCGCACGGCTTTCGTGGTGTCGTCTGAAGATGCCGAAGGCGAGGTGGGCCCGGCGAGCGTGGGCGCCAGCGGGATGGGGCCCTTTCAGCTGCTGGGCGCGGCAATCGACCGGCTCGTGGAGGTGGGCGCGCTCGAGGCTTCGCACCGGCCGGATGCCGAATACCTGGCCTGGTCGGCCGTGCACGGGCTGGCACTGCTGATCATCGACGGGCCGCTGAAAGGCATCGGCGCCGAAGCGGCCCACGCGCTCGGGCAGCGCCTGATCGACATGGTGGAGCGCGGCCTCTAGCCGCAGCTTCTCGGAGGCGGGGGGGCTACAGGTATATCTTCTGCAGCAGCCGGATCAGCGTTTCGCGTTCGCGCGCCGTGAGCCGTGCGCTGGCATCGGCCTCGAGCTGCGTCACTGTCTGCTCGGCCTCGCGAATGAGCTTGTCGCCCGCTTCGGTGAGATGCAGGCCGACGGCGCGGCCGTCGTGCGGATGCGGCTTGCGCTCGATGAGCCCGCGGCTGTCCAGCGTGGCCACCAGGCTCACCAGGTTGGGCGGCAGGATGTCGAGCGTGTTGCACAGCTGGCGCGACGTGGCGCCCGGGTTGTGCGCCAGCAGCGAGAGCACCGAAAAGTCGATCTGCTTGAGCCCGTAAGGCGCCATGCGTTCGGCGAAGACGCCGCTGATGATCAGCCAGGCGCGGCGCGCGTTGTAGCCGACCAGGGCTTCGAGCATGCGGGCATCGAGCCGGTCGGACTTGCCGTTGCCGGGCGCTGCCGGCTCTGCCTTGGCGGAACTGTTTTTGGATGGACGAGGCATGGCCCGAGCGTAACCCGCGGCCGGCCCGGCCGGGCTTCCGTCAGCTTGATGCAGCGGGAGTTTTTGCGGCGTCGTGCGACATGGCAACGGCTTCGCAGGCGCGCTTGACGATGCCCAGCCGCATCTCGAACTCGGGCAGCACCCAGCGCCGGAATGCCGCGGCGGGGCCGGCCCTGGCGGCGCGTTCCGCATCGGATGCCTCGGCCGCGTCGATGCGCGCCCAGGCCCAGGCCATCAGGGTGAGCATCACCACGCGCAGGTAGTCGTCGGCCACTTCGTAGGGCAGCACGGGGTTGGCATGTGCGGCCATGGCAATGGTGGTGCCCAGGTAGCGCAGCTGCGCGAGCCGGCGCTGCACGTCGGCATCGGCTTCGCGCGAGGCGTCGAGCGTGTCGCGCAGTTCAAGCAGCACGGCCGACATGGCGGCGCCGGCGTCGGGCAGCACCTTGCGCACCAGCAGGTCGATCGCCTGGATTTCGTTCGTGCCCTCGTAGATCATGGTGACGCGCGCATCGCGCACGATCTGTTCGATGCCCCATTCGCGCACGTAGCCGTGGCCGCCGAACACCTGCAGGCATTCGCTCGCGCCATGAAAGGCCTGCTGCGTGCAGGCGGCCTTCAGAACCGGGGTGACCAGCGAACACCAGCGCTGGGCGCGGTCGCGCGCCTTGGCGTCGGCATCGTGCGTGGCCACGTCGAGCATCAGCGCGGTGCGGTAGGCGAGCGTGCGGCCGGCCTCGACCCACGCGCGCTGCGTGTTCAGAATGCGCCGGACGGCAGGGTGTTCTGCAATCAGGTCGGCGGCTTCGGTGCCCCGGGTTGCGGGCAACGCGCCTGGGGCGCGCATCTGGCGGCGCTCCGCGGCGTAGGCATCGGCCTTCTGCCAGGCGGCATCGAGCAGGCCGACGCCCTGCAGCGCCACGTGCAGGCGCGCCGCATTCATCATCACGAACATCGCGGCCAGGCCGCGGCCCGGCTCGCCGACCAGCCAGCCCGCAGCTTCGTCGAAGCGCATGACGCAGGTCGGGCTGCCGTGCAGGCCCATTTTTTCTTCGATGCGTTCGCAATGCACCGCGTTGCGCGTGCCGTCCAGCAGCACCTTGGGTGCGAGCACCAGCGACAGGCCCTTGGGTCCCGCGGGCGCATCGGGCAAGCGGCAGAGCACCAGGTGCACGATGTTCGGCGTCAGGTCGTGCTCGCCGCCTGAAATGAAGATCTTGCCGCCGCTCACCCGCAGGCTGCCGTCGGCCTGCGGCACGGCGCGCGTGCGCACCTGGCCCAGGTCGCTGCCTGCGTGGGCTTCGGTCAGGCACATGGTGGCGAGCCATTCGCCCCTGGCGATCTTCGAGAGATAGCGGGCCTTCAGTTCGTCGCTGCCGTGATGTTTGAGGCAAGCGTAGGCGCCGTGCAGCAGGCCCGGCGCCATGGTGAACCCGTGGTTTGCTGCGCTCAGCCATTCGTAGAGAACGGCTTCGAGCACGGTCGGCAAGCCCTGGCCGCCGTCTTCCGGCGCCGCCGAAAGGCTGGGCCAGCCGCCGTCGACCAGCGCTTGGTAGGCCTCGCGAAAGCCTGGCGGCGTGGTGACTTCGCCGGCGGCGAAGCGACAGCCGATCTCGTCTCCGCCGCGGTTCGATGGCGCGACCGCCTCGGCCACGAAGCGTGCCGCTTCCTCCAGCACCTGGGCCTGCAGCGCCTCGTCGGCTTCGGCAAAGGGCGCGAGTGCGCCGAGCCGCACAGGCGCGTCGAGCACCGCGTTCAGGATGAATCGGCTGTCTTCGGGGCGGGGGCCGTAATCCATTGACGTATCAGGACTCGGCGGTGAAGCCGATCTTCTTGACCAGCGGACCCCAGCGCTCGTATTCGGCCTGGAGCGATTTCTTCATGTCTTCGGGCGAGGAGCCGTGCGCGATCAGGCCGACCGACAGCAGGCCCTCGGCCACGGTCTTGTCCTTGAGGGCCGCCTGGATCGCGGTGCTCGCCGCGGCGACAACGCTGGCCGGCGTCTTGGCGGGCGCGAAGAAGCCGAACCATTCGTCGGCCACGATCTCCGGGAAGCCCTGCTCGATGAAGGTGGGCACATCGGGCAGGTAAGCCACGCGCTGCGCACCCGAGGTGGCGAGCACACGCAGCTTGCCGGCCTTGGCGAAGGGCAGGTAGTCGCCGACGGGCGTCATGCTTGAGGCGATCTGCCCGCCCACCACGTCGTTGATGGCCGGCAGCGAGCCGCGGTAGGGAATGTGGCGCAGGTCGGTGCCGCTGTTCAGGCCGAGCAGCGCGCCGAGAAAGTGCGGCGTGGAGCCCGCGCCCGGCGAGCCGTAGCTGGCCTGACCGGGATTGGCCTTGGCCCAGGCGATGTAGTCCTTCAGCGTCTTCACAGTGGCCGGCACCATCGGTCCGACCGCGAGGCCGTGTGTCATGACGGCGCCGATCGAAACGGGCGCGAAATCGGCAAGGCCGTAGCTCAGCTTGGTGTAGATGTGCGGGTAGGTCGACAACGCGGAGGCCTGCGCGAGGCAAAGCACCGAGCCGTCGGCCACCGAAGACTTGAGCGTTTCGAGCGCAATGCGCCCGCCCGCGCCGGGCTTGTTCTCGACCACTGCGTTGATCTTCGAGAACGGCGTATCGCCGAGCTTCTCGGCCACGCGTCGCGCCACACTGTCGCCCGCGCTGCCGGCAGGAAAGCCGTAGTAGATTTTTGCCTGCTGCACCGCCTGGGCGAGTGCGGCAAGCGGATGCAGGGCGCCGAATGCGGCTGCGCCGCCGAGTGCTGTCACGAACTGACGTCGATTGGTCATGGTCTTGTCTCCTGTATTTTTTCGAGGGGCTGGAATCAGCGCGGCGCCATGCGCAAGGCGCCGTCGAGGCGAATCACTTCGCCGTTCAAATGCCCGTTGGTCACGATGTGGCAGGCCAGCTCGGCAAATTCCGAAGGCTTGCCCAGCCGCGGCGGAAACGGAATCGACGCAGCCAGCGACTGCTGCACGGCTTCGGGCAGTTCCATCAGGAGCGGCGTGGCAAAGAGGCCCGGCGCCACGGTGCACACGCGAATGGCGTGCTGCGCCAGGTCGCGCGCCATCGGCAGCGTCATGCCCACCAGGCCGCCCTTCGATGCGCTGTAGGCCTGCTGGCCCACCTGGCCGTCGAAGGCCGCGACCGATGCGGTGAAGAGCATCACGCCCTTTTCGCCGTTGTCGAGCGCATCGAGCTTGGCGCAGCGTGCTGCGAACAGGCGCGCCATGTTGTAGCCGCCGATCAGGTTGATGTTGACCACGCGCACGAAGTCTTCGAGCGGCGCGGGGTTGCCGTCCTTGCCGACGATGCGCTTCGCGCTGCCGATGCCCGCCACGTTCATGAGGATGCGCGCGGGGCCGTGCGCCGCGGCCGCCTTGTCGAGCGCGGCGTTGACGCTCTCGGTATCGGTGATGTCGCAGACGCATGCCACGCCACCGATCTCCGAAGCCACCTTTTCGGCGAGCTCCGCATTGCGGTCGAGCACGGCCACCTTGGCGCCCAGCCGCGAGAGTTCGCGCGCGGTGGCTTCGCCCAGGCCCGATGCGCCGCCGGTGACGAGTGCTGCTTGTCCTTCGATCTTCATGGTGTGTGTCTCCTGGATGTGGGTCAGCGGGGCTTCAAGGTGAAGGGCAGGGTGTCGGCATGCAGCGCCTCGACCAGGTGGGCGCGGTGCTTGAGCACGGCGCGCTGGTTGATGGAGCCCTTGTCGGTCACTTCGCCCTTGTCGATGGAAGGCGGCTCGGCCATCAGGTGCAGTCGCGCGATGCGGTTGGCGCTGCCGGTGCCCATGGCGGCCAGTTCGTTGGCCACCTGCTGGAAGTGCGCCTGCACCGGCGCGCTTTCGAGCACCTGCTGCATCGTTGCGTCTGCCGGCAGGCCGGCGAGCTCGCGCACCTTCTGCGTGGGGAAGATCAGCGCACCGACTTCCTTCAAGTTGATACCGGTCAGCACCGCGTCTTGCACATAGGGTGCACCGGCCGCGATGATCTTCGCGCGCAGCGGGCCCACGCTCACGAAGGTGCCGGTGGCCAGCTTGAAGTCTTCGGCAATGCGGCCGTCGAAGCGCAGGCCGCGGTGGATGTTGTTCTCGTCGATCCACTTCACCGCGTCGCCGGTGCAGAAGAAGCCCTCTTCGTCGAGAGCCTCGGCCGTGGCCTCTGGCGCGCGCCAGTAGCCGGGCGTGATGTTGGGGCCGCGGTAGCGCACCTCGGTCTTGCCGTCGACCTGGATCAGCTTGAGCTCGATGCCCGCCGCCGGCAGGCCGATGTCGCCCGACTTGACCTCGGGGCCGGTAACGTACAGCGCGAACGGGCCCGACTCGGTCATGCCCAGCCCCGTGCCCATGACGATGCGCTCGCCCACTTCAGCCTCTTGCGTCTTGTGCAGGCTGTCCCAGATGGGCTGCGCGAGCGCAGCGCCGGAATAGAAGAACATCTTCACGCGCGACAGCAGGTTGCGGCGCAGCACCGCATCGGTTTCCATGGCGTGCGCAATGGCCTCGAAGCCGGTCGGCACGTTGAAGTAGATGGTGGGCGCGATCTCGCGCAGGTTGCGCAGCGTCTCGGCCATGCCGCCGGGCGTGGGTTTGCCGTCGTCGATGTAGAGCGTGCCGCCGTTGTCCAGCACGATGCCCACGTTGTGGTTGCCGCCGAAGGTGTGGTTCCACGGCAGCCAGTCGACCAGCACCGGCGGCTCTTCGCCAAGCGCGGGAATCGATTGGCGCAGCTGCTGCTGGTTGGCGCACCACATGCGGTGCGTGTTGATCACCGCCTTGGGCATCTTGGTGGAGCCCGAGGTGAACAGGAACTTGGTGATGGTGTCCGGGCCGGTGGCGCGCATCGCGGCGTCGATGGCCGGTGTTGCGGGCGTGGCGGCGAGCGCGTCCAGGGGGGTGGTGGCGCGGCCTTCGAGCTGGCCTTCGGCGAGGACGACCTCGGTGCCGGCCGGCACCACGGCCTGGATGGCGCGGGCGTAGCGAGCGGCGTCGGCGGCGAAGACAAGGCCCGGCGTGAGCGTCTCCAGCACGTGGCGCAGCTTTTCGAAGTCCTGGCTCACCAGCGAGTAAGGCGGGGACACGGGGCAATACGGCACGCCGGCATAAAGGCAACCCAGGGCCAGCAGCGCGTGTTCGATGCTGTTCTCGCTGAGGATCGCGACCGGGCGGCCCGGGCTCAGGCCGCGATCGAGCAGGGCCTGGCCGATGCTGCGCGCCTTCTGCAGCGCCTCGGCGTAGCTCACGCGCTGCCAGTCGCCGGTGCTGCCGTCGGCCAGCCGTTCGCGGCAGGCGATGAAGGTGCGCTCGGGCGCCGCTTCGGCCCAGTGCGCCAGGCGGTCTGTCATGCGGTCGCGGTAGGGGCCGAGCTCTGTTTCAGCGCGCAGGTACTGCGTGCCCGGCGCGCCTTCGCGCAGCACTGCGCGCGTGACGCCGAACGCCAGCGGACGGTATCGGATCGTGGTCATCCCTTGCTCACCTTGGCGCCGCGGCCTTCGAGGAAATCGCGCACGCGCTCCTTGGCCTCTGGCGCGTTCTGCACGATGCCGGACATCAGTGCCTCGGTAAAGAAGCCGTGGTCGGCCGACTGCTCGGCAATGCGCGGCAGCGCATGCATGAGCGCGTAGTTGGTGAGCGGCGCGTTGGTGGCAATGCGCTTGGCGAGTTCAAAGGCCTTGTCGAAAGCGGCGCCTTCGTCGACCAGGTATTGCGCGAAGTTGGCGCGCTCGCCGTCTTCCGCGTTGTAGACACGGCCGGTCATCATCATGTCGGTCATGCGGGCCACGCCGATCAGCTTGGGAATGCGGACCGAGCCCCCGCCGCCCACGAAGATGCCGCGCGAGCCTTCGGGCAGCGCATAGAAGGTGGAGCGGTCGGCCACGCGGATGTGGCAGGCGCTGGCCAGCTCCAGGCCGCCGCCCACCACCGCGCCGTGCAGCGCGGCAACCACCGGCACCGGGCCGTGCTGGACGAGGTCGAGCGCGGCGTGCCACAGGCGCGAATGCTGCATGCCCTGGCCCGCGTCGCGCTCTTTCAGTTCGCTCAGGTCGAGGCCGGCGCAGAAGTGCGGGCCTTCGCCGTCGAGCACCGCCGCGCGCACGGTGGAGGGCAGGGTCTCGAAGGTATTGCGCAACGCGAGGATCAACCCGTCCGAAAGGGCATTGCGTTTGGCGCCGCGCGTCAGGCGAACGATGGCGACTTCGTCGCGAATGTCGAGTTGGAGGTCGGGATTGGTCATGATTGCATTCGTGTGTGAGTTGGATTATGGTTATGATAAATAATCAATTCAAGGCACTTGAGCGCCCCAAAGCCTAGGGACTTACCCGTACCGGAGACAACGAGATGGACCACAAGAACCTCATCGCGATCGATATCCACACCCACGCCGAAGTGAGCTGCTGGAACCCGTTCGACAACTACGGCGAGGAATACGACCGCGCCGCGGACAAGTACTTCGGCTCGAGCGGCCGTCCGACCATTGCCGAGAGCGTGGCGTACTACCGTGAAAGAAAGATCGGCCTGGTGATGTTCATGGTCGACGCCGAGTCGAACATGGGCCGCCGGCGCATTCCGAACGAGGAAATCGCCGAGGCTGCGCAGAAGAACAGCGACATGATGATCGCCTTCGCCAGCATCGATCCGCACAAGGGAAAGATGGGGGCGCGCGAGGCGCGGCGGCTCATCGAAGAGCATGGCGTGAAGGGCTTCAAGTTCCACCCGACGGTGCAGGCTTTTCACCCCTACGACAAGATGGCTTGGCCGCTCTATGAGGTGATTGCCGAGCACAAGCTGCCGGCCATCTTCCACACGGGCCACAGCGGCATCGGCTCGGGCATGCGCTGCGGCGGCGGCCTCAGGCTGGAGTACAGCAACCCGATGCACCTGGACGACGTGGCCATCGACTTTCCGGACATGCAGATCGTGATGGCGCACCCCAGCTTTCCGTGGCAGGACGAAGCGCTGAGCGTGGCCACGCACAAGCCCAATGTGTGGATCGACCTGTCGGGCTGGAGCCCCAAGTATTTTCCCAAGCAGCTGGTGCAGTACGCCAACACGCTGCTGAAGGACCGCATCCTGTTCGGCAGCGACTACCCGCTGATCACGCCCGACCGCTGGATGAAGGACTTCGAGACCGCCGGCTTCAAGCCCGAGGTGATGCCGGGCATCTTGAAGGGCAACGCGGTGCGGCTGCTCAAGCTGGAAGGCTGACCGGGAGCCAGCCGAAGGGCGGGCTCAGCCGTCCGCCTCTTCCTTCTCGTCGAACCGGTCCCAGTCGCGGCCCGAACGGCGCTGCCGTTCCTCGCGTTCGCGCGCCATCTGCTCCTCGAACTGCTGGCGGCCTGCCTTGTTGGCCGCAATGAGCTTGGCGCGGTCCTTGTAGTGCGGGTAGATCTCCTCGCTCAGCAGGATGTTCCGGCGACGGAACCGCATGGCCGTTTCGCGCGCCTCGTGCGCGGGCCAGCCTAGCGCCTCGAGCGTCGTGCGGGCGCTGCGCAGCGACGATTCGAACACCTCGCGTTCCACATCGGTCACGCCGCGGTCGCGCAGCTGGAAAAGGTGCGTCACGTTGCGGGCCCGCGCGATGATGCGTGCCTGCGGAAAGTGCTCCTTCACCAGGTCGACGATATCGAGCGACTGCTCGATGTCGTCCACCGCCACCACAATGGCCTTGGCCGTGCCGGCGCCCGCGGTGCGCAGCAGGTCGAGCCGCGTCGCGTCGCCGTAGAACACGCGAAAGCCGAACTGGCGCAGACCTTCGACCGTGTCGGCATCGTGGTCGAGCACCGTCACGCGCAGGCCTTGCGACATCAACATGCGCCCCACGATCTGCCCGTAGCGCCCGAAGCCGCAGATCAGCACCTTGGCGTCCTGCTGCTCTGAAATTTCTTCGAGCTGCGCGCCGTTGTTGCGGCTGTAGCGCGGCAGCACGAACTTGTCGAGCAGCACCAGCAAAAGCGGCGACAGCAGCATCGACAGCGCCACGGCGCCGATCAGGAGCGAGGTGATTTCGGGCGGCAGCACGTCGGGCCCCGCGGCCTGGAACACCACGAACGCGAACTCGCCGCCCTGCGCCAGCAGCAGCGTGAACACGGGGCGCTCCTGGTAGGCCAGGCCCATGGCCTTGGCCAGCGCATAGATCACCGCCAGCTTGATGGCCATGAAGCCGACCACCAGCGCGGCCATGAGCCAGGGGCTCGCGATCAGCACGCCGAAGTTGATCGACATGCCTACGGCGATGAAGAACAGGCCGAGCAGCAGGCCCTTGAAGGGTTCGATGTCGGTTTCGAGCTCGCGCCGGTATTCGCTTTCGGCCAGCAGCACGCCGGCAAGAAAGGCGCCGAGCGCCATCGAGAGGCCCACGAACTGCATCAGCGCGGCAATGGCCACCACCAGCAGCAGCGCCGCGGCGGTGAAGATCTCTGGCGTGTCGCTGCGCGCGATCCAGCGCAGCAGCGGGCGCAAGGCAAGACGGCCGCCCAGGATGATGCCGGCGATCACGCCGACGATCTTCAGGCCCTCGAGCGTGCGGTCGAGCCCGCTGAGCGACTGTTCTGCGGCCGTGGCGCCCGCCAGCAGGGGCAGCAGCGCGAGAATGGGAATGGCCGCCACGTCCTGGAACAGCAGGATCGAAAAGCCGGCCTGGCCGCTCGGCGTCCTGAGCAGATTGCGTTCGCCGAACACCTGCAGCGCAATGGCCGTGGACGAGAGCGCCAGGCCGAGCGCCGCCACCAGCGCCACGCGCCATTCGGCGCCGGCCGCCCAGCCCACGGCAAACAGCACCGCCGCGCAGCTCAGCACCTGCGCGGCGCCCCAGCCGAAGATGGGGCGGCGCAGGTTCCACAGTCGCTTGGGTTCAAGCTCCAGGCCCACGAGAAACAGCATCAGCACCACGCCGAACTCGGCGAAATGCAGCACTTCTTCCACGCTGGAAACAAGGCCCAGCCCCCAGGGGCCGATGGCGATGCCGGCCACGAGGTAGCCGATGATCGAGCCGAGGCCCAGGGCCTTCGAAAGCGGCACCACCAGCACGGCGGCGCTCAGGTAGATAAGGCTGCTGGTCAGCCAGGCGGGTGCGTGTTCCATGCTCAGGCCGAGCCTTTCTTGCCGCTGTTTTCTTCTTCGTTGGCGGCGGACATGAAAGCCAGGCCATGGGTCATTGCGGATTGGAAGGCGCCGGAGGTCGCCGCGCCCGGCTCGTCGTGCTCGGCGGGGCGATCGGTCTCGGGCACGGGGCAGGCCACGCACGCATCGAGCTCTTCCAGTTCGGGCCAGTCGGGGTAGCTGCCGAGCCGCTGGGCGAACACGTCGACATGGGCTGCCACGTCGGCTTCGCTGGCGCTGCGCGCGCCGTGAAAGACCAGCGGCGGCAAGAAGCGCATGCCGCACAGCGCTGCGGTCTGCTCGTAGGGCGGCAGGAAGGCGTCGAAGAAATAGCGGTGATAGCTTTGCGGGTGGTAGCTCTGCTCGGGGCTGCCCGTGGTGACGGCCAGCCACAAGTCCTTGCCCTGCAATGCGGTGCCGCCCGGGCCGTAGGCCCAGCCGTAGCCGAGCACGTCGTCGAGCCAGAGTTTTTGCAATGCCGGCATCGAATACCACTGGATCGGGTGCAGCAGCACCACCAGGCTGGCTTTGGCAAGCCGCGCCTGTTCGGTCTCGATGTCGATGGAAAAGTCAGGGTAGCTGCCGTAGAGGTCGTTCACCTCCACGCCGGGCACCGAACGCGCGGCGGCCAGGAGCCGGCGGTTGACGCGGGAATCGCGCCAGTGCGGATGGGCCGCAAGCACATAGATGCCGCCGGATTCGGCGCCGGCGGCAGCCGCGGGGGTTGTTGTCGTCATGCCGCGAACATAGCTCAAGATCGGCGCCTGCCGGCCGGGTGCGCCTCGTGTCGCTACGATGCGGGCTGTTCCAGCTCTGGAGGAGATGCTCATGCCGGTGGTTCTGGTCGCCAACCCCAAGGGTGGCGTAGGCAAGTCGACGCTCGCGACGAACATCGCAGGCTATTTCGCGAGCCGCGGCCATGCCGTGATGCTTGGCGACGTGGACCGCCAGCAATCGTCGCGCCTCTGGCTCGGCCTGCGGCCGCCGCAGGCGCGGCCCATCGCCACCTGGGAGGCCACGGGCGACAGCGCCGTGGTGCGGCCGCCGCGCGGAACCACGCATGCCGTGCTCGACACGCCGGCCGGCCTGCACGGATGGCGCTTCAAGGAAGTGCTGGCCCTGGCCGACCGGGTGATCGTGCCGCTGCAGCCGAGCATCTTCGACATCTACGCCACGCGCGATTTTCTCGACCGGCTGATGGAGCAGCGCCGTGCCGAAAAAACCAAGATCAGCCTTGTGGGCATGCGCGTGAACGCCCGCACCCTGGCCGCCGATCGGTTGAACGAGTTCATCGCAAGCCTGGGCGTGCCGGTGCTGGGCGAGCTGCGCGACACGCAGAACTACGTTCAGCTCGCGGCGCGCGGGCTCACGCTGTTCGACATCGCGCCCGGACGCGTGCAGCGCGACCTGGAGCAGTGGCAGCCGATCTGCGAATGGCTGGAGGGCTGAGGCTTTCGGCTGTCGCGGTGCCGACACCCGCACCCGCGGCCTTGGCGCCAGAATGCCGCGCATGACCAAAAAGACATTCCAGACCCTTCAGGATCTTGCCGCCTGCGTTGGCCAGGAAGTCGCCGTGAGCGACTGGATCACCATCACGCAGGAGCAGGTTAACCAGTTCGCCGAAGCCACGGGCGACCACCAGTGGATCCATGTCGACATCGAGCGCGCCAAGGCCGGCCCCTTCGGCGGGCCGATTGCCCATGGCTTCCTGACGCTGTCGCTGCTGCCGCGCTTCTACGAGACGGCGCTGGACGTGGTCGAGTCGCGCATGGGCGTGAACTACGGGCTGAACCGGGTGCGCTTCATGTCGCCGGTGCCGGTCGGCAAGCGGCTGCGCGCGCGCATGAAGCTGCTCACGGCCGAGCCGATTGCGGACGACGGCATCCAGATGACCTGGGAAACCACGATCGAGCTCGAAGGCGCGGCCAAGCCGGCCTGCGTGGCGGAGTCGGTGGTGCGCCGCTACCGCTGAGTTCGCCTCGGCTGGCGGCAGGAACACCCGCTCAGCTGAATCCGTTCTGCCGCCAGGCTTCGAACACGGTCACTGCCACCGCGTTCGAAAGATTGAGGCTGCGCTGCCCCTCGCGCATCGGCAGGCGCAGGCGTTGGGGCTCGGCAAAACCCTCTCGCACCGCCGGCGGCAGCCCGCTCGTCTCTGATCCGAACACCAGCCAGTCGCCGGGTTGGAAGCGAACGTCGTGCACGGCGCGGGTGCCGCGGGTGGTGAGCGCAAACATGCGCCCGGCCGCGGGCTTTTCGGTGTCGAGCAGGGCCTGCCAACTTGCATGGCGCTTGACCTCGGCGTACTCGTGGTAGTCGAGCCCGGCGCGGCGCAGCAGCCGGTCTTCCATCGAAAAGCCGAGCGGCTCGACCAGGTGAAGCGCGCAGCCTGTGTTGGCCGCCAGGCGGATCACGTTGCCCGTATTCGGCGGGATTTCGGGGTGGACCAGGACGATATGGAACATGCGCCGATTGTCGCGGTGGCGCGCCCGCTCAATGCGGCGCAGCGGTCCGCGCCAGCACCACAGCCGTGATGTGGGCCGCGCCGGCCAGCCGCAGCGCCGCGGCCGCCGAAAAGAGCGAGGCACCCGTCGTCATCACATCGTCGACCAGCACCACGCGCCGGCCCTGCAGCTGGCTCGCGCGCAGGGGCTCCACCGCGAAGGCGCCGCGCAGGTTGCGAAGGCGTTCGGCGCGCGCAAGGCCGATCTGCGCCGGCGTGTCGCGGGTGCGCAGGAGCAGCGTGGCGTCGGTCTTGGCGGGCGCCAGCCGGCGCGCCAGTTCGAGTGCCTGGTTGAAGCCGCGTTGGCGCAGCCGGGCGGGTGCCATGGGCATCGGCAGTACGGTGTCGCAGTTTTCCAGCGCCGGTTCTACCCAAGGCACGCTGCGCATCAGCGTCGACAAGGGCCCGGCCCAGCCCGCCTCGCCGCGGAACTTGAACTGGGCGATGCATTCGGGCCACGGCCACGCATAGTCGCAGGCCGCAAGGCAGGCATCGAGCGGCGGCGGATCGCCCATGCATTCGCCACACCGGACCACGCCCTGCGGAACAGCCAGCGCACAGCTGCCGCAGCGATCGGCCTGAGGCGCAAAGCGGGCCACGCAGGCATCGCAAACGCGCCGGGAAGGCCAGGCGCGGCACACCTCGCACTGGCTGGGCAGCCGTGCAAGCAGAGAGGTCAAAGGTCGACGGGCCCAACGGCTGAACATGGCCTCAATATACTCACGGCCCCATGGCCACCGACCCCGCAAGAAGACCGCCGACCATCGATCCCACGGCGGCCGCACGCTGGAGGCGGCTCGCGCCTGCCGACGGCTCCCCCTGGCTGCACGAGGAAATCGGCCGCCGCATGGAAGACCGGCTGCAATGGATCAAGGCGCAGCCACGCACCTGGGCCGACTGGGCCCCCCTTCGCGGCGGCCTGGAGGCGCACGAACTCGTGGCCCGGCGCTATCGCGAGGCTGCCTGCTTCGTGATCGAACCCGAACCGGCCCTTGCCGCCGCAACCAGCCAGGTGTTGGCAGCGCCCTGGTGGAGCGCGCGCCGATGGCAGGGCGGCAAGGCGCGCTTCGATGCGCCGCCGGAAGACGGCGTCGACCTGCTCTGGGCCAACATGTCGCTGCATATGGCGGCCGACCCCGAGGCGCTCATCGCGCACTGGCACCGGCTGGTGGCGACCGACGGCTTCCTGATGTTCTCGTGCCTGGGCCCCGACACGGTCCGCGAGCTGCGGGCCCTGCACGCGCGGCTTGGCTGGCCGGCGGCGGGCCACGAATACACCGACATGCACGACTGGGGCGACATGCTGGTGCATGCCGGCTTTGCCGAGCCGGTGATGGATATGGAACGCATCGTGCTTACCTGGGCCACGCCCGAGGCGGCGCTTGCCGAGCTGCGAACGCTCGGGCGCAACCTGCATCCGGCGCGCTTTCCGGCGCTGCGCGGCAAGGCGTGGCACCGGTCGCTGAAAGCGGCACTGCCCGAACTGGCGCCGGCGGAAGAGGCCGGCGGGCGCATTGCGCTGACCTTCGAAGTCATCTATGGCCACGCCTTCAAGCCGGCGCCGCGCGTGGCGCTTTCGGCCGAGAGCGCGGTGTCGCTGCGCGAGATGCGCTCGATGCTTCAGCGCGGCCGGCCCGGCGCCTGAGCCGCCGGGCCGCTCCCAAGGCGAAGACCGTAGCGCGCAGCGCGGAGGCTAACGATGAGCCGCCGGGGGCCAAAGCTGCGCATCTTGCGGGCGGGCACCTGTGTCTACCCGCTACAATCCGCCGTTGCGTGAAACTCGCGGGTGTTGTTCCGCGAACGAGGTCTGTCCGATCCTGTGGAGACAAGGGGTTGGCCGGCGTCGACGCACCGATTTGCTGAACTCGCCCGTGTCGAATTCCGTGTTTCGTTTTGCCACCGTTTCAGGCCAGAACATCCACTGGTTCCTGAAGCGCAATTGCTCGGTGACGCCGAGCCAGCTGGGCTGGCTCTACGCCTCGCTGTGCGTGGTGTCGCTCGGTATCGGTACGGTGTTCTGGCTGCTCGGGGCGCCGCTGGTGCTGCCCTTTGCCTGGCTCGAATTGGCGGCGGTGGGATTTGTATTCATGCTGTACGCGCGGCACGCGACCGATGGAGAAAAGATCGCGTTGCAGGGCGGACGGCTGGTGGTGGAGCTCGAGAACGGTGGAGACTACGAGCGCACGGAATTTCTGCCGCACCAAGTGCGGATCGAACCGCAGGCCGGCGATCGCTCGCTGATCGAGGTCTCGGGTCAGGGTCGATCGGTCAGGGTGGGGCGCTATGTACGCCCGGAGTTGCGAGCCGCACTGGCGCGCGAGATTCGCATGGCGTTGCGTGGCGCCTGAACGGCTCGCGCGGCGCTGCACGGTTGGGTTTGTTGAAAAAATTGAGAAACGTGAACACGATGAAGAGCATTTGGCGCAACAAGTACAGGCCGGCGAATCTGTTGCTGGCGGCCGGCGCGGCTTTCAGCGGCGCGGCGCACGCAGTCAACGATCTGCCCGGCGGCCCCTCGGTGCGCCAGCTGAATCTTCCGCTTGGCGTTACCAAGATTGCGCAGGAACAGCACTTCCTGCACACGGTGATGATGATCCTGTGCACGGTCATCTTCGTCGCCGTGTTCGCGGTCATGTTCTATTCGATCTGGAAGCACCGCAAGTCGGTCGGCCACAAGGCGGCCAACTTCCATGAATCGGTGGTGGTCGAGGTCATCTGGACCATCGTGCCGTTCATCATCGTGATCGTGATGGCGCTGCCCGCCACCAAGGTGCTGGTGGCCCAGAAGGACACCACCAACGCCGACCTCACCATCAAGACCACCGGCTACCAGTGGAAGTGGGGCTATGACTACCTCACGGGCGAAGGCGAGGGCCTGGCCTTCATCTCCACGCTCGACAGCTCGCACCGCGCCATGTCCGATGCCGGCGCCAAGGGCGAGATGCCCGCCGACTACCTCTTCAAGGTCGACAACCCGCTGGTCGTGCCGGTGCAGAAGAAGGTCCGCATCATCACCACCGCCAACGACGTGATCCACGCATTTGCAGTGCCTCAGCTCGGCATCAAGCAGGACGCGATTCCCGGCTTCGTGCGCGACACCTGGTTCCGCGCCGAAACCGTGGGCGACTACTACGGCCAGTGCCAGGAACTCTGCGGCAAGGAGCACGCCTACATGCCCATCCACGTGAAGGTGGTTTCGGCCGCCGACTACACGGCGTGGGTCGACACCAAGCGCAAGGAAGCCGCCGCCAAGCTCGACGACCCGAGCAAGGTCTGGACGCTGCCCGACATGATGGCCCGCGGCGAGAAGGTCTACGCGGCCAACTGCGCGACCTGCCACCAGGCCAACGGCAAGGGCGCGGGCCCGATCAAGGCGCTCGACGCCAGCCCCAAGGTGGTCGACGCCGACCACAAGGTGCAGCTGCTGGTGCTGCTCAACGGCCAGAACAACGGTGCGATGCCGCCCTGGAAGCAACTGAGCGATACCGACCTGGCCGCCGTTGCCACCTATACCAAGAACAGCTGGTCGAACAAGACGGGCCAGCTGGTGCAGCCGGCCGAAGTTCTGGCCCTGCGCGGCAAGTGATCGCGAAGATCGAGCCCAAGCGCCCCGCGACGAAGAAATTGCAAGGAACAATGAAATGAGTGCAGTCCTCGACCCCCACGGTCACGCCCACGACGGCCACGCACACGATCACGACGAGCACCATGCAGCGCCCACCGGCTGGCGCCGCTGGGTGTTCGCCACCAACCACAAGGACATCGGCACGCTCTACCTGCTGTTCAGCTTCACGATGCTGATGGTGGGCGGTGTGCTCGCGCTGCTGATCCGCGCCGAGCTGTTCCAGCCCGGCCTGCAACTGGTCAACCCCGAGCTGTTCAACCAGTTCACCACCATGCACGGTCTGATCATGGTGTTCGGCGCCATCATGCCGGCGTTCGTGGGCTTTGCGAACTGGATGATCCCGCTGCAGATCGGCGCATCCGACATGGCCTTCGCGCGCATGAACAACTTCAGCTTCTGGCTGCTGATTCCCGCGGCGCTGATGCTCGTGGGTTCGTTCTTCATGCCCGGCGGCGCACCCGCTGCCGGCTGGACGCTCTACGCCCCGCTCACGCTGCAGATGGGCCCCTCGATGGACGCTGGCATCTTCGCGATGCACATCATGGGCGCCTCGTCGATCATGGGCTCGATCAACATCATCGTCACCATCCTGAACATGCGCGCGCCCGGCATGACGCTGATGAAGATGCCGATGTTCTGCTGGACCTGGCTCATTACCGCCTACCTGCTGATTGCCGTGATGCCCGTGCTCGCAGGCGCCATCACCATGACGCTGACCGACCGCCACTTCGGCACCAGCTTCTTCAACCCCGCCGGCGGCGGCGACCCGGTGATGTACCAGCACATCTTCTGGTTCTTCGGCCACCCCGAGGTCTACATCATGATCTTGCCGGCCTTCGGCATCATCAGCCAGATCGTGCCGGCGTTCTCGCGCAAGAAGCTGTTCGGCTACGCCTCCATGGTGTACGCCACCTCGTCGATCGCGATCCTGTCGTTCATCGTCTGGGCGCACCACATGTTCACGACCGGCATGCCGGTCACGGGCCAGCTGTTCTTCATGTACGCGACCATGCTGATCGCGGTGCCGACGGCCGTGAAGATCTTCAACTGGATTGCCACCATGTGGCAGGGCTCGATGACCTTCGAGACCCCGATGCTGTTCGCCGTGGGCTTCATCTTCGTGTTCACGATGGGCGGCTTCACCGGCCTCATCCTGGCCATTGCCCCCATCGACATCCAGCTGCAGGACACCTACTACGTGGTGGCCCACTTCCACTACGTGCTGGTGGCCGGCTCGCTCTACGCGATGTTCGCGGGCTACTACTACTGGGCGCCCAAGTGGACGGGCGTGATGTACAGCGAAACGCGCGGCAAGATTCACTTCTGGTGGTCGCTGATCTCGTTCAACATCACCTTCTTCCCGATGCACTTCCTGGGCCTGGCCGGCATGCCGCGCCGCTATGCCGACTACCCGATGCAGTTCGCCGACTTCAACGCGGTGGCCTCGATCGGCGCCTTCGGCTTCGGTCTTGCACAGGTCTACTTCTTCTTCTTCATCGTGCTGCCGACCATGCTCGGCAAGGGTGAGAAGGCGCCGCAAAAGCCATGGGAAGCCGCGGAAGGCCTCGAGTGGGAAGTGCCGTCGCCGGCGCCTTTCCACACCTTCGAGAACCCGCCCAAGCTCGATGCGACCGCCACCAAGGTGATCGGCTGAACGCTGCACGGCCGCCGGCCCGCATGACGACAATGACCACGCCCGAACAAAGAAAGAGCAACCGACGCATGGGGCTCACGCTGGCCTCCATCGCCGTGATGTTCTTTCTCGGATTCCTGGTCCGCATGATCTGGTTCAGCGGACGCTGAAGCGAACGGAGCCGCACGCATGAGCCTCGGTCAACGCATCAAGCGCGCCAATGTCCGCATGGTCGGCAAGCTGGCCGTGGTGGCCTGCGGCATGTTCGCGTTCGGCTATGCGCTGGTGCCGCTCTACCGCGCCATCTGCGAAATGACCGGCATCAACATCCTCGCGCTCAACGAGCTCGAAGTGCCGGGCGGCGCAAGCGGCGGCAAGAACGTGCGCGTTCCCGACAACTCCCAGGTCGACACCAGCCGCACCATCACGGTCGAGTTCGACTCCAACGTCCGCGGCGGCCTCTGGGACTTCAAGCCCGCCGCGCGGACGATGCAGGTGCACCCCGGCCAGCTCAATACGGTGGTTTACGAGTTCCAGAACGTGCAGAACCGCCGCATGGCGGCGCAGGCCATCCCGAGCTATGCGCCGCAGCAGGCCGCGCCGTACTTCAACAAGCTCGAGTGTTTCTGCTTCAACCAGTACACCCTCGACCCCGGTGAGAAGAAGGAGTGGCCGGTCGCGTTCGTGATCGACCCGAAGATCTCCAAGGACGTGAAGACGATCACGTTGTCGTACACCTTCTTCGAAGTCGGCGGCAAGACGCCGGCGGCGCCGGTCGCCGCTGTTTCCAATACCGCCCATGAGCCCCGCTCGTGACCGCCGACCCGAATTCGCCGCCGCGCAAGGCCACGCTGTGGGACACGGTGAAGGCCGTCTGCTGGTCGTTCTTCGGCGTGCGGAAGAAAAGCGCCTACCAGGACGACCTGGCCAAGCTGAACCCGCTGCACATCATCGCGGTGGCATTTGCCGCGGTCATTGTTTTCATCGTCGGCCTGGTGCTGCTGGTGCGCTACGTGGTTGCGCCCTGACCGCGCGCCGCAGGGCCCACGACATCCAGACCCCATCGAATTGAATCGAGAGAAGAAAGAAAGCCAGGAGCTGATATGAGTTCAACCACCCACGGCACCACGCCCTACTACTTTGTGCCCGGGCCATCGGCCTACCCGGTCATGGCCTCGATCGGCCTGTTCTTCGTGATTCTTGGCGCCGGCCAGTGGATCAACGGCCACCAGTGGGGCGCGTGGTCGCTGCTGCTCGGCATGGTCGTGTGGCTTGCCACGTTGTTCGTGTGGTTCCGCGCCGCCATCGGCGAGAGCGAAAGCGGCCAGTACGGCCACAAGATCGATCTCTCGTACCGCTGGAGCATGAGCTGGTTCATCTTCTCCGAAGTGATGTTCTTCGGCGCTTTCTTCACCGCGCTGTGGTGGGCCCGCACCCACGCGCTGCCGGCGCTCGGCAGCCTGGACAACGCGCTGCTCTGGCCCGACTTCAAGGCCGTGTGGCCCAGCATTGCCGCTGGTGCAACCGGTTCGCCGGCCGACATCGTCGAGCCCTTCCAGACCGTCGGCCCGTTCTGGCTGCCCACGATCAACACCGCGCTCCTGCTGAGCTCGGGCGTCACGCTCACCATTGCGCACCATGCGCTGCGCGCCGACCATCGCGCCCAGTGCATCCGCTTCATGTGGCTCACGGTGCTGCTCGGCGTGGTCTTCCTGGGTGTCCAGGGCTATGAATACTTCCACCTGTACACCGACCTGAACCTCAAGCTCAGTTCGGGTGCCTACGGTTCGACCTTCTTCATGCTGACCGGCTTCCACGGCCTGCACGTGTTCATCGGCATGCTGATGCTGCTGTTCATTACGCTGCGCCTGCAAAAGGGCCACTTCACGCCGGAGCGCCATTTCGGCTTCGAAGGCGCGGCCTGGTATTGGCACTTTGTCGACGTGGTGTGGCTTGGCCTTTACGTGCTGGTCTACTGGCTTTGAGCGAAACCCGCGGCATACAAACAAAAAGGCGCCGGAAGGCGCCTTTTTCATGGTTCTCGTGGAACGAGCACCATCTACTTGCCGAGCGGGAGCCCGGTGGGCCGGATGTACCCGAGTTTCCAGGCGAGCAGCATGCAGAGGAACAAAACCACGGAGATGCCGATCCGAAAGGTGAGCGCGCGCGCCATGCCGCCGCTTTTGGCGCGCCCGTTGCGCCCGTCTTTCAGCATGTAGAAGAGCGCAAAGGCAAGGCTCGCGAAGATGCCCAGGAAAGCCAGGGCGACGAAGTATTTCATGACCCCGATTATCGGCCGCGCGCCTCATCCCTTCCAGTGACGCCGGAACCCCTTCGACCCGCCGCCAGGGCGCCGAGGCGAGGCCGCTTCGTGCTGGTCACGCTGGCCGCGGTGCTGACCTTGGCCGCCACGGTCTCCCTGGGCCGCTGGCAGCTTTCGCGCGCCGCGCAGAAGGAGGCGCTGCAGGCCGAGATCGAAGCCCAGAAGCAGAAGCCGCCGCTCGACCAGGCCGAATTTCTCGCGCTGGAGGCACCCGCCGGCGAGTTGCATCGGCCCGTGCGGCTGCGCGGCCTCTGGCTGACGCCGCAGACGGTCTACCTGGACAACCGGCAGATGCACGGCGTGCCCGGTTTCTATGTGCTGACCCCGTTCGCCCTCGAAGGCAGCGACCAGGCCGTGATGGTGCAGCGAGGCTGGGTGCAGCGCAATTTCAATGACCGCAAGCAATTGGGCGCGGTCGAGACGCCGGTCGGCATCGTCGAAGTCACCGGGCTGATCGAGCCGCCGCCCGGCCACTTGTTCGAACTCGGCAAACCGGCCGCCGCCGCCTCGGCACCGGAAGGCGAGGGGTCTTCGCCCATCCGGCAGAATCTCGACCTGGAATCGTTCCGCGCCGAAACCAAGCTGCCGCTGCGCACCGACGTGTCGCTGCAGCAGGTCGGCCCCGCTTCCGAGGGGTTGCAGCGCGACTGGCCGGCCCCCGCACTGGGTCTGGAGAAGCACTACGGCTATGCATTCCAGTGGTTCGGGCTCTCAGCCCTCGTGGTCATCCTCTATGTCTGGTTCCAATTCATTGCCCCCTTCCGCCGCTCCAGGCGCCGCACACACGATGCAAGCAGCCTCTGACGAACCCCTGGGCCTGACGGTGCACTCGATGCCGTCGCCCAACCAGGCACTCGACGGCGCCGAGGGCCGCCGCACGGTCGTCGGGCGCTGGAAGATGATTGCCGTGATGCTGATGTGCGCCGCGCCCGTCATCGCGTCCTACTTCACCTACTACGTGATCCGGCCCGAAGGCCGCAGCGTCTATGGCGAGCTCATCGATCCGCAGCGCGTGCTGCCGGCGCTCACCGCCACCGACCGCAACGGCGCGCCGGTCGACGTTGCCACGCTCAAGGGTCAGTGGCTGCTGGTTGCGGTGGCCGATGCGGCCTGCAATGCGCTCTGCGAACAGCAGCTCTACCTGCAGCGCCAGCTGCGCGAAAGCCTGGGCCGCGAAAAAGACCGGCTCGACCGCGTCTGGCTCGTGAGCGACGCGGCCCCCGTGCCCGCGCGCCTGGAGAACGGCCTGCGCGGCGCCACCGTGCTGCGCGTGCCGGCCGAGCAGCTTGCCCAGTGGTTTGCGCCCGTTCAAGGCCATTCCCTGGCCGAGCACCTGTACGTGGTCGATCCCATGGGCAACTGGATGATGCGTTTTCCGGCCGGCATGGATGCCAAGGGTGCCAGCCGCGCCAAGCGCGATCTCGACCGCCTGCTGCGCGCTTCCGCCTCCTGGGACGAACCCGGCCGCTGACACCGCATGGACACCGGCTCGCTCTACGACCTCACACCGATCGCCTGGCTGATGGCGGCCGGCGTGCTGATCGCGCTCGGCCCGCTGGCGTGGGTGTGGCGCCGCAATGCCGGCGCCGGTCCGGCGCGCCGGCTGCACGCGCTCACCGTGCTCACGCTGTTTCTCACTTTCGACCTCACGCTCTTCGGCGCCTTCACTCGGCTCACCGATTCGGGCCTGGGCTGCCCTGATTGGCCCGGCTGCTACGGCAACGCGAGCCCGGTCGGCGCGCGCCACGAAATTGCAATGGCGCAGTCGGCCCAGCCGACCGGCCCGGTGACGCACAGCAAGGCATGGGTCGAGATGGTCCACCGCTATCTGGCCACCGGAGTGGGCGTGCTCATCCTCGTGCTCGCGGGGGGCACCTGGATCGTGCGGCGCCGCCAGCGCCGCCTGCCCGTGCAGGCGGAGGGCGAACACGCCACGCTCAGCGCGTGGTGGCCGGCGGTGACGCTGGTCTGGGTCTGCCTGCAGGGCGCATTCGGCGCGCTCACCGTGACCTGGAAGCTCTTTCCGGCGATCGTCACGCTTCACCTGCTGGGCGCCGTGGTGCTGCTGGTGCTGCTGTGCATCCAGGCCGTGCGCTACCGGCAGGCCGCCGCGGACCGGCTACCCACTGCCGTATCGCCCGCATTGCGCAACGGGTTGCTTGCCACTTCTGCATTGCTTCTGCTGCAGATTGCGCTCGGCGGCTGGGTCAGCACCAATTACGCCGTGCTGGCGTGTACCCAGTTTCCGACCTGCCAGGGCAGCTGGTGGCCGCCGATGAACTTTGCGCAGGGCTTCGAAATCTGGCGCCACCTGGGCGTGACAGGCAGCGGCGCGCCGCTCGATTTCTCGGCGCTCACGGCCATTCACTATGCGCACCGGCTGATGGCCTACGCGGTGTTTGCGGCGCTGGGTGTGCTCGCGTGGCGCTTGCGCCGCATCGAGCCGCTGCGGCCGCAGGCCGGATGGTTGGCGGGCCTGGCCCTGCTGCAGCTTGCAACCGGCCTGGGCAACGTGCTGCTCGGCTGGCCGCTCGCGGCCGCCGTGCTGCACACCGGCGGCGCCGCGGCGCTGGCCGTCGTGCTGACCTGGGCAATCTGCGAAAGCCGCCGCGGGACCGCGGCCGCAACCGTACACAACAAAGACAAGGCGCCCGGCGCCCTGCAAGAAAACCAGAGGAGGGCTACCGCGTGAGTACGCCGATTTCCGTGGAGCAGGCGAGCACCGCCAACGTGCTGCGCCAGTTCTATGCGCTGACCAAGCCGCGCGTGGTGCAGCTGATCGTTTTCTGCGCCCTCATCGGCATGGTGCTGGCCGTACCCGGTGCCCCGACATGGCCCGACGTGCAGCGCGCACTGCTGGCTTGCGTCGGCATCTGGCTGGTTGCGGGTGCTGCGGCGGCGTTCAACTGCCTGGTCGAGAAGGGCATCGACGCCAAGATGAAGCGCACCGCGTGGCGGCCCACCGCGCGCGGGCAGCTCAGCGACCTGCAGGCCCTGGTGTTCTCCGCGCTGCTGTGCGTGGCGGGCTCGGCGCTGCTGTGGTTCAAGGTCAACCCGCTCACCATGTGGCTGACCTTTGCCACCTTCGTCGGCTATGCGGTCATCTACACCGTGATCCTCAAGCCGCTGACGCCGCAGAACATCGTGATCGGCGGCGCCTCGGGCGCGATGCCGCCGGTGCTGGGCTGGGCCGCCATGACGGGCGAGGTCGGCCCCGAGGCGCTCATCCTGTTCCTCATCATCTTCCTGTGGACGCCGCCGCACTTCTGGGCGCTGGCGCTCTACCGTGTCGAGGACTACCGCAAGGCCGGCTTGCCGATGCTGCCCGTGACGCACGGCAACGAGTTCACGCGGCTGCAGGTGCTGCTGTATACCTTCATATTGTTCGCGGCCTGCCTCATGCCTTTCATCTACGGCATGAGCGGCTGGCTCTACCTGGCCGTGGCGGTGGGCGTGAGCATCGGCTTCACGGGCTATGCCTTTGCGCTCTGGCGCAATTACTCCGACGCGCTGGCGCGCAAGACCTTCCGGTTTTCGCTCATTCACCTGAGCGTGCTGTTCGCGGCATTGCTCGTCGACCACTATCTCCGCTGATCGAAATGTCCGTATCCATGAACAAGCGAAATGCTCTCAAGTTGATCATCGGCAGTGCAGGGTGGGCGGGTGCTGCCGCCACCCTCGGCCTGGGGCTTTCGGGCTGCAGCGAACCCAAGCCGAGCTTCAACGCGGTGGACATCACCGGCGCTGATTACGCCAAGGACTTCTCGCTGAAAGACGCCGACGGCAAGGTCCGCACCATGGCCGACTTCAAGGGCAAGGTGGTGGTGCTGTTCTTCGGCTACGCGCAGTGCCCCGATGTGTGCCCGACCACCATGACCGAAATGGCCCAGGTCAAGCAGCAGCTCGGCAGCGACGGCGACAAGCTGCAGGTGGTGTTTGTCACGGTCGATCCGGCGCGCGACACGCCCGAAGTGCTCAAGGCCTACATGGGCGCCTTCGACCCGGCCTTCGTCGCGTTGATTCCCACGCCCGAGCAGCTCGCCGCGGTCGCCAAGGACTTCAAGGTCTACTACAAGAAGGTCGAGGGCAAGACCCCGACCAGCTACTCGATGGACCATTCGGCGGCCAGCTTCGTCTACGACACCGAAGGCCGCGTGCGCCTCTACGCACGCTACGGCACCGGCGTGGCGCCCATGGTGTCCGACGTGAAGGCGCTGCTCAAGGCCTGAACACGCATTGAATCGGCCGATGGACGCTGCTGCCGTTGCCTTCGCCCCGGTCGATCACCTGAAGACGCGCAAGGGCGCGTTCCGCATCGCGCTCATTCCGCCCGAAGTGCTGCACGCACTGAACGACGGGTTGCTCGAAACCGTCAACCTCAACGAATTTCTGGCGCTGGAGCTGCCGCAGCTGGCGCGCAGCGTGGCGGGCCATATCGGCCTGGATCCGGCGAGCGAGCGGCTGGCCGACACGCTCGCGATGCTCGGTGCCTTCAAGCCGATGCAGCGCCACGGCCACATTGCGCGTGCGCTCTACGACCTGGCGGCACTGCATGCCGAGCGCGATGCCGTCGCGCACCGGCTGGCCACGCACGCCAGCGACGTGGCGCGCTGCTGGGCCGCACAGTGGGTGGCGCTTTCCGGGTTGCCGCTGGCGGCGCAACTGCAGGCGGTGCGCCGCTTTGCCGCCGACTCGCACTTCGGCGTGCGCGAAATCGCCTGGATGGCGGTGCGCGAAGCCGTCATCGGCTCGCTCGACGAATCGCTGGTGCTGCTGCAGCCCTGGGCAGCCGATGCCGACCCGAACATCCGCCGCTTTGCCAGCGAGCTCACGCGACCGCGCGGCGTGTGGTGCGCGCAGATCGAGGCGCTCAAGGCCGAGCCCTGGCGCGCGCTGCCGCTCATCGAGCCGCTGCGCGCCGACCCCAGCCGCTATGTGCAGAACTCGGTGGCCAACTGGCTCAACGACGCGAGCAAGACCCAGCCGGAGTGGGTCGATCGGCTCTGCACGCGCTGGACCGACGAGTCGGACACGACGGCAACCCGGTACATCGCCAAGCGCGCGCTGCGGACCCTTTCGAAGCAGGCGTGACTGAATGAAAAAAGCCCGGCATCGCCGGGCTTTTTTCTGGGCGAAGAGCCCAGCGAGGCTCACGCGTAGTCGGCCAGCGCCTTCTTCATCTTCTTCATCGCCGCGACTTCGATCTGGCGAATGCGCTCGGCGCTCACGCCGTACACCGCCGCCAGGTCGTGCAGCGTCATGCCGCCCGAACCGTCGTCGTTGACCTTGAGCCAGCGCTCTTCCACGATGCGGCGGCTGCGTTCGTCCAGCGCCTCGAGCGCCGTGGCGATGCCGTCGCTCGAGAGCCGGTCGCGCTGCTGCGATTCGAGCAGGGCGGTCGGTTCCTGCGTGGCGTCGGCCAGGTAGGCGATCGGGCCGAAGGCTTCATCGCCGTCGTCCGACGGACCCGGATCGAGCAGCACGTCGCCGCCCGACAGGCGGGTTTCCATTTCGAGCACTTCCTCGGGCTTGACGTTGAGCCGGGTCGCCATTTGCGACACCTCGTCGGGGCTCAGCGTGTCGCGGTGCGTGCCGTTGTCGGCTGCGGCCGAGTCGGCCTTGAAGCCCTGTTTCATCGAGCGCAGGTTGAAGAACAGCTTGCGCTGGGCCTTGGTCGTCGCGACCTTGACCATGCGCCAGTTCTTCAGGATGTACTCGTGAATCTCGGCCTTGATCCAGTGCATGGCGTAGCTCACCAGCCGCACGCCCTGGTCGGGGTCGAAGCGCTTCACGGCCTTCATGAGGCCGACGTTGCCCTCCTGGATCAGGTCGCCGTGAGGCAGCCCGTAACCCAGGTATTGGCGCGAAATGGACACCACGAGGCGCAGGTGCGAGAGGATCAGCGCACCGGCCGCTTCGAGGTCGTTGTGGTCGCGCAAACGGCGTGCGAAGCCCTGCTCTTCTTCGAGCGTGAGCATAGGCAGGCGGTTGGCGGCCGAAATATAAGCGTCCAGGTTGCCCAGCGGCGGCACCATCGACCATGGATTGGCGACGGCGAGCTGGTTGGCAGAGGCTCCAGACAGCGTGGTCATCAGGGGAAACTCCTTTGTATCGGGCATATTAGCACTCGATTAGAGGGAGTGCTAAGCCAAGGGTTCCCCCTAAGTTTCTATCGGGTCGATAGCCAAAGCTGTCGGCACGAGGGCGGTGCGGCCCGAGGCGCCGTCCGACTCGGGGCTTACCAGCGGATACCCAGGCGCAAAAACAGCCTCGAGAGTACGAACAGCGGCCCCACCCAGAGGTATTGGATGTCTTCGAAGAACGAAGGTTTCCTGCCTTCTATCTTGTGGCCGATGAACTGGAAGATCCATGCCACTACAAAGATGGCGGCCGAAATCGGCAGCACAAGGGTGCCCATGGCCTGAACTGCCGCCAGCACCAAGGCCGTTCCGGCCAGCATGGTGATCAGGAAGGTGGGCGAACGCAGGGTGGCGTAGTAGACGAGGCTCGCCGCCACGAAGCCGTACGCCACCCAGGGATGCAGCGCATACAGCAGGCCGACGATGCTCAGCATGATGGCGGGGATCGCGACGAAGTGAATCAGCTCGTTGGTTGGGTGGCGGTGGCTCTCGCCATAGTGGGCAAGCAGCCGGTCGACCTTGCGGTCGCCTGCCGCGGTGGGGGCATCGGCGGTGTGCATGATGTTCTGTCTCCAAAGCGTCGCTCGGTACGGCGATGTACCTGCATGGTGCCTCCGCGGCCAAGCGATGGCAAGTGCTATGAAAAAAGTAGCGATGCCTTCGCGCGACCTCAACCGTGGGCCATGACTTAGGGCACTGTTGCGCGTTCGGGCCGTCGCTAAGATCGGCCGCGTGGCTCTTCCGCTCGAATCTTCATCCCCTTCGTCGCCTTTGATCGCGGAACCCGTCCCCGCCCGCCCGCCCACCGCCATCCTGGTGGTGGACGACCACGATCTGCTGCGGCTCGGCGTGCGGGCGCTGGTGCAGGCACAGGCCGCTTCTTCCGGCGCGAGCATCGAGGTATTCGAAGCCGGCAATGTGGCTCGCGCGCTGGCGCTCTATGAAGAGCATCGGGACTCGATTGGCCTGGTGCTGCTGGATCTGGCGCTGCCCGACACCCATGGCCTCAGCGGCTTGGCTGAATTTCGCCTGCGCTACCCGGCGGCCCGGATCGTGGTGCTTTCGGGCACGGGCAACACGTCCCTGGCCCAAGGCGCGGTGGCCCTGGGTGCGAGCGCCTTCCTCCCCAAGTCGGCGGATCTGAAGGAGGTGGTGGGCTTTATCCGTGCCTGCGGCCTGCTCGATGGGGGCGTTGCGCAGACTGCGCCTCTCCCCGTCATGAAGACGCTCGGCAGCTACGCCGAAACGGCCCACGCCAGCGCCTGGCAGGAACTCACCCCGCGCCAGATGCAGGTGCTGCAGTGGGTGCTCGAAGGCAAGGCGAACAAGCAAATTGCCCAGATAGCAAACCTGAGCGAAGGCACGGTGAAGAACCATGTATCGACCATCCTGCTGCTGTTCGGCGTGCGTTCGCGCGCGCAATTGATCAGCAGCCTGCGTTGAGCCCGTCGCCCACGGCCGCCGACACGCCGCTGAGCCAGCGGGTGCTGCGCGAGCACGTGGCGTCGGTGTATTTCAACTACAAGGCGACGTTCCTGGCTCGCCTGGTTTTCGTTCTGGTGCTCGGCGGGTTCATGTACCTGCAGCTGGGCGATCCCATGGTGCTGCCGTTCGTCGTGCTGCACCTGGCGCTGTACCTGGGCATGTACTTCACGCCGCGATGGAACCCGTCGGTGCCGGCAGCGGAAAGCGCCTGGTGGGCCCGCAAGATCACCCGCATCGTGACGCTGCTCGGGTTTGCCGATGCGCTCGCACCCTGGATCTTCGTGCCCGCCGGCAATCTGCCCGTCACCGCCGCGCTGATGGTGGTGATGATGGGCAACTGCGCACGCGCGGTGCAGTCACTGCGGCCGCTAAAGGCGGCGCTGTTCGGCCACACGCTGCCGATGATGGGCGGGCTGATCGTCGCGCTGGCATGGCAGGGGGATTCGATTCATCTCTTTCTCGCGGCCTTTGCTGCGATCTATCTCGTCCTGATGCTGCGCGTGGGCGTGCAGGAGCACCAGCTCCTGGCGGACTCGCTGGCCCTGCGCTTCGAAAAGGAAGCGCTGGCCGTGCGGCTGGAGGAACAGATCGCCGCCACCGAGCGCGCCAGCGAAGAAAAGACCCGCTTCCTCGCCAGCGCCAGCCATGACCTGCGGCAGCCGCTGCATGCCATTGCGCTGTTCGGCGCCGCGCTCGAAAACGAATTGCGCGGCCGTCCCGAAGGGGCCCATGCGGAGCGCCTGATGCGCGCGGTGAACGCGCTGGGCACCTCGCTCGACACCATGCTCGACGTGTCGCGGCTCGACGCGGGTGTGGTCACGCCGGAGATCCGGGCGGTGCAGCTCGACGCCTTGTTCCTGCCGCTCAACCACATGTTTTCGCCGCAGGCCGAACAGAAGGAGCTGCAGCTGCGCGTGCGGGCAAGCGGACTGTGGGTGCGCAGCGATCCGCAACTGCTGCACCGCATGCTCTCCAACCTGATCGACAACGCGCTCAAGTACACGGTGAGCGGCGGCGTGACCGTGAGGGCGCGGGCGCGCGGCGACGCCGTGTGGATCGAAGTGCGCGACACCGGCGTCGGCATCGCGCCCGAGCAGATCGGCCGCATCTTCGAAGAGTTCTACCAGGTCGGCAACCCGGGCCGGGACCGATCGCAGGGGCTGGGTATCGGCCTGTCGATCGTGCAGCGCCTGTCGCGCCTGCTGGACCATCCGCTGCAGGTGCATTCGCGCCCGGGGCGGGGCACCCACTTCCGTGTGGTGTTGCCCGCCGCCGCGCCTCTGGCGGCTTCCACCCTGCAGGGCGCCGAGGCTCAGCGGCAGCGCGCCGCAGGAACGCAGGCGCTGCCCCGACGCGTGCTGCTGGTCGACGACGAGGCGGAAATCCGGGAGGCCATGGGCGAGCTGCTGCGCTCCTGGTCCATTGAGGTGGAGGCCGTGGCCGACGAGGCACAGGCGGAAAAGGCCTTGGCGCGGGCGGAAGACCAGGCGCGGCCCTTCGACCTGTTGGTGTGCGACTACCGCCTGGCCGAGGGCAATGACGGGCTGGACGCCGGCCAGCGCCTTCGCCGGCGCCGAGGCACCGACATGCCGCTGTTGCTGGTCACCGGCGAAACCGCACCCGAACGCTTGCAGCGCGTCCGGGCGTCGGGCGTGGCGGTGCTGTTCAAGCCGGTCGATGCCGGCAAGCTGATTCGAACCCTGAGCGAACTCGCGCCCACCGGCGCGACATGACCTTTGGCACTGGTGTGCGGATGGGGCGCGCTTTACCTTTGCGCGGTCTCACACATCAATGTTCCCAGGGAGTGATTTCATGCAAGCAAAACTATTGATATCGGCACTCGCCGCGACTCTGGCGGCCTGCGGTGGAGGCGGTGATGGCGGCGGCGGTGGCTTCGCCGGCCTGCCGGTGGTACCGGCGCCCGCACCGGCTCCCGCTCCTCCTGCGCCACCGCCCCCGGCGCCACCGGCGCCCGCTCCGGCTCCGGTTCCCGCCACGCGCACTTTCATGTACGAGGCCTTGGCCCCCTCCGCCGACGCATCGGCGTTTCTCGACCGGTTGAATGCGCAGGGCGCGAGAGCCTTTCGCTTCTTCAGCGGCCTTGCCTTCACCACGGGCCCGACGAGCACGGAAGTCGTCGAGGCTTACGTGAAGGATGCCCAGACCACCTACATCTTCGAACTGCTGCCCGATACCGCTTCGGTGGGCGACCTGCAGGCGCAGCTCAGCGCCCAGGGCGCCAGGGGCTTCAAGTGGGGCGGGCCGTACATGGTCGGTGGCCAGATCCGCGCGCTCTATCGCAAGGACAACAGCGCCTCGTCGACCTACGCCTATTCCGTGCTGACGGCGCCTACCGACAGTGCCGGCTATCTGGCACAGGTCAACGCCCAGGGCGGCAACGGTTACTTCAGTGTCGCCGGCGCCTACATGGTCGGCGGGACCACGGTGCTGGTATACCAGAAGGACTCGCAAGGCAGTGCAACCTATGGCTACGAGGCGCTGGGCCAGCCTGGCAGCGACGCCGATTTCCTCGCGCAGCTCGAGGCTCAGGGCGCCCGGGGCTTCCGGTTCAAGACGGGCTATGTCTTCTCGGATGGCATGAGGCTGCTCTACGAGAAAGACCTGACGCAGTCGGCCACGTTCAGCTACCAGAACCTGCAGCCCGCGGGCAACAGCGCGGACTACATCGTGCAGGCGAACGCCGAGGGCGCCAAGGGCAACGCGCTGGTGGGCGACTACGCGCTGCCGAGCGGCCAGATCCGAACGCTCTACATCCGGCCAACCAACTGCACGGGCTTTCTCTGCGATACCCGCTCGCTGTTCGGGTTCTAAGCAGCTTCTAAGCGGCGGCGGGCGCTGCTGGCGGCACCTCAGCCCAGCAGCGCCTGCGCGAACTCGCGCGCGTTGAAGGTCTCGAGGTCTTCCAGCTTCTCGCCCACGCCGATGAAGTAGACCGGAATCGGCCGCTCGCGCGCAATGGCGCAGAGCACGCCGCCCTTGGCCGTGCCGTCGAGCTTGGTCACCACCAGGCCGGTGAGGCCCAGTGTCTCGTCGAAAGCCCTGACCTGCGCCAGGGCGTTCTGCCCGGTGTTGCCGTCGATCACCAGCAGCACCTCGTGCGGCGCGGTGGCGTCGGCCTTGGTGACGACGCGCTTGATCTTCTTCAGCTCGTCCATCAGGTGCAATTGCGTGGGCAATCGGCCCGCGGTGTCGACCAGCACCACGTCCTTGCCGCGCGCCTTGCCGGCGGTGACCGCGTCGAAGCTCACGGCCGAGGGGTCGCCGCCTTCCTGGCTCACGATCTCGACCGTGTTGCGGTCGGCCCAGACCAGCAACTGCTCGCGCGCCGCCGCCCGGAAGGTGTCGGCCGCCGCGAGCAGCACCGAGGCGCCCTCGTTGGCCAGGTGCTTGGTGAGCTTGCCGATGGATGTGGTCTTGCCCGCGCCGTTGACGCCGGCCACCATGATCACCGTCGGCGAGAACTGGCCGATCACCAGCGGCTTTTCGAGCGGCCGGAGCAGGTCGGTGATGGCGTCGGCCAGCAGCCGCTTCACCTGCACGGCGTCGGTCGCCATCTGGCGCTTGACGCGGCCGCGCAGGTCGTCGAGCAGGAATTCGGTGGCCTTCACGCCGGTGTCGGCCATCAGCAGCGCCGATTCGAGCTCTTCGTACAGCGCCTCGTCGATCTGCGCATTGACGAACACCGCCTGGATGCCGGTGCCGGTCTTGCGCAGGCCGGTCTTGAGCTTGTTGAGCCAGCCCTTGCGTTCGGCCGCCACATCGGCAATGAGGGCGGGAGCGGGTGGGGCGGGTGGAGCAACGGCCGGCTCTGCGGGGGCAGGTGCCGGGGCCACCGGTGTGAAGACGGGCGCAGCGGGTGCCGGGGCCACGACGGGGGGCGGGGGGGGCGGAGCGGGCGCCGCGGAGGGCGGCACTGCAGGCTCGGCCGGTGGAGGCGCCGTTTCCTCCACGGCAGGCTTGGAGCCGAACCAGGTGGACGGCGAGAACACCGAGCGCGCGGGGGCAGGCTCGGGTGCCGGTACCGGCTCGGCTGCCGGGGAGGGCGCCGGCGCGGCCGGGGATTCGGCGGGTGGTTTTTTCTTGAAGAAACTGAACATCGGGAGCTTTTTACAATCCGACCCATTCTATGAAACACCCCTCGCCACGCCGTGCTGCGTCTGGTGCGGTGCTGGCAATGGCGCTTTCGGCGCTGTGGGCCATGCCTGCACAGGCCCAGCCCACACCGGCTTCTCCTGCTCCTTCCACCGCCGTTTCGCCCGCCGATGCCGCGGCGGCACCCGCTCCCCAGCAGTTCACCCTTGCCAACGGCATGACGCTGCTGGTGCTGCCCGACCGGCGCGCCCCCACCGCGGTGCAGATGGTCTGGGTTCGCGTGGGCTCCGTCGACGAGGTCGACGGCACCTCGGGCGTGGCCCATGTGCTCGAGCACATGATGTTCAAGGGCACCAGGACCATCAAGCCGGGCGAGTTCTCGCGCCGCGTGGCGGCCCTGGGCGGCCAGGAAAACGCATTCACCTCGCGCGACTTCACCGGCTACTACCAGCAGATCCCGGTGACCAGCCTCGAGCAGGTCATGAAGCTTGAATCGGACCGCTTCGCCAACAACCAGTGGTCCGACGACGAGTTCAAGCGCGAGATCGAAGTGGTCAAGGAAGAGCGCCGCATGCGCACCGAAGACCAGCCGCGCGCCTTGCTCGGCGAACAGCAGAACGCGGCGATCTTCACGGCCTCGCCCTACCACCGGCCCGTGGTCGGCTGGATGAGCGACCTCGACGCGATGACGCCCGACGACGCACGCGAGTTCTTCCGGCGCTGGTACGTGCCCGCCAACGCCGCCGTGGTGGTGGTCGGCGATGTCGACGTGGCCAAGGTGCGGGCGCTGGCCGAAAAATATTACGGCAGTATTCCCGCGCGCGCCGTGCCCCCGCGCAAGCCGCGCATCGAGCCGGCGCAGCGCGGCATCCGCCGTATCGAGTTCAAGGCGCCGGCCGAGCAGGCCTATGTGTCGCTCGCATTCCGCATTCCGCAACTGGAAAAAATCGATGATGCGGCCACCGACGTGTGGGCGCTCGAAGTACTGTCGGCCGTGCTCGACGGCTACACCGGCGCGCGGCTCGATCGCGCCCTGACCCAGGGCCCCGACCGCGTTGCCGATTCCGCCAGCGCCTACTCGGGCCTGGCCGGCCGGGGACCGCAGCTGTTCACACTCGTGGGTGTGCCCGCGAACGGCAAAAGCCCCGAAGCGGTTGAGGCGGCGCTGCGGGCCCAGGTGGCGCGCATCGCGAAGGAAGGCGTGGGCGAGGCCGAACTCGCGCGCGTCAAGACGCAATGGGTGGCCAGCGAAACCTACAAGCGCGATTCCGTGATGGCGCAAGCCCGCGAACTCGGGAGCAACTGGGTGCAGGGGCTTCCGCTCGACTCCAGCGCCCGCATCATCGCGAAGCTGCAGGCCGTGACACCGGCCCAGGTGCAGGCGGTGGCTGCCAACTATTTTGGAGACGACCAGCTCACGGTGGCCACCTTGCGCCCCTTGCCGCTGGAAGCCAAGCCCCGCGGCCGCGGTTTTGCAGCGCCCGCAGGCGAGTTGCGCTGAAGGGCCCGGATTTCCATGACCACAATGAAAAAAATTCTCCGTCCTGCGCTGTTCGCCGTCGTTGCCGCCTTGGCGGGCGCGGCGCAAGCCGCGCTGCCCATCGAACACTGGACACTCGCGAGCGGCGCCAGGATCTACCTGGTGTCGACCCAGGCGTTGCCCATCGTCGACGTGCAGATCGATTTCGACGCCGGCAGCCGGCGCGACCCGGCGGCGCAGGCCGGCCTGGCCGCCGTGACCGCGACCATGGTCGAGAAGGGCGTGCGCGCCGGCAAGAACGGCGAGCCGGCGCTCGACGAGAACGCGCTGGGCGAAGCCTGGGCCGACCTGGGCGCCGAGTTCAATGCCAGCGCCGGCACCGATCGCGCCAGCTATTCGCTGCGCACCTTGTCCGACCCGGCGCTGCTGACCAAGGTCGTCACGCTCGCTTCACGCGAGCTCGGCGAGCCGGCCTTTCCCGACGATGTGTGGCAGCGCGAACGCGAACGCATCAAGGCGTCGCTCAAGGAGGCCAACACCAAGCCGGCGACCATCGCGGGCCGTGCCTTTGCGCAGGGCGTGTACGGCGGCCACCCGTACGGGCAGGAAGTCACCGAAGCCACGCTGGCGCGGATCGACACCGCGGCCATGCGGCAACGCTACCAGCAGCTCATCGTGCCGTGCCGCGCCAAGCTCAGCATCGTCGGCGCCGTGACCCGCGCCGAGGCGGAAGCCATGGCCACCGCACTGCTCTCGCGGCTGCCCGGCCCCGAAGCCTGCACGCCGCTTCCTGCCATCGCACCGGTGGCTGCGCTCCAGGCGCCGAAGGACGAGCGCATTCCGTTCGCTTCGGCCCAGGCCCACGTCTTCATCGGCCAGCCCGGCTATCCGCGCAAGGACCCGGACCACTTCGCACTCACGCTCGGCAACTACGTGCTGGGCGGCGGCGGCTTCGTCTCGCGGCTCACCAACGAAGTGCGCGAGAAGCGCGGCCTGGCCTACAGCGTTTACAGCGGGTTTTCGCCGGGGCTGGACGCCGGAGCATTCCGCGTCGGCTTTCAGACGCGGCCCGACCAGGCCGAAGAGGCGGTGAAGATATCCCGCGAAGTGCTTGCCAAGTTCGTGGCCGAAGGCCCGACCGACGCCGAGCTCAAGGCCGCCAAGGACAACCTGATCGGCGGCTTCCCGCTCCTGATGGATAGCAACCGCAAGCTCATCGGCAACGTGGCCAACATCGCGTGGCACGACCTGCCGCTCGACTACCTCGACACCTGGACCGCGCGCATGAACGCGGTTACCGCGGCCGAGGTGCGCGCCGCCTTTGCGCGCAAGCTGCAGCCCGAACGCATGGTGACGGTCGTGGTCGGCGGCAAGTAGGCAAACAAACAGCGTTTCAGCGCAGGGCGTGCGCGCCGCTGCCGGCGGCTGCGTGCACCGTCGTCCGGAGGCGTTCGAGGAGTTGCGGCGCGGCGCGCGCCTGCTGCCAGTAGAGCGGCACCTGAAGCGCCGAGCCGGGCACCAGCTCCACCAGCGCGCCCGCGCGCATCGCATCGGCCGCCATGCTGACGGGGAGCATGCCCCAGCCCATGCCGGCGCACGCCGCTTCAAGGAAACCATGTGCCGAGGGCAGCCAATGGCGTGGCGTCTCGATGCTGCGATGGCAGATGCGCCGCACCCAGCGCGCCTGCAGCCGGTCCTTGCGGTCGAACACCAGGCTGGGTGCGTTTGCGAGCGTTCGCGCGCCCATGCCCTTGGCGAAATAACGCTGCACGAACTCCGGGCTCGCGGCCGCCACGTAGTGCATGGTGCCCAGCGCCTCGCTGTTGCAGCCGGCCACCGGCTGTGCCAGTGCGGTGACGGCGGCGAGCACGGCGCCGCTTCGCAGGCGCTCGGCGGTATGGTCCTGGTCATCCACGGTCAGGTCGAGTAAAGCGGATTCTTCCTGCTTCGCAAAGGCCGCGGCGGCTGCCATGAACCAGGTGGCCAGGCTGTCGGCGTTCACCGCCACGCGCACCGTGACCCGCTCGCGCTCGTTGCCGCTCCTGCCGCCCATGCCGAGCGCGGGCATCGCGTCGCGCAATTCGTGCTCCAGCATGCCCACGCGTTCGAAGTGGCGGCAGAGCTGCTGGCCGGCTTCGGTGGCCACGCAAGGCTGGCCGCGCACCAGCAGCGCACCGCCCGTGCGTTCCTCGAGCAGCTTCACGCGCTGCGAAACCGCCGATGGCGTGACGTTCAGAGCGCGGGCCGCGCGCTCGAAGCTGCCCTCGCGTACCACGGCGGCCAGGGCATTCAGGGCGGCGTAGTCGAGCATGGTCGGTGTGAATTAGAAAAACTGAATATGGCTTAGGAAGTTTAGTTTGAATTAATCGGCCGGCGGCGGCAAGCTGGCGCCATGGTCACCGAACAAATCACCACCGCATTCGCCAACGGGCTCTTCATGAGCCTGGTGCTCATCGTCGCCATCGGCGCGCAGAACGCTTATGTGCTGCGCCAGGGCCTGCGGCGCGAGCATGTGAGCGCCGTGGTGCTGTTCTGCGCAGCGAGCGACGCGATCCTCATCACGGCTGGCGTGGCCGGCATGGCGCAGGCGCTGCAAGGGCGGCCCGCCGTGGCCACGGCGCTCGCGGGGCTCGGCGCGCTGTTCCTCGGTGTCTATGGGTTGCGCGCGCTGTGGCGTTCGCGTCAGCCGGGTGCGCTGCAGGCGGCGGCCCAAGGCGCATCGCTCTCCCGCGCCGCCGTGCTGGCGCAGGCGGCGGGCTTCACGTTGCTGAACCCTCATGTCTACCTCGACACCGTGCTGCTCGTGGGCAGCACCGGCGCCCAGTACGGCGGCGTGCTCAAGGTCTGGTTCGTCGCGGGGGCGGCGCTTGCAAGCGCGCTGTGGTTCTCGGCGCTGGGCTTTGGTGCGCGGTGGCTGGCGCCGGTGTTTGCGCGTCCCCGTGCCTGGCAGATGCTCGACGCGCTGATCGGCGGCACGATGCTCGTGCTTGCCGCGCTGCTCGCGCGGCGAGCCTTTCTCGGCATCTAGCACCGCATGCGGCGGCGTTAAGCTTGCCGCATGCCCCAGAAGAAAGCCGCAGCCGCCAGGCGCCCCGCCTCCCCATCGTCGCCGTCGTCTTCCCGATCGAAATCGCGGCCGAGCGAGGTGCGCATCATCGGAGGCCAGTGGAAGCGCACCCGCCTTTCCGTGGCCGACAAGCCGGGCCTGCGTCCCACGCCCGACCGCGTGCGGGAGACGCTGTTCAACTGGCTTGCGAGCATCGCGGGGGCGGGCGGCGGCGAATTGCCGGGCTGGCATTGCGTCGACGCATTCGCGGGCACCGGTGCCCTGGGCCTGGAGGCCGCTTCGCGCGGCGCCGCGAGCGTGCTGCTGTGCGAGCAGGACGCCGCTCTGGTGGCGCAGTTGCAGGCCGCGAAAACCAAGCTTTCGGCCGAGGCCGTTCGCATCGAGCGCGGCAACGGGCTCACCGCGCTCGAGCGCGTCGCTGCGGGCAGCCTGGATGCCGTATTTCTCGACCCGCCTTTCGACAGCACCTCCCTCTATGAACCTTCGCTGCGCGCCGCGGCACGCGCCGTCAAAGCCGGAGGTGCCATCTACCTGGAAGCGCCGCGACATTGGACCGACGAGGAGCTTGCCGCCGTCGGTCTTGTTGGTTTTCGTTACTTAAAGGCAGGCGCCGTGCATGCACATCTGCTGCGGCACGTTGCAAACGGGACTGCATAATCCGCCGGACAAGCCGCACCGGCTGCATGAGGAAGAAGCAACCATGGCCAGCAACGTGATCGCGGTTTATCCCGGCACTTTCGATCCCATCACCCTCGGCCACGAGGACGTGGTGCGGCGCGCAACCCAGCTTTTTCCCAAGGTCATCGTCGCGGTGGCGGCGGGCCACCACAAGAAGGCGCTGTTCACCCTGCAGGAACGCATGAACATGGCGCGCGAGGCCGTGAAGCCGTACAGCGACCAGGTCACGGTCGAGAGCTTTTCGGGCTTGCTGCGCGACTTCGTGGTGGCGCGCGGCGGCAAGGCCATGGTGCGCGGCCTGCGCGCCGTGACCGACTTCGACTACGAATTCCAGCTGGCGGGCATGAACCGCTCGCTGATGCCCGATGTGGAAACCGTGTTCCTCACGCCCAGCGACAAATACCAGTTCATCTCGAGCACCTTCGTGCGCGAAATTGCGATGCTCGGCGGCGAGGTCCACAAGTTCGTTTCGCCCGATGTGGAGACGCATCTGGCCGCCAAGGTGCGCAGCCTCGGTCGTGAATAGGTCCTCCCCCAGTCTTCGCGCACTTCGTGTCGCTTCGCCAACCCCCTCGCCGGGGGCAACACCAGCGGCCCGGCAAAGCCGGTTCCGCGGTGTTCCACGAAGATGCAAGACTGTCATCCGCATAGACGGCAAGGGCTGAGATGAGCAGCCAACTTCCGTCCCCCCGCCTGCATCCGCTGGGCGACGCTGCTTTGCTTTGCGAACTGGCGCCGCCCGCCACGCTGGCGCAGCAGCAGCAGATCTGGGCGCTGGGTGCCGAGGTGCAGCAGTGGCCGGGCGTGGGCGAGGTGCTGCCGGGCATGAACAATCTCACGCTGACTTTCGATCCGACGGCGATCGATATCGATGCGTTGATGGCGCGGGTCAACGAGGCTTGGCCACGGCTGTCAGCAGCCGCCATCGAAGGCCGGCTGGTGGAGATTCCAGTGGCGTATGGTGGCGAGCACGGGCCAGACCTTGCCGATGTCGCGGCGCACACCGGGCTGACGCCGGCCGAAGTGGTGCGGCGTCACAGCGCCGGCGAATACGTGGTCTACCTGCTCGGCTTTTTGCCGGGCTTCGCCTTCATGGGCGGGCTGCCGCCCGAACTCGCCACTCCGCGCAGGGCCGAACCGCGCACAGCGGTACCCGCGCGGTCGGTGGGCATCGGCGGCGAGCAGACCGGCATTTATCCGCTGGTGTCGCCGGGCGGCTGGCAACTGATCGGCCGCACTTCGCTGGAGCTTTTCGACCCGACGGCCGAACCGCCGACCTTGCTGCGTCCGGGCGACCGCGTGCGCTTCATCGTCGAAAGCGTCGAGACATGATGCTGGTCCAGAAACCCGGCATGCTGGCCTCGGTGCAAGACCTGGGGCGCCATGGGCATCGCCAGGTCGGCATCTGCCCCGGCGGCGCACTCGACGTGCTGGCGCTCACGCTGGCGAACCGGCTGGTCGGCAATGCCGACGGCGCGGCCGGTCTCGAAATCACCATGGGCGGCTGCGAGATCCGGTTCGAAACCGACACGCGCATCGCGTTGGCCGGAGACGATTTCGCCGCATGCCTCGACGGCGCACCCGTCTGGCCTTGCTGGAGCATGCCTGTCGCGGCGGGGCAAACGCTCAAGCTCGCGGGCGCCAATGCGCCCGGCGCGAAGAAGGCCGGCTTGCGCAGCTGGCTCGCGGTGGCAGGCGGTATCGACGTGCCGCTGGTGCTCGGGTCGCGCAGCACCGATCTGAAGGCCGGCTTTGGCGGCCACCAGGGGCGGGCACTGCGCAAGGGCGACCGGCTCGCGCTGGGCGCGGCGTCGCTCGATGCCGCCCAACTCGCGCGGCGGCCCTTCGGGCTGCGCGGCCCCGAATGGGGACCGGAGCAGGGCGATTCGGCCATCGAGTTGCGCGTGCTGCCGGGACCCGAATTCGACCAGTTCACCGCGGCCTCGCATGCGCAGCTCTGGAGCGAGCGCTGGCGCATCACCGCGCAGAGCAACCGCATGGGAAGCCGGCTCGCGGGCGCTGAACTCAAGCGCAAGCGCAGCATCGACATGCTCTCATCGGGCGTCATTCCCGGCACCATCCAGGTGCCGCCCTCGGGCCAGCCGATCATCCTGATGGGCGACGCGCAGACCACAGGCGGCTATCCGCGCATCGGCGTGGTGATTCGCGCCGACCTCTGGAAGCTTGCGCAGGCGCCGCTCGATGGCCGGCTGCGGCTGGTGCAGGTCGACATGGCGGCGGCGCTCGAAGCGTGGGCCGAGCAGCAGCGCTACCTCGCGCAAGTGGCGCAAGGGCTGGCGGCTGCGGGTTGGAGCAGACCGGCATAGACTGTGCGAGCAGTGGGCGCGTGCGGCATCGATGTGCCGGCCGCCTGAACAAGGAATCAACCCAAATGCAAATCGACCTGAATGCCGACCTCGGCGAAGGCGCCGGCAGCGATGAAGCGCTGCTTGGCCTCGTGAGCTCGGCCAACATCGCCTGCGGCTGGCACGCGGGCGATGCCAAGACCATGCGGCAGTGCGTGCGCTGGGCCATCGAACACGGCGTGGCCATTGGCGCGCACCCCAGCTTTCCGGACCGCGAGAACTTCGGCCGCAGCACCATGCACCTGCCGCCTGACGAGATCGTGGCCAATGTGCTCTACCAGGTCGGCGCGCTCGCAGCGATCGTCAAGGCCGAAGGCGGCAAGCTCTCGCACGTCAAGCCGCACGGGCAGCTCTACAACCAGGCAGTGAAGGAGCCCGAGCTTGCCGACGCGCTGTGCGAGGCGGTGCGGCGCTTCGATCCGTCGCTCAGGTTCTTCGGCCTTGCAGGCAGCGGCATGATCGACGCCGCACGGCGCGCCGGCCTCACGCCCGTGGAAGAAGTATTTGCCGACCGCGGCTACATGCCCGACGGCAGCCTTGTGCCGCGCAGCCAGCCCGGTGCGCTCATCGAAGACGAAGAACAGTCGCTTGCCCAGACGCTCTCGCTGGTGCGCGACCGCAAGGTGACCGCCATCGACGGCAGCACCGTGCCCGTCAACGCCCAGACCGTGTGCCTGCACGGCGACGGTGCCCACGCATTGGCGTTTGCGCGCCGCATTCGCGACCGCCTGCAGCAAGAAGGCATCGCGGTTCGCGCGACGGCCTGAGAGCACTGTTAGTCCGTGGTGCAGCGAACCAACGTCCTGCTGACCGGTTTCGACCCGTTCGACCGCGAAGCCCTCAACCCTTCATGGGAGGCTGTGCGCGCACTCGACGGCTGGAAGTGCGGCCGCGCCACCGTGCATGCGCGCCAGATGCCCTGCGTTTTCGGCGATGCCATCGAGGCGCTTGCGGGCGCCATGGACGACCTGCAGCCGCAGCTGGTGCTGTGCATCGGCCAAGCCGGTGGACGCGCGGAGATCACGCCCGAGCGCGTGGCCATCAACATCGACGACGGCCGCATTGCCGACAACGCAGGCCGGCAGCCGATCGACACCCCCGTGGTGCTCGGCGCGCCCACGGCGTATTTCTCGACGCTGCCGATCAAGGCCATCGTGCGCGACCTGCGCGCAGCCGGCGTGCCCGCGTCGGTGTCGAACACCGCTGGCACGTTCGTCTGCAACCACATCTTCTACGGCCTGATGCACCGCATGGCCACGCACCCGGTGCCGGGGCTGCGCGGCGGGTTCATTCATATTCCCTACCTGCCCGAGCAGGCGGCGCGCTTTCCGGGCTCACCCAGCATGTCGCTGGCCACCATGGTCGAGGCGCTGCGCATTGCGGTGGCCACCGCGCTGGCGGTGGAAAAGGACATTGCCGAAACCGGCGGTCAGCTCCACTGAGCCAGCCAGGAGAGCAGCGCCGCATTGACGAGCGCGGGCTTCTCCATGGTCAGCATGTGGCCGCACTGCGGCAGCCACACCACTTCCGCATGCGGCACCAGCGCCGCAATTTCGCGCGTGCAATCGGGCGGTGTCAGCCGGTCCGTGTCGCCGCACACCAGCAGCACCGGCGCACGGAGCGAAGGCAAGTGGGTGCGCGCATCGGGGCGCCGCATCACCGCACGGTTCTGGCTGATGAGCTGCTGCGTGCCGGCGTCCAGCACGATTTCGACATAACGCTCGACCAGCGCCTGGTCGGCTGCCTGCGCCGGGTGAAACGCGAACACGACGTTGGGCTCGATCACGTCGCGCAATTCGCCGCGCTCGAACAGCTCGATAGCGCTTTCGCGCAGCTCGTACATGTCGGGCGCCTCGGGCCGGGCATTGGTGCCTAGCAGCGCAAGCCCCGCAATGCGCCCGGGCGCCTGCCGTGCGGCTTCCATGGCCACCATGCCGCCCATTGATGCGCCGCAAAGCACCAGCGGGCCGGGGTTCTCGCGCAGCACGGCCGCGGCCATGTCTTCGATGGTGTCGTGCCGCATGTGGGCATCGCTCACGCGCGCGTCGAACATGGCCGGAAGAACGGGAAGCTGGGCTTCCCAGAGGCGCTCGTCGCAGGCGAGGCCGGGCAGCAAGACAAGGTGTGGCATGAGCGGATTTTGCGTCATCGCGCCCTCCGGCGTAACGGCATAGGCTTCTTGGCCAGAAGCCATTTGGCGGCGGAATCGACATACTTTCAATTGCTGCGCGATCTGCGGTTCGCGCGTTTCCGCTTCATACCGAGGACAAGAAAATGAACCTGGTTCAACGTGTGCAGGACATCCTGCTCAAACCCAAGACCACCTGGCCCGCCATCGACGCAGAGCCCGCCGACACCGCGTCGCTCTACAAGAACTACGTGATGATCCTCGCGCTGATACCAGCGGTGGCGGGCTTCATCGGCCTGTCGGTCATCGGCTTCGGCGCCTTCGGCGTCAACTTTCGTGTGCCCGTGGTCACAGGGCTCGTGAACATGGTCGTCGGTTACGTGCTCTCGCTCGTCATGGTGTTTGTGCTGGCGTTGATCATCGATGCGCTGGCACCGACTTTCGAGGGCTCGAAGAGCCAGATCGGCGCGCTCAAGCTGTCGGCCTATGCCAGCACGGCGAGCTTCCTGGGCGGGGTGTTCAGCCTGATCCCGTCGCTGTCGATCCTGGGCGCGCTCGCGGCGCTCTACGGCATCTACCTGATCTACGTGGGCTTGCCGGTGCTCATGAAGTGCCCGCCCGACAAGGCGCTGGCATACACGGCGGTGGTGGTGGTTTGCGCCATCATCGGCGGCGTCGTGATCGCCTGGGTGCTTTCGCTTCTCACACCCTCGCCCACGCGCGTGAGCGCGGCACCGTTCGCAGTGCAGGTGGCGGCCATGCAACAGATGGTGCCGCCGAGGCTCTGAGCGCCGCGCATGCGGTGGAGAATGGGCGTTCCATGCCAACGCCCACACCCGACTCCGCGACCGAACTCATCCTGATCCGCCACGGCGAAACGGCCTGGAACCGCGAACTGCGTTTCCAGGGGCATGCCGATGTGCCCCTCAACGACATGGGGCACGAGCAGGCGCGACGACTGGGTTTGCGGATGGCGGGCGAAACGGCGCAGCACATCGTCAGCAGCGATCTCATGCGCGCGCAGCAGACCGCGGCGCCGGCATCGCTGCAGCTGTCGCTGCCGGTGGTCACGACGGCGGGGCTGCGCGAGCAGCACTTTGGCGTGGTCGAGGGCATGCGGGCCGACGAAATACAAGCCCTGCACCCCAGGGCATGGGAAGAGTGGCTGCAGTTCCGCGAGGACCACGCCATGCCCGAGGGCGAGTCGGCACGCGAATTCCACTCGCGCATCGTCGCGGCCCTGGGCAACCTCGCAGCCACCTACCGCGGCCAACGCCTCGTGGTCGTCACCCACGGCGGCGTGCTCGACATGGTGTGGCGCACCGCGCGCGGCCTCAGCCTCAGCGGGCCGCGTCAGAGCGACATTCCCAATGCGGGCTTCAACCGCATCCGCATTGCCGACCCTGCAATGCCGGACGCGATCGAGATCGTCGACTGGGCCGATACGCGGCACCTTGCCGACCTGCCGCCGCAGCCGGTGTACGACCAGCGGCGGCACCTCGAGAAGAACTGAACAGCGAAAGGCCGCGCCTCTTCGAGCGAGGTGCAGCTGCCGGTTTTTCTTTTCTCAAAGGCGAGAAACCAGTTCTCCGAGCCCAAGCCGCGCATACACATCGCCGGCCTGCCGCCGCAGCCGCAGCGATTCGGGTTGGCCGTTGAGCTGCTGCTGCAGGATGCCCTGCGCCCCCGTGAGCGTGGCTTCGCTGCCAGCACGCACGAGGGCATCGAGGTACACCTGCTCGAAGAGGTCACGCTGCGCATGGCTGCCGCCGATCTCTATAAGGCGAGGCAAGGCGCTGCCGAGCCCGTCAATGGCGCGAGCGAAGTCGCCTCGCGCATGGGCAATGAGCCCGCGAGCGGCCGGCACGCACACGTGCTGCCACGCGGGGCGGGTCGAGACGGGTGCGCGCGGCGCATAGGCCTCGATGTTGCGCAGCAGCGCATCTGCTTCGGGCCGACCCGCTCGGGCCAGGCCATAGAGGTACTGCAGGTCGAGAAAGGGCAGCACATGGTCGGCCTGGCGCTGCACGAGATAGTGGCCCACGTCGCCCCACCGCGTGCCGACATCGATACCCGCAAGCTCGAAGCGCGCCAGCAGCGAGCCCGCGCCGATCTGGTCTTGCGAGTAGTCCTTGGCTACGCCCCACACTTCGCGGTCGTACACCGCGAGCGCTTCGGCATCGCGTCCGAGCTCGATGAGGAACAGGGCCACGTGCCACCAGTTGTGCGTCACCATGAACGAATTGAGCCCGGTCCAGGTGTCGCTCACGCTGTGCATGAACGCCAGGCCTTCGGAAAGCCGGCCTTCGGTGAGCATCACATGCGCCAGCGCGTGGTGGGCCCATGGTTCCTTGCGGCACATGCCGATGGCGTGGCGGGCGCTGGCCTCGGCCTCGCGCATCAGGTGGCACTGCTCGTAGCCGAAGGCGGCCATGCCGTGCACGTAAGGCACGTCGGACGCGGCCGGCAATGCGGCAAGCGCGAGCCGGAGCATGCCCGGACAGTCGCCGGTATTGAAGCAGTGGTATTGCCCCAGCTTCACCGACACCAGGTCGCGCGGGTACTCGCGCGCCTGCTCCGCGTGCAGGGCGATGGCCCTGATGATGTCGCCGTTCGCCCAGGCTTCGATCGCCGCGATGTAGCGTTGCTCGCGCGGCGTGGCTCGCCCGATTGCGGCGCGTGCCTTTTCGAGGAAGGGGCGTGCGTTGGCAGCGGCATCGCGCGATTCAGCGAAGAGGTGCAGCGTTGCGCAATAGGCCTGCACCAGCGGGCTTGCGTCGCTGTCGGCCGCGGCGAGAAGATTCACCGCGCGCGCCTCCGTCGAAACGAAGCCCATGACGAAGTCGTCGAGAAGCGGCAGGCTGGCGGCATCGTCGAGCGTGAGCGGGTTGCCGAAGCTGTCGGCATGCAGGGTTGCGGAAGGCATGGCGGGATGGTGCCATGCCCCGCCGCGGGCTTCAAACGCCCGCTTGCTGGTGGCGGTACTCCTGCGTCCTTCCGCCGTAGCCGTAGGCCGCGCCGCGGGCGTCGATCACGTGGATGTACGACACCTCGTGCAGATTCGGCCGCAGCCTTGCCATGGCGGCATGCACCTCGCGCAGGTAGCGCGCCTTTTCGGCCTTGGTGTTGGTTTCGTCGGTGACGCTGATGTCCAGGTGAAACGCCGACTTGCCAAGGGAGGCCAGCGACCGCCCGCCGATGAACCACGTTTCGGCGGCGATGTACTGCACCGTGATGGCGATCACCGGCAACTGCTTGCCGAGCACGCTCTGGGTGAGCTCGACAACAGCGTCGACGGTCTTGCGGGTGAGATCGGCGTCGGGCTCGCCCGAGAGATGAACAACGATATGCGGCATTTGGAACTCCGTGAATGAGTGAACGATGGGGCTATTCTGCGCACTGCAGTGTCATCGGAAAAGCGGGAAGATATGATGGCAACCATCGAATTAACGAATGGATGAACCATGCAGACATTCGACCTGGAACAGCTGCGCACTCTTGCTGTGGTGATCGATGCCGGCAGCCTCACGGCGGCCGCACCGCGCGTTTTTCTTTCGCAGTCGTCGGTGAGCGAGCAGATCCGCAAGCTCGAAGAGCGGGCAGGGCAGTCATTGCTCACGCGCAGCAAGAGCGGGGTAGTACCGACCGAGGCGGGCACGCGGCTGCTGGCCTATGCGCGGCGCATCCTCGCGCTCAGCGACGAGGCCTTTCGCGACCTGCACGGCGAAACCCTGCAGGGCGAGCTGCGGCTCGCCGTGACCGACTACTTTCGGCCCGGCGATCTCACGCAACTGCTGGCACGGCTCGGCAAGAGCTATCCGCAGGTGCGGCTGAACGTGAGCATCCTGAAGAGCGACGCGCTGCGGGCGGCCCATGCGAACGGCGAATTCGACGTGGGGCTGGCGATGAACATCGCAGGCGCATCCTCTTCGCCGGAGCAGGGCTCAAAGGCGCCGGTGATACGCCGTGAATCGCTCGTGTGGCTCGGCGCAGCCGGCATGCGGCTGGCCAAGGGCGAACCGCTCCGGCTGCTGGCCTTGCCGGACACCTGCTCGTTGCACCAGTACACCGTGGCGCTGCTTCGGCGCCGCAAGGTGCCGTATGTGCTGGCGCATGTGGCGTCGGGCGTGGCGGGGTTGCAGTCGGCATTGGCCGCGGGGCTCGGCGTGGCGTGCTTGAACGAGTCTGCTGCGTGCGAGGGCGTGGGGCGGGTGGCAGGGCCGCATGGATTGCCGGCTTTGCCCCGGGTTGCATTTCAATTTCTACCTGGCCGGCGGGGAGAGACGGAGTTTGTGACCCGGGCCCGGGAAATGCTCGTGACTCACCTGGTGTGACAGCATCCATGAGGTGGCGCGAGACTTGCGTCAAACTGCCTCACATGAACGCGCCACAACCCAGAACCCCGGCGGATTTCTTGCGGCACTCCCGCTTCGACGACGCACAGGCCATCTTTTCAGGCACGTTGTTCGTCGCCATTGCCATGATGTTGTTCGGCCAGGCGGGCCTGCTCACGGGCGGCACGGCCGGCATCGCGTTTCTCCTGCACTACGCCACCGGCGTGAGCTTCGGCAAACTCTTCTTCCTGGTCAACTTGCCGTTCTACTGGTTCGCATGGCGCCATATGGGGCGAGCCTTCACCATCAAGACGTTCTCGGCCATTGCATTGCTTTCGGTCATGACCGACTGGGCGCCGCGCTATATCTCGATCGATTCCCTGCACCCGGCCTTCGCAGCCGTGCTCGGCGGATTGCTGCTGGGCACCGGTTGCCTGTTTCTCGCCCGACACCGTGCGAGCCTGGGTGGTGCGACGGTGCTGACGCTGTACCTGCAAGAGAAGCGCGGTTGGCCTGCCGGCAAGGTGCAGATCGGCATCGATTGCACGGTGGTGTTGCTCGCGCTGCTCGTGATTCCGCCGCAGCGCGTGGGCTGGTCGGTGCTGGCGGCTGTGGTGATGGGGCTTTTCTTGTGGATCAATCACAAACCGGGGCGGTACGCTGCGACTTGATTTGTCGGCGTTTTTTTTGGGTGCCGCTATTCAGGGCTTGTGCAAAGGCCACCGGGTACTCCCCTCCGCGAATGTCCCCCGGCTTCGCCTCCTCCTTTATTTCGCTGCGGGGAGCACCCGATGCCCTGTGCACCTGGGCACGCGGCTATTGATCCTGCGATCAACGACCGCTGCGCACAACACACCCGTCGGCGGGTGTGCCGCCCTGAACAGAAGCTGTAAAAGCGCTAAGGCAGAACAGGCCAAGCCCACTGCGGCTCCCGAATCTGCTCGAACGCACGAGACACGCGCAGCACACCGAGATCGTCAAAGCGCTTCCCGGCAATCTGCAGCCCGATGGGCAGTCCGTTCGCCGAGTACCCGCAGTTCACTGAAGACGCAGGCTGCTCCGACATGTTGAACGGCACCGTGAACCCGATGTGCTCCAGCGGCCGCAGCGGATCGTTGGTCGGCGAAGGCGCTTCCGCGGCTGCGGGCATGTTGGGCGACACCGGCGAAATCACGTAGTCGAACCGTGCGCAGGCCTGCACCGCCGCCACGCGCGTTGCATGGAACTGGCTGAAGCCGCGGAACACATGTTCGCCGCTGAACTCGGCCGCACTCTCGGCCCACTCGCGAATGTAGGGCAGCACCTTGGCGCGCTGGTCGGCGCGCAACGCCTTCATGTCCACCAGCGAGCGCATGCGCCACAGATGGTCCATGCCGTCGAGCATGGCTTGCGACATGAAAGGCTGCATGGTTTCGACGATGGCTCCGGCCTTCTCGAACAGGCGGGCCGCACGCTCGACCGCCGCCTCGATCTCGGGCTCTACCGCCAGGCCGCAGCCCGCGTCGAGCAGCAAGCCGATGCGCAGCCCTCGCAAATGGTCGGGCGTGACATCGAAGCTTGCCCAATCGATGTCCTGCGGCGGCAGGCTCATGCTGTCGCGCGCATCTGGCTTGGAGAGCACCTGCATCATCAGCGCGGCATCAGCCACGATGCGGGTCATGGGGCCCGCGGCGCGCCCCATGTACGGTGGATCGATGGGAATGCGGCCCAGGCTCGGCTTCAGCGTGAAGATGCCGCACCAGCTTGCGGGCAGCCGCAGCGAGCCGCCGATGTCGGTGCCGATGTGCAGCGGGCCGTAGCCGGCGGCAGCCGCCGCGCCGGCACCGGCGCTGGAGCCGCCGGGCGTCTTGCTAAGGTCCCACGGATTGCGCGCCAGCTTGTGAAAGCTCGAAAGCCCCGAAGACAGCATGCCGTAGTCCGGCATCGTGGTCTTGCTGACGATCACCGCGCCGGCTTCCTTCAGCCGCGCGGCCGGTGGGGCGTCGGCGGTTGCAGGCTTCAAGTCGACGGCGGCCGTGCCAGCCGGCATCGGGTCGCCGCGGGTGGCGATGTTTTCCTTGATGGTGGCGGGCACGCCGTCGAGCGGGCCCAGCGCTTCGCCGCGCTGCCAGCGCGCTTCCGAAGCCCGCGCCTGTTCGAGCGCGGCTTCGGGCCTGAAGAGCCAGGTGGCCTGCAGCTTCGGTTCCCAGCGCTCGATGTGCGCGATGACGGCCTGCGTCACCTCGACCGGCGACAGGCGCTTGGTGCGGTAGGCGGCGGAGAGCTCCTGGGCGGAAAGGTCGTTCAATGCAGAGGAGAGGGAAGACACGTCCGCGCTCATCCCCATGACAGCGCCGACAGGTCGTTCACGAAGATCGGGTTCTCCTTCCAGAGGCCCCTCACGTTCTTCTTCGCGATGGTCGGGAACTGCGGCTGGTACAGGAAGCCGTTGGCCGCGTCGGCGGCCAGCATCTTCTGCGCCTCGCCGAGCAGCTTGCCGCGTTCGGCCGCATTGCCCGTGGACTTGATCTTGTCGAACAGCGTGTTGAAGGCCTTCGACTGGTAGCCCCAGTAGTAGTCGGCCTTGGCGTAGTTGCCGAGGTCGAAGGGCTCCACGTGCGACACGATCGACAGGTCGTAGTCCTTGTTGCCATAGGTGCCGCTGAGCCACTGGGCCCACTCGACGTTCTGCACCTTCACCGTGATGCCGATCTTGGCCAACTGGGCCACGATCACCTCGCCGCCCTGGCGCGCATAGGGCGGCGGCGGCAGGGTCATGGTGAGTTCGAGCGGCGTCTTCACGCCGGCTTCGGCGAGCAGCTTCTTGGCCTTTTCCACGTCGAATGGATTGACGGCAGTGGTGTCGACGTAGCCTGCGGCGCCCGGCACGTAGTGGCTGCCGATCGGCACGCCGAAGCCGTCGGCCGCGCCTTCGATCACGGCCTTGCGGTCGATGGCCGAGAGGATCGCACGGCGCACGCGCACGTCGTCCAGCGGCTTCTTCTTGTTGTTGATCGAGAGAATGGTCTTGGCGCGCGAGCCGGCCAGGATGGTCTGGAACTGAGGGTTGTTCTTGAACTGCGGCACCACGCGCGTGCCGATGCGCGTGAACACATCGACATCGCCTGCCAGCAGCGACGCGGCCTGCGCGGCGGCGTCGGCAATGAAGCGGAATGTGACCTTGTTGATCTTCGCGGTGCCGGGGCTGCGAAAGCCGTCCCACTTGCTCAGCGTGATCGAGGAGCCCTTGGCCCAGTTGTCGAGCTTGTAGGGGCCGGTGCCCACCGGCTTGGTGGCGTTGGTGTCGGCGCTCTTGGGCTCGACGATCACCGCCGTGGCCTGGCCCAGCACAAAGGGCAGGTCGGGGTCGATTTCCTTGTTGATGATGACCACGGTGTAGTCGTCGACCACCTGCGTGCTCAGGTTCGCGAAGGTGCGCTTGTCCTTGTTGGTGCTCTTCTCGCCGCCCGCGCGGTCGAAGGCGAACTTCACGGTGTTGGCGTTGAAGGGCTCGCCGTTCTGGTACTTAAGGCCGCGCTTGAGCTTGAAGGTATAGGTCTTCAGGTCGGGCGAGACTTCCCAGCTCTCGGCCAGGAGAGGCGTGACGTTGCCGTCGGCGTTGATCTTGGTGAGCGTCTCGAGGATGTTGTAGTGCACCACTTCCCCGATCGCGGCGGCGGCACCCGCAGTGGGGTCGAGCCCCGGCGGCTCGAGCGCCATGCCGATCACGATGGCGTCCTTCCGCCCCTGCGCCATGCCGGCGACAGGAGTGGCCAGGGCAACGGTGGCGCCGGCGGTGGCAAGGAGGGTGCGACGATTCAGCATACGGTGTGATCTCCGGAAAAACTGGGTGTGCGATTTGGCTGCTGCAACGCGCACGGCGCCCCGAATGGAGGCGCCGCGCCGCGGAGCAAGGGCACGCAGCACGAAAGATGCCACGCGCGCAGCCAAAGTCATTCTCTCGCAGCGGGCGCGTTGCTGCTTGCCTGCAGCGGCGCTTTTTCCTCGGGACGTACCCGGATGCGGATTTGCGCGGCGTTTACTCAGGCGGCCAGCAGCGTGCCGCCCGCGGGCGTGCGCGGCACCGCGTCGAGCAGGGTGCGCGTGTACGGGTGCTGCGCATTGCGAAAGAGCTCGCCGGGCGGGCCTTGTTCGACGATCTTGCCCTTCCACACCACGCAGACCTCGTCGCACAGGTGGTTCACCACCGCGAGGTCATGGCTGATGAGCAGGTAGCTGATGCCGAACTGCTGCTGCAGGTCCTGCATGAGGTTGAGCACCTGGGCCTGCACGGACACGTCGAGCGCGCTCACGGGCTCGTCGGCCACGATGAGCTTGGGGCGCGTGATGAGCGCGCGCGCAATCGCGATGCGCTGGCGCTGCCCGCCCGAAAATTCGTGCGGATACTTGTCCATGTCGGTGGTGCGCAGGCCCACCGCGGCCAGCGCCTCCGAGGCACGCTCGCGCTGCACGGCACGGCCGGTTTCGGCCAGCGCCTCGAGCGGCTCGGCCACGATGCGCGCCACCGTCTGGCGCGGATCGAGCGAGCCGTAGGGGTCCTGGAACACCATCTGGAAGTCGCGCCGCGCCGTGCGCAGTTCGCTTCGGGGCAACTGGTGCAGGTCGCGGCCCAGCATGCGCACGCTGCCCGCGGTGGGCGTGTCGAGCGCCATCACCAGGCGCGCGATGGTCGACTTGCCCGAGCCCGATTCGCCGACGATGCCGAGGCTGCGGCCGGCCTCGACCTTGAAGCTCACGCCGTTCAACGCCTTGACGAGCGGCGGCGGGCCGAAGAGTTTTTCGCGCGGCAGGGCGTAGTGGCGCACGAGGTCGGTCACCTCGAGCAAGGGTTGGGTGCTGACGGATTGGCTCATGATGCGAGCGCGCCTTCTGAGGCAATCTCTTCGAGCCGGATGCACCGCACGGCATGGTCGTGCGGCAGCATCGTGGGCGGAGGCCGGGTCGCATGGCAGGCGTCGACGGTGTACTTGCATCGGCCCGCAAAAGGGCAGCCTTGCGGCAGGTCGATCAATTCGGGCACGCTGCCGCGAATGGTCGCCAGGCGGATGCCGCGCGGTGCGCCAAGCGCCGGCCGCGCCGCGAACAGCCCCTGCGTGTACGGATGCGCGCGCTCTGCAAACACGGTGTCGGTCGGGCCGCTTTCGACCACGCTGCCGCCGTACATCACCAGCATCTTCGACACGCTCTGCGCGATCACGCCAAGGTCGTGCGAGATCAGGATCAGCGCCATGCCGCGCTCCGCGACCAGGCCCTGGATGAGATCGAGGGTCTGCTTCTGGATGGTGACGTCGAGCGCGGTGGTGGGCTCGTCCGCAATGAGCAGGTCGGGGCCGCAGGCCAGTGCCATGGCAATGCCGATGCGCTGGCGTTGCCCGCCCGAAAACTGGTGCGGGTAGGCATCGAGCCGCGAAGCCGCATCGGGAATGCCCACCCGCTCCAGCAATGCGAGCACCTCCTTGCGTGCATCCGCGCCTGTGAGCCCGCGGTGCAGGCGCAGCGGCTCGCCGACCTGGCGGGCAATGGTGTGCACCGGGTTCAGCGCCGTCATCGGCTCCTGGAAGATCATGCCGATGCGGTTGCCGCGAATCCGGCACATGGCTTTTTCGCCCAGGCCCACTAGCTCGGTGCCGTCGAAGCGGATGCTGCCGCTGACCTTTGCGGTGGCGGGCAGCAGGCCCATGAGCGACTGCACCGTGATCGATTTGCCGCAGCCCGATTCGCCCACGATGCCCAGCGTTTCGCCGCGTTCGAGCGTGAAGCCGATGCCGCGCACGGCCTCGGCGGGGCCGCGCTGCGTTTGCAGCTCGACGTGCAGGTCCTTGACTTCGAGAAGAGGCATGGCTTAACGCGCCCTCGCCAGGCGCGGGTCGAGCAAATCGCGCAGGCCGTCGCCCAGCAGGTTGAGCCCCAGCACCGCAAGCGCAATGGCCATGCCCGGAAACACCGCGAGCAGGGGCGACTGGAACATCATGGTCTGCGCCTCGTTGAGCATGCGGCCCCAGGAGGCCTGCGGCGGTTGCGTACCCAGCCCAAGGTACGAGAGGGCGGCCTCGGCGAGGATGGCAATCGCGAATCGGATGGTGATCTGCACGATCAGCACGGCCGAGATGTTGGGCAGCACATGCTGCATGGTGATGGCGAAGGAGCCCTTGCCGCAGGCGCGCGCCGCCGCCACGTATTCGCGCGACCAGATGGCGTTGGCCGATGCGCGCGTGATGCGCGCGAACGTCGGGATGTTGTAGATGCCGATCGCGATGATCGCGTTGACGATGCCCGCGCCGAATACGGCCGTCATCATGATGGCCGACAGAATGGCCGGGAAGGCGAGCGAGAAATCGGTGAGCCGCATGATGGCTTCCTCGACCCAGCCGCGCCGCGCCGCGGCCAGCAGGCCCAGCGCCGTGCCGACGACAAGGCCGATGCCCACGGCAATCACGCCCACCAGGATGGACGCCCGCGCGCCCACCAGCAGCAGCGAGGCCACGTCGCGCCCATAGGTGTCGGTGCCCAGCCAGTGCGCGCCCGAGGGCGGCTTGAGCTTGTTGGGCATGTTCATCTCGTAGGGCGACCACGGCGTCCACACCAGCGAGACGAAGGCGGCCAGCAGCAGGAGCAGCGTGAGCACGCCGCCGAGCACGAAGCTGCGGTGCCGCAGCGCGCGGCGCCAGAAACCGGGAACCTTGAGCGCCGCCGCGCTCGGAACAGTCGTCGCGCTCATATGTCGCTCGCTTTGATGCGCGGGTCGATCACGGCGTAGAGCACGTCGACCACGAAATTCACGATGACCACCAGGGCGGCGAGCAGCATCACGCAGTTGCGCACGACGATCAGGTCGCGGTTGCCGATGGCCTCGAAGATCAGCCGGCCCAGGCCGGGAAGGTAGAACACTTTTTCGATCACGATGGTGCCGGCCAGCAGTTCGGAAAACTGCATGCCCATGACCGTGACCACCGGAATCATCGCGTTGCGCAGCACATGGGTCCAAAGCACTGCGCGCTGCGAAACGCCCTTGGCGCGCGCAGTGCGCACGAAGTCTTCCCGCATCACTTCGAGCACCGCCGAGCGCGTGATGCGCGCAAGGATGGCCGCCTGCACCACCGCGAGCGACAAGGCCGGCAGCAGCAGCGACTTGATGCCCGCGAAGACACCTTCCCCCCAGCCCTCGAAGCCGCCGGCCGAGAACCACTGCAGCTGCACGGAGAACACCAAAATGAGCAGGATCGCGAACCAGAAATTGGGAATGGCGATGCCCACCTGCGTGAGGCCCATCAGGCCCACATCGCCGAGCTTGTTGTGGCGCGCGGCGGCGGTAACGCCCACAAACAGTGCGAGCACCGTCGTCAGCGCCATCGCGAGCAGCGCCAAAGGCACGGTGAGCGCGAGCCGTTCCAGGATGAGGTCGAGCACCGGCGTGCTGTAGGCGTAGCTGTCGCCCAGGTTGCCGGTCAGGATGCCCCCAATCCACTGCCAGTAACGCGTCCAGGCGGGCTGGTCAAGGCCGAGCTTGGTGGCCAGCGCGGCCACTGCTTCCGGCGCGGCGTCGGGACCCATGAGCAACTGCGCGGCGTTGCCGGGCAGGATCTCCAGGACAAGAAACACTATGACCGAGGCGCCGATCAGCGTGGCGATCAGCGTGGCGAGGCGCTTGAGAATAAACAGGCTCATGGGGCGGGGCGCAGCATAACCCGACTCGTGCAACAAGCGTGCCTTGTTCGCGATAATCGGGTATGGCCCTCATGATCACCGACGACTGCATCAACTGCGATGTCTGCGAGCCCGAGTGCCCGAACGATGCGATCTACATGGGCGCCGAGTTCTACGAGATCGACCCGCGCAAGTGCACCGAATGCGTGGGCCATTTCGATGAACCGCAATGCGTGCAGGTGTGCCCGGTTGCGTGCATCCCCATTAATCCGGAGCACGTGGAAAGCCGCGAGACGCTGTGGCAGAAGTTCGAGCGGCTTGCCGCGGCCAAGGTAGCAGCCGCGGCCGTGGAGCCGCGGCCGCCAGTGCCTTCAGCCGGCGTCTGAGCCGGACGACGGTTTTCGCTTTTTCTTGCTGCCTGCCACATCCGGCGGCGAGGCTGGTTTCCCGGCGGAAGCGCCACTGAAGCGCGTGCTCGACTTGTGCGGCTCGGAGGCGAGTTTTCGGGCGCGTGCCTGCGCGAGTTGCTCGGAAGACCTGAGCTTTCGCTCGGCGACGGCGGCCTGCCGGGCCTCGTGGGCGGAACGGCGATCGCGCTCGTAGGCTTCTTTTTCCTGCGACAGGCGAATGCGCTCGAGCTGATCGGCGCGAACCTCGGCCTTGTGCGTGGCGGCCTCCGAGGCGCGGCGGTCCGCATCGGTGCGCAGATCGTCGACCTTCACCGGTTTTCCGCCCTCGCAGGGCCGGTCGGTGTAGGTGTTGCCGCAGCGGTAGGTTTCGGACTTTCCCTGTGCCGCAGCGGGTAGCCAGACAACACTTGATGCTATTAAAAATATAGCTATGCCGGTTTTCCTGGTCTGGGTGGCTCTTCTGCTTCTTCTCATTTTTATTTCTCTCCCTTTTCTCTCCCGCGCTCTCGTTGCCGGCTGACTAGGTGGCGGCGGGCGTGCCTCCATCGCCGGGCTCTCGCCGCGGCGGTTTGGGCCGAGGCGGTTTGCTCGTGTGAATGATCAAGGTGGCCTTTTCCATCTCGCCCGCCACCAGGGCAGGGGCCGCATGCAGCGTGCGCACGATGGCGTCCTCGATGGCTTCGCGCTGTTCCTTCAGCGGCTTCTTGAGCACCCAGTTGATCACCTCCGACTTCACGCCGGGATGGCCGATGCCCAGGCGCAGGCGCCAGTAGTCGCCGGTGCCCAGCTGTGCATGGATGTCGCGCAGGCCGTTATGGCCCGCGTGGCTGCCGCCGAACTTGAGCTTGGCCTGGCCGGGCACCACGTCGAGCTCGTCGTGCACCACGAGGATTTCCTCGGGCGCGATCTTGAAGAAGCGGGCCAATGCGCCCACAGATTTGCCCGACAGGTTCATGAAGGTTTGCGGCTCGAGCAGCCACACGCTCTGCCCGCCGATGTTCGCGCGCGCCGCAAGGCCGTGATAGCTGCGCTCGGGCACGAGGTTGAGCTTCCAGTCGCGTGCGAGCGCGTCGATCCACCAGAAGCCCGCGTTATGCCGTGTGGCTTCGTATTCAGGCCCGGGATTCCCGAGGCCGACAAACAGCTTGATCATGAGGGAATTATCTCGCCGCCCCAAAAGCAAAAGGCCCGCACGAAGCGGGCCTTTTGCAGGGTGCGGGAAGAATTACTTCTTCGCAGCGGGCTTTGCCGTCTTGGCGGCAGGCTTGCCGGCAGCTGCTGCGCCTTCGGCAGGTGCTGCGCCTTCAGCGGCGGGTGCCGGCTCTTCGGCGACCAGTGGAGGCACGGCCGACACGATGACGGGGTTCAGCTTGCCGTGGCTCACGAACTTCACGCCCTTGGGCAGCTTGATGTCGCTGACGTGCAGCGTGGCGTTCTTCTTGAGGCCGGAGAGGTCGACCTCGATGAACTCGGGCAGGTCGCTCGGCAGGCAGCTCACTTCGAGCTCGTTCATCACGTGCGTCACGAGGTTGTGGTCGAGCTTGACGGCGTCGGACTCTTCTTCACCCTTGAAGTGAAGCGGCACCTTCATGTGCAGGCGGGTCTTGGCATCGACGCGCTGGAAGTCGATGTGTTGCACCAGCTGGCGGAACGGGTGGTACTGCACGTCGCGCAGCAGCACTTTGCTCGTGGTGCCGGCGAGTTCCATTTCGAGGATCGAGGCGTGGAAGGCTTCCTTCTTGAGGGCGTGCCACAACGCGTTGTGATCGAGCTCGATCAGCTGGGGCTTGCCTTCACCACCATAGACGATACCGGGCGTCTTGCCCGAGATGCGGAGACGGCGGCTCGCACCCGTGCCCTGCTTGGCGCGCTCAAAAGCGACGAATTTCATAACAACTCCTGTGAGAGTCCACCGCGACCAGTGCGACTCCGGTTCAACAAGGGCGCCGTTCCGGAAAAAGGAAGTGGCGCCCGCTTTTTGCTCAGAACAGGTTGTCCTGGTCCGAGAACAAACTCATGACCGACTCGCCCTTGGCAATGCGCTGGATCGTTTCGGCGATCAGCGGTGCCACGGAGAGTTGGCGGATCTTTCCGCAGGCCAAAGCGCCGTCGGAAAGAGGAATGGTGTTGGTCACGACCACTTCGTCGAGTGCGGAGTGGGTGATGCGTTCGATGGCCGGGCCCGAGAAGATCGGGTGCGTGCAATAGGCGTAGACGCTTTTTGCGCCGCGCTCCTTGAGCACTTCGGCCGCCTTGACCAGCGTGCCGGCTGTATCGATCATGTCGTCCATGATCACGCAGTTGCGGCCGTCGATTTCGCCGATCACGTTCATGACCTCGCTCACGTTGGCCTTCGGGCGGCGCTTGTCGATGATGGCAAGGTCGCAGTTCAGCTGCTTGGCCAGCGCGCGTGCGCGCACCACGCCGCCCACGTCGGGCGACACGACGATCAGGTCTTCGTAGTTCCTCTGGCGAAGATCGCCCAGCAGCACCGGCGACGCATAGATGTTGTCGACCGGAATGTCGAAGAAGCCCTGGATCTGGTCGGCGTGAAGGTCCATGGTGAGCACGCGCTCGACGCCCACGGTTTCAAGCAGGTTGGCAACCACCTTGGCCGAGATCGGCACCCGGCTGGAGCGCGGGCGGCGGTCCTGGCGGGCATAGCCGTAGTAGGGAATCACGGCGCTGATCCGCTCGGCCGAAGCGCGCTTCAGCGCGTCGACCATGATGAGCAGTTCCATCAGGTTTTCGTTGGTCGGTGCGCAAGTGGACTGCACCACGAACACATCGCGCGCCCGGACGTTCTGGTTGATCTCGACGGTGACTTCGCCGTCGGAGAAACGTCCAACGCGCGCGGCACCCAGCGAGGTACCGAGGTTTTGCGCGATTTCTGCGGCCAGGCCAGGATTGGCGTTGCCGGTGAAAACCATGAAATCAGGGTGATTAGCCTGCATGAGCGCGTCCCGGCAGTCGAATGGCTTTTAGGAAGCCGCCAAAGAGTTTGAGTCGTGGTGGCGGCTTGGAGGCCGCCGATTATTGCAGCCGGTAGGCTGCAAAAGAAGCACTGCGGCCCGTGGGCCGCAGTCTGAAAGCGCTGCGGCGGTGAGACCGCAGCCTGAAGAGATTTGGCAGGGGAGAAAGGATTCGAACCTTTGCATGCTGGAATCAAAATCCAGTGCCTTAACCAACTTGGCGACTCCCCTACACGGGTCGATGGTTTTCACCACAAACCGATATATGTCGCATCGGACCCATCACGATCCGATTATCTTCAGGTCGCCCATCCCCAAAGTGGATGAACGGCCAGGTTGCTGCATTGACGAACCTGCCAGCCCGCGGGGGCTTCGGCCAGTTTCGCTTCTTGCGGCCCTTGCGGCAATTTCGCGAATACCGAACTTCCGGAGCCGGTCATCCGGGCTTTGAATCCTTGGGCGCCGAGCCATTCGATGGCTTCGGTGACCGCGGGGCAAAGCCGCTCTGCAACCGGCTGCAGGTCGTTGTGGCCGAAGTCGAAAACCTTGAAAGCGGTGCTTTCCGGGTTTGGAGCTTCAAGCTGTTCGCTATCTGCAGCAAAGCCCGAGATTATAGCAACAGGAGTGGAGCGTTGAAGGTCCGGCGCAGAAAAAATTAAGCGCGTGTCGAGTCCCTCGGGTGGCTTGGCCACAACGAAACGTGCCGCGGGCACATTCACGGGGGTGATTTTCTCGCCGATTCCCTCGACCCAGGCATTGCGGCCCCCAAGGAAAAACGGCACGTCGGCACCCAGTTTCACGCCTATTTCGGTCAGGCGCGCCAGCGGTAGGTTCAGGTTCCAGAGGCGGTTGAGCGCCAGCAGACAGGTGGCGGCGTCCGAAGAGCCTCCGCCCATGCCGGCTTGCGCCGGAACCTGCTTGGCAACGCCGATATGGGCCCCCTGGCCGGGGCTGGCATGCACCTGCAGCGCCCGCGCCGCGCGCAGCACCAGGTCGTCGGGCGGCAATTTGGTCGTCAGGTCTTCGCGGCTGAGTTGCCCGTCGCGCCGCAGTTCGACGTGCAGCGTGTCGCACCAGTCGATCAGCATGAAGACCGACTGCAGCAGGTGGTAGCCGTCTTCGCGCCGGCCCGTGATGTGCAGGAAGAGGTTGAGCTTGGCCGGTGCGGGAAGGTCGTAGATCGCCTTCATGACCGTTCGAACACGATGCGCAGGTCGGCCGTGGGCCCCGGGTTCTCACGCGTGGCCTGCAGGCGGCCGTTCGCCACCTGCGCCAAGTCGGGGCGCCAGCCCGGAACGCGGTCGTCGCGGCCCGCGAGCCAGCCGAAGAGTGCGCCGACGGGTATTGCGGCACCGGTGGCGGCTTCGATCAGCGTATCGACCGATTCGTAGCGCCGCACTTCGCTGCCGTTCTTGAGCAAGGCCTCGCCGGGCGACCAGTGCAACTGGGCCAGCGTGTTGCCGATGGGGCTCGTGAGCGACAGCTCGCCCGCTTCGGGAGAGCCGCGCAATTCGAACAGGGCGGAGAAGGTTTGCACCGGCTGGCTGTCGATGCGCAGCGACATGCGGCCGCTCCATGTATCCGTGCCCTGGGGCGCGCCGCCGGAGAGCTGCGCACAGCCGGCCGTTACCAGGAGCGCCGCAACGCCCGCCGCCAGGAAGCCCCTGCGGCCGCCGTGAAGATCCGGGACAAGCATTGCCCTCACGGCTTGACCCGCAGGCGCTTGAGCGTCTCCTGCAGGGTTTCGTTTTCGGCGTCGCTCAGCAAAGCCTCTTTCCAGATCGTGACGGCCCGGTCTTTCTGGCCGACCGTCCAGAGCACTTCACCAAAGTGCGCGCCGATCTCCGGATCGGGCCGCGTCTTGTAGGCCGCCTCAAGGATGCGAATGGCTTCGGTGGTGTTGCCCAGCCGGAATTCCACCCAGCCCAGGCTGTCCGCAATGAACGGATCTTGCGGCGCCAGCTGCACCGCTTTCTGGATCAGCGTGCGTGCCTCGTCGAGCCGGATCTTGCGATCGGCGAACGAGTAGCCGAGCGCGTTGTAGGCATTCTGGTTTTCGGGCTTGAGCTCGATCAGTCGGCGCAGGAGCCGCTCCATTTCGTCGAGTCGGTTGAGCTTTTCGGCCACCATGGCCTGGTCGTAGATCAGGTCGGTGTCGTTCGGCGCGGCCGCCGAGGCTTGCGCCAGCATGTCGTAGGCCGCCTGATATTGCTTGGCGTCGCGCAGCAACTGCACTTCGGCGAGGAACTTCTGCTTCTTGTCCTCCGGCGTGCGCTCGGGCAGGCCACGCAGCACTTCGCGCGCCTGCGGCAGCTTGCCTTGGCGTGCCAGCAGGCCGGCGCGGCGTGTCTGCGCCACGACCAGGTCGTCGGTGCTGTCGACACGTGCGAGCCAGCGCTCGGCGCCCGTGAAGTCCTTGCGGCGCTCCGAGAGTTGCGATAGAAGCAGGTAGGCCTGCGTGGTGCCGCGCTGGCGATCGTCCGCATCCTTCTGGTCTTTTTGGGACGCGGCGAGCTCGACATAACGCTTGAGCGATGTTTCGGCGGCCCCGTCCTGGCGCGCCTGCGCCTGAAGGCTGCCGAGCAGCAGCCAGGGTTCGGCCAGCTCGGGCCGCGCCGAGGTCAGCGCCTGCAGTTGAGCGCTGGAGTCGGCGAAGCGGCGGTTCTCGACCAGCACGCGTGCGTAGGCAACGCGCAGGTCGGGCGAGGCCTTGGGGTTGTTGGCAAGGTAGCGTGTGACGATCGGCTCGGCCAGCGGTTGGCTGGGGTCGATCATTTCGAGCGCCAGCGCGGCCGGCGCGTCAGAGGCGGGGTCGATTTCCTGGCCCTTGAACGCAGCGTCGAGCGCACCAGTGGTGTCGCCCGCATTCAGCCGCATCCGGCCCACCGTTGCCCAGGCCAGCCCGCCGGTGGCCGGCTTGTTGAGTTCATCGGCCAGTGCCCGCTCGACCACCGAGGCGGCCAGTTTCTTGTCGGTGGAGCGCGAGTAGTTGCGCACGATCACCGCCATGAGCATGGGGCGTTCGACTTGCGAGGTGGCGGCGACTTCGGCGCGCAGCAGCTCGGCCGTTTCGCCGATGCGATTGAGTGCGATGAGGATCTGCAACTCGATGCGGCGTGCATCGCGCGAGTTGGGCAGCGTTTCCTGCCAGGCGCGGGCCGCTGCAAGCGCTGCATCGCCCGAGCGCGATTGCAATGCGATTTCGACCGCGCGCTGAAACAGCTTGCCGTCGCGCAGGCGCCTCGCCGCGTCGAGCACCAGCGCGTAGCCCGCGCCGGGATCGCCGGAGCGCGTGGTCATTTCGCCCATCAGGATTTCGTAGAACAGCTCGGCCGTGAGCGCCGATGGCTGCGCGACGGGTTCGCTCGCCGGCTTGGCCGCGACCGGCGCCGCAGCCGGAGGCCTTGCGCCCGGCCGGGACGGGGTCGGCCGCTCGATGATGGGCGCCGGGCTGTTGGGCGCGGCGGGATCGGAGGTTTGCGCGTGAACCGCGCAAGCAAGCAGCACGAGAGACGCGGCCGCCGCAAGGCGGTGTCGGCGGGGCGATGGAATCATCGAACCATAATAATCCAAGCTTTTGAGCGAGCACCGCGTGGGGCTTCATTGCAGCCCGGAGTTTTTATCTTATGCCAGAGCTTCCAGAAGTCGAAGTGACGCGGCGCGGTTTTGCCGAACGCATTGCCGGTGCACGCATCGATGCGGTGCGCATCGGCAAGCCCTTGCGATGGGCGCTGATGGTCGAGCCCGAGGCACTCGTGGGCCGACAGGTGCTGCAGGTGCGCCGGCGCGGCAAGTACCTGCTGATCGACCTGGATCGCGGCCTGCTGCTGCTGCACCTGGGCATGTCGGGCAGCCTGCGCTTCGATGCAGCGCTGCCGCCGCCCGGCGTTCATGATCACTTCGATCTCGTGACCGACCGGGGTACCCTGCGGCTCAACGATCCGCGCCGCTTCGGTGCCGTGGTCTACGTGGAAGACGAAGCGGCGCCATGGGCCATCAAGCTGCTAGGCGGACTGGGCATGGAGCCGCTGGGCGACGGATTCGACCTCGACGCGTTTCACGCCGGGCTTCGGAAGCGCCGCACCGCGGTGAAGCAGGTGCTGCTCGCGGGCGATGTGGTGGTGGGCGTCGGCAACATCTATGCGTCGGAGGCGCTGTTTCAGGCGGGCATTCGCCCGACCCTGTCTGCCGCGCGAATCAGCCGGCCGCGCGCCGCCAAGCTTCATGCGGCGGTACGCGAAATTCTGGCCAGGGCGGTGGAGAAGGGCGGCAGCACGCTGCGCGATTTCTCCAACGTGGACGGGCAGAACGGCTATTTCCAGCTCGAAGCCACCGTCTACGGCCGCGCTGGCGAGCCTTGTCGGGTCTGCGCAACGCCGATACGGCAGCTACGCCAAGGCCAGCGTTCCACTTACTATTGTCCAAATTGTCAAAAATAGTTTTCTGGCACCCACGTTCGAATATCCTGCAAACGGTTGCTCCACAGCTTGCGATGCTATATTTGTAAGTTGTTTCTTACATATTTCCTTTGAGCCGCTCTTTCAACCAACAACTCGATCAGCACGGCGCCTGGCGAAGCAATTTTGCTCACCGCCTCCAGTGGCTGTCCCGCTGGCTGACCGAGAACGAGCTGCTCGACCAAGCCGTGGCCGAGCGCCTGCGCGGCCTCGAGCTGCAGATTCGCAACAGCAAAGTCATGGTCGCGTTCGTGGCCGAGTTCTCGCGCGGCAAGTCGGAGCTGATCAACGCGATCTTCTTCGCCGGCTACGGGCGGCGCATCATGCCGGCCAGCGCGGGGCGCACCACGATGTGCCCGACGGAACTGGGCTACGACGCCGCGGTGTCGCCCAAGCTGCGGCTGCTGCCGATCGAAACCCGGCTGGAACCCCATTCGCTCACGCACTGGCGCGAGAAGCCCACGCGCTGGACCGAAATTGCAATCGACGTAGAGAACGCCGAGCAGCTGGCCCAGGCCATGGGCAAGGTGGCCGAAGTGCGCTGGGTCAGCAAAGACGAGGCGCATGCGCTCGGCTTCTGGAACGAAGAAACACCCGACGACAACCCGGTGCAGGACGCCGAAGGCCGGGTGGAAATTCCGCGCTGGCGCCACGCCATCCTGAACATGCCGCACCCGCTGCTGGAGCAGGGGCTGGTCATTCTGGATACTCCGGGCCTGAACGCGATTGGCGCCGAGCCCGAACTCACGGTCAGCCTCATTCCGCAGGCGCATGCGGTTGTCTTCATCCTGGGTGCCGAAACCGGGGTGACGCGTTCCGACCTGTCCATTTGGCGCGAGCATCTGGTCACCGAAAACGAAGGCAGCGACACGCGCTTCGTGGTGCTCAACAAGATCGACACCATGTGGGACACGCTGAGCACGCCCGCGCAGATCGAAATGCAGATCGAGCGCCAGCGTGAAGTGGCGGCCAAGTTTCTCGAGGTTCCGCTCGTGCAGGTGCTGCCGGTGTCGGCGCAAAAGGGCCTGCAGGCAAAGATCCAGCGCGACGGGCGGCTGCTCGAAGCCAGCCGTTTGCCGGCACTCGAAACGCTGCTCGCCGAAGGCGTGCTCGGCAAGCGCGAAACCATGCTGCGGCTTGCCGTCGACGCCGGCATGGTGGCACTGCGTGTCGAAGCCGAGCGCATCCTGAAGGTGCGCCAGCGCGACCTGTCGGAGCAGGCGCTCGAGCTGCAGGGCCTGCGCGGCAAGAATGTTTCGGTGATCCGCCATATGCGCGCCCGCATCGATCAGGAGCAGAACGAGTTCGAGGGCAGCAACACGCGCATCCTTGCGCTGCGCTCCGTGCAGGGCAAGTTGCTGCGCGAGGTGTATGCCGTGCTCGGCCGCACCGCGCTCAAGGAGGACATGGTGCGGCTTTCGACCGCGCTCAAGCGCCCCGGCATCAAGCTCAACGTGCGCAAGGTGTACGGCGAGACCTTCGATTCGCTGCGCAACAACCTGCGCGAAGTGCAGGCCACCACGGCCGAGATCCAGTCGATGCTGCACGCCACCTTCCGCCAGCTCAACGCGGAGCAGGGCTTCAACCTGCAGGCGCCCGCCGAGCCCGACCTGACGAGCTTCGAGCAGGAGCTGAGCCAGATCGAGCGCAGCCACATTCATTACCTGAGCGTCGGCAATCTGCTGAGGCTGGCACAAGCGGATTTCTGCGACAAGCTGGTGCGCGCACTCGCCAGCCGGCTGCGGCTGGTCAACGAAGCGGCCATGACCGAAGTCGAACGCTGGAGCAAGGGTGCCAGCGCACAGATCGATGCGCAGCTGAAGGAGCGCCGCCGCACCTTCAGCAAGCGCATCGAGGCGATCGAGCGCATCCAGAATGCGGCCGGCAACCTCGACGAACGCCTGCTCGAACTTGCCGCGCAAGAGAGCAGCCTGGCCGAGCTGCATCTTCGGCTGCAGGAATTCACTTCGATGATCGCGCAACAGGGAAGGCCGGCCGCCGCGGCCGCCATCGGCGAACTGCGTGCGGCCTGATAGCCCGCTGACCGGCGGCGCAATGCAGGAGTTGCACGTGCCGGCTGATTTTGCGCAGCGTGTCGTGGCCTGGCAGCGCAGCCACGGGCGCAGCGAGCTGCCATGGCAGAACACGCGCGATCCGTACCGCGTGTGGCTGTCGGAGGTCATGCTCCAGCAGACCCAGGTTTCGACGGTGCTCGGTTACTTTGCGCGCTTTCTCGAGCGCTTCCCCACTGTGCGGGCCCTGGCCGACGGTACCGAAGACGAGGTGTTCGGGCTCTGGAGCGGCCTGGGCTACTACAGCCGCGCGCGCAACATGCACCGCTGCGCCCAGGAGGTGGTTGCGCGCTTCGGCGGAGAGTTTCCGCGCACGGCCGCCGAGCTCACCACCCTGCCGGGCATCGGCCGTTCCACCGCATCGGCAATTGCGGCCTTTTGCTTTGGCGAGCGCGTGGCAATTCTCGACGGCAACGTGAAGCGCGTGCTGACGCGCGTGCTCGGCTTTGGCGGAGACATGTCTTCGTCGGCGCAGGAGCGCGCGCTCTGGGACAGGGCCACGCAGCTGCTTCCGCCAGACGGGCAGAAGGAAGCCATTGCGGGCTACACGCAGGGCGTGATGGATCTGGGCGCCACGGTTTGCCTGCCGCGCAAGCCGAGCTGCATGATCTGCCCGGTGAACAGCATCTGCACCGGCTTGCGCGAAGGCCAGCCGGAGCGCTATCCCGTCAAGACCCGCAAGCTCAAGCGCAGTGCCCAATCGCTCTGGATGCTGCTGGCGCGCGATGCGCAAGGCCGCGTCTGGCTGGAAAAGCGTCCGGCCAAGGGGATCTGGGCCGGGCTCTATTGCCTGCCGGTGTTCGAGAGCCGCGAAGACCTGCTCGCCGCACTGCCGCCGGCCGCGCAGCGCAAGGCGCAAGACCTGCAGCCCTTCGTGCACGTGCTGACCCACAAGGACTTGCATCTTCACCCGGTGATGCTCCACGGCGGCCAGCCGCAAGGCGAGACCGCGCGCTGGGTGGATGCGGAAGAGTGGGGGCGGCTCGGGTTGCCGGCGCCGATGCGCAAGCTGCTGGAAAGCAGCGCGGGCTAGCTGCTCAGATTGCGTCGAGTTCGCGGTGCCGCTTGAGGGCACCCCAACGCGCGCCAAAGGCACGTGCCAGCTGTTCAACCAGGAACACCGAGCGATGCTGGCCGCCGGTGCAGCCGATGGCCACCGTCACGTAGCTGCGATGGTCTCGCGCCAGCGCATCGAGCCAGCGGGAAAGAAACTGCTCGATGTCGTCGTACATGCGCGCCACGTCATCGTGTTCGCGCAGCCATTCGACCACCGGCGCATCGCGGCCGGTGAGAGGCCGCAAGGTCGGCACGTAATGCGGATTGGGGAGCATGCGCACGTCGAATACGTAGTCGGCGTCCAGCGGTACGCCGCGCTTGAAGGCGAACGATTCGAACACCAAGGTCAGCGCGCTCTGCGGCGCGGAGATCAGCGCCTTGATGTAGCTCTGCAGCTGCGCCGGCCTGATCAGGCTCGTGTCGATCACGTCGGCGCCGTCGCGCAGGTCGGCCAGCAGCTCGCGCTCCAGTTCAATGGCTTGTATCAGCGCGCGCTCCTGCTCGGGCGCGTCGGTGCGGCCCTCCTGGCGCGACAGCGGGTGCCGCCGGCGGGTTTCCGAATAGCGCCGCAGCAGGGCGTCGGTGGTGGCGTCGAGAAACAGCGAACGCAGCGAAACACCGTCGTGCCGCAGCGCCTCTAGCTGTTGCGGAACGATCGGCAGCGACACGCCGCTGCGCACGTCCATCGCAATCGCAACACGCTTGGCTTCCTGCTCGTGTTGTAGCGCGATGAAGGGCGTCAACAATTCGGGCGGCAGGTTGTCGACGCAGTAGTAGCCCGCGTCTTCCAGCGCATGCAGCGCCACGGATTTGCCCGAACCCGACATGCCGGTGATGAGCACCAGATCGAGGTTCATCACAGCGTCGCCGACGTCTTGTGGCCCAGCATTTCTCGGGCATGCGCCAGCGAGGTGTGCGAAACCTTTTCGCCGCCGAGCATGCGGGCGATTTCCCGGGCGCGGTTCTCGTCGTCCAGGCGCGAAACGCCGCTTTCGGTGCGCGGGCCGTCCTGGCCGGCCGCTGCCGTCTGGCGCTTGGCCACCACCAGGTGGTGATCGGCGCAGGCAGCCACTTGCGGCAGGTGCGTGACGGCCAGGACCTGGCGGTCGCGCCCGAGCTGCTTCATGAGGCGCCCCACGGTCTCTGCAACAGCGCCGCCCACACCGGCATCGACCTCGTCGAAGATCAGCGTCTGCGCGGCGCCAAGCTGGCTCGTGGTGACCGCAATGGCCAAGGCAATGCGGGAGAGCTCGCCGCCCGACGCCACCTTGCCGATGGGGCGGGGGGTGCTGCCCGGATGGCCGCTCACCAGAAAGGCGACGTCTTCGAGCCCCGCGCGGCCCGGCTGCGCCAGCGGCTGCAGTTCGACTTCGAACCGGCCACCCTGCATGCCCAGCCCCTGCATGGCCTGCGTGACCGCTTCGGAGAGGCGCGGCGCGGCCTGCTTGCGCGACTTGGCAAGCGCCTTGGCTTCCTTCATGTAGGTCTGTTGTGCAGCCTGTTCGGCACGCTCCAGGCTTTCGAGGTCGCTTTGTGCGTCCAACGCCTTCAGCTCGGCTTGCCAGCCAGCGAGCAGCGCGGGCAGGTCGTCGGGCGTGCGCTTGTAGCGGCGCGCCAGCGACATCCACAAGCCCATGCGCTCGTCCAGTTCGGCAAGGCGCTGCGGATCGGCCTCGGCGTTGCGCAGGTAGCCGTGCAGCGAATGCGCGGCGTCGGAGGCCTGCGCCACGCTGGAGGCCAGCACTTCGCCGAGCGCGCGGAATTCAGGCTCGATGTGCTCGCAGTTCTGCAGCAGTGTCACCGCGCGTGAGAGCGCCGCCAGGGCGCCGTTGTCGTCGTCTTCGAGCGCCTGGCTTGCGCCCTGCGCCGCATCGATGAGCGCCTGCGCATTCGAAATGCGTGCGTGGTTGGTCGAGAGCTCTTCCCACTCGCTTTCGGCGGGGGCCAGCTTCATCACTTCGGCAATCTGCCATTGCAGCCGTTCGCGCTCGCGCTGCAGCGAATCTTGCGCGGAGCGCGCATTGTCGAGTGCCGAGATCGCTTGCCGCCAGCTGTGCCAGGCCGAGTCCAGCGCATCGGTGCGCACGCCGGCATACGCGTCGAGCAGGCCGCGCACGGCCTCGGGGCGCGTGAGGCTTTGCCATGCATGCTGGCCGTGAATGTCGAGCAGTCGGTCGCCGAGCTCCCGCAATTGCGTGGCCGTGGCCGGGCTGCCGTTGATCCAGCCGCGGCTGCGGCCTTGCAGGTCCACCGTTCGGCGCAAGAGCAGGGCGTCGCCCGATTCGAATCCGCCTTCGTCGAGCCAGGCCGCAAAGGCCGGGTCGGCATCGAATTCAGCGCTCACGTCGAGGCGCTCGGCGCCCTCGCGCACCGCGCCTGCATCGGCGCGGTTGCCGAGCGCCAGTTGAAGCGCGTCGATCAATATGGATTTGCCCGCGCCGGTTTCGCCGGTGAGCACCGTAAATCCGGTGGACAGGTCGAGTTCGAGTGATCGCACGATCACGAAGTCGCGCAGTGCGATGCGTCGCAGCGCCATCTCAGGAGCCCCCTTCGTTCCAATGAAGTTTCTTGCGCAGCGTGTCGAAATAGCTCCAGCCGCGCGGGTGCAGAAAGCGCACCCGGAAGTCGGAGCGCCGCACCACCACCCGGTCGCCGATGGCGAGCGAGGCCAGGGACTGCATGTCGAAATTGGCGCTGGCGCCGCGCCCCGACACCAGCTCGATCACGATCTCGTCCGCGTCGGGCAGCAGCACCGGGCGGTTCGACAAGGTGTGCGGTGCGATGGGTACCAAAACCCACCCTGGCACCGCCGGGTGCAGCAGCGGCCCGCCGGCCGACAGCGCATACGCGGTCGAGCCCGTCGGCGATGCGATGATCAGGCCGTCGGCGCGCTGGTTGGCGACGAAATGCCGGCCCACCGAAACCCGCAACTCGACCATGCCCGAGGTGGAGTCGCGGTTCACCACCACATCGTTCATTGCCAGTGCATCGAACACCGACACACCGTCGCGCATGACCTGCGCATGCATGAGGCTGCGGTGGTCTTCCTCGTATTCGCCGGCCAGCATGGGAATCAGCGTGGCCTGGTAATTGTCGAGCGGAATGTCGGTAATGAAGCCGAGCCGACCGCGGTTGATGCCGATCAGCGGAATGCCGTAGCACGCCAGTTGCCGGCCAATGCCCAGCATGGTGCCGTCGCCCCCGACCACCAGGCCCAGGTCGCAGCGCTGGCCGATCTCTTCTACGCTCAGTGCCTCGTAGCGGCCGCCTGCGATGGCGTCCGCAGCGGCCTCTGCAGCGGCGGATTTTTCGACAAAAACAGTGCACCCTTGCGATTCCAGGAAGGCGCCAATATCTTCCATGACGCCGTCGCGCGCGTCCGCTTGCGCCCGGGCGCCTGAAGCCTGGTATTTGCCGATCAGGGCGACGTTGCGGAAGCGGGAAGTCATGTACAAATTACAACACTAAAATCTTGCAATGCTGGACGACCGTGCCAAGTTGCTCCTCAAGACTTTGGTGGAGCGTTACATCGCCGAAGGCCAACCGGTCGGGTCGCGGACTTTGTCGCGCGCGCCGGGGCTGGACCTTTCGCCCGCGACCATCCGCAACGTCATGTCGGACCTCGAGGCGCTGGGACTGATTGCAAGCCCCCACACCTCCGCCGGCCGCATTCCCACGGCCCGTGGCTACCGGCTTTTCGTCGACACCATGCTCACTGCCGAGCGCGAGCAGATGAGTGCGCCGAGCCTGGCACCCGACCAGCCGCAGAAGGTGATAGCCAACGCGGCCAGCCTGCTGTCCAACCTGTCGCAGTTCGTCGGCGTCGTCATGGCGCCTCGGCGGGCGTCAGTGTTCAAGCAGATCGAGTTCCTGAAGCTTTCCGAGCGGCGGCTGCTGGTGATCATCGTCTCGCCCGACGGCGACGTGCAAAACCGCGTGATCTTTCCCGAGGCCGACTATTCGCAGTCGCAACTGGTCGAGGCGTCGAACTACATCAACGCCCACTATGCGGGCCTCACCATCGAGCAGGTGCGCGACCGCCTCCAGTCCGAGGTGGAAAAGCTGCGCGGCGAGATCGCCGCCTTGATGCAGGCCGCCGTCAAGGTCAGCTCCGAGGTGCTCACCGAAGCACAGGAAGACGACGTTGTGATCTCCGGCGAGCGCAACCTGCTCTCCGTGACCGACTTTTCGAGCGACATGGGCCAGTTGCGCCGCGCCTTTGAACTGTTCGAACAAAAGGCGCAACTCATGCGGCTGCTCGATGTGTCGAGCAAGGCGGAAGGCGTGCGCATCTTCATCGGCGGCGAGAGCCAGGTGGTGCCCATCGAAGAGCTTTCCATCGTCAGCGCCAACTACGAAGTCGACGGGCAGGTCGTGGGTACCCTGGGCGTCATCGGCCCGACCCGCATGCCTTACGAGCGAATGATCCAGATCGTCGACATCACCTCGCGCCTGGTCAGCAACGCGCTGAGCCACCGTAAGTGAGCCGCACGGCGAATAGAATCGGGGTCTCTCGTGGGCCGTTAGCTCAGTTGGTTAGAGCAGCGGACTCATAATCCGTTGGTCGATGGTTCAAGCCCATCACGGCCTACCACTTGCATGCATTTCTGAGCTGTCCGGTTTGGGCCAAAATGGATGCTATAATCGATAGCTGTGCGGCTGTAGCTCAGTTGGATAGAGTACTTGGCTACGAACCAAGGGGTCGTGGGTTCAATTCCTGCCAGCCGCACCACTCTCTTAAAGGGTTAGGACATCAACGTGTCCTAACCCTTTTTCTTTTGCCTATCGGCATGCCAAAGAGGGGCCTCCAGGCAAGGTGGTCACGTCGATGGGATCTCTGCCAATGCTCGTGGCAAACCACCGAAAGGTGTTCGTCCGGTTGTCGCCGCGGCCCGTGGTCCGCACGAACAGATAGCCCGACGTCGCATTGCCCAGTCCGTCGACCGGAATGCCCGCCGCCCGAAGCGCCGCGACTTCGGCGCTGGCGCTCATGCCGAAGGGCAACTGCAACGTGATGGTCGCGTTATGAATGACCTGAGTGACCATTGCTTCCCGCCAGAGTCCATGGAGCTCAGAGCTTCCCTCCCGTTCAACTCATCAGTAGCAAGGCCCGGGAATCAAGAATGTGACTTATTTCACGTGAAGGCAAATTGTTAACGTTTATTGATACCGTAACAATTAGTCTGGAAGACATGGGTCGAAGCCTGCCGGACGGGGAAACGGCTTAGAGTGAATCATGGGTACTCACGCAAAAAGACTCGCATTTCCGCTCCTTTTCTTGTTGTCCTTGGCCGCGGGCTCGGCCTGGGCAGGAAAGATCACCTGCATTCCGGGCGCGAACAGCGGAACCACCTCGTCCCTCAGTTCGATCCGCAGGATTTCAATCGACGAGCACTCGCGCACCGTCAACATGGACGTCGTTCGCTCCAGGACGAAAGATACGGAAACCATGGGCAAGCTCAGAGCGGACCTGGTGAACATGGAAGAAGGCCAGTCCGGCGAGCCCGTCTATGTCTTCAACTCCATTCCGACGGTCGGGGTCGAAACCACGAGCCTCTTCAAACTGTTCAAGACAACGGAGTGGCGCCTGATGAGCGCCGGCGTAACGTTCGTGAACAAGGTGCCCGCGCTGCGCGCCGTCGAACAAAGCGTGGTTTTCGACTGCAAGCGCTCCGACCTGGGGTGAAGCAAGCCGGCCGGCACGCCAGGCCTCGCCCCCACGGATCGGGGCACAATATGTTGAACGGGCGACTCAGGAGTTCGCCGCACTTCATCATGAAGGCCTGCAACGAAAGTTGCGGGCCTTTTTAACTTCGGAGGTTTTGCCTTGAGCAAAGCATTCACCAAGGAAACCGACGCCGACGAAGACGACGACGGCGGCGAAAGCGCCGGTCCGGCGCTGCCCAGCGGCAGCAAGAACTACATCACGCCGGCCGGATATGCCCGGCTGCGCGACGAATTGCTGCAATTGATGGACGAAGAGCGACCCAAGGTCGTCGAGGCGGTGCATTGGGCGGCCAAGAATGGCGACCGCTCGGAAAACGGCGATTACCTCTACGGCAAAAAGCGACTGCGAGAAATCGATCGGCGCATCCGCTTTCTGACCAAGCGGCTCGAGATTGCCGAGGTGACCGACCCCTCGGTGCACCATGGCAGCGACCAGGTTTTCTTTGGCGCCACGGTGCGCTATGCCGATGAAAGCGGCGACGAGCGCAGCGTGACCATCTTGGGCATCGACGAAGCGGACAGCGCCCAGTCGCAAGTCAGCTGGATCTCGCCCATCGCGCGGGCCTTGCTCAAGTCCCGAGAGGGCGACGTGGTGAAGCTCGTGACGCCGGGCGGGACGCACGAGGTCGAGCTGCTGTCTGTGAGCTATCCCGCTCCGGGTTCAGGCACTGCGCCGTAAGCGCGCCTCCGGCTTCAGGCGGAATTTCAGGGCGCGGGAACCGTCCGAGCAGCCGTCAGCACCGACGCAGTGCGCCGCGCCGCGCGCAACACCGCATCGAGATGGCTCCGGTCGCGCACGGCAATCACAAAGCGCAGGTCGGTCGAGTCCTGCGGCGTTTCATCGGCCATTTCGACGTGCGTGATGTCCGCTTCAGCATCCGCCAGGGTCGCGGCCACGCGGGCCAGCACGCCCTTGTCGTTGCGCACGGTAATCACCACGCCGGTTTCGAAAGCACGTGTGGGCTCGTCGGCCCATTCGACCGCGAAGAAGCGCTCGCTGTCCTTGTGCCGCAGGCGTTGGCCGACGCCGCAGCTTTCGGTATGCACCACCAGGCCTTCGCCATGCCCCAGATAGCCGACGATCTCATCGCCCGGAATTGGGCGGCAGCACAGGGCAAAGCGAACGGAGGAGTTCTCGCTGCCGTCCAGCGTCACGGCGCCCTGCGAAATGGTTTCGTGCGAAATGAAGCGCTCGCGGCTCAGCAGCAGCGCATCCGGCCGCTCGCCCAGTTCGGAGAGCATGGCCACGAGCCGTTTGGCGACGATGCTGGCAATTCGCTTGCCCAGTCCGATGTCGGTCAGCAGCTCGGCGCGCGTGCGGTTGCCGGTGAAGCGCAACAGCTTTTCCCACAGCGCCTGATGCTCGGCATCGTCGGCCGGCAGCTTGCTCAGGCCTTCGGCGCGCAACGCCTGCGCGAGCAGTTTTTCGCCCAGCCCTTCGGATTCAGCGTGAGCCAGCGTCTTCAGATAGTGGCGGATCTTGGAGCGCGCGCGGCCGGTTCGAACAAAGCCGAGCCAGGCAGGATTGGGCGTTGACACCGGCGCGGTAATCACCTCGACCACGTCGCCGTTCTTCAGCTCGGTGCGCAGCGGCACCTGGTCGCCGTTGATACGCGCAGCAGACGTGTGGTCGCCGATGTTGCTGTGAATGGCGTAGGCAAAGTCGACCACCGTGGCGCCGCGCGGCAGCGCCAGGATCTGGCTCTTGGGCGTGAACACGTAGACCGCATCAGGAAACAGGTCGACCTTGACGTGGTCCCAGAACTCGGCCGCGTCGCGGGTTTCGTCCTGAATGTCGAGCAGCGACTGCAGCCACTTGGTGCCGAGCCGGTCGTTGCTTGCCGCATTCGGCTCCGCGGCCTTGTAGAGCCAATGCGCCGCCACGCCCGATTCGGCCACCACGTGCATGGCCTCGGTGCGCAGCTGAAACTCCACGTTCACACCCGCCGGGCCCACCAGCGTGGTGTGCAGCGACTGGTAGCCGTTGAGCTTGGCAATGGCGATGTGGTCCTTGAACTTGCCCGGCAGCGGCTTGTACATCTGGTGCAGGATGCCAAGGCCCGTGTAGCAGGCGATCACGTTCGGCACGATCAGCCGAAAACCGTAGATGTCAGTCACCTGGGCAAAGCTCAGGTGCTTTTCTTCCATCTTGCGGTAGATCGAATAGAGCGTTTTTTCGCGGCCCGCAATCCGCAGCGTCATGCCGGCGGCCGAGAAGGCGGACTCGACCTCTTTCTGCACCTTCTGGATCAGGTCGCGCCGACGGCCTCTCGCCTTGGCAACGGCCTTGGACAGCGTGGCGTAGCGCCAAGGCTTCAGATGGCGGAACGAGAGTTCTTGCAGCTCGCGATAAGTCTGGTTCAGGCCGAGCCGGTGTGCGATGGGCGCATAGATCTCGAGCGTTTCGCGCGAGATGCGGGCCCACTTTTCGCGCGGCGCATCGTCCAGCGTGCGCATGTTGTGCGTGCGGTCGGCCAGCTTCACCAGAATGACGCGCACATCGCGCGCCATGGCCAGAAGCATCTTGCGGAACGATTCGGCCTGGTTTTCTTCGCGCGTGTTGAACTGCAGCTTGTCCAGCTTGGTGAGCCCGTCGACCAGCTCGGCAACCGGGGCGCCAAAGCGCTCGATCAGTTCCGGCTTGGTAACGCCGCAATCTTCGATGGCGTCGTGCAGCAGGGCGGCCATCAGCGCCTGCGCGTCGAGCTTCCATTCGGCGCATTGCGCAGCCACGGCAATCGGGTGCGTAATGTAGGGCTCACCGCTGTTGCGCAACTGGCCCAGATGGGCCTCGTCGGCAAAGCGGTAGGCGCGGCGGACCAGCTCGGTGTCCTCGGGGCTCAGGTAATCGAGCCTGGCCGTCAGCGCGGCAAAGCTTGCGGCGGCCGCATTCAGCGCCGCCGGGCTCGGCTTTGGCGTGCCCGAAGGGGCATGGGACTGATGTTTGGCAACCGCACTCATGGCTACCACTTTAGCGTGACCGCTGTATGGACGCGTCCAGACGTAAAAAAAGCACCGCTTTGCGGTGCCTTTTCGTTGCAGGGCTGCGTCAGATCAGCCCGGCACCTTCTTGAGCATTTCAATGCCGATCTTGCCTTCGGCGATCTCGCGCAGGGCGGTCACGGCGGGCTTGTTCTTGCTCTCGATCTTGGGCGCGTGGCCCTGGCTCAGCATGCGCGCACGGTAGGTGGCGGCCAGAACCAGCTGGAAGCGGTTGGGGATCTGAAGCAGACAATCTTCGACGGTGATGCGGGCCATGATGAGAATCTTTCGGTCAGTGAGCAGGAAATCAGGGGATGTTCAGTGCGGCGAATGTGTCGGCACGTGCGCGGCGCTGTGCAGAGTACCGAAGCCGCTGAGCGTGGACGATCGCCTTGAGATCGAAAAGCGCGCGCTCAAATAACTCGTTGATTATAACGAAGTCGAATTCCCCCGCCCGGGCCATCTCTTCGGCGGCATTCTTGAGCCGCAGCTCGATGACGGCGGCGCTGTCTTCCCCGCGCCGCTCCAGCCGGGAGCGCAGTTCTTCCCAGCTTGGCGGCAGGATGAAAATCATGACCGCGTTCGCAAAAGTCTTGCGGATCTGGATGGCACCCTGAAAGTCGATTTCGAGAATGACGTCCGCCCCCTGGGCAATCCGCTCCTCAATGGCCTTTTTGGAGGTGCCGTACCGGTGGCCGTGCACATGGGCCCATTCCACAAAGCCGTCTGCGGCAATCATGGCGTCGAACTCCGACGGCGAGGTAAAAAAGTACTCCCGGCCGTGCTTTTCTTGTCCGCGCGGTGGCCGCGTGGTGTGCGAAACCGAGGGCTGAACGGCCGTGTCCAGTTCCATGAGCGCTTTGACCAGGCTCGATTTGCCGGCACCGCTGGGTGCCGCCACCACAAAAATGTTGCCCGGATAGTCCATTCGCTCGCTCATTCGATGTTTTGTACCTGTTCGCGCATCTGCTCGATCAGCACCTTCATGTCCACGCCAATGCGGGTGAGCTCCAGCGCTGCGGACTTGGAGCCCAGTGTATTGGCCTCGCGGTGCAGTTCCTGGATCAAAAAGTCCAGCCGCTTGCCGATTTCGCCACCCTTCTTGAGCAGCCGCTCGATCTCGTCCAGGTGCGAGTTCAGCCGCGTGAGCTCTTCCGCCACGTCGATGCGAATCGCAAAAGCCGTCGCCTCGTTCAGCGCCCGGTCTTGCGCGGCCTCGGGCAGGGTGCCGCCGGTCAGGCCCATGGCCTCTTGCCAGCGCTCGAGGAAGCGCGCGCGCTGCTGCTCGACCAGTTGCGGAATCAGCGGGCCGGCCTGTTCGACCAGCGTACGCAGCTGGGCAAGGTGGGCTTCGAGCATCTTGGCGAGCCGCGCGCCTTCGCGCTGGCGGGCGGACATCAGCGCGTCCAGCGCTTTGCCGGCCACGTCGAGCAGGTCGCTGCCCCAGTCGCCACGGGTGGTGCCGTCGCCGCCGGCCAGCCGCAATACGTCGGCGACGCTCAGTTCGCGGGCGCCGGGCAGCCAGGCCTTGATGCCGTCCTGCACGCCGTTCAGCCGCTGCAGCAGCTTGACCGATGGCTCGACGATGCCGCCCTGCGCGGTGTTTTCGATGGCGGCCCGCACTTCGACCTTGCCGCGCTTCAGCTTGCCCGTGAGCAGCTCGCGCAGCGCGGTTTCATGCTGGCGCAGTTCTTCCGGCAGTTTGAAGGTGAGGTCGAGAAAGCGGCTGTTGACCGAGCGTATTTCGACCCCGAGTCGGCCTGCGGCGGTAGGCCGTGCTTCGGCTTCGGAGTGGCTGCCAACGGGGCCGTTCTGGCCACTGGCATAGCCGGTCATGCTGTAAACTGGCATTGCGCCTCACTGTGGTTTTTGCTGTATGCACCGAGGCGTCGGCATGGCGTTCGCTTGCCGCACCATCGCCTTCGGGCGAAACTCCCGGATTATGTCAAAGGTCAAGCCTTCGCCCCTGCTGCCTGATACGGTCATTGGCGGTTACCGCATCGTTCGCCGGCTTTCAGCAGGCGGGTTTGGCGTCGTCTATCTCGCCATCGACCCCAGCGGACAGCAGGTTGCCATCAAGGAATACCTGCCTTCCTCCCTTGCAACCCGCGGGCCCGGCGAGCTCACGCCCGAGGTCGCGCCCGAAAAGCTGTCTCTCTACCGGCTCGGCCTGAAGAGCTTTTTCGAGGAAGGCCGCTCGCTCGCGCAAATCTCGCATGCCTCGGTGGTCAGCGTTCTCAACTTCTTTAGAGAGAACGAAACCGTCTACATGGTCATGAACTACCTGGAGGGCGCGACCCTGCAGGACTTTGTGGTGACCGCGCGCGACCTGAAACGGCCCAAGGTCTTCCGCGAATCGACCATCCGCTCGCTTTTCGATGAAATTCTGCGCGGCCTTCGCATCGTGCACCAGTACAAGATGCTCCACCTGGACATCAAGCCCGCCAACATCTTTGTCACCGACGAAGACCGCGCCGTGCTGATCGACTTTGGTGCCGCACGCGAAGTGCTCAGCAAAGAGGGCATCTTCATCCGCCCTATGTACACCCCCGGCTTTGCCGCCCCCGAGATGTACCGGCGCGACTCGTCGATGGGCCCCTGGACCGACATCTACGCCATTGGCGCCTGCATTTACGCCTGCATGCAGGGCTACCCGCCCAACGACGCTCCGCGCCGCATCGAGAAAGACCGGCTCAGCCTGTCGCTGTCGCGCCTGCGCGGCGTGTATTCGGACAACCTGATCGAAGTGGTCGAGTGGTGCATGTCGCTCGACCCGCTCTCCCGTCCCCAATCGGTCTTTGCGCTGCAAAAAGAACTGAGCCGCGAAGGCGAGCGGCGCTACACCAAGCTCACCGTCGGCGAAAAGGTGCGGCTTTCTTTCGACAACATCCGCTCCTTCGACAAGAAGGCCCTGCCCAGGGCGGCGGCACCTACCACCCGTCCGGCATGAAATTCTCGGTATTCCAGGTCAGCCGCAAAGGCGGCCGTCTCAAGAACGAAGACCGCATGGGCTATTGCTACACGCGGGAGTCCGGCCTTTTTGTGCTGGCCGACGGCATGGGCGGCCACCCCGAAGGCGAGGTTGCGGCCCAACTGGCCTTGCAGACCATTGCGGCCCTGTATCAGCGCGAGGCCCGCCCGACGGTCAAGGACGCCAAGGCCTTCCTGGCCGAATCGGCCATGGCGGCGCACCAGCAGATCATGCGGTACGCAAGCCACAAGGCCATGCTCGACACGCCGCGCACCACCGTTGTCGCGGCCCTGCTCCAAGGCACCACGGCCACCTGGATGCACTGCGGCGACTCGCGCCTTTACGTGGTGCGCGACGGCCGCCTGCTCACTCGCACGCGCGACCATTCGCATGCCGAGCGCCCGCGCCCCCAAGGGGCGGACATGCCCGTCAACCGCAACCTGCTGCTCACCTGCCTGGGTTCGCCGACCACGCCGCTGTTCGATATTTCGGCCCCGCTGCAACTGCAGCGCGGCGACCGCATCATGCTGTGCTCCGACGGCGTGTGGGGCGTGCTCGACGACGCCGTCATCGTGCACACTCTGTCTTCCGACAAGCCCGTGTCCGACGCCGCGCCAGACCTGGCTGAAATGGCGCTGCGCAAGGGCGGCGCCCACAGCGACAACGTGACGCTCATCGCGCTCGAATGGGAAACGCCCGATTCAACGGGCGAAGACCGCGGCGTTTCCACCGAAACCATCGACGACGGCGTGTTTGCCTCCACCATCCAGGCCGGCATGCCCTCCGACGGCGAGATCGACGACATGGACGAAGACGCCATCGAGCGCTCCATTGCCGAAATCAACGAAGCCATTCGCCGTTCTGCCGCCAAGAAAATCTGATTTCAAGGCTGCTTCGGCTTGCGGGGCTGCCTCCGCTCTTGTTTCACATACCTCTACAAAAATGACTGCTTTCACACGAAGCGGCGGCCGTGCCGCCGACCAGCTGCGCCCCGTTCGCATGACCCGCGGCTTCACCATTCACGCTGAAGGCTCGGTGCTCATCGAATTCGGCCAAACCCGCGTGCTGTGCACCGCCTCCATCGAAGAGCGCGTGCCCCCGCACAAGCGCGGCAGCGGTGAAGGCTGGGTGACGGCCGAATACGGCATGCTGCCGCGCGCCACCCACACCCGCAGCGACCGCGAAGCCGCCCGCGGCAAGCAAAGCGGCCGCACGCAAGAGATTCAGCGCCTTATCGGCCGCTCGATGCGCGCCGTGTTCGACCTGGCCGCGCTGGGCGAGCGCACCATTCACCTCGACTGCGACGTGCTGCAGGCCGATGGTGGCACCCGCACCGCGGCCATTACCGGCGCCTTTGTTGCCGCGCAAGACGCCGTCAACAAACTGCTGGCCGCCGGCACCATTCCCGCGTCGCCCATCCGGGGCCACGTGGCCGCCATTTCTGTCGGCATCGTGGCCGGCACGCCGCTGCTCGACCTGGAATACACCGAAGACTCCGCCTGCGACACCGACATGAACGTGGTGATGACCGGCGCCGGCCATTTCGTCGAAGTGCAGGGCACCGCCGAAGGCGCGGCTTTTTCGCGCGACGAGATGAACATCCTGCTCGGCCTGGCCGAAAAAGGCATCGGCGAACTCATCGTCATGCAGCAGCAGGCTTTGCTCTCTAAATAACCAATGGCGGCAATGCAACTGGTCCTGGCCTCCAACAACGCCGGCAAGCTTGCCGAGCTGCAGCAGCTGTTTGCGGATCTGTCGGTCACGCTCGTGCCCCAATCGGCACTGGGCGTGGGCGAGGCCGAAGAGCCGTTTCGCACCTTTGTAGAAAACGCCCTCGCCAAGGCGCGCCATGCCAGCGCCGCCACCGGCCTGCCCGCCATTGCAGACGATGCCGGCCTTTGCGTTGATGCCTTCGGCGGCCTGCCCGGCGTCGACACCGCGTTTTACGCCACCCAGTTCGGCTATGCCAAGGGCGATGCCAACAACGTGAAGGCTCTGCTCGAGCAACTGAACGGCGTGGCCAACCGCCGCGCCGCACTCGTCAGCACCCTGGTTGCGCTGCGCGGCCACGACGACCCCGAACCCCTCATTGCCGTAGGCCGCGTGGTCGGTGAAATTGCCCAGGCGCCCATTGGCGACAACGGCTTCGGGTTCGACCCCGTCATGTACCTGCCCAGCTTTGGCAAAACCTTTGCCCAACTGCCGCCCGAGGTAAAAAACGCCAACAGCCACCGGGGCCAGGCGGCAAAGGCCATGCTCGCCCTGATGCGCGAACGCTGGTTCTGATGGCTGACTGACCCATGGCCACCGTGTTTCCCATTCAGCCGGCGCAGGCCGCGGGCGCTCCGCAGGCCAACGACGTGCTGCACTGGATGCGGCCCGGCCCGTTGCAACTGGCCGCGCTGCCGCCCCTGTCGCTCTACATTCATTTGCCGTGGTGCCTGCGCAAGTGCCCTTACTGCGACTTCAACTCGCACGAGTGGCGCGCCACCAGCGAGGCCGAGGCTGAAGGCATTCCAGAGGCGGCGTACCTCGATGCGCTGATTGCCGACCTGGACGCCGCGCTGCCCCTTATCTGGGGCCGCACCGTTCACACCATTTTTTTAGGCGGCGGAACGCCCAGCCTTTTTTCGCCCCAGGCCATAGACCGCCTGCTGGGCGACGTGCGCGCCCGCCTCAAGCTCGCGCCCGAGTGCGAAATAACGCTTGAAGCCAACCCCGGCACCTTCGAGCGCAACCGCTTTCGCGCCTACCGCAGTGCGGGCGTTACCCGCCTTTCGGTGGGCGTGCAGAGCTTTAACGACGAGCACCTGAAAGCGCTTGGCCGCGTGCACGACCGCGCCCAGGCCATTGCCGCAGTGGAAGAGGCCGCCAGTGCGTTCGACACCTTCAACCTCGACCTGATGTACGCCCTGCCGGGCCAGACCATCGAGGGCCTGGACGCCGACCTGTCGCAAGCGCTGGCGCTCGCGCCGCCGCACATATCGGTGTACCACCTCACCATTGAGCCCAACACCTGGTTCGCCAAGTTTCCGCCCGCCTTGCCTGAAGATGATTTGGCCTACGCCATGCTCGACCGCATCACCGAGCGAACCGCCGCCAACGGCATGGCGCGCTACGAGGTTTCTGCCTATGCGCGCAGCGGCCACACCTGCGCGCACAACCTCAACTACTGGCAGTTTGGCGACTACCTTGGCATTGGCGCCGGCGCCCACAGCAAACTGAGCTTTGCGCACCGCATCGTGCGCCAGGTGCGCTTTCGGGAGCCGCGCCTGTACATGCAAAACGTCAGCGCCGGCACGGCCGTGTCGCAAAGCGACGAGGTTGCGCTGGCCGACCTGCCGTTCGAGTTCATGCTCAACGCGCTGCGCCTGAAAGAAGGCTTTACGCTGCCTCAGTTCAGCGAGCGCACCGGCCTAGCCATGACCAGCATTCAAAAAGGCCTGGAAGAAGCCGAGCGCAAGGGCCTCATCGCCCGCGACCTGCACCGCGTGTGGCCCACCGAACGCGGGCTGGATTTTTTGAGCGACCTGCAGACGCTTTTCTTGCCCGAGGATTGAAGGGCCAGCGTCAGCATAAAATCGACGGTTCCGGAGAGTTGGGTGAGTGGTTTAAACCAGCAGTCTTGAAAACTGCCGACGTGAAAGCGTCCGTGAGTTCGAATCTCACACTCTCCGCAATTTGAGGGTTCCCCATCGACCCTCTGACTCCCCCAAACCCCCTGTTTTCATTGGAGAGAAGCTAGAACGGAAGTTCTGGCAGGTTCCTCGGCGTCCGTCATAATCCTTCTGTTTTTAGTGGCAAGGATAGTGGAAAGGACGGATATGCCTAAGAAGGCGGCAGAACTCGGGGCGCTGCAGGTCGGCCGGCTGACAAAGCCAGGCGCTCATGCGGTCGGAGGCGTGGCGGGCCTGAAACTGAAGATCAACGAGGCCGGGGCTCGCTCGTGGGTTCTACGTGCCACGGTGGCGGGCAAGATCCGCGACATGGGGCTCGGTGGCTTTCCCGATGTGACCCTCGCGCAGGCCCGAGAACGGGCCAGGGCTGCACGCGACAAGATCCATGCAGGGGAAGACCCCATCCAAGCCCGCCAGGCGGCCCGTAGCGCCGTTGCAGCGGCCAGCGCCAAGGCTCGGACCTTCGAGCAGTGCGTCGAGGCCTACCTGAAGGCCAAATCCGGGGAGTGGAAGAACGCCAAGCACCGCGGCCAGTGGAGCAGCACGCTCGACCTCTACGCGAAGCCGACGATCGGCAAGATGCTCGTGCAAGACATCGACCTATCCCATTTGCTGACGGTGCTGGAGCCCATCTGGACCACAAAGACCGAAACCGCATCGCGCCTGCGCGGCCGGATCGAGACCGTGCTCGACTGGGCGACCGTGCGGGGCTACAGGAAGGGCGAGAACCCGGCCCGATGGAGGGGCCACCTCGACCAACTCCTAGGCCGCCCGCGGAAGATTAAGAAGGTCGTCCACCACCCCGCGCTGCCTGTCGAGCAGGTCGGTGCCTTCATGCGCGATCTGCGCCAGGTCGAAGGCATGAGCGCCCGGGCGCTGGAGTTGGCGGTGCTGACTGCGACGCGATCGGGTGAAGTGCGCGGGGCTCGGTGGGACGAGATCGACCTCGATGCCAAGCTGTGGATCGTGCCGGCCGACCGCATGAAGGCCAAGAAGGAGCATCGCGTGCCGCTGTCGAAGCAGGCGCTGCAGCTCCTCGAAGCCTTGCCGCGCATCGATGGATCAGAACTGGTGTTCCCCGGCCGCAAGCCTCTCCAGCCGCTCAGCGACATGTCCTTGACCGCTTGCATGCGCCGGATGGACTACAAGGACGCGAAGGGCAGGGTATGCGTGCCGCACGGCTGCCGCAGCACGTTCCGGGACTGGGTAGCGGAGAAAACCGCCTTCCCGGGCGACCTGGCCGAGATGGCGCTGGCGCACACCCTCGATTCAGCCGTAGAGGCCGCCTACCGCCGCGGCGACATGCTCGCCAAGCGGCTCAAGATGATGCAGGCCTGGGCGGACTACTGCGACACCATTCCGAAGACTGGAAATGTGGTGTCTCTCAATACCTGCGTAGCCGGTCAAGGCGATCAAGTGTGAGCGAGAATCCGAGACCCCTCGGGTCTAGAAACCTCAAAAAAACACCTGACGCCTCCATCAAGGTGGGGTTTCTCCGATTTGAAACGGAGAAACTCTCAGGAGGTGGGCCCCATGCGGTCGCCTCTCACGCTGAGGCGACTTCCGCCATCTTGGCGGCGCACGGCTCGGTCGGAAGGCCCGCGAGATCAAAGATGCCCGCTAGACAGAGAGTGGCGTATACGTCCAGGGCCTGCAGAAGGGCCACGACCTCCACATCTGGGTGGGCCGCGCCGATGCCATCGGCATCGAACCAACGAGCGATTTGCCGCTGCTCTCCATGTGCGTAGTCAGACATGGATTCCCATGCAGACCGCTTGATCTGCGAAAAAATTCTTGTCGTCCCCAAGCGTAGATCGAGGCGTCGAACCATTGTTTCTATTTTCGGAAGAATGCCTTGCGCTTCGAAGCGCTCGATTTCTTGTGGAGATGCACACATGTGTGCCCAACTCGCGCGGACCCAAGCCTCGTAGATCGAGCGGCATAGCGCAAAAGCCGCACTCCGGGCGCCACGTTGCACCAGCAACATGATTGCCTCTCGATGGTCAATAGCAATGGCATACCAAGCGGCGGCGAACCTCTTGCCGTCGCTCGCGTCAACCGTGGTGGGGTGGTGTGCCTGGATCCAATCCGAAAGCCGTTGAGATCTCGCAAGCGCCGCCGTGACGATGTCCTCCGAAGTCATTCGATAGCCTCCTCAGCTCCGCGCATTCTGCTCTGAGGCTCGTTCCACGCGAAACGTACTAGGGTTTGTTCGAATAAACCGACTACGTTTAATCCTTGCGTCAGCGGATAAACGTATTACACTTATTCGGAAGGAGAAAGCGATGACCAAAGAACAAAAGGATGCTCTGGCGAGAGCCCGTGGCCGCCCAGCTCTACCGGAAGAGTTGCGCACGATACCGGGCACTGTTCGCCTTACACCAGCGCGCTGGGAAAAGCTCCGTTTGCTGGGGGCCGCGTGGCTCTCTCAGGCGATCGACAGAGCCAAGATCCCGAAGGAATGACCGCCGCGTCTCAGGGCGGCCGACATGGAGATTCCCATAACGGACATCTGAGGCACAAAAGCGAACGGCCACAGGAGTGGAGTCCTGCAGCCGTTCTAACCAAACGTGCACACCTCGGAAAGGACCGCACATCATGGCTACCAAAATTATCGGGCAAACCGCGCCCACCGCCCATACCCTGAACAGCGAAGCCGTCAAGGCGAAGATGCGCGACATCAGTACGATGGTCACTGAGACAAGGGGGCTCGCTAGCCTCTGTTTGTGGATCAACGATGCACGCCACCTCATCGAGACGGTGCGTGACTGCTCCCGGATCGACCCCGTCCTCGAGAAGAGCCTTCAGCAGAACTGTGTACCCGTCTGCATGGCGGAATGGGACGATGACGCTGCGTGTGGCATGCAGTACCTGATCATCCGCCAGAGGGTGAACTTGGACGCAGTCGCTGAGATCGCCGACGACATCGCCTATCAGGGTGGCTGCCGTGGCTAAGCCCTTCTCCCTCGGGTCCAAGGTGACGCACCGCGACGGCCGCCCCCTTGGTCTTGGAATGACCTTCAGGGCGCCCTTCGTAGTGATTCGCCATGGCGTTGTGATCGCCGACTACGGCGAAGATGAAGCCGCCGCCGAAGCCCACTATCGCCGGCTTTCTCGCTGGGGCTCGAGTCAGCCTCAGACAGCTTCCGCGGTCGGCGTCGCGCTATAACCCATTTGCCGCGCCTAGGCTGATCCCCGAAAACCCGTGAACCTGACGGGCTGGCGCGGCTTCCTATTCAGGTTGCGTGAGGTACGCCATGACACCAGAACAACAAGACTTGGGGCTCGGAGTGTTCCGAGCTGCGCAGCGGCTTGAGCAGGGGCTGCAGTTTCTCTATGAGCGGCTTTTCGCTACCAACGGCGTCAGCTTCGAAGCGTTCGTCGGCCCCGTCAGAGGTGACTCGCTCGGAGTGAATAGTGCGGTGTTCGAAGAGTTGGAGCAGATCATCACCGACCCGGACCCCGACGCTTTGCTGGCAATGGGAGACGCTTACTACCATGCCGTGCTGAAGGTCGCCTACGCCCTTTCGATGATGTCGATTCACTTCGCCATGGCCGGCCGGTACACATGGGCCTGGGAACGCGTTGCAGCAGGGACCGCTTGGATGGGCTTTCTCAATGGCCGCATGCGGCGCTTGTGGGAGGAGGGGGCCTTAAAGAGCGAAGCCGGCGTCCGCCTCAACGACATCATCCACAAGGAAGATCGATCTAGCAGGGAGGAGGCAATGGAGTGGTACGACGCGCACCGTGCAGAGTTCAAGAACGACGAAGATCGGGCGCTGGAGATCACAAAGCTCGTCCCGTACGAAATCGGCACTGTGCTGAAGTGGATCAAGAAGCACAGAAAGACGAAAAAGTAAATGCCCTCTCGACACGACAGGCCGGGGGCTCGCCGTGAGGTACCGGCATGTCGGCTCCGATAGGGGCTAACGCCTCCGCTGCGGAAAACTGAGAGTCCTTTCCTGACCGGGAACCACCCCGGGAGTTCACAGGAAAAGGACATGCAAACCAAACCATCACGCAGCGTGCGCCCCGCCCAGGCGCAGCACTTCCTTGGCATCGGAAAGACCGCATTCTGGCGTTGGGTGAAGGAACGCCCGGACTTTCCCCGCCCCATCAAGCTCGGTCGTAGCGTCACGGTGTTCAAGCTGGACGAGCTCGTTGCCTGGCGCGACAAGCAAGGCGAGAAGCAAGCCGGGGTGACGCAGTGAGCGGGCCGGAGAAGGCCTTTGCCACGCTCCAGGCCAAGGCGGCACTGCATGGCTTCGAATGCACCATCACTCGCGCCGGCAACATCGTCATGTCGCGCCGTGGTGGGGCTTGGATATTCGGGACGCTGACGGAGGCCGGGAACTGGCTGAGCCTATCCATCGGCGAGGTGCCCAAGGAGTGCGCTGAGTGAGCAACGCCGTCACGACCCTCTGCACTCCGATGCGGCTCACGCCTGCGCAGAAGGCCGTGCTGATGTGCCTGGCCGACTATGCCGATGACGCGGGGCTCGCATGGCCGTCGGTGCCCAAGATTGGCGCATGGACCTGCCTACAGCGCACGGCAGTCATCGAGGCGTTGAAGGCTCTTGAAGGAACGGGGCTCGTGACCGTCGACCGGCGCTCCGGCGTGAACAACCGATGCCGCATCAATGTGGACAAGGTTGTGGAAAAAGTCGAGGCTTATCCCCAGAAACAAGCGAACCACTCCGCAAGGCGAACCCGTCCGGGAAACGGACCAGTCCGTGAGACGGACGCCCACCCGTCCGGGAGACGGACTACACCCGTCCGGGAAACGGACCAGACCCGTCCGGGAAACGGACCCAAACCATCAATACCCAACATAGAACCATCAGTGACACACCAGCGCTCGCGCAAGCGCGCTGCAGCACCTTGCCCGGCGGATGTCCCCCAAAGCCTCATGGACGAGTGGCTGGCCGTGCGCAAGGCCAAGCGAGCGGGCCCAGTCACCGACACGGTGCTCAATGCCATCAGGCGTGAAGCTGCCAAGGCGGGGCTCGGCATAGCGGACGCAATCACCGCGTGCGTTGAGTTCAGTTGGCAAGGCTTCGAGGCGGAGTGGTACGCGCAGCGTAGGCCGCAGGCAGCGGCTACCAGCGTTGCTGCTGGCGATCCCGACTCCCGCGCGTCGATCGAGGCTGAAGGCCTCAGGCTGGGGCTCGGGGCTTGGACTCAGACGGAGCAGTGGGCGGCTTACCGAGCACGGGTCCGAGCAGCGCAGTCCACAGCCCTCCGATCATGAATGAGATCGTTTCTCGTTGCCGGGGAGGGGTGGGGGAAAAGTTGAAAGACACCCTGCTTCCGGAAACCGGGCACTACCTCACGCAGAGAAAAAATTCCCCCCTATGTTTTTGTTAATCAACAAATGGGCGGCCTGTTAACGGACGAAAACCCAGTGCTGGCGGGGCTTCCGGGCAGTTTTTATTCATTTGATTCCCTGATTTTTTCAAACGATTTTGTTAAGGCTTAACACCATGTCCAACTTCATCCCCGCGTCAAACGCGACCACTCTTTCGCAGCGCTGCGCGGCCTGGTGAGCATCACCCAACGTCATTGAACGGCATCCAGCAGCATGGAGTTATGCCCGGCCGCTGCGCATCCTCAAGGCTTCAACTTCAGCCCCAAAGGGTCAGCGTTCATGACGAAATCTCGTTCCTTCCTCCTAATCGCACTCGGGGTCATCGCCTGCGCAGCTATGGCCCTCGGCGTCGACTTCTCCAACGGACACCAGATCGCGGCCTTTGGCCTGCAGTTCGATCCCTCCCTCATCGGTCTCGCTGCCGCCGGCACGATTGATACCGATGGCATCAAGGCCGAACTCAAGCGAATTGCGGACGATACGAAGGAAGTAACGAGCGGCTTCTCTGCGCGCCTGCAGAATGTGGAGCAGGTCGTCGCAGGCGCTGAATTTCGTGGCGGGCTCAATGCTTCTGGTGCCCCGCAGCGCGTGAGCGCCACAGTTCTCGCCGATGCGGAAAGCTCACTCGAATCCTTGCGCAACGGCACCACCAAGAGCGTCCGCATGTCGCTGCCGTCGTTCTTTCCGCAGGCCGCAGCGATTACGTCCGGTGACCTGCACATCCCCGCAGAGCGCGACTCCGAGGTCTATGGCCCCCTGCGCCGTCCCTATTCTGTGCGTGACCTTCTGATCACCCGCCCGACCAGTGCACCGTCGATCGAATACTTGCGCGGCACTCGTACCGGCAGCTCGACGTGTACCGCGCGCAGTCGCTGCTGCAGAACGCGAGGGTGCGGCAAGAAGAGTTCCGCATGCGCGTTGCGCAAGACCTGCAATGGTTGAACGTGCTGGTCGGCCAGCCGGTGCCGCCCGACACGGGCAGCGCACGGCCCTGGCCGCAGAGCTCGACGGCAACGGTTGCGGCAGGCCTGCCGTCGAGCCTGCTTCAAAGGCGTCCGGATCTTCTGGCGGCCTATTCGCGGGTGGAAGCCGCCAACGCGGGCGTGGGTGCGGCCAAGGCAGCCATGTTGCCCACCATTTCGCTCACCGCGCTGGCGGGCGGCATCAGCGGAGACTTGTCGACGCTGCTGAGCAGCGGCAACAGGAGCTGGGCCGGCGTGCTGGGCGTGTCGCTGCCCATCTTCGATTGGGGCCGTCGCTCAGCCAACATCACCGGCAACGAGGAGCGGCTGGCCGCCGCCATGGCCTCTTACGAGTACGCGGCGCAAGTCGCATTCCGCGAGACCGCCAATGCGCTGATTGCCGACGACCACATGCGCCCGCAACTCGAGGCACAGCACGCCCGCGTGCAGGCGCTCGAAAAGGTGGCGAGCATTTCGCGTACGCGGTTCCGCGGCGGCCTGGAAGATTATTTTTCGAGCCAGGACGCGCAGCGCGAGCTTTATGCCGAGCAACAGCAGCTGATCGAAATGCAACTCAAGCAGGCTGTGAACATGGTGAATCTTTACAAAGCGCTTGGGGGTGGCTGGCGCGGCGCGTAAATGGCATCGCATCAGCGCATGCAAGCGCGTCAAATTTCACGACTTGAGTGGATCGTCGACTGCGCGCTGTCGTCGTCGCGCCGCTCCCTGCGTTCTTGATTGCAGACTGCGCTCGCGCTGGGCATCCGCCCCCGGGTTGCCAGTCGCAATCAAGACTTCAGGGAGATTACAAATGAAGATTCAGCACTCGATGGCTCACGTTCTGGTGACCACCGCCATGGCCTTTGCAATTGCGCCGGCAATGGCGCAAGGCATTGCACAAGCGCCAAAGACCGACATGCCCGCCATCTCGGGCAACATGTACATGCCGGCCGGACAACAAAACCAGACCGGCGGCCCCATGGGCGAAACCGGCACCACGCTGCAAGCCGCCATGCCCGCCGCACCTGTGCGCGTGGTTGCCCCGGCACCGGCGCCCGAACCAGTGCGCATGGTGGCGGCGCCGGCACCGGCACCCGTTGCTGCGCCAATGCCCGCACCTGAGCCGGCGCCCGCACCGCCGGTGCGCCGCGCCCGCGCAGACCGCGGCTGATCGACGGCCCCACCGGCGCCTGAACGCGGCCGCCAATCCTGATTGGCGGCCGCGCTTCGAGCCGGGCTCTCGTGCCATGTTTTTCTGCTGCTCATGAAGAACTCCCTGCTCCTATCCCTTGCACTCGCATGCGGGGCCACCTTCATTCATACGGCAGCTGGTGCTGCCGAGACCTTCGCAAGCATCGAAGCATCGGTTGAAGTGCGGCAGCTGGCGCAGGCAGCGACCAGCACGCAAGACAACCAAGGCCTTCCTTTCGCCATCGTCGACAAGAAGAAGGCGCGCGTTTTTATTTTTGGCGCCGACGGAACCCTGCAAGGCGCATCGCCCGTGCTGCTGGGGCTTGCGCAAGGAGACGAGTCGGTGCCCGGCATCGGCGAGCGAAAGCTTTCCGACATACGCCCTGATGAACGCACCACGCCCGCCGGCCGCTTTGTCTCAGAGCCCGGCATCAACCTGCAAGGCGAAGATATTGTTTGGGTGGACTACGGCGCGGCCGTGTCCATGCATCGCGTTCGAACGAGCAACAAGTCAGAGCGGCGCCTGGAGCGGCTGGCGTCGGCAAATGCGGAAGATCACCGCATCTCCTACGGCTGCATCAATGTGCCCGCGGCGTTCTACGACACCTATGTGAAGCCGGTGTTCGGCAGTGCGCGCGGCGTGGTCTACGTCTTGCCCGAGAAGCAGCCTGCACGCGCGTATTTCAGGTTTCTGCCCGAAGGCGACGGTTGACCCGGCGCCGGGCTTTGTACAGCGGTGCGCTGCATGTTGGCACGCCGGCCCGAACGCGTTCGAACCGACGATCGCCCACTTTGCATTGGGGCTGATGCCCCGATGGATCAGCCCACCTGGTTGATCGCGTCCTTCAACGCCTTGCCGGCGGCGAACTTGGGGCTCTTGCTGGCCTTGATGGTGATCGCTTCGCCGGTCGACGGATTGCGGCCCTGGCGCTCGGCGCGGCTGGCCACGGTAAAGGTTCCGAAGCCGATCAGCTGAACGGTTTCTCCACGCACCAGGGCGCGCGACAGATGCTCGAGCGCCGAGTCGAATGCGCGGCCTGCGTCGGCCTTGCTGAGGTTGGTGTCTTCTGCGATTGCGGCAATGAGGTCGGTCTTGTTCAAAACAGGAGTTCCTTTCAATAGAACGGTTGGAAAAAGTAAGGTACAGCCCCCGAGTTTGACTGAATGCGAATGCCGAATTTCCGCTCGGCGCGAACTTCGCAGCTGGGTGTGTGGCGTACTGGACAGAGTTGTACCCTAGTTATGTTTTCTCCACGTAAACCGATGCGGAACGTGAAGCAATTCCTGTAGCAATTCGGGTACAGCACGTATCTTCGTGGCCAGCAAAAAATGGGCAACTGCTGATGTTGCCGGCTTGCGCACCCACACAATGAACAACTCGGTATCTTCGGTCCTTCGCACGCGAAACTGGCAAAGCACACTCACCGCTGTCCTCATCGGGCTGCTGATCGTGATGGCAGTGCTCATGAAATGGCTCGTGCAGTCCCAGGTCGACGCGGCGCAGGAGCGCCGCTCTCTCGAAGCGCTCGCGCGCGAAGCAGAAACGCGTTGTTTTGCACTGGCATCGCATCGCGCAACTGAGGCGTGCCGTGCAGCGCATGCGTCAGCCGCCGCAAGCGGAACTCCCATCAGATAAAACCAATGCGCTGTCAGCGCTTGCGGCCCCTGGCCGAAGGCGCCTGCGGCTTTGCACTTGCGGCGGCCTCGAGCGGCGCGCACCCCGCAAACTCCTCCGATCCCACATTCAACAGCGGCAGCAATGCCGCGACAGGTGCTACGGCGCCCAAGGCGATTGCGGCACCCAGTTTGAGCGCAACCGCACCCTTGTCGACGCCGACATCGGGGTTCTTGAAAGTGCCTTTCACGTAAAGCGGCGAGCGCAGCGAAAGCACGCGCAGCGCCTTGTTCCGCGGCTGGATCTCCAGTGCCAGCTGCTCGCTGGACAAGTTGATTTGCCCTGTCACGTTGATGGTCGATTCGTCGGTGTCCAGCACAAACGAGCGCGTTTGCATCACGCCCTGCGTCACCTTGAAGTCGCTTGCCAGGCAGTTCAGCTGAACCTGCTTGTCGCCGAAGATCTGGGTTGCCACCACGTTGCCGATGTTCAGGCCCATGGCTTCGAGCAGGAACTTGCTCATGGTGCCCTTGCTGACCAGTGCTTTCACTTCTCCGCTCGACGTGCCCAGCAAGCTCGCGACCGAGTTGCCGACCGCGGACAAGGCCGCATCGCCGCCGACTTCGCCCAGGCTGGCCTGCATGGTGTTCAGCGTTGGAAAAAGCTCCTTGATCTTCAGGCGGCGCGCAGAAACCCGCAGGTCCGCGCGAATCGGGTTTTGCCTGCCGTCGAGCTTGATGGTGGCGGCCAGGGTGCCGCCAGCCACGCCAAAGCTCAGCGGCGTGAGCGACAGCACGCTGTCCTTCAGATGCAAATCCGCCACCAGGCTGTCGATGGGCAGGTCCTTGACGTGGATGATCTTGCGGCCGGCGAATTTCACGTCGGCGTCGATGCTGCCCCAGCTTGCCGTATCGAACTTTTCCACCGGCAGCACCTTGTCCGTCGGCTGAACGGCGGCGGCGCCACGCTTGGCCTTGCTGGCATTGGAATCCGCGCCGATCAATGGTGCCAGGTCTTCCAGCCGCAACTGGTTGGATTGCACCTGCCCGCGCAGCAATGGCCGCGGGTGCTGCGAGATGTATTCGAGCGTGCCGCCAATGTCGCTTTCGCCCACGCTGCCCTTGAAATGTTCGTACAGCCAGCGCCCACCGGCCTTGTCGAGCTTGCCGACCAAGTGGCCTTCGGTACTGAACGGCGGCGTGTTGGGCAGGGTGATGCCGGTGATCGGGTACAGGTGCGCCATGCTCGCGCCCGAAAGCTTCAGCCGCAGGTCCAGCGCGGCGAGCGCATCGGGCTTGGTCAAAGTGCCTGCGATGTCGATGCGCGTGGTGCCGATCTGCACGCCTGCCTGCAGCGGGTAGGGCTTCTTGTCCTGCTGCAGCGAAAGCACCGCGCCAGCCCGGCCGCTGCCGTGCAGCGGTGCCTGGCGAAACGTGCCACCGAGTTTCCAGCCGATGCCGTAGCCCTCAGCGGTTTCGCGCGGCAGGCTCTCGACGTCGATCTTGAGATTGAGCTTTGCCTGTGCATCGACAAGCTTCACCGTGCCGTGGTTCAGCACCAACCGCTGCAGGTCGAGCTTCCAGGCCGATGGCGCCGTGTTGTCGGTGGCCAGTGTCCAGTTGTTCTTGCCGTCCGCGGTGCGTTCGAGCGAAAGAACGGGGCCCGCGAGTTCCAGCGTGGGAATGCGGATCGTGTGGTCGAGCAGCGGCAGCGGGTTCAGCGAAAACGTCAGCTGCTTGATTTCTGCCAGGTGCGGGCCGGTCTTGCTCCAGTCCGCATTGCCCAGGGTGATGTCGTGCGCGCTCAACCTCGGCCAGGGCACCCAGCGGCGCCAGCCTGTTTCAGTCTCGGGGTTGTTCCACTGCAAGACCAGGTCGCCGCGGATGGCAAACGGGCGCCCGGTCGCTTCGCTCACGCGTTGGTTGATCCAAGGCCGCGCACGATTCCAGTCAAGGCTCAGGACAAGTGCGATGCCGATGGCCGCCAGGCCCAGCAGGAGAAGCAGGGTCCAGGCGGCAACGCGTGGGATTTTTGATTTCAATAGAAAACGCTATGCGCGCTTGATCAGGCGAACGATGAACAGGAGCACCACCGCACCGACAGTGGCAACGATCAGGCTGCCGACAAGGCCGCCACCCATCGACACGCCGAACGTGCTGAACAAAAAGCCCCCGAGAAAAGCACCGATCACACCCACGATGAGATCGCCCACCAAGCCGAAGCCACCACCCTTGACCAGAATGCCGGCCAGCCAGCCGGCGACCAGGCCCACAACCAGAAACCACAAAAGACTCATTACCTACTCCCTTGATCGACCACGATTGGCCTTGGAGCGGCAAGGGTAGCAGCGGTGCAGGCAATGGCCCGGAAACGATCAAGTCGAACTGTGAACTTGTGCTTTGTTGCCGAAAAATCGCAATCGCCTCTAACGCAGCACAAGCACCGGAATGTGCGAATGCGTCAGCACATGCAGAGTTTCGCTGCCCATCAGCAGGCGCGCAAGGCTGCGCCGGCCATGCGAGGCCATCACGATCAGGTCGCATTGCTGGTTCTTGGCCGTCGAGATGATGGCCTCGGCCACCTGGTTGGACTTGATCACGATGGCTTGCGCGCTGCGCACGCCCTTGGCTGCCGCAGTGGTCCGCACCGTATCGACCAGGCGCTGGGCGTCGTTGTCCACCTGTTCCTGCGAGGCCTCGATTTCGCGCTGGTTCATCACCATCGAGCCTTCGAAGTAGCCATAGGGCAGCAGGTGGGTGACGGTCACGCTCACCAGTTCGGCCCGCGCCAGCAAGGCCAGGTCGATGGCGGCGTCGACCGCTTTGTCGGAGAGTGAAGAGCCATCGGTTGCGACGAGGATGCGCTTGTACATGGCCTGCTCCTTGGCCCCCGGCACTGCGGGTGCCTTCACAGTCCAGTCTAGTACCCGGCAAGCGGGCCTACAAGCCAGGGAGCTGGGCGGCAGCCTCTAATCGCAAGCGACGGAACAGCGATGCTCCTTCGCGCGCTCTCAGCCGAGGTCGAGCTTCTTGTGTTCGCCCAGCGACGGCGGCTGATTGCCGGTGATGGCCGCCTTGGCCATCTTCAGCAACTGCACCATCTTGCTTTCCTTCACGTCCCAGTATTCGGCGCCGATGATCTCGACTGCGAGCAGCGCCAGGTTCGGGTCGGTCGCGCCGCCGGGAAACCAGGCCTTGGCCGCCGGGTTGAAAAGAGCTTCCTTCTTGGCCTGGTCTTCCCGCAGCGTGGCGCGGCCGGTCACGGACACGTAGCTGTCGGCGTCGGTGTTGGCGTAGGCAATGTTCACGCTGGGGTCGCTTTCCACATGGCGCGCAATGTCGCCATTCCTGGGCACGAAGAAGTAGAGCGTCGAGCCTTCTTCGATGTTCTTGCTCTGCGTGGTGAGCGGATGGCTGTGCAGCTGGCCGTCGGCGTGGCGATGGGTCAGCATGCCGTAGCGGGTGTCCTTGATCAGGTCCCAGAGCTTGGCGTGTTCGTCGGTAGTGGTCATGGCTTGGTTGCTCTCCATTGTTCGTTCGCGGGGGTCGCGTGGTTCGAAATTCGAAGGCACCACCGTAGGCGGCCGAAAGCCGGCGCCATGAGGAAGTTGAGCGCATGCGCGTGTCATCCGATGCCGACGCAAGGGCGGCACGGCTACCAACGACGCGCGGAGGTCAGTCGGCGGTGAGCATGCCGCGCTTCTCGATGAAGGCGACCACCTCGGCCACGCCGGTATGGGTCTTGAGGTTGGTCATCACGTACGGCCGCTGGCGGCGCATGCGCTGCGTGTCCTGCTCCATCACGTCGAGGTTCGCGCCCACGTACGGCGCGAGATCGGTCTTGTTGATGACGAACAAATCGCTCTTGGTGATGCCGGGGCCGCCCTTGCGCGGAATCTTCTCGCCGGCCGCCACGTCGATCACGTAGATGGTCAGGTCCGACAGTTCTGGGCTGAAGGTGGCTGCAAGGTTGTCCCCGCCCGATTCGACGAACACCACGTCGGCATCGGGAAAGTCCTCGAGCATGCGGTCGATGGCCTCTAGGTTGATCGACGCGTCTTCGCGGATGGCGGTGTGCGGGCAGCCGCCGGTTTCCACGCCCATGATGCGCTCGGCGGGCAAGGCGCCGGCCACGGTAAGCAGGCGCTGGTCTTCCTTGGTGTAGATGTCGTTGGTGATGGCAACAAGGTCGTACTTGTCGCGCATCGCCTTGCAGAGCATTTCGAGCAGGGTGGTCTTGCCCGAGCCGACCGGACCGCCGATGCCCACGCGCAGCGGCGGAAGTTTCTTGGTGCGATGGGGAATGTGGTGCAGGGCGGAGGTCATGGCAAAGGTCCGTTTCGGTCAGCTTCTGAAGAGGCGCGAGTATTGTGTTTCATGGCGTGCCGACAACACGGCCAAGAGGGGTGCAAAGGCCTGGCGCTCGTGGTCATCGAGCTGCATGGCGCGCTCGACGGCGGAGGGAATTTCATTTGCGAGCCGGGCAAGAATGCGCTGGCCCGCGCTCTGGCCGAGCGGCACGGCCTTGACTGCCGCGGCCACCATGTTCTCGGCCCAGCCGAAGGCGAAGGCAAGGCAGCCGTCGTGCACCGAGGCACCGGTGCGGCTTGCGGCAAAGGCAAAGGCGATGGGGTAGGTCGCGGGCAGGTCTGCGAAGACCTCGGCTGTGTCTGCGTGGTGCAGCTTGAGCCATTCGACGAACGAGCGGCCCATCTGTTCGGTCTGCAGGAAGAACTCGGCCGATTCGCGCGTTGTCACCACCCAGCGGTTGAGTTCGTGGATGCGCGGGGCATCGTCCGCGCGCCACGCAGGAATGGCTTGCGCTACCAGCGCGAGGTCGGCGCGTGCGAAGCTCAGGTACAGCTGGTCGGAGAGCCACTCGATGGCTTTTGATTCCGAATCGATGCCGGCCCATTCGACGGCTGCTTCGACGCCTTCTGAATAGGAAAAGCCGCCCACGGGGAGGGCCGGGGATGCTAGCCAGATGAGCTGAAGGAGGCTTTGTGCGTCGGGCATGTCAGCTGTTCGTTTGGCGCTGCTTGGTGGCGCGCTGTTGTTCAGGGCGTGTGCAAAGGCCGCCGGGTACTCCCCTCCGCGAATGTCCCCCGCCTTCGGCTCCTCCTTTATTTCGCTGCGCGGAGCACCCGATGCCCTGTGCACTTGGGCACGCTGCTGGCGCTCGACCGATCAACGACCACTGTTCATAACGCTCCCGTCGATGGGGTGCCTTGCGCAGCGAAATAAAGGAGGAGGCCGCAGGCCGGGGGACATTCGCGGAGCAAGGTACCCCGTCGGCGGGTGCGCGCCCTGAACACCCCGAGTTACGCATGGCCATGGTCGTCGAGCAGCTCCGGTGCAAGCACCAGCGGCTTGGGGCCTTTTGCATGCGAGTGACCATGGTCGTGCGCGTGGTCATGGCTGTGGCCAGCGCCGTGCGAATGCTCGTGTGATCCATAAGCGCCGCCCTCAGGCTCGAACGCTTCCTCGACCGCGACGACGATCAGGTGCATCGAGCGCAGCATGTCGGCCAGCACGTGGTCGGGTTCGATCTTTAGGTGGTCGGGCTTCAGCTCGATCGGTACATGCCGGTTGCCCAGGTGATAGGCCGCGCGCGTCAGGTCGAACGAGGTGCCGTGGGCCGTGCAATGCGTGATGCGCAGCACCGGTTGCGGCGCGGCGATCACGCGGACCAGCGAGCCGTCTTCGGCCACCAGCACGTCGCCGCCGCGCACCGCAGTGCCGCGCGGCAGGAACACGCCGATCTGCCGGCCCTGCGAATCGGTGGCGTCGAAACGGCTTTTCTGGCGCACGTCCCAGTCGAGTTCGATGGTGGCGGCGCGCTTCAGCAGAACGGGCGCGAGGCCGCGGCCCTGGGGCATGAGTTTGTTGGCGATGAGCATGGTGCGAATGGGCGCCTCGGGGGCGTGAAGCGACGGGATGAATACCTTCGAGGATACGCAGCCTGTCAAGCGGGCGCCGGGGGCCGCTTCAAGGCCCTACCGGCTCCGCTTCAGAACAGGAAATACCGCTGCGTCAGCGGCAACTGCACCGCCGGGTCGCAGGTCAGCAGATGTCCGTCGGCGCGCACCGCATAGGTCTGCGCATCGATCTCCATCTTCGGCGCGTAGCTGTTGTGGATCAGGTCTTTCTTGCGCACGTTGCGGATGTTCTTTACTGCGCTGAGGTGCTTGGCCAGGCCGTAGCGTTCCTTGATGCCCGCGGCCAGCCCGGCCTGCGAAACGAAAGTGAGCGAGCTTTTGGCGAGCGAGCCGCCGTAGCTGCCGAACATCGGGCGGTAGTGCACCGGCTGCGGCGTGGGAATCGACGCGTTGGGGTCGCCCATGGCGGCCATGGCGATGGTGCCGCCCTTGATGAGGGTGAAGGGCTTCACCCCGAAGAAGGCCGGCTTCCAGATGACGATGTCGGCCCACTTGCCCACTTCGAGCGAGCCCACCTCATGCGCAATGCCGTGCGCAATGGCGGGGTTGATCGTGTACTTGGCCACGTAGCGCCTGGCGCGGAAGTTGTCGTTGCGCTCGTTGTCTTCCGGCAGCTTGCCGCGCTGCAGCTTCATCTTGTGCGCCGTTTGCCAGCAGCGCAGCACCACCTCGCCGACGCGGCCCATGGCCTGGCTGTCGGAGCTGAACATGCTGATGGCGCCCAGGTCGTGCAGCACGTCTTCGGCGGCAATGGTTTCCTTGCGGATGCGCGACTCGGCAAAGGCCAGGTCTTCGGCAATGCCGGCGTCCAGGTGGTGGCACACCATGAGCATGTCGACGTGTTCGTCGAGCGTGTTCACGGTGTAGGGCATGGTGGGGTTGGTGGAAGAGGGGAGAAAGTTCTCCTCGCCCACCACGCGCAGGATGTCGGGGGCATGCCCGCCGCCCGCGCCTTCGGTGTGAAAGGCGCAGATCGAGCGGCCGCCCACGGCGGCAATGGTGTTCTCGACAAAGCCCGATTCGTTGAGCGTGTCGCTGTGGATCGCAACCTGCGTGTCGGTGGCGTCGGCCACGTCCAGGCAGTTGCTGATGGCCGAGGGCGTGGTGCCCCAGTCTTCGTGCAGCTTCAGGCCCATGACGCCGGCCTCGATCTGCTCGTGCAGCGCATCGGGCAGGCTGGCGTTGCCTTTGCCGAGAAAGCCCAGGTTCATGGGGAACGCGTCGGCCGCCTGCAGCATGCGTTCGATGTGCCACGGGCCGGGAGTGGCCGTGGTCGCGAACGTGCCGGTGGCCGGACCCGTGCCGCCGCCCAGCATGGTGGTCACGCCCGAAGCAAGCGCTTCCTCGATTTGCTGCGGGCAGATGAAGTGGATGTGGCTGTCGATGCCGCCGGCGGTGACGATGTTGCCTTCGCAACTGATGATCTCGGTGCCCGGGCCGATGGCGATGTCCACGCCCGGCTGTACGTCGGGGTTGCCGGCCTTGCCGATGGCGGCGATGCGGCCGCCCTTCAGGCCGATGTCGGCCTTGACGATGCCCCAGTGGTCGAGGATCAGCGCGTTCGTCAGCACGGTGTCGACGGCGCCGCCGGCGGTCGGTCCGCTGCCCTTGCCGTCGCGCGTGCGCTGCGATTGGGCCATGCCGTCGCGAATGGTCTTGCCGCCGCCGAACTTCACCTCTTCGCCGTAGCCGCCGGCGCGCAGGGTGTAGTCGGCTTCGACCTCGATCAGCAGGTCGGTGTCCGCAAGACGAACCCGGTCACCCACGGTCGGGCCGAATATCTCGGCGTATGCACGCCTTCCGATCGTTGCCATGGCTTAGAGCTTTCCTTGAACGAGGCCGCGAAAGCCGTAGACGACGCGGTCGCCCGAAAAGTCGACCAGCTCGACTGTGCGCTGCTGCCCCGGCTCGAAGCGCACCGCCGCGCCAGAGGCGATGTTGAGCCGCATGCCGCGCGCGGCCTCGCGGTCGAAGCCGAGCGCGCCGTTGGTCTCGGCGAAGTGATAGTGCGAGCCGACCTGGATCGGCCGGTCGGCGGTGTTCTGCACCACCAGCGTGAGCGTGCGGCGGCCAGGGTTGAGCGTGTGCTCGCCGTCGTCGGTAAAAAGTTCGCCGGGAATCATGGTGTCGCGGCGCCTTTCAGACGGCCTGCGAGAGCAGCGTCGCGCCCAGCGCCACCACCGCGGCGCCTGCCACCCGCGGCAGCCAGGCATTGGCATGGCGCAGCGCCCAGCCGAGCCCGATGCCCGCGAGGTGCAGCAGCACGGTCGCGCCGACCATGCCGGCCAGGGTCAATGCCGCACCCTGTCCGCTCGCGAGTTCGTGGCCGTGCGCCACGCCGTGGAAGATGGCGAACACGCCCACCACCGCCGCGGCTACCGCGGCCGGCAGGTGGGTGCGCGTTGCAACCAGCAGGCCCAGCACGAGCAGCGAAGCCGCGATCATCGGTTCGACCGCCGGCAGCTGCACGCCTGCCAGCCCCATCAGCGCGCCCACGAGCAGCATGCCCGCGAAAGCCAGGGGCGCCCACAGCAGATCGGGCCAGGCGCGGCGCGCGGCCAGCGCGCTCCAGAGTCCGACCGCGACCATGGCAGCGAGGTGGTCCGCACCCGTGAGCGGGTGCAGAAAGCCGGTGGTGAAGCCGTGGTGCACGCCGCCGTCGGCACCGGTGTGGGCGCTGGCCGCGAGCGGCAGCAGCATGGCAAGGAGGGCGAGAGTCTTGGAAGCGTTGTGGCGCATGACAGGGCTTTCTTGTTCTGGAAAAGAGTCAGACGATGGGTTGGTGGACGGTGACCAGCTTGGTGCCGTCGGGAAAGGTGGCTTCCACCTGGATGTCCGGAATCATCTCGGCGATGCCGTCCATCACGTCGGCGCGGGTGAGCACGGTGCGGCCTTCGCTCATGAGCGCCGCAACGCTCTTTCCGTCGCGGGCACCTTCCATGACGGCAGCGGAGATCAGCGCGACGGCTTCGGGGTAGTTGAGCTTCAGCCCCCGCGCCTTGCGGCGTTCGGCCAGCAGTGCTGCGGTGAAGATCAGCAGCTTGTCTTTTTCGCGCGGGGTCAGTTCCATGGGAGGGCGGCGTCGGGTGCGTGGAGGTCGGCCATTATTGGGCAGGCTTCGGCTTTGCAACAGTCGTGCCGGTGTTCGCCAAAAGACGTATGGATGGCACGAAAGCTGCACCGAAACGGTGTGAACCCCGCCGAGACTTCCACCACCCCCGACGACGCGCCGCAGCGCATCGTCAAGGTGCGGCGCGACTACAACAGCTGGGTGGCGAGCGAAACGCTCGAGGACTACGCGCTGCGCTACACGCCGCAGCGCTTTCGCAAATGGTCCGAATGGCGGGTGGCCAACACGGCTTTCGGCGCGGCGTCCTTTCTCATACTGGAGGCGGTGGGCGCCACGCTGCTGGTGCAATACGGTTTCGCCAATGCGTTCTGGGCCATCGTGGTGACGGGCCTCATCATCTTCCTGGCGGGCCTGCCGATCAGCGTGTATGCCGCGCGCTACGGCGTCGACATGGACCTGCTCACGCGCGGCGCGGGCTTCGGCTATATCGGCTCCACGCTTACTTCGCTCATCTACGCGTCGTTCACCTTCATCTTCTTCGCGCTCGAGGCGGCGGTGATGGCCTATGCGCTCGAACTGGCGCTGGGCGTGCCGCCAGTCTGGGGCTACCTGGTGTGCGCGCTGGTGGTAATTCCGCTGGTCACTCACGGCGTGTCGGCCATCAGCCGGCTGCAGCTTTGGACCCAGCCGCTGTGGCTGGTGATGCTGGTGGTGCCTTTCGTTTTCGTGTTGGTGCGCGATCCTGGTGCGTTTGCCGGCATCGTGCACTACAACGGTGTGAAATCGGGTGCGAAAGGTTTCGATCTGCACCTGTTTGGCGCTGCGCTCACGGTCGGCATCGCGTTGATCACCCAAATGGGGGAGCAGGCCGACTACCTGCGCTTCATGCCCGCGCGCACCGCCGTGAGCGCCCGGCGCTGGTGGGCGGGCGTGCTGGCCGGCGGGCCCGGCTGGGTGGTGCTGGGCGTGCTCAAGATGCTGGGCGGCGCACTGCTGGCCTACCTGGCCATCACGCACATGGTGCCGGTCGAGCGCGCGGTCGATCCCAACCAGATGTACCTGGCGGCCTATGAATACGTGTTTCCGAACTACGGCTGGGCCGTGGCCGCGACAGCGCTGTTCGTGGTGATTTCGCAGCTCAAGATCAACGTGACGAACGCGTATGCGGGCTCGCTGGCGTGGAGCAATTTCTTCTCGCGCGTGGCGCACAGCCACCCGGGGCGGGTGGTGTGGGTGGTGTTCAACGCGCTCATCGCCTTCATGCTGATGGAGATGAACGTGTTCGAGGCGCTGGGCGACGTGCTCGGCCTGTTCGCCAACATCGCCATCGCCTGGATGATGGCTGTGGTGGCCGACCTGGTCATCAACAAGCCGCTGGGCCTGTCGCCGCCAGGCATCGAGTTCAAGCGGGCGCACCTGTGGGACATCAACCCCGTGGGCGTCGGTGCGATGGCGCTGGCTTCGCTGCTTTCGATCACCGCACACCTCGGCGTCTTCGGGCCGCTGGCGCAGGCTTTCTCGGCGCTCATTGCGCTTGGCACGGCGCTGGTGGTTTCGCCGCTGATCGCTTGGGCGACCGACGGCAAGTACTACCTGGCGCGCGGTTCGGCCGGCAATGGCGCGGTCGCCTTTGTCCCGGCCGAGGGCCCGCGGGCGGTTCGCTGGGCGCGTGTCGAGAATGATGTGGACGAGCGCGGCGCCGATGGCAGCTACCAGCGGCTCAAGGTGCAGCACTGCGTGATCTGCGAGCGCGAATACGAGGGGCCGGACATGGCCCATTGCCCCGCCTACCAAGGGGCGATCTGCTCGCTGTGCTGCACGCTCGATGCGCGCTGCGGCGATTTGTGCAAGCCGCACGCGAGCCTTTCGGCGCAGTGGTCGTCGGCGCTGCGCTGGCTGCTGCCGCGCCTCAGCTGGCGTTATCTCGACACGGGGCTCGGGCATTTCCTGCTGCTGATGCTGATCATCGTGCCGGTGCTGGCCGTGGTGTTCGGCGTGCTTTACCAGCAGGAGCTGCGTGCGCTGGGCGAAAGCGCGCTGCAGCTCGCATCGCAGTCGGAGCTCGCCGAGGCGCTGGCAGGCGTGCAGCAGTCGTCGCTGCGCTCGGGCTTTCTCAAGGCGTACATGGCGCTGCTCGTGATCGCGGGCGTGGTGGCCTGGTGGCTGGTGCTGGCGCACCAGAGCCGCAAGGTCGCGCAGGAAGAATCGAACCGCCAGACCCATCTGCTGATGCGCGAAATCGAGCTGCACCGCGCCACCGACCGGGCACTGCAGTCGGCCAAGCAGACCGCGGAAGAGGCGCGCGAAGTCGCGGAGCAGGCGAAGCTTGCGGCCGAAGAGGCCCGCCGCGCGGCCGACCAGGCCAACCAGGCCAAGAGCCGCTACATCAGCGCCATCAGCCACGAACTGCGCACGCCGCTCAACAGCATCCTCGGCTATGCGCAGTTGATGGGCGAAGACCAATCGGTGCCGCCGCACCGCCAGCAGGCGGTGGCGGTGATCAAGCGGGGCGGCGAGCACCTGCTGTCGCTCATCGAGGGCACGCTGGCCATTGCCCACATCGAGGCCGGCAAGCTCACCCTGCATGCCAGGCCGATGCGCTTTGCCGACACCCTGCGCGAGCTGGCCGACATGTTCGAGCTGCAGGCGGCCGAAAAGGGCCTGCGCTTCCGCTTCGAGACGACGGGAACCTTGCCCGAGGTGGTGCGCGCCGACGAAAAGCGGGTGTGCCAGATCCTCATCAACCTGCTGGGCAACGCGATCAAGTTCACCACCGCGGGCGAGGTAACGCTGCGGCTTTCATACGCACGCGAGTTCGCCTCGGTCGAAATAGAAGACACCGGGCCCGGCATGACGGCCGAAGACATCGAACGCATCTTCGAACCCTTCACGCGCGGCGATGCGGCCGCGGCCGCAACGCCCGGTGCGGGGCTCGGCCTCACCATCGCCAAGATGCTGACCGACCTGATGGGCGGCGAGATGAAGGTGAGCAGCACGCCCGCGGAGGGCTCGCTGTTCTGCGTGCGGCTCTTCCTGCCGCGCGTGCACGAGACCGTAGGCGCCTTGGGCCGCGCCGCCCCGGCGCAGCGCGCGCGGCGCGGCTACGAAGGGCGCCGCCGGCAACTGCTGGTGGTCGACAACGAAGAGGCGGACCGCGATCTGCTCGGCCACGTGCTGGCGCCGCTCGGCTTTGGCCTGCGCACCGCCGCAAGCGGGCACGACGCGCTCGACCTCATCGCAGCCGGCTACCGGCCGGACGCGATGTTCGTCGACCTGGCCATGCCGGGCATCGACGGCTGGGAGACGATCCGCCGGGCGCGCAAACTCGGTCTGACCGATGCGCCGGTGGCCATCGTTTCGGCCAATGCCTTCGACAAGGGGCTGGAGAACGACGTGGGCATTGCGCCCGAAGATTTCTTCGTCAAGCCGGTGCGGCACTCAGAGCTGCTCGACTGGCTAGAGCGGCGGCTCGGCCTGCAATGGACGGACACGGCCGCCAAGCCGCAGCCCGCAGCCGCGCCGCGCGTCGTGCAGGCGCCTTCGCTTTCGAGGCTGCGCGCACTCGACGAAGCCGTGAGCCTGGGCTACTTTCGCGGCATCATGAACCAGCTCGACGAGATCGATGCCGAAGAGCCCGAATGCAAGGCATGGACCGAAGCGCAACGCGTGCTCGCCCGCCAGTTCCAGTTCGAGGCCATGGGCCGCGCGCTTGCCGCGGCCGTGAGTGCGGCCTGAAAATTTGCGGCGAACATCGACCCCATGGAAACCACACCGCTTGCGAAAACGTTGCGCGAACAGGGCGCCAACAGCGACCTGGTGCTGATCGTCGACGACGTGCCCGATAACCTCGCGGTGCTGCACGACGCGCTGGACGAATCCGGCTACACGGTGCTCATTGCCACCAACGGCGAACAGGCGCTGCAGCGCGCCGCGCAGGCCCGCCCCGACATCGTGCTGCTCGACGCGATGATGCCGGGCATCGACGGTTTCGAGGTGGCGCGCCGGCTCAAGGCCGATGCTGCGACAGCGCACATTCCCATCGTGTTCATGACCGGACTCACCGAAACCGAGCATCTGGTGGCCGCGCTCGAGGCGGGCGGAGTCGACTACGTCACCAAGCCGATCAAGCCCAAGGAGGTGCTGGCGCGCATGAACGTGCACCTGCAGGGCGCCCGACGTGCGCGGCAGGACGCGCGCCAGGCCGGTCAGGCCCGCAATGCGCTCGATGCCTTCGGCTATGCCAGCATTACCGTGCGCCTGCCCGAGGGCCGGCTGATCTGGCAGACGGCGCTCGCGCGCGACCTGCTGCAGCGCTATTGCGACACCCGTGCGCCCGAAACACCGCCCGAGGTGCTCGAGTGGCTACGCCGCCATGCGCCCGACGCGAGGGAGCGGGGCATCGAGCCGCCGGCGCTATCCATCGTGAAGAGCGCCGGGACCACCTCAAGCGCAAGCAGCCTCAGCCTTCGCCTGCACCGGCAGACCGGGCAGGACGACGATGGCGACGAATGGATGATCGTCATGCGCGAGATTTCGGACACGGGCGTGATCGAGGCCATGAGCCTGAGCCTGAAGCTCACGGCGCGCGAGGCCGAGGTGCTCTATTGGGTGGTGAAAGGCAAGACCAACAAGGACATCGGCGAGATTCTCGGCAGCAGCCCCGCCACGGCCAAGAAGCACCTGGAGCGGGTGTACGTGAAGCTCGGCGTGGAGACGCGCACGGCCGCCGCCGGCGTGGCCATCAAGCGCATCCGCGAGCTGCAGCCGCAGTTCGAGATCTGAGGCAATCGGTGGGGGCGCTGCGGCGTCACCGCGGCGACTTTCGCCGTCCCTAGAATGCCCGGTCCCGGGATGCAGGCGATGAAGAAAAACAGATTCACAACAACGATTCGACGGCCCCGACTTGCGTGGTTGCCCCTAGCGGCCTGCGCCCTGACGAGCGCGGGTGTTCAAGCCGCCGGCCATTTCGACGTCGACGATGCCGGCACGCTCGATGCGGGCCGCTGCCAGTACGAAGCCTGGTGGGGCCGTACCGGCCCAGAGCCGGTGACGGTGCTGCATGCCGGCCCGTCCTGCCGAGTCGGGCCCGTCGAACTCGGGCTGAACATCGAGCGGCTCTCGGTGGAGCGCATGCATTCGGTCACCGTGGGGCCGCAGCTCAAATGGAACTTCTTCGGGCTGGCGGCCGATGCGCCGCTGAGCGCGGCAATTGCGCTCGGCGCCGTGTTCGACGTGACGCGCGGCGGCCGTGCCGGCGGACAACTGGTGCTGCCGGTCACCTGGCGCCCGCTGGATCGCCTGCAGCTCCACGCCAACATCGGCGCCGACTGGGCCACAGGCACCGGCGCGCGCACGCCGCGCGGCGGGCTGGCGGCGGAATGGGCGCTCGATGACAAGGTCTCGCTGATCGCAGAGCGCAGCCGCGCAACGGGCGTCTGGACTTCGCGCATCGGCTGGCGCTTCGGCCTCACGCCGCAGATCAGCCTGGACGTGAGCGCTTCACGCACCGGGGCGGGCTCCCGCGGCGTGAACGGCTTCGTCGTGGGGCTCAACCACGAGTTCGGCTGGAAGTAAGTAGCCGGCCGGGATCAGCGCAAATAGCGCTGAATGCGTTTTTCGTCTTCCGCCAGTTGCCGACGCATGAGCGAAAGAAAGTCGCGGGCGGTGGTCGAAAGCACCTTGCCTGCTGGCATGGCCAGCACGCATAAAAAGAACACGTCGACTGAGAGGCGGCGCACCACGAGTCCGCGTTCGGCGTAGTCGAGCGCGGTGATCGGGTTGACGAGTCCCACACCCAGTCCGCGCAGGGCCATTTCGCACACGCTGGCCGCGTAGGGCGTCTGCACCATCACCCGGAGCGCGACGCCGCGTTCGGCAAGCGCGGCTTCGAGTCCGCGGTGGGAAGGATCCTCGGGGTTCAGCGCCAGGAAAGGCACTTGTGCAAGCTGCTCCGGCTCGATGCGCTTGAACCGTGCCAGCGCGTGGCCTTGCGGCATCACGACCACGCCGGGAAAGCGCGCGAAGGTCGAGTGGTCGATGCCTTCGAGCGACAGTTCGTCGGCCATCAGGCCGAAATCGGAAATGCCCTTGGCCACGCGGTCGCGCACGTCCTTGGAGCTGAGCACCTGCAACGACACCTGCGGCCAAGGGCTGTCGCCGCGCTGCGCCTTCAGGCGCGCCAGCGCACGCGGCATGAAGCCCAGCCCAAAAGCCGGATAGCAGCTGAGTTCGAGCTGGTTGGTGCCGAAGTCGCGCAGGCTGCGCATGCGGTGCTCGATGGCTTCCATGCCGATGAAGACTCGCTCGACTTCCGTCAACAGCGCGCGCGCCTCGGGCGTGGGCACCAGCCGACCCCCTGTGCGCTGGAACAGGACCATGCCGGCCTGCGCCTCGAGCCGCTTGAGCGACTGGCTGATGGCGGGCTGCGTCACATGCAGGAGCGCCGCGGCCTTGCGGGTGGAGCCGGCGCGCATCAGGGCACGGAAGGTCTCTATTTCGGTGAAGCGCATCGATAAGTTTTCTTATCGCTTGAGTATTTCAAGCTAGATGATTTTATTTGTAGATGCCTAAGATTTAGGCACGACTTCCTACCCCAGACCGCCTGAAACATGCCCGCGCCCGTCATGCACTTCAAGTTCGCCTCGCCTTCCGAGCTGCCCGCCGATTCGCCGGGCACCGCGCGGGCACGCCCGCCGCAGCCGGTGAGAAACCCCCGCTTGCAGGGCTTTCGTTGCCTGCGCTGCGAGGCTCCTTATCCGCTCACCCTGGCGAACGACGGCTGCCCGGCCTGCCGTGCCACGGGCGTCCACGCCGGCTTGCGTGCCAGCTACCTGCCCGAGAGCGGCGGCCCGCTGCCCATGCCTTACACGCCAGGGTTCACGCTGGGCGAGGGCGGCACGCCGCTGCTCGAGATGCCGGAACTGGCGCGCGAGTTCGGCGTGGCGCGCCTTGCGCTGAAGGACGAATCGTCCAACCCCACCGGCTCGCACAAGGACCGCATGACGGCCGTAGGTGTGGCCCAGGCGCTGGACTTCGGTGCCCACACGCTGGTGCTGGCCTCGTCGGGCAACGCCGCGATTTCCGCGGCGCACTACGCCTGGGCCGCGGGCCTGGGTTGCGAAGTGGCAACCTATGAAGGCCTGCCGGCCGCCTATGCACGGCAGCTCGACGCCCTCGGTGCCCGGCGATACACCTTTGCCGACAACGCCGGGCGGTGGGCGTTTGTGCGTGAGCGCTCACAACATGCGGGCTATTTCGCGCTGACGAACTACCGCCTGCCCGCATTGGGCAGCGCGCCGCTGGCAATCGAAGGCTACAAGCCCATCGCCCTGGAGTGCCTGAACGAGGGCGGCCTGCCCGATCACATCGTGATTCCGACGGCGCGGGGCGACCTGGCGTGGGGCATCCACGCGGGCTTTCGCGATCTTCTGGCCGCCGGACGCATTGCGCGCCTGCCGCGGCTCTGGCTGGTGGAGCCTTTTGCGCGCCTCTCGCGCGTGCTGGCGGGCGGCGCACTCAACGGCGCGTATCCCGGCCACACCGCGCAGTTTTCCACCGCCGGGTCCACGGTGACCTTCTTGCAGTGGCAGGCGGCCATCGCCTCCGGGGGAGGGGCGGTGGTGGTCAGCGACGACCAGGCCCGCGCCGCGCGGCGGAAGCTCACGGCAGCCGGCGTGAGTGCCGAGCTCTGCGCCGCGGGCGGGCTGGACGCCGTGCGCCAGCTGCGCGAAGGCGGCGCCATTGCTGGGGATGCCCACGTGGTGCTGATGCTTACCGCCAACGCCTCGCGCGATCCGAGCTGGCCCAACGAGGCCGCCTGAGCTCCCGAGTTACCCAAAGGAATCGAAACCATGCAAGCAATGCAACGCCGCGCCTTCCTGGCTGCCGGTTCGGCCGCTCTCTTCGGCGCCACGGCGCAGCGCGCATGGGCGGCCTTTCCCGACAAGCCCATCAAGCTGATCGTGCCGTGGGCGGCGGGCGGTAGCACCGACGCCATTGCGCGCGCCATGGCGCAGCGCATGAGCCAGACGCTCGGCAGCTCGGTGATCGTCGACAACCGGCCCGGGGCGGCCGGACAGATCGGCACCGAGGCGGCAGCCAAGGCAACGCCCGACGGCTACACGCTGGCGATCGTCGAGTTGCCGCACGCCATTGCGCCGGCAGTGACTGCGCGGTTGCCCTACGACCTGCTGCGCGACTTCACGCCGGTAACGATGATCGGCACCTCCCCGCTCGTGTTCTTTGCGGGCATGGACGACGACAGCCGCGACTTCAAGACCTTCATCAAGACGGCTGCTGCCCGGCCGATGCCGCCGGCCATTGCGCACAGCGGAGCCGGCACGGTGAGCCACCTGGCGGCCGAACTGCTGGCGAACCGCGCCAAGATCAAGTTCAACATGGTTCCCTACCGCGGGTCGGCGCCGGCGCTCACCGACGTGGCGGCGGGTACGGTGGGCGGGCACTTCGCAACGCTGGCCAGCGGCTCCAGCCTGATGGGTGCCAACCGGATCCGCCCGCTCCTGGTGACGAGCGCGCAACGCGTGAGCCTTCCGGGGCTCAGGGAGGTGCCCGCCCTTACCGAAAGCGGACTCAAGGGGCTCGAGATCGACCAGTGGTGGGCGCTGGTGGCGCCCGCCACCACGCCGCTGGAGGTGATCGAGCGGCTGCGGCGTGAAGCTATCGCGGCGCTGGACCATCCGTCGGTGAGGGAGCGCATGACGTCCCTCGGCGTGCAGCTGAAGGGTTCCACCACGGGCGAGCTGCGGGCTTTCATGCGTGCGGAGGCCGAGCGCTGGCAGAAGGTGGCGCACGACATCGGCCTTCAGCCGCAATAGACGGGATAGAGATGACCAGGGCCGGGGGAGGAGGCGCGGTCTGCCGCCTTTTTCTTTCAGCGCCCGGATTGGACCTTGATCCGGATCGTGTTCACGTCCCAGCCCCGGTTTCGCAGCCGGGTGACCAGCATGGGCGACAGCTGGCGCAACTTGGCGGCCGCAGCGCTGCCATTGACCAGCAGGCACCACACATCCCCTTCGGCCGGGCCTGCCTGCACGGCCGGGCGCATGGCCGGCGGAATCAATCCCTCCACGGCCCGCAGCCGGTCGCCAGAGTCACGCGCACGCGCAATCAGGCTCGCCAGGGTCGGCGAACCTTCGGCGGCCTGGTGCAGCGTGACGGGCGGGACGGAGCGGCGATTCATGGGTAATCCGGAGGGTGGGACAAGGGCAGCTAAAATGCCCGGTTTGCCGACGCTTGCGCCGGCAGATCCGGTCTGAGCCGCTTGCTTTCGAGGCTTGCATTCGAAGAAGGCGCGCCCAACTGCTTTCACCATATCTTAGGGAATCCGGTCGCAGTGCCTGCCTGGTCAGGTGCACGCCCATCTCCACGCCAATGGCAACCAACTTCCTGACCCAGATTTTCGGCAGTCGCAACGACCGGCTCCTCAAGCAGTATCGCAAGACGGTGGAGCGCATCAATGCGCTGGAACCCGAATTCGAGAAGCTCACCGACGACGGGCTGCGCGCCAAGACCCAGGAATTCAAGGACCGCATCGCCAAGGGCGAAACCCTCGATGCCCTGCTGCCCGAAGCTTTTGCCACGGTGCGCGAAGGCTCCAAGCGCGTCATGAAAATGCGCCATTTCGACGTGCAGCTGCTCGGCGGCATGGCGCTTCACAACGGCAAGATCGCCGAAATGCGCACCGGCGAAGGCAAGACCCTGACCGCCACGCTGCCGGTGTACCTGAATGCCCTGTCGGGCAACGGCGTGCACGTGGTCACGGTGAACGACTACCTCGCCAACCGCGACGCCCAGTGGATGGGCCGCCTGTACAACTTCCTGGGTCTTACGGTGGGCATCAACCTGCCGCAGATGCCGCGCGAAGAAAAGCAACAGGCCTACGCGAGCGACATCACGTACGGCACCAACAACGAATACGGCTTCGACTACCTGCGCGACAACATGGTGTACGAGCCGGGCGACCGGGTTCAGCGCGCGCTGAACTACGCCATCGTCGACGAGGTGGACTCCATCCTGATCGACGAGGCCCGCACGCCGCTGATCATCAGCGGCCAGGCCGAAGACCACACCGAGCTCTACCTGGCCATCAACAAGGTGGTGCCTCTGCTGACCAAGCAGGAAGGCGAAGCCGATCCGCGCACGGGCGAGGGCGTCACGGTGCCGGGCGACTTCACGGTCGACGAGAAGACGCACCAGGTGTTCCTGACCGAAGACGGCCACGAGAAGGCCGAGCAGCTCTTGAGCGAATTCAAGCTGCTGCCCGAAGGCGCCTCGCTCTACGATCCGGCGAACATCACGCTGATGCACCACTTGAACGCGGCGCTGCGTGCACGGCACCTGTACCACCGCGACCAGCATTACGTGGTGCAGCAGGGCGAAGTGGTCATCGTCGACGAATTCACCGGCCGCCTGATGACCGGCCGCCGCTGGAGCGACGGCCTGCACCAGGCCGTGGAAGCCAAGGAAGGCGTGCAGATCCAGGCCGAGAACCAGACGCTCGCCTCGATCACCTTCCAGAATTACTTCCGCCTGTACAACAAGCTGGCCGGCATGACCGGCACGGCCGACACCGAGGCCTACGAGTTCCAGGAAATCTACGGTCTCGAGACCGTCATCATTCCGCCGAACCGCATCAGCAAGCGCGAAGACCAGCTCGACCGCGTCTACAAGACCACGCGCGAAAAGTACGAAGCGGCCATCCAGGACATCCGCGAGTGCTACGAGCGCGGCCAGCCGGTGCTGGTGGGCACCTCGTCGATCGAAAACTCCGAGATCATCGACGGCCTGCTCACCAAGGCGGGGCTGCCGCACCAGGTGCTCAACGCCAAGCAGCATGCGCGCGAAGCCGACATCGTGGCGCAGGCCGGCCGCACGAAGATGATCACCATCGCGACCAACATGGCCGGGCGCGGTACCGACATCGTGCTGGGCGGCAACATCGAGAAGATGATCGAGGCGGTCGAGAACGACGAGTCGCTCGACGAGGCCGCGAAAGAGGCCGAGGTGGCGCGCATCCGCGCCGAGTGGACCAAGGACCATGAATTCGTCAAGTCGCTGGGCGGCTTGCGCATCATCGCGACCGAGCGCCATGAGTCGCGCCGCATCGACAACCAGCTGCGTGGCCGTTCGGGCCGCCAGGGCGACCCGGGCTCTTCGCGCTTCTACCTGAGCCTGGACGATCCGCTGATGCGCATCTTTGCGGGCGACCGCGTGAAGGCGATCATGGATCGCCTGAAGATGCCCGACGGCGAAGCCATCGAAGCGGGCATCGTCACGCGCAGCATCGAAAGCGCGCAGCGCAAGGTCGAGGCGCGCAACTTCGACATTCGCAAGCAGCTGCTCGAGTACGACGACGTGTCGAACGACCAGCGCAAGGTGATCTACCAGCAGCGCAACGACATTCTCGACGCGGCCGACCTCACGGCGCAGATCGCGGCGCTGCGCGAAGGCTGCTTCATCGATCTCGTGCGGCAATACGTGCCGGCCGAATCGGTCGAGGAACAGTGGGACCTGGCAGGGCTCGAGAAGACGCTTTTCAACGAGTGGGGCATCGACATGCCCCTGAAGAAGGACATCGAGGCGGCCGAGGCCGTGGACGACAACGACCTCGTCGACAAGGTGGTCAAGACCGCCAACGACAGCTTCGATGCCAAGGTGGCGCTGATCGGCCAGGAGAACTTCACCCAGTTCGAACGCATGGTGCTGCTGCAGAGCATCGACACGCACTGGCGCGAACACCTGGCCTCGCTCGACTACCTGCGCCAGGGCATTCACCTGCGCGGCTATGCGCAAAAGCAGCCCAAGCAGGAATACAAGCGCGAAGCCTTCGAGCTCTTCGGCCAGCTGCTCGATTCGGTCAAGAACGAGGTCACGCGCCAGCTCATGACGGTGCGCGTGCAGTCGGGCGAGCAGCTCGAGCAGGCGGCGGATGCGCTCGAGAGCCGCGGCGAAAACGTATCCAACATCACCTACAGCGCGCCGACCGAAACCGGCGAGGTCGAGGTTCGCCTCGACGAGGAAAACCAGCGCCGGATCGCCGCCGCCGGATTGGGGCTTGGCACGCTCAGCGCCGAGGCGGCCGCCTTTGCGCGCGTGGGCCGCAACGACCCGTGCCCCTGCGGCAGTGGCAAGAAGTACAAGCAGTGCCACGGCAAGCTCAGCTGACCCAGAAACTCCGGAAGAGAACCTCCCATGCCCGTGAACCTGTCCGCCCCTGATCCCGCCGCCTTGTTCGCGGTGCCCGGCGTCCGCATCGGCGTGGCCGAAGCGGGTGTGCGCAAGGCCAACCGCAAGGACCTGACCGTCGTGCTGATCGACGAGGGATCGGCGGTCGGAGGCGTGTTCACCCAGAACCGTTTCTGCGCGGCGCCGGTGCAGGTCTGCCGAGACCACCTGGCGGCCAACTACGGCATTCGCGCGATGGTCATCAACACCGGCAACGCCAATGCCGGCACGGGCGAAGACGGCCTGATGCGCACGCGCTCCACCTGCATTGCGCTGGCGCGCCACCTCGAAATCGCACCCGAGCAGATCCTGCCCTTCTCGACCGGCGTGATCATGGAGCCGCTGCCGGTCGACCGCATCGAAGCCGGCCTGCCCGCCGCGCTGGCCGACGCTTCGGAGAACCACTGGGCGCGTGCGGCCGAAGGCATCATGACCACCGACACGATTCCCAAGGCGTTCAGCCAGCAGGTTCAGATCGGCGGCGCCACGGTCACCATCACCGGCATCAGCAAGGGCGCCGGCATGATCCGCCCGAACATGGCGACCATGCTCGGCTTCATGGCCACCGACGCAAAGATCGACCCGTCGCTGGTCCAGCCGCTGGCCAAGCGCCTGGCCGACGCTTCGTTCAACCGCGTGACCATCGACGGCGACACCTCGACCAACGACTCGTTCGTGGTCATCGCCACGCAGAAGGCCGCGCACGCAACCACCACTTCGCTCGATTCGCCTGAAGGGCAAGCGCTCGTGGCTGCGATGCAGAACGTGGCGCGCCAGCTCGCGCAGGCCATCGTGCGCGATGGTGAAGGCGCCACCAAGTTCATCACCATCCAGGTCGAGGGCGGCCGCAATCCGGAAGAGTGCAAGCAAGTGGCCTATGCCGTGGCGCATTCGCCGCTCGTCAAGACCGCTTTCTTCGCGAGCGACCCGAACCTGGGCCGCATCCTGGCGGCCGTGGGCTACGCGGGCATTGCCGATCTCGACCAGACTGGCATTGATCTGTTCCTGGACGATGTGCACGTGGCGGTGAAAGGCGGACGCAATCCGTCGTACCGCGAGGAAGACGGCCAGCGCGTGATGAAGCAAAGCGAGATCACCGTGCGCATCGGCCTGGGCCGCGGGAACGCAAGCGAGACCGTGTGGACCTGCGACCTGAGCCACGATTACGTGACCATCAACGCCGACTACAGGTCATGAATGAGCAGTTCCAGAAGCTGATCGAGCGCGCCGAGCAGCTGATCGGCCGCATCGAATCGATCTTGCCGCAGCCGCTGGCTGCACCTGCCGACTGGAACGCGTCGATCGCGTGGCGCTATCGGCGCCGCAGTTCGGGCCATGGCGTGCTCGAGCCGGTCAAGCATGTGGCCGCAATGGCGCTCGATTCGCTGAAGGAAATCGACGTCCAGAAGGAAAAGATCGAGCGCAACACGCGCCAGTTCGTCGAAGGCAAGCCAGCCAACAACGTGCTGCTGACCGGTGCGCGCGGCACGGGCAAGTCGTCGCTCATTCGTGCCTGCCTCCAGGCCTATGCACCGCAGGGACTGCGCCTGATCGAAGTCGACAAGGCCGAACTGACCGACCTGCCGGACATCGTCGAGGTGGTGTCGCAGCGGCCCGAGAAATTCATCGTGTTCAGCGACGACCTGAGCTTTGACGAAGGCGAGCCGGGCTACAAGGCGCTGAAGTCGATTCTCGACGGCTCGATCGCTGCGGCCACGCCCAATGTGCTGATCTACGCGACCAGCAACCGGCGCCACCTGCTGCCCGAATACATGAAGGACAACCTGTCATACACCCACACCGAGGACGGCGAAGTGCATCCCGGCGAGGTGATCGAAGAGAAGATTTCGCTGTCGGAGCGCTTCGGCCTGTGGGTCAGCTTCTATCCGTTCAGCCAGAACGAATACCTGGCCATCGTCGCGCAGTGGCTGTCGTCCTTCGGCGTCGGCGAGGCCGCCATCGAGGCGGCGCGGCCCGAGGCGCTCGTATGGGCACTCGAGCGAGGCTCGCGCAGCGGCCGCGTGGCCTACCAGTTCGCGCGCGACTACGCGGGGAGGGCCAGCGCATGAGCGCGCAGCCGCAATCCCAGGGCCGCAAACACACTGAGGTGGCTGTCGGCGTGCTGATCCGTCCAGCGGACGACGCATTGCTGCTGTCGACGCGCCCCGAAGGCAAGGCGTACGCGGGCTTCTGGGAGTTTCCAGGCGGCAAGATCGAGGCGGGTGAAACGGTCGAGCAGGCGCTGCGGCGTGAACTGCAAGAAGAACTCGGCATCACCATTGCGGGCGCCGAGGTCTGGAAGATCACCGAGCACGACTATCCGCATGCACTGGTGCGGCTGCACTGGTGCAAGGTGACGGCCTGGAGCGGCGAATTCGAAATGCGCGAAGGGCAGGAAATGCGCTGGCAGCAGCTGCCGCTGGACGTGACGCCCGTGCTGCCCGGCGCGATGCCGGTGCTCGGATGGCTGGCCGAGGAACGCGGCACTCCATACGTCGCCGGGTCAGCGGCGTAGGCCCTCTTCAAAAAACAATCAGGACCGCCACAGCGCGTTCAACGACCCCTCGAGATGCTGCATCCCAAGTACCGACCGGACATAGACGGCCTGCGTGCCATTGCCGTGGCCTCCGTGGTGATCTATCACGCGTTTCCCGGTGCGCTGCCCGGCGGCTTCATCGGTGTCGACATCTTCTTCGTGATCTCGGGCTTCCTGATCTCGACCATTCTTCTGCAGAGCCAGGTGGCGGGCGATTTCAGCTATCGCGACTTCTACGCCCGGCGCATCCGGCGCATCTTTCCGGCACTCATCCTGGTGCTTTTGGCCACCTTGTGCTTCGGCTGGTACATGCTGCTGTCCGACGAGTTCGCGCAGCTGGGCAAGCAGGTCACGGGCGGTGCGGCCTTCTTTGCCAATTTCGTGTTCTGGGCGGACGCCGGCTATTTCGATACCGCCGCGGAAACCAAGCCGCTGCTGCATCTGTGGTCGCTCGGCATCGAGGAGCAGTTCTACATTTTCTGGCCGGTGCTGCTGGGCGTGGCCTGGCGCCGGCGCTGGCCGATGATCCGCGTGATCCTGGTCATTGCGGTGGTGTCGTTTCTCGTCAATGTGCTCACGATTCATCCGTTTCGCACGGCGGCTTTCTATTCGCCGGCTTCGCGCTTCTGGGAGTTGATGGTGGGCGGCATCCTCGCGTGCATGCGGCTGAAGCCAGCAGCGCCGAGCCGCATGCGCAGCCACGTGCAGTCTTTCGTCGGGGTGGGCCTGCTCGCACTCGGGCTGGTGATGATCCGTGGCGACAAGGCCTTTCCCGGCTGGTGGGCCTTGCTGCCCACGCTGGGTGCCGTGAGCTGCATCGCGGCCGGGCCCACGGGCTTCCTCAACAAATACCTGCTGTCGAACCGCGTGATGGTTTGGATCGGGCTCATCAGCTACCCGCTCTATCTCTGGCATTGGCCGCTGCTCGCCTATGCGCGCATCCTGAGCGACGGTTTGCCGTCACTGCCTGTGCGCGTGGGAGCGGTTGTTGCGAGCGTGGTGCTGGCCTGGTTGACCTACCGGTTCGTCGAGCGCTACACGCGCACGCGCACCAGCCCCGGCTTGCTGCGCGTGCTGGCGGGCCTGGGCATTGCGCTGGTGGTCGTGGGCCTGGTGGTTTTCTCCGGGGCACTGCAACCGCGCCACCACGACATCCGTCTCCAGCAGATCTCCGAGGCCGCGGCCGACGTGGGCTACTACGACGACTTCAAGAACTACGAACTCGGGCGGCATCTGCTCTACCAGGTCGGCAAGGGCCCGCACAAGAGCCTGTTGATCGGCGACAGCCATGTTCAGCAATACGGACCGCGCGCGGAGGAACTCGCCCGCACGGCGCCGGGCAAGGCGAACACCATCTACTTCGCGACGCAGGGGGCCTGCCCACCGATTCCCGGTGTTTATGCAGACGCGAACATAGGCTGCGCCGAGCGGCGCACTGCGGTGCTGGAGTTTGCCCGCAGCCCCGAGATCGACACGGTGGTGATCGGCGGCTGCTGGAACTGCTACTTCATCGCGGGCGGTGCGCCAGGCTATTACTTCCGTGATGCGAGCGGCGCGGCCCATCAGTTCCGCGGCGGCGACGGTATGGCGCTGGCATTCGACTCGCTCGGCCAGCTGCTGCGCGAACTGTCGAGCAAAGGCAAGAAGGTCTATTTGCTGCTCGACATTCCGGTGACCCCCGATTTCGAGCCGAAGCGCCTGCTAGAGGGCAGTCGGCTGACGTCCATGAAAGTATCGACCACGATGCCGACGCTGCCGATACCCCAAGACCAGCGTGAACTCAATGACAAGCTGCGGGAGATCGGGATTGCGAGCGGCGTGGAGGTGATCGATGCGGTTGCCAACCTGTGCACGGCGGATGGCCAGTGCCTGCGGACCATGTCCGATGGTGCCCCCGCATACAAGGACGCCGGCCACTTGCGGCCCAAGTACACGCGCTCGTTTGCGACCTACATGGATCGCGCGCTGCTGAACGAGGGCAGCGCAGCGCCGAAGAAATAGCGATAGCGCGGCTGCCGCCGCAGCCAGCTACTGCTGCAGCTTCGGATCGCCGAAGGGCTCGTCGTCCGGCGGCTCTTCAGCGGGCATCCTGAATTCCTCGTTGGCCCAGGCACCGAGATCGATGCCTTTGCAGCGCGCGCTGCAAAAGGGCCGATAGGGGTTGCTGGCGGCATAGATGCTATCGCCGCCGCAGGCCGGGCAGCGGACGATCCGCTCGCCGACGTCGTTGTGGGTCCTGCCGTTGCTCATGGCGTGTGTGTCTTGACGCGCTGCCGCGCTCAGGCGCAGAGCGTGAGTTCGAAGGCGGCGTCTTCCGTGCTCTGGTGCAGGCGGTCGTCGGCCTCGTGGCGCATCATTCGCACCGAAACCATGAGCCGGTTGCCGCTGATTTCAGGCACGAGTCCGAGTGCCGGGTCGATCCGCAGGCGCAGCAGCTGGAAGCTGCGCCCCTGCGGCAGGTTCTGCTGGAACTGCCCGTGGGTGGCGATCACCTTGTAGGGCACATCGGCCTCGCGCAGCAGCTTGAGGAGCAGGTAGATCGATTCGGCGAGTGGCGCGAGCGTGCCCGACCAGCGCTCCAGATCCGTGCGCCGGCTCGCCGCGCTGCGGTGCTGCCAGGCGTAGTACGCGGGCAGGTCGAACTCGCACGTGCCGCCCGGAATGCCGGCACGGCTGCGAATGCTCATGAGCCACTCGTTTTCGGTCAGCGCCTGACCGGCCTTGCCGGAGACGCTGTTGAGTGCCGAAAAATTGCGCTCAAGCTGGGTGACGACCTGGTCCAGCGCCGCCTCGGCGATCGCCGGGTTGCCACGATAACTGTTGAAGACGTTCTTGTGCTTCTCGAGATCGCGCATGACGTCGGCCTTGAGGTCGGCGCGCGCGGCAACGTCCATGATCTCGAAAATCGTGACCAGGGCGAAATGATGGGAGAGCGCGGATTCGGCGGGCACCAGTTCGCCGAGGCGGCGGAACAGGTGCTCCAGCCTCAGGTAGGTCCGGATGCGCTCGTTGAATGGGTACTCGTAGAGGATCACGCGTTCGGGTTCATGTGAGGGACGAGTTCAAGGCGATTTCGCGGCCGCCGGGGCGGGCTGCACTTCACGCACAGCCTCCAGCATACGCTGACCGAAGAGCAGATACCCGGCGGTGGAGACGTGCGTTTCGTTGGCAGGATACAAGTCCGTGATTTTGAAGCGGTTCTGCTCGGACAGTGTAAAAAGATCCGGCCCGATCTTCAGGTCGTTGAACGTGCTGCGGAACGCGGCGGCGTGGTTCTGGTCGAGGTATACCGTGCTCTTGTTGGGCACGACCATCCAGATGATGCGCAGGGAAGGAGCCATTTTTTCGGTGAACTTCGCCATGAAGATGGCGGAGTCCGCGGTGAGCGGGTCCATCAACCGATCTTCTGCGGTCATGAGCAATTTGTTGCAGGCGACGTGGCTGAATTGCTTGCAGCCGTCGGGTACCGTGCGGGCATCGATGAGCGGGCCCCAGCGGTCGGGTGTGTTGGTCCAGCTTTCGGAGCGTTCGATCGCGCGGGTATTGCGGTAGGTCAACCAGCCCCTCAACAGTTCCGCGTCCCAGTTCAGCCGGAAGCCGGTAAGAGCAGGCTTGGACGGGTTTTCGAACGGAGGAGGCGAAGGCACGAACGGGCGCTTCATGGCTGCGCATTCCTTGGACTCCTCGATGCGCCCCTGAAGCAGGCGCTCGATGCTTTCGATGATGACGACCTTGCCCTTGAAGCCGGACTTGCGCACCCAGTCCGAGAAGTCGCGGCACATTGGCCCGGTCTTGTCCCAATGCGTGGTCGCAACGCGGTAGCCGGCGCCGACCAACTCCGACTGCCAGGCATAGCGGACAGAAAAGCTGTCGCCGATCACGAGCACATCGGCTTCCTGGAGCGGAAAAGCCTTGATGTTGGCGTCCGGAATGGGCGGGGGAGGATGGCGCCACCCAAATTCGCGCTCGGAAATACGTCCGATACGGGTCAGGTCTCCGTAGGGAATGGGAGACAGCAGGCTGATGACCAGCAGCGCGTAGCAGGCGAGAAAGCCTGCTGCGAAGATGGCGAGCCACATGCGGGCCGGTTTCGTGTCTTCCATGTCAGAACTGGAAATAGAGGAAGGGACTGTAGTTGCCGAATTTCGACACGCACAGGCCGAAGAGGAAAACGCATCCCAACGCCGTCAGCGCCGTTGCAATGCGGTTGAGCGCGGGGCGGCCGGCCAGCGCGGCGATGGACGGAATCCAGCGGTCGAGCGTGATGGTCGGAGGCAGCGCCAGGCAGATGACGAGGCCGGCCAGCATGGTCTGGAAGAACTCGGGTTTGCGGAACGGCACCTTGAACTCGCCGAAAGCACTCGGAATCACGCCGTGCATGCCCAGCATGCCCTTGTAGATCTCGATGGCCGCCGTCATGCTGTCCGCGCGGAACACCACCCACGCCACCATCACGCACAGGAAGGTGACGAACCATCCGAGCACGCGGCCGAGGCCAGACGAGCTTGTCTTGCCGCGGCGGACCGTGGCGTTCCAGAGGTGGTTGACCATGAGGAAGAGGCCGTGCAGCGCGCCCCAGATCACGAAGGTCCACGCGGCGCCATGCCACAGGCCGCCCAGCAGCATGGTGAGGAACAGGTTCAGGTAGCGCCGGGCCGGGCCCTTGCGGTTGCCGCCGAGCGGTACGTAGAGATAGTCGCGCAGGAAGTTCGAGAGCGAGATGTGCCAGCGGCGCCAGAACTCGATGATGTTGGTCGACTTGTACGGTGAGCGGAAGTTGAGCGGCAGCTGCACGCCCATGCACAGGGACAGGCCGACCGCCATGTCTGAATAGCCCGAGAAGTCGAAATAGATCTGCAGCGTATAGGCAAGCACGCCGAGCCATGCGGTGTACAGCGAGGGCAGCACGCCCTCGTGAACGCCCTTGAACATCATGTCCGCATACTGCCCGAGCGGGTCGGCGATCAGCATCTTCTTGGCCAGGCCGAAGGTGAAGATGCCTAGGCCGAGCGCGATGTTGCTGGCGTTGACCCGGTAGGTGGACGGATTGCCGAACTGCGGCATCATCTGCGCGTGATGCAGCACCGGGCCGGCGATCAGGTGCGGAAAATAGGTGACGAACAGCACGTAGTGGATGAAGCTGCGCTCATGCACCTTGCCTTGCCAGCAGTCGACCAGGAAGGCGATCTGGGTAAAGGTGTAGAACGAGATGCCGATCGGCAGCACGATGTGCAGCATCGGGATCTGCGAGAGGCCCGCCGCGGCCAGCCCGTCGTTCACATTCGAAACGAAGAAGTTGGCGTACTTGAAGATTGCCAGCACGCCGAGGTTGACCACCAGCGCAACGATCAGCAGGGACTTTCGCTTGCGCTCGTCCCGGCCTGGGGCGGGTGTCAGGCGCAGGCCGAACCAATAGTTGATGCAGATCGACGCCAGCAGCAGCGGAAGCGCCTTGACGCTCCACCAGCCGTAGAAGAACAGCGACGCCAGGGCAAGAAAACCGGCGGCGGCCCGGGCATTGCGCTTGCCGATCAGGAAGAAACCGATCAGGACCAGCGGAAAGAAGACAAAAATAAAGGGATACGAGTTGAAAAGCATCGCGGGGAATGGCACCCCGGTGGCGCCTTCTCTGTCTTGATCGTTGTGCAGCCGCTGCTGCGGCAAGTCTCGAATTATCGCGTGCCGGGCGAGGCCCACAGCTTCCAGAGACTCCGCACCTCTCTGCCGAGTTCCTCCAGCGAGGGCGACTCGTTGAAAATGACCGCGTCCGCGGCCGCCCTGCGCAACCTGCGCGGCGCCTGCTGGGCGATTACAGCGCGCACCCCCTCGGGCGTCCAGCCGGAGCGCGCCACGACGCGCCGCAGCTGCGTTTCCTCGGTGGCATCGACCACCAGCACGCGGTCGACCAGGGCCCGCCAGCGGCCGGATTCGACCAGGAGCGGCACATCGAAGACCACCACCGCGTCGGGCCCGGCGTTGGAGGCCATGCGCTGCGTTTCGGCGCCGATCAGCGGATGCAGGATCGATTCGAGGCGCTTTTTGGCGCTGCTGTCGGCGAACACGAGCTGACGCATCGCCGCGCGGTCGAGCCCTCCGTCCGCCGCGATGACGGCGCGGCCGAAGGTGGCCTCGAGGGCGGGCATTGCAATGCCCCCTGGTTCCGCAATGCGGCGCGCGATGGCGTCGGTGTCGACGAGCACGGCGCCCTCGGCGACCAGCAATGCCGCGACAGTGCTCTTGCCGCTCCCGATTCCGCCCGTCAAGCCGATGCGCTGCATCACGCGCTCTTCAACGGATCAATGGGTCGAGCGGAAAGGCGAAGGGAATCCATTGCCGAGCAACGTCGGGGCCGGCGACGAGGCAGACCAAGCCCGCACCGGCGAGAAAAGGACCGAACGCCATCGGAATGTCCTTGTGCGCCAGCTTGCCGACAAGCCGCAGCGTAAGGCCGATCACGGCGCCCACCAGCGAAGAAACGAGGACGATGGCGATGAGGTAGTCGGCCCCGAACCATGCGCCCAAGGCAGCCAGCAGTTTGAAGTCGCCATATCCCATGCCCTCCTTGCCTGTGGCCAGGCGATAGCCATGGTACACAAGCCAGAGGCTCAGATAGCCGAACACGGCGCCCCAGACTGCCGAACTCAGCGCAATGCCCGTCCAACCCATCGCCGCGCCGATGAGTCCCAGCCAGAGCAGCGGGTAGTTGAGCGAGTCCGGCAGGAACTGCGTATCGAAATCGATCAGGAACTGGCACACCAGCAGCGACGCAAACGCGGCCCAGAGTGCCCCGGTGGGCGTCAGGCCGAAGCGATAGGCGCAAAGGGCGAAGAGCGCGCCCGTGATCAGTTCGACCAGCGGATAGCGCGGGCTGATCGAGGTCTTGCAGGCGGCGCAACGCCCTCGCAGCACCAGGTAGCTCAGCACCGGAATGTTCTGGTACCACCGGATCTTGTGCCCGCAAGCCCCGCAGCGCGAAGCCGGCTGAGCCAGGGTGAAGGGCGGCAGGGTCTCGATGGCCAGAGCGGCCCTGTCGGCCGCTGCTTCGAGCCCTGCAGGAGGCGCTGATTTCGGTCCGAACACCAGCGTCCAGAGCGAAGGCGCATCCTTGGACGACATGAGATTGGCCACGGCGTCCGCCAGCCAACTGCGGTACATCATCACCGGGGTGCGGTAGATCACCACATTGAGGAAGCTGCCGACCAACAGGCCCAGCACGCCCGCGAAAGCGGCGTCGAACTCCCGCGAAACCAGCATCAAACCACTTGGCCCAGCTTGAAGATCGGCAGGTACATCGACACCACGATGCCGCCGATGATCGTGCCCAGGAACACGATGATGATGGGCTCCATCAGGCTCGAGAGGCCGGCAACCATGTCGTCCACTTCGGACTCGTAGAAGTCGGCGGCCTTGCCCAGCATGTGGTCGATGGAACCGGATTCCTCGCCGATGGCCGTCATCTGGATCACCATCGAAGGAAACAGGTTGACGTTGGTCATGGCCGTGGTGAGGCTGGTGCCGGTCGAGACCTCTTGCTGGATCTTGGCCGTGGCGTCGCCGTAAACGGTGTTGCCCGATGCGCCACCCACTGAATCAAGCGCTTCGACGAGCGGAACGCCGGCTGCAAACATGGTGGCGAGGGTGCGGGTCCAGCGGGCCACGCAGGATTTTTCAATGAGAGTGCCGAAGATCGGAACGCGCAACAGCGCGCGGTCCATCACCCGCTGCACTTTTTCATTGCGCTTCCAGGCCTGCAGGAAGAAGTAAATGCCGCCGCCAATTCCGCCGAAGATCAGCCACCAGTAAGAGACGAAGAACTCGCTGATCCCGATCACGATCAGGGTTGGGGCTGGCAAATCGGCACCGAAGGAAGTGAACACTTCCTTGAATGCCGGAATCACGAAGATCATGATGATCGCAATCACCACGAAAGCCACGACGACCACGGAGATGGGATACATCAACGCCGACTTGATCTTGGACTTGATCGCCTCGGTCTTCTCCATGTACGTGGCAAGACGGTCCAGCAGGTCTTCCAGGATACCGGCGGCTTCACCAGCCTCCACCAGGTTGCAATAGAGGTTGTCGAAATACTTCGGGAACTTGCGGAACGCCGCCGAAAGCGAAGTTCCGGTCTCCACGTCGCTGCGGATGTCGTTCAGCAGCTTGGCAACGCTCGGATTGGCATTGCCCCGGCCCACGATGTCGAACGACTGCAGCAAGGGAACGCCCGCCTTCATCATCGTTGCCAACTGGCGGGTGAAGATCGCGATGTCCTTGGGCTTGATCGTCTTGCCCGAGCGCATGCGGCGCTTCTTGATCTTGGATGCAAGAACGCCCTGGCGGCGCAATGCGGCCTGCACCTGGTTCTCGCCGGCGGCACGGAGTTCGCCGCGCACCAGCTTGCCGTTGCGGTCCTTGCCTTCCCACTCGTAGACAGATTCCTTGAGCGTGTTTGAAGTGCGCTTGGATGCCACTGTTGCCATTCGATCTCCGATTTCTTACGGTGTGTTCGTTATTCGTTGGTGACCGCCACCACTTCTTCGAGTGAGGTGAGCCCTTGCATGACTTTTCTGAGCCCGGACTGCCGCAGCGAGCGGACGCCCTCGGCCTCAGACTGGCGTGCGATGTCCAGCGCGCTGCCGTCGCGCAGGATGATGGCCTGTATGGCTTCGGAGATCGGCATCACCTGGTAGATACCTACCCGGCCCTTGTAGCCGCCGTTGCACGCGGAGCAGCCGACCGGACGATAAGGCTTCCAGGAGCCGTCGAGCTCTTCTTCCTTGAAGCCCGCATCGAGCAGGGCCTGGCGCGGCACGTCGGCCGGCGCGCGGCAGAGGTGGCATAGGCGGCGAGCCAGCCGCTGGGCAGTGATCAGGATGACGCTCGACGCAATATTGAACGGGGCGATGCCCATGTTCCGCATGCGCGTGAGCGTGGTCGGCGCGTCGTTCGTGTGCAGCGTCGAAAGCACCAGGTGGCCCGTTTGCGCGGCCTTGATCGAGATGTCGGCCGTTTCGAGGTCCCGGATTTCACCGACCATGATGATGTCGGGATCCTGCCGGAGAAAGGCGCGCAGCGCGGCGGCGAACGTGAGTCCGGCGCGTTCGTTGACGTTGACCTGGTTCACCCCAGGAAGGTTGATTTCAGACGGGTCTTCCGCCGTCGCAATGTTGACGCCGGGCTGGTTCAGCAGGTTCAGGCAGGTGTACAGCGACACCGTCTTTCCGGAGCCCGTGGGGCCCGTCACCAGCACCATGCCGTAGGGTCGGCCGATCGCGCTCAGCAGCCGCTCCTTTTCGTCCGCGTCGTAACCAAGCGCGTCAATGCCCAGGCGCGCGCTGCTCGGATCCAGAATACGGATCACGATCTTCTCGCCGAACAGCGTGGGCAGGGTGCTCACGCGAAAGTCGATCACGCGGTCCGGGCCGATCTTGAGCTTCATGCGCCCGTCTTGCGGAATACGCTTCTCCGAGATGTCGAGCCGGGAGATGACCTTGATCCGCGAGGCCAGCTTTTCCTTGATGAGCGTCGGCGGGCTGGCGATCTCGCGCAGTTCGCCGTCGATGCGAAAGCGCACCCGGTAGTTGTGCTCGTAAGGCTCGAAGTGAATGTCCGAGGCACGCATGCTGACGCCATCGAGCAGCATCTTGTGCAGGAATCGGACGACCGGGGCATCCTCGACTTCGGCGATGGCCGCCTGTTCATTCGTATCGCCCGAGGTGTCCGCCGTGACCTCGTCGAACTCGAAATCCCCGCCGCCGACGATATTGTTGAGGGTTTCCGACGCGCTGACCGCGGCGGCCTCGATCATGCGCGACAGCTTGTCGTACTCGGCAATGACCCAATCCACACCCATCTGGGATGCGAACTTGATCTTTTCCACCGCCTGCTGGTCGGAGGGGTCCGCTGTTGCAACGATGAGACGGTTGTTGCGCTTGCTGAGCACCACGATGCGGTATGCAAGGCAGAGCTTCGGATCGAGCAGGTCCTTGGGCAGCCGCTGATGGTCGATCGCGTCCAGGTCGAGCAACGGGGCGCCGAAGGCGGAAGAAAGCGTGTGGGCCAAGTCGGCCGCCGAGACGGCACCGCTGCCGGTCAGCTCTGCAATGAAGCTGGTTCGGCTGCTCAGCGACTTCTGATAGATGTCTTCCGCTGTCTTAGCAGGAAGTTTGCCGGCCGAAACCAAGGCGCGCGCAAGGCCCGGCAGGGCGATTTGCGTGTTTTCTTTAACAGGAAGTTCGGCGGCAGCCATTCAGCGAATTGCAAAAGATGTGAAAAAATGCTTCACGATCATCGCTGAACACCCGCGTCCTGTAAATCGCTACACAGCAACAGGCACGGGCATTGTTGGTGCCAGCCTCAAAGACTGGTCGGGGTGAGAGGATTCGAACCTCCGGCCTCTACGTCCCGAACGTAGCGCTCTACCAGGCTAAGCTACACCCCGATTGGTTGCAAAAAAGAGAAAGTCGTCCTTGCCAACTCTTGTGAGGTGTTCAGGCACGTCGCTCAAGCAACTGAGCCGCCAATTGTAGCAAACCGTCGGCGTGCAAATTGGACGGAAAGTCGCGCAGTGCGTGAATCGCACGTTTCGCTTCGTCGGCGGCCGCGGCGCGCGATGCTTCCAGCGCCCCGGTGCTGTGGACGATTTCCACGATATTGCCCAGTTGGGCCGTGTCGCCCGCCTGGATTGCCGCGCGCACCAGTGCGGCCTGCTCGGCATTGCCGCGCCGCATGGCGAAGATCAGCGGCAGTGTGGTCTTGCCTTCACGAAGGTCGTCGCCCACGTTCTTGCCTGTTTCATGTGCATCCCCGGCATAGTCGAGCACATCGTCGATGACCTGGAAGGCAGTGCCCAGCGCCTGGCCGTAGGTGGCGCAGGCCTCCTCGACTTCGGGCGTGGCGCCGGCCAGAACGGCGGCAAGCCGCGTGCTGGCTTCGAAAAGCTTGGCGGTCTTGGAGCGGATCACGCGCAGGTACGCAGCTTCGTCCAGCGACGCGTCGTGCATGTTCATCAGCTGCAACACTTCGCCTTCGGCGATCACGTTGGTCGCTTCGGCCAGGATTTGCATGATGCGCATGTTGTTCGCATCCAACATCATCTGGAAGGCGCGCGAGTACAGGAAGTCGCCGACCAGCACGCTGGCCGGGTTGCCGAACGATTCGTTGGCCGTAGGGCGCCCGCGCCGCAGGGTCGATTCATCGACCACGTCGTCGTGCAGCAGCGTGGCGGTGTGGATGAACTCCACCACCGCCGCCAGGTTGAAGCGCTGCTCGCCGGTGTATCCGAGGGCTCCCGACATGAGCAGCAGCAGTGCCGGCCGCAGGCGTTTGCCGCCCGCGGAGATGATGTATTTGGAAACCTGGCTGACCAGGGGCACCCCCGTATCGAGGCGCCGCGCAATCACACGGTCGACTTCGACCATGTCGCCGGCGATCAGATCCAGCACGGTGGCGGTGGGGGAGGTATCGGCGGCGTGAACTGGCAAAGCGTTTGCGCGCGGCGCGTCTGAGTACGGAAGGTAGCGGCGGCACAAGGCCGGAAGGCGCAGATTATAGGGACGAGCCGGAGGCCGTCCGGGGCCGGCCTGTGCCCAAACCATGTTAGCGCGTGCAAACCGTGCTAGAATCTAGGGCTCTGCGGAATTCGCCGTAGAGCTCATATTCCCAAGAGGTTCACATGTACGCGGTCATAAAAACCGGCGGCAAGCAGTATCGCGTTGCTTCCGGCGAAAAAATTAAAGTAGAACAGATTGCTGCGGATGTAGGCCAGGAAATCGTGATCGATCAGGTTCTCGCAGTCGGCAACGGCAGCGAAATCAAGGTTGGTACGCCCCTGGTGTCCGGCGCAACGGTGACAGTCACGGTACTGTCGCACGGCAAGCACGACAAGGTTCGCATCTTCAAGATGCGCCGTCGTAAGCACTATCAGAAACGTCAAGGCCATCGCCAGCAGTTCACCGAACTGCAAATCGGCGCGATCGCCGGCTAAGGAGCAGATTCCATGGCACAGAAAAAAGGCGGCGGCTCAACGCGAAACGGGCGCGATTCCAAGCCCAAGATGCTCGGTGTGAAGGCCTTCGGCGGCGAACTGATCAGCGCAGGCTCGATCATCGTGCGCCAGCGCGGCACCCAGTTCCACCCCGGCGTGAACGTCGGCGTGGGCAAGGACCACACGCTGTTCGCACTGGTCGACGGCCACGTGTCGTTCGGCGTCAAGGGCGCACTGAACAAGCACATGGTCAATGTGACCCCCGCGGCATAAGCCCAGGTCACTTCGATCAGCTCGAAGCCCCGCTTTGCCGGGGCTTCTTCATTTGTACACTGGATACCCCATGAAGTTCGTCGACGAAGCCTTCATCGACATCGCCGCAGGCGATGGCGGCAACGGCTGCGTGTCGTTCCGTCATGAAAAATACAAGGAATTCGGCGGCCCGAACGGCGGCGACGGCGGCCGCGGCGGCCACGTCTACGCGGTGGCCGATTCCAACCTCAACACCCTGGTCGACTTCCGCTATTCGCGCCGCCACGAGGCCAAGCGCGGCGAGCATGGCATGGGCTCCGACATGTTCGGCGCGGCCGGCGACGACATCGTGCTGAAGATGCCCGTCGGCACCATCATCAGCGATGCCGAAACCGGCGAAGTGCTCTACGAGCTGCTGAAGGAAGGCGAAGTCATCACCATTGCCAAGGGCGGCGACGGCGGCTTCGGGAACATGCGCTTCAAGAGCGCCATCAACCGCGCTCCCCGCCAGAAAACGCCCGGCTGGCCCGGCGAAAAGAAAAGCCTCAAGCTCGAACTCAAGGTGCTCGCCGACGTCGGCCTGCTCGGCATGCCCAACGCGGGCAAGTCGACGCTGATCAGCGCCATCTCGAACGCTCGCCCGCGCATTGCGGACTATCCCTTCACCACGCTGCATCCGAATCTCGGCGTGGTTCGCGTGGGCCCGGAGCAGAGCTTCGTGGTGGCAGACCTTCCGGGCTTGATCGAAGGCGCTTCGGAAGGCGCCGGCCTGGGCCACCTGTTCCTGCGCCATCTCCAGCGCACCCGATTGCTGCTGCACGTGATCGATCTTGCACCGTTCGACGAGTCCGTCGATCCGGTGGCACAGGCCAAGGCCATCGTCGGCGAGCTGAAGAAGTACGACACCGCGCTCTACGAGAAGCCGCGCTGGCTCGTGCTCAACAAGCTCGACATGGTGCCCGGCGACGAGCGCGCCGCGCGCATCAAGGACTTCGTGAAGCGCATGCGCTTCAAGGGTCCGGTGTTCGAAATCTCCGCGCTCACGCGCGAGGGCTGCGAGCATCTGGTGCAGGCGGTGTATCAGCACATCAAGGCGCAGCAGGTGGCTGAACAGGTTCCGGCCGAGGTTGATCCGCGCTTCGCCGAATTGCCGCCCGATCCAAACTGAGAGCCGCGCGGCCTCGTCGGGCAGCCGATGCCCGCTTCGAGGCCAGTGCGACAGGCTTTCCACACATGGCAGAACAAGCAGCTTTCAAGACCGACCGCCACAGCCTCAAAATGACCTCGAATTCCGGATCCACTGCCTTGCGGGACGCCCGCCGAATCGTCGTCAAGGTGGGCTCGAGCCTCGTCACCAACGAAGGGCGGGGCCTGGACGAACGCGCCATCGGCGAATGGTGCCGCCAGCTTGCGGCGCTGGTGCGCGATGGGCGAGAGGTCGTGATGGTGTCGAGCGGCGCCATTGCCGAAGGCATGAAGCGTCTTGGCTGGCGCACCCGGCCGCATGAGGTGCACGAGCTCCAGGCGGCTGCCGCCGTCGGGCAGATGGGCTTGGCCCAGATGTACGAGACCAAGCTGCGCGAGAACGAAATGGGCAGCGCGCAAGTGCTGCTGACCCATGCCGACCTCGCCGACCGCGAGCGCTATCTCAATGCGCGCTCCACCCTCGTCACGCTGCTCAGGCTTGGCGTGGTGCCGGTCATCAACGAGAACGACACCGTTGTCGTCGACGAGATCAAGTTCGGCGACAACGACACGCTCGGTGCGCTGGTCGCCAACCTGGTCGAGGCCGATGCGCTGGTCATCCTCACCGACCAGAAGGGCCTCTTCACCGCCGATCCGCGCAAGGACCCGGACGCCAAGTTCGTGCACGAGGCGGCGGCGGGCGATCCGGCGCTCGAAGCCATGGCGGGTGGAGCGGGTTCCAGCCTCGGCCGCGGCGGCATGATCACGAAGATCCTCGCGGCCAAGCGCGCGGCCGGCTCCGGCGCTTCCACCGTGATTGCCTGGGGCCGCGAACCCGAGGCCCTGCTGCGCTTGGCACGCGGCGAGGCCATCGGCACTTTGCTCGTCGCCCAGACGGCCAAGCACCAGGCCCGCAAGCGCTGGATGGCGGACCACCTGCAGTTGCGCGGCTCCGTGACCGTGGATGCCGGCGCCGCGGCCAAGGTGCGCGCCGAAGGCAAGAGCTTGCTGCCCATTGGCATGACGGGTGTATCAGGCGAGTTTTCGCGCGGCGACGTGATTGCCGTGCGCGACACCGACGGCGTCGAACTGGCCCGCGGCCTGGCCAACTACTCGAGCGTCGAAGCCCGGTTGCTGTGCCGCAAGCCGTCATCGGAGTTCGAGCGCTTGCTGGGCTATGTTGCAGAGCCAGAGATGGTGCACCGCGACAACATGGTGCTGATGCCGAGCTGATGAAAAACGGGGCCCAAGGCCCCGTTACTGTTTCACTGGACTTCGCGAACCGGATTGCGCAGGTTTCGCACCATGTCCCCGACCGAATTGCGCGGTGCATTGCCGCGGCACAGCGCCTGGACTGACAGCGCCTTGGCGTAGCGCGAGTTCAGGTCGTCGATGCGCTTCCATTCGGGCGTCTTGGTTTCCTGCCAGGTCCCGTTGTTGTAGCGGGCATAGCTCTTCATCTCCGCGGTCGAACAGCGCACGCCTTCGTAAAAGGCGTTGGCGCCTCCGCCGTTGCGGTTCTGTGCCACCACCACGTAGCGCACGATGCCGTCCGGCGTGATGGCGATGGTGTTCGGATCGACGCCGAACTTCAGCGTCATGTAGGGAGGCATCTCGATCGGCAGCAGACGGCTCTCGCTGAATGCGGGCGGCGGCGGTGCCGTGGTTTCCGCCCACTCGGTGTCCGCCTCGGTCCGCTTGGGCGGCGGCGGCATGCCGGACTGCGCCCAGTCTGGGTTGTCGGTGTCGTGCTTGCCCGATGCGCATCCGGCAAGTACGGCCACGCACAGGAGAAGCAGGGCGCGTTCAGCGTTGCGACGGAAGGAAAGGCGCTTTGTTGTCGGGAGAAGAAGGTTCATCGCTCACTGAAGGAATGTCGGGATGCGGATCGAAACTGCCGCCGGGCGGCAGGTCCAGACCCGCGGGCGCGCCGCCGTCTGGCGTGTGGCGCTCGAACTCGCGGGCTCGCACGTTGCTGCGCAGAAAACGGTTGCGGAAATCCTGCCGCGGCAGGTAGCGAGCGAGCTCGGTCAGTGCCATCTCGTAGACGCCGCGTTTGAATTCGACGACCACATCGAGCGGCACCCAGTAATCGTGCCATCGCCAGGCGTCGAACTCGGGATGGTCGGTCGCGCGCAGGTTCAAGTCCCAGTCGTGACCGATCAATTGCAGCAAATACCAGATTTGCTTCTGGCCCTTGTAGTGGCCCCGTGCGTCACGGCGAATGAACCGATCCGGCACCTCGTAGCGCAACCAGTCACGGGTACGGGCCACGATGCGCACGTGCTCCGGATGGAGCCCGACTTCCTCGTGCAGTTCCCGGAACATGGCTTGTTCGGGACTTTCCCCGCGGTCTATGCCGCCTTGCGGAAACTGCCAGGAATGCGTGCGTATGCGTTTGCCCCAGAAAACCTGGTTTCTCTGGTTGAGCAGGATGATGCCGACGTTGGGCCTGAAGCCGTCCCGGTCGAGCATAATCAAACCCCAATTTTTGAACTGAGTCGATTATGCATGCCGGGTTGCGCTCGGCAAGCGGCCAGTTCGAGGCTCACGGGTTCCCGGAGGTCTCTCCCGGCGCCTGTTTTCCCTACGACTTTGAATCCACCAGCGCGATCCCGATGAAAGCTTCCCGATTTTTTGTCTCCACCCTCAAGGAAGCGCCGGCCGACGCCGAAGTCGCGAGCCATCGGCTCATGATGCGCGCCGGCATGATCAAGAAGCTCGGCACCGGCATCTATACCTACATGCCCATGGGCCTGCGTGTGATCCGCAAGGTCGAGGCCATCGTGCGCGAGGAAATGAACCGCGCCGGTGCCGTCGAGCTCACCATGCCCGTGGTGCAACCGGCCGAGTTCTGGCAAGAGACCGGCCGCTTCGAGAAGATGGGGCCCGAGCTGCTGCGCATCAAGGACCGGCATGACCGCGACTTCGTGATCCAGCCGACCAGCGAAGAAGTGGTGACCGATATCGCGCGCCAGGAAATCCGCAGCTACAAGCAGCTGCCGAAGAATTTCTACCAGATCCAGACCAAGTTCCGCGACGAGCGCCGTCCACGCTTCGGCCTCATGCGTGGGCGCGAGTTCATCATGAAGGACGCCTACAGCTTCGACCGCGACCTGGATGCCGCCAAGGCCAGCTACCAGGTCATGGCCGATGCGTATCGCCGCATCTTCGACCGCTTTGGCCTGCGCTACCGTGCCGTGGCGGCCGACAGCGGCGCCATCGGCGGCGACCTGAGCGAAGAGTTCCAGGTGATTGCCGCCACCGGCGAAGACGCCATCGTCTATTGCCCCGAGAGCAATTACGCCGCCAACATGGAAAAGGCCGAGGCGTTGCCCCCGGCCGGCCCGCGCCCCGCGGCAGCCAAGGCGCTCGAGAAAACGCCCACCCCCGGCAAGAGCACCTGCGCCGATGTGGCCGAGCTGCTCGGCGTGCCGCTCTCGACCACCGTCAAGTCGCTGGTACTAGCAACCGACATCGTCGATGAGGCCGGCAACCTGAAGGGCTCGCAGGTGTGGCTGCTGCTTTTGCGCGGCGACCACGACATGAACGAGATCAAGGTCAGCAAGGTGCCGGGCCTGGACAAGGGCTTCCGCTTCGCGACCCTGGCCGAGATCGACGACCACTTCGGCTGCAAGCCTGGATACCTCGGCCCGCTGAATCTCAAGAAGCCGGTCAAGCTCGTGGCGGACCGCGAAGTCGCCGTCATGGCCGACTGGATCACCGGCGCCAACGAAATCGACTTCCACATGACCGGCGTCAACTGGGGCCGCGACCTGCCCGAGCCCGAGCTGGTGGCCGACCTGCGCAACGTGGTGGCCGGCGACCCCTCGCCCGACGGCAAGGGCGTGCTGGCCATCGAGCGCGGCATCGAGGTCGGCCACGTCTTCGTGCTCGGCACCAAGTACAGCAAGGACATGAACGCCACCTACCTCGACGAAGCCGGCAAGCCGCAGTTTCTCGAGATGGGCTGCTACGGCATCGGCATCACGCGCCTGCCCGCCGCCGCCATCGAACAGAACCACGACGAGCGCGGCATCATCTGGCCGGACGCGCTGGCGCCGTTCACCGTGGTGGTCTGCCCCATCGGCATGGACCGCAGCCCCGAGGTCAAGGTGGCCGCCGAGGCGCTCTACGAGCAACTGCTCGCAGCCGGCGTCGACGTGCTGCTCGACGACCGAGGCGAACGCCCGGGCGCGATGTTCGCCGACTGGGAGCTGATCGGCGTGCCGCACCGCGTGGTCATTTCGGACCGCGGCCTCAAGGAAGGCCAGCTCGAATACCAGCATCGCCGCGACACCGCGGCCACCAAGGTGCCGGCCGCCGGCATCGCCGAATTCATCATCGGCAAGCTCGCCAAATGAGCGTGGAGGGCGGTCTCTCGCGACGCCAGTGCCTGGGCGCCGCCGCTGCAGCGGGCGCCGTGGCGGCGCTGTCGCTGCCGCAGGCCGCCCATGCCGGCGCGCAGATCGAAGAGCCGCTGATCGACTCGGTGCGCACCGCGCTGAGTTCGGCCATCCACAACAAGGCGCCGCCGGTTCCCGAGTTTTCGAGCACCGAAGCCCGCTTGAACTACCTGCGCTGGCTCGGCGAAATGAGCGAGCGCCTCAAGAAGAAGATTGCCGACTGGCCCACGCGCAAGGAGTTTCTCCAGACCGTCTGGTATGAAGCCAAGCGCTCGGGCCTCGACGTGAGCCTGGTGCTCGGGCTCATCCAGGTCGAAAGCAACTTCCGCAAGTTCGCGGTGTCCAGCGCCGGTGCGCGGGGCTACATGCAGGTCATGCCGTTCTGGACCCGCGTGATCGGCGACAGCGACCCCGCCAAGCTGTTCCACATGCAGACCAACCTGCGCTTCGGCTGCGTCATCCTGCGCCACTACCTCGACCGCGAGAAGGGCGACCTGTACATGACCCTCGGCCGCTACAACGGCAGCCGCGGCAAGTCGCCGTATCCGAACGCCGTGTTTGCCAACCAGCGCCTCTGGACCTTCGTGGAGAGAGACCGCGCAGCCGCCTGATCCTGCGCGAAGACGGGGGCGAGCTAAGTGCGTGTGACCATCACCTGGTCGATGCGGTAGCTGTCGACGTCCATCACCTCGAAGGTGTAGCCGCCCCAGCTCACGCTGTCGGTGCGCTTGGGCACGCGGCGCAGCATCACCATCAGGAAGCCCGCCAGGGTTTCGTATTCGTCCGAATGGGGCAGTTCGTCGATGTGCAAGGCGCGCTGCACATCCTGGATCGGCGTCACGCCGTCGATCAGCCACGAATTCTCGTCGCGCTTCACGATCTGCTCTTCGTCCGGCAGCGACACCAGGTCGCCCATCACCGTGCTCATCACGTCGTTGAGAGTGATCACGCCCACCACCAGGCTGTACTCGTTGACGATGATCGCGAAGTCTTCATGCGCCTGCTGGAACTGCTCGAGCACTTCGGTGAGCGACAGCCGGTCGGGAACGACCAGCGCCTTGTGCAGCGGCAGCCCCTTGTCGAAGGCCAGCGGCTGCCCGCTCAGCACGCGCTGGAACATGTCCTTCGCGTCGACGTACCCGAGCACGTGGTCGATGTCGCCGTCGCACACCGGGTAGGCCGAGAAAGGCTCGGCCACGATGCGCGCCCGCAGCACTGACTCCGGATCGTCGTGCAGAAACCAGGCGATGTTGTCCCGCACCGTCATCACGCTGCTGACCAGGCGCGTGTCCAGCTCGAACACATTGGCGATCACCTGCTGCTCTCGCACCGCGAGCACGCCCGCGCGCGCGCCGGCCTCGGTCATGGCCAGGATATCGGCCGAGGTGATCTTGTCGTCGCGCACGAGCGGCATGCCCAGCACCTTGAAGAGCATGTCGGTCGAACGCGTGAACAGCCAAACCAGCGGCTTGAACGCCGTGATCAGCAGCAGCATCGGTCCGACCATGCGCACGGCGATGTGCTCCGGGTTGCTCATTCCGAGCCGCTTGGGGAACAGGTCGGCAAAAACCAGGAACACCGCAATGACGATCACGAACGAACACAGGAAAGCCACGTTCGCAGAGGCTTCCACACTCATCCAGTTCTCGAAGAAGCGCGCGAAGTACGGACTGAGCGAGCCCTCACCCACCACGCCGCCGAGGATGGCCACCGCGTTGAGGCCGATCTGCACCACCGTGAAGTAGTGGCCCGGCTGCTCCTGCACGCGCAGCACGCGCTCGGCCCGGGCGTCGCCTTCGTCGGCCATCTGGCGCAGGCGCAGGCGCCGCGAGGCGGCAAGAGTGATCTCGGCAAGTGAGAAGAATGCGCTCATCGCGATCAGAAAGACGATGATGAGCAGGCTTTGGGTCAGGGTCATGGTGGCACTTCGAAGAGTGCCATGGTGCCATGACATGGCGCCCATTCCGGCGACTGCCGCGGAACCGGGCTTGCCCCGCTGCCGTAAAGCCTAGACGCCGCCGTTGGGGTGCGTTGGATCGACCCAGAGCACCGATTCCGGTTTTTCGACCGGCTCGATGTCGAGATTGACGGCCACCGCCTCGCCGTCGCTGCGGCACAGCACGCACTCGAGCGGCTCGGTCGCGCTGGCGTTGATTTCCTGGTGCGGCACGTAGGGCGGCACGTAGATGAAGTCGCCCGGTCCGGCTTCGGCCGTGAACTCGAGTTTTTCACCCCAGCGCATGCGCGCGCGGCCGCGCACGACATAGATCACCGATTCAAGATGACCGTGGTGATGGGCGCCGGTCTTGGCGTCTGCGTGGATGGTGACGGTGCCGGCCCACAGCTTCTGCGCACCGACACGGGCAAAGTTGATGGCTGCCGCCCGGTTCATGCCGGGCGTCTGGGCCGTGTTGACGTCGAGCTGGTTGGCCGCGACCACGCGCACGCCGTCGTGCTTCCACGCCGGCGCCGGAGCGCCATCGCGCGAGTGACCGTCGTGGTCGTGGCTCATGAGGGCCCGAAAGACGAATCAGGCGGGGTTGCTGCCGCCCAGCACTTGCTGCAGCTCGCCCGACTCGTACATCTCCATCATGATGTCCGAGCCGCCCACGAATTCGCCCTTCACGTAGAGCTGGGGAATCGTCGGCCAGTTGCTGTATTCCTTGATGCCCTGGCGGATGCCGTCGTCTTCGAGCACGTTGACGGTCTTGAGCGTCTTGGTGTCGACGCCGACCGCCTTGAGGATCTGGATGGCACGGCCCGAAAAGCCGCACATCGGAAAGCTCGCGTTGCCCTTCATGAAGAGCACGAGGTCGTTGGTCTTGACGAGATCGTCGATGCGTTGTTGAGCGTCGGACATGGGGACTCCTGAAAAAGTGGGCTTGAGGGGATTATTTCACCGGGCGCCAAATTCCGCCGGAACAGCGCGCGATGCCGGCAAGGTCATCGCGGCTTTGAACTTCCGCGAAACCGCGTGTTTCCAGCAACTGGCGCACTACGGCGGCTTGGTCATGGCCGTGTTCCAGCAGCAGCCAGCCGCCTTCTGCGAGGTGTGAGGGCGCGTTCTGCACGATCTGGCGGATGTCGTCGAGCCCGTCGGCCCCCGCAACCAGCGCGGCCGGAGGCTCGTGCCGCAGCGCGGGCAGATGCGGGTCGTCGATTGCGATGTAAGGCGGATTGCTGGCGATGACCGCGTAGCCGTGAGCCGCGCCGTCCAGCCAATGGGCCTGGCGGAAGCGCACCGGCAGGCCAAGGCGCTGCGCATTGGCCTGTGCCACGGCCAGCGCATCGGCGCTGGCATCGACCGCGTCGACCTGCGCGTCCGGCCGCGCATGCTGCAGCGCCAGTGCGATGGCTCCGCTGCCGGTGCCCAGGTCGAGCACGCGCGGCGCATCACGGCCCTCGAGGCATTCCAGGGCCCACTCGACCAGCGTTTCGGTGTCGGGGCGCGGCACCAGCACCCGCGCGTCCACTTGCAGTGAAAGGCCGTGAAATTCCTTTTCGCCGAGCAGGTAAGCCACCGGCTCGCCCTTCCGCCGGCGCGACAGCCGTTCCGAGAGCGTGGACCACGCCGCATCGGACATCGCATCGGTGCCGTGCGCCAGCAGCCACGCGCGGTCGTGCGGGGCGCGGCCCAGCGCATGCAGCAGCAGCAACTGGGCATCGAGCCTGTCGATGCCCAGCGCCACCGCCGCAGCCAGCGCCTGCGCCACGGTGGAAGGCGTGGTGGCAGTCTTCATCGTCACGCCGGCAGGCTCGATTCGAGCTCGGCCAGCTGCTCGGCCTCGCGCGCGGCGCGCAGGGCGTCCAGCACGTCGCCGAGGTCGCCCTCCATGATCGCCAGCAGCTTGTAGAGCGTGAGATTGATGCGGTGGTCCGTGAGCCGGCCCTGCGGAAAGTTGTAGGTGCGAATGCGGTCCGAGCGGTCGCCGCTGCCGATCAGCCCCTTGCGCATCGCCGCGTCCTTGGCGGCGCGCTCGCTGCGCTCCTTCTCCTGGATGCGCGCGGAAAGCACCTGCAGCGCCTTGGCCTTGTTGCGGTGCTGGCTGCGGTCGTCCTGGCACTCGGCCACGATGCCGGTGGGAATGTGCGTGATGCGGACGGCCGAATCGGTCTTGTTGATGTGCTGGCCGCCGGCGCCGCTCGCCCGGTAGGTGTCGATGCGCAGGTCGGCCGGGTTGATCTGCACCGCCACGGTTTCGTCGGGCTCGGCCAGCACGGCCACCGTGCAGGCGCTGGTATGGATGCGGCCTTGGGTTTCGGTGGCCGGCACACGCTGCACGCGGTGGCCGCCCGACTCGAAGCGCAGGTGCCCGAACACGTCGTCGCCGACGATGCGGATCACCACTTCCTTGTAGCCGCCGAGCTCGCTCTCGCTTTCGCTCACCACCTCGCAGCGCCAGCCGGCGCGTTCGCAATAGCGCGTGTACATGCGCAGCAGGTCGCCCGCGAACAGGGCCGATTCGTCGCCGCCCGTGCCCGCGCGAATTTCGAGGAACGCGTTGCGCGCATCGTCCGGGTCCTTGGGCAGCAGCAGGCGCTGCAGTTCTTCCTCGAGCTGCGTCAGCTCGGCCTCGGCACCCGCGATTTCTTCTTGCGCCATCTCGGCCATGTCGGGGTCGTCGAGCATTTCGCGTGCGCCGGCAATGTCGGCCTCGCGCTGCTTGTAGCGTTCGTAGCGGCCCGCGATCTGCGTGATTTCGGCATGCTCGCGCGAGATGGTCCGGTACTGCGCCATGTCGCTCATGATGTCCTCGCGCGACAGCAGAAAGTCGAGTTCGCCGAGGCGCTGCGCGTAGCGCTCGAGTTGATGGCGCAGAAAAGGTTTCACGTCGAAAAAGGGCCGAAAAGAAGGAGAGAGAGAGCGCGGCTCGCGGCGGCAAGGCGCGGGATGGCCGCGGCAACCAGGCCGGGCCGGCGGCGGCAAGCGTCGCTAACGCTCTTTGCGCAGGAAGAGCCGCGAAATCGTCTGGGCCGTCTGCTCGCGCGAAGCCGCGTCGCCCGCGTGCAGTTCGGCCAGCGCGCCGTGCAGCATCTTCTGCGTGAGCCCGCGCGACATGGCTTCGAGCACCGCATCGACCGATTCACCCTTGGCCAGCAGCTTGCGCGCGCGGGCCATCTCGGCGGCGCGCCACTCGTCGGTCTGCGCGTTGAGCTGTTGAATGAGCGGCACCGTGCCGCGCTGGCGCAGCCAGTGCATGAAGCTTTGCACGCCGGCGTCGATGATGACCTCGGCCTGCGCCACCGCCGCCTGCCGGTTGGCCTGGCCCTGCTGCACCACCTGGGCGAGATCGTCCACGGTGTAGAGATAGATGTCCTCGAGCGCCTTTACCTCGGGCTCGATGTCGCGCGGCACCGCCAGGTCGACCATGAACATCGGGCGGTGCTTGCGGGCCTTGAGCGCGCGCTCCACGGCGCCCAGGCCGATGATCGGCAGCGTGCTCGCGGTGCAGCTCACCACGATGTCGAACTCCGCAAGCCGCGCCGGCAGGTCGGCCAGCCGCATGGCCTCGCCGCCGAAGCGCGAGGCCAGCTTTTCGCCGCGTTCCAGCGTGCGGTTGGCAATGGCGATCGACTTCGGGTCCTTGGCGGCGAAGTGCGTCGCGGCCAGGTCGATCATTTCGCCGGCGCCCACGAACAGCACGCGCGTCTGGTGCAGGTCTTCGAAGAGCTGGCCCGCCAGCCGGACCGCGGCGGCCGCCATGCTGATGGAATGCGCGCCGATTTCGGTGGCGGTACGCACTTCTTTCGCCACCGCGAAAGAACGCTGGAACAGCTGGTTGAGCGTGCTGCCGAGTGCGCCGGCGGTTTCTGCCGCGCGGACGGCGTCTTTCATCTGCCCAAGGATCTGGGCTTCGCCCAGCACCATGGAGTCGAGCCCGCTGGCTACGCGGAAGGCATGGCGGGCGGCCTCGTCGTCGTGCAGCGTGTAGGAGTGTGAGCGCAGCAGCGCCGGTGCCACGCCGCCGTTTTCAGCCAGCCAGCCGACCGTGTGGTCGAGCGCGGCGTGCTCGGCGGCGCAATAGATCTCGGTGCGGTTGCACGTCGAGATGATCGCGGCCTCGACCTGCGGATGGCGTCCGGAGGCGAACGAACTGCGCAGACTCTGCAGCGTGGGTGCCAGCTGATCGAGCGCGAACGCAAAACGACCGCGCAGATCGAGCGGCGCGGTCGTGTGGTTCAACCCGAGGGTCCAGACTGACATATCTCCTGATTATAAAATCAGCAGGAGCTGCACGGCTGCCGAGGGGTTTGTCGCAGAGCCATCAACACGAAAGGGCGCCACTGGCGCCCTTGGCTTTATCTGGCGGTCCTCGCCTCGACAGCCTCGACACCTCCCTTCACTTTCCCCGCTCCATGTCCCTGCTGGATCTACTCAACCACCTGCTCAACTTTGTAGCGCCCGCCCTGGCCGTCGGTTTCCTGTGCGCGCTGGCGGGCCGGGTTTTCGGCCGCCGGGCGGCGGGTGCGCCGGCCTGGTGGATCCAGGGCGCAGTTAATTTCGGCGTGGGGGTGCTGGCGCTCCTGGGTGGACTGGTCCTTTCTGGTCGCGATGGCGCGATGCTTACCTACGCGGCGCTTGTCGTGGCCTGCGCTACAAGTCAGTGGATGGTCGCAAAAAGTTGGGGGAAATAGGTCAGCAGAGAAACAATTTTCACGCGCCGCGTGTCAAGATGTTACTTAGGTTAATATATTAATTGAAATGGTAATTTTTCACACTTGAGAATGATTTTGGGCAAACTGGCTTGAGCATGCATTGGCAAGACGGCCCACGGACGGTATAGATGTATTTGCATCCACTTATTGCCAGCGTTCCCCAGGAAGAACGGGCAGCGTTTGTCCAGCGCATCGAACTTCGTTCCTACCGCCGAAACGAGGTCGTGCTGGGTGCGGATGACTGGACCGACCGTGTGTACTGCGTTGCCACAGGCCTGCTGCGGGTGGTGGTGCAAGGAAGCGAGGACAGCGGCGATGTCACCACCGACTTCATCCGCCAGGACGATCTCTTCCTGAATGCCGCCCCCATCGAGGAGCGCTACCAGCCCGGCGCCATGCTGATCGCGGCACTGCCCACCTCCCTTTACCTGGTGCCCACGCTGGAGCTGCGCGCCCTGTGCGAGCGGCACCCGGCCGTGACGATGGGGCTGCTCGAAGTGGTGATGAAGCGCACCACGGTGCTGCGCAGGCAGATCCGGCAGATTTCCTCGGCCTCGTCCGAACGGCTCATCAGCCGCATCCTGCATGAGCTCACGGTGCTGGCCCCGGGTACCGGCGGCGGCTACGACAAGCGCATCACCCAGTCGGTCATCGCTTCTTATTCAGGGCTTTCCAGGATGCAGGTCAACAAGACGATGCGGGACCTGGAACGCCGCGGCCTGGTCAGGCGCGACGAGCACGGCGTCTATGTTCCGCCGCACTTCGCGTCGTCGGATTTCCAGGAGCTTGCGCCCGGAGAGTCGAGCCCTCCGAGCCCGCCGGCGAATCCGCCCGGCGAGGTGGACCCGTCGTTCTTTTCGGAGTTGTTCGAAGCGCCCAAGTCGGGCAAACCCTGCAAGGGCTGAGGTCCCGTTCCTTGGCGTTCGCTGTTTAGCCGACCGCCAGCCGGGTCCCGGTGCCGCTTGCGGGTTTGCGGATGCCGTCGGGTCCGTAGAAGGGCTGGGCGCTGGCCTGCAGGTAGTGCAACGCGTTTTGCGTGAAATCCAGTTGGCTGTACACCATCGAACCGTTGCGGCGGTTGTCCGCCCTGGCTTGCTCCGCAAGTTCGACCAGTGCCGTCCATGCGGCGAGCGACGCTTCGCCGTCGGCGGCCGCGGCCGCATCGGCGCCTGCGCGGCCAGGATCGAATCCGCGCGCCACCTGGGCCGACTCGCGGGCCTGGTCGAGTGCCGCCATGCGGTCGAGCAGGCCCGTCTTGCGTTCGGTCAGCGGGGGCAGCTCCGCGAAGCGGCCGTTCTTCATGGCGTCCGCTTCCTGGTCGAGCAGGGCCAGGAATTCCTCGACGCAGGATTTCTCCGCCAGCAGGTGAACCAGCATGGTGCTCACAGCTTGCCGTTTTCGTACAGCAGTTCGCGCACGCTGCTCAGCAGGCCGCGGGCGATCCGCTCGGGATGGATTTCATAGCGCCCGGCCCGGATGTCCTCGCGGATGGCCGCCACGCGCGCTGCGTCGAAGTCGGCATTGGGCGCGTCGGGCAGCGAATGCACCTGGCCCGACGAGAGCTGCACCACGTCCTTGCCGCCCTGGACGGCCTCGGTGCCGCTGGCTGGCGATGACGATGCACCCTTGCTGGTTCGGGTGAGCAGGGTGGCCGAGGGGGCGGATGGATCGATTTTCAAGATGGTTCCTCAAAGGGCTGCCTTGTGTATCGGCAGGTCGGGCCAAAACTTTAGGGCTTGGCGCATTGCGCGGTGAATTCGGCTACTGCGTCAGCCGGATCTGGCCTTCCTCGTCGGCCACGCCGCTGACCAGGCGGCCGTCCAGGGTCTTGGCCCGCACTGTGGAGCCCGCCCCGGCGCTGGTCATCGCCCGGGCTTCGGTACTGACACTGTAGCCGGGGCCTTCGGCAACAACCTTGACCGTCTGGCCCTGCTGGATCACGGACACGCCGCGCACCAGTTCGCGCCGCAGCGGCGCCCCCGATGCGATGCGGTTGGCCGCCACCACGCCTTCGAGCTCCGCGGCGTCCGTGACGACGGAGCGGGGCAGGGCGGTGAGATCGCCGTTGCGCGCGGCAAAGTCGCCCGCGCCCAGTGCCTTCCCGGTTTCGATGTTCCGCAACGCGACGAAGTAGCGCCCTTCGACCGCGACGTGGGCCAGCACGTAGCGCGTCCACGGCTTCTGGTCCGAATGGCAGCGCAGGCCGACCGACACGCGGCCCCAGGCCGCGGCGCCGCGCGGCAGAAAAGCCTCGAGCGCATCGCACGGCGGCAGCGGGCCCGAGCCCGGCGCCTCCACGCGGATGCCGACCTTGCCCGGCAACCCGGCGGTTTGCGCCTGCAGCAACTTGTCCACGGCGGCGCGCGCGTCGCCTTCAAGTGGCGCCGCGGCAACGGACGTGGCCACCGCGAATCCTGCCGCCAAGGCTGGCAGCACGATCTTCAGGAGGCGCTTGTGGGAGTGGGGTTTTTCCATCATGGGTGCCTGGCAATTCTAGGAAGACGCACCCGATCCGAAGATTCGAAGTGCACCCCAAATGCCCCTTTGTTCGGCCCATTGCGAAAGCAGTGCATGCATAGACTCGCTTTCCATCAGTCGCCATGCCCGCCAGGGACGCGATGCCACAAATGATGGAAACACATGATCGACAAGCTGGATGCGGCACTGCGCTTCAACCGCGAAGCACTCAATCTTCGGACACAGCGCCAGGAAGTGCTGGCCGCCAACATCGCACACGCCGACACGCCCAACTACAAGGCGCGTGACTTCGACTTCGCAAGCCGCCTGACGCAGGCCGTCGAGCACGGCCGCGCGTCGCAGTCGGTGCAGATGGCCGCCACGTCGCCCCGCCACATCCAGGCCCAGGCGTCGTCTTCGATGCCCGATGGCGACCTGCTGTACCGCGTGCCGAGCCAGTCCAGCATCGACGGCAACACCGTCGAGATGGATGCCGAGCGCATCAACTTCGCCGACAACGCGCTGCGCTACGAGGCCAACCTCACGGTGGTCAGCGCCAAGATCAAGTCGCTGCTCGCCGCGGCGCAATAAGCACAGGAGAGCAACGCATGCCGCATCCCAGCGCATCCATGAACATCTTCAGCGTGGCGGGCTCCGCCATGTCCGCGCAGTCGCAGCGCATGAACGTGACGGCGAGCAACCTCGCCAACGCCGAAAGCGTGGCCGGCCCCGACGGCAAGCCCTACCGCGCCAAGCAGGTCGTGTTCGAAGTGGCCTCTTCCGGTTCCGGCCAGCAGGACATCGGCGGCGTCAGGGTTGCGCGCGTCGTTGAAGACGCCTCGCCGCTGAAGATGGTCTTCGACCCGAAGAACCCGCATGCGAACCCCGAAGGCTACGTGTCGATGCCCAACGTCAACGTGGTCGAGGAGATGACCAACATGATCTCCGCCTCGCGCAACTACCAGGCCAACGTCGAGGTGCTGAACACCGCCAAGACCCTCATGGTCAAGACGCTGAGCATCGGCCAGTAACCCCCGTACACCCACACAACAAGCCATGGCCATTTCCGACACTTCCTCCATCTCCGGGCTCAACGCAGCCACCGCCGCATCGAGCGCGGGCAATACCTCCGAGGTGGACAGCGAACAGCGCTTCCTGAAGCTGCTGGTGACGCAGCTGAACAACCAGGACCCGCTCAACCCGATGGAGAACGCCGAGCTCACCTCCCAGCTCGCGCAGATGAGCACCGTGAGCGGCATTGAGCGGCTCAACACGGCGCTGAACGGCCTGGTGAACCAGACCGGTGCCAACCAGGTGCTGCAGGCGGCATCCCTCATTGGCTACAACGTGCTGTCGCCCGGCAACACCATCGGCACCACCGAACCGAAGGCCGGCGAAGAGCCGGCGGCCGTGCCCTTTGCGGTGCAGCTGCCCGGCACGGCCGGCGAGGTCGAAGTGAAGATCGTCAATGCCGCAGGCCACACGGTGCGCACCATGTCGCTCGGCTCGATGACCGAAGGCGTCAACCCCTTGAGCTGGGACGGCAAGGCCGACGACGGCACCGTGGCAGCGCCCGGTTCGTACACCTTCACGGTTTCGGCCAGCAACAACGGCACCGACGTGAAAGCCACCTCGCTGGTCTTCTCGCAAGTGGCGGCAGTCAAGCAAAGCGCCGACGGCATCACGCTCGAGCTGATGTCGGGCAACAGCATCGGCCTGGCCGATGTGCGCATGTTCCTCTGAGTACCTCCCGCATGTGTTTTTCATTGGCAGCGGCCCTGGCGCCGCGAGCCGCTTCCATTTCTTCCTCGCACTGAAACAAGGATTCGATCATGGGCTTTTCCCAAGGTATCAGCGGCTTGTCCGCAGCCGCCGCCAACCTGGACGTCATCGGCAACAACATTGCCAACTCCAACACCGTCGGCTTCAAGTCGGGCGCGGCAACGTTCCAGGACGTGTATGCGGGCTCGCGCGTCGGCCTCGGCGTTGCGGTGTCGGGCATCGTGCAGAACTTCACTCAGGGCTCGGTGCAAACCAGCAGCCGGCCGCTCGACGTGGCGATCCTCAACGGCGACGGCTTCTTCCGGCTCAGCAGCCCGAGCGGCGAGGTGATGTATTCGCGCAATGGCCAGTTCACGCGCGACAAGGACGGCTTCATCGTCAATGCCGCCGGCCTGCGCCTCACCGGCTATGGCGTTTCCGCCACGGGCGGCCTCGACGGCGGCACGCCGGGCCCGCTGCAGGTCCAGACCACGGCCATGAACCCCAAGGCCACCACCGCCATCGAAGCCCGCTTCAACCTGGACATGCGCGGCACGGTGCCCACCAAGACGCCGTTCTCTCCCACCGATTCGGACACGTTCAACTATTCGAACGCGCTCGGGCCGATCTTCGACTCGCTCGGCAGCCCGCATGAACTCGGCGTCTTCTTCGTGAAGACCGGCGCCAATGCCTGGGACGTGTACGGCGCCGCAGATGGCGCGGCGCTCAACGGCGGCGCGCCGATCTCCACGATGACCTTCGACGGCAACGGCAACCTGCTCACGCCCGCCGGCGGCTCGATCACCCTGCCGGCGATGAACTTCGGCAATGGCTCGGTGCCGCTCAACGCCACGGTGGACCTGTCGGGCACCACGCAGTTCGGCAATGCCAACGAAATCAACGCGCTCAAGCAGGACGGCTACACCTCCGGCACGCTGACCTCGTTCTCCATCAACCCCGACGGCACCATCACCGGCAAGTTCTCCAACGAACAGACCACGCTGATGGGCCAGGTCGTGCTGACCTCGTTCGCCAACCCCAACGGCCTGGAGCCCAAGGGCGAGAACGTCTGGGCCGAAACGCTGGCCTCGGGCCAGCCGCTTACCGGCACGCCGGGCGCCGGCACCAAGCAGGGCTCGCTCGCCTCGGGCGCGCTGGAAGCCTCCAACGTCGACCTGACCTCCGAGCTCGTCAACCTCATCGTTGCGCAGCGCAGCTACCAGGCCAACGCGCAGACGGTGAAGACGCAAGACCAGGTCGTCCAGACGCTGATCAACATCCGCTGAGCAGCTTATGGACCGCATGCTGTATGTCGCGATGAGCGGCGCCAAGCAGGCGATGGAGCAGCAAGCCTCCGTCGCCAACAACATGGCGAACGCCTCCACGCCCGGATTCCGCGCGCAGATCAACAGCTTTCGCGCAGTGCCGGTAACCGACGGCGGCCCGGAAGCGTCGACACGCTCCTACGTGGTGGCCACCACGCCGGGTGCCGACTTCAGCCATGGTCCGCTGACCGAAACCGGCCGCGCGCTCGATGTCGCGGTGCACGGCGACGGCTGGCTCGTGGTGCAGACGCCTGACGGCGGCGAAGCCTACACCCGCGTGGGCAACCTGCAGGTGAACGCCGAAGGCCAGCTCACCACCATGGGCGGGCGCGCAGTGCTCGGCGATGCCGGCGCACTCGTGGTGCCGCCCGGCTCCGCGGTATCCATTGCCGCCAACGGCCTTGTCACGGCGCGCGGGGCCGGCGACCCGGCCATCGGCATTGCCGAGGTGGGCCGGCTGAAGCTGGTCAACCCGCCCACCGCCGATCTCGTGCGCGGTGCCGACGGCCTCTTTCGCATGCGCGAGGGCCTGCCGCCCGCCGAAGCCGATGCCGCCGTCACGGTGACCACCGGTGCCGTCGAGGGCAGCAACGTCAACGGCGTCGAGGCCATGGTGGCCATGATCGCCAACGCCCGCAGCTTCGAAATGCAGATGAAGTCGATGCGCACCGCGGACGACAACGCGCAGTCGGCCAACAAGCTGCTGGCGTACGGCTGAAGCCTGCGCCCTACATAACTCCCAAGGAATTTTCACCATGATGCGCTCGCTCTACATCGCCAAGACCGGTCTCGATGCACAACAGACCCAACTCGACGTGGTGTCGAACAACCTCGCCAACGTCGGCACCACGGGCTTCAAGCGAAGCCGTGCCGTGTTCGAGGACCTGATGTACCAGAACCTGCGCCAGGTCGGCGGCCAGACTTCGGACCAGACCCGCCTGCCTTCGGGCCTGCAGGTTGGCACCGGCGTGCATGTGGTTGCCACCGAGCGCATCCACTCGCAGGGCAATCTCACCAAGACCGACAAGCCGACGGACGTTGCCATCAACGGCGGCGGCTTCTTCCAGGTGCTGATGCCCGACGGCACCACCTCGTACACGCGCGACGGTTCCTTCCAGACCGACCGCGACGGCCAACTGGTCACGGCCAGCGGCTTTCCGGTGCAGCCGGCCATCACGCTGCCTGCCAACGCCACCAGCCTCACGGTGGGCCGCGACGGCATCGTGTCGATCACGCAGGCCGGCTCCACCAACACGGTGCAGGTCGGGCAACTGCAGTTGGCCACGTTCCTGAACCCCGCCGGCCTGCAGAGCAAGGGCGAGAACCTCTATGCCGAAACCGACGCATCGGGCGCACCGAACCAGGTGAACCCCGGCATCGATGGCGCCGGCATCCTGAGCCAGGGCTACGTCGAGGCGTCGAACGTCAACGTGGTCGAAGAGCTCGTGAACATGATCGCCACCCAGCGTGCCTACGAGATCAACAGCAAGGCGGTCCAGACCTCTGACCAGATGCTGCAGCGCCTGGCGCAGCTATGACCTCCCCCAGTCTTCGCGCACTTCGTGTCGCTTCGCCAACCCCCTCACCGGGGGCAACACCAGCGGCCCGGCAAAGCCGGTTCCGCGGTGTTCCTGGAAGGGTGCAGAGCCTCTTGTTGGCAGTGGTCGCCGTGCTGGCCTCGGGCTGCGCGCAGGTTCCGCGAGAGCCGCTGGTGCACCAGCCGATGACGGCGCGGGCCGAGAACATGGCTTCTGCGCCGCGGCGTGCGAACGGCGCGATCTTCCAGGAGGGCCCCGGCGGCAGTGCGCTGTTCGAGGACCGCAGGCCGCGCAACGTCGGCGACATCCTGACCATCGTCATCAGCGAGCGGGTCAATGCCAGCAAGAACTCCGGCGCAACCGCGAGCCGCACCGGCAGCCTGGCCGCCGACTTTGCCGGTGGCATTCCCAAGCTGCTGGGCTCGCTGCTCGATGGCCAGGACGCCAAGCTGTCCGGCGGCAACAAGCTCGATGCCAAGGGTGGCGCCAACGCCAACAACACCTTCAACGGCGTGATCACGGTCACCGTGGTGGACGTGATGCGCAACGGCAACTTGCTTGTCAGCGGCGAGAAGCAGATGGGCATCAACCAGGGTACCGAATACATCCGGTTCTCGGGCGTGGTGAATCCGCGCACGGTCTCGGGCAACAACACCGTGCCGTCCACCCTGGTGGCCGACGCACGCATCGAATACACGGCCAAGGGCTACATCGACGAAGCGCAGCACATGGGTTGGATGCAGCGCATCTTCCTCAACGTCATGCCGTTCTAGCACCATGAAAAACATCTGCAATACCGTGCGCCGTATCGGCCTGCTGGCGCTGTGCGCCATGGCCCTGCATTCACCCGCCCATGCCGAGCGGCTGAAAGAGCTGGCAAGCATCCAGGGCGTGCGCGACAACCCGCTGATCGGGTACGGCCTGATGGTGGGCCTGGACGGCACGGGCGACCAGACCATGCAGACGCCGTTCACCACGCAAAGCCTGAACAACATGCTGCAGCAACTCGGCATCACGATTCCGCAGGGCGTGAACATGCAGCTGAAGAACGTGGCGGCGGTCATGGTCACGGCCACGCTGCCATCGTTCGCACGGCCCGGGCAGAACATCGACGTGACGGTGTCGTCCATGGGCAATGCCAAGAGCCTGCGCGGCGGCACGCTGCTCATGACGCCGCTCAAGGGCGTCGACGGGCAGGTGTATGCCATCGCCCAGGGCAACATGGTGGTCGGCGGCGCCGGCGCATCGGCCAACGGCAGCAAGGCGCAGATCAACCAGCTCAGCTCGGGGCGCATTCCGGCCGGCGCGCTGGTCGAGCGCGGCGTCGAGGCGCCGGTGGGCGGCGAAGGCACGTTCTCGCTCGAACTCAACCGATCCGATTTCGGCACGGTGCAGCGCGCGGTCGATGCCATCAACCGGCAGTTCGGCCCCGGCACCGCGCAGGCGCTCGATGCCCGCGTGATCCATGTGCAGGCCCCCGCGCCGCAGGAGCGCGTCGGCTTTCTCGCGCAGCTCGAAAGCCTGGAGGTCACGCCGACCCAGGCCGTGGCGCGCGTGGTCGTCAACGCACGCACCGGCTCCGTGGTCATGAACCAGGCGGTTCGCGTGAACGACTGCGCGGTGGCGCACGGCAACCTGTCCGTGGTCATCAACACCGAACCCGTGGTGAGCCAGCCCAACGCCTTCGCCGGCGGTCAGACCGTGGTCGGGCAGACCTCGCAGATCTCGATCAACCAGGGTGGCGGCGCATTGCAGATGGTGCGCGGCGGCGCCTCGCTGGCCGACGTGATCAAGGGCCTGAACAGCCTGGGCGCCAATCCGCAGGATCTGGTGTCAATCCTGCAGGCCATGAAATCCGCCGGCGCGCTGCGCGCCGAGCTCGAAATCATCTGAGTACCGGCATGGCAATCACGGAAAGCAGAAGCAGCGGCGCGCTGGACCAGCGCCTTGCACTCGACGTACAGAGCGTCGATGCATTGCGGCACACCGTACGCAGCTCGCCCGAAGAGGGCCTGAAGCAGGTCTCGCGGCAGTTCGAGGCGCTGTTCATGAACATGGTGCTCAAGAGCATGCGCGAGGCCACGCCTTCGAGCGGCCTGCTCGAGAACCGCGACGAGAAGGTCTACCTGTCGATGCTCGACCAGCAGCTTGCGCAGAACCTCTCCGGCCGCGGCGTCGGCCTGGCCGAGGCGATGCTCGCGCAACTCAGCCGCGCTTCGGCGTCGGGCGGTGAATCCGAAGGCGGCGCCGAGGGCATGTCGCTCGCGCCTCGCGCCGGGATGGCGCTCACGCCGCAATCGGGCATTCCCATTGGCTCGGCGCCGCCTTCACCGGTGCCGGCAAGGGCGCCGGCCGCATCGGTCGATCTGAGCATCTACCAGCGCAACAGCGAGCGTCCGGTCACGGCCGCTGTCGCATCGCTGCAAGGCAATGTCGACAGTTTCGTGCAGCGCATGGGCGGCTCCGCGCAGGTGGCCAGCGCCGCCAGCGGCGTCCCCGCGCCGCTCATTCTTGCGCAGGCCGCGCTGGAGTCGGGCTGGGGCAAGCGGGAGATCCGCGCCGACGACGGCACGCAGAGCTTCAACCTGTTCGGCATCAAGGCCGACCGCAGCTGGAAGGGCCCGGTGGTGGAAACCACCACCACCGAATACGTGGACGGTGAACCACAGCGTATTCGCGCCAAGTTCAGGGCCTACGCCTCGTACGACGAAGCCTTTACCGACTACGCCAAGTTCATCACGCGCAATCCGCGCTACGCCAACGTGCTGGCGGCCGACACGCCGGCCGAAGCCGCGCACGGCCTGCAGAAGGCCGGCTACGCAACCGATCCCCAGTACGGGCAGAAGCTCGTTCGCATCATGCAGAAGTTCAGCTGAAGGAATTTATATGACAGAGATCATGACCGCCCCCCCACAAAACCACCGCGGCGCGGCGGCGTCCGCCGTTTCGAGCCGGCTGGAGGTCGTGACCTTCACGCTGGGCCAGGAAGAGTACGGAATCGACATCCAGAAGGTGCAGGAGCTGCGCGGCTACGACGCGGTGACGCGCATTGCCAATGCGCCCGAATACATCAAGGGCGTGGTGAACCTGCGCGGAATCATCGTGCCGATCATCGATATGCGCATCAAGTTCCAGCTGGGCGCGCCGACCTACGACCAGTTCACGGTGGTGATCGTTCTGAACATCGGCGGCCGCGTGGTGGGCATGGTGGTGGACAGCGTGTCGGACGTGATCACCTTGAGCGCGGAGCAGATCAAGCCGGCGCCCGAGATGGGCGCGGTCCTGGACACCGATTACCTGATCGGCCTGGGCACGCTGGACGAACGGATGCTGATCCTGGTGGACATCGACAAGCTGATGTCCAGCGACGAGATGGGCTTGATCGAAAAAGTCATCTGACGTGACGCAAACGGAGCAACCGAAATGAAAAATCTGAAAATCGGCACACGGCTGGGCATTGGTTTCGCTTTGGTGCTGGCGCTCATGGCCTGCATTGCAGGCATCGGTGTGTTCCGTTTGCAAGGCGTAGGCAACGCTGTGCAGGAGATGGTGCAACGCTCGCTCGTGAAAGAGCGGCTGGCTGCGAACTGGCTGCTGAACACCAGCAGCAACAGCGTGCGCACCTTCGCGCTGGTCAAGAGCAACGATGCGCAAGTGCAGGAATACCTGCAAAAGCACATGAGCAAGACCAGTGCGAGCATTTCCGAGACGCAGTCCAAGCTGGAGGCCATGCTCGATTCGCCGGAAGAGCAGGCGATCAGCGCCGACATCAAGGAAAAGCGCACCCAATACGTGGGCCTGCGCAACACCATCCTCAAGCTCAAGGCAGAGGGCAAGCAAGACGAAGCAGCCCAGCTCACCAATGACAAGCTGGTGCCGATGCTGGACGTGTACGACGCGAGCATCCGCAGCATGCTGACGCACCAGGCGGAGCGGATCGACAAGGCCGCGGAGGCCGTGGAAGGCCTGAACCGCGCAGGCCGCGCCAACGTGATCGTGCTGGCCGTGGTTGCGCTGATGCTAGGCGCCGTGCTGGCATGGCTCCTGACCCGCAGCATCACACGCCCGTTGAACGAGGCGGTGCGCGTGGCGCAAACCGTGGCGGACGGCGACCTCACGAGCCATATCGAATCGTCGTCCACCGACGAGACGGGCCTCTTGATGCAGGCGCTGAAGAACATGAACACGAGCCTGGCGACCGTGGTCGGCGGCGTGCGCACCGGCACCGACGCCATCGCCACCGCCTCGGGCCAGATTGCCGCGGGCAACCAGGATTTGTCTTCCCGCACCGAAGAGCAG
>NZ_RWKH01000068.1 GCF_003984625.1 Variovorax sp. DXTD-1 | reverse complement strand
CCTTGTATCTTTAAGCCTCGGACCGGCTCGGGCAGCCCGAGCGGCCTCTGGGATGTTTGAAGCCCGTGACTGAGCACTGGGCGCCTGAGCCGGACCGTCCTTCTCTGCAGCCCGAACGGTTGTAAGAATTTGAAGTTCGCATAGACAAGGATGGGAGTGAGAGGACGTGTCCGACTCTGTTTTTATCGGTATTGACGTCTCCAGCCAGACCCTGGAGATCGCCAGCAGCGAACAGGCCAAGACTTGGCAGCTCGCCAATGACGTGGCTGGCATCGAGCAACTGGTCAAACAAGCATCGGCTTTGGCGCCCGCGCTGGTTGTGCTGGAGGCCACGGGCGGCTACGAGTTCGAAGCGGCCTGCGCGTTGCAGGCCGCGGGCCTGGCGGTAGCGGTGGTCAACCCGCGCACCGCGCGCGACTTCGCCCGCGCGATGGGCGCGCTGGCCAAGACCGATGCGTTGGATGCGCGCATGCTGGCGGCCTTCGCCCGCGTGCTGCATCAGCACCCCGAGCGCGAGCGCTTCGTCAAGCCGCTGGCTGATGCCGAGTTGCAGCAACTGCAGGCCCTGGTGCTGCGTCGGCGCCAGTTGGTGCAGATGCTGACCTCCGAGCGGCAGCGCCTGCGCCTGGCTCACGCGGCGGCGCGCCCGAGCATCGAGCGGGTCATTGAATTCTTGAAGCAGGAACTCGGCGACAGCGAGGCCGAGGTGGCCGCGCATGTGCAGCGTCACCACGCCCAATTGGCCCACGCGCTGGCCAGCGTGCCGGGCATTGGCGCTGCCAGCGTTGCAGTGCTGCTGGCCGAACTTCCCGAACTCGGCAAGCTCGACCGGCGCCGCATCGCTGCGCTGGTGGGCGTTGCGCCCTTGAACCGCGACTCCGGCCAGATGCGTGGCCAGCGCTGCATCTGGGGTGGGCGCGCCGATGTGCGGCGAACCCTGTACATGGCCACGCTGACGGCGGTGCGGCATAACCCGGCGCTCAAGGCCTGCTACGAACGCCTGCTGGCGGCAGGAAAGCGCAAGAAGGTCGCTCTGGTCGCCTGCATGCGTAAGCTGCTGACTATGCTCAATGCCATCGCCAAACACGGCTCCACATGGGATTCGACTATGCATATCGCTTGACTTTCAAGACGGTTGCTCAG
>NZ_RWKH01000067.1 GCF_003984625.1 Variovorax sp. DXTD-1 | reverse complement strand
TTTTTCAGCGGTTGAGGTGGTATGTCGTAGGCTCTGGCGATTGCGCTATAGAACGCCTCCGACTTCATGAACTTGGCAGCCTGACTTTTGTCGATGACACGTACGTCTTCGCCTGCGGCCACCATGCCATCGATCACATCGCTGGACCACACGCCCTTGCCTACGCCGCCGCTGTACAGCACGGTCAGGCGGCCCGTGGCATTGGCGTCGACCCGTGCGGCCAGCGTCCGAATTTGCTCCGGCGTCGCGTACGCGCCTGGGTTCTTGTGCAGCAGATCAATGGCGTCTTTGGCCGACAACGGCCCGCTCACAACTCGCACCCCGAATCGATATCCAGCGTGACGCTGTAATCGGTATTGGTTGAGTAGGCGCCGAAATCCTTGTAGGCCACCAAAGCTTCTTTGAGATCAGCTAGGATTTCGCGCCTATAGGGCTTCAATGGCTCGGGCAGTCCATTGCTGCCGTTGAGCCATACCAGCCGCCAGTGTGACCAGCCGGGTTCACCGCGTCCTCCACTGCCGTCAAGCAAGTCCAGTCGCAACGTTAGCTCGTGACCTTTCCAGTAAAAGGTCCATTTGTGTTGATTTCGAATTTCGATCTCGCTGCCGGCTCCATGCGCCACGTTGCGCAGATAGATATTGCGATCCCGATCGATGGTCCATTGGCGGGAGGGGGTTCCTCCCATCACGAAGTGTTCGTCGATCTCGGCGAAGCGATATTTCTCAACATCCTCGGGCGAGGTGAATTCGTTGATGAACGTCATGAGAGTCCTCCTGCATTTTTCAGTGATTGGGGATGATGTCTTGTGCGGCCACGACCTTCGCCGGCTCAATGTCGTTGCGAGTGGACCTTGGCCTCACACTCGGTTTGAGTGATGTCGTCCAACCCAAAACCAGTCACCGATGGCTGCCTGCTGGGTGCCATCGCCTTGATCACCACCGGCGCCATGCTCGCCCGCTCCTTGAAAACCTTGTCCTTGAAGAACCAGTTCTTGTGGGCCCGGATCGGCTTGCAGCCTTCATAGAAGATCAATTCCTCGTCGGCGGGCAGCTCCTTGATCTCCTGCGGCAGAAACAGGGCCCGGCGCTCCTCGGTGTAGTTGGTCGAGACCTGGTTGGAGCCGCCGCCTCGGCTGGTGCTGCGGTGCTCCTTGCGGATGGTCTTGTAGCCCAGCATTTCGCTGTATTCG
>NZ_RWKH01000066.1 GCF_003984625.1 Variovorax sp. DXTD-1 | reverse complement strand
GGCGTGGGCACGATGCGCGATTCATGCGTGGTGATGCGCTCGATCTGCTGAGGTGTCAGGTGGCCGCTCGTGGGCTGCGGCGGTGCAGGCGTGTGCCGGGGCGTGGCATGGGGCTCCTCGCGCACATGGCCTGGGGTGGCGCTGGTGGCGGCTCCCGACCTCGATGCCGGCGTGTTCTGCTGCTGCCCGTGCGGCGTCGTTTGCTGGGGCGCTTGTTGCGGCTTCACCTGTTGCGGTTGCATCTCCTGGAACTTCTGCTCCACCAAGGCCGCCCCATACTGGCGGTTGGTCTGCACGTGGCCTTGATGCTCCTTGTCCAGACGTGCCAGCTCTTCTCCCTTGGCGGTCAGCGTCCGGGAGATGTAATCCTTGCCCTCGAGGCCAGACATTTCCACATGGTCGGTGCGGGTGAAGGCCCCCTGGGGGCTGCGCTCCCAGGTCTGGCCGGTGGCCGGGTCTTTCACATGAATTTCGCTGGGCAAGCGCAAGAGCGTGGTCACAGATTCGGGCACGGGTCTGTCATCCCGCGCAAAGCCTCTGCCGACGTAGTCGGTCATGTAGGCCTTGGCGAGGTTTTCCGAATAGTGCGCGTTGGCATCGCGGCGCACCGCCGAAATCTGATCGAGATGCTTGCTCAGGGCGGGGGCAGCGCGTTCGTCATGGGTCAGAACAGCGCCAAAGTCTCCTACGGGGATGGCAGTGCCGTAGGGCCCTTGGTCCGTGACCTCGGTCACCCAGCCGTCTTGGGTCAGGCGATAGTCGCTCTTCTGCCCTCGGGGGTCTTGCAGGGTAATGTTCTGCGGATCGAGGTGCTGGGGCCGGGCCAGCGCGAGTTCGGTGATGGCGCTGGTGCGCTTGTATTCAAGGGTGTTGATCTGGTCCGGGGCTGCGGGTTGGTTCTTGTGAATCCAGTTGGACTGCTCCCAATGACCGTGGGTGTGCGCGTAGGTGTTGCCATCGTCGCCCACCTGGTGGTTCATCTGGTATTGGGTGTAGGCGCGGCCAATGGCTTCGCCGCCAAAGGCGCCGATGGTGCCGCCGACTGCACCGGTGACCAACGCGCCGGGGCCACTCCAGGACCCGGTGGCGACACCGTAGGCCGCGCCTGCGGCAAAGCCTGCGGCCAGGCCGCCACCGGTGCGGCCGACGTATTCATGGAGCAGGGCGTCGGCACCGAATTGGTTGCCCCGG
>NZ_RWKH01000065.1 GCF_003984625.1 Variovorax sp. DXTD-1 | reverse complement strand
TGAATCGCCCCGGCTTTCATGGAGGCCAGTTGGTTTAAGTCAAGCCGCCGCCGTGGCGGCCTGAATGGCGAGTTGCCGATAGTAGTTTGCCTCAGCCTCTGCAGGCGGGATGTACCCGATGGGTTCGAGCAGGCGCTGGTGGTTGAACCAAGACACCCATTCGAGCGTTGCGAACTCCACCGCCTCCTTGGTCTTCCAGGGTGCCCGGCGATGGATCAATTCGGCCTTGTAGAGGCCGTTGATCGTCTCGGCCAAGGCGTTGTCATAGGAGTCGCCCTTGCTGCCCACCGATGGCTCGATGCCAGCCTCGGCCAGTCGTTCGGTGTACCGGATGCTGACGTATTGCGAGCCGCGATCGGAGTGACAAATCAAGCTGCCGTCGCGCTCGGGTTGACGGTCGTACAGCGCTTGCTCCAAAGCATCGAGCACGAAGTCCGTGCGCATCGAGCTGCTGACCCGCCAGCCCACGATGCGCCGGGCATAGACGTCGATCACGAAGGCCACGTACAGCCAACCCTGCCAGGTCGACACATACGTGAAGTCCGAGACCCACAGCTGGTTCGGTCGCTGTGCGCGGAACTGCCGGTTGACCCGGTCCAGCGGGCATGGCGCCCTGGCATCGCTGATCGTGGTCCTCACCACCTTGCCGCGCATCACCCCTCGCAGCCCCAGGCGCCGCATCAGCCGCTCGACCGTGCAGCGGGCCACCGCCGTGCCCTCGCGTGCCAGCTGCCGCCAGACCTTGTCGGCGCCATAGACCTGCATGTTGGCCTGCCAGACGCGCTCAATCGCCGGAATGAGGACCTCGTCGCGGTGTGCTCGGGCGCAGCGCTTGTGCGGCTCACGCAGCAGCGCCGCGTGCCGCCGATAGCCCGACGGGGCGACCTGCAAGACCTTGCAGATCGGCTCGACCCCGAAGGTGCCGCGATGCTTGTCGATGAAATCCCTCAGGACTTCAGCCGGCGGTCGAGCTCCGCCTGGGCGAAAAACGCGCTCGCCAGCTTCAGGATCTCATTGGCCCGGCGCAGTTCCTTGTTCTCGCGCTCCAGGTCCTTCACCCGCTGGGCTTCACTGATCGTCACGCCTTCGCGCACACCCGTATCGACTTCCACGCGTTTGACCCACTCGTGCAGCGTCTGCGGCACGCAGCCAATCTTCGGCGCGATGGACTCGATGGCCGCCCACAACGACGGGTACTCCCCACGGTGCTCCTGCACCATCCTCACCGCGCGCTCACGCACCTCGGGTGAGAACTTGTTCGACTTGCTCATGGCTCAATCCTCTCAGAGTGTTGAGCCTCCACAAAATCCGGGGCGATTCA
>NZ_RWKH01000064.1 GCF_003984625.1 Variovorax sp. DXTD-1 | reverse complement strand
GTGAATCGCCCCGGATTTTGTGGAGGCTCAACACTCTGAGAGGATTGAGCCATGAAGAAGTCGAACAAGTTTTCACCCGAGGTGCGTGAGCGCGCGGTGAGGATGGTGCAGGAGCACCGTGGGGAGTACCCGTCGTTGTGGGCGGCCATCGAATCCATAGCGCCGAAGATCGGATGCGTGCCGCAAACACTGCATGAATGGGTCAAGCGCGTGGAAGTCGACACCGGCGTGCGCGAGGGCGTCACGACCAACGACGCCCAGCGGATGAAGGAACTGGAGCGCGAGAATAAGGAACTGCGCCGAGCCAACGAGATATTGAAGCTGGCCAGCGCGTTTTTCGCCCAGGCGGAGCTCGACCGCCGGCTGAAGTCCTGAGGGACTTCGTCGACAAGCATCGCGATACCTTCGGGGTCGAGCCGCTCTGCAAAGTTTTGCAGGTTGCCCCGTCAGCGTATCGGCGCCATGCAGCGCTGCTGCGAGAGCCCCACAAACGCTGTGCCCGAGCGCATCGCGACGAGGTGCTGGCGCAGCAGATTCAACGTGTCTGGCAGGCCAACATGCAGGTCTACGGTGCCGACAAGGTGTGGCGGCAGCTGGCACGCGATGGCGTGGCCGTCGCCCGCTGCACGGTCGAGCGATTGATGCGCAAGCTGGGGCTACGCGGCGTGATGCGTGGAAAGGTCGTGCGAACCACGGTCGGTGATGCCAAGGTCGCGTGCCCGATGGACCGGGTCAACCGGCAGTTCAGGGCGCAGCAACCGAACCAACTGTGGGTCAGCGACTTCACGTATGTCTCGACCTGGCAGGGCTGGTTGTACGTGGCCTTCGTCATCGACGTGTTCGCCCGTCGCATCGTCGGCTGGCGCGTGAGCAGTTCGATGCGCACGGACTTCGTGCTCGATGCGTTGGAGCAGGCCCTATACGCCCGGCAGCCGCAGCGCGACGGAAGCCTGATATGCCACAGCGACCGCGGGTCGCAATACGTCAGCGTTCGCTACACCGAACGGCTGGCAGAAGCGGGCATCGAGCCGTCCGTCGGGAGCAAGGGCGACAGCTATGACAACGCGTTGGCCGAGACCATCAACGGCCTCTACAAGGCCGAGCTCATCCACCGCCGGGCGCCGTGGAAGACGAAGGAGGCTGTGGAGTTCGCGACGCTCGAATGGGTGTCCTGGTTCAACCACCATCGCCTGCTCGAACCCATCGGGTACATCCCGCCGGCAGAAGCTGAGGCAAACTACTATCGGCAACTCGCCAGTCAGGCCACCTCGGTGGCGGTCTGACTTAAACCAAACAGCCTCCGCGAATGCCGGGGCGATTCA
>NZ_RWKH01000063.1 GCF_003984625.1 Variovorax sp. DXTD-1 | reverse complement strand
GGAGCCCGGCACGCAGCTCCAGCGAAGCGAGCCGGCGTTCGCAGCGCCCGCGGCGGCGCGAACGGTGTTCGGCCCACTCAAGGCCGTGCCCAAGACCCTGCGGCCGGCTCTGGGCGGGAAAGCCGAGGCTGCCGCACCCCGGCAACTGGCCACGGCCGGCACGGCGGCCGGCGACTGGACGGAATTTTGAACTAATGGCCTCAAGTCTTGCGCGCACCTGCCGATAAACCTATCGGTAGCACCGCACAAAAGACATCCACCCTAGGAAGAGACTATGTTCAACCGTTTGAATTCCCGCGGCCTTCGCATCGGCCAGAAGCTCGGGCTGTTCACGGCCAGCGCCATCATGGGCGTGGCGGCCCTGACAGCCCTTTTCCTGATTTCGGAGCGCAAGCTCATCATGGAAGAGCGGCAAGCCAGCGTGCGCCAGGTGGTGGAAAGCGCGCACGGCCTGCTGGCCCACTACCACGGCCTTGTGGCCAAGGGCACGCTGACCGAGCCGCAGGCGAAGGAACAGGCCGTGCAGGCGATTCGCGGCCTGCGCTACAGCGGCAGCGAGTATTTCTGGATCAACGACATGCAGCCGCGCATGGTGATGCACCCCATCAGCCCGGCGCTCGAGAACAAGGATCTCTCTTCCAACAAGGACGCCACCGGCAAGCGGCTGTTCGTCTCTTTCGTCGAGACCGTCAAGGCCAACGGCGCGGGCTTCGTTCCCTATCTCTGGGCCAAGCCGGGCAGCGACAAACCGGTGCCCAAGGTTTCCTATGTGAAGGGCTTCGAACCCTGGGGCTGGATCATCGGCTCGGGTGTCTATGTGGACACGGTGCAGACCACGATCATGGGCCGGATCATCACCCTGTCGATTGGTGCGGCGGTGCTTGCCGCAGGGCTGCTGGCCCTCGGCTGGGCAATCTCGCGCGGCCTGCTGAAGCAGCTCGGCGGCGAGCCAGCGGAAGCGACCGCCATTGCGCACCGCATCGCCAGTGGTGACCTGGCGGTTCGCATCGACCTGAAGCGAGGCGACCAGGCCAGCCTGCTGCATGCGATCCAGGGCATGCGCGACAGCCTCGCCAAGGTGGTGGGCGAAGTGCGCACCGGCACCGACGCCATCGCCACCGCCTCGGGCCAGATTGCCGCAGGCAATCAAGATTTGTCTTCCCGCACCGAAGAGCAGGCCAGCTCGCTCGAAGAGACGGCCGCCTCGATGGAAGAGCTCACGAGCACGGTGAAGCAGAACGCCGACAACGCCCGCCAGGCCAACCAGCTGGCCCTGTCGGCCTCCGAAGTGGCCGTGCGCGGCGGCGGCGTGGTCAGCCAGGTGGTAGACACCATGGGCTCCATCAACACCTCGTCCAAGAAGATCGTCGACATCATCGGCGTGATCGATGGCATCGCGTTCCAGACCAACATCCTCGCGCTGAACGCCGCGGTGGAAGCGGCACGCGCCGGCGAGCAGGGCCGC
>NZ_RWKH01000062.1 GCF_003984625.1 Variovorax sp. DXTD-1 | reverse complement strand
GCTGAGATTGCCCCGGCTTGTATAAGCATTTCCTTATTAAAAGGGAGGTGACTCAGCATATGAGCACAAGCAAGATACTTATCGCGTTGGTGACACTTTTGGGGGTCTTGGCAGGCGGCTGGTTCCTCTCCAATTACCTTGTTCTGCTCATCCTCGATCTGCCCAATGCGCCGCTCGCCTGGAACACGTGGTGGCAATACATTCAGGCGGCAGACCTGCCGCAGTACGCACCCTACGCTACCAAGATCAAGCTCAGCGGCGCCATAGGCTTCGGCGTACCACTGCTGGGCTGGGCCGCATTGCTCATCCCGCTCTTTCGAGCCAAGGCCGAATCCCTGCACGGCGACGCCAGTTTCGCCGAACTTGCCGATCTCAAGAAAGCCGGCCTGCTCGAGCAGACCCCGCAAAGCATCCTCATCGGCAAATACAAAGGCCAGTACCTGTGGCTGGGCGGCGCCCAGCACGTCATCACGGTCAGTCCGACCCGTTCCGGCAAGACCACCAGCATTGCCATCCCGGTGCTGTTGTCGTATCTGCACTCGATGGTCGTGCTCGACCTCAAGGGCGAACTGCGCAAAGCCACCAGCGGCTGGCGCGCAGCACAGGGTCACACCATCTATGTGTGGGCCCCCTACGACGACCAGGGAAAGACCCATCGCTTCAACGCCTTCACCCTGCTGGTGGGCATGGATGCGGGCAAGCGCATTGGCGAAATCCAGACCATCGCCGCCATTCTTTACCCGGACGAGCCCGGCAAAGACCCGTTCTGGACGAGCCAGAGCCGCGCCGCCTTCACCGCCTTCGCCTCCTACATGTTCGAGGTATGGGACCACTGGGGGCGGATGCTCGGGCGCGCCCAGGACCCCAACACCGACGAGAACTTTCCCAGTCTGGAACGCATCCTGCACCTGTCCAGCGGCGCCGACGGCAAGGGCACCTTGGCAATGCTCAAGGACATATTGAACGACCCGGAGCAGTCGGGCTTCATCAGCACGCAAACGCGCACGGTCTTTGGCAACCTCGCGGGCCTGGCCGAGCAAACCTTCTCCTCGGTGATTGCCACCATGCAGGCGCCGCTGCAGCAGTTCCTCAGCCCCGTGCTGGCCGCCGCCACCAACGCCACCGACTTCGACATTACCGCCATCCGCAAACGGCCGACCACGCTGTACGTCGATATTCCGACCAACAAGCTCGACGAAAGCGGCAAGCTGCTGAACATCTTCTTCAGCAGCGTGATCGGCAACAACCTTACCAAGCAACTGGGTGACGAGCCGGACCTGAAATACCAGATGCTCATGCTGATGGACGAATTCACCGCCATGGGGCGAGTGGATGTGTGGGCCAAGCGCATCTCGATCTCGGCCAGCTATGGGGTGCGCGACCTGTGCATCGTGCAAAGCCGCGCTCAGCTGCGCTCGGCCTACGGCGACAACGATGCACAAAATTTCATCACCAACCATGGCGCACAGATCGTGTTTGCGCCACGCGAGCAAAGCGATGCGGC
>NZ_RWKH01000061.1 GCF_003984625.1 Variovorax sp. DXTD-1 | reverse complement strand
GGCGCTGATGGTGGTCAGGCTGGTGAGGGGCTGGCTGTTGGCGCCCGCACCGGCCCCGGTGGCACCGCTGATACCGCTGATACCGCTGCTGGAACTGGGGCAGGCTTGGGCGATGTAACCGGAGACGTCGCCGATTTTCTGCAGCTTGTTGTTGGGCGTCAGGGCGGCGGCAAAGCCGAGGCTCTGGGTGCTGTTCTTGAGCTGACCGAGGATGTCGGAGGCCGATTTCTTGATGTCGCCGGTGGTCGAGTCGATGTTGTCCAGGGACTTTTCGGCGTCCTTGTCTTTGACATCCACTTGCGCATGGGCGGCGCCCATCAGCACCCAGGCAGCGGCGACGAGCGCGCAGCGGATTGCACTGCGTGGCAGGAATCGGCGGGCTTCAATGTGTTGTGGCATGGTGGGATTCTCTTGGAGCGAAGTTGTCGTGGCGCGGCAGCCGGTGCGGGCCTGCATTCAATGTTTGGTGCTCTTGTGGTTTCTGTAGCTTGCCGGTTTTTTGCCCGGCGGTGCGAGCAGAAAGCGGAAGAACCTGCTGCTGGCGCGCCACCACAGCCAGAGCGCCAGGACGGCGAACACTGCCAAGCCAAGCATCATCAGAACCCGACCGACTGAATCCGCGGCAAATTGAGAAAGAGTCTCGGGGTGGATAAAAAGCTGGTAGATCACCGTGCAGCAAAGGACGGCAACGATTTCTGCTCGCCAGCTCAGCAGGCAGGAGCGCAGCTTGTGGTTCAGAGAGGCCAGCATCGCGTGTGTCCAGACGGAGGCGGAGGGTTGCTCGGAGTGGGTGTGTTTTTGTGGTGCTCACTCTTTGTCGCCCCATTGGTTCGTGATCGTGTCGAAAATATTGCTGTTGTTTGGGGTGTTGGTCGCACCGGAGCAGCTGTTCATGTACTGCTTGCGGTAGTTGTAAGAGGGCTGGGACAGGAATTTAGCAGGGTTGTAGCTATAAATGGCAAGGCCGCCGGGGGCCGGTATGTGCCAGTAGGCGATGGCGGAGGAGCAGTTGCCGGGAGGCGTGCCTTGGCCGGAGATGCTGGCCATGCAGAGGTACAGGGTGCAGGGGTCTGGAACCTGGGCTTGTGCGGATGTATTCACGCTGGCGATTCCCAGTGCGAGGGAGAGGGCGGCCAAAGGGGTACGCAGTTTCATGGGAACCTCCGAAATATTGAAGTGATGGTTGGCAGGGCTTGAGGTCGATCAGGCAATGAGACGCGGGCGCGTCGACCGCTGAACGGCCTGATCGGCGGACGCCGCGGCACGCTTGCCGCTGCCCTTGCGCTGGTCGTAGAAGTCCTGCAACCACTGCTCGGGCCGCAGTTCGTTGACGGGGATGCCTTCGGCCCTGGCGCTTTCGTCCAGCACGCCGTGCAGGATCTCGATGTTGTCGGTGGAGGCTGAAATGACGGCCAGCGCGTCGTCCATGCCGCGCAGGTCGAGCTGGCACACCGAAGACATGTGGCCCTGCTTGACGAGGAAGCGGCGCGAGCGCTCGTCCAGGCTGACCACCTCCTGGTAT
>NZ_RWKH01000060.1 GCF_003984625.1 Variovorax sp. DXTD-1 | reverse complement strand
TGGCCGTCAGCCGCCAGCGCTTCTCGGCCAAGACCGGCGACTTCGTGCTGACCACACCCAACGGCGTCAATCACTTCGGCGCCATCCTCAACGTCAAGGAATACCCCGACGGCACCCACCCCGGCATTCTCAACGGGCTCAAGTACCTCGACTTCGAATACGTCGTTACCCATTCGTTCAGCCCCATGGGGCGGCACGACGCGCTCAAGGCGCTCGAGCGCACCAAAGGCATGATGATTTCGTCCGGCGACAAGGCCGTCAGCCAGATCATCGAGCTCGACCAAGCCATGGACCAGATTTCGTCCGGCAACTTTGTGCTGGGCCAGTATCACTTCACCATTGCCGTCTACGCGCCCGACCAGGCAACGCTTTCCCAGCACATCGCCACCACGCGCGCCGAGCTCTCCAACGCGGGCTTCGTCTCGATCAAGGAAGACCTGGCCGTTACCGCCGCGTTCTACGCACAATTTCCCGGCAACTGGAAGTACCGCACCCGGCTGGCGAACGTGAGCTCGCTCAACTTCCTGGGCATGTCGCCGCTGCACAACTTTGCCGGCGGCAAGCGCGACAACAACCCCTGGGGCCCATGCGTCACCACGCTGCAGACCGTCAACGGCCAGCCCTATTTCTTCAACTTTCATGCCACGCTGCCGGGCGAGAACTCGCTGGGCGAAAAGGCCATTGCCAACACCATCGTCATCGGCAAGTCCGGCACCGGCAAAACGGCGCTCATCAACTTCCTGCTCAGCCAGATCCAGAAGCTCGACCCGTCGCCCACCATCTTCTTCTTCGACAAGGATCGCGGCGCCGAAATTTTCGTGCGTGCCTGCGGCGGCAACTACCTCTCGCTGGAAAACGGCCAGCCCACCGGCTTCAACCCCTTTCACTGCGAGCGCACCGAGGCCAACGTGCAGTTTCTGAGCGACCTCGTCAAGGTGCTGGCCGCCAAGCCGGTCTACACCTCTCGTGAAGAAGACGACATCTTCCGCGCCGTCGAGGCCATGCTCGACACGCCCGAGCATCTGCGCAACATGACCAACTTTCAGAAGAGCCTGCCCAACATGGGCGACGACGGCCTCTTCATCCGCATGCGCAAATGGACCGCGGGCAACTCGCTGGGCTGGGTGTTCGACAACCCCAAGGACACCATCGACCTGCAAAAGGCCAACATCATCGGCTTCGACTACACCGAGGTCATCGACAACCCCGAGGTGCGCGTACCGGTCATCAACTACCTGCTGCACCGGCTCGACACCCTGATCGACGGCCGCCGCCTCATCTACGTAATGGACGAATTCTGGAAAATTCTCGACGGCGGCGGCGCCCTCAAGGACTTTGCCAAGAACAAGCAGAAAACCATCCGTAAACAAAACGGCATGGGCATCTTTGCGACCCAGAGCCCCGAAGACGCGCTGGGCAGCGACATCTCGGCCGCGCTCATCGAGCAGACCGCCACCATGATCCTGCTGCCCAACCCCAACGCCAGCCGCAAGGACTACATCGAGGGCCTGAAGCTCACCGAGTCCGA
>NZ_RWKH01000059.1 GCF_003984625.1 Variovorax sp. DXTD-1 | reverse complement strand
AATCACGGCAGCTAGCCAGGAGCAGAGCACCGGCATCGAACAGGTGAACCAGGCCATTGCGCAGATGGACCAGGTGACGCAGCAGAACGCGGCGCTGGTGGAAGAAGCGGCGGCCGCAGCCCAGTCTATGCAGGAGCAGGCCGCCAGCCTGGTGGAAGCGGTGAGCGTGTTCAAGCTGCATCAACCGCAGCAGGCTGCCACCGCCTTCCGCCGCAAAGAGCCCAGCCACGCGTCGCGGGCGACGTCCGGCGCGCACAAGAGCATGAGGTTGATCGAAGCGTGAGCCTTCTAGGGCATTCGATCGTCTGTCCTTTTCATTCCATTACCCCACCATGAACATCCTCTCGAACATGCGCATTGGAACGCGCTTGGCCATCGGCTTCGGCTTGGTTCTCGTCCTGACGCTGGTCTCGGCCGCCTTTGCGCTGATGACCGCACGCAGCAATGCCGAAGCTACCCGCCAGATGATGCAGAGCCCGCTCGCGAAAGAGCGGCTCATCTCCGACTGGTACGTGCTGACCTACTCGGCCATTGCACGCACCGCGATGATCGCCAGGAGCACCGACGAATCGCTGCCCGTCACCTTTGCCGACGTCATCTCCGACAGCGTCAAGAAGGGCGGAGAAACCATGGCCAAGGTCGAGGCCCTTCTCGTCACCGACTTGGAGAAGTCGACCTTCAAGAACATCGTCGAGCTGCGCGCCAAGTACCAGGCGGCCAAGGACGCGGTGCAGAAGGCCAAGACCGGGGGCAACCCCGCGGAAGCCGACGCGGCCTTCAATAACATGTTCATGCCGGCGGCCAAGGCCTACGAAACGCGCGTGCTCGAACTGCTGGCCCTCGAGCGCAAGGCGATCGACGACATGAGCCGCGCGATCGACGAGGCGAATGCGCGCAGCTTCAACCTCCGCATCTTCCTGACCGCGCTCACGTTGATATTGGGCGCGCTTTGCGCCTTCCTGATCGCCCGCAGCGTCACGCGACCTCTGGGCCATGCGGTGAAGGTGGCCGAAACCGTGGCGAGCGGCGACCTGAGCTCGGCCATTGAAACCGGCTCGCGCGACGAGACCGGCCAGCTGATGAATGCGCTGAAGCACATGAACGAGAGCCTCGCCAAGGTGGTGGGCGAAGTGCGCACAGGCACCGACGCCATCGCCACCGCCTCGGGCCAGATCGCCGCGGGCAACCAGGACCTTTCTTCGCGCACAGAGGAACAAGCCAGCTCGCTCGAAGAGACCGCGGCTTCGATGGAAGAGCTCACCTCCACGGTCAAGCAGAACGCGGACAACGCACGCCAAGCCAATCAACTCGCCCTCTCGGCCTCCGAGGTTGCGGTCAAGGGCGGCGGCGTCGTCAATCAGGTGGTCGAAACCATGGCGTCGATCAATGCTTCGTCCAAGAAGATCGTCGACATCATCGGCGTGATCGACGGCATCGCGTTCCAGACCAACATCCTCGCGCTGAACGCGGCCGTCGAAGCCGCCCGTGCCGGTGAACAAGGCCGAGGCTTCGCCGTGGTGGCATCTGAAGTG
>NZ_RWKH01000006.1 GCF_003984625.1 Variovorax sp. DXTD-1 | reverse complement strand
AGGTTGTGCAATGGGCCATCGAACATAAGACTGCGGCCCTGTTGCCAAATTCTTCACGCATTCGAGTTGCCTGCGATCTGGTGGGCACCCATAAAGGCCGGAGCAATGAGGTTGAGGCTGACATGGCTGCAGCTGGGCACGCTCACCAAGCGCATGGAAAACACGACGGACTGAGCCCTCCCGGCCTCGAGGCCGGCGCTTCTTCAGGGCCTTCGGTCCAAGGCGGCCCGCAGCTTCGTTGCAAGCTGCTGCGCATGCACGGCGGAGCCGATGTTGGTGAAGCCGATCAGCAACCCCTCGTCGCTGAAATTCGCGGTGCCGCGCGCGGACAGCGGCTGGCAGTTCAGCCCCGCGAGTTGCGCACGGCGGGCCAGTTCCGCGTCGCTTTCGCGCCGCTGGTCGAAGCGCGCAATCAGGTGCATGCCGCCGCTCTGCAGATCGATGCGCACATCCTCGCCGAAGGCCTTCGTCAGCCCGGCCGCGAGCATGCTGCGGCGCCTCGCATAGAGCAGCCGCATCTTTTTCAGGTGGCGGGAGAAGTGGCCGTCCCGCATGAAGTCGGCGACCACGGCCTGCGTGATCTGCGGGCAACCGTTCGACCACGTCTGCACTGCCGCGCCGAAGACATCGCGTAGCAAGTCGGGCACCACCACATAGCCCAGCGCCAAACCGGGATACAGCACCTTCGAGAAGCTGCCTGCGTACAGCACGCGATCATGGCTGTCGAGGCTCTTGAGCGCGGGCAGCGGCGGACCGGCGTAGCGGTATTCGCCGTCATAGTCGTCTTCGACGATCCAGGCCTTGGCCTCCAAGGCCCAGGCGAGCAACTGCAGCCTGCGTGCGAGGGACATCGAAACCCCGAGCGGCGCCTGGTGAGACGGGGTGACGATGGCCATCTTCGCTTTTGCTGCCTTGCGCATGCCGCTCGCCACGACCATGCCCTCTCGGTCCACGGGCACTGGTAGGGGTCGCTGGCCGGCGTGGCGCAGCACCTCCTGTGTCGGCGGATAGCCCGGGTCTTCCACCCACACGCGGTCGCCACGCGCGAGCAGCGTGCGCGCAATAAGGGCGAGCGACGCGCGGTACCCGCCCGTCACGAAGACCTGCGACGGGTGGCAAGAGACGCCGCGCGAGACCTGCAGATAGGCGGCAACGGCAGTTCGCAACCCCGGGTGGCCCGACGGATCGCCGTAGAACATGTCGGCCGCGCTCGTCGCCCTGACCCGGCGCGACACCAGCCGCGCCCAGAGCTTGCGTGGAAAGGCGTCGAGTGCCGGAATGCCCAGCTGCAGGGGTGGCGGAGGCGCGGGTTCGGCAAGTGCCCGGTCGAAAACCCGCGCCTCGGATCGCCGAGGCTCGCGCCGCACCGGCAGGCGAGATGGGAGCAGCGGCGAAACCACGGTGCCCGCCTGCCCTTGCGGCGAGAAATAGCCTTCGCCCGCAAGCTGGTTGTAGGCCGTCTCGACCGTGCCCCGTGCCACGCCCAGTTCGCTGGCCAGGCTGCGTGCGGATGCCACGCGGTCTCCCGGGCGAAGCACGCCCTGCTCGATGGCCGCCTTGAAGCGCTCATAGATCTGCCGGTGCAGCGGAGTCGACCTCCTGCGGTCGATCTTCAAAAGCGCTGCGGAAGATTTTTTCTCTTTGGTCATGGCCCATTCATTTTGACGAATCTTGGCTCTTTGTCATGGGTCATCGAAAACCTAAGCTCCATCCGTCGAACAGCCAGAAAAAGGACATGCAATGAGCGAGACGATATTCGTGGCAGGTGCAGCCGGCGCCATCGGCACCGCGCTGGTCCCGCTGTTGATCGAGGCGGGCCATACGGTGTACGGCAGCACCCGGCGTCCGGAGCGCGCGCGTGCGCTGGAGGCGCACGGCGCGGTACCTGTCGTTGTCGACGTGTTCGATGCACACGCCCTGTATGCGGCCGTGGTCCGCATCAAGCCGGACACCGTGATCCACCAGATCACCGATCTGCCGCCGGATCTCGATCCGAAGCTGATGGCCGATGCCGCCTACCGAAACGCACGCGTTCGCACCGAAGGCACGCGCAATCTTGTGGCTGCGGCCCTCGCGGCCGGCAGCCGCCGGCTGGTGGCGCAGAGCATCGCCTGGGTTTACGCGCCGGGGCCGCTGCCCCACGTGGAGGAACATCCGCTCGATCTCCAGGCCGAAGGCGCGCGCCGCGTCAGCGTCGAGGGCGTGGCGGCGCTGGAGCGCAGCGTATTGAACGCCAAGGGCATCGCGGGCACGGTGCTGCGCTATGGGCAGTTCTACGGCCCGGGAACGTCGAATGCCGGGCCCAAGGGCACGTGCCCGGTTCACGTGGAAGCCGCGGCATGGGCGGCGGTGCTGGCGCTGCGGCATTCGCCTGGCGGCGTCTTCAATATCGCCGAAGACAACCCCGAAGTCAGCAGCGAGAAGGCGAAACGTGAGCTCGGCTGGCACGCATCGCTGCGGCTGCGCGAGCGGCAGGGCGAAGCACAAGGGCAACGCATGGGAGTTGCATCATGAAGGCGGTGCGGCTTCATGGTCGCCATCGCGGCCAGCTCGGCGCGGGCATGGCCGCACTCTCCCTGGTGCTTGCCGGCGGCTGGGCGCTGATGCCTCACAGCAACCGGCAGGAGGCTGCGCAGTGGTTCGCCGATGTGTGCAGCACCATGAGCCGGCCCATGTTCGCTTCAGCCCCCGCGCCGGCAGGCTCGGGCGCCGATGCACGGCCCGCGACCTCGGTCAAGATGCTCTCGTGCGAACCACTGCCCAACGTGCCGGGCAAGTCGGTGACCACGGTCCTCGTCGACTTCCCGCCGCTCGCCTATTCGCCCGCCCACCGGCATCCGGGCTCGGTGACCGCCATCATTCTCGAAGGCACTATCCGCTCGCAGCTTGCAGGCGGCCCGGTAGGCACCTTCAAGAGCGGCGAAACCTTCTTCGAGCCGCCGCGCACGCTGCACCTCTTTGCGGAAAACCCCGATGCGGTGCGCCCCGCGAAGCTGGTCGCAGTGTTTGTGGCCGACGAGAACTGCGGACCGCTGCTTCTGCCGCCGGACGCCGACTGAGCGCCCCCGGGGAAGCGCCCTATGGCCGCCGTTACACCTCGGCGGCTTCCCCGCAGGCACCGAAATTGCTACACTTTTTTACTAATTTAGACAAAGGGTGGCAAATGAACAGCTCTCGCAGGCAAGTACTGAAGACGTCCGGCGCACTGCTGCTGGGCAGCGGCCTTTCTCTTCCCGCACTCTCGCAAACCGCCAAGGCGCCCGCCGGCGCCAGGGTCGTGCTGCTGGGCCAATCGGTGCCTTTGACGGGCGCGGCCGGCGAGATCGGCCTGGCCTTTGCGGCCGGCAGCCGGCTTGCCGTGGGCGAGTTCAACGAGCGCAACGCGGCCAGCGGGCTCCAGCTCAAGCTGCTGCAGCTCGACGACGGCTACGACGCCACCCGTGCCGCAGCCAACGCCCGCACGCTGCTGGGCACGGACAAGGCCGACATGCTGTTCGGCTTTGTGGGCACCGCCAGCAGCGATGCCGGCGCCAGTGTTGCCGCGCAGCAGGGCAACCTGCTGTTCGCGCCCTTTGCCGCAGCCGATTCGCTGCGCGAGGCAAGCCATCCGAACGTGTTTCACGTGCGTCCCGGCATGATCGACGAAGCTCTGAAGATCGTGCGCCAGTGCGCCACTGTGGGGCAGACGCGCATCGCGCTGGTGGGCGACGACGACGCCATGGGCCGCGCGGGCCTGGCCGCCGTGCAGCAGGCCGTCACCGAGCTCAAGGTGCCGCCGCTGGTGGCCACGGCCATGGTTCCCATGGGCGGCGACAAGCTCGACGCAGCGCTCAAGACCGTGCTGCAGCAGACGCCACAGGCCATCGTGCTGGTGTCGCTCTCCGGCACCACGGCCAACGCCATCCGCAAGCTGCGCAAGAGCGGCTACACGGGCAGCTTCATGGCGTTCTCGATCGTGGGCATCGATCCGCTCTACGCCGAACTCGGCAAGGACATCGGCGGCATCGTCATCTCGCAGGTGGTGCCGTCGCCCCGGCCTTCGGCCATTCCCATCGTCAAGGAATACCGCGCCGCCGTCGACAACTCCGACCAGACGCCTTCGTACGAAGGCCTGGAGGGGTTCATTGCCGCCAAGGTGGTGGGCGAAGCGGTGCGGCGCGCGGGACGCAGCTTCACCACTGCCAGCCTGCAGCGCGTGATGACGGCCATGACCGACTACGACGTGGGCGGCTTCCGCATCAACTTGCGGCCCGGCCTGCGCGATCCCTCGCGAAACATCGACCTGATCAGCATCTCGGCGGACGGCCGCGTCTTGCGCTGAATACGCCTGAACACGCGCTGAATGCGCCGGGCTACCCGCTACGCACCAGCGCCTGCAGCGCATCGACCGACAGAAGCTCGATGCGCCCATAGCTCAGCGAAATTACCTCGTCGCGCGCCAGCGCGTTGAGCTCCTTCGAGAGCGTCTGACGCGTAACGCCGAGCATCATGGCCAGCGCTTCCTGCGGCAGCATCAGCGTGCGGCGCAACTGCACCGATTGCGTGGCGTCGCCGCGCGCCAGCACCAGCAGGCGGTGCGCCACGCGCGCGCGCAGGCTGCGCAGCGTGGCATCTTCGGTCAGCCCGTAGAGCATGCGCACCCTTGCGGCCAGCATCATGGCAATGGCGTGGGCAAAGACAACGTCGCGCATCTGCTGCGCAAAAGCCTCGGGCGGCACCACCAGCAGATCGAGCGGCTCCAGCGCGGTGGCGTCGTGCGTGCGCGGCGAGCCGTCGAGCAGCGTGATCTCGCCGAACCAGTTGCCGGGCTCGAGCACTGCAAGGATGGCCTCGCGCCCGTCCTGCCGCAGCGAAGAAATCTTGATGGTGCCGGCCACAAGGCCATAAAAGCCCCCGCCCGCCGCATGCACCGGGTCGCCCTGGCGAAACACCATGGCACCGCGCCGCAGGTGGATGAGTTCGGCCGCGCCAAGCAGGGCCTCGCGCTGTGCCCGCGGAATGCTCGTGAACCACGGGTTGCGCTCCATCGCAGCCAGGTGCGAAGCGGAAAGGCGCGGCTTGGAAGCGGGCATCGGGGGTTTTCCAGACCCCTGCATTGTCAAATTCTTGACAGTTCCACGTCAAGCACGGGTCTACAGTGGCCGGCACCCCACAAGAACGGAGACCACACGATGAGCGAACGGGCGAGTTTCAGGAGCATGCAGGAGAGCACGCGCGAAGACTGGCAACTGATCGGCGGCGAGTTCATGCAGTTCGCGGGCGGCCTGCCCGAGCGCGTGATCAAGCACCTGCAGATCCTCGAAGGCGACTACGGCGGCTTTCCCGTCGACCGCTACACCCATTCGCTGCAGACCGCGACCCGCGCGCTGCGCGACGGCCGCAACGAGGAATACGTGGTGTGCGCGCTGCTGCACGATATCGGCGACACGCTCGGCAGCTTCAACCATCCCGACATTGCCGCCGCGATCCTGAAGCCCTTCGTGAGCGAAGCCAACCACTGGATGGTGCAGCACCACGGCATCTTCCAGGGCCACTACTTCTTTCACCACATCGGCCTGGACCGCGACATGCGCGACAACTTCAAGAGCCATCCGCATTACGAGCGCACAGCCGAGTTCTGCGCGCTGTACGACAACCCGGCCTTCGACCCCAAGGCCGAGACCTTGCCGATCAGCGAGTTCGAGCCCATGCTGCGCCGGTTGATGGCGCAGCCCAAGCAGAGCATCTACAAGACGGTGCTGAAAGAACCGGCCACCGCCTGACCCCAGAAAGGAACACTCACCATGAACGCAAACTCCCAATCCGAAATCCAGAAACTCGTCTCCGCCGAAGAGTGGCAACTGCGCGTCGACCTTGCCGCCTGCTACCGCCTGGTGGCGCTCTACGGCTGGAGCGACCTGGTGTTCACGCACATCAGCGCGCGCATTCCCGGGCCCGAGCACCACTTCCTCATCAACCCCTACGGCCTGATGTTCGACGAGATCACCGCGTCCAGCTTGGTCAAGGTCGACCAGCAGTGCAACAAGATCATCGACTCGCCCTACCCGGTGAATCCGGCCGGCTTCGTGATTCACAGCGCCGTGCATGCCGCGCGCGAAGACATCCAGTGCGTGTTGCACACCCACACCAAGGCTGGCATCGCCGTGAGTGCGCAGAAGAACGGCGTGTTGCCCATCAGCCAGCAATCGACCTTCGTGCTGGCCTCGCTGGCCTACCACGACTACGAAGGCGTGGCCTTCCGCGACGACGAGAAGCCGCGCCTGCAGGCCGACATGGGCAACGCCAATTTCCTGATGCTGCGCAACCACGGCCTGTTGACGTGCGGCAAGACCATTGCAGACGCCTTCCTTTCGATGTACACCTTCGAGAACACCTGCCAGATCCAGATCGCGGCGCAGTCGGGCGGCGGCGAACTCACGCAGGTGAACCCGAAAATCGTCGAAGGCGTGGGCCAGGCGATGAAGGTCCAAACGGGCGGCCTGGGCGGCCAGTTCGTCTGGCCCTCGCTGATCCGCAAGCTCGACCGCATCGACGACAGCTACAAGCAGTAAGACGCGCCGATTCCGGTTTCCACGGCTGCCAGCGCCTGCGCGACAGGTGCCGGCAGCCATTTTTTTAGAAGAAGCAAGAAGAGGAGACAACAAGCATGGACGCTACGCTCATCGTGACCCGCTTTCTGTTCGGCGCGCTTGCGCTGGTGATGTTCGGGCTCGGTCTTTCGCTTTCACTGGACGACTTCCGGCGGCTTTTCAAGCACCCCAAGGCAGTGACCATCGCGCTCGTGCTGCAGGTCATCGGCCTGCCGCTGGCCTGCTACGCCATCATTGTCGGCTTCGGACTGTCGCCGGTGTTCGCCATCGGGCTCATGCTGCTCGCGGCCTCGCCGGGCGGCATTTCGGCCAACCTGTTCTCGCACCTGTTCGGCGGCAACGTGGCCATGAACATCTCGCTCACGGCCGTGAACACGCTGCTGTCCATCGTCACACTGCCGCTCATCGCCAACTGGGCCATCAATCATTTCGCGCAGAGCGGCCAAGTGGTGCCGTTGCAAACGCGCAAGCTGGTGGAGGTCATCGCCATCGTGCTGGTGCCGGTGGCCATCGGCATGTTCGTGGCCGCGCGCAAGCCCGGCTTTGCGGCGCGCATGGAAAAGCCGACCAAGATCTTCAGCGCCGTGGTGCTCGCGGTGGTGACGGTGCTCGCCATCGCGAACGAGTGGAAGACCATCACCGCGACCTTCGCCGAGATCGGGCTGCCCGTGCTGCTGTTCAATCTGCTGAGCCTGCTCGCGGGCTACTACCTGAGCCGCGCCGCGGGCCTGGACAAGCCGCTGGCCACCGCCATCAGCTACGAGATCGGCATCCACAACTCCACGCTGGCCATCTTCATCGCGGTGAGCGTGCTGGGCAGCTTTCCGCTCGCGCTGCCGGCCGCGATCTATTCGGTGGTGATGTACATCACGGCCCCGCTGTTCGGATGGCTGTTGCTGCGGCGCCGGCAACCCGTGGTGGCGCCTGCGCGATGATGCGCGCATGGAACTGAGGCAACTGCGCCTCAAGTGCGACCGCTCTTAAACCGGGTGTAACAGCTCCAAAGACCGGCCGTGCCGTGCGGTCAGGCTTTGGCGTGAGAATGGCGGGCCATGCACGTTCGAATCCCCGCCATGGCGGCCCTGCTGGGCCTGGCCTGTTTTCTCCCCCCCGCCTCCCACGCAGCCCCGGCCACCGCCGAGGGCCCCGAGGTCGCGGACGCTCGTATCGATTCGCTCGTCGCCCGCATGACGGTCGAGGAGAAAGTGGGCCAGCTCAGCCTCTACGGCCCCGCCGACACCAACATTCCCGGCAACCCCCAGGTCGGCCAGCGCAATGCGCAGCAAGAGATCGACGACGTGCGCGCCGGCCGGCTCACCGGCCTTTTCAACAACCAGGGGCTGGAACGCAAGCGCGTGCTGCAGGAAGTGGCCGTGCGCGAATCGCGCCTGGGCATTCCGCTGCTCTACGGCGCAGACGTGATCCATGGCTTTCGCACCATCTTTCCGATGCCGCTGGCAGAGGCCGCGAGCTGGGAGCCGGATCTCGCCGAGCGCACCGCGCGCGTGGCGGCGATTGAAGCCAGCGCCGACGGCTTTCGCTGGACCTTTGCGCCCATGGTGGACATTGCGCGCGATGCGCGCTGGGGCCGCGGTATCGAGGGAGCGGGCGAAGATGTGTACCTGGCCAACCTGTTCGCGGCGGCGCGCGTGCGCGGCTTCCAGGGCAGCGATCTCTCGCGCGCCGATGCGCTGCTGGCCACGCCCAAGCACTTCGCGGCCTATGGCGCCGCCGAGGGCGGGCTCGACTACGCCGCCACCGACATCTCCGAGCGCACGCTGCGCCAGGTGTACCTGCCGCCATTCCGCGCCGCGCTGGACGCGGGCGCGCTCTCGGTGATGAGCGCGTTCAACGAAATCTCCGGCATTCCCTCGATTGCAAACCCCGCGCTGCTGACGGGCGTGCTGCGCGACGAGTGGAAGTTCAAGGGCTTTGTCGTTTCCGACTACACCGCCGACGAGGAGCTGATTGCCCATGGCTACGCCGCCAACGGACGGGAAGCAGCCAGGCAGTCGTTCCTTGCCGGGACCGACGTCAGCATGCAGAGCGGCCTCTACATGCGCTACCTGCCCGAGCTCGTGGCCTCGGGCGAAGTGCCGATGGGCCGGCTGGACGATGCGGTGCGCCGCGTGCTGTGGGTCAAGCAGAAGCTCGGCCTGTTCGACCAGCCCTTTCGCGGGCTCGACGGCCCTCCGGCGCAGGCCCGCGCCGAAAACCCCGCGCACGTTGCGCTGGCGCGCGAGGATGCACGCCGTTCCATCGTGATGCTGAAGAACGAACGCGCAGTGCTGCCGCTGCCCAAGTCCGGCAAGAAGATCGCGCTGATCGGGCCCTTTGCCTCGGGCACGCAGGACCTGCTTGGCGCCTGGAGCCTCTTCCCGGGCCAATCGCCCCCGGTCGGCATCGAAGACGGCCTGCGTGCGGCGCTGCGCGACCCTTCGGCATTGACCGTGGTGCGCGGCTCGGGCATCGAGTCGCCGCTGGCCGGCGGCATCGAGGCCGCAGTGTCCGCCGCGCGCGACGCCGACGTGGTGGTGCTCGCCATCGGTGAAGGCCAGCTCATGTCGGGCGAGGCCCGTTCGCGCACCGACATCGGCCTTCCCCAGGCGCAGCAAGACTTGGCCGAAGCGGTGGCCGCGACCGGCAAGCCCGTGGTCGTGCTGCTGAGCAACGGACGCGCAATGGCGCTCAGGGGCGCGGTGCGCAATGCCGACGCGATTCTTGTCACCTGGTTTCTGGGCGTGCAGACCGGCACCGCCATTGCCGACGTGGTGTTCGGCGACTTCAATCCCTCGGGCCGGCTGCCGGTGAGCTTTCCGCAAACCTCCGGCCAGGTGCCCTTCTACTATGGCCAGAAGCGCACCGGCCGGCCGCTGCCCGACAACGATCAGGCCATGGCTTTCAAGACCCGCTACGTGGACACCACGAATCAAGCGCTCTATCCCTTTGGATACGGCATCGGCTATGCACCGGTGCGCTACGACGGCGTCGAGCTCAGCCGCGACAGGCTGCCGCTTGGCAGCGCCCTACGCGTGCGCGCCACAGTCACCAACACCGGCCAGCGCGAGGCAGAGGAAGTGGTGCAGCTGTACACCGCCGAACGCGCCGCAAGCGTGACGCGGCCTGTGCGCGAACTCAAGAACTTCCAAAAGGTGCGCATCGAGCCCGGCGCATCGAAGGTCGTCGAGTTCACGCTCGGCGCGGAAGACCTGAAATTCATCGGCCGCGACATGAAGCCAACCGTCGAACCCGGCGAGTTCGATTTGTGGGTAGCGCCTTCGGCTACCGGCGGCATACGAAAGAGCTTTGCGCTGACGCGGGAGTGATGGACGCCGCGCAGCGCATCTAGCCTCCCAGGCTTCTACAGCAACGGAAAACGGGCCCCATCGAGGGCCCGTTCTTCATCGCAGTGGTCAGCGAGAGATCGGCTTACAGGCCAGCTTGGCGCGTGAACGACACGCTGGGCTTCTTGTAGGCTTGCGGCACTTCGTCGCGGTAGAAAGCGCGGCGGTCGAGGCTTGCCAGCGGGTCATGCGCCTTGGCAACGGCTTCGGCCTGGATCACCGAGCGGTCGGCGGTCGAGGTGAAGGCTTGTGCGCCGGCGCTGGCGCCTTCGCTGTATTCGTTGCCGGCGCGAGCGGCGGCAACAGCTTGCGGTGCCACTTCGGAACGCGACACGCCCGAGTTAACGGTCAGCACGCCTTCATAGGTTTCTGCGTGCGCACCGGCGGCAGCCAGGAGCGAGAGAGCAGCGGCAGCGAGGATCTTCGAGGCATTCATTTCAATCTCCTAATGGGTTGGTTGGTGAGATGAAGTTTGATCCCGAACACCCATGAAAAAACGCCGCAAAACGAATCACGGCGTTCACGAGATTGAAACAATCGGGCGGCTCCGAGGGGCCGCGCGTCCCGCACTGTTAGCGCAGTATTAGTGCGAAATCATCCAGGGCCGCTTCGACGGCGCGGACTTCGCGCCGCTGGGCGCGGTCACCGTCGCACTGCGCCGCGATGAGCCCGAACAGCAGCCGCAGCCCGCTGGATGCTTGAAGCGCGCGTAGTCGCGCGAGCTGCCCGGCTCGTGCCTTGCGCGCTCGTTGGTCTCCATTGCACGGCGTGTGCCCGAGGCCATCAGTGCGAGCCGCGGCGCGGCCGAAAGTACACGCGGCGATGCGCACCCGCAGTCGGGGCAAGCGGCCGGCTCGTCGCGCTGGCCCGAAGGCCGCAGCGCCTCGAAGCCGCCGCATTGGCCGCAGGCGTAGTCGTAGGTAGGCATGGGCGCGTCAGACCAGGTCGTGCGAGAGCGGCATGTCGATGCTGCCGTCGATCATCTTCACAGGCCCCGATGCATTCGGGTTGATGTCGAAGTCGAAGATCTGCGTGGGCAGCCACAGTGTGGCGCAAGAGTTGGGCACGTCGACCACACCGCTGATGTGGCCCTGCACAGGTGCTGTGCCCAGGATCGAATAGGCCTGTGCGCCCGAGTAGCCGAACTTCTTCAGGTACTCGATGGCGTTGAGGCACGCTTGCCGGTAAGCCACGTTCACGTCGAGGTAGTACTGCTTGCCGGCCTCGTCGACCGAAATGCCCTCGAAGATGAGATAGTCGTTGTACTGCGGCGTGATCACGCTCGGCTTGAAGATCGGGTTCTTGATGCCGTACTTGGCCATGCCGCCCTTGATGAGCGAGACCTTCATGTGCACCCAGCCGGCCATTTCGATGGCCCCGCAAAAAGTGATCTCGCCGTCGCCCTGGCTGAAGTGCAGGTCGCCCACCGAAAGGCCCGCACCGTCGACGTATACCGGGAAGAACACCTTCGAGCCGCGCGACAAATCCTTGATGTCGCAGTTGCCGCCATGCTCGCGCGGCGGCACGGTGCGTGCGCCTTCGGCTGCAGCCTTGGTGCGGGCCTCGCCGGTCATCTTGCCCATGTGGGCGGTGCCGGCGAACGGCGGATTGGCGAGGCCGGGCACACGGGTCGGATCGGTGTCGATGAGCTTCTGCTCACGCTCGTTCCACATGTCGAGCATGGGCTTGTCGGGCAAGCAGCCGATGAGGCCGGGGTGGATCAGGCCCGCGAAGTTCACGCCGGGGATGTGGCGCGAACTGGTGAACATGCCCTTGAAGTCCCAGATGGATTTCTGCGCCTCGGGAAAATGGTCGGTCAGGAAGCCGCCGCCGTTCTTCTTCGAGAAGAAGCCGTTGAAGCCCCAGAGGCTGTCCTGCTTGGCGCCGATGTCGAGCAGGTCGACCACCAGCAGGTCGCCGGGTTCGGCCCCCTTCACACCCACAGGGCCCGAAAGGTAGTGCACGGTGCTCAGGTCGATGTCTCGAACGTCGTCGGCACTGTCGTTGTTCTTGATGAACCCGCCGGTCCAGTCGAAGGTCTCGAGAATGAAGTCGTCGCCCGGGTTCACCCAGCAGGCCATCGGAATGTCCGGGTGCCAACGGTTGTGGATCATTTCGTTCTCGGTGGGCGGCTTGGTCAGGTCGACCTTGATCAGCGTGTCCGTCATTTGCAGTGGCTCCTGGTTGGGTTGTGGTTAAACGAAGAAGGTCACACGGAGAGGTAGGCCTTGATGTGATCGACGTCGGTCTTGTCGCGCGCGGTCTCGTGCACGAGCCGGCCGCCCTCGATCACGAACAACCGGTCGGCCACGTCCATCGCAAAGCTCAGCACCTGCTCGGACACGACGATGGTGATGCCGCGCAGCTTGCGAATCTCGTTAAGGGCCTTGGCAATGTCCTTGATGATCGAAGGCTGGATACCCTCGGTAGGCTCGTCGAGCAGCAGCACCTTGGGGTCGGTAACGAGGGCGCGAGCAATGGCAAGCTGCTGTTGCTGGCCGCCGGAGAGGTTTCCGCCCTTGCGGCGCTTCATGTCCCAGAGCACCGGAAACAGGGCGTAGATTTCTTCGGGAATGCGTTTCGTCTTTGAGTTCTCGAGGCCGGTCTGGATGTTTTCTTCGACGGTCAACGTCGGAAAGATCATGCGGCCCTGCGGCACGTAGGCAATGCCTTTGGCCACGCGCTTGAAGCTTTCGTCGCGCGACACGTCCTGCCCCGCCACTTCGATGCGCCCACTCTTCAGAGGCAGCACGCCCATGAGGCTCTTGAACAGCGTGGTCTTGCCCATGCCGTTGCGGCCCATGATGGCGATGGTTTCGTTGACATGGCCTTCGAACGAAATGCCGTGCAGGGCTTCGCTCTGGCCGTAGGCTGTGTGCAGGTCATCGACCTTCAGCATGATGTTGCTCATTCAGTGACTCCTGGCGTGTTTTGTTCAGGGCTGTGCACGGGCTGTTGTTCAGGGCGTGTGCACAGGCCACCGGGTACTCCCCTCCGCGAATGTCCCCCGGGGCTGCGCCCCTCCTCCTTTATTTCGCTGCGCGGAGCACCCGATGCCCTGTGCACCAGGGCACGCTGCTATTGATCCTGCGATCAACGACCACTCTGAATCACGCACACGTCGATGGGGTGCCTTGCGCAGCGAAATAAAGGAGGAGGGGCGCAGCCCCGGGGGACATTCGCGGAGAAAGGTACCCCGTCGGCGGGAGCGCCGCCCTGAACAGCGCAAGCTGCGAATAGAACAAGACGCCATCTAGTGCCCCAGATAAACGTCGATGACCTTCGGATCCGCCTGCACCTTCTCCATAGGCCCCTCGGCCAGGATCTTTCCCTGGTGCATCACGGTGACCTTGTGCGCGATCTGCTTCACGAAGGCCATGTCGTGCTCGATGACGATCACTGCGCGGTTCTGGCAGATGCGCTTGAGCAGCTCGGCCGTGAGCTCGCGCTCGCGCGCGCTCATGCCTGCAATGGGCTCGTCGAGCATCAGCAATTCGGGCTCCTGCATCAGCAGCATGCCGATCTCCAGCCACTGCTTCTGACCGTGGCTCAGCAGGCCCGCCTCGGTGCGCAGCTTGTCAGCCAGGCCGATGTCTTCGGCCACCGCCTGTACCTTGGCCTTGACCTCGTCGTCGCACTTGAACGCCAGTGCGCCGAGCACCGAGCGCCCCTTGGGGAACGACACCTCGAGGTTCTGGAACACGCTGAGGTTCTCGTAGATCGACGGCGTCTGGAACTTGCGGCCGATGCCCAGCCGCACGCGCTTGTGCTCGGCCATTTTTGTGAGTTCGGTGTTCTTGAACTTGATGCTGCCGCTGCTCGCCCGCGTCTTGCCGCAGATCAGGTCGAGCAGCGTGGTCTTGCCGGCACCGTTGGGGCCGATGATCACGCGCAGTTCGTTCTTGTCGATGTAGAGCGTGAGATCGTCGATGGCCTTGAAGCCGTCGAAGGAGACGGTGAGGTCTTCCACCGCAAGCGCGAAGTCGGTATTGCTCATGAAGTGTTCCGATTGGTTCTCAGGCGCGCTGGCTGCCGACACCTTCGGGTAGCTGTGGTTCGGGTGAAGGCGATGAGGAAAGAGAAGCCGGTGCGGCTGCTGTCGCGGTGGATACCGGCGGTTTCACCGCGGCTTCGCGCAGAGCCTGGCGGCGACCCTTCCACCAGGGCCTGATCTTTTCGTCCCACAGCCCCGCAAGTCCCATCGGGAAGGCCATGGTCACGCCGATGAAGAGGCCGGCCATCAGGAACAGCCACAGGTCCGGAAAGCTTTCGGAGAACAGCGTCTTTCCCGCATTCACCAGCAGCGCGCCGTACGCCGCCCCCACCAGGCTCATGCGGCCGCCCACGGCGCAGAAGATCACCATCTCGATGGACGGCACGATGCCAACGAAGCTCGGCGACATGAAGCCCACCTGCAGCGCGAACATTGCGCCACCGATGCCCGAAAGCCCGGCCGCCAGACAGAAGATGAAGACCTTGAAGTTCGACACGTCGTAGCCCGAGAAACGCACGCGGTCTTCCTTGTCGCGCATGGCAAGCAGCAGCGTGCCGAGCTTGCTGGTCTGGATCCAGCGGCACAGCACGATGCTGCAGATCAGCAGGCCCACGCAAACGTAGTAGAGAACGTACTTGGCGCCGTCGGTGCGTGTGTCCCAGCCCAGCATCGTCTTGAGGTCGGTCATGCCGTTCACGCCACCCGTGTAGCCCTGCTGGCCGATGATGAGCACGGTGCAGATCAGCGCCACCGCCTGCGTGATGATGGCAAAGTACACACCGCCCACGCGCCGCTTGAACATCGCAAAGCTCACCAACCAGGCCAGTGCCATCGGCGCCAGCACCACCAGCGCCAAACTCAGGGGCAGGCTTTTGAATGGCAGCCACAGAACGGGCAGCTCGGTGATCTGGTTCCAGTCCATGAAGTCTGGAATGCCGGGTGTCGACTGGATCTTGGTCGTGATCGGGTCCGAGGCTTCGAGCTTGAGAAACATCGCCATCGCATAGCCGCCGATACCGAAGAACACGCCCTGCCCCAGGCTGAGCACGCCGCCGTAGCCCCACACCATCACAAGGCCAACGGCGACGAAGGCATAGGTGAGGTACTTGCCCACGAGGTTCAGGCGAAAGATGTCGAGCGACAGCGGCAGCACGACCGCCAGCAGCAGCACCAGCAGCAAGAGGCTGCCCAGCTGGTAGCGCAGGATCGAGGCCTTGATGAAATTCATCATCGGAACGTTCTCCAGGAAGGATTCGGGTTCATCAGCGGCGGACTTTCACGGCGAACAGCCCTTGCGGACGCATCATCAGGATCAGCACGATGAGCGAGAGCGTCAGCACCTTGGCCATCGAGCCGGTCATGAAGAACTCCGAGATCGACTGGGTCTGCGCAATGCCGAAGGCCGACACCACAGTGCCCAGCAAGCTCGCGGCGCCGCCGAAAGTGACGACCAGGAACGCGTCGACGATGTAGAGCGAGCCCGAGGTTGGCCCCGTTGAGCCGATGGTGGTAAAGGCCGCGCCGGCCATGCCGGCAATGCCGCAGCCGATGGCGAAGGTCAGGCGGTCGGTCTTCATCGTGTCGATGCCGGTCGCGTTGGCCATGGTGCGGTTGGCCACGGTGGCGCGCACGCGCAGGCCCCAGCGGCTCTTGTGCAGCGCGACGAGCACACCGCCCGTGACCAGCGCGGTGAGCGCGAGCACGAACAGGCCGTTGATCGGGATGTCGAGGCCTTCATGCGGCGTCCACGAACCCATGAGCCACTCGGGCAGCGTGGGGCTCACTTCCTTCGGGCCGATGAAGGTGCGAAAGAGCTGCTGCAGGCCCAGGCTCACGCCCCAGGTGGCGAGCAGCGTGTCGAGCGGGCGCTTGTAGAGGTGCCGAATCAGCACCCACTCCACGATCCAGCCGACGATGAAGGCGAACACGAAAGCCAGCCCGATGGCAATTGGAAAGTAGTACGGCATGAACGCCGGCGCCAGGCTTTCAGTGACGCGCGCGGCCAGGTAGATCGAGTAGGCGCCAATGGTCATGAACTCGCCATGCGCCATGTTGATGACGCCCATCTGGCCGAAGATGATCGCGAGCCCCAGGCCCATGAGCAGCAGCACCGCGAAGAGGCTCAGCCCCGCGAAGCCCTGCATGAGGCCGATGTTCATCATGTCCGACAGAGTCATGGAGATTCCTGTATTGACTCCCTCTCCCGCGCGCGGGAGAGGGTTGGGGTGAGGGTCGGCGGCCTGCTTACTGATAGCCCTTCGGGAACGGATCCGGCTTGATCAATTCAGCCGACTCCGCCACCACCTTGAACGTCCCGTCCAGTTGCCCCTGCCCGATGCGCGCCTTGCTCCACAGGTGGTGGTTCGCATCCAGCTTCACGTAGCCTTCGGGCGCGGTCTTCAGCTCGATGCCCGGCGAGCCGGCCACCACCTTGTCGACGTCGAAGCTGCCGGCCTTCTCGACCGCGGCCTTCCACAGCCACGGGCCCAAGTAGCCCGCCTGCGTGACGTCGCCGATCACCGCGTCCTTGCCGTACTTGGCCTTGAAGGCGGCCACGAACTTCTTGTTGTTCTCGTTGTCAAGCGACTGGAAGTACTTCATCGACGAATAGAAGCCCGCGAAGTTCTCACCGCCCACGCCGGTCATTTCGTCTTCGGTGACGGCCAGCGTCAGCAGGAACTGCTTGTCGCCCGTGATGCCCGCGGCCTTGAGCTGCTTGTAGAAGGCCACGTTCGAGCCGCCTACCACCGCCGCGAAGATGCAGTCGGGCTTGGCGACCTTGATCTTGTTGATCAGCGAGTTGAAGTTGGTGTGGCCCAGCGGGTAGTACTCCTCGCCCTTGACCGAGCCCTTCTGGAAGTTCTCGATGTGCTTGCGCGCGATCTTCATCGAGGTGCGCGGCCAGATGTAGTCGGAGCCGACGAGGAAGAAGGTCTTGGCCTTCTTCTCCTTCGCGCCCCAATCCAGGCCCCAGATGATCTGCTGCGTGGCCTCCTGGCCGGTGTAGATCACGTTCTTGCTTTGCTCCAGGCCTTCGTAGAAGGTCGGGTAGTACAACAGGCCGTTCTCCTTCTCGAACACAGGCAGCACGGCCTTGCGCGAGGCGCTGGTCCAGCAGCCGAACACCGCGGCGCAGTGGTCGTTGACCAACAGCTTCTTCGACTTCTCGGCAAAGGTCGGCCAGTCGGAAGCACCATCTTCCTTGATCACCTTGATCTTGCGGCCGAGGATGCCGCCCATCGCGTTGATCTGGTCGATGGCGAGCTGCTCGGCCTGGATGGAGCCGGTTTCCGAAATGGCCATGGTGCCGGACGACGAATGCAGCTGGCCCACCGTCACTTCAGTGTCGGTCACCGCGAGCTTGGTGGTGTTGACCTTGGCCGTGGGGAACTGCGACTGGCCGAAGCTCAGGCCGCTCAGGCCCATCACGGGCAGCGCGGCGGCGCCCTGCAGCAGTCGGCGGCGGCGCAATGCCAGGGTATCGAGGGAGGGATCGAAATCACGCGACATCAGGAAACTCCAGGCAGGTTGTTGGAAAGGAGAGCCGCGCACCATCGCAGTGCATCGGACGGTGCCCCGAGCACCATGGCTGGTACTTTAGAAATCACTTGAGCCGCCGCGAATACGTCATTCAACGTAGCGGCGGCAGGCGCGACTGCACCCAGACTCGCAGGCCGTGCACGGGTAGCGGAAGGCAGGGAAATGCAGGGAGCGCTTCTTGCTGTATCTGCAGCCATGCCACCGCCGCCCTCGCCACCAGAGCCCACCATGCAACCCGTCACCGGCCAGAAGATCTTTCGCATCCGCCGCGACTACAACGCGTGGGTGGCGAACGAAACGCTGGAGGACTACGCACTGCGCTACACGCCGCGCAGCTTTCGCAAGTGGTCGGAGTTCCGCGTCGCGAACGCGGCCTTCGGCGCCACCTCGTTCCTGGCGCTGGAGGCCATCGGCGGGGCCATCGCGCTGAACTACGGCTTCTCGAACGCGCTGTGGGCCATCCTGGTGGTGGGGCTCATCACCTTCCTCACCGGCCTGCCGATTTCCTACTACGCGGCCAAGCACGGCGTGGACATGGACCTGCTCACGCGCGGCGCGGGCTTCGGCTACCTGGGCTCCACCCTCACCTCGCTGATCTACGCGAGCTTTACCTTCATCTTCTTTGCGCTGGAGGCGGCCATCCTCGCGCTGGCGCTGCAGCTGTACCTCGACTGGCCGTTGCCGCTGCTCTACCTGCTCTCGTCGATCGTGATCGTGCCGCTGGTGATGCGCGGCATCACGCTCATCTCGGGCCTGCAGCTGTGGACGCAGCCGATCTGGATCGTGCTGTTCGTCTGCCCCTTCATCGCGGTGCTGGTGAAGAAGCCAGAGCTCTATGCCGACTTCACCGGCCTGGTGGGCCGCACCTCGGACAGCAGCGGCTTCGACCCGCTGATGTTCGGCGCCGCCGCCACGGTGGCCTTTTCGCTCGTGGTGCAGATCGGCGAGCAGGTCGACTACCTGCGCTTCCTTCCCGAGAAGACGGCCGCCAACCGGGGCCGCTGGTGGGCCGCGGTGCTGGTGGCGGGGCCGGGCTGGACCGTGCCGGGCATGCTCAAGATGATGGGCGGCGCCTTCCTGGCCTTTCTTGCGCTGCAGCACGAGATTCCGGGCAAGCACGCCATCGAGCCCACGCTGATGTACCTCACGGGCTTTTCGTACGTGTTGCGCGACCCGGCCTGGGTGCTGGCAATCACCACCCTCTTCGTGGTGGTGTCGCAGATGAAGATCAACCTCACCAACGCCTATGCGGGCTCGCTGGCGTGGTCCAACTTCTTTGCGCGGCTCACGCACAGCCACCCGGGGCGCGTGGTGTGGCTGGTGTTCAACGTGGTCATCGCCATTCTGCTGATGACGCTCGGCGTGTTCGCGGCGCTCGAGCACGTGCTGGGCTTCTACAGCAACATCGCCATTGCATGGGTTGGCGCGCTGGTGGCCGACCTGGTCATCAACAAGCCGCTCGGCTGGAGCCCGCGCACCATCGAGTTCAAGCGCGCGCACCTGTACGACATCAATCCGGTCGGCCTGGGAGCGATGCTGGTGGCGGCGGCGCTCGCCATGCTGGCCTACTCCGGTGTGCTGGGCCAATGGGCGCGGGCGTTCTCGCCCTTCATCGCGCTCATGACGGCGCTGGTCGTTTCGCCGCTGCTGGCCTGGCGCACACGCGGGCGCTACTACCTGGCGCGCACCGACATCCAGCGCTGGACGCCGGGGCAAATGGTCAAGTGCTCGGTGTGCGACAACAGCTTCGAGTCGGAAGACATGGCGCACTGCCCGGCCTACAGCGCCCCCATCTGCTCGCTGTGCTGCACGCTCGAATCGCGCTGCCACGACCGTTGCAAGACCGACTCGCGCGCCGCCGAGCAGATGAGCAGCTGGCTCAAGGCGCTGCTGCCGCCCGCGTTGTCGGGCCGGCTCAACTTTCGCGTGGCGCATTACCTGATGGTGGCCACCTCGCTCGTGGCCTTGCTGGCCACCGTGATGGGCGTGGTGTATGCGCAAGAGGCCATCGTGGGCTCGGATGCCGTGGACCCTGCTTTGCGAAGCGCCTTCCTCAAGGTGTTTGCGCTGCTGTCGTTGGTGGCAGCCGTTGCCGCATGGTGGATCGTTCTGGGCAGCGAGAGCCGACAGATGGCGCAGGAAGAATCGAACCGTCACAACCACCTGCTCACCGTCGAGATCGAGGCGCACCAGCGCACCGATGCGGCGCTGCAGACCGCGAAGGAAGCCGCCGAGGCCGCCAACCAGGCCAAGACCCGCTACGTGGCCGGCATGACGCACGAGTTGCGCACGCCGCTGAACAGCATCCTCGGCTACTCGCAGATCCTTCTCAAGGCCGAGGCCGTGGCACCGCCGCGCGAGGCGGTGCAGACCATCCAGCGCAGCGGCGAGCACATGCTCGGGCTGATCGACGGGCTGCTCGACCTGGCCCGCATCGAGGCCGGCCGCCTGCAGCTGGAGCCCGCCCCGCTCGCGCTGCCCGCCTTTCTCGACGAACTCGTGCACATGGTGCGGCCGCAGGCGGAGAACAAGGGCCTGGCGTTCGTGTACACCCACAGCGGGCGGCTGCCGCCCTGGGTGCATGCCGATGCCAAGCGGCTGCGCCAGATTCTCATCAACCTGCTGGCCAATGCGGTGCGCTTCACCGACAGCGGTACGGTCACCCTGCATGTCGATGCACGGCGCGAGGTGCTGCGCTTCGACGTGGTCGACACCGGCATCGGCGTGGCGCCGCAAGACCACCAGCGCATCTTTCTTCCCTTCGAGCGCGGGGCCGCCGGACGCAGGCGCGGCGAGCCCGGCACCGGGCTCGGGCTCACCATCACGGGCCTTCTCACATCGCTGATGGGCGGCGAACTGCGCCTGGCCGAGACCTCGCCCGCGGGCAGCACGTTCAGCGTGCGGGTATACCTGCGCGAAGTGGCCGACCCGGGGCCAGAGGCGCAGTCCGGCGCACTGCGGCGGCCGGTGTCGGGCTATATCGGCGCGCGCCGCACGCTGCTGGTGGTCGACGACCAGCCGGTGCAGCGCCAGATGCTGGCCGGCATGCTCGCGCCGCTGGGCTTCGAGGTGCGAGAGGCCGCGAGCGGCACCGAATGCCTCGACAGCCTGCGCGAAGACCTGCCTTCCGCGATTCTTCTGGACCTCACCATGGACGACATGGACGGCTGGCAGACCGCGGCGCTGGTGCGCGCCTCGGGCTTCGACCGCATCCCGATCATCATCGTCTCGGCCAACATGTTCGAAAACCAGGGCGAACTGCTGCGCGCCGCGGGCTGCCAGGCCTTCGTGGGCAAGCCGGTCATCGAGTCGCAGCTGATCGCCACGCTGGAACGGCACCTCGGGCTCGAATGGCTGGCGCTGAACGACGCGATGCCGCCCACCGTCGACACCGCGCCCCGGCCGCAGCAGCTGGCGCTTTCGGAAGACGACCGTGCCGAGCTGATGCGGCTGGTGCAGATGGGCCACGTGCGCGGCCTGCACCAGGTGCTCGACCGGCTCGCCGCCGCTTCTCCACCCGCCGCCATGACCTGCACATGGCTGCGCGGCATGGTCACGCGTTTCGATCTCGACAATCTCCGCAAGGCACTCGCAGAAGATGCAGACACTCTCGCCCCTTGAAACCGAACGCCCCGTGGTGCTGGTGGTGGACGACGCCCCCAGCAGCCTGGGCATGCTGTGCGACACGCTCGAGTCGAGCGGCTACACCGTGCTGGTTGCCGCCGACGGCGAGGCCGCGCTGCAGCGCCTCGAGCTGGTGGTGCCCGACGCCATCCTGCTCGACGGACTGATGCCCGGCCTTTCGGGCTTCGAGACCTGCCGGCGCATCAAGGCCAATGCGGCGCTTGCGCACATTCCCGTGCTGTTCATGACAGGCCTTTCGGAAACGGCACACGTGGTCGAAGGCTTCGAGTGCGGCGGCGTCGACTACGTGGTGAAGCCCATCCGCGCGCAGGAAGTGCTCGCGCGGCTGCACACGCACACGCGCAATGCGCGGATCACGCGCATGGCACGCGATGCTGTCGACGTGGCCGGCATGGGCGTGGTCTTTGTCGATGCGCACGGTCGCGTCGCGTGGCGTTCACCCCAGGCCGCGCTGTGGCTGCACGCGATGGATGCGCCGCCGGCACCGGGCCTCTTGCCCGCTTCGCTGGAGCCCGTGCTCGTGCAGGGTGCCGCAATAGCACTCATGACCGCGGCGGGAACACGGCTTTCGGTGCGCAACCTGGGCGCCGCGGCGCTCGGCGAAACCATGCTTCTCTTTGCCGTGCAGCGCGAAGGTGCCGGCGGCGCGCCTTCTGCACGCCTTGCCGAAGCGGCCCTGACGCCGCGCGAGACCGAGGTGCTGTCGTGGCTTGCCAAGGGCAAGACCAACCGCGACATCGGCGAAATCCTCGGCACCAGCCCGCGCACGGTCAACAAGCACCTCGAGCACATCTTCGAGAAGCTCGGCGTTGAAACACGTGCCGCTGCGGCGGCCTTGGCGAGCGGGCAACTGGGCTGATCGACGCGGGGTTATGGCGAGACCCGCGCGCCATGCGTCCGGGCAGGATCGATCGTCTATGTTCTGCTGCGGGGCAGATGAACGGTGAATGCCGTGCCTTCCGCTGCCGATGACGTCACCGTGATCGTGCCGCCGTGCCCCGTCACGATCTCGCGGGCAATATAGAGGCCGAGACCCAGGCTCGTGGCGGGCCGCTCGTGCGGCGCCGACTCCCGGGTCGGCACCTGAACCAGCGGGTTGAAGATGACCTGCATCGAGTCAGGGGGAATCGGCCGCCCCTGGTTCTTGACGATAAGGGTCGTGTGCGCGCCGTCATCGCGAATCACCAGGGCCACGGGATAAGCGGGGTCTCCGTGCTGCACGGCATTGCTCAGCAGGTTGGTGAGAACCTGGCGCATTCTGGGTGCGTCGAACATCAAGACCACGCCGGCCGGAAGCTCGGCAACCAGTGCCCGCTTGGGGTAAGCCGCACAAACCTCGTCGAAGGCCTCCTGGCACAGAGCGCTCAGGTCACCCTCTTGCGGAACCACCTCGATGCCGCGGCCGAGCCGGGTGCGCGTGTACTCGAGCAGGTCGGTGACCATATCGTTGATCGAGGCAATGCTGCGCCTGGCGATCTGGAGGGTGCGCTCCTTGGGTTTTGCCTCGCCGGCCAGTTCGAGAAGATGAATGCAGGAGCCGAGCGCGCTCAAGGGGTTTCGAAGGTCATGCCCCAGAACCGCCAGGAAGGTGTCCCTGGAATTGGCGACGTGCTCGGAATAGGTGGCCATGGCCTCGGCAAGGCCCTGGTCTATGCCTTCGTTGAAGCGCACCACTTCCTCAAGAACCGCGGCGTCGACCACGCTGACGTTTCCCATCCACAGACGCAGAACCGTGGCCCGCAGCGCGCGATACTCCGCGCCCAATTGGGAAAGGTCGAAGCCCACCCGCTGACGCAAGCCGCCGTGTTCGGCGGCGAAAGTCCCTTTCAGGAACGGCAGCGCGAGTCCCTTGGACTTTGCCTCGCGCTCCTTTTCAGACTGCGCCGATTCCATCTCGCCGGCAATGGCCAGCAGGATTTCATGCGCATGGTCCCGCAGCTCGACAACGGACATGGTCTCCGCTGGAGGAATCATCGTGCGTGCGAAGGCTTCCCACTCGATGAGAATGGGTTCGATGTTGTCTTTGATGAATTGGCTTAAACGCATGCTGGACGGAGTATGCACTCGTGTAGGACAACAGGAGGCGGAAAAACAGCGGCGGTCCAGGCGTCTGGGGAAAAGGGGTACTCGATGAAGCGTATCCTGAAGCTCCTCGAACCGAATACACCCCATGTCTGAACAGCCTCTTTCCGGGACGGCCCCCGTTGATCCTCCCTTCTTCCACGAGGCCTCTGGCACGGTCCGCTTCTGGGTCCTGATCGATGACCAACCCGTGGGCGCGAGTATCAGCAGGGAAATCATGCATTACCGCTATCGGTCCGGCGCCCAAGTCGGCGACCCGATGGAAACCTACGCGCAGTACGCGGACCAACTGGAGGCAGCCGTGCGCAGACGGGTTGCGCAAGGCTCGATCGAACCCGTGATGCTGCGCGAATTCGATCTACCCCGCGGTTGATCTGGACCGAGGCTCCAACGGGTGCGCATGTCTGCCGCGCCCGCGGGTCGGTGGTTTCCCCAGCAGCGCAGAAGGCTGATTGACAGCTTCGCTGGCTACGATGGATGCGAAACTATCAGGAGACATCATGAAGACCCAGCCTTTCTCGTTCAATCGCCTGACCCGCCGCACCGCTCTGCTGGCGGCTACGGCCGTTCTTGCCGGATGCGGCAGCCTGGGTGGCCAGGCCCCCGCCGGCGGCGACATCCACGTGATGACCTCGGGCGGCTTCACGGCCGCGTACAACGACCTGCGCCCGGGCTTCGAGCGCAGCAGCGGCCGCACGGTCAAGACCGCATATGGGGCCTCCATGGGCAACGCGGAAGATTCGATTCCGAGCCGGCTCTCGCGCAACGAGGCGGCCGACGTGGTGATCCTTGCGCGGCCCGCGCTCGACGCGCTGGTGGCGCAAGGCAAGGTGGTGCCGGGGAGCCAGGTCGACCTGGTGCGCTCGTCCATCGGCTTCGCGGTGCGCAAGGGCGCGCCCAAGCCCGACATCTCGACCGTGGACGCGCTCAAGCGCACGCTGCTGGCGGCGCCTTCCATCGCCTACTCGGCCAGTGCCAGCGGCACCTACTACGAGACGGAGCTGCTCAAGAAGCTCGGCATCGAAGACCAGGTCAAGCCCAAGAGCAAGCGCATCCTGAGCGAGCGCGTGGGCACCGTGGTGGCACGCGGCGACGCGGCACTGGGGCTGCAGCAGGTGAGCGAGCTGCTTCCCATCGAGGGCATCGACTACATCGGCCCGCTGCCCGCGGAGGTTCAGCGCGTCACGGTGTTCTCGGCCGGCGTGGCCACGGCCTCGAAGCAGCCCGATGCGGCACGCCAGCTCATTCGCTACCTCAACGCGCCCGCTGCAGCGCCAACCATCGCGAAGACCGGGCTCGAGCCGATAACGGCACGCTGACGCATCGGTGCGGGTCAGTAAACTGGTGCCCATCATCTTCCTCGAACGATGGACGCCATGACCCAGCCGCAACACGCCATTGCACCCGCTCTTGTTTCCGCCTTTGCGCCCGGCGGCACGCTGCGCGCGTCAATCAACCTGGGCAACCCGATTCTTGCGAACAAGGACGCGGCCACGGGCGAACCGGTAGGCGTCTCGATCGATCTCGCACGCGAGTTCGCGCGGCGGCTTGGCGTGGGCGTGGAGCTCGTGGTGTTCGAAAAGGCGGCGGCGTCGGTCGATGCGGTGAAGAACGAGAAGGCCGACATCGGCTTCTTTGCCGTCGACCCGGCGCGCAGCGAGGGGCTGCTCTTCACCGCGCCCTATGTGCTGATCGAAGGCAGCTACCTCGTGCGCGACTCGTCGACGCTCACGGACAACGCGCAGGTCGATGCCCAGGGCCATCGCATCTCGGTTGGCGCGGGCAGCGCCTACGACCTGTTCCTCACGCGCGAGATCAAGCACGCGGAGATCATGCGGCTGCAGGGGGCGGCAGCGGCGCTCGCCGCGCTGCGTTCCGGACAGGTCGACGTAGCCGCCGGCATTCGCCAACTGCTCGAAGCCGAAGCGCAGCGCGAGCGGGGCGTGCGCGTGCTACCCGGCCGTTTCATGGTCATACAGCAAGCGATGGGCACGCCGGCGAGCCGCGGCGCAGAGGCGCAGGCGCTGCTGGCCGCTTTCGTCGAAGAGATGAAGGCGAGCGGCTTTGTCGCCGGTGCGCTCGGGCGCCATCGCATCGAAGGCGCTGCCGTCGCGCCAGCGGCTTAGGCGGTGGGGTGCATTGCGCGACGCCTAGAGGCCGAGTGCGTCCTGCAATTGCCGAGCGGACCAGCGCCTGGGCTGCTGCGGCCATTCTTCGAGCATCGCGGACATCCGGGCGTTGCGCGGCGCATCCAGCTCGTGCTCTTGCGCGAGCCGCACGACCTCCCCGCTGAGCGCATCGATCTCGGTGCGCCGCCCAAGCGCCAAGTCATCCGCCATGCTGGAGCGGGCCTTGGCATCGATGCGCAGCATGCGCGCCGCAACGATGCGAAACAGCCAGTCGGGCAGCCGCAGCACTGCAGAGAGTCTCCGTGCCGGCACCGCGGCCACCTGCGCGGGCACAATGCCGGCGCTGCCGAGCACACCCAGCGCCTCGTCGATCAGCGCGGCAAAGCAGCACCGGTAGCCGTGCTGCAGCAGCTCGTCGCGCAGCGGCAGACCCGAGAGCGCGTTGACGGGGTTGTTGAGATTGAGCAGCAGCTTGCCCCATTGCACCGGCAGCAGGTCGGCGTACAGGTCGAGGGGAATGCCGGCACGCTCGAACACCGGCAGCCAGGGCCGCAGCGCCGCGTCGTCCTTCGCAGCCAGCCGTCCTGCCGTGCCCCGGTGGAAGGCGCCCGGCCCTGTTTCCGTCACGTTGTAGGGCACCATGCCGGGCAGCACGCCCAGCGTGGGGCCGGCCTTCGACGCCGCAGCGCAATTGGAAATACCGTTCTGCAGTGAGACGACCGTGGTGCCCGCGGGCAGCGCAAAGGCAAGCTCCGCGGCCGCCTCGGCCGTGGCCCCGCTCTTTACGCACAGCAGAACCAGCGCCGGCGTGGCGCCGGCAGGCACCTGGTCACTCAGGCGCAGGCTGCCGGCGGGCAAGCGATGCGAACCGCCGTCCAGATCGCTGAGCGCAAGGCCGTGCGCTGCAAGGCTTTGCAGCACGCGCGGGCGGCCGACAAAAGTGACCGGAACACCCGCCGCGGCAAGGCTGCCGCCGATGAAGCACCCGATGGTGCCCGCCCCCATCACCAGCACTTCGCCGGGAGGGGAGCCGAGCACCTCGGTGGCGGCCATCAGGTGCGTTCCGCCACCCAGGCTTGCACCGATTGGAGCGCTGCGGGCAGGCCCGCGGCATCGGTGCCGCCGGCCATGGCCATGTCGGCCTTGCCGCCGCCCTTGCCGCCCACTTGCTGCGCAACAAAGTTGACCAGCTCGCCGGCCTTGACCTTGCCCACCGTGTCGTTGGTCACGCCTGCGGCCACCTGCACCTTGGCGCCGTCGGCCGCGGCCAGCACGATCACCGCGGTCTTGAGCTTGTCCTTGAGCTTGTCCATGGTGTCGCGCAGCGTCTTGGCGTCGGCGCCATCGAGCTTGGCGGCCAGCACCTTGATGCCGTTCACGTCGATGGCCTGCGACACGAGTTCGTCGCCCTTCGACGAAGCGAGCTTGCCCTTGAGCGCGCCCACTTCGCGCTCCAGCGCTCTCACCTGCTCCAGCACCTGCGTGAGCCGGCCTTGCAGCTCGGCGGTGGGCGACTTGAGCGTGGCGGCTACGCTCTGCACGGTCGATTCGAGGTCTTGCAGGTAGCTGAGCGCATTGGCGCCCGTGACCGCTTCGATACGGCGCACGCCGGCCGCCACGCCGCCTTCGCTCACGATCTTGAACAGGCCGATGTCGCCCGTGCGGCCCACATGGGTGCCGCCGCAAAGCTCGCGGCTGGTGCCGATGTCGAGCACGCGCACGCTCTCGCCGTACTTTTCGCCGAACAGCATCATGGCGCCGGTCTTCTGGGCCGACTCCATGTCCATCACGCGCGCATGGGTCTCGGTGTTGGCAAGGATCTCGGCGTTCACGCGCTTCTCGATCTCGAGGATCTGCTCGTGCGTGACGGCCGCGTTGTGCGCAAAGTCGAAGCGCGTCTTGTCGGCATCGACCAGCGAGCCCTTCTGCTGCACGTGGTCGCCGAGCACTTCGCGCAAGGCCTTGTGCATCAGGTGGGTGACCGAGTGGTTGCGCATGGTGGCGGCGCGGCGCGCAGTGTCGACCGCGGCCTTGACCGTGTCGCCCACCTTCAGCGTGCCCTGCGTTTGCGTGCCGTGGTGGCCGAACACGTCGGCCTTGATCTTCTGCGTGTCTTCGACACCGAACTGCACGCCTTCGGCCACGAGCACGCCCTGGTCGCCCACCTGGCCGCCGCTCTCCGAATAGAACGGCGTGGTGTCGAGCACCACGATGCCCGGCTGGCCTTCTTTCAGTTCTTGCACGGCCGCGCCTTCGAAGTACAGCGCCACCACCTTGGTGGTTTCTTCGAGATGTTCGTAGCCGGTAAACACGTTGCCCGCGCCGCCGTATTCGACGTTGCGGTCCATCTTGAACTTGCCGGCCGCGCGGCCTGCGGCCTTCTGCTTTTCCATGGCGGCGTTGAAGCCGGCTTCGTCCACGCTCACGCCGCGCTCGCGGCATACGTCTTGCGTCAAGTCGAGTGGGAATCCGAAGGTATCGTGCAGTTTGAACGCCAGATCGCCAGAAAGCACTGTGCTTCCCTCGATCAACTCGGCCTCAAGCATGGACATGCCCTTGCCGAGGGTCTCGTAGAAGCGCTCCTCTTCAGCTTTTAGTACACCGGAAATCCGTTCCTGATCCGCTCGAAGCTTGGGATATGCATCACCCATCAGGCTGACCAAATCTGGCACCATTCTGTGCAGAAAAGGTGACATCCACCCAAGCTTGTAGCCATGGCGAATCGCACGGCGAATGATGCGGCGTTGCACATAGCCGCGGCCTTCGTTCGACGGGATCACTCCGTCGGCCACCAGGAACGAGGTGGCGCGGATGTGGTCGGCGATCACGCGCAGCGAGTTGTTGCCCAGGTCTTTTTCGCCGGTTTCGCGCGCAGCGGCCTTAATGAGCGCGTCGAAGATGTCGATTTCGTAGTTGCTGTGCACGTGCTGCAGGATGGCCGCCAAGCGCTCCAGGCCCATGCCGGTATCCACGCAGGGCGCGGGCAGCTTCTTGACCGAGCCATCGGGCTGCATGTCGAACTGCATGAACACGTTGTTCCAGATCTCGATGTAGCGGTCGCCGTCTTCATCGGGGCTGCCGGGCGGGCCGCCGGGGATCTCGGGGCCGTGGTCGTAGAAGATTTCGGAGCACGGACCGCAGGGGCCCGTGTCGGCCATCATCCAGAAGTTGTCGGACATGTAGCGCCCGCCCTTGTTGTCGCCGATGCGCACCACGCGCTCGGGCGGCAGGCCGATTTCCTTGGTCCAGATGTCGTAGGCCTCGTCGTCCTCGATGTAGACCGTGGCCCAGAGCTTTTCGGCCGGCAGCTTGTACACCTCGGTCAACAGCTCGAAGGCCCACTTGAGCGATTCGCGCTTGAAGTAGTCGCCAAAGCTCCAGTTGCCCAGCATCTCGAAGAAGGTGTGGTGGCGCGCGGTATAGCCCACGTTCTCCAGGTCGTTGTGCTTGCCGCCGGCGCGCAGGCACGCCTGTACCGAGGCGGCGCGCACGTAGGGGCGCTTGTCTTCGCCCAGGAACACGTCCTTGAACTGAACCATGCCCGAGTTGGTGAACATGAGCGTCGGGTCGTTGCCGGGCACCAGCGAACTCGAGGCCACCACCGTGTGGCCCTTGGAGGCGAAGAAATCGAGAAAGGTCTTGCGGATGTCCGCGACCGTGAATGTGGGCTGGCTCATCTTTGGATTTCGTCTTCTGTCGAGGGCGGCCTGGCGATGGCGACCCTCTCGTCGAGCCCACTGCGTCGAACCGACCTAACTGCTTGATTTGCTTGAACAAACGATTATAGGTTTGGCTACCGCCCCGCGCCTTGCCGGGGCCGCAGTCAGCTGGCCGTGGGGAGCGCCGCTACCATGGGCCGCACCGGGAGAACCAAATGCGTTCGGCTTCGTCCTAATGGCTGTTTTCATCCCGACGTGAATCAAGGAGCATGCATGGCAGGTCATGAGGCGCCACACTGGAAAATCGAGGATCTGGAGTTTTCGCGCATTGCGCGCGACGAAGTCTGGCAGGACGAGAATCTTTTCTACCTCGTTGCTTCCGCCTCCTTCATTGAAAGCGGCTCTGACCTGTACACCCAGAACCTGGTCGACTTCTTTCGCGGCGACGACGAGGTGACCGACTGGCTCACCCACCACTGGGAGGCCGAGGAACTGCAGCACGGCAAGGCCCTGCGCGCCTATGTGGCGCATGTGTGGCCAGAATTCGACTGGGAAACCGCCTACCGCGGCTTTCTAGAGGAATACGCCACCTACTGCAAGGTCGAGCTGCTTGCCCCCACGCGCGGGCTCGAGATGACGGCGCGCTGCGTGGTCGAAACCGGCACCGCCACCTACTACCGCGCCATGGCGCGCAGCACGGACGAACCGGTGCTGCGCGACCTGGCCAGCCGCATTGCGGCCGACGAGGTGAGCCACTACAAGCATTTCTACCGCTTCTTTCGCCGCTACCGCGAGGAGGAGCGGCTCAGCCGCCTTCGCGTGCTGGGCACCATCGGCCGGCGCACGCTGGAGCTGAAGAGCGAAGACGCCGATTGCGCCATTCGCCACGTGGTGCGCACCCGGTCGCCCGAGCGCGCCGGCGACACCGCCTTTGTCCAGCAGCTGAGCGCTCGCCTCAACAGCACCGTGCGCACCAACCTGAGCGCCGGCGCGACCCTCAAGATGCTGATGCGCCCGCTGGAACTGCCGGCCGGGGTGCAAACCATGATCCAGTACCCCATCAGGCAGTTCATGGAGCATGTTTTCCTGCGTTGATGGGCTTGGTGCCAGCTGCAAGGGGTGAATTCGCCCACAAGTTCCAAGAACGCAGATGTATACTTTAGAGGTACTTTGCTGGATTTAGCGAAATGCCTGAATTTGCCCCAAGAAATGCCTGCCTCGAATGGGCGTCGCTGTTCGCCGCCGAATGGACGCGGCTGGCCGGTGGGCGGGCCGATCATGAATTTTTGATCGACCAGGGCCTGAGCCTGGTGCGGGTGGTGGGTGATCGGCAACCCGCCGACGTGGCGCGCCAGCATTTCGAAAACACGCCCGAGCCCGAGCAGCTGGTGCGCGACCCCGAGACCAACTTCACCGCGCTGGCGGCCGAGGTCGGCATCATCAAGCCGGGTGAACGGCTCGACCAGATGCACATCGAATTCGCCCACGGCATTGCGGAACTGTGCGCTGCGGTGGGCGACGGCTACGGCGATTCGGCCTCCGCCAATGCGGGCCGGCACATCAGGGCGCTGTACGGCCCGGTCTGAAAACGGCCCGCGGCTTTCTTTCTTGCCCTTCAGCCGAGCTTCGGCAGCCCGAAGCCGAACCCGAACACCGGCCCACTCTTCTTCGCGGGTTTCGCCAGGCCGGGCTCTTCTTGCTCCCGCGGCCCCACGTCGAGGTCGTCGATCATCTTCTGCAGCTCGACCAAGCCCGCCGCCATCGCCGCCTTGTAGGTCTTCATCGACCTCGGCTGCTGGCGCAGCAGGCTCCAGCCCTGCCCCAGTTCCTCGTCGCCAAGCTCGACCAGGCGCCAACGGTAGGCGCCCTCTTCCACTTCGATGACGGTGACGGCAATGCTCCGAAGCGCTGACATCGCCGGATCGTCGGCGATGAGCAAGCCGCGCCGTGTCGGACGAGCGCGGTTTCTCGCTGCTTCGGCCTTCTTCCGGCCTCCCGGTCAGTCAGATCGGCGCGCTGGATTTCGGTTCAGGTGCCGGGGAGCAGCTGCAAACCGGAGTGTTCGGCTGGCCGCATCGGATGCACAGCTTTCGGCGGCGCCTGGCCGCCCGCCATGTCGTTGCGGGCCGCATCCGTTCGGTGCGCAACTTCATGATCTCGGCGATGCCGTCTTCAGTGATTGCCGTGACGATGGCGGTCCGGGCCATATTGAACTTGCCGGATGGGTCGATGGCCGGTGCAATTTCCGCTTCTACCAGGCCCGTCGCCTTGAGAACCGAAACATGCTTGATTTCTTCGGGCCTCACGATCTCGGCAGGTAACTCGACATGCTGGAGTCGCAGCAAGAAGAGCAGGTGCATTTTTTTGATCCCCTCAGCGAATGCTTTTTGTTGAACCTGAGGGTGCCGGATTGTTTTGGGGCAATGTGACGGTGTCTAGATTAGTTGGGCAAAAAGGTCGGGTTTGCGCGGGTGGCGCACCATGTCGAGCGATGAACCCACCATCTTCCGCGACAGCAGTCTGTTCACGAGAGGCCTCATGAGCAAAGAAGCGTTCGAACGATCCGCCGCGCCGGGCGGCACGCATCACCGGCTGGCTGCGATGGCCGGCAACTGGGAAGGCCGCTTCCGGCTCTGGTTCGAGCCCGGCAAGCTGGCCGACGAATCGGTGCAGCGCGGCACCATCCGGCTGGTCGGCCGCGGCCGGTTCCTGCTGCACGAGTACGAGGGCCGCTGCGGCGGCGAGCCGTTCGAGGGCGTCGCTCTCTGGGGCTACCACCTCGATGAAGACGCCTTCGAATGCGCCTGGGGCGAGAGCTTCGGCACCGGCACGTCGATCATGTTCAGCACCGGCCGAGTGGAGGACGGGCGCTTCGGCGCGCTGGGCAGCTACGGCACCGGCGCGGGCGGCGAGCGTTGGGGCTGGCGCACCGAGGTGTCGCAGCCTGACGCCGGGCACTTGGACATCCGCATGTTCAACATCACGCCGGGCGGGGAGGAAGGACTCGCCCTCGAGGTGAACTACAGCCGGGTGCCTGCGTCATCGCTGGCGCGGGATTGAACGGGAGCTAGATCATCTGCATTCCAAGGCGCCGGCGCAGTTCATTGCATCGGACAAGAACGGTAGATTCCGCGCCTGCCGCGGGTGTAGTTCAATGGTAGACGTGCACCTCAAGTGAAAACACCGCTGTTTCACTGAAACCTACGCCAAAACCTACGCCAAGGTGATTGGCCTCAGCCAATCAACCGCCGCCTCGTCAGGCGGCATCGCTTGCAGTCTTTCGTCGCGCCACAAATCACGCGCGACATCCTCGAGATCGAGCGGATCGACGGTATGCCACTGCTGCTGCAGCCGGTGCGCGCAGGCGGCAATCCAGAGGGTTGCGGGCACGTTTTCCATGGGTCCATTATCACCAGAATGCTGTATATTTGTACAGTACAAAGGTACTAAGACCGCGATGCCCGAGCCCTCGATTGAAGAAGAACTCGCCGAGGTGGCGCGGAGGGTTGGCGAACTCCGGTCCGATGAGCCGATGCGGCCTTCCCTTCGAGAATTTGCCGACCAGGTAGCCGGCCGCTGTGCGCGCATCGGCGACCTGTATGGAGACTGGGACCGCAACGCTGGCGACCACATCCGGGCTGTCATGCATGAGATGCCAGAGCTGCTACCGGACGCTGTAAAGGACCCGTGGCGCGAGTGAGGATGCGGCGGCGCTATCGCGAAGGCGCGCAACTGACGAAGCACGAGTTCGTGGATCAGCCATGGGCCTGCGGGATGCTCACATTGGATCAGCGCGAGGGACGAGACCGGCTCGGGCTCTGGATTTCGGGGCCTGACGCGAACGTCAAGCCGTTGGGTCTCCTCTGGCGACCAGAGATCGCCGCTTGCGCCTACGACACCATCAGCTTCGCGGGCGCCGAGAAGATCGGAGATCGCTGGTTCTATCAGGTGTGGTACTGCGAGATTGGTGGTCCTCCGCGGGAGTGAGCCATGCCGCTTCACATGACTGCTCGACCTTTTTTTCGAAGCTAGGCTGAGCGGCCTTTCCCCTTGAGCATCTCGATCAACCCCGCGATGTCAATTGGCCTGCTCACCAGGTAGTCGAAGATGCCCGACTGCCGCAGTTCACCGAGTCTCAACGTGTTCCCAGATACCGCGATCAGAAGGGGCCGGGAGTCCGGATAGGCCGAGCGCAACGCGTGCGCCACGCCCTCCCCGTCCAAGCCGGCCATTTCCAGGTCGAGGATCGCAGCGTCGGGCCGCTGCGCCGTGCCGGCGGCCACGGCGGCGTTCCCGGTGTAGGCCGTTCGGATCGAAGCGCCAGGAAGGCGCAAGGAGAGCACGGCGGACAGCAGATCGGCGGCTTCGCGCTCGTCGTCTAGGACAAGAATTTCCATGAATTGGGTCATTTCTTATTGCTTTCTTCTTGGCGAGCCGGTATCAAGGAAGCCCTGCCCGGAGGCAGATGCACCAAGGGCACCATGCAACTTGCAACTTTCATAGAGCTCTCCAAAGAGCAAATCCTGGCAGAGGCGGTCGCGTACGCCCGGACGATCGTGTCGTTGAAGGACGAAGAAGAAGTCGTCTTGCGCAACCACCTGCCCAAGGTACTGGCCGCCATTGCAGCGGACCTGCGCACGCCTCAAAGTAGGACGGAGTCGATTGAAAAGTCTCACGGCATCCCGCTCGCCATGATCGGACACGAGGAAACCGCGGCGGAAACGCACGGCCTTATGCGCGCCCGCAGCGGGCTGCACATCGAGCAGGTGGTCGCCGAATACCGCGCGCTGCGCTCATGTGTGCTGCGGCTCTGGTCGGAGGCGGAGACTTCTTCTCCAGGCCCCGATACCGTGCGCGACGTGGGCCGTTTCAACGAGGCCATCGACCAAGCGCTCGCCGAGTCGGTGCGGGTGTATGCAGCGGAAGTGGAGCGATGGCGGCAGATCTTCCTCGGCGTCATTGGCCACGACCTGCGCACGCCGCTGAATGCCGTTTCCCTGACAGCCGAGTTCCTCACTCGGGTGGCGCCGAAGGAACTTGCCCTGCCGACCGAGCGATTGAAGCGCAGCGTCAGCCGAATGGCGTCGTTGCTGGACTCGCTGCTGGAGTACAACCGGGCTGGCTTGGGCGGCGGGATGACGATCGAACGGCTGCCGGTCGACCTGGCCGTGGTCTGCGGCGAGGAAGTGGAGCTGCAACGCGACGCGTTTCCGGGCACCAGGATCGAATTGATGGTGCGCGGGGACACCGGAGGCGAGTTCGACGGGTCCCGAGTCCGTGAAGCGCTCGGCAATCTGGTCACAAACGCTGTGAAGCACGGGCTGCCTGCCGAGCCCGTGGCTGTCCGGCTAGAGGGCGACGAAAGTTCGGTTCGCCTTGCCGTCGAGAATGCTGCAGCCGGAAGCATCTCTTCCAGCGAAATGGAACTGCTGTTCGAACCCTTGCGGCGCGGCGCGGTACAGCGGCTGGGATCGGACCGCTCGCATCTGGGCCTGGGTCTTTTCATCGTCAGGCAGATTGCAAGGGCGCACGGCGGAGAGGTCAGTGGCCATTGCGAGTCGCGGAAGGTGCGATTTACGGTGACGCTGCCGAAGGGTGCGCCAACTGCGCGCGGATCGAACGAGCTCTGAACCCATGGCGTCGAAGAAATCGGGCTCGATGCTGATGCACGTTGGTGACGAACCACGAGCCAAGTTGACCCGCCCATTGCTCCCCGCCCGTCGGAATGCCCCGCAGCGCTCAGGCCGATGAGGTGCTGCTCTGCGCTATCGGCGGTGTCGTCGTCGCTCGCCGAGGTGCGCGAAGCAAGATGTTGATTTCCGCCATGCCCGCTTCAGTGATGCGCGTGACGGTGGCCGTGCGAGCTACCTGGTACTTGCCTACGGGGTCCAATGCGATCGCTATGTCCGCTTCGACAAGCCCCGTCGCCTTCAACACGCTTACATACCGAACGTCTTCAAGTCTCGTCACCACCTTAGGCAATGGGGTGGTCATCAGGTGTAGCAAGTAGAGCAAGGGCATCGCTTTTATCTCGTTCGATGCGTTCTCTTATAGGGGTTGCCGCTTCCCGCATCGCCCCTTACGGGGGAACTCGAAGATATGCCCGCACACAGGAAGTCGTGTCGGACGGCGATTCATGACGCAGTAGGAAAATGGGACAAATTCACATTTTCGCGCCGCACCGGGCTTCAGTGTGGCCACTTATCTCGGCTGGCCGTCTGCTTCATCAGGCCCGTTGCCGGTGACTTGTAGCGGTAGGTCCACGTCTGTTTCGACGCAGAGGCGACCAGGCGCAGGCCCTCGCACCCTTCCACCGCCAGGTGCTCTCCAGGCTTGAGAAGCTTGGCGGCTCTAACGTCAAAGAACATGGACCTATACTCCGGCTGACGGCTCCCGCAGGCATGCGGAAGACGAATGGTTTCGGGTGTAGTTTCTCTCAAAAAAACCTACGCCAAAACCTACGCCAAGGTGCCAAGTTGATAGGGGTGAAGCCGGGTGACGTTGGGAACACGGTCGAAGTTGAAACTCCAACTTCCCTCTGTAAAATCAGGCACTTAGGTCGATAACTCGTTAGAAATCAACGGGTTGCAAAATGCGGGTGTAGTTCAATGGTAGAACGGCAGCTTCCCAAGCTTCATACGAGGGTTCGATTCCCTTCACCCGCTCCAAGCGCTGCGTCGTAGATAGCTGAAACTCGGCGTGAGTAAGAAGCCCTTCGTCAGCCGCGTCTACAGCGCGCTCATGCCGTACGCCCCCGTCATGCAGGAGACAGCCGCCCAGCCAGCGGCCCGGCACCATCGAGGCACCCCCAAAGCCCCTCGAAAGACGTCTCTCATGGAATTCGCCTACACGCCCAAGGTCCAGGATTTGCGCACGCGGCTGCTTGCCTTCATGGATGCGCACATCTACCCGAACGAGAAGCGCCAGGCCGAAGAGGCGCATCAGTCTTACCTCAACGCGCAGAAGAATGGCGGCTTCTACACCGGCCTGCCGCTGCTCGAAGAACTGAAAGAAAAAGCCCGCGCTGCGGGCCTGTGGAACCTGTTCCTGCCCGAGACGGCACACGGTGCGGGTTTGACGAACCTGGAGTACGCGCCGCTGTGCGAGATCATGGGCCGTCGCTACTGGAGCGCCGAGGCGTTCAACTGCAGCGCGCCGGACACGGGCAATACCGAGGTGATCGAGCGCTACGGTTCGGCCGCGCAGAAGGCGCGCTGGCTGCAGCCGCTGCTCGACGGGAAGATCCGCTCCGCCTTTGCAATGACCGAACCGGCAGTGGCCTCTTCGGACGCGACCAACATCGCGTGCAGCATCCGGCGCGAGGGCAACGAGTACGTGATCAATGGGCGCAAGTGGTACATCACCGGTGCGATGAACGAGCGCTGCAAGCTGTTCATCCTGATGGGCAAGACGGACCCCGACAACGCCGATCGCCACAAGCAGCAGTCGATGGTCATCGTGCCCGCGGACACACCGGGCATCACGGTGCTGCGCGACATGGCGCTGGTCAATCACTTCGATGCGCCGTTCGGCCACCCGGAGGTGCTGTTCGAGAACGTGCGCGTGCCGGTCGACAACATCCTGCTGGGCGAGGGCCGAGGCTTCGAAATTGCGCAGGGCCGCCTCGGCCCGGGACGCATTCACCACTGCATGCGCATGATCGGCATGGCCGAATCGGCGCTGGAGATGATGTGCGAACGCGTGGTGTCGCGCGTGGCTTTCGGCAAGCCGCTTTCCGAACAGGGCGTGTGGCGCGAGCGCATTGCCAAGAGCCGCATGCTGATCGACCAGACGCGCTGGATGGTGCTGCACGCGGCCTGGCGCATGGACACGGTGGGCAACAAGGTGGCGGCGCAGGAGATCGCGATGATCAAGGTGATTGCGCCCAACAACTGCATCCAGGTGATCGACGACGCAATGCAGGCCTTCGGCGCCATGGGCTTGAGCCAGGACACGCTGCTGGTGAACTTCTGGGCCTACGCCCGCCATCTGCGCATGGCCGATGGTCCGGATGAAGTGCACCGCAACGCGATTGCCAAGCACGAGCTCGCGCGCTACGCACGTTGACAACGGCGAGAGGGCTCGCGAGTAGCCCTCTCACGCCGCTTACCCGGCAAGGTCGAAGCAGCACCCCGCGTAATAGGGCTTGTCCCCACCCTCGACAAAGGGCACTTCGATGGGCTTGCCTACGTTGCGCCAGGCATCGCGGCGCTTGTATCCGGCGTTTCTCAGCTCTGCCCACAACTCCTCGTCGTGCTGGATGCGGTAGGGGCACACCGCAAAGCCGATGCTGTTGAGCGTGTAGATGGTGCGCTCCGGGTGAACGGCGGTCGTGTTCAGCACGATGCGCTTGGGCTTCACTGCAAGCGATGCAATGATCTTGGAGATCTGTACGGGCAAGTACTGCAGGCTGCCCGATGCATACAGCACGTCGCAGCCGCTGGCATCTTCGTAGTTGGTGGTAAAGCTCAATTGCGCGGTCGCCTCGCGCCGCACGGCCAGTTCGCGCCCGGTTTGCACCACGCCCGGAACATCGCAAACAGTCCAGCGCAGGTTGTCGGGGTAAGGCATCACGCGGCGGAAGGCGTAGTACTTGATGCCCACGTGCCCGCCCAGGTCGAACACGCGCGACATGCCCGCGTCGATGGACCTGGAGAGCCAGAAAAGACCCGGGTAGTCGTAGAAATAAATCTGGTGGCTGTAGATTTCCCAGGCCGCTTCGGCGTTGTCGTAGCCCACCGCCTTCGAAGGAGGTGCGCCCGCTTCGGCGGCGGCAAAACTCTCGAACGAGCCCATGAAGAGGTTCTCGTCCTGGTTGGCCAAAAATTTGCGCTCGTAGTCGCTCGGTGTCAGGGGCATCAGGGTTGAAAGCATGGGTCGGTCTCCTCTTTGTTGTTGTGAAAACGGCTTTATTCCGCCGCCATGTTTGGCGCATCGCCGCGGCGCTTGGCTACGCACATCAATGACAACGCGCTGGTAGGTGCGGACGGGCGCCGGCCGGACAGCACATTGCCCAGGCGGTACTTCCATTGCGCGGGCCCCACAACACCGCTCAGCGCTTCGGCGCCGATCTGGTGGTTGTGCGGATAAACGCGCACATCAAAGCCGAGCGGCTCCAGTGTCGACTTGAAGAACTCCTTCGTGACGCCGTCACCGGGCTGGTGATGGACTTCGGTCCTGAGGCCCCACGACTGCTGGCTGCCGGTCTTGTGAAAGCCATGCCGGATGGCCCGGTAAACCCACAGCCGCGCATCCCACATGAGCTTGGCGATGCCCTTGTAGTCCCACGCGGTGAGCTGCGGATCGTGGTCGGTTACCAGGAGGCCGTGCGGCTTGACGAGCCGGGCGCCTTCGCGCAGCACCGCAGCCATGTCGTCGCAATGGTGCAGGGACGCATTGATGGCGACGATGTCCGCCACATGCGAGCGAAAAGGCGTGTAGGCCGCATCGGCCAGCACCGCCGTATAGCCCAGCTTTGCCGCCAACTCCAGCGAGCCGGGAGCGACATCGACGCCCACCAGAAGCCGCGGCTTTCCGCCCACGGTGGCAAAGATATTCCCGGGTCCGCAGCCCAGGTCGATGACGATCTTGTCCGTCCAGTCGCCCGCCGCCGCGAGCCATCGGCTCCTGAAATGTGCGTCCCGGTGGCAGAAATCGAGGTACTCCTGGGCCCACTGCGGATTGCCAAAATAAGTGGCGTTGGCGGTAATGGCTTCGGTTTTCCGCTCCAATCCAGACTCGTAGTAGACCCCGGATTGCTTCAATTTTGCATTTGGCAATAAGATATCCCGGAACATTTGGAATCCTTCAAAAGTTGCGACAATCTTGAGACAAGTTATTGCTCAAGAATTACATGAACTCGGATTCCGCGACGGAAATTTTTAACTTCGTTACAAGCTCGAATGATTAATAACAGGGGCCGTTTACCCTGTTTATCCATACATCCTTAGTTCTCGATATTTTCGCGTCGCGTTCGCGCCACCTGTAAGCATCGACTCGGGGCAGCGCCACTGCGATCAAGGCCGAACTGTAATCGTCAGGTCCCCGGTGCAACGCCGGGATCCCCTCTCCCTTTTGACCGCAGCCCGCCGTGCCATACAGGCGCTTTGTCATGGATCCATCCGAGGGAAACGGGGCGATTGTCTCCCCTGAAAGGGGGCACACCGCTCATGCGCCAGTGCCTCGGAATTTTTACATTGGTTCCCTCGTGAACAGCTCACGGGCACTGATTTCACGTAGACCGGGAACCCGAGCGCACGCTCGCGAGCGAGCTACCTACTCGAATTCAGTGATTAGCTACCCTGTTTGGGCGATATCAGGCAGTACGTTCATGTAACAACTGATTCCACAATGTAACTTGGCCAACATTTGCCCCCACCGTCTTCACCAAACACCCTAGGATTGCCTCCGAAATATGACCAAACGTACTACCTCATTTTATTTCTACTTAATGCAGTTTTTCAGTATTCAACCTATTAGCAGATATTACCCATTCGAGCCTTTTCATGAAACTTCATTCCGTTTTTTCGGTGCAATTCGAAGTCCCCCCGCCTTCCCTGGGCGACCTGTTCGTTTCGCTGCCTAGCTCTGCAACGACAGAACGAATTGTCAGTTCAATCGCACTCGCACCGGAAAATATGCGGCATTGGAGCCAATGGGCTGCAGCCGCCGGTCAATTGCCGGACACCCCATTTGCAGCAGCCTGGCTCCTGTTGCAGGCGCGCTGGCTCGGCGCCCAGCAAGCGGTTCTGCACGAAGCGTCGGCACGCCCCTCGCAAGCAGCCGCAAGGCACGCCGCGCTTGCCATGGCGTTCGATCCCGCACAGCCGGCAAGCGCATGGCTGGCCACGCTCGACCAGAAGCGGCGCCAGGCCGCTGAAGCATTCGGCACAGACACGCCCGAGTCCTCGCCCAGCTTTCTCTGGCTCCGCGCCGAGACCGTCGCCCCCGCACTCCAGGCACCCCTTCACCTCTGGCTGAACGCCGCATCCGACGCGCCGCGCCTTCACGCCGACGCCGCAGCAGGTCTTCTGGACGCCGCATCCATCGAGCAATTGCTGGCCGCAATCGCCGACACGGCCGCCGACCTGCTCTGCCGCCCCGACGCACCGCTGGGCGACATCCGCACCCTGCCCGCGGCTGATCGCGAGCAACAGCTCGTTGCGTGGAACACGCCGCCCGCCCCGCTGAACCGCCAACTCAATGTGGCGCAAATGTTCAGCCGCCAGGCCGCCGCCACGCCCGATGCGCCGGCCCTTGCGGAAGGCGATGCGCAAATGAGCTACAGCGAGCTCGAACGCCGCTCCGAACGGCTTGCCCGGCACCTCCAGCACCTGGGCGTGCACGCAGGCGATGCCGTCGGGCTGCTGCTCGACCGCTCGATGGCGGCCGTGGTGACCCAGTTGGGCGTTCTCAAGGCAGGTGCGGCCTATGTGCCGGTGCCGACGGACTTTCCGGCCGAGCGGATTGCCTACATGCTGGCCGAAGCAAACGCGCGGCTGACCATCGCCGCGCCCGTGCATCGCCATCTCGCGCCCGAATCGATGGCCGTGCTGGTGCTCGACGAGCCGGCAGAAGTGCCTGACGGCGCTGAAGGCAGTGCGCCTGCTTCGTGGAAAGCCCCCGCCATCGACGGCGAATCGGTGGCGTACGTGATGTACACCTCGGGCTCGACCGGCACGCCCAAGGGCATCGAGATCTGCCACCGCGCAATCCTTCGCCTCGTGGTCGATGCGGGCTATGTCGAACTGGCTCCCGGCCGCGCGATGCTGCATGCCGCGCCGCTCGGCTTCGATGCGTCCACGCTCGAAGTCTGGGGCCCGCTGCTCAACGGCGGCTGCTGCGTCATTCACGACGAGCGCGTGCCCACGGGCGCCGGCCTCGCCCGCACCATTGCACGCCACAACGTGCACACCGCCTGGCTCACGGCGGCGCTGTTCAACGCGGTGATCGACGACGACCCGGCCCATCTCTCGGGCCTGCGGCACCTGCTCACCGGCGGCGAAGCCCTTTCGGTACCGCATGTGCGGCGCGCATTGGCCGCGCTTCCGCAGCTCGCGCTGAGCAACGGCTACGGGCCGACCGAGTGCACGACTTTCGCGGCCACCTACCGCATTCCCGCGGCGCTGCCCGCCGACCTGCGCTCGGTGCCGCTCGGGCGGCCCATCAACGACACGGTGCTGCGCGTGCTGAGCCCCACGATGGCCCTGCTTCCCACGGGCTTGGTGGGCGAGCTCTGCATCGGCGGACACGGACTGGCGCGCGGCTACCTGGGGCAACCCGCGCTGACGGAAGAACGCTTCGTGCCCGACCCCTTCGGCGCACCGGGCGAGCGCCTCTACCGCACGGGCGACCTCGCGCGCTGGCTGCCCGACGGCACCATCGAGTTCATCGGCCGGCGCGACGGACAAGTCAAGATTCACGGCCACCGCATCGAGACCGGCGAGGTGGAAGCGGCCATCCTCGCCCATCCGGCGGTGAAGAGCTGCGCCGTGGTCGCGCGGCCCGATGCCGACGGGCAGCTGAGCCTTGTCGCCTACCTCGTCGCGCGTTCGCAAGAAAAGCTCTCGTGGGAGGCGCTGCGCGCGCACCTTGCGGCCCGCCTGCCCGCGGCCTTGGTGCCCTCCGCGCAGGTCTGGCTCGATCAGTTGCCGGTCACCTCCAACGGCAAGCTCGACCGCAAGGCGCTGCCCGAACCGGCCGGCGAGCGGCCCGACCTCGCGCAGCCGTTCGAAGAACCGCGCAGCGCCACCGAGCAGCGCGTGTGCGAAGCCTTTGCGCGCGCGCTGCGCATCGCCAAGGTCGGCCGCAACGACAACTTCTTCGACCTCGGCGGCGATTCGATGCGCGTGCTCCAGGTGCTGGCCGATCTGCAGCGGGACAGCGCAAAGCCGCTTTCGACCAATCTCTTCTTCCGCTATCCGACGCCGGCCGCAATGGCGGCCCAGCTGGCTCCCGCCGGTGATGCGGCGCCTGCGATTGATCGGTCACGCGCACCCCAGGCGTCGGCCAACACGTCCGACTTGCAAGACGCCGTGGCGCTGATCGCCACCGCGGGCCGCTTTCCGGGCGCTGCGGATGTCGAGCAGTTCTGGGAAAACCTGGTTGCCGGCCGCGACACTATCAGCTTCTTCGACGACGAGACGCTCGACGCCGGCGTTTCCGAAGCCTTGCGCACGGACCCGGCCTATGTGCGCGCCCGCGGCGTGATCGAAGGCATCGAGAACTTCGACGCCGCCTTCTTCGGCATCGGCCCGAAGGAAGCGGCACTGATGGACCCGCAGCAGCGCGTGTTCCTCGAGATCTGCTGGGAGTGCCTGGAGCGCGCCGGCTATGTGCCCGACGCCGCCCCCGGCCCCGTCGGCGTGTATGCCGGCATGTACAACGCCAGCTACTTCCAGCGCCACGTCAGCACGCGGCCCGACCTCATCGAGGCGGTGGGCGAGTTCCAGGTGATGCTGGCCAACGAGAAGGACTACATCACGACGCGGGTAGCCAACCGGCTCAACCTCACAGGCCCCGCGGTGAGCGTGCACACCGCCTGCTCGACATCGCTGGTGGCAGTGGCCCATGCCTTTCATGCGCTGCGCACGGGCCAGTGCTACATGGCGCTGGCGGGCGGCGCGTCCGTTACCTGCCCCACGCGCAGCGGCTACCTCTACCAGGAGGGCTCGATGCTCTCTCCCGACGGCCGCACGCGCAGCTTCGATGCGCAGGCCCAGGGCACCGTGTTCAGCGACGGCGCCGCGGTGGTTTTGCTGAAGCGCCTGGCGGACGCGCAGGCCGACGGCGACACCATCTACGCGGTGCTGCGCAGCGCCGCTGTCAACAACGACGGCGGTGCCAAGGCAAGCTTTACCGCGCCCAGCGTGGACGGCCAGGCCGCCGTGATCCGCGCCGCGCTGGCGGCGGCCCATGTGGAGGCGCGCAGCATCTCCTACGTGGAGGCGCACGGCACGGCCACGCCGATGGGCGACCCGATCGAAGTCGAGGCACTGACCTGTGCTTATGGCGAACACACCGATGCGCTGGGCTTCTGCGCGCTCGGCTCCCTCAAGAGCAACGTGGGCCACATGGTCACAGCAGCAGGCGCCGCCGGGCTCATCAAGGCAGCGCTTTCGCTGCACCACGAAGTGATTCCGCCGACGGCGCACTTCACCGCGCCGAACCCGTCCATCGACTTTTCGCGCACGCCCTTCTACGTCTCGCCCAGCCTTCAGCCGTGGCCGCGCGCCGCCGAGCCGCGCCGCGCAGGGGTCAGCTCCTTCGGCGTGGGCGGCACCAACGCGCATGTCATCGTCGAAGAGGCGCCCCCGCGCCCCGTTTCGCCAATCGCAGTCGGTCCGCAGGTGCTGCCGCTTTCAGCCCGCTCGGAGGCCGCACTCGCAGTGGCCGCGGAGCAGCTGGCGGCGCACCTCCATGCAACGCCCGGGCTGCCGCTGGCCGATGTCGCCTACACGCTGGGCGTCGGCCGCAAGGCTCACGCCTTCCGCCGCGCCGTGGTGGCCAGCGACGCGGCCGAAGCTATTGCCGCGCTGCGCGGCAGCGACAGCACATGGCGCGTCAGCGGCCACATCGATTCGCGCGCGCCCCAACTGGTGCTGATGTTCCCCGGCCAGGGCGCGCAGTACGCCGGCATGGGCAAGAACCTGCATGCGAACGACCCCGTCTTCGCCGCCGCCTTCGATGCTTGCGTGAAGGCCTTCGGCAGCGCGCTGGATTTCGACCTGCGCGAGCGCATGTTCGAAGGCGAAGCCGATGCGCTCGCGCCCACCGCCGTGACGCAACCCGCCATGTTTGCGCTGGAGTACGCGCTGGCACGCAGGCTGCTCTCTCTGGGTGCGCGGCCGCATGCGCTGATCGGCCACAGCGTGGGTGAGTTCGTGGCCGCGGTGCTCGCGGGCGTGATGCGGCTCGAAGATGCCGCACGGCTCGTCGCGCGCCGCGGCGCGCTCATGCAGGCCCAGCCCGCGGGGGCAATGCTGTCGGTGCGCCTGGGTGCCGAACAGCTCACGGCCAGGCTCGGCGATTCGCTATCTCTTGCCGCGGACAACGGCCCGACCGCTTGCGTGGCTGCCGGCCCCTTCGAAGCCATTGCGGCGCTGCAGGCTTCGCTGCAGGAAGAAGACATTCCGAGCCGCCCGCTGCAGACATCGCACGCATTCCACAGCGCAATGATGGACGGCGCAGTGGCGCCCTTCGAAGCGCTGGTCAGTGAAGTGGCGCTGCATCCGCCGACGATTCCGATCTATTCGACGCTCACCGGCCGTCTGCTCGAAGACGCCGAGGCCACCAGCGCCGCCTATTGGGCTCGCCACCTGCGCGGCACGGTGCACTTCTCGCCGGCCGTGCGCAGCGCCATGGCGCAGACGGCGCGGCCGCTCTTCGTCGAGGTCGGCCCCCGCAATGCACTTGCCACGCTGGTGCGCCAGCACGGCGCCGGCGAAGTGATGCCGCTGCTGCAGGGCGAGCCGGCCGACGAGGCCCGCACCCTGCGCCTGGCGCTGGCGCGCCTTTGGACATGCGGCGCCGATGTCGAGTTGTCGCGGCTCGCGGTGCGCACCGGCGCGCAGCGGGTTCGCCTGCCCACCTATCCGTTCGAGCGCAAGCGTTTCTGGGTCGACATCGCGGCCCCCGCGGCAAAGCCGGCAATTTCGCCGGAAGCCGCGCCGCCCATGCCCGCCCTTTTCGTACCACCCCCCGTTTTGGAGACGACCGTGACAGTTGCTGCAGCGCCCCCGCTACCTGTTTCTTCCACATCCGCTTCGTCGGACGCCTCGCTCGATGCGCGGTTGCGGTCCTTGTTCGAGGACATCTCCGGCATCGACATGGCCCAGGCGGAAGGCAACGCCGCCTTCAGCGAACTCGGGCTGGACTCGCTCACGCTGACGCAGGTCGCCACGCAGATCAAGAAACGCTTCAAGGTAAACCTGAGCTTTCGCCAGCTCATGGAGAACTACCGCAGCCTCGATGCGCTCGGCGCATTCCTGCGGGAAAGCCTGCCGCCCGAACCCGCAGCTGCAGTGGCTGCTGCTCCGGCAATCGCTCCGGTAGCCGCTGCGGTGTCCACAGCCGTTTTCGCGCCTGCGGCAACGGCGATCACCGTGCCGGCCACGGTGCATCCGTCGCCCGTTTTCACGCCGCTGCCAGCCAGCGGAATCGGCGCCACACCGCTTGTACAACTGGTTACGCAGCAAATGGAATTGATGCGTCAGCAGCTCGCGCTGCTGTCGGGCGCCGGGGCGAACCTGTCCCAGGAAGCAGCTACCCAGACGGTGCAACAGGCGGCCCAGCCCGCCATGCAGGCAACAGCGGCACAGGCAATGCCGGCCTCGCCCGCGCTGCCCAATGCCGACGAGCCCGCCGCAGCCAAGGAGCCGGTGCGCTACGACGTGACAAAGGCTTTCGGCGCCATTGCACGCATCCACACGCAGCGCACCGCCGAGCCGAGCGGCCGGCAGAAAGCGCGGCTCGCGGCCTTCATGCGCCGCTACGTGGCACGCACGCAAAAGAGCAAGCAGTTCACCGAAGCCAACCGCCCCCACATGGCCGACCCGCGCGTGGTCAACGGCTTCCGCCCGATCACCAAGGAGATCACCTACCAGATCGTCATCGAGCGCTCCAAGGGGTCGAAGCTCTGGGACCTGGACGGCAACGAATACGTCGATGCGCTCAACGGCTTCGGCATGAACATGTTCGGCTGGCAGCCCGACTTCGTGCAGGAAGCCGTGCGCCGGCAGCTCGACGAGGGCTACGAGATCGGCCCGCAGCATCCGCTGGCCGCCGAAGTCACGGCGCTCATCTGCGAGCTCACGGGCAGCGACCGCGCGGCGCTTTGCAACACCGGCTCCGAAGCGGTCATGGCGGCGCTGCGCATCGCACGCACGGTCACCGGGCGCAGCACCGTGGTGGTGTTCACGGGCTCCTACCACGGCACCTTCGACGAAGTGCTGGTTCGCGCCGGCAAGGGCGGCAAGGGCCTGTCGGCCGCGCCCGGCGTGATGAGCGGCATGTTCGGCGACATCCGCGTGCTGGACTACGGCACGCCCGAGGCGCTGGCCTTCATCCGCGAGAATGCCGACGACCTTGCCGCCGTGCTGGCGGAGCCGGTGCAAAGCCGCCGCCCCGACTTCCAGCCTCGCGAGTTCCTTGAAGAGGTGCGTGCCATTACCGCGCAGAGCGGCAGTTGCCTGATCTTCGACGAGGTCATCACGGGCTTTCGCGTCGGCCTGGGCGGCGCGCAGGAACTGTTCGGCATACGCGCCGACCTTGCCACCTACGGCAAGGTGATCGGCGGCGGCTTCCCGGTCGGCGTGATTGCCGGCAAGCGCGAGTTCATGGATGCGCTCGACGGCGGCGCCTGGCAATACGGCGACGACTCGATTCCCGGCGTGGGCGTGACCTACTTTGCCGGCACCTTCGTGCGGCACCCGCTCGCGCTGGCCGCGGCCAAGGCATCGCTCACCTATCTGAAGGAAGCCGGCCCCGCGCTGCAGATCGGGCTCAGCACCAGCACCGGCACCATGGCCGAGGAGCTCACCGCCTGGTGCGCCGAGGTGGGCGCGCCCATCGCCATCAGGCACTTCGCTTCGCTCTGGCGCGTGAGCTGGCTCGAAGACCATCCGCTGCAAGACCTGCTGTTCGCAATGATGCGCAGCCGCGGCGTGCACATCCTGGACAACTTCCCGTGCTTTCTCACGAGCGCGCACAGCGCCGAGGACATCGCGACGATCCAGCGCGCATTCAAGGAGTCCGTTGCCGAGATGCAGGAATCCGGATTCCTGCCGCGCCGCGCAACGGTCATCACCGGCTTCGACTACCGCAAGGCCGAGGAAGACGACGGCTCGGTTCTCGCCCGCGACATCGACGGCCAGCCCTTCTGGTACGTGCCGGACACCACCTCTTCCCCCACCCATCTGATCAATGGAAAGGCCACAGCATGAACGCCGTTCTTCGCCCCCCCGCCGCCGCGGGCCTTATCGAATGCGTCATCCCCACGACTGAATCGCAGCGCGAAGTCTGGCTCGGCGCAACGATGAGCACCGAAGCCTCGCTCTCGTACAACGAATCAGTGCTGCTGCGCTTTCGCGGGCCGCTCGACCGCGATGCCATGGCGCGTGCCGTGGCACGCCTCGTCGCGCGCCACCAGTCGCTGCGGGCCACGGTTTCGCCTGACGGCACCTGCATGCTGGTCGGCCAGCCGCCCGAAGACCCGATGGAGCAAAAGGACCTGAGCGGCCTCTCGCCCGAAGCCCGGGCACAGGCGCTGAAGACGGCCCACGACACCGCGGTGTGCACGCCTTTCTCGCTGGAGCAAGGTCCGCTGTTCCGCGCCGTGCTGTACCGGCTTGGCGATGCCGAGCATGAACTCGTCATGTCGGCGCACCACGTGGTCTGCGACGGCTGGTCGTGGGTGGTCATTACCGAGCAGCTCGGTCATCTGTATGCCGAGCAAACCGGCGACGGCCTGCGGCTCAAGCCCGCGCCAACCTATGCAAGCTTTGCGGCGGAAGAAGCCGCTGAAGCCGCGCATCCCGACATGCAGGTGCATGTGGACTACTGGCTGGAGCGCTTTCCCGGCGGAACCCTGCCCGTGATCGAGCTGCCGCTTGACCACCTGCGCCCCGCCACGCGCACCTTCAGCTCGCGCCGCACCGAGCGGTTGCTCGACCGCCGCCTGGTGACCGCGCTGCGTTCGATGAGCGCGAAGACCGGCGCCAGCCTGTTCGCGGGCCTGCTCACCGGCTTCGTCGCCACGCTGCACCGCCTCACCGGGCAGGACGACATCGTGGTCGGAATTCCGGCGTCGGGCCAGATCGCGCGCGACATGCCCGACCTGGTGGGCCACTGCGTCAACCTGCTGCCGCTGCGCCTTGCCGCGCACGGCCAGATGCGCTTCGACGCGTTGCTGGGCGAATGCAGCACGGCCGTGCTCGACGCTTTCGACCACCAGGCGCTCACCTACGGCGCGCTGCTGGGCAAGCTTGCGCTGCAGCGCGACCCGAGCCGCCTGCCGCTGGTGAGCGTGGTCTTCAACGTCGACCCCGACGTGGCCAGCAGCACGCAGGCCTTCACCGGCCTTGATGTCACGCAGGACACCATCCCGCGCCAGTACGAGAACTTCGAGCTCTTCCTGAACCTGCGCCCGCTCGACGGCGGCCTGCAGATCGAGGCGCAATACAACGCCGACCTGTTCGACGAAGCCAGCGTCCAGCGCTGGCTCGACATGTTCGAGTGCGTGCTCCGCTCGGCCGCGCGCAACCCGGGCGAAACCGTCGGCCGGCTCGAGGTGCTCTCGCCGGAAGGTGCCCAAGAGCTGATTGCCCTGCAGCCGCCGCCCACCGCGTTGGAAGGCGCGCCGCATGCGCTCGCACGCTTCCTGGCGCGCGTGCCGCTGCAGCCTGATCGCCCCGCAGTGCGCGACGGCGCGCGAGTCTTCACCTATGCCGAACTCGATGCGCAGTCCAACCGGCTTGCGCGTGCATTGCGCGAGCGCGGCGTGCGCCGCGGCCAGCATGTGGGCCTGTGCCTGGAGCGCAGCCTCGAGATGGTGCTTGCAATGGTCGCTGTGCTGAAGGCGGGCGCCGCCTATGTGCCGCTCGACCCCGCGTTTCCGCAGGCGCGGCTCGACCACTACGCCAAGGATGCCGGCCTCAGCCTGCTGCTGACCTCTTCTGACATTGCCGCGGCGCCGCGCAGCTGGCGCGACGGCGCGGCCGAACACGTGTTCGAGATCGACCGCGACAGCGCCTGGCAGCAGGCCTCCGGCGATCCCCTGCCCGCGAGCGAAGACGACGCCGGCCCGGACGATCCCGCCTATGTGATCTACACCTCCGGCTCCACGGGCCTGCCCAAGGGCGTGTCCGCGCGGCATGCGTCCGTGGCCAACCTGCTGCAGTGGATGCTGAGGAAGTCCGGCATGAACGCAAGCGACCGCATTGCCGCGGTGACCACGCTGTCGTTCGACATGGCGGTGCCCGACCTGCTGCTGCCGCTGGCCGTGGGCGCCGAGATCGTGATGGTGCAGCGCGAGCTGGCCATGGACGGCGTGCGCCTGAGCAAGCTGCTGCAAGAAGAGCAGATCAACTTCCTGCAGGCCACGCCCGGCATGTGGCAGCTGCTGCTCGACGCCCAATGGCCGGGCGCACCGGGCTTTCGTGGCTGGATCGGCGGCGAGCCGCTGCGCCCGAGCTTTGCGCTGGCGCTGTGCGAGCGCCTTTCGGAGCTCTGGAACGGCTATGGCCCGACCGAGACCACCGTGTATTCGACCGCATGGCTGGTCGACCCCAAGGCCGTTGCGTCGCGCGGCGTGTCCATCGGCCACCCGGTGGACAACACCGAGATATGGATTCTCGACGCCGACCTGCAGCCCTGCCCCATCGGCGTGCCCGGAGAAATCTGCATTGCCGGCGACGGCCTCTCGCAAGGCTACATCGACCGGCCCGAGCTCACGGCGGAGCGCTTCGTCACCGCCCGCGTCTTCGGTACGGCCAAGCGGCTGTACCGCACCGGCGACCGCGGCCGCTGGCGCAACGACGGGCTGATCCAGCACCTGGGCCGGCTCGACTTCCAGCTCAAGGTGCGCGGCTACCGCATCGAGCCGGGCGAGATCGAGGCGCGCTGCCGCGAGGTGGCCGGCGTTTCGCGCTGCGTGGTCGTGGCACGCGAAGACAGCCCCGGCGACGTGCGCCTGGTGGCCTACCTTGCGCTCACGCCCGGTGTCGATTTCGACCAGGACGTGCTGATGGCCCACCTGCGCGAGCACCTGCCCGCCTTCATGCTGCCGCAGCACGTGGTGGCGCTGAAGACGCTGCCCACGCTGCCCAACGGCAAGGTCGACCGGGTTTCGCTGCCCCCGCCGCAGGCCGTCTCGCGCGACGAGGCGCGGCGCGGCGCGGCCCCCCGCTCCGATTGCGAACGCAAGGTGCTCGAGACCATGGAAAAGGTGCTGAGCCTGCCCGGCCTCGACATGCGGGACGACTTCTTCGCCATGGGCGGCCATTCGCTGCTGGCCTCGCGCCTGACAACGCTGCTGAGCCGCGAATTCAAGATCACGCTGCCGCTGCGCTCGCTGTTCGAAGCGCCCACGGCCGAAAAGCTGGCCGCGGTTGTCGAGGGCCTGCAAAGCGCGGGCTCCCGTGCCCAGGCGCCGCTGCCCTGCCGCATCAATCGCAAGACGGCGCCCCTGACGCCGTCGCAGGAACGCATCCGGTTCATGGAGGACCTGCACCCCGGCCGCTCGGTCTACAACGCACCCGCCGCCCAGCGCCTGACCGGCAACTTCGATATGCAGCGCTTCGAGGCCGCGTTCAGGGAAATCATTCGCCGCCAGCCCGCCCTGCGCACCCGCATGGCGACCGACCCGCACACCGGGCAGCCGGTGCAGGCGATGTCGGAAGCGGTGGACTTCGAGCTGCCTTTCATCGACCTGCGCAACCTGCCGGCCGACCAGCGCGAAGCCGAGCTGGCCGATCGCATGCAGGAGCTTGCCGACCGGCCGATCGACATTCACCGTGCGCCCATGATGCATGCGGCGGTGTTCCAGCTCGATGCGCATGAGCATGTGTTCGTGTTCGTGCCCCACCACCTGATCTGGGACGGCTGGTCCTTCGACCTGCTCCAGCGCGAACTCTCCGCCATCTACGACGCGGCGGAACGCGGTCGCCCGCACGGCCTGCCCGCGCTTGCCACCACGCACGGCGACTATGCCGAATGGCAGGCCAACTGGATGAACGAGCCCGGCTTCCAGGAGCAGCTGGACTTCTGGCTGAAGCGCTTCGCCGACGCGCCGATGCCGCGCCTGCCCAACACCGACATGCCGCGGCGCTCGGGCAAGAGCGGCCAGGGCGGCGCGCAGTGGATCCGTGTCGACCTTTCGACCACGCAGCAGCTGCGCAAGGTTGCCCGCGACATGGACGTGACGCTGAGCATGCTGACCTTCGGCATCTATGCGCTCACCATGAGCCGGGTCATCGGCTCGGAGTCGATCGTCATCGCCAACCCGGTGCGCGGGCGCCAGCAGCCCGAAACCGAAGACGTGATGGGCTTCTTCAACAACGTGCTGCCGGTGTCGCTCCAGGTCGGCCTGGACCAGACGCTCGCCGAGTTCATGCGCTACGTGAAGCGCGAGCTGCTGTCGATCATGAACTACCAGCAGGTGCCGTTCGAGCGGCTCATGGCGGAGCCCGCCCTGGGCGCCCGCATCCGCGCGGTCGGCCCTTACCAGACGATGTTCTCGTTCCAGGATGCGCGCGACCGCGCACGGCGCCTGGGCAGCCTGCAAACCCGCCAGCTGCACCTGATGCAGCACGGCGCCACCGACGACATCGGCATGTGGCTGATGGACAAGCCGCACGGGCTGGAGGGCGCGCTGAACTACAACGCCGACATCTACCTGCGCGAAACCGGGGCGCACCTGCGCGACCGCTACCTGGAGTTGCTGCAACGGGCCGCCGAGCATCCCGAAGCCACGCTGGCCGAACTCTCCACCGAAGAAGGTTCGCCCAGCGCCGTCTACCTGCGCAGGCTCGCCGCGGTAGATCCGCTCAAGGCCACGGCCACGGCACCGGTCAACGGCACGGCTGCGGCCCCGAAGGCGGACGAAACGCTCCTGAACCCGGAGCACGCCCGCCTCGCGCAGATCTGGGCCTCGGTGATCGGCATCGACGTCAACGACATCCGCCCGACCGACAACTTCTTCGACCTCGGCGGGGATTCGCTGCTCGTGCTGCGGGCGCTGCAGCAGACCGAGCAGACGCTGGGCTACCGCGTGCAGTCGCGCCGCTACCTGTTCGAGAACCTCGGCCAGATCGCCGCCTCCGCCCGCGAAGCGCATGACAGCGCCGACCTGTCAGAACTCGCGCCGCTTGCCATGGGCAACCTCAAGGCCGGTGCGCGCGGAGAAGGCCTGCTGAGCCGCACCTTCGGCGGCTGGCTGCGCAAGGAGTAACGATCATGGGACACGCGGCCTTCGCCCTTTCTTCTGTCGACGCACCGCTTTGCCGGTATTTCGACCTGGATGACTGCGCCGGTCCCGGCGCCGCGCTGATCCTCTCCAAGGAGGAACGCACACGCGCCGGACAGTTCCGCTTTCCCCAGGAGCGGCAACGCTACGTCGCGGCGCACGCCGCGCTGCGCTACGCACTGGCCGAGCAGACCGGCGCGCGCGCCGATGCGCTGCGCTTCACGCACAGCGCCTTCGGCAAGCCTTCGCTGCTGGGCTGGCCGCGTGTTCATTTCTCGCTGAGCCACAGCCAGGGGCTGGGCCTGATCGCCATCGGCGAACGCGGCCCGCTGGGCGTGGACGTGGAGCAGCTTCGCGCGGTGCCCGATGCATTGGCGCTTGCCGCAACGCATTTCACGCGGCTGGAGAACGAAGCGCTGCGCGCACTGCCGGCCAACGAGCGCGACCAGGCCTTTCTCACCTGCTGGACGCGCAAGGAAGCCTGCCTCAAGGCCATCGGGCTGGGACTCATCGTGCCTCCGGAGCGGTTTGAAGTGGGTGTGGACGCGGACTGCCGCAGCGTCGAGGTGCCGGTTGCCGGCCGAATCCTGTGGCTTGTGCTGCAGCCCGCGCCTTCGCGCATGGACAGCGTGGGATCGATTGCCGAGTGGCGGCAGACCCACACCCGCGCCAGCATGCCGCGCGGGGCAACGGAGAGCTTTGCATGACCCCCTATCCATTCCTGTTCGGCCCCGCGTCGCGGCAGATCTTCGGCCTGTTCCACGCTGCCGAGGAAGCACTGCCCGGAAACACCGCGGTGCTCATCTGCCCGCCTTTCGGGCAGGAGGGCATGCGCACGCACCGCTTCTTCAAGGTGCTGGCCGAGCGCCTCGCGCGCTCGGGCATCGCAACCTTGCGCTTCGACTTCTACGGCACCGGCGATTCACCGGGCGACGAGGAAGACGGCGAGCTCGACGGCTGGCGGCGCGACCTGTGCTCGGCGCATGAAGAGCTGCGCCGGCGCGCACCGGGAAGCCGCATCGTCTGGGTGGGCGCGCGGCTCGGCGCCACCCTGGCCGTGCTGGCGGCGCGCAACGGGCGCTGCGATCCGGCGCGGCTGGTGCTGTGGGAGCCGGTGATCGACGGGCGGCGCTATGCCCGCCTGCTGCGCGAAGAGCATGTGGCAGCCATCGACACGACCTTCTGCATTCCCGACCTGGCGTGGCGCCGCAGCCTTTCGCGCGAGCCCGGCGCCATGCCCGAGGAGGCACTGGGCACCTCGCTTTCGCCCACGCTGCGCACGCAGCTGGCCGCGCTCACGCCGGAATCGCTCCCGCTCACGGCCCTGCACGACACGCTGGTGCTCACAGGCCCCGACGACGAAGAAACCGCGCAGTGGGCGGCCGAGCAGCAGTCGCGCTACATGCCGGTGCGCCTTGCGTACTTCCAGCACCGGCTCGACTGGACGTCCGACCCCTACCCCAACAGCGCCATGGTTCCGGCCGATGCGCTCAACCGCCTGCAGGGGGCCCTTCATGAATGACATGACGCAAACGCCGGTGCGGTTCGGCGCCGGCAACTCGCTGGTCGGCACCGTCACGATGCCCGCGCGGCAAGTGCCGGCCACCGCCGCATGCCTGATGTTCAACATGGGCGCCAACCATCGCATCGGCCCGCGCCGCATCAACGTGAAGCTGGCGCACGTGCTGGCCGCGCGCGGCGTGAGCAGCCTGCGCTTCGACCTGGGCGGCGTGGGGGACAGCGAGGCGTCCGACTTCTCGCACGACCTGCAGACCCGCGCCATGCACGACCTGCAGGCCGGCATGGACCTGCTCGAGAACACGATGGGCATCCGGCAGTTCGTGATCGTGGCCATGTGCTCGGGCGTGGAGCACGCCATGGCCGTGGCCGAAGCCGACACGCGCGTGGTGGCGATTTCGCTGTTCGACGGCTTCGCGTTCCCGGAATGGCGCTCGCGCTGGGAGCGCAACGTGCGGCGCGCCATTGCAGCCCCCGCGCACCCGGCCTTCGCGGGCAAGGCCAAGCGCTGGCTCCAGCGGCACTTTTTGCGCAGCCATTCGACAAAGGCGCTGCCCGGTTTCTTCACGGAAAGGAAGCCGCCGCAGGCCAACGCCGTGTGGTTCGGCGCGGCCATGAAGCGCCTGGTCGAACGGAAGGTGGCGGTGCAGCTGCTGTATTCGGGCTCGCTGCATGTGTCGGACCGCGGCCGCGACCAGCTCGGCCCCTTCCGGCGCGAGCCCTTCGCGCAGGCCCTCCAGTACGAGTTCATGCGCGAGCTCGACCACACCTTCTGCACGGCAAAGGGGCAGCAGCTCTTTCTCCAGTCGGTCGGCGACTGGGTGACCGCATGCGCCTCGGGCGCCGGCGCCGAGCGCCGCACCGTGAGCCCCACGCCGGCCGTTGCCGAGCCCCCATTGCATGGCGCCTACGCGCCGCAGTGAACCCATTCCAGGACTTCAGGATCCCCCACGAGCAAAGGACCATCCCATGGCACACCTTGACCCAGCCAGTTCCTCGCGCGGCGCACCCGTTGCACCCGCGTCAGCCCAAGCTTCCGCCCGCGAGCGCGTCCGACGCCGGATCGGGTCGGTGGTCGCGCTGGTGCTGCCGCTGTGCCTGGCCGGCTGCGGGATTCCCGGTTTCAAGACACCGGACACCAGCGGCTGGAGCAGCTCCCACGCGGAAGGCGAGCCGAAGATCGTCCCCATCACGCCCGAACTGATCCGCACCCGCGCCGCGCAGGAACCGCAGGGCGTGCCGGCGGAGGTGCGGCAGCTCTTCGGCAAGGCCCCCGCGTACACGATCGCCCCGGGCGACGTGATCGGCATCGTGGTGTACCGGCATCCGGAACTCATGCCCAACGCGGGCGCCGTGATCTCGCAGCAGTCGGACCCGACGGGCGTGAGCGTGGCTCCAGGCTTCATCGTCGACGGATCGGGCGAGATCAGCTTTCCCTACATCGGGCGCACCAAGGTCGAGGGCATGACGGAAAGCGCCGCGTCCGACCTGATCACGCGGCGCATTTCGCCCTTCGTGAAAGACCCGCTGGTGAGCGTTCGGATCCAGTCGTTCCGCAGCCGGCGCGTGTACGTGGAAGGCGAGGTTCGCACCCCGGGGCTGCAGATCTTCACCGACGTGCCGATGACGCTGGCCGAGGCGATCAACCGCGCCGGCAGCGTGACCACCGCCGCCGACCGCTCGCGCGTGACCCTCACGCGCGGCGAGCGCACGGTGACCATCGACCTGCCGCTGCTGCAGCGCTACGGTTTCGATGCGAGCCGCATTCCGCTGCAGAACGGCGACATCGTGAACGTGGGCACCCGCGAGGACAGCCGCGTGTATGTGATGGGCGAGATCCGCAACCCGTCGGCCCTGCTGATGCGCAACGGCCGGCTGAGCCTGAACGAGGCGCTGGGCGATGCAGGCGGGCCCGACCTGCTGACCTCCTCGCCCGGCCAGATCTACGTGGTGCGCAACTCGCGCGGCGAGGTGCCCGAGATCTACCACCTCGACGCGAAGAACCCGGTGGCGCTGGCGCTGGCCGACCGCTTTCCGCTGCAGGCGCGTGACGTCGTCTACATCGACCCCGTGCCGCTGGTGCGATGGAACCGCGTCATCAGCCTGATCCTTCCCGCCGCGCAGGTCGTGAACCTCGGTGGCACGGCAAGCCGCCGCTGAACCCTCTCCCCCCGTCCAGGCAACACAAAAAGGTGATCTCATGAATGCGCACTGGCAACCCATGGTTACCGCCCCAACAGATGCGGCGCCGGCTTCCGAACAGCCTCCTTCAAGACTGCGGGAGCATATCGACCTGCTGATCGACAACCGATGGAAGATCGCGAAGATCACCGCGGTGGCGCTGCTGATCGGCGCGGCCTACGCGATGTTCGGGCCGCGCGTGTACGAAGCCAACGTGCTCATCCAGGTCGAAGACCCCGAGCGCTCGGGCGGCACGCTGGTCGGCGACTCCGCAAGCAGCGCGCTGAACGCCAAGACGCCGACGGCGGGCGAGGCCGAGATCCTCAAGTCGCGCCTGGTGCTCGGGCAGGCCATCGAGAACACCAAGCTGTACATCGAAGCCGAGCCGCTTTACGTGCCGATCGTCGGCCCCTGGCTGGCACGCCGCGCGAAGACGCTCTCCGAGCCCGGCTTTGCGGGCCTCTCCGGCTACGTGAGCGGCAACGAGCGCATCGTGGTCGCCCAGATGGACGTGCCGGCGGATCTGGAGGGCACGCGCTTCCTGCTGACCGCGGGCGAAAACGGCGCCTACACGCTGACGCACCCCAAGCTGGATGCGCCGCTCGAAGGCAAGGTCGGCACGCCGCTGGACGCTGAAACACCGCTCGGCCCGGTTCACCTGCTGGTGGGCTCCGTCTCGGGGCTGCCGGGCGCTGCGTTCTCGCTGGTGCGCCAGTCGAAGCAGCTCACCCTGCTCGAGCTGCAGAAGGACCTGCGCGTGATCGAAAAAGGCAAGCAGTCCTCGGTCATGGACGTGAGCTGGCAGACCGGCAACCGCACGCAGCTGGCCAACCTGCTCAATGAAGTCGCGCGCCTGTATGTTCGCGTGAACATCGACCAGAAGACGGCGCAGGCGCAGCGCGCGCTCAACTTCCTGGGCGGCGAGCTGCCCAAGTTCAAGCAGCAGCTGGAGGACTCCGAAGAGGTCTACAACCAGTACCGCAACCGCAACGGAACGATCAGCCTCGACGACGAAGCGCGCAACGCACTGTCGCAGAACATCGACCTGCAGGCGAAGCTCTTCGATGCAACGCAGAAGCGGCTGGAGCTGACCGAGCGCTTCACGGCGCGCGACCCGAGCGTCATGACCATCGACGCGCAGATCGCCTCGCTGAAGAAGGCGCTCGGCGGCGTGGAGCAGCGCATTCGCCGCATGCCCATGATGCAGCAGGACTCGCTGCGCATGCAGCGGGACATCAAGGTCAACACCGACCTCTATGTGTCGCTCCTGAACAGCTCGCTGCAGATGCGGCTCGCCAAGGAGGGGCGCATCGGCAACGTGCGCGTGCTCGACCAGGCGCTGACTCCCGAGAAGCAGATCCGGCCCAAGGCCTCGATCACCATGGCGCTTGCGCTGCTGGCGGGCCTGTTCATCGGTGCGGCCTCGACCTTCATGCGCAGGTCGTGGCGCAACACCATCGCCAGCCCGGCCGAGATCGAATCCCACACCGGCCTGGACGTGTACAGCACGGTCACGCTCAGCGACCAGCAGCGCCATCTCGACCGCGCCGTACTGCACGGCAAGCCCGGCGTGCACCTGCTGGCAGTGGCGCATCCGGACGACCCGGCACTGGAGGGCCTGCGGCGGCTGCGCACCGCGCTGAAGTTCGCAATGCCGCGCGCGCTGAACAACCGGATCATGATTTCCAGCGCTACGCCCGGTGCCGGCAAGACCTTCGTGTCGGCCAACCTCGCGGCGGTGCTTGCATCGAGCGGCCGGTGCGTGCTGCTGATCGATGCCGACCTGCGGCGCAGCAGCGTGGCGCCCCGCTTCGGCCTGAAGCGCACTGGCGGCCTCTCGGAGCTGATCCAGGGTTCCATCGAACTCGACGGCGCCATCCACAAGGGAGTCCTGCCGCATCTCGACGTGATGACGACAGGCGCGTTGCCGTCCGACCCGACGGGCCTTCTCACGAGCGATGCCTTTGCCCGCGTGCTCGAAAAAGTCTCGACGCGCTACGACGTGGTGATTGTCGACACGCCGCCCACGCTGCTCGCATCGGAAACGGCCGAGATGGCGACCTGCATGGGCACGCTGCTCATGGTGGCGCGCGCCGGCGACAACGAGCTGGGCGACCTGACCGAAAGCGTCAAGCAGCTGCGTCACGCCGGTGCGCATTTCCAGGGCGTGGTGCTCAATGCGCTGGATACGCGCCGCCGCTACTACGGCAGCCTTGCCTACCGCTACGGTGCCTACCGGCTGCGGGCCCACGACTACCCGACAGCGCCCGAACTGCCCCGGCTCGCAACGCCGGTCGCAGCCGCGGCCGCCGCGGAGGGAGCGACAGCGTGAACACCCTGCGATCCAATGCTCCCGTCCAGTGGGCGGGCAATTCGCGGTTGTTGATGGCCACCAAGCGCGGTATGGACATCGTGATGGCGAGTTGCTTCTTCCTCTTCCTGGGCTGGGTCTACGCGCTGGTGTGGCTCGGCGTGCGGCTGACCTCCGGCGGCCCGGCGATCTACAAGCAGCCGCGCTACGGCCGGGACGGGCGCGTCTTCAGCTTCTACAAGTTCCGCTCGATGGTGGCCGACTCCGACGCGGTGCTGGCGCGCCACCTGCGCGAGAACGAAGAGGCGCGCCGGCAATGGGACATGTACCAGAAGCTCGAGCATGACCCGCGCATCACGCCGTTCGGCGCGTTCCTGCGCAAGTACAGCCTCGACGAGCTGCCGCAGTTCTGGAACGTGCTCAAGGGCGACATGAGCATGGTCGGCCCGCGCCCCTGCATGTTCTCGCAGAAGGACCTGTACGGCCCGTACTGGGGCCACTACTGCTCGGTGCGGCCCGGCATCACCGGCCTGTGGCAGGTGAGCGGGCGCAGCGAGGTCAGCTACCGGCGCAGGGCCGCCATGGACGCCGACTACGTCGCCACGCTGTCCCTGCGCCAGGACGTCGTGATCCTGCTGAAGACCTTCCTTGTGGTCGCGGGCGCAAAGGGTTCCGGCTAGGCGCCAAGGCCGTGCACGCCTTGTTCCGACATCTCAATTCTCAACCTTCAACCGAAAGAACATATGCGTATATACGTTGCTGGTCATCGCGGCATGGTGGGTCAGTCGCTCATGAAGCGCCTGCGGGGCCTCGGGCACGAGGTCGTCACGCGCGGGCGTGAGGAGCTCGACCTTCTCGACCAGGAGGCAGTGCGCCGGTTCTTCGCCACCGAGCAGATCGACCAGGTCTATCTCGCGGCGGCAAGGGTCGGCGGCATCCACGCCAACATGACTTACCCGGCGGAGTTCATCTACCAGAACCTCCTGATCGCCGCCAATGTCACGCACCAGGCGTTCCTCGCGAACGTCAGGCGTCTCCTGTTCCTCGGCTCGAGCTGCATCTACCCGCGGCTTGCCGAGCAGCCCATCCACGAAGATGCGCTGCTCAGCGGCAAGCTCGAGCCGACGAACGAACCCTATGCAATCGCCAAGATTGCAGGCATCAAGCTGTGCGAGAGCTACAACCGGCAGTACGGCGCCTCACACGGCATCGACTACCGCAGCGTGATGCCCACCAACCTGTACGGGCCCGGCGACAACTACCACGCGCAGAACAGCCACGTGGTGCCGGCCCTCATCAGGCGCTTTCACCTGGCCAAGACCGAAAACGCGGCCGAGGTGGTGATCTGGGGCACCGGCCGCGCGCGGCGCGAGTTCCTCTATGTCGACGACATGGCCGACGGCTGCATCGCGGTGATGGACATGACGCGCGACAGCTACGAGCAGCACACCACGCCCATGTGCGCGCACATCAATCTCGGCACGGGCGAAGACCTGTCGATCGGCGAGCTGGCAGCGTTGATCGGCGACGTCGTCGGCTACAGCGGCCGGATCCGCTTCGACACCTCGCAGCCGGACGGCGCGCCCAGGAAGCTGCTCGACGTGTCGTGCGCAGCCGCCATCGGGTGGCAGGCCACGGTGCCGCTCGAAGAAGGCCTGCGCCGCACCTATGCGGCCTATCAGGAGGCGATCCGCCCGGTCCAAGAGATCGCCCACGCCTGAGCCGAACGCTCCACACCCCCGACCTCCACAAGGCCTGTCATGAGAACACTCTGCTTCTGGTTCGGCATTGCGGCTGCGTTCGCATGCGCCCAGGTAGACCCGATCTGGGGCTACGCGGCGGTGTGCGTGCTCTCGCTGGTGCAGCTTGCAATGCTCGGCGCCCCGGGAACGAGCACGTTCCTGCTGATTCACTACGCCGCGGTCCTCACCTACTTCTCGGTGGCGCCGGCCATGCAGATCGCGGCCGACGTTTCGTTCTGGGACACGGGCGTGATCGGCGCGGTCGCCCACACGCAAGCGATCACGCTGCTGCTGCTGTACATGGCGGGCGTGGAGGCCGCCAGGTTCGGCATGCACGAGGCGGCAGCCCCAACCTTGGCGCGCGGGGCCGGAGTGCCCGAGACGCAGATCGCCGGCGTTGCGCACCCCGTGCTGCTGCTGTTGAGCGGCACGGTCGCCGCGTTCGCGTCGCTGTTCATTCGCCCCGACCTGAACTTCATCGCGCGCGGCCTGCCGGACGAGGGCCAGAACCTACCGGTCGATTTCATCGTCTATTCGACGCTGCCGAAGCTCATCGTGCTGATGTGCTTCGTGGCACTGGCCATCCACGCATACCGCCGCCGGACGGTCTGGTCATGGTGCGCCGCCGGCTTTGCGCTGGTGCTGGCCGGCATTGCGGCCTACCCGGTCAATACGCCGCGGCAGATCCTGCTGATCGGCCTGCTGCCGCTTTTCATCTACGTGCTCGGCGTCAAGCGCCGCTGGCTGCTGGCCATGCTGATCTTCGGTGCCATCGCCGGCCTTGGCCCGGTGCTGAACCTGATTTCGCGCGGAAGCTTCTGGGGCGAGACGCTCACCACGTTTCCCTACAGCCAGGACTTCGACGCGATGTATATCGTGGCCGGGCTGCTGGAGCGCGCGCCTGAACCCGAACTGGGTTTCGGCCGCTACCTGTTGTCAGCCTTCTCTTTCATGCTGCCGCGCAGCCTGAAGATGTACCCGGAGTTCGACCCCCTCGGATGGCCGGCCGTGCTGGGCAACTTCTCGCAGAGCAACCTCTCGCTGCCGCCATTCACCACGGCGTACTTCGACTTCGGCCTGGCGGGGCCGGTGATGCTCGGCCTGGCGGTCTCGGCCCTGTTCCGCATGCTCGACAAGGTGGCCCAGCCGCATGCCGCGCTGTCTGCCTCCTACCTTTGCGCGCTGGTGCTGCTGGCTGCATACGTGCCCTTCATGCGGGGACCGATTCTCGGGTGGGGCCCGTTCGCGGCCTCGGGGCTGATCGCGGCGGTTTTTGCCGGGCTGCTGAGTTCGCGTTTTCGCCAGCCGCGCCGCGGGGCGGCGATGTACGCGCACGGCACGACCTGAGGTTTCACCATGTACAAATACCTCTTCTACGACTCGATCAGCCTCAACAAAGGCGCGGGCGGCGTGCTGAACGTGTCCGATCTTCTGCTGCGCAGGATGCGCATGTGCAAGGGCGACCACATCCAGCCAATCAGCGAGCGGCACCCGGGCATCTACGCCGCCGCGCAGCGCCTGAAGATCAGCCGGTTCCTGCTGGAGATACTGCTCTACAACTATCACCGGCTGCGGGCGCTGGTGTCGGGCGAAACGGTGTTCTCGCTGTTCCCCAACTACTTCCTGCCGTTCACGCTTTTCGGGCGCCACCGCGATTCGATCGTGGTCGTGCACGACCTGCAGTACAAGGCCTACCCGCAGTATTTCAGCCGCACCAAGCGCCTGTGGCTCGACTGGTGCTTGCGGCGCGTGGCGCGCAGCGCGGCAGACGTGGTGTTCATCAGCAGAAGCAGCCAGCAGGATTTCGAGCGCTACTTCGGACGCTGCGAACACCCGACCGTCATCTTCAATCCGGTGGATGCAACCCGCTCGCCCGGCCCGCCGGGCCCGGTCAAGCCGGGGCGCGCGGCGGCCATTGGCGAGCGCTACCTCATCGCCTCGTACCACTACTACCCGCACAAGAACTTCGACGGCACGCTGAAGCTGTTCGAGCGCATGAAGCGCGAGGGCCTGGTCGATTGGCTGGACGTGACCGGCAACGGCGCGGCTGAGGTGACGAGAATGGTAGCTCGCATGGACCCTGCCATCCGCAGTTGCGTGCGCCACAGGGGAATGGTTTCGCGCAAGGAGCTGACTCAGCTTTACTGCGGCGCCGCGGCCTTCATTTCGCTGTCGGCCTTCGAGGGCTTCAACCTCTCCGCCGCCGAGGCCGCCACGCTGGGCGTGCCGCTCCTGCTGTCGGACATTCCGGTGCACCGGGAGCTGTTCGGCGACTATGCCTTCTTCATCGGCAACGGCTCCACCGACCTCGGCGGCTTGTCGCGCTACCTGGCCGAGCACCGGGCCAAGCAGCCGGCCTGGCCGCTCGCCGAAGCCTGCGCGCCGGGCACGGTGGCAAGGCGCTACCTCACGCTCAAGCATGAAGCCGTTTCGCTCGCGGGAGCCATGCAATGACCTGGCTTGCAGGCGCTCTTCGGCGGCTTCTCCCGGCATGGCTGCTGTGCGCGGCTTGCGCGGCGTCGGCCGCGCCGCCGGTGGCGGGCTTCGGCGTGATGGTGCATTACCTGCCCGACAAGCAAACCATTGCCGATGTGGCGCGATTCGATGCCGAAGCGCTTGCAGCGTCGCTCGCACGCATGCGGGCCTCCTACCTCATCCTGACGTTGGGCCAGAACAACGGCCAGTTCATCGCGCCCAATGCGGCGCTGGAGCTGCTGTGCCCCGGCAGCATCGAGAACCGCCCGCCGCGCGACCTGCCGATGGAAATCGGCCGCGCCTTGCAGCGCCGCGGCATCGGGCTGGTGCTGTACCTGCCCTTCCGCGCGCCGCAGGGCGACGCCTACCTGATGGATTGCCTGGGCGATGTTTCGGAGCAGAAGCCGCCGCCCGCGCGCTTCATCGCCGGATGGACTGCGGTGGTCCGGGAATGGTCGGAACACTACCGCGCGCTGGCCAAGGGCTGGTGGTTCGACGGTGTGTACAACACCAGGGGCATGTCGGCCGAAGACTGGAACGGGCTCTGCGCCGCCGCGCGCACCGGTGCGCCCAAGCGGTGGCTCGCCTTCAACTCCGGCGAGGGGCCGCAGCGCTTCAGCGCCAAGGCCGCACCGTGCCAGAACCTCATGGCCGGGGAGCTCCTGCAGCCTCCGGCGCCTTCGGGGCCTTCCACCACCCCTGCATCGGGCCTGGCGTTCCACGTGCTCACGCCGCTCGGCGCGTCGTGGGGCCAGACCACTGCGCCGCGCTTCACGGCCGCCCAGGTGCGCGACTGGATCGCCGACGCGAAGGCGCGCGGCGGGCTGTTCACGCTCGACCTGCCGCTGGACGCGGACTACCGCTTTCTGCCCACGCATGTCGCGCTGGTGCGCAGCGCCACCGCGCCGCGGCCCTGAGCACCGACCCACTACCAACGCCATCTTTTTTCCATAGCCCATGACCAACGCTCTCGCATTCATCGTGGTGGAAGACCGCCAGAACAAGACCCTGCTGCTGTGCCGCGAGTCCGCGGCCTTGGCGGAGGAGCACCTCGTCGTGCTGGCGGGCACCGACGCCGGTCCCGACTACGAGCGCCTGTGCAGCCACTATGTGCACCTGTCGAGCAACTCGCCGGAGTTCGAGAAGATCTGCTTCCGGCGCTACTTCCTCTTGGCCGAGTACCTCAAGGCGCATCCGGAGTGCCGCGAGTTCGTGCTGATCGACAGCGACGTGCTGCTGTTTCGCGGCGTTGGCGCGCACATCCGGCGCGTGGCCGGAAAGGCGGATTTCTCCGGCTCGTACGTGCGCCCCCGCGACGGCTGGGACCCGTGCCAGATATCGCCGCACGTGAGCTACTGGACCGCGATGGGCCTGCAGCGCTTCATCGCTTTTGTGCTCAACACCTACGCCACGCCCGCCGGCCGCCGCAAGCTGCGCGCGATTGCGGCACGGTTCACCGCCCGCGGCGTGCGCGGCGGCGTGTCCGACATGACGCTGCTCCACCTCTGGGCCCAGGCGAGCGGCAATGCGGACCCGATCAACCGCGTGTTCGGCGGACGGATGATCGACCACAACATCAACGGCGGCCACAACCTGCTGCTGAACGAATTCCAGGCACGGGGCGGCGCCAAGCGCATCGTGTACGTCGACGGCCAGCCCAGCGTGGTAACACCAGCCGGCGAGCTGGTGGGCGTGATGGCCCTGCACTTCCAGGGTAGCGCAAAGATGGCCATGTCGCACGTGCTGCATGGCCGCGTGCGCACGGCCGCCGCGCTGACGTACGCGCTGCAGGCGGCGCGCCGCGCCAAGAACTGGGCCTTCGGCCGCGGCCTGCTCGTGCAGCGTGCCGCCGGCGCCGGCCCATTCGCGGGCGCCTCAGCGCCGAAATGACGCACCTGGTACGCAACAGGCGCAGGCCATGAACCTCCTCGATCGCTCCATCACGCTGCCCGGCTTTCGCGCCGTGCAGCTGCGCGGCCTGGGTGCGCTGGCTTCGCGGCTGTATGCCTACATGTCGGGCTTCCTGGCCGTCTTTCTGATGGCGGCGTATGTCTCGCCCTCGGAGTTCGGCGAGTATTCGATCTACCAGTCGGTGCTGGAAGCGGCGCTGGTGGTGGGAACGCTGGGCAGTTCGCTCCTGTTCTCGCGCGAAGCCGCCAGCATGCCGCCGGGCGTGAGCCGGGGCGACGTGCTGCGCACGCTGGCCATCGGCATTCCGCTGGCTACGCTGCTGGCCGCGCTGATCCTCAAGGTTCAGCACCTGCCGGTGGCGGGCGTGCCGTTTGCGCTGATCGTCTGCACGCTGGCGGTTTTCTCGTTCATCAGCCTGCGCCTTTCCTACAGCCGGGGGCTGGGCTACGCGGGGCTGCTCAACCTGGAGACGGGCATCCGCTCGAGCATTCTGGTGCTGGGCATTGCGGCTCTCATCGTGCTGGGGTTCGAGCTGGGTGCCTGGCATCTGCTGCTCATCAACCTCGTGGCCTTTTTGCTCGTGGGCGCGGCCAGCATGCGCACGGGCTGGGCCGCGGGTCCGCCGCGCGGCCGACCGGCGCTGCGCCTGCAGTCGCAGGGCGGCGCCACCGTTTATTCGCTGCTGATGTTCCTGCTTCGCAAGTCGGACCTGCTGGTGGTCGCCTTCTTCATGCCGCTCGGATACGTGGGCGCTTTCAAGGTCGCCTTTCTGCTGGCGGAAGCACCGTCGCAGTTCGTGCAGGCGTTTCTCTATACGAAGACGCGCGCCATGCTGGGTGCCGAGGCCGGCAAGCTCGATGCGTCGACGCTGCAGCTCGCCAGGCAATCGTTCCTGCTGGGCTGCGTGCTCTTTGCCGGCCTGGCCGCGCTCATCACGGTGGCCGCGCCGCTGCTGAAGGTGGGGCACGAGGCGCTGGAGATCTTCTTGTGCATTGCGCCGTACTTCCTGCTGCGCACCTACACGATCCACCACGAGATGCTGCTCGCACTCAAGAGCCCGGTGGCCGCGCTCGGCGGCTGGGCATTGCTCGAAGTGGCGCTGCGGCTTGTGTCCTACGGCGCGGTGGTGTCGATTTTCCCCGGCAAGCCGCACTACGTTTTCTTCATCGCCTTCTTCACTGACTTTCTTCTCTATGAGGTGCGCATGCGCGCGCTGTTCGGCTTCTATCCGATCGTGCGGCTGGTCCGCGGTTCCTTTGAAAGGGCATCGTGAAAATTCTGCTTTATTCGATGAACTTCACGCCAGAGCTGGTCGGCATCGGCAAGTACTCGGGCGAGATGGCGCAGTGGCTGCATGCAAAGGGCCATGACGTGCGCGTGATCGCATCGCCGCCCTTCTTTCCGAACTGGGCAGTGTTCGAGGGGCATTCGGCCTGGGCCTACCGCAAGACGGACTGGAACGGCATCACCATCTGGCGCGCACCGACCTGGGTGCCGGCCCGGCCGCGGGCGCTCGCGCGCCTGGCGCATCTGTTCTCGTTCATGGTGTCGAGCTTGCCCTTGCTCTTCGCGCAGATCCGCTGGAAGCCGGACGTGGTCTTCGTGGTCGAACCGCCCCTTTTCTGCGCGCCGTCCGCGCTCCTCTTCTCGCGGGTCCTGGGCATCAAGTCGTGGCTGCACATTCAGGACTACGAGGTGGACGCCGCCTTTGGCATGGGCCTGGTGCGCGGCGCGCGGGTGCGGCGCTTCGCGCTCTCGATCGAGCGCTGGCTGCTTCGCCGGTTCAACCGCGTATCGACCATCTCGGCCGCCATGCTCGACAAGGCAAGGGACAAGGGCATCGACGAAACCCGGCTGGTGCTGCTGCCCAACTGGGTGGATGTGCGCTCGATCTTCCCGCAACCCGCCGGTGCATCGGATGCAGACGGCACCACCGGCTACCGGAACATGCTCGGCATTCCGGCGGACGAGGTGGTGGTGCTCTACGCGGGCAGCCTGGGGGCCAAGCAGGGCATCGAGCTGCTGGCCGATGCGGCGCACCGCCTGGTTGCGGCGGCGCATATCCACTTCGTGTTCTGCGGCAACGGCCCGAGCCGCGAGCCGCTGAAGGCCGCCTGCGCAAACCTGCCGCGCGTTCACTTCATCGACCTGCAGCCTGCCGAGCGGCTCAACGAACTGCTGGGCATGGCGGACATCCACGTGCTGCCGCAGCGCGCCGACGCCGCGGACCTGGTGATGCCGTCGAAGCTCGCCGGCATGCTTGCGAGCGGCAAGGCCGTGATCGTCACGGCCCATGCGGGCACCGAGCTGAGCAACGTGGTGTCCGGCCGCGGCATGGTGGTTGCCCCCGGCGATGCGGACGCACTGGCCGACGCCATCGCGCAGCTCGCGGTGTCTCGCCCGCAACGCGAAGCCATGGGCGCGGCCGCCCGTTCGTTCGCCGAAACAGAGCTGGACCGCAACGCCATTCTCCAGCGCCTGGACCGCGAGCTGACGCGCTGCGTGGCCGAGCCGCTCGCGGTTCCCGCCCCCACCGGATCCCGGCCATGACTCTTTCAAAGCTGCCTGCAAAGGCTCCCCAAGTGCCAGCCCCCGAGGGCCGGCGTATCTCGATGCAAACGTGAAACCTCCTCCAACCCTAACAACTCTCTAGGAACCTTCATGTCCGACACCGCGCCTCACTCTTCCGACTCCCCTGACTACGCTCGGGCGTCCGAGCGCCGCACGGTTTATCCGTCCGGCGTCTGTCCTCCAGCCGAACCGCTGTGGCCGCATTTCCTGACGGGGCAGGAAGATGCCCCGGTCCGCGTGCTGCTCGTCGACGACGACGAGTTCATGCGCCGCGTGATTGCCCAGGAGCTGCTGTCGGACATGCGCATCCAGCTGGAGGCGCAGGCCGGCAGCGTGCGCGACGGCCGCCGCCTGCTGACGACCCACGAATTCGACGTGCTGATGGTCGACCTGCGGCTCGGCGACGGATCGGGCTTCGAGCTCATCCGCGAGGCGCGCAAGCTGCATCGCTACTGCGAAATCATCGTGATCTCGGCCATGGAAGACGACGCCCATGTGATGCATGCCTTCGAGCTTGGCGCCACGGGCTACCTGCTCAAGCACGCCTGGTTGCAGAGCTTTGCGCAGGCCGTGCTGCAGGTGGTGAACGGCGGCGCGGCCATCACGCCCAAGCTGGCGCGCCGCCTGCTCACGCGCATGAACCAGCAGACAAGCGAACCGCCTCACGTCGAGGCGCCGCAGCGCGAGGTGACGCTGACGACGCGCGAGCGCGAGGTGCTTCGCTGCGTGGCGCGAGGCTGCGTGTCGAAGGAGATCAGCATGAGGCTCGGGATCTCAGGGCAGACGGTCAACGCCCACATCAAGAACATCTACAAGAAGCTGCAGGTGCATTCGCGTGCGCAGGCGGTGAGCTTTGCCACCAACACCGGGCAGCTCTGAGCGGGCCGGCCTTCACCTTTCATCAAGGACGTTGTCATGAACACCCCCACCATCCATCCCGTCGTGCTCTGCGGAGGCAGCGGCACGCGCCTGTGGCCGCTCTCGCGCAAGACGCTTCCCAAGCAGTTCGCACCGCTGATCGGCGACAAGAGCCTGCTGCAGATGACGCTGGAGCGCCTGTGCAGCCTGAACAGCAACATCACCTGCATCGCATCGGAAGAGCACCGCTTCCTGGTGCGCGAGGCCGTCGAGAAAGCCGGTGCCACCGGACGGCAGATCCTGGAGCCGATGGCGCGCAACACCGCGGCAGCCATGGCGGCGGCGGCACTGCTCGCCGGCAAGGACGACCTGCTTCTGTTCGCCCCCTCCGACCACCATATTCCCGACACGCCGCTGTTCGCCGAGACGATACGGCGCGGCGTCGTCGCGGCGCTGGCCGGGCATATCGTGACCTTCGGCGTGATGCCTTCCTTTGCGAGCACCGCCTATGGCTACATCGAAGCCGGCGCGGTGTCCGCCGACCGATTCAGCCGGGCCGTGGTGCGCTTCGTCGAAAAGCCCACGGCGTCGGTGGCCGAATCGCTGGTCCTGCACGGCGGCTACAGCTGGAATGCGGGCATCTTCCTGGTGCAGGCGAGTACGCTGGTCTCGGCCTTGAACGCCCATGCGCCCGATATCCTGCTGGCCTGCCAACGCGCAACCGCCGGTGTTTCGAGCGAGGGCAGCTTCGACCGCCTGGATCCCGAGGCCTTCCAGGCCTGCCGCAGCGACAGCATCGACTACGCGGTGCTCGAAAAGCAGCAGAACATTGCCGTGGTGAAGTTCGAAGGCGCCTGGAGCGACGTGGGAAGCTGGAACGCGGTGGCCACGCTGCACCCGGAAGACGGGACCGGCAACCGCCTGAGCGGCCAGGCCAGCACGCTGCGTTCGCGCAATACCTTCATTCATGCGCCGCACCGGCCGGTAGTGGCGCTGGGCACCGAGGACCTGATCATCGTGGACACGCCCGACGCCGTGCTGGTGGCGAAGGCGGATTGCGCCGAGCAGGTCGGCGAGGTGGTGCGCATGCTCGCGCAGCAAGGCAAGCCCGAAGCGACCGAACACCGGCGCGTGGTGCGGCCCTGGGGCGCCTACGACAGGCTCGACTTCGGCGACCGCTTCCAGGTGAAGCGCCTCACGGTGAACCCGGGCGCCAAGCTGTCGCTGCAAATGCACCACCATCGCGCCGAGCATTGGATCGTGGTGCGCGGCACCGCCAAGGCCACCTGCGACGGCCAGGTCAGCCTGGTGCGGGAGAACGAATCCATCTACCTGCCCTCGGGCGCGATCCACCGGCTCGAAAACCCGGGCAAGACCATGCTCGAGGTGATCGAGGTGCAGACCGGCAGCTATCTGGGCGAGGACGATATCGTGCGCTTCGACGACACCTACGGCCGCTGCGCCTCCATCAGAACGCAGCCCGAAACCGCGACGGCGATGCCGCCCGAGGCGCTGGCTGCAAGCGGCAGCGTGAGCGCGGGTGCACAGCTGGCGGCACACCCCTGAAACGCGCGGCAACAACGCCACCGGAGGACGGGGCTGTTGCCATCACGTAGCATCCGGCCCATGAGCTACACAGTGAACCTGATCGACTTCCCCGATGCACCGGCCGAAGTCATTTCCGCGGCGGAGTCGCGCTTCCGGCGCGAACTCGACAAGCTGCTGGGCGACAACGTGGCGCAGGCGCTGAAGGCCTTCGAAAACGCCAGCGAGTCGAGTGCCGACGAGCTGACGAAAGACGAGATCGCTCTGGCCGCAAACTGGGCCAAGGCCTACGACGCCGCCAAGACCGCGGGCTTTCGCGCGCTGGGCGAGGCCGACGAAGCGTATTTCGAAGTCCGGCCGGACTGACGGCCGAGGCAGCCACCCGTTTCAGGCAGGCCCTTCATGACGAAGCGTTGGCCTGCCTTGATCTTGACGGCCGCAGCCCTGCTCGCGGGCTGCACCGCGCCGGCCACGAAACCTCCCGTCGCCTCGGCTCCGGCCGCCAGTGCGGTGCAGTGGCAGTACGTGCGCTCGACCTCGTACGAGGCAGGTCAGCCCGGCCTGGGCGTCAGCCACCGGTACCAAAGCAACGTGGGCTGGGTTGACGTCTACGTGTACGGCATGAAGCGCAGCGACTGGGCCGCCGGCGTTGCCGACCCGAAGTTCGACGAGCACTTCAAGGCCGCCGTGGAAGAGGTCCGGCTTGCGGGCGCGAGAGGTGTCTATGCCAAGGTGGAAGTCGGCCCGGTGCGCGATGAGCTGATCGACGGACAGGCCTTCCGGCGCGTGAGCTTTCGCGTGGTTCACGCCCAGAGCCAGAAGACCTACGAGTCGTTCACCTTTCTCACGGGGCGCAACGGCCGGTTGCTGAAATACCGCATGTCCTTCGCCACGCCGGCGCCGGCCAACCTGGATGCCATTGCCCGCGAGTTCATCGAGCGCAACCTGCGCAGCGGGCCGGACACGCCACGGGCCATGCACCCGCTCCTCAGCATTTGAGACGGCGCAAATATACTGTACGTTCATACAGTGTTTCCTCTAGAATTACTCGTCTCCCAGAGCAACATTCGAGGCGACACCATGACCACCGCCAGCCCGCCAGCGCCTTCTGCGCGGATCCTGTTTTTTTCGCCGCTGAGGCGCCCGCAGCCGCGCCCGCATGCGGGCCGCATTTCGACCTGGCCTTTTCGCGTGGTCTCCGACAAGGAGCGCGACGACGACGGCAAGAACATCCGCCTGCAGGCGGCCCGCGTCATCCGCACCACGGCCGAACAGTGGTGGCCGCCTGCAGAGTGAGCCAGCCGTGGGCGAGCGAACGACACCGCCGCTGGCAGCACAAGCGTTCCTTATCGGCTTGTTCCCCGACGTGGCGGTGCAAGCCGCCATCAAGGCGCATTGCGCCGAATGGTGGTGGCCGGTGGGCCACTACTTTCCGCCGGGCCATCGCCTGCACCTGACGCTGCATTGCGTGGAAGACCGCGGCCATACCCTTGAAGCGCTGCTGCGGGAGGCCTTGGCCGAAGTGCCGACGCGGCCGCTGGAACTCACGCTCGACAGTTCATGCACCTGGCGCAACGACGTTTCAGTGGTGCAGCCGGCGGAGCATGAAAGCCTGCGCGCGCTTCACGACGACATCGTGCGGGCGGTGCGCAGAACGGGTCTTGCAGTACCCGCCAAAAACTGGACACCGCACGTCACCATCGCCAGGCAAACCGAGCGTGCCGCGCGGCCGATGCGCCTTGCTCCCATTCACTGGAAGGTGCGGGACTTCAAGCTGATTCGCTCGCATCGCGGCAACTTTTTTCACCACGAACTGCTGGCGTCCTATCCCATGCGGCGCTAAGCCTCGCCGGCCGCAAGTCCGCCCAGCATGTCCTGCGCATCGTCGTCGAAACCCGCAATGGGTTGCGCCTTTGCAAGCGCCAGCCACACACCGAACGGAATGCGGTCGAAGGCGCGGTGCACTGCCGCGCGCGCCACCACCAGCCGTTCGCCTTCGAGCACCAGCACGCCGCACTCCTGCGGAATTTCGTCGGGCGAGGCGATGCAGCGGCCACGCGCATCGTTGCCCAGCACATACCAGCACTCACCGCCCAGGTCGAGGTAGGCGGCGCGCTTGTCGGGCTTGCGCAGGTCGCCCAGCAAGTCGGCGCGGCTCACCTTCACCTCGTGCACGATGGGGTGCGCATAGGCTTCCACGCTGGTATTGCGGATTGAAAACACATCGGGCTTTGCAATGCACCAGCGCGGCTTGCCGCCCTCTTCGAGCGGCGGCAGGCGCGCCCGCAGGCCGAGGCCGCGCCAGGCGATGCGGCCGCCGCGCGTCATTTCGCGTGCCACGCGTTCAACCAACGCCTCGTGCGGCGAGAGCGCTGCACGGTTGATGGTGAGCGTGGTGGCAATGCGCGCAATGCCGGCGTCGGTGACGCGCAGAGTCTCGTGGCCGTGCGGCGTGCGAACGCGCTCGAGAAATCCGCCGGCCAGCAGCTCGACCTCGATGGCATCGCAGCAGGGCCAGCCCGCCGATCGATAGATTTCACGCAACCGACGCGCGTGCGCCTTTCCGAAAGGCACTTCGCCGGTTTTCTGCATGGGCGGCGGCGGATCGATCACCGGCGGCGGAAAGCCGGGGTCGGTGAACGGCGGCTCCACGGGCGGTGGATCGCCCTCGGGCGGCGGACCGGGCTGCGGTGGCGGCGGCATGGGAACGGGTACATCGGGCGCAGGCGGCGGCGGACCGATCGGCAAGGCGACGACGGGATCAAGTGCAAGTGCGGACATGGAAGAAGCAGGTTAGCGAAAAGTGGCCGGTTGCGCGAGCCATGGAACGATCGGTTGCATGCGGTGCCGTCAATGAAAATCGCGGCTGGTATTGCTCTGCGCCAGCCGGCCCATGAGCGGCGTCAGGTCCTTGAAGCCGGTGGCAATCAGGTGCTGCACCTTGCCGCCGGTCTCGTCGTCGCGCTGCCAGGTGCCCTGCACCGCCAGCAGGTGCGACTTGAGCAGCGGCTCGCGCCAGGATTCGATGACATGGCTCCAGACGATGACGTTGACGTTGCCGGTCTCGTCTTCGAGCGTGACGAAGATGGTGCCGTTGGCCGTGCCCGGGCGCTGCCGCCCCTTGACGATGCCGCAGGCGCGCGCGGTCTGGCCGCTGGGCAGGCTGCGCAGCTCTTCGGCGCTCATGAGCTTCATGCGCGCAAGGCGCGGGCGCAGCAGCGCGATCGGATGTCGCCGCAGCGTGAGGCCGAGCGCCGCGTAGTCCCCCACGATTTCCTCGCCCTCGGGGGCCGCGGGCAATTGCAGGACCTGCTCGTTGATCGGCACGCCCTTGAGCAAGGCCGGCGAACGTCTCTGCGCGGTGGCGTCCCACACCTGCTGGCGCCGATGCCCCGAAAGCGACATCAGCGCATCGGCGGCGGCCAGCGCAGCCATGTCCTTGCCGTCGAGCTCGGCGCGCAGGGCGAGGTCTTCGGTGCTGGTGAAAGGCGCTTGCGCACGCGCTGCGAGCAGGCGCTCGGCGCCCTCCTTGCTGAGGCTCGAAACCCGGTTCAGCCCGAGCCGCACGGCGGGCTGGTTCTGGTTGCCGAGGCGGTCGGCATAGCGCGCATCGGTGCCCGGCGGCATGCGCGGCGCGTCGGGGGCGCGGGCTTCGAGCGTGGTGTCGATGTCGCTGCACGTGACATCGACCGGCCGCACCTCCACGCCATGCCGACGCGCGTCTTGCACGAGCTGCGAGGGGCTGTAGAAGCCCATGGGTTGCGAGTCAAGCAGGGCCGCCAGAAAGCAGGCGGGCTCGTAGTTCTTGAGCCAGCTGCTCACGGTGACCAGCAGCGCAAAGCTCGCGGCGTGGCTTTCGGGAAAGCCGTAGTCGCCAAAGCCGAGGATCTGCTTGAAGATGGCTTCGGCGAACTCGGCCTTGTAGCCGTTGTCGGTCATGCCCTTTACGAGCTTGTCGTGGAACTTCTCGAGGCCGCCCTTGCGCTTCCACGCCGCCATCGCGCGCCTCAATTGATCGGCCTCGTCGGCGGTGAACTTGGCCGCGATCATCGCGATCTGCATCACCTGCTCCTGGAAAATCGGAATGCCCAGCGTGCGTTCCAGCGCGGGCTTCAGTTCTTCCTTCTCGTAATGGATTGGCAAGCGCTTGGCCACCCGCTCGCGCTGCTTGAGATAGGGATGCACCATGCCGCCCTGAATGGGCCCGGGCCGCACGATCGCAACCTCGATCACCAGGTCTTCATAGGTGCGCGGCTTCAGGCGCGGCAACATCGACATCTGCGCCCTGCTCTCGATCTGGAACACGCCGATGGTGTCGGCGTCGCAGATCATGTCGAACACTTTCTGGTCGTCGTTGGGGATGTGGTGCATCTCCATCATCGAGCCCCGCCAGCGGTTCATGTGGTCGAGCCCGCGGCGTATGGCGCTGAGCATGCCGAGCGCGAGCACGTCGACCTTGAGCATGCCCATGGCTTCGAGGTCGTCCTTCTCCCACTGGATGACGGAGCGGTCTTTCATCGATGCCTTTTCGACCGGCACCAGGCGCGTGAGCTTGGTGTGCGTGAGCACAAAGCCGCCCACGTGCTGGCTCAGGTGGCGCGGAAAGCCCTTGAGACGCTGCGTCATCTCGATCCATTGCACCAGCTTGAGCTCGTCTTCCTGCACGCCGACGCGCGCGGCCGCCTTGAACAATTGTTCGCCCAGCACGGTGTCGTCGAACCAGTAGTGGTCTTTTGCAAATTCGTCGATCAGGCGTTCGTCGATGCCCATGGCCTTGCCCACGTCGCGCAAGGCGCTGCGTGCGCGGTAGCAGATGACGACAGCCGCAATGGCTGCGCGCTCGCGGCCGTATTTCTCGTAGATGTACTGGATGACCTCTTCGCGCCGCTGATGCTCGAAGTCGACGTCGATGTCGGGCGGCTCGTTGCGGTGCCGGCTCAGGAAGCGCTCGAACAGCAGGTGGCCTTTTTCGGGATTGACCGCGGTAATGCCCAGGCAGTAGCAGACGACCGAATTGGCCGAGGAACCGCGCCCCTGGCAAAGGATGTGCTGCGAGCGCGCAAAGCGCACGATGTCTTCCACCGTGAGAAAGAACATCTCGTACTTCAGCTCGACGATCAGCGCGAGTTCCTTTTCGACCTGCTCGCGCACCTTGTCGGGAATGCCCTCGGGAAAGCGGACCGCCGCGCCCTCCCAGGTCTTGCGCACCAGTGTCTGCACGGGCGTCTCGTGGTTGCCCACGGTTTCGAGCGGGTACTTGTAGGTCTCGCGGATCACATTGGGATCGAACCGGCACCGCTCGGCCACCACCAGCGTGTTCGACAGCATCTCGGGCAGATACAGCTCGGCCAGCCGCACCCGCTGCCGCAGATGCCGCTCGGCATTCGACTGCAGTGCAAAGCCGCACTCGGCCACGGCCCGGCCTTCGCGCACGGCCGTGAGCACGTCGTGCAGCGGCTTGGCCGAGCGCGCATGCATGTGCACGTCGCCGGCCGCCACCAGCGGCACGCCCGTGTGCTCGCCCGCCTGCATCAGCGTGACGAACCACAGGTCGTCGTCGAGCTCGTTGAGCATTTCCACCGCCAGCCACAGGCTCTCTCCATAGAGCGCCTTGGCGGCCAGCAGGTCTTCATGCAGCGAGGCGACGTCCATGGCACCGCCCGGTGCCCTGTGCGGCACAAAAAGAACCTGGCAATGCTGCAGCGAAGCCACGTCGCTCTCGTCCCAGCGCACGCGGTACTCGCCCTTGGGCAGCTCGGTGTTGCGCGCGGCGGTGATGAACTCGCACAGGTTGCCCCAGCCTTCGGTGTCGTTGGCGATGACCACGAGCCTGAAGCGCTCGAAGCGGAACTCGCTGCCGAACAGCAGCCGGAACCCGGGGTTGCGCGGGAGCGGCGGCTCTTCGGGATGGTCGCGCTCGTGCTCCTCCAATTTGGCCGGCAGATCGCGCAGGCAAATGAGCGCGCGCACGATGCCGGCCACCGAGCATTCGTCGGTAATGGCAAGGGCCGTGTAGCCGAGCTGGTAGGCACGCTCGACCATCTCTTCGGGCGTGGAGGCGCCGCGCTGAAAGCTGAAGTTGGTCAGGCAATGCAGCTCGGCATAGTCGGGCAGCGTGGGCGGCGGCTTCTTGCGCAAGGGCAACGGCAGCGCATGCACCTTGGCGGAGTTGCGTCCGCGCAGCTGCTTTTCGCTCAGGTCAGGCATAGAACCCCTGCAGGTACCAGCGCACTTCGCCCTGGGAAAAGCGCGCGGAGAGCCGCTCGCGAAAGATCCACACCAGTCCGGCTTCGGGGCTTTCGGCCACGTAGTAGTCGCGCATTGCCGGCTGCCCGCCGTCTTCCTTGCCGCCCCACCAGCCGGCTTCGACGCGCTGCGGACCGATCAGCTTGCTGAGGGGGCCGCGGTAGCACGGGCGCTCGCCCTCCATCTTGAGCAGCAGCGGCTCGGGCAAGAGCCACGGCGGGTAGAGCGCATCGGGCTGCGAAGCCGCGGCCTTCGCCTTTGCGGTTTCCTTTGCTTCCTTGCGGGTCTTGTCTTGTGGCGCATTGTCTTTCTGCAACGCTGGCCGCCACGCCTGCTTGCGCTCGGGCCGGTGGTCGGCCTGCGCCACGGGCACCACCACCTGCTGCGGCCCGAGGCGCACGCTGAGCCGCTCGACCATTTCGTGCAGCTTGTCGCCCTTGCGGTTGTCTTCGGGCAGGAAGCTGGTGCTGGCGCCGGCCCACGGATCGGTTTCGAGCGTGCGCAGGCGCAGCCAGCTTGCGGGCGCCGCAAGCGTGGTGAGGGCGAGCTTTTCGGAGAGCAGGCGGCGCAGGTGCGCCATGTCCTGCGTGGGCTCGGCCGTGCGCACGATGACCTGCTGGTGCGGCGGCAGGTTCACGCCGTTGAAGCGCTTGAGGTCGAGCGTCCATTGCAGCTCGAGCGCACGCGCGCCGCGCTGGCGGGCACGCAGCCAGAACTGCAGCGCCGTGAGCAGCCGGTTGGCCGACCACATCAGTTCGGGCGCGGTTTCGGCCAACGCGGGCAGCTCGAGCTTCTGCTCAAACACGTCGGGCAGCGTGAGCCAGTGGTGGCTTTCGGGACGCAGGCCCCATGCCACGTCGAGCGCCTCGCGCAGCGCCGCGCCAAAGCGCCGCGTGAGGCCGCCGCGCGGCAAGGCCGCCACGTCGCCCCACGTGCGGCAGCCCAGGCGCGCCAGCAGGTCGAGGTGCTCGCGCGCGGCGCTCAGCGTGTCCAACGGCAGGCCGGCGGGAATGTCCTTGGGCCGGCTCTCTTCGCGCTCGAACAGGCGCAGCCGGGCCAGTGCGATGAGGCTGGTGGCGCCCTGCGCGCCGCGCATCACGGCGTCGGGCGCGGGGTTCTCGTGGGCCAGCTGGCGCATCAGCGACGAGCGCCCGCCCCACAGGCGCTCGCAAGCCGAAACCTCGAGCATCAGCGCCTCGTCTTGCCAGGCGACGTGCGGCGTGTATTGCAGCGCCCACCAGCCCAGCGCCTCGGGCGTGGGCAGGGGCTGCGCTTCGTCAGGCGAACTGGATTCAAGCGACCACCGCAATGCGATCCAGTGCATTGGGGCCTCCCTTCCATGCGTCGATGCGCACCACCGTGGCCGACGTTGCCGTTGCCGTTGCCGTTGCCGCTTCGCCGGCCGGCACCGTGCCCTGCTGCTGCAGCCGCAGCTTGCGGCGCAACCGGGCGGCCGCCAGCAATGCGGCCATGCGCTCGTTGCGCGCGGGCAGCATCACCGGCGCGGCCAAGGGCGGCCCGCGGCGCTTGAGAATGCGCAGTTCGATCTGCGAGCTGTCGGCCTCGCAGCTTTCCACCTGAAGGCGCAGCCGTGCCGGCGAAGCACCCTGCACGGCCGATTCGGGCCGGCACACGAAGAGCAGCACGTCATGCTGGGCGGCGGCCAGTTGCAACCGGCGCAGTTCACCCACCCGGGCCTGCGGCAGCCAGGCGAGCACGGCGGACACGTCCGCGCAGCGCAGCGCCTGCTCGCAGGCCCACAGCCGCGAGGCCGGCGCGTCGCTTCGGACCCACATCAGCGCTTCCACCGGCAAGCCTTGCGCCGCGAGCGACGGCCCGCAGGGTTCGTAGGGCGCGCCGATCAGCACCACCGGCCCGCCGCGCGCCTCTACAGCCTGCGCCAAGGCGGGCAGCAGCAGCCGCCAGACATGGGCCTCGGGCGCGGTTTGCAGCAACTCCGTCATGGCGCCTACAGGCCAGCCGCCACCGGGCAACTCGGCGTCGAGCGCGGCGTGGCCGGTGGCGACGACCTGCGCGTCGGCCAGGCCGAGCTCGTCGGCATGCCAGACGCCACGGCCCGCGGTGGCGGAAAAGGAGTTGAGGAAAGGGAGGCCCATGATGCAATCGTTAACTGTATTTTTATACAGTATTCCATGAGCCGCAACCAGCACGGGACAAATAGCGATTTACCCAAAGCGCCATGCCTCTTAAGATGGTCGAACAAACAATTTGTGACCATGCAATACAAAAAGATTCATTTGCTGGCTTCGGCCTTGGCTGCCCTCCTCCTTGCGGTACAGCCTGCGGTGCAGGCGCAAACCAAGCCGCTGCTGATCGGCCAGACCTATGTTCAGACGGGCCCGCTGGCAACGCTGTCGACCGAGCCGTTGGTCGGCATTCGCGCCTTGTTCACCGCGGTGAATGCGAACGGCGGCGTCAACGGCCGGCCCATCGAGCTGCGCCAGCTCGACGATGCGTACGACCCCGCCAAGGGCGCCGAGAACGTGAAGACTTTCGTGAAGGACGGCGCCGTGGGCATCCTGATGCCGATCGGCACGTCGTCGGCGGTCGGTGCCCTGAAGGCTGCCAACGAGCTCAAGATTCCGGTCGTGGGCTCGTACACAGGTGCGGCGCCGGTGGTCAAACCGTCCGAATACGGCTTTCCGGTGCGCATCAGCTTCGACGAGGAATACAGCCGCATCGTGAACCACCTGTTCACCATCGGCCTTTCGCGCATTGCCTTCGCGCACAACGACAACCCGGGCGCGCGCTCGGCGATGGAGAGCACGCAAAAATTCATTGCCGAGCGCGGCGAAAAAATGGTCGGCAGCGTGCCGATCAAGAACGACGGCTCGGACGCAGCCGAACGCGCGGCGGAACTGGTCAAGCTCAAGCCCAAGGCCGTGGTGCTGTCGGCCACGAACGACGTGGCGGCCAAGTTCATCACTGCCTACCGCGCGGCGGGCGGCGAAACGGCTTTCTATTCGTTCTCTTTCCTGAACGGCCAGAAGCTGTTTCAGGACATCAAGAAGGACGCGGCCGGCGTGGTCATTTCGCAGGTCGTGCCATACCCGTGGAACACGGCAATGCCGATGATTGCCGAGTACCAGGCAGCCATGAAGAAGATCGGCGCGACGGAGTTCAGCTACGCCAGCCTCGAGGGCTATGTGGCAGCCAAGGTGATGGTCGAGGGCCTGAAGCGGGCGGGCGCGAACCCGACGGCCGATTCACTGCACAAGGGCCTCGAGTCTTTCAAGACTTTGGACATCGGCGGGATTGCCGTGTCTTACCGGCCGGGGGAGCACCGTGGGCTGACCTTCTCTGAGCTTTCGATGCTGAAGGCTGATGGGCGCTATCTGCGCTGAGGGCTTTCTCCGGACGTGAATTCATTCGAGGCGCTGTTGTTCAGGGCGAGTGCAAAGGCCACCGGGTACTCCCCTCCGCGAATGTCCCCCGCCTTCGGCTCCTCCTTTATTTCGCTGCGGGGAGTACCCGATGCCCTGTGCACTTGGGCACGCTGCTGGTGTTCCGCTGATCAACGACCGCTCCTTACATCGCACCCGCTGGCGGGGTGCCTTGCGCAGCGAAATAAAGGAGGAGGCCGCAGGCCGGGGGACATTCGCGGAGAAAGGTACCCCGTCGGCGGGTGCGCCGCCCTGAAGCAACGCTCCCTGTACAACGCCCCCCAAAGATAGCCCCAGCAAGCGCCGAGAAAAAAAGCCCTGGCGCAAAATTTGATTCGTGACGCCACTCACGAACACCCCACACCTCCCCATCACGCGCGCCCGGCTGCTCAGGCTCGGCGCCGCACTCTGCGCCGGCGCCGCGCTCCCCTCCTTCGCACAGCAACAAGGCAGGCCTGCGATGACCATGAACACCCGCCCCATTCCTTCCACGCAGGAGGTCCTGCCGGTTGTCGGCTGCGGCACCTGGATCGGTTTCGACCAGCGCCCCGGTACCGAGGAATACAAGCGCCTGCCGGGTGTGCTCGACGCCCTCTTTGCCGCGGGTGGCAAGGTGATCGACAGTTCGCCGATGTACGGGCGCTCCGAAGAAACCACCGGCGAACTGCTGGCCTCATCGAAGCAGCGCGAGAACAAGGCTTTTCTTGCGACGAAGGTCTGGACATCGGGCCGCGATGCCGGCATTGCGCAGATGGAGCAGTCTTTCGCGCGGCTGCGCACCCAGCGCATGGACCTGATGCAAGTGCACAACCTGGTGGATTGGAAAACCCATCTCGCCACGCTGCGCGGCTGGAAAGAGAAAGGCCGCGTGCGCTACATCGGCATCACGCACTACACCGCTTCGGCCTACGACGAGGTCGAGGCTGTGCTGCGCGCCGAGAAGCTCGACTTCCTGCAGATCAACTATTCGATCGATGCGCGCGAGGCCGAGCAGCGACTGCTGCCGCTCGCGGCCGAACGCGGCGTGGCGGTAATCGTCAACATGCCGTTCGGCGGCGGCGGCCTCCTGCGCCGGCTGCGGGACAAGCCACTGCCCGCGTGGGCACCCGAGATCGGCTGCGCGAGCTGGGCGCAGGTGCTGCTGAAGTTCGTGCTGAGCCACCCCGCCGTGACCTGCACCATTCCCGGCACCAGCCGCGCCGAGCACATGGCCGACAACGCCGCGGCCGGCGCGGGCTCGTTTCCGGATGCGGCGTTCTGGCGCAGCAACGCGCGCTCGGTCGGCCTCTGAACCGCAGCCGCGGCTATTCGAACTTGACGTTGTGCTGCCGCACGGTGGCGCCGAAGGCGTCGTATTGCGCGCGGAAGAACTCGGTGAACTTTGCGGGGCTCATGCCGTAGCCCTCGAAGCCCTGCTGCACCAGTTGTGCATGCACGTCCGGCCGCTTCAGCGTGTTCTGCAGTTCCTGCGACAGCTTGGCGGTAATGGCCGGCGGCAGCCCCGGCGGGCCGAAGAAGCCGGCCCAGGGCGTGATGGTGAGCTTGCCCAATCCCAGTTCGCTGCCTGTGGGCACGTCGGGCAGCAAGGCGCTGCGCTGCGGCAGCAGCGTGACCAGCGCGCGAATGCGCCCCTCTTTCACGAAGCCCGGGGCCAGCGTGCCGGTGGTGAACATCATGTGGATCTGGCCGCCCAGCAGGTCGGTCATGGCTTGCATGTCGCCCTTGTAGCGCGCGTTCACCACCTTGCGTTCGCCCAGCAGCTGCAGCATGGCGAGTTCCGAAGCGCTGTTGCTCGATGCCGAGTTGTAGGCGCCGGGTTTGGCCGCGACCAAGGCCAGCAACTCGTTCACGCTCTTCGCCGGCAGGCTGGCCGGCACCACCAGGAACATCGAGAACTGGCCGGCCGAGCTGATCGGCGTGAAGGCCTTGAACGGGTCGTAAGGCGGCGTCGGCCGCAGCGTGGGCGCAGCCACCATCGCGGTGTTGGTGCCCATCAGCAGCGTGTAGCCGTCGGGCTTGGCCGATGACGTGGCCTGCGCCGCCAGAACGCCGTCGGCGCCGGGCCGGTTTTCCACGATCACCTGCTGGCCGAGCTGCTTCGACAGCCCCTCCGCGATGATGCGCGTGAGCGCGTCGGCGCCGCCTCCGGGTGCAAAGCCGACGATCAGGCGCAGCGGCTTGTCCGGATAGGTCTCCGCACTCCAGGCTGCCGCGCCGGGCAGCATGGCCAGCGTGCTGCCGGCAAGGGCCGCCAGGGTCAGGTTTCTGCGTCGCATTTTTTGCTCCTTTTTCAGAAGAGATGCCGCACGCCGAGCTCCCAGCCCGACGAGCGGCGGCCGCCGGCCGGCGCCACACCGCCGCTGACAACATAGCGCGCCTGGCCGCTGTTCATCAACCGCGCGTAGGTGCCGTAGAGCGCGGTGCGCTTCGAGAGGTTGTGCACATACCCGATGCCGAACTGGCGCGCATCGTCGCGATTGCGCGGCATGCCGTTGGCGTTGCGCAGGCTCTCGTCGCTGCGATCGTCCAGGTAGGCGTAGCTCACGCGGATGCGGCCGACCTCGAAGGCCGGAATGTGCGCGCCGATCTCGGCGGTGTTCTTGCGCACCGTGCCGGCGGCGAGCTTCACCGTTACCTTGTTGTAGAGCGCGAAGAACTTCGCAAACCCCGCGTCCCACGAGCCGCCGATGTTGGCGTGCGTGTAGTTGCCGATGGTGGCGGTGGCGTCGAAATGCGTGCGCGTAACGGCGGCGGCAATGTCGAATGCGCCCGAGGCGAAACCGAATCGCGCGCCGGCAAAGTTGCCGTCGTCGCGATTCGGTGCGGTGGAGTTGTTCTCCCCCGTGCCGATCATCGCCATGCCGTAGAAGCCGCCGAGTTTGGACGGCAGCCAATAGCTCACCGTGTTGCTGCCCGTGATGCCGGTGGGCAACGGCCCGGTGCCCGCGCCCGCGAACGTGAGGTTGCCCGCGCGCGCCACGCCGTTGGCGTTGAAGGGATCGAAGTAGATGCTGTTGTAGTGCGTGGGAATGAAGTCGCGGCCCAGGCGCAATTCACCGACCTTGTCGTGCGACAGGCTCACGAAGGACATGCGGTCGAAGGTGATCGGCCCCGCCACGCCCGCGCCGCTCGCCTGGTTGTTGCTGTTGCTCGCGCGGCCGGTGCCGGTGTCGGGGTTCAGGCTTCCTTCGAGCCAGAAGCCCGCGCGCAAGCCGCCGCCCAGGTCTTCGGTGCCGCGGAATCCGAGCCGGCTGGTCGAAAGCCCGCCGTTGGACAGCGCTTTTACCGAACCGCCGCCATCGCCGTTGGTGTACTGGATGCCGAGGTCCATCACGCCGAACACGGTGACGCTGGATTGCGCATGTGCCGCGCCGCTGCTCGCAAGCCCTAACGCCAGCGCCGGCCCCATCAAAATTTTCTTCATGGTTTTCTTGTCTCCTGCTTCTTCTCTTGGTTGAAAAACTGGGAACGCGCGCAGGGCTGCGCCACCGGGTGCGCACGGGGACGCGCACCGGTCGGCGAAGGCCGGGGTGAAAAGGTCTTGCTAGCCCGAAGGCTCGGGTCGTTCGGTACGCACGAGCACGGCGCCTTTGGACAGCGGGCTCACGTTGCGCCGGTACTGCTGCAGCCAGCCGGTATCGAAGGCGGGGGGCGGCGCCTGCCAATCGGCGCGGCGCGCCTGCAGTTCCGCATCGGTCAATGCAATGTCGAGGCGGCGCGCGTCCAGGTCGATGGTGATCACGTCGCCATCGCGCACCAGCCCCAGCGGCCCGCCGAGCGCGGCTTCGGGCGACACTTCCGCCACCACGAGCCCCTTGCAGACCAGGCCCGAAAGGTGCCCGTCGGTCAGGATCGCGACCTGGTCGCCGAGGCCCGCGCCGTCGATGGCGAACACCACGCGCGAGGCGCCGCCGCCCATCGCCGGTCCGCCGCAGGCACCGGCGCCGCGCATCACGACCACCTGGCCCGGCACGATCTCGCCTTTTTTCATTGCGGCAATGGCGGCATCCGAGGTCCAGAAGCACACCGCCGGACCGGTGAAGCTGCGCACCTCGCGTGGCGCGATGCCGGTCTTGATGAGGCCCGATTCGGGCGCGAGATTGCCGCGCAGCAGCACGATGGCGGGCAGCGGCGCCACCGGCCGATCCATCGGGCGGATCACCTCCGGGTCGGCGACTTCGACGCTCTGCAGGTTGTCGGCCACGGTGCCGCCCGTGACGGTGGGCGCACTCGTGTCGAGCAACGGTGCAAGCTGCTTCATCAGTGCACGGCAACCGCCCGCCGCCTCGAAGGCCTCGATGCTGTGTTCGCCGATCGGCCGCACGCCGGCCAGCACCGGCGTCGTCGGGCCCAGGCTTTCGAACAGGCCATACACATCGACGCCGCATTCCCCTTCGGTCGACACCGCCTGAAGGTGCTTGGCCGTGTTGAGCGAGCCGCCGATGGCCAGCACCGCGCGCACCGCGTTGGCAAAGGCGCCTGGCGTGAGGATGTCGCGCGGCTTCAGGTCGTCCCACACCATTTGCACGATGCGCGTGCCGGCCGCGCGCACGTCGGCCATCATCTTCGGGCTCAGCGCGGCCACGGGTGCGCTGCCCGGCAAGGCCAGGCCAAGGGCTTCGCAGACGATGTGCATCGAGTTGGCGGTGCCCAGGCCCGAGCACACACCCGGCCCGCGGATCGCTTCGCGGCTCATGCCCACGAGTTCTTCGACCGGCAGGTGGCCGGTGACGGCATGCATCGCACCGATGAACACTTCCTCGATGTCCATGTGCCGGCCCTGGTACTCGCCGCTGGGCTGGTAGCCGCAGGGCACGAGCAGGGTCGGAATGTTGAGCCGGGCGGCTGCCATGAGCTGGCCCGGCACGGTCTTGTCGCACGAGGTGAGGCACACCATGCCGTCGAGCTGCGCGCCCTCCACGGCCACTTCGATGTCGTTGGTGACGAGGTCTCGCGCACCGAGCATGTAGGCGCCGCGTGCGCCCGCGCCGGTGATGAAGTCGCTGGGCGCCGCGGTGCGGATCTCGAACGGCACGCCGCCCGCGGCGCGGATCGCGGTCTTGATTTCTGCTGCTACCTTATCGAGGTGGCTGAAGCACGCGGCCAGTTCCGACGAACTGTTGACGATGGCGATCTTCGGCTTCTCGCAGTCTTCTTCGGGGATGCCGAGCGCGCGCCAGTGCGCATTGCGCACCGACCAGAGGTACGAGCCGCGCGGAAAGTTGCTGCGCAGGGGGCGGGTGGTCATGGGCGGTCTCCGGGTTTGTTCTTCTTGGTGATCTCGATCACGCCGCGGTCGGCGTCCACGCGCACCCAGTCGCCGGTCTCGATGCACCCGAGCGGGTCGCGCTCGAAATCGGTCATCGAGGGCGAGTGCGTGACCACCGCGCCGAGCGCCATCTTGGTCGTCATCTCATTGAACAGGAAGGCCGCGGGCGCCGAGTTCATGAGCCGCGTCATGTGGAACATGGCCGACCAGCCCGACGAGCCCTTTGCGCCCGGAAACACCAGCACCTTGCCCGCAAAGCTCTGGCCACGCAGTTCGTGCCGCGTCTCGATGACGGTGCCGGTGCGCGGATCGATGCCGCCCCAGCCCGAGATGCGGTCGCGCGTGACGAGTGCCTCGCCTTCGGCCACGCCGCCGACCACCTTGCGGCCGCGGATGACCAGGGTGGATGTGTTGTCGCGTGCATTCATGGTTTTGCTCCTTCCCCCGACGGGGCTGAGGGCTGCGGCTCCAGTTCCGCCTGCGCGGAACTGGACAGCCCGAAGAGCGGCAGCCTCTGGCTGCCTGCACCGAGGTTGGGATGGGGGCAGGCAGAGCGCGCGATGGATGCGCCGCATGCCCCCACCCCTGCCCTCCCCCAGAGGGGGAGGGAGAAAATCCGGGGCCTCATTGCATGCCTCCATTCCACCGCCCAGTACACGCCGCATCGATGCACTCCGCCGTGCTGCCGAACCACGCCTGCACGCCAAGAATGGCGGGCAGGTAGTGCGCCTGCTTGGCCGAATCGAGCGCTACGGTCTTCGTGCCCTTGGGCACGGCGCGGCTCATGGCGGAGCAGCTGTCGGTCATGAGGATGCCGCCCGCGTCCTCGATGATCCTGGTGTAGCCGTTGCGGTCGGCCAGCGACTTGATGGCGCGCGGCGTGAAGATCCACAGCTCGCAATCCGGGTGCACCTTGCGCCCTTCGATGAGCTGCGCGGCCTCCCAGATCTGTTCGATGGTGTAGTGCGGGCAGCCGAGCATCACGTACTGCACCTCGGCTTCCTTGCCCGTCGCGTTGATCTTCTCGTAGGTAGCGCGGCGCTCGGCCTCGCCATAACGCAGCACCTCCACCGGCGCACGGCCGCCGAGCGCCTGCTCCAGCGTGAGCGCCTCGGGTGTGATGCCGGCGATGTGATACATCTCCACGCCGCCCGACGACGATGCCGCCGCGCCGAAGTGCTTGAGCCGCGGCAGGTTAGGCACACGGGCGATGCCGCGCTTGCTGTGCACCACCGGCACGCGCTCCTGCACGTGCTCGCCGATGTAGTAGCCGAGCAGGCCCCAGTCCTGCACCGATTCGACCTCGACGTCGAGCTCGACCACATGCGTGGCGCGGCGGTTCTCGTCGAGGTGGTAGCCCCAGTAGGGAATGCGCCCGGTGAGCATGGCCGCGCCGGTGCTCTCGCGCCCTTCGGTATTGGTGCGCGCGCCGAGCACCGAATTGCAATACACCACGGCCGACGATTCCATCCATGCGCAGTGCTCGCCGCGCGTGGGAATGTTGCCGACCTGGTAGGGCGTGCAGGTGTTCATGATCTGCGCACCGAGCCCCGCCGCATGGCGCTCGCTCTTGTTGTAGAACTGCACGATCTCTTCGCTCACGCCCATGCGCTCGGGCTGGCCGGGGTCGAAGCCCAGTTGCAGGTGGCTGGTGAAGACCTTGAATTTCGGAATCTCGACGGTCTCCTGGCTGTCGAGGCTGAATTCGGAGAACACCGCATCCATGCCGCCGCCCTTGGCCAGCGCAAAGTCGCGCTGGAACGGCGTGGTCGAGGTAATGGTGGCGCAGACGTTGCGCGTTTCCACCAGCCGCTCGGCGCCCAACGCTTCGCCGTAGCGCATCAAGAGGTCCATCGCCTTCTGCACGGCCGGTCCGTCTCGGCCGTCCATCATGGCTTTTTCTTCATCGCTCAGGTGCATGACCTGTGTCTCCGTTCTTATGTTTGCAGTCGTGGGGTCGGCCCGCGCCGGGCCGCTAACCCGGTGAAGGCGTAGGCGTGGGTACATGCCCGCCGATGTCGCGCGCAATGGTCAGCGCAATGTCATGCAGGCGCGGTGCCAGTTCGTTGCGCAGGCGCTCTTCGGAAAACACGAAGGCCGCGCCGCCGCCGTTGAGCGACATCACTTCACCGTCGGGCCCGATGAAGGGCACGGACACCGAATTGATCTCGCGGTGAAACTCGCCGAGCGAGAGGCAGTAACCCAGCCGCCTCGCTTCGCCGATGGCGCGGGTCATGCCGGGTGCGATGCCGTCCCATTCGGGGCCACGCAACAGGCGCATCGAATCGATGAGTTGGTTGCGCTGCGCCTCCGGCAGCGCCGAAAGGTACGCACGGCCCAGGGCCGAATTGGCCAGCGGCGCGCGCGAGCCCACGTCGAGCCGGGCCGACAGCATCGACGAGCGCGGCCGGCAGGCCTCGATCAGCACCATCTCCATGCCGTCGCGTATGGCCAGGTAGACCGAGGCGCCCACCTCCTCCGCCATGGCCTGCATGCTGGGCCGCGCCGCGGCGCGCACGTCGAGGCTGCCCAGGAACACGCGCGACAGCGACACCACGCCCGGGCCGAGCATGAAGCGGTCGGCCACCTGCGCGGCCTTGAGCATGCCCATGGAGAGCAGCGTGGCGACGAGCCGGTTGACCGTGGGCCGCGGAATACCGGTCATGCGCGCGATGTCTGCATGGCCCAGCACGGGGCGCTCTTCGCTGAAGCAGCGCAGCACCGAGATGCCGCGCTCCAGCGCGCTCACGGTGTCGGAGCGGTCGCCGCGCGCATCGGCGGCTTCGGAGGCGGAAAAAGAGGTGTCGTTTTTGTCAGTGGACATGGAAGAACCCTTTGCAAGACTCTGCAATGTAGAGGCTGGCGAAAGAGCGTCGGTCGGACTCATGGCGAAACGTTCAGGCGCCGGCTTCGGCAACGGCCGGTGCATGCGCGCCCTGCACGGCACCGCCCCGCAGGTACACGCCCTGCGCGAGCAGCGCCGACTGCAGCGTGCCCACGTCGACAAAGCGCGGCTCGATACCGCCCTGCGAGGCCAGCGCCGCCGCCACACCCGCGGCCTGTCCGGTGATCCAGCATTGCGGAATCTCGCGCATGAAGCCGTGCGAGTTGCGGTCGCATGAAATGTGGCGCCCGCAGGCCAGCAGGCCGTCGAGCTGCTGCGGCACCAGCGCGCCGTAGGGAATGGAGATGTTCGGAAACTTCGGCGACACCGCGGGCGTTACGCCCACTTCGTCGGCCAGCGCCACGCCGTCGGGCCACTGGCTGCGCAGCACCGCACCCACACCGGTGAGGCGCCGCGCATGGCGCACGCCGATCTGCGGTGCGCTGAGCATGAGGTACGCATCTTCAAAGCCAGGCGCATGCGCCTTGAAGTAGTCCAGGTGCGCGGCCATGGCCCGGTGCGAGCGCACCTCGACGGCCGTGAGGTCGTCCACGTCCAGCGCCGAGTAGCCCGACTGGCGCGGCCCCATGAACAGCGCCACGTCGTTGCGCCACGAGACGAAGGGCCGCTCGAACAGGCCGCACACTTCGCGCCCGCGCGCCATGAAGGCGCTGAACGCCTCGGGCTGGCCAGCCTTGAATTCGATCCAGCGGTTCATGTCCACGCCGCCGAAGAGCCATGAGGTATTCATGCAGTGGTGCACGTCGGCTTCCTCGATGTCGTTCACGTAGGCCGCACCGGCACGCGCGAACAGGTCGCCGTCGCCGGTGGCGTCGACCACCACGTCGGCCATGATGGCCATTCGGCCTTCCTTGCTCTCGAAGACCACGCCCTTCACGGTGCCGTCCTGCACGATGGGAATGGCAGCCCAGGAGTGATAGATGAGCTTGACCTTGCGCTCCAGCACGATCTCTTGCGACAGGAGCTTGAGCCGCTCGGGGTCGATGGTGGGCGACCAGGTGACGACGCCGTGGTAAGCGGCCGTGCGCTGCGACCAGTGCGCGGCCTTGGCCGCGTCTTGCGAGCCCCAGTCTTCGCGCGCGGGGCCGGCAATGGCATCGGCCGGCAGGCGGTCGAACAATTCTTCGGCAAAGCCGCGGATCACCAGCTTGCCCTCCCAGTCGGTCATGCGGTCGATCCAGATCACGAGGCCGCCGGTGGAAAGCCCGCCCAGGTGGTTGTAGCGCTCGAGCAGCGCCACGTCGGCACCGGCACGGGCGGCAGCCGCGGCGGCCGCGGTGCCCGAAGGCCCGCCGCCCACCACCAGCACGCCGCAGCGGTGATAGACCGGAATGTTCTTGCCGGGCTCGGCCCAGGTGCCGTGGTCAGGACGCTTGACGCGGCTGTCACGGTCGAAGATGTCGGAGCTGAGGATGCGCTCGTCGGTGCGGACGATAGTTTTCATGGATAGGTGTCTTGGATAGGCTGTTTCGTCGTATTTTGATTTCTATGTTCATTTTGTCAAACACAAAAGCTTGAAAACAGCTCCACTTCGGGGTATTCCCTAGGTAATGTGGATTTTTATGGATTTCTAAATCAATATAAGAAGAACATTCATAAACGGAGACATCGATGAAGAAACCTCGCGGCACCCGCCGTGCGTTCGGCGCTGCACTCGGCGCGGCGGCCTTGCTGGGCTTGGCGCCGTTGGCCCTGGCGCAAGACTTTCCGGTGCGCGGCGGCAAGCCGATACGCATCGTGGTGGGCTTTACCGCCGGCGGCGGCACCGACGCGCAGGCGCGCATCGTGGCGCAGAAGCTCGGCGAAGTGCTGGGTACCGGCGTGATCGTCGACAACAAGCCCGGTGCCAGCACCATGCTCGCCGCAAGCGAGGTGGCGCGTGCGCTGCCCGACGGCTACACGCTGCTCTACGCGCCTTCTTCGACCATGGCGCAGAACCCCCACACCTTCTCGCAGGTGCCCTACGACCCGTTCAAAGACTTCACCGCCATTTCGATGGGCGGCCGCGGCCCGCTGGTGCTGTCGGTGAGCACCACCGTGCCCGCCAGCAACGTGAAGGAGCTCATCGCCTACGTGAAGGCCAACCCCGGCAAGGTGAGCTACGCCTCCTTCGGCGCGGGCACCTCGTCGCACATCTATGGCGAGGCCTTCGTCAAGAAGGCCGGCATCGACGCGGTGCACATTCCCTACAAGGGTGGCTCGGACGCGGCCAAGGACCTGATCGGCGGCCGCGTGCAGTACATGTTCGATTCGGCCTCGTCGGCCCTCATCACCGCGGGCACCGGCAAGGTGAAGATCCTGGCGATTGCCGCCAACGCGCGCATTGCCGCCCTGCCCGACGTGCCCACCTTCGCCGAGCAAGGCGTGACGGGGCTCGACCTGCCGAGCTGGCTCGGCTTCTACGGCCCCGCGCACATGCCGGCGCCGGTGGTCGCCAAGCTCAACACGGCGCTCACGCAGGTGCTGGCAATGCCGCAGGTGCGCGAGTTCTACCGCTCGGGCGGCTACGAGGCCGGCGCCTCCACGCCGGAGGAATTTGCAAGCGTTACGCGGTCGAGCTACGAGCGCTGGGGCGCGATGGTGCAGCAGGTGGGGCTGGCAAGGCAATGAACCGCTCGCCCTTCTTCATCCGTCGCCGCATGGCCGCGTGCCTTGGCCTCGGCATCGCACTTGGCGCAACCGCAGTGCCGCACAGCGTGCTCGCGGCCGAGCCCGCGGCCTTCCCTGAAAAGGGCCGCAGCATCCGCATCGTGCTCGGCCTGGCAGCGGGCGGCGCCTCCGATGCGCAGGCACGCTTTGTCGCCAACAAACTCGGCGAGGTGCTGCAAACGCCGGTCATCGTCGAGAACCGGCCGGGTGCGAGCTTCATCCTTGCCACCGAGGAAGTGATTCGCGCCGCACCCGACGGCTACACGATGATGTACGCGCCTTCTTCCGTGGTCGCGCAGAACCCGCAGACGCTGGCGCAAGTGCGCTACGACCCGTTCAAGGACCTCACGCCCATCTCGCTCGGCGCACGCGGGCCGCTGGTGCTGACCGTGCATGCGAGCGTGCCGGCGCGCACGGTGCAGGAGTTGGTGGCCTACATCAAGGCCAACCCGGGCAAGATGAGCTATGCGTCCTTCGGCACCGGCACCTCGTCGCACATCTACGGCGAGGCCTTCGCGCAGAAGGCGGGGCTGGACGTGGTGCACGTGCCCTACAAAGGCGGTGCCGATGCCGCGAAGGACTTTCTTGCAGGCCGCGTGCAGTACTACTTCGATGCCGCGCCCAACGCCATCCAGAACACCGCCACGGGCAAGGTTCGCATGCTGGCGGTGGCCGCGCCGAAGCGCAGCGCAATGCTGCCCGACGTGCCCACGATGACGGAACAAGGCGTTGCCGGCGTCGACATGCCGAGCTGGCTCGGCTTCTACGGGCCCGCGCGCATGCCGGCGCCTATCGTCGCCAGGCTCAACGGCGCGCTTGCGCAGGTACTGGCGATGCCCGCCACGCGCGACTTCTTCCGCCAGGGCGCCTACGAAGCCGAGTCATCGAGCCCCGCCCAATTGGCCGAGCTCACGCGAGCCACTTACGACCAGTGGGGCGACATGATCCGCAAGCTGGGGCTGGTGAAGCAATAGCAAAAGCTCCAGCTTAGAAAGATATTAAAAACTCTGGGGCATCATCCGCACTGCTTTTCACGCGCCATACCCACGCCCCTCCAATGCACCTGCTCCTGGTCGAAGACGATGCCATGCTGGGAGAGGCGGTGTGCGACGGCGCGCGCCAGGGCGGTTGGACCATTGACCATGTCTGCGATGCGCCCACGGCCCGGCTCGCGCTGATCGACCATGCCTATGCCGCCGTGCTGCTCGACATCGGGCTGCCCGGCGAGTCGGGGCTCTCGGTGCTGCGCGCGATGCGCGGCCGCTACGACCCCACGCCCGTGCTGATGCTGACTGCGCGCGGCCAGCTCAGCGAGCGCATCCACGGGCTCGACGCGGGCGCCGACGACTACATCGTCAAGCCCTTCCAGTTCGACGAGCTCTGGGCGCGCGTGCGCTCGGTGATCCGGCGCAGCCAGGGCCGCGTGATCCCGGTGTTCTCGCACGGCGACATCGAGGTCGACCGCAGCCGCCGCGTGGTGTCGAAGGCCGGTGTCGAGGTGACGCTGAGCGCGCACGAATACCGCACGCTGCTGGCATTGCTCGAGCGGCCCGGCCACGTGGTCACGCGCGACCATCTGCAGGACGCCGTCTACGGCAACGCGAGCGCGGTCGAGAGCAACACCATCGCTGTGTTTATCCACCAGCTGCGCCGCAAGCTCGGCGACGACCTGATCCGGACCGTGCACGGGCACGGCTACGTGGTGGGCCAGCCGCGTCCATGAGGCTGAACTCGCTGCAGGCGCGGATGATCATGGTGATCGCCGCGACCATCGCGCTGTGCTGGGCGGTGGCGCTCGCGGTGCTGTTCGTCTATCTCACGCACAACAGGAACAGCATCTGGGACGACAAGCTCCAGACCATCGCCACGCGCATCCTGCTGACCATCCCCGGCGAAGACAAGCTCAAGGGGCTGCGGCCGCGCGCCAACGGCCTTCAGCTGCGCGACGAGGCACTGCCCGAGAGCGAGGCGCTCGCGTTCCAGATCTGGCTCGACGGCAACCGCCTGCTCGTGCGCTCGCCCGGCGCGCCCGACACCCCGCTGCGGCCCGGCTTCGCCGGGGGCGCGGCCACCAGCGTGATCGGGGGCGCGCGATGGCGCGTCTACTCCGTCTCGGACAAGACCGGCCGCGTGCATGTGCAGGTGGGCAATCTGCACAGCGTGGTGGACGCCGAGCTGCGCGCGGACGCGATGACCGCGCTGGTCATCAATACGCTGTTGCTGCTGCTCGTGGGCGCGCTGATGTGGTTTGTGGTGCGCCGTTCGCTCAAGCCGGTGCTGGCGCTGGGCGAGCAGATGCGCCAGCGGCGCAGCTTCGACCTCACGCCCCTGTCTCCGGCGCCGCTGCCGCGCGAACTGCATCCGCTGGTCGCGTCGTTCAACCATGCGCTGCGGCAGCTCGACGAGGCGGTCGAGGGCGAGCGCCGCTTCATCGGCGACGCGGCGCACGAGCTGCGCACGCCGCTCTCAGCGCTGCAGGCGCAGGCCCAGATCGCGCTGCGCGCGCCTACCGCGGCCGAGAAGGACATCGCCCTGGCCAAGCTGCTCGCCGTGGCCGAGCGCAGCACGCGCCTGTCGGAGCAGCTGCTCGACCTGGCGCGCCTCAATGCGGGCGCCAACGCGCCGCAGCATGCGCCGGCCGACCTCGGCGCGCTCGTGATGCACGTGGCGAACGAGTTCGACGTGCATGCGCTCCAGCACGCGCGCACCATCCTGCTCGACGCGCAGCCGTGCACCATCCGCTGCGACATCGACGAGATCGGCATCCTGCTGCGCAACCTGGTGGACAACGCATTGCGCTACACGCCCAAGGGCGGGCGCGTGCGCGTGAGCTGCGGTGAGGAACCGGGCACGGCGCCGCCGCAGGAACGGCGCGTGTACCTCGAGGTGACCGACGACGGGCCCGGCGTGCCCGCGTCGGAGCGCGCGGCCATTTTCAAGCGCTTTCACCGCGTGGCCGGCGCGCCGTCGCGCGGCAGCGGCATCGGGTTGTCGCTGGTGGCGGGCATCGCCGAGGTGCACCGCGCAACCATCGAGACCGGCGCCGGGCTCGACGGCCGCGGCCTCGGCATTCGCGTGATGTTTCCGGCGTTGGGCTCCGCCGAGGCTCCTGCGCTTCAGAACCTGTAGAGGTAGCCAACGCGCACGCCGGTCTGGCTCGACCGGCCGACCAGCGGGCTGTTCTTGATGCCGCTGCCGAGGCTGGTGCCGCTGACGTCCAGGAAGATCGTCTGCTTGGGCGCGACGGCGTAGTCCACGCGCAGGCCCAGCTCAATGTTCGCGGCGGATTTGCCGTCGTACTGGGCGCGGTCCGCGCGCGATTCCGCTGCGCGTACGCCGTAGTAGTAGTCCACATACTTGCGATCGGCCCACTGCACCGCGACCCGCGGCGTGAAGCTGAAGGCACCCGAAGTGAAGCGACGATCGACCTGCAGCTTGACCCGTGTGCCCTTGCTGTGCCCGGAAGCGTCGGCCAGCAGCTCGGCCGACAAATTGGCGAGCTCGTTGTGCCAGATTGCCGCACCGCCGAGCCAGATGCTGGCCTTGCGCTCGTCCATGCCGGTCAGGTAGGGAGAGTCTTCGGCCTCGTAGCCGTCGGACGTGTAGCGCGCACGCAGCCGGAAGGACACCGGACCGGCGGAAGGAAGCTTCAGGTCAAGGCTCGGACCCGCAACGCTGACCCACCGGTTCTCGTAGGTGACCATGGGAATGACGACCCCTTTGTCGTCGAATTCTCGGTAGGGCTTGCGGTCCGTTCCCGCTGCAATGCCAAGGCCCCACTGGGAGCCCCCGGCCCGGAATTTCTCTTCGTCGGACTGTGCCCATGCGGGTGCCAGGCAAGTGGCGGAGACGACGCCAACGGCAATTGCCGTGAAGGCCGGGCGGCCATGAAAACGGGAGCCTCGGGCGGCAAGGCGGGTTTGCTTCTTCATCAGGATCCTCAGGTGAAAAGTCGAAGGTTCGAAGCGGCACAGCCGCCTCGCCGCCGGATGCTGACCCTGAGGCTTTAATAACTCTTTAGGCTTTTTAAGATTCGATGAATGCGCACGAAGCAGGTGCGAGGCTGCGGGCGCTCAGCCCAGAAAGCGCAGCAGCAGCCGGTTGAACTCGTCAGCGCGCTCGTATTGCGTCCAATGCCCTGCCCCGTCGATCACCACGCCTTCGCGCTGCGGCTGCCCGGCGGTGAGCTGCGCCACCAGCGGCCGCGGATCGGCGGTGACGTCGTACTCGCCCCACAGCAGCAGTTGCGGCCCACCGATGGTGTCGAGCGCGGCCTGCAGCCCGCCGGCCTGCGACACCTCCTTGCTGCGAAAGCGCGTGCCGTGGCAGGAAATGTCGTGAATCTCGAAAGCCAGCGCGTCGATGGCGGCCTTGTCGTGCAGCATGAGCGCGGCCAGGTTGTGCAGCAGCGCGGCGCGTTCTTCGTCGCGGTTGGGTGCCGCGCGCCAGTTGATCATTTGCGCCGCCATGCGCCGCAGGGTGCCGTGGCCTCCGCTGCCCACCAGCGCCAGGCGCCGGATGGCACCGCGCCGCACGGCAAAGCGCGCGGCGGTGAGTCCGCCGAAGGAGAAGCCGCCCAAGTCGATCGGTGTGCCGGCGCCGATCAGCTGGTCGAGCGATCCGCCCAGCGCATCGAGCAAGGGGCCGAGCGGGTCTTCGCCGGGCGCTGCCCGAGGCGGCGCATCCGAATCGTTGAAGCCCGGCATGTCGGGCAGCCACAGCGTGCGGCCGGCCGAAAGCGCTTCGACATTGCGCAGCCAGTGCATCCAGCTGCCATGGCCGCCGTGCAGCAGAACCAGCGGCGCATGAGGGCTTTCTTCAGCGCCGAAGCGGCGCCAGCAGACGCGGATGCCGCCGTGCACCACGTCGTGGCGCGTGCCGGTGGCGGCGATGCGTTCGATGAGCAGGCGGGCTTCGCCGCTCGAGCCTGGAGTGGATTTCGAATCGGGGATGGAAGGCATCGCCCGATTCTGCCAACGGGCGGTTCTTCTAGCTGGCGGCCGCGCCAAAGCGGTAGCTCGACACCACCAGCCCGCCCATGAAGTCGTCTTCGTGATAGATGCGTTCGCCCGCTTCCTGCTCGGCCGCGCCGACCGCCACCATGAGCGGAATCAGGTGTTCCTCGCGCGGATGCGCCATGCGGGCCGATGGGGCCGAGGCCCAATCCTGCAGCTGCCGCACGCGTTCTTGGGGCGATGCCTGCACAGCGGTGTCGTCGAGCCAGTCGCCGAACGCCTTCGAAACGCCGTGCGCCTGCGGGCCGAAGTTGCGCAGGTTGTGATAGCTGAGGCCGCTGCCGACGATGAGCACGTTTTCACCCCGCAACGGCGCAAGCGCGCGGCCGAGCGCCAGGTGCTCCGCCGGGTCGAGCCCGCGCTTGAGCGACAGCTGCACCACGGGCACGCTGGCGTCCGGGTACATGGCCGCCATGGGCGAGAACATGCCGTGATCGAAGCCGCGCTCGGGGTCGATGGCCGCTGGCTGCCCGGCCGCGGTCAGGAGCGACTGCACGCGCTGCGCGAGCTGGGGCGAGCCGGGCGCGTCGTAGCGCACTTCATAGGTGTGGGCCGGAAAGCCGCCGTAGTCGTAGATCATCGGCGGGCGCGGATTGCCCTGCACGGTGAAGACCGGCGCCTCCCAGTGGGCCGACACCATGAGGATGGCGCCGGGCGTGCGGCCGATCTGGCGCGGCATGTCGGCCAGCGAGGCGGCCAGCTGGTCGTAGACGCCGCCCATCTCTTTCTTCATCCAGGGCCAGGGGCCGCCGCCATGCGAGATGAAGTACGTAGGCAGGCGGGAGGTGTTGTCGTCGTGGGTCAAGCCGATGCTCCGTGAAGGCGTTGCGTCGACTGTAGCTCCAGACATTCCCCATCAGGATTCGACAGACCAGTAGACCATCACAGCGCGGGGGGAAGGCATCGCGAGCGGGCTTCGTACGCCTCCCATTCACGCATGCGGTTCTCGAGATCTTCATGATCGACCGATTGCGAGAGGTAGCGTTCCCGCGGGTCGGCTGTGTCGGCAGCGCAGCGCCGCACAAGACTTTCGAAAGCACGCTTGAAAGCGTCGTGTACGGACGGGCTCGGCACGTTGACTGCGTCGGCCGGCAGCGGCAACGGGAAGATTCGGCTTGTGTTCACAGTGGACTCCTCGAGTTGGAACCGCCTGTGAGGTCTTGGCCCGGCGGAACGGTAGGTCCCGAGCCTAGGGAGATCGCACGCTCAAGGAGTCATCGGAAACAATGACGCGTGAGGTCGCCGCGCGATGGAATCGATGTTGGATCAGCGGGATTCGGGCAGGCGCCCGAGCCAGAGGGATGTCAGCGCCGCCCGGTTATGCACGCCGAATTTGGCATAGATCGACTTCACGTGAATGTGCGTCGTATTCGGGCTTTGACCCAGATTGGCTGCGATCACTTTCTCCGCCCTTCCCTCGAGCAACCCCAGCAAGACCCTGCGCTCCGTTGCGGTGAGCGGCGCGTTCGCAATGAGGAGCCCGCGGCTGAGCAATTGCTGGCGATAGAACCACCGCAACCCGCGAAGCGCCAGGCCGAAAGGGTTCTTTTCCGCCGATGAGAACCGGGGAGTTTCCGTGCTTCGGAAAATGAAAAGATGCACCCGCACATCGGCATTGATCGCGCAACGCATCGACATGCTGTCCGCGTGTCCGACACCCAGGTAATGGCGCTGGTAGTGGGCGCCGTTGAACCACTCGGGAGGCAGCGCTTCAAACAGCAGCTGTGTGCGGAACGGTGCCTCGCCCGACACGGCAAGGATTTGCGAGAGGTCGACAGCCGGCAACCACAAGGTGTCGAACTGCTCCTGGACGATTCTGTTGAAAAACTCGGTCGCAGCGTTCACCGCTGCACCGTGGCGAAAATCGACCTCTCAGATCGACCCAGGATCGACGATCGCGGCCCAGGGAATGGTTTGACCACCCCTGCAAATGTGCCCAAGAGAGCGCAATTCGAGTTTTTCAACAGAATCGGACCGAAGCGGCCACCGGCGGCAAGGGCCGCAAAAGCCGGACGTACAGCGGACGCCAGCCGTTCAACGCGTCGCCCACCGCGGGGCTGGGCAGCCGCACGACCACCGACCAGAGTGCGTTGTGCGCGCCGAAGATCGAACAGAGGCTGCCGAGGAGGTGCTCCAGCGCTTCATCGCCATCGCCGATGGGGTAATTCGCGAGCTTGTCCCACAGGGCGTAGATCTGTTCGGTGCAATCGGGCATTGAAGGCTGGGCGGGGAGCGCAACTCCTAAATTCAATTGATCACCTGTTTAGGTTATTACGCGACGCAGCCCGCCTGCCTACGATCCGTCGATGAATCAACCCGGCATCGTATGGCATTCAATCATGCTTCGGCTCTCCAATCGGTCGCAGCTCATCGGGTCCTTCGCGACAGGGGCGGTCGTCTCCGGCGCTCTCCTGACCTTCGCGATGAACAGTCCGGCCGTCGGCGTCACGCCACCGATTGAACCGGCACCTGCAGCCGCGGCAGCCCCGTTCAGTGCCGCGGCGCAGTCCAGACTCGACCTGCTGCGCAACCAGGCGGCAAGCGGCGACGAATTTTCGAACTGGGCACTCTCCAATGCCCTGCTGGACAAGTTCGACTCGACCGGCGACTCGGACGACCTCTACGAAGCCATGCTTTGGGTCGACAGGCGTGCGGACATGTACGCCAATCAGGAGCTGGCTGCGCGCGTCGTTGGCCGCTACTGCGGGCACCGCGTGGTGCGCTGGCACTGGTTCTGTGTTCTGGGCGAATGACACGGGCACTGCAGGGCGCAACGCCGTAACGCACCCTTTCGGGGCAAGGACACGCCGCCCGGGATAAAGTCGCAGCTTCTCCCTGGAGACTGCACGCCTTGTTCCGTTTTTTCGAAAAACTCCTCCCCCCCTATCCCGCTGCCGAACCGGCGCTTCCCCCCACGGGCTTCTTCGCCTTCTTGTGGGCCTGCACGCAGGGCCTGCGTCTCAAGATGGCCGCCATGGCGGCGCTCACCGCGGCCATTTCCACATTCGAAGCGCTGCTGTTCGCCGTGCTCGGGCGCGTGGTCGACTGGCTCGGCGGCCAGGTGCCGTCGCGGCTGTGGGCAGACCGCGGCGACACGCTGATGTGGCTGGCCGCGCTGCTGGTCATCAGCATCGGCGTGGTCGCGCTGCAAACCATCGTCAAGCACCAGACGCTGGCGGTGAACCTGCCGATGCGCCTGCGCTGGAACTTTCATCGGCTGATGCTGGGCCAGAGCATGGCCTTCTACCAGGACGAATTTGCGGGCCGCATCACGGCCAAGGTGATGCAGACCGCGCTCGCGGTGCGCGACACCCTCTTTGTGCTGGCCGACGTGGTGGTGGCCATGGGCGTGTACGTGGTGACCATCATCGTGCTGGTGAGCGTGCTCGACCTGCTGCTGGTGGTGCCGTTCATCATCTGGCTCGTTCTGTATGCGGTTTCGCTGATGTACTTTGTGCCGCGCCTGGGCAAGGTGGGCAAAGCGCAGGCCGATGCGCGCGCGCTCATGACCGGCCGCGTGACCGACGCCTACACCAACATCGCCACGGTCAAGCTGTTCTCGCACACGCAGCGCGAAGCCGGCTTTGCGCGCGAGGCGATGCGCGAATTCATGTACACGGGCTACGGGCAGATGCGGCTGGTGAGCGCGTTCGAAATCGTCAACCACACGCTCAGCATGGGCCTGACGGCCGGCATGGCCGGCACGGCGCTGTGGCTCTGGTCGAACGGCACCGTGGGCGTGGGTGCCGTGGCCGCGGCCACCGCCATGGCACTGCGCCTGCAAGGCATGTCGCACTGGATCATGTGGGAGATGACCAGCCTGTTCGAGAACATCGGCACCGTGCAGGACGGCATGAAGACGCTGTCGCGCCCGCGCATCGTGCTCGATGCGCCCGATGCCGGCGTGCTCCATGTGCCGCGCGGGGAGGTGCGCTTCGAGCATGCGAGCTTCCGCTATGCGGATGCGGGCCGCCGCGTCATCGACGACCTGAACCTGGTGGTGAAGCCGGGCGAAAAGATCGGCCTGGTCGGCCGCTCGGGTGCGGGCAAGTCGACGCTGGTCAACCTGCTGCTGCGCTTTCATGACCTGGAGAGCGGCCGCATCCTGATCGACGGGCAAGACATTGCCCATGTGACGCAGGATTCGCTGCGCAGCCACATCGGCATGGTCACGCAGGACACCTCGCTCATGCACCGCTCGGTGGCCGACAACATCGCCTACGGCCGCCCTGACGCCACGCAGGAGCAGATCGAGGCCGCCGCCAGGCGCGCCGAGGCGCACGAATTCATCCAGACGCTGGGCGACGCCACCGGCCGGCGCGGCTACGAGGCGCACGTGGGCGAGCGCGGTGTGAAGCTGTCGGGCGGCCAGCGCCAGCGCGTGGCCATTGCACGCGTGATGCTGAAGGACGCGCCGATCCTGCTGCTCGACGAGGCCACCAGCGCACTCGACTCCGAGGTGGAAACCGCCATCCAGCAAAGCCTGTACCGGCTGATGGAAGGCAAGACCGTGATTGCCATTGCGCACCGCCTCTCGACCATTGCGGCGATGGACCGGCTCATCGTGCTCGACGAAGGCCGCGTGGTGGAAGAAGGCGACCACCGCTCGCTCATGGCGCAAGGCGGGCTGTACGCGCGACTGTGGGCGCACCAGAGCGGCGGCTTTCTGGGCGATTCGCTCGACGAAGACGAAGGCGAAGCGCTGCGGGCGTAGCCAGCTTCAGGTGGGCAAGGCGCCGGCCTCGTATTGCGCCGCGAACTCGGCGCTCGGCGGAATCGGCTTGACGATGTCGATCAGCACGCCGTTCGGGTCGCTGGTAATGAAGTGGCGCTGGCCGAAGTCCTCGTCGCGCAGCGGCAGAAGAATCGGCAGGCCGGCCGCGGCGAGCCGGTCGTGAACGGCATCTGGGTCGTCCACTTCGAAGTTGAGCAGCAGCCCGCCCGCGACCTGGCCGCGCGCGGGTGCGGGAATGGTCTCGTGCCGGCCGTCGAGCACGGCAAGGTTCACCGACGGATGTTCTGCCAGCTGCAGGTGCACGTACCACTCGCTGGTGAACAGCGGGGTAAAGCCGAAATGCGCCTGGTAGAAGCCGGCGGTTCCGGCCACGTCGTTGGTCATGATCACCGGGTAGTAGCTCGTCACTTTCATGGCGTCCGTCCTTTCAATTAACATACAGCCTGCATGTAAGTTGAATATTAATCTACAGACAGCCTGTATGTAAATGCCTAAATCACTCGCCGACGCTCATCAATCCAGAACCAACCGCGAACGCACGGAAGCCACGCGCCTTGCGCTCATCGACGCTGCGCGCGAACTGTTCGTCAGCAAGGGGTACGGGGACACCTCGACGCCCGAGATTGCTGTTGCCGCCGGTATCACCCGTGGCGCGCTTTACCACCATTTCGCGGACAAGCGCGACCTGTTCAGGCAGGTGCTGGTGCGCGAAGCCGAAACCGTGGCCGCCGACATCGAAGCGGCCACGCCGGGGCAGATGACGCCGCGCGAAGCCCTGCTGGAAGGAAGCAAGGCCTACCTGAACGCGATGAGCGTGCCGGGCCGAACGCGGCTGCTGCTCATCGAAGGCCCCGCCGTGCTGGGCCTGGAAGAACTCACGGCCATCGACGAAGCGACCTCGGCCGGCTCGCTGCGCCAAGGGCTGGAAAAAGCCGGCCTGGGCAAGGGAGAAGTCTCGCTCGACGCCCTCTCCCGGCTGCTCTCCGCAGCCTTCGACCGGGCCGCACTCGAGATGGATGCAGGCGCCGACGCGCAAGAAATCCATTCGGCAATGCGCTGGCTGCTCGAGCAGGCGCTGGGCCCCGAGCCGCGCCGCAAGCCCGCGGCCTGAGGCTGCGCCGGCGGGGCACATGCGCTCGCCTGGGTCTTGGCGAGTCCTACAGCACAGGCCGCCCCTCGCCGACAGTAACCGGCCTCCTCAGGCGCGATGCTGAAGCTGTCGTCAACAACGAGGAGTCCTCGCGTGAATTCAATCATCTATATCGTCGGTCTGGTCGTGGTTGTCGTGGCCGTGCTTTCGTTCTTCGGCCTTCGCTAGAACCAGCCATTCCTCCAGGCTTCGCACACTTCGTGCCGCTTCTCCTCCCCCTCGCCAGGGGGCAACGCCTGCGGCCCGGCAGAGCCGGTTCCGCGGTGTTGCACGAAAGGGATCGCTTGCGGTCCCTTCTCTAGCCGTTCGCACAGAGTCCTTCGCAGCGCGCCGGGCATAATTTGCGCGCTTTCCGCCATCGCGGAACGCCACTTGCGAAGGGACCCTGTTGACCAACACCGCGTTGCGCGAATCTGCTTTTCCGGACGCGGTCATTACCGAGGCGATCCGATGGACCGAAGAGAAAGGTCCACTCGACGATGCGCAAGCCATGCGCACCGCCGCCTCCCGCTCAGCTGATGCGCATGCGCGCATCACGTCGCGCGCGCTCCAGCTCGGCGAGCGCATCGGCTTTCAATCCGAACTGTCACGCATCCGACAATGGGGGCCGTGGGTGCTGCTTGGCCTGGTGGCGCTGGTCGTCGTTGCCGGCCTGGGGCTGGCAGGCAACGTGGTCGGCGGCGGCGAACGGCACATCAACGTGATCGTCGCGCTTGTCAGCCTGCTGGGCATTCACCTGCTCACGCTGCTGCTGTGGCTGGCCGGCCTGTGGCTGCCCTTCGGCTCGTTCAATACAAGCTCGCTCGGATGGATCTGGCTTTCGCTCACCGCGCGCGTAGCCGGCGGCAAGCGGGGCCAGGCACCGGTGCTGCTGCGGGCGGCCACCGGCCTCTTGAGCCGGGCCCGGTTGCTGCCCTGGGCGTTCGGGCTCGTGAGCCACGGCATCTGGGCGCTGTCTTTCGCGGTCGTGCTGGCCGCGCTGCTGTTCGCGCTTGCATTCCGCAGCTACACGCTGAGTTGGGAAACGACGATTCTCGATCCCGCCTTCTTTGTGCGCGCGGTCCATGCGCTGGGCTGGGCGCCGGCGCAACTCGGCTTTCCGGTTCCCGATGCCGCGACCATTCTCTCGGTCACCCCTGGTGCCGCGGGCCAGCGCACATGGGCGATGTGGCTCACGGGCTGCATTGCCGTGTACGGGCTGCTGCCGCGCGTTGCGCTGGTATTGCTGAGCGCCGCGGTGTGGCACAGGCGCAGGGCCGCACTGCAGCCGGACTGGAGCGAGCCCTACTACCGCAAGCTCATCGCCAGGTTCGCCGCACTCGCGCCGCCGGCCATCGTGGATGCCGACCCAGGCCGCGCGCCCGGCACCCCACCTGCCGGCCTCGCGCCTTCGGAACTGCAGGATGCGCTCTTCGTCATCGGGTTCGAGCTGCCTGCCGACCTGACATGGCCGCCCGAGGGATTGCCTGCCGCGCAGGTGCAGCGGATCGACGGCAGCGCCCCTGCTCGCCGCGCACTGGTCGACCAGCTGGCGCTGGCACGCCCGCGTGCGGTGCTGCTGGTGTGCCATGCCGCATCGAGCCCCGACCGCGGCACCGAGCGCTTTCTGCGCGAAGTGCTGGCCCATTGCGGCGAATGCCGGCTGTGGCCGGCCCATGCGGCAGAAGACGCGGCTGACGCCGGGCTGGCCCAGCGCTGGGTGGACTGGCTACAGGGCACAGGCCTGCAACGCGTCGCGGCCACGCACCGGCTCGAAGACGCCCTGCAGCAACTCGGCACGACACCATGACGCAGCAGCAAGCCATCCTCATCGCCGTCGTCGGTCACACCAACGCCGGCAAGACCTCGCTGCTGCGTACGCTCACGCGGCGCGCGAATTTCGGCGAGGTGTCGCAGCGCCCCGGCACCACGCGCCACGTGGAATCGGCCGACCTTGAAGTGAACGGCCAGGCTGCCGTGCGCTTCTTCGACACACCGGGGCTCGAAGATGCGGTGGCCCTGCGCGAGCACCTGGCCGGGCTCGATCCGCAGGCCACGCCGCCCGAGCGCATTCGCAACTTTCTGCAGGGCCCCGAGGCGCACGGCGTGTTCGAGCAGGAGGCCAAGGTGCTGCGCACCATGCTCGGCATCGATGCGGCCTTTCTCGTCATCGATGTGCGGGAGCCGGTGCTGCCCAAGTTTCGAGACGAGATCGAACTGCTCAACTCCTGCGCGCGGCCCGTACTGCCGGTGCTCAACTTTGTACGCGATGCGGCAAGCCGCGAGTCCGCATGGAAAGAGCTGCTCTCGGCTTATGGCCTCCACGTGCAGGTGCGCTTCGACGCCGCTGCGCCTTTCGTCGGGGCCGAGCGCGAGCTCTACACCGATCTTTCGACACTGCTGCGCGGCCGGCGCGAACTGCTGCACAGCGTGGTGGATTCGCTGGCCGCCGAAGCCGCCGAGCGGCGCCGCGTGGCCTCTGCGCGCATCGCCGAACTGCTGGTCGACGCCGCGGCATTGCGCCGCACCGTGCCGGCCGAAGAATTCGCGGACACCGCGCGCCGGAAGGCGCTCGTCGCCGCATTGCAGAAAGACGTTTTCGACAAGGCGCAGCGCTGCACGGACGACCTGCTCGCGCTCTACGGTTTTCGCCAGGGCGATGCCGGCGAAGCGCCGCTGCCGCTCGTCGAAGGCCGCTGGACGCTGGACTTCTTCAGCCCCGAGGCAATGAAGGACGCGGGCCTGCGTCTCGGCAAGGGCGCGGTCATCGGCGCCGCTGTGGGCGTGGTGGCGGACCTTGCCGTCGCCGGCATTTCGTTGGGCGCGGGTGCCGCGGTGGGCGGTGCCATCGGCGGCGCCGTTTCGCAGGGGTGGGGCCCCTTCGGTCGCAAGCTGGTGAACAAGCTGCGCGACGTGCACGAGCTCACCATCGAAGACGGCGTGCTGTTCACGGTGGTGGCATGGCAACTGAAGCTCACGCGCGCGCTGGAGCAGCGCGGGCACGCGGCCACCGGGCGCATTGCGGCCGAAACCAGCGCAACGCAGGACGCGCCGACACGCGCCACCGCGGCTGCCGTTCGCGCGGCGCGGCCGGCGCGCAATCATCCGGAGTGGGAGTCGAAGGGCGTGGCGGTGCGCGGCTTCTGGCGCCCTGCGCCGCAGCGCGAGGCACTTGCGGCCGAGCTCGCGCGCACGCTCCAAGGTGCTTTCGAAAACTGAGCGTCCAGCCTTCGCTTGCCTTCACTTGCAGCGTGAGGCGACGGATTCCTACGCACCGGCACTGGCACGAGCGCCAGTCTTTTTTCACGACATCGACGGCACACAGGGTGCCGTTTGTTTTGTCGCCCTCAAGAAAAAGGAGCACCCATGTCCGTTGAATGCAAACTGCTCGCCACCCCTTTGATCGGACGCGTGTGGCAAGGCCGCACGCCCATTGCGCGGGCCGACGAATACCTGCGCTACAGCTTCGAGCACGGCATCCAGGAGATCGCGAAGAAACCTGAATGCCTGGGCGTGCAGTACTTTCGCAAACTGAACGGCGACACCGCCGAATTCAGGACCGTGTCTTACTGGCAATCGATCGAACACATGCACGCCATGCACGCGCAGCGCGGCGATCCGCTGCGCGTCGCACCGCTGGCACGAGACCCCGAATTCCTGCTGGAGCTGCCGGAGTTCGTGGACATCGTCGAGGTGCACGTCAATTCGTTCGGCACCACGGGCAAGTAGCGCCCGGGCTCAGCTCTCCAGCAGGTCTTCCAGCCGCAGCGGCAGCCGGCGCAGCCGCTTGCCCGTGGCATGGAACACCGCATTCACGATGGCGGGTGCCACGCCCACCATGGCTACTTCGCCCAGGCCCTTCACGCCCATGGCGTTGAGCCGCGTGTCGGGCTTGCCGACAAAGTCGACGTCGATGCGGCCGATGTCCGCCGCAACGGGCAGCACGTATTCCGCAAGGTCGGCGTTGAGAAAGCCGCCGTAGCGCGGATCGACCTCGCTCGCCTCGCGCAATGCGGCGCCTATGCCCCACACCACGCCGCCCTCGACCTGGCTGCGCGCGGTGCGCAGGCTGGCCACGGTGCCGCAGTCGGCCACGCTGAGCACGCGCGGCACGCGGATGCGGCGCGTGGTGGGTTCGATGCGCACCTCGACGAAATGCGCAATGAAACTGAAGGCGACGAAGTCCGGATAGACCGGCCCCGCCGCAGCGGGCAGGCCGCCGGTGAGCCGGCCGAAGACCTGCTCGGGCTGGCCCGGCGCACGCATCCGGCTTTCGGCCTCGGCAAAGGGGCGGCCGGAGGCGCGCAGCAGCGCTACCGCCGTGGCGCCATTGGCATCCGCCTGCACACCGGCTTGCCCGCCGGCGTTCTGCCGCAGGTCTTCCATGAGCCGCTGGGCGGCTTCCTGCACCGGCGGCAACGCCGTGGCCGTGCCCCAGGAGCCGGCGGTCAGGTGCTGCGGCGCGGCGGTAGTGTCGCCCAGCACAATTTCCACCGCGGCCACCGGCGCGCCCAGCGTGCGCGCCACCGTCAACGCAATGGCGGTGCGAATGCCCTGCCCCATCTCGTGGCCGCCCACGGCCACCCTCACCGTGCCGTTGGCGTCCAGCCGCACCTTGGCAACAGCCGGTGCAATGGCCGCCTTGTAGGCACCGGCCGCCACGCCCCATCCGATGAGGCTGCCGTCGGCGGCGCGCATCGAGCGCGGCGCCATCGTGCGGCGCGCCCAGCCGAAGGCGGTGCTTCCCTTGACCAGGCATTCGGCCAGGTGGCGCGATGAAAAAGGCTTGCCGCTGATCGGGTCTGCAGCCGCATCGTTCGCAAGGCGGAACGCGACGGGATCGCGGCCGAGCACGCAGGCCATCTCGTCGACCGCGCTTTCGAATGCAAAGGCGGCCGGATGCTCGAACGGCGCGCGCATGTAGCCGGGCGTCTGCACGTCGGTGCGCACGAGCCGTTCGCGGCCCAGGAAGTTGCCGATGCCGTAGAGCCGCGATGTGATCTCGGTGCCGCTCGACGGAAACAGGTCGTGCCGCGAGGTCTGCTGGTCGATCTCGTGAATGGCTGCCGTCAGCTTGCCGTTGCGGTCCGCGCCCAAGCGCACATGGTGGCGGCTCGCGGGCCTGAAGCTCGCGTTGTGGAACAGCTGGCTGCGCGACAGCACGAGCTTGACCGGCTGGCCCAGTGCGCGCGCCGCCATCGCCACCAGCGCGGTGTGCGACTGCAGCGAGTTCTTCTGGCCGAAGCCGCCGCCCACGGTGGGCGACAGCACGCGCACCCTGGCGGGCTCGATGCCGAGCTGCTTGGCGAGGCCGTGGCGCACGCCTTCGGCATTCTGGGTCGGCTCGCGAACGGTCAGCACGCCGTCTGCGCTCCACTCGGCCACGGTCGCGATGATCTCCATCGGGTTCTGGTGCTGGGTCGGCAACTCATACGCCGCATCCACCGTGAATGCAGCGCCCTGGAGCGCGGCCTCCGCATCGCCCGCACGCCGGTCGGCGAACATCGGCTGCGGCAGCAATGCCGATTGCGCCTGCGGCTGGGCATCGGGCGCATCGATGCCGGCAACGAAGGGAACGGCTGCATAGGTCACCTGCACCAGCGCCGCCGCCTCGCGCGCGGCCTCCAGCGTTTCGGCCACCACCATCGCCACGGTCTGGCCACGGTAGGCGACTTGCGGCGAGCGCAGGGGATAGAAGCTCTGGAAACCGAAACCGCCGCCCATCAGGAAGCCGCCTGTGTCGAAGGCACCGACGTTCTCGTGCGTGAACACTTGCCGAACGCCGCGCACGCGCTGCGCCGCAGCGGTATCGATGCCGGTGACGGTGCCGCGCGCAATGCGCGAAGGCACCAGCGCGGCGTGCAGCAGCCCGGCGCGTGCATCGTCCGCCGCATAGCGCGTGGCGCCGCGCACCTTGTCGCGCGCGTCGACACGCTCGGCACCCGCGCGAGGCGTGTTCCTTGGCGCTGTCTTGAGGTGGGTTGCCATCTTCAGTTCCTTTCCCTGGCCAGCATCAGCGCGTCGGTCACCGTTTCGATGCCGAGCGCCACCTTGAATGCGTTGTGCTCGAGCGGCCTTGCGCGCTCGAAGGCAAGTTCGGCGGCACGCCGCGCGGCCGCCCGTGTGAACGGCTGGCCCACAAGGCTGCGCTCCGCCTGCACGGCGCGCCACGGATGCGTGGCCACGCCGCCGAGCGCAATGCGCGCGTCGGCCACACGGTTGCCCCGGATCTCCAGTGCAACAGCCGCCGATGCAAGCGCAAAGGCGTAGGACTCGCGGTCGCGGATCTTGTGGTACGTGGAGCCGCGGCCGATGGGCCCGCGCGGTATGCGAATGCGCACGATCAGTTCGTCGGCCGCGAGCACCGTTTCCAGGTGCGGCGTGGTGCCCGGCGCGCGATGGAGTTCGCGCACCGGCACCGTGCGTTCGCCGCGCGGGCTCACGGTGTCGACCTGCGCATCGAAAGCCACCAGCGCAACCGCCCAGTCGCCCGGATACACGGCCACGCAGGCTTCGCTGCCGCCAAGCACCGCGTGGCCGCGGTTCTGCCCGCCCAGCGCCGCGCAACCGCTGCCGGGCACGCGCTTGTTGCATGCAAATTCGGGCCCGCCGCGGAAGTAGGCGCAGCGCGTGCGCTGCAGCAGGTTGCCGCCCACCGTCGCCATGTTGCGCAGCTGCTGCGAGGCGGCCTTCCAGAGCGATTCCGACAAGGCCGGGAATTCGCGCTGCACCGTGGCGTTCTCGGCCACGTCGCTCATGGCCGCGAGCGCGCCGACGCGCAGTTCGGCGCGGCTCGACGTATCGACTTCGCGCAGCCCTTCGATGCGGGTGATGTCGATCACCGTGGCCGGCGCTTCAACGCCGAGCTTCATCAGGTCGAACAGCGTGGTGCCGCCTGCGAAGTAGCGCGCGCCGGGCTGGTGCCGGGCCAGCAGCTGCACGGCTTCGCCGGTGCTGCGCGGGCGGAGGTAGGCAAAGTCATGCATGGCGGCGGCCCTCCATGCGGCCTTCCATGCGAAGCACTTGCGGCGCAGCTTCGCGGATTGCTTCGACGATGCCGGTATAGGCGCCGCACCGGCAGATATTGCCGCTCATGTATTCGCGGATCTGCGCCTCGCTGGTGGCGTGGCCCTCGCGCACGCAGGCGATGGCCGCCATGATCTGGCCGGGCGTGCAGTAGCCGCACTGCAGCGCATCGTGGTCGAGAAATGCCTGCTGCATCGGGTGGAGCGTGCCGTCGGCCGACTCGATGCCCTCGATGGTGGTCACGGCGCAGCCGTCGGTCTTCACGGCCAGCGTGAGGCACGAGGCGACGCGGCGGCCGTCCACATGCACCGTGCAGGCGCCGCACTGGCCGTGATCGCAGCCTTTCTTGGCGCCGGTAAGGCCGAGCTGCTCGCGCAGCACGTCGAGCAATGAGGCGCGCGGCTCCAGCTTCAGCGGGTGGGGCTTGCCGTTGATGGTGACCCGGGTCTCGTGGGAGCCGGCGCCGGAGGGCGGTGCCGCGCTGCCGGTTTCCGCGGCCGTGCCGGTGGCGGCCGAAGCGGCGGCACCCGCGCCGGCCGCGGTGGTCATCATGAACGTGCGGCGGTTGAGGGTATGGATGGCAGGCACCGGGCCTGCCGCGTTCTGCTGGAGTTGGTTCATGGGGCTTCTCCTTTTTTTTTGGTCTTCAGAATTCGCGGCCGAGGCGCGCGTCGATCGAGACCGGCCCGCCGCCGCGCGCAGCGATGCAAAGCGCGGCGAAGACCAGCATCAGCGGGTATTCGTAGCCGCGGTCGATCCAGGGGAAGGTCGGTGCCAGCAGGTAGCAGATGACCAGCATCTGCACCACCACCATCGGCGCGACGATGCGCGTCAGGAAACCCAGCGCCAGCATCAGCCCGCCCACGCCTTCGAGCAGCGCAATGAACCACCCGATCAGCGGCGCGAAAGGCAGGTGCAGCACGTTGGCAATCAGGTTGACCGAACCTGCCATCGGGTCGCCCATGCTGCCGTGGCTGCGGCCAAGCAGCTTGGGAACGCCGTGCGTCATGAGCATCAGCCCGAACGCGATGCGCAGCAGGGCATAGCTCAGCGGCTCCAGCCGGTCGTAAACACCGCGCAGCTGCGGAAAGATCAAATGCATGAGAGCGCTCCTTGGATGTCGAAGGGGTGAGCGGAGAGTCTCTCTGTTCTGTATGGGCGAATAAATACGCAAATCTCGCCAATACAATTCAATGAAACTCAACAATCCCAGGAACACATGGACCGCTTCGACGCCATGCAGCTGTTCACCCGCATCGTCGATCTGGGCAGCTTTACCCAGGCCGCGGCCGCGCTCGACATTCCGCGTGCCACGGCCACGCATGCCATCAAGGAGCTGGAAGCCAGGCTGCACGTGCGCCTCCTGGAGCGCACCACGCGGCAGGTGCGCACCACCGTCGACGGGCAGGCTTTCTACGAGCGCTGCCGCCATCTGCTGCGCGAACTGGAGGAGGCGGAGTCTTCGCTGTCGGAGCTGGCGGTCAACCCGCGCGGGCGCCTGCGCATCGACATTCACGGCGCGCCGGCGCAGGCCATCGTGCTGCCGCGCATTCGCGAATTTCACGAGCGCTATCCGCACATCGAGCTTGTCATGGGCAGCGGCGACCGTCTGGTGGACCTGCTGCGCGAGGGGGTCGATTGCGTGGTGCGCGCGGGCGAGCCCAAGGATTCATCGCTTGTCACCCGCCGCCTGGCGCTGCTGCCGCAAGTGACCTGCGCAAGCCCGGGCTACCTGGCCGAATACGGCACGCCCACGCAGCCTTTGGAGCTTGCGAGGCACCTGGGCGTCAATTTCTTCTCGGCTTCGCGGCCCGAGGTGTTTCCGTACGAGTTCTTGGTCGACGGCAAGCTCGAGACGTACATGCTGAAGGACTGGATCAGCGTGAACAACGCCGACCTCTACAAGATCTGCGCCGAACAGGGCTGCGGGATCATCCAGGTGCCGCGCTTCAGCGTGGAGCGCCAATTGCGCGAGGGTTCGCTGGTCGAGATATTGGCGCACACGCCCTGCCCACCCATGGTCTATTCGGTGCTGTACCCGCACCATCGGCAGCTGTCGCCGCGCGTGCGGGTGTTCATCGACTGGATTGCGCAGCTCTATGCGGAGCGCTTCGGCACGGCCGCGTGAACACGCACCGGAGTCACCGTGCGGTCATGGGGGCGGCCTAGCATCCGCGGCCTCCGCCTCCCCTTTCCGACCAGAACTGCTGCACTCACGCGATGTACCCCGGCGAACGTCTCAATGGGTACAGCCATCTGCTGGGCCTGGTGCTTGCCCTTGTGGCCACCGTTCTCTTCCTTGCCAAGACCTTGCCCACGGGTGATGCCGCGCGCATTGGCGGTGCGCTGGCGTTCTCGCTCTCGGCCGTGCTGCTGTATGCCGCATCCACGCTGTTCCACAGCACGCGCGGGCGGCTGAAGCGCTTCTGGGAGCGGGCCGACCACTGCGCCATCTACCTGCTGATTGCGGGCACCTACACGCCCTTCGCGCTCGTCACGCTGCAGGGCACCTGGGGCTGGCTGCTGCTTGTTGCGGTATGGGGCGCCGCGTTCTTCGGTATCGGGCGTGAACTGCTGCAGCCGGACAGCGCGGCCTCCAAGCCCCCGCTGGCGCTCTACATCGGCATGGGCTGGCTCGGCGTGCTGGCGGCCGCGCCACTCGCGGCGCGGCTCGACGTCGGCGGGCTGGCCTGGCTGCTGGCGGGCGGCGTGCTCTATACGGTGGGCACGGTGTTCTACCGAAACCGGCGCGGCTTCCGGCATGCGCACGGCACCTGGCACCTGTTCGTGGTGGCGGGCACGGTGAGCCATTTCATCTCGGTGGGCCGGTACGTGCTCTGACCAAAAAAATAAGCATTTTTCATTACCTTCCGGTCCACCTTGGCACAAGGTGTGCAAAATGCGCCCATGCCAAATATTGCCTCCATCCTCAAAACCGAGATTTCCCGTGTCGCCCGCAAGGAAGTTCGCACAGAGATCGAAACGCTGAAAAAAGCTTCAACGCACCATCGCGCCTCGATCGCCGCACTGCGCCGGCAGGTCGAGAAACTTGAGAAGGAATTACGGCGTGCGCTGAAGATGTCTTCAAGCACCCCCTCCGCCGGCGATGCGGACGATGGCGCCGAATCGGGCCCGTCCCGCCGGTTCAGCGCCACCCGGCTGGCCGCGCACCGCGAAAAGCTCGGCCTCTCGGCGGCGGCTTATGGAAAGCTGGTGGGGGTTACCGGCCAGACCATCTACAAGTGGGAACAAGGCAAGGCGCGGCCGCGCAAGGCGCAGCTGGAGGGTCTCGCATCTGTGCGGGGCCTGGGCCGGCGCGAAGTGGCGGAACAGCTGAACGCGGAATAGTTCACTTTCGCGCTCTACAACGCAAGCCGCCCGGCGGGTACAGTTCCGGCACTCATTTCCCCGGTTCTTTTCCGCCCTGTATTCCCATGTCCAATCTCATCGTGCACGGCGGTACGCCGCTTCGCGGCCGCATCACTCCCTCCGCCAACAAGAACGCCGTGCTGCCGGTGCTGTGCGCCACGCTGCTCACGCGTGAGCCGCTGCGGCTGCACGGCGTGCCCGACATCACCGACGTGCGCAAGATCCTCGACATCTTCCGCAGCCTCGGCAGCGAAGCGCGCATGGACCACGCCACCGGCACGCTGGAGCTGCACCACCGCGACACCGCATTCGACGCCGCTCGCGACCGGCTGCCCGAGGAAATGCGATCGTCGATCATGCTGGTGCCTCCGCTCCTGGCGCGCTTCGGCATTGCGCGGCTCGAAGACAACGTCAAGGGCTGCACGCTGGGCGTGCGCGAGATCGATCCGCACGTGGACGTGTTCCGCCGCTTCGGCGGCAAGGTGGAACGCGCCAGCGGCTCGCTGCTCGTGCGCTGCGACGGGCCGCTTGCGCCCACCGAGCACTGGCTCGACTACGCCTCGGTCACCACCACCGAAAACTTCGTGCTGTGCGCCGCGGCGGCCAAGGGCACGTCGACGCTCACCAACGCAGCGTCAGAGCCGCATGTGCAGGAGTTCTGCCGCTTCATGACGATGCTGGGGGTGCGCATCGAGGGCATCGGCACCTCGCGGCTCACGGTGCACGGCGGCAATGCCCTGGGCGGCGGCGAGTTCCGCTTCGATGAAGACTTTCACGAGATCACCACCTTCCTGGCGCTGGGCGCCATCACGGGCGGCGACGTGGTCGTGCGCAACAGCGCGCCCGAGAACTTTCCGCTGATCGACCGCACCTTCGCCAAGTTCGGCGTCACGGTCACGCACCAGGACGGGTGGTCGCGCGCCACCTGCGCCGGCCCGCTGAAGGTGCAGACGCCCTTCACGAGCAACGTGCTCACCAAGGTGGAGGCCGCGCCGTGGCCGTACTTTCCGGTCGACCTGCTGCCCATCTTCATTGCGCTGGGCGTGCGTGCCCAGGGCAATGCGATGTTCTGGAACAAGGTGTACGACGGCGCCCTGGGCTGGACCAGCGAACTCTCCAAGTTCGGCGCCCATGTCTTCTCTTCGGATCCGCACCGGCTCATCAGCTTCGGCGGCAGCCCGCTGACGCCGGCCGTGGTCGAAAGCCCCTACATCATCCGCGTGGCAATTGCGCTCTTCATGGTTGCGGCCAGCATCGAAGGCCGCTCCGAAATCCGCAATGCCGCGCCCATTCGCCGTGCCCACCCCCGCTTCGCCGAGAACCTGCGCAGCCTGGGCGTGCAGGTGGAGTGGACGAGCGAAGAATAGATAAGCGCCGGGCTCAGCCCCGCAGCGCATTCACCACGATGCGCGCCGCCGATGCGATGACGTCGTTGCGGGCCGGCGCATCCTCCTTGGGAAAGGTCAGGTACACCGCCAGCACCACCGGAGCGCCCGAGGGCGGCCACAGGACGCCGGTGTCGTTGTTGGTGCCGTAGGAGCCCAGACCGGTCTTGTCGCCGACCTTCCAGTCCGCCGGCACGCCGGCGCGAATGCGGGCGGCGCCGGTGGTGTTGCCCAAGAGCCAGGCTTCGAGCTGGCTGCGCTGCGCCGCACTGAGCGCGTCGCCCAGCACCAGCCGCTGCAGGCTCGCGGCCATGGCCTCGGGCGTGGTCGTGTCGCGCAGGTCGCCCGGAATGGCACTGTTGAGTTCCGTCTCCCAGCGGTCGAGCCTGAAGGTCTGGTCGCCGATGGAGCGCGCGAACGCGGTCACCGCGGCAGGCCCGCCAAGGATCTTCATCAGCAGGTTGGCGGCCGCGTTGTCGCTGTACTGCATGGTGGCTGCGCACAGGGCGGAAACCGTCATCCCCTGCCCCAGGTTTTTCTCCGTGATGGGTGAATTGGTCAGGATGTCGCTCCTGCTGTAGCTCACGCGGCGCTCCAGCAGGCTGCTGTCGCGTGCGCTGCGCGCGAGGATGGCCGCAGCCAGCATGGTCTTGAAGGTGCTGCACAGCGCAAAGCGTTCGGTTGCGCGGTGCTGCACGCGCGCGCCGCTACCGGTGTCCAGCGCGGCCACGCCGAGCCGCGCGCCCACGGAGCTTTCGAGCGCCGCGAGCTGCGCCTCAGCCGATGTGGCCTGTTGCGCTTTCGCGGACCAGGCGGTGCAGGCACTGGCCAGCGGCAGCGCGGATGCGGCAAGCAGGAAGATGCGGCGGTTGGCGGAGGGTTTCATTTGTCTGTTTTTTCAGCGAGTGGATGGAACGAGGGGAATCGTAGGAGCGCCACCTCGCAAGCTCCAGCGCGAGGCGGCGCAACTGCGTCTCTCCTGTATCGGGTGTAACGGCACAATTCATTCAACTTTTTGGTTGAATAACTTTTTGCGCGCGGCTATATTCAACCTCATGGTTGAACTAGACGACGAACGGCTCGACGCCGTGTTCCATGCCCTGGCCGACAGCACGCGGCGCACGATGCTGCAGCTGCTGGCGCAGGGCGAGTGCAGCGTGGGCGAACTCGGGGCGCCGTTTCGAATGTCCTTTGCGGGCGCCTCCAAGCACGTCAAGGCGCTGGAGCGCGCCGGCCTGGTCTCCCGCACGGTGCAGGGCCGCGCGCACGTCTGCCGGCTGGAGCCGGCGGCGCTCGCCTCGGCCAACGCATGGCTGCGGTACTACGAAGGCTTCTGGAACAGCCATCTGGACGCGCTGGAGCAGGAGCTGCGGCGCGACAACGCATCCCGCAAGTGAACTTCTTTCCCTTCTTCAAGGAGCAAACGATGATGACAAGCAGCCTCGGAACCCTGATCGAACCCGGCACCGTGCGCATGGAGCGCACCCTGCCCGCGCCGGTGGAGCGCGTGTGGGCCTATTTCATCGACCCCGACAAGCGCGCGAGGTGGCTGGCCGGCGGCACCATGGCCGAGAAAAGCGGCGGCGTGTTCGAACTGCGCTTCGACCACACCAGCCTTTCCGGCGAAGTGGCGCCCGATCGCTTCGCCGACTGCCGCAGCCCCATCTCCCAGAAATCGCGGTTGGTCGAGATCGAACCACTGAAACGCCTGACCATCAGCTGGGGCAGCGAAAGCGCCACCGCATCCGAGGTGAGCTTCGAGTCACGCCCCGGGGCGATTCGACGCACCTGGTGCTCACCCACCGCCGCCTGCCCGACCGCAAGGAAACACTCAGCGTTTCGAGCGGCTGGCACGCGCACCTGGACGTGCTCGACGACGTGCTGCACGAGCGCACCCCCCGGGGGTTCTGGAGCAACCACGCGGAACTCGAAAAAGCCTATGAGGCCCGGTTTCCGGCCTGAGCCGGAGTCGGATGCCGACTACAGGCAAGCGGCCCCGCTTGCGTTAAGGTGCGGTGCATTCGCAGACTCCGAAGCACCCCCATGACCACCCCCTCCTCCGCACCGGCCCGCAAGCATTTCTCGATGATCCGCAGCTTTCACCTGGCCGATGCGTTCACGCTCGGCAATGCCGCGTGCGGCGTGGGCGCGGTGTTCCTTGCCATGGCCTTCATGGCGAGCCAGTCGCTTGCGCAGTTCTTGTGGGCCGCCGCGCTCGCGCCCGCGGCCTTCGTGTTCGACGTGTTCGACGGCCGCATTGCGCGCTGGCGGCAAACCCACTCGGCCCTCGGGCGCGAGCTCGACTCGCTGGCCGACGTAATCTCTTTCGGCGTGGCGCCCGCCGCGCTCGCCTTTGCGGCGGGCCTGGACGGCGGCTGGGACTGCGTGCTGCTGATCTACTTCGTCGGCTGCGGCGTGAGCCGGCTCGCACGCTACAACGTCACGGCCGAAGCGCTTTCCGCGGGCGCCGACAAGGTCAAGTACTTCGAAGGCACGCCCATTCCCACCAGCGTGGTGCTGGTCGGCGTGCTGGCCTGGGCGGCTTGGCAAGGCCGCATCGGCGATGCGGTATGGGGTGGCGCATGGATGCTCGGCCCGTGGCAGCTGCATCCGCTCACGCTGCTCTTCGCGCTCTCGGGCACGCTGATGATCAGCAAGACGCTGCGCATTCCCAAGTTCTGACCGTCCATCCGCTGAAAGGAGACCTTCAATGCTGAAGCTGTATTTCGATCCGCAAAGCCGCTCGCAGGTTGCGAAGTGGATGCTCGACGAAGCCGGCGTGGAATACGAGATCGTGCAGACCCTCATCCGCGAAAAGGCGCACAAGAAACCCGAATACCTGAAGATCAACCCCGCGGGCAAGCTGCCGGCGCTGGTGGACGGCCGAACACGCGTGTTCGAGAACGCGGCCATCTGCATGTATGTGGCCGACAAATTTCCGCAGGCCCGGCTGGCGCCGCCCCTGAATTCCCCCGACCGTGGCCGTTACCTGTCGCTCATGGTCTATTCGACGGCGCAGCTGGAGCCCGCGATGGGCGACAGCCTGCTGGGGGTGCGCAGCAACAACAGCGCGCGCGGCTGGACCAACTTCGAGCAGGCCAAGGACGCGGTGGAGCGCGAACTGGGTGAGGGGCCGTATCTCTTCGGCGCGCGGTTCACCGCGGCCGACGTGATGATCGGCTCGATGTTCATCTGGCACCGTGCCTTCGGCGGGCGCTCCAACCGGCCGAAGATCGATGCCTACATCAACCGACTCCAGGCCCGGCCCAAGGGCATGAAATTCGGTTGAGGTTGATTCACACCGCATGGCACAAGCACAATTCCCCCATGGCGCAACCGCCGGCCTCGACCAGCTGGTAAGCATTGCCGCCGCGCAGCCGCTGTCGCCGGCCTGCGATCACTTCTACTTCTTGCGCCACGGCCAGACCGGCCGGAATGCGCAGCGCATTTTCCAGGCCGTGGACGAGCCGCTGAGCGAGCTCGGACTCCAGCAGGCGGCCCGCGCCGCCCAACTGCTGGCCGGCGAGCCGATCCGCACCATCGTCTGCAGCGACGCGCGGCGTGCCCACGACACCGCGCACACCGTGGCGGCGGTACTCCGCATCGAGCCCACGCCGCAGGCCGCACTGCGCGAGCGCAACTTCGGCGCGCTGATCGGCACGTCTTCAGTCAATATCGACTGGGCCTGCGAGCCCGATGGCGGCGAAACCCTTTCGCAGTTCGTGGCGCGCAAGAGGCAGGCACTCGACGACGCACTGGCGCAGCCTGCGCCGGTTCTGGTGGTGGCCCACGGCGGCACGCTCTACGCGCTGGCCGCGCTGATCGGCGTACCCATCGACCTGGGCCTGCTCGGCAATGCGCAGCCATTGCGTTTTTCGCGCAGCGGCCCTGCATGGGCTGTAACGCCGCTGCTGCGGCATGCCGACGGGGATTCCGCCCTCGCGTAGACGGCCGGGCGCACACTGTTCGGCGTTCACACCAACCGACAGCCATGGAATTCAAGGACTACTACAGCGCCCTGGGCATCGACCGCACCGCGTCGGAAGACGAGGTGCGCAAGGCCTATCGCAAGCTCGCGCGCAAGTACCACCCCGACGTCAGCAAGGAAGCCGACGCCGAGAAGCGCATGCGCGACATCAATGAAGCCTACGACGTGCTGCGCGACAAGGAAAAGCGCACCGCCTACGACGCGCTGGCCGACCGCGTGGCCCGCAGCGGGCACCCCGAGGGCGACTTTCAGCCGCCGCCGGGCTGGGACACGGGCTTCGAATTTCACCGCGGCCCGGGGCAAGGGCCGGCCGACCACGCGGACTTCAGCGACTTCTTCTCCTCGCTCTTCGGCGAAGCCGAGCGGCGCGGCGCGGCAAGGCGCAACTACCGCGCGCGCGGCGAAGACCATCATGCGGCCATCGAAATCTCGCTCGAAGACGCGCTCAACGGCGCCGAGCGCGAGATCACGCTGCGCGCGCAGGAAATCGACGCGCAGGGCCGCCCCGCGCTCAAGACGCGCACGCTCAGCATCAAGATTCCGCCCGGCATGCATCCGGGACAGTTCATCCGGCTTGCCGGACAGGGCATGCCCGGCCACGGCGGCGAGCCGGCCGGCGACCTGTACCTGGAGGTGCGCATTGCGCCGCACAAGCTCTACCGTGTCGAAGAACGCGACCTCTACTTGACGCTGCCCGTTACCCCGACCGAGGCCGCGCTGGGTGCGCAGGTGAAGGTGCCGGTGCCCACCGGCGGCGCAGTCGAGGTGACCGTGCCGCGCAACGCGCGCAGCGGCCTCAAGCTCAGGCTCAAGGGCCGCGGCCTCGGCGGCAAGCAGCCCGGCGACCTGTACCTGCTGCTCGACATTGCCCTGCCCCCGGCCGACAGCGAGTCTGCCCGCAAGGCCTACGAGCAACTGGCGCAGGCATCGGCTTCGTTCAACCCACGCCAGCATCTGGGAGTGTGAGCATGGCGACCGTTTCCGTCACAACAGCCATCAGTGCGTCGCAGCCGCTTGCCGCGAGCGAGTTGGCCCATGCCTGCGGCGCCGACACCGAATGGGTGGTGCAGCTCGTCGAAGTGGGCATCGTGCAGATTTCCGCGGCCGAGGCTCCGCCCGAGCGCTGGCAGTTCTCGAGCAGCGACCTGCAATGCGCCCTCGAGGCGCGGCGGCTGGAGCGCGACTTTGGCGTGGGCCTGGACGCCGCGGCGCTGATTCTCGACCTGCAGCACGAGGTGCGGCGGCTCAAGGCCGTGATTCGCGCGCACGGCTTGCGCTAGCGTGCAGCGCCCTCAGCCTCGATCTCGGCGTCAGGCGGATTTGCCGCGCGCGGTCTTCTTCGAGGTCTCGGCGCGCGGCGCACTCGCGGGCGCCGGGGCGCCGGCACCGTTCAACTGATCGACCCACAACAGGGTGTCGACGTAGGTCATGAAGCGGTTGAGGTACTCCGGCGACAAATCGCGCATCAACAGCAGCGACCTGTGCACCAGGTGGTGCGAGTTGAGCGGACCGGCGTTCTCGGGCACCTTGGCGAGCGATTGGGTCAGCCGCCGCTCGGCGCTGAGCCGCGACCAGGTGCTCCTGAAGAACTTGAGGGTCTTCAGCTCGGCGGGCGCCGGCGCAAGGCCGTGCAGCGTGTCTTCTGCCACCGCGGTGCCGCCGCCGATGGCCGGTGCATGCCGCGCGATATGGTCGACCAGTTCCGCGAGTGCGCCGCGAGCGGGTGCGCCTGCAGGCAGTCGTTTCGCGGCACTGTCCGCACCCTGGGCCTTTTCAAGATTCCTGCCGTAGGCCGCAGCCAGGCCGGCGAGCTTCTCATCGAGGATGCGCCTCGCCTCCCCCTGATGCGCAGCCGTACGCCTGGCGAACGCCTCCATGAGATGAAAGCGCACCGGGTCCGCGCGATGCTGCCCCTGCGCCCGCCAGGCGCCGATCATCTCGATGGGATCGACGTGGTCGCTCACGGCCGCTTCGTGGTGGCGTTGGATTGCCTTGGCGTGGGCGCCATTTCCACACGCCGGTTCTTCGAGCGGCCTTCGGCATCGGCATTGGACGCGACCGCCTGCTCGGAGCCGAATGCCGCGGCAAACACGGACGACGAGGGAATGCCCTCTTCGATGAGCGCGCGCGTGACCGTGAGCGCGCGCTGGGCCGACAGCTCCCAGTTGTCTGCGAACGGGCGGTTGCCGTCTTTCGACTGCCGCATCTGCCGGTCGTCGGTGAAGCCGCTCACCATCAGCACCTCGTCGCGCGCCTTGAGGTAGGCCGCCACCGGCGCGGCCAGGCTCTTGAGCAGCTGGCGGCCTTCAGGCTGCAGGTCGGCGGAGTTGAATGCAAACAGCACGCTGCCGCTGATGCCGATGCGCCCGTTGTTCAGCGTGACGCGGCCCGCCGCGAGCGGCCCGGCGAGGGCCTGTTCGAGCGCTTCGCGGCGCTGCGTTTCGGCCTGCCGCTGCTGCACTTCGGCTTCGAGCTTGGCCGCAAGGTCCAGCTGCATGCCGAGCGCACCCACGAGAATCAGCACAAAGGCCCCGACCAGGCCCGCCATCAGGTCGCCGAACACCGCCCATACCGGAACGGTCGGTTCCAGTCCGCCGTCGGCTTCTTCACCCATCATGCTTCGCTGCCCACGGCGGCTTGCCGGCTGGCAATCTGCTGCAGGTCTTCGACGATCTGCTTCTGCGACATGATGCTCAGGTCGATGACCTCCCGCGCCTGCGCAACGTAGTAGGCCAGCTGCTCGTCGCTGCGCGCAATGGACTTGCCCAGCGCGCCTTCGACGCGCTGCAGATGCGCCACCAGCTTGTCGTTCGATTCGCTGAACAGCTGCACCGCAAACCCGAAGGCCTCGCCAAGGCTTGCCACCTCGACCGCGCTGCCGGTGATCTGCGCGGCAACGCTCTCCAGCTTGCCGGTTTCGGCCTCGACCTTTTCGGTGAATCGGCTGCCTACGCGTTCGAGCACATCGGCCGACGCGCCAACCAGCGCATCGACCGCCGAGCGCTGCTCGGTGGAGGCATGGTTCACCGCGTCGAGCAAGGTGCCGAGCGTTTCCATGATGCGGCTGCGCTCTTCCAGCATGGCGTTGTCGCGCGCCATGCTGTCAGAGAGCTTCTGCCGCAGTTCGGCCACCACTTCGGCCGCAACGCGCGGTGCATCCGAAGCGGCTTGCAGCAGCTGGGCGATTTCTGCCACGGTGCTCTTCGCATGCGCCTCGGCCTGCGCCGACATGTCGCGCGCAGTTTGCGCCAGCGTTTCGAAGAGCTGTTGCTGCTGGCTGGCCGTGTTCGCGCCGGCCTGCTGCCATTCCTGCTGCAGCGATGCAGCCATTGAGGACAGCGCCGCGGTCCAGGCCGACAGCCGCTGCTCGTCGCGCGATGCCATGTCGGTTTGCAGGCTGGCATGCGCCTGGCCCACCGTGCGCAGCAGCGATGCCGAGTGCTGCTCGAAGGTGGCTGCGGCAGCCGCGAGCGACTGTTGCGTGTCGCCCGACAGTTTTTCGCTGGCGCGCTGGTGCTCTGCGAGCGCACTGCCCCATGTGTCGGATACGCTGCCCACGGTGCTCTCGAGCCGCGCGGACACGGTCTCCACCAGCGAAGCCGAGCGCTGCTCGAAGGTTTCGGCAAAGCGCTCCTGCGAAACGCGCAGGTCCCCCGCCAGCGCCTCATTGCTGCGCTGGTGTTCGGCCAGCGCGGCCTTCCACGTATCGGCCACGGTGGCCGTGGTGGCCTCGAAGCGGCTCGAAAGCCCTTCGAGCTGCTGCTGCACCGTGTGCGCGACCGTGCCGTGCAACGAGGCCGTCTCGCGCGCGATGCCGGCCATGGTGGCTTCGACGACCGGCTGGATCGTTGCGCCGGCAATGCGGGCGCTTTCGGTCAGGCTCTGCTTCAGCGACTGGTCGACCGACGAGGCCAGGCCGGCGTACACCGCCTCGGCCTTGCTGTGGAAATGCTCCTGGCTGGTGATCAGGCGCTCGTTCAACGCCTGGCTCTGCCGCTCCATGGCGGCCAGCATGGCCTGCAGCTGGTCGACCAGCATGGGCATGGCCTGGGCCTGCTGCTCGAGCAGTTGGAACGACGCCTCGCGCTGATGCACCAGCGAGTACACGCGCAAGGTGGTCGCAATCTTTGTGTCGAGCATCTGCCCGGCCTGCAGCCGCTCACGCCGGCACAGCGCTGAGGCCAAACCCAGCATCGCCGACGCAGCCACGCCTGCCACCGAAGTGCCGAACGCCAGCCCCAGCCCCTTCACCGGCGCGGAGAGCGAGGCGCGGATGGCCTGCAGGTCGGTCGCGCTTTCCAGCGCCATGCCGGTGCCGTTCAGCGTCACCACCATGCCGAGAAAAGTGCCCAGCATGCCCAGCAGCACGAGCAATCCGGCAAGGTACGGCGTGAGCGAGGGGCCGGGCAAGCCGACGCGCTCGCCCTCGATGCGCAGGCGCACCGCATTGCGCAGCGACGGATGCAGTTGCTCCAGCCACGAGCCCAGGTTGGCCGGGGCTTCGGTCAACCGCGCCGCGGCGCTGGCCAGGGTGGACGTGGCCTGCCTGAACCGATGCAGCTCCACCACCCCCATCAGGTAGAACGCACCCACCAGCACCGTGATCGAAAGCGCCAGCGGATGGCTGGAGCCGAGGTAGCCCGCGCCCACCCAGCACACCGCAGCCAGGCCGGCGGCAAAAACAGCGTATTGAAGAAATCTAGTCATGGCACTCTGGTGGCCTCGCGAAAGGCTTCAAGGAGCCCTTCGACGGGTTGAAATCGGAAGTCCAGTTCGGCGAGCAGCACGTTCTTCATGTCCTTGCGGAACACATGCAGCCACTCGCCGGCCGGGGCCTCGCTGGCGGGTTCGGCTGCCGTCGGCAGGCCGTCCCCGCTCAAGCGGGTGAAATGTTTTTCGAGCAGGGCGGGCACGCCGGCCAAGAGGCTGTGCTCGCGCGCAGCCAGCACCTGTTCCATGACCACGTCCACGGCAGCCAGCCGGGCCATGGCCGGCGACCTGGCCGCCAGCGCGGCCCGAAGGCGCCCGCGCAAAGGGCCGATGCCGGCCTCCATGGCTTGCTGCAGCGCGAGGTAGCGGCGGCGAAACGGCGGGAACTCGGTCGCTGCCGCCACGGCGGCATCTTCGGCAATGGCCTTGGCCAGCGCGGTGCGCGCACCGGCGCACTCCCGCTCCTCGGCGTTCGCGCCAGGCCGCAGCCGTGAAGAAGCAGCCGCCGGAACGCCGTCCAGCGCCGCGGACAGCGAAATGGCATCGGTCCAGCCGAACCATTGGCTCAATCGGTCCGCGGTGGCTTGCCGGGGTTCGCGCAGGTCCGAATCGGCCAGTCGCGAAAGCAAGCGAACAAGCGCCGAACCATTGAAAACTGTGCGCTGTGAAACGTGCGCCATACCCCAGAACGAAAAACCTGGCAGTCTACACCGGCCACCCTCCCTGGACGCCTCCGCGGACCCTCCCCGGCCGAGTGAAACTTCCGGTAACGCGGCGCCCTGTAACCGGGCGTTCCAGGTCGTCAAGGCGCACGCTGCGCACAGACTCGCCTACGCCTGTCGGCGCCCCTATGCCCTTCGTGGCAAACGCGAAAAAGCCGGACGATGCACTGGGCACCGTCCGGCTTTTTTGTCTTGGCTGGAGCAAGCGGCCAGATGCCGCTGTTCCCGTGCCTGCCGTGATTTACAGGCCGGCTTGACGCGTGAAGCTGCGTGCTTGCGACGGAACCACGCTGCCTGCGAAGGCTTCGCGGCGCAGGTTCTGGCCCGGTGCGTGAGCGGCGGCAACGGCTTCGTTGCGAACTGCGGCGCGGTCGGTCGAAGCAGCCAGCACGGGAGCCACGGTTGCCGAAGCGGCATCGCTGTACACGTTGCCCTCGCGGGCTGCGGCGGCGGCTTGAGGCGCCACGTCGGCGCGGCTGTAACCGGAAGTCAGGGGCTGCACGCCTTCGTAGGTTTCTGCGTGGGCGCCAGCGGCGGCGAGCAGGGAGAGAGCAGCGGCGGCGAGGATGTTCGAGGTCTTCATTTCAATTTCCTTCTTGATTGGGCTTTGGATGCCCTGAAGTTTGCACCACGATGACAAGGGAAAACCCTAGCCAATCGAATCGCAGTGTTCATGAAACTGAAACAATGACGAGGAACTTTCTGACGAGAGGGCAAAAGTGCACATCTCGTTTAAGAAATTTAGCTCAACCTGCGTATTTTTTCTCTAGCCGGTCGAGCTCGGGTTTTCCGACCAGGCGTTGCCGTTCGGCAAACGAAGCCACGAGCGATGGGTCTTCGTCGAGGCGGCGAGTATCACGCAAAAGCGTTAATGCACGTTGCATGCCAGCCACCGCGCCCTGCAATGCAGCATTGGCGTACAGCACCAGCCCATAGCCGAGCGCGCCCAGTTCTTCGGCACCGAAGGTCGGCGTCTTGCCGCCGATCACCATGTTCATCAGTTGCGGCTTGCCCACCCGCCGCGGCAAGGCGCGCACTTCGTCGGCCTGTGTCACGGCTTCCACAAAAAGAATGTCGGCACCGGCCTCGCTGAACAGCTGCGCACGTTCGACAGCCGCCTCGAAGCCGTGCACGGCCGCCGCATCGGTGCGGGCCATGATGAGCATGTCGGCATTGGTGCGTGCATCGGCCGCGGCCTTGATCTTGCCGAGCATCTCGGCTGTGTCGATGACCGCCTTGCCCGCGAAGTGGCCGCAGCGCTTGGGGCTGACCTGGTCTTCCAGCTGGATGCAGTCGGCCCCTGCCCGCTCGAGCACGCGCACTGCATGCCGCACGTTCAGCGCGTTGCCAAAGCCGGTGTCGGCGTCCACCAGCAGCGGCAAGCTCACCGCGTCGCGAATGCGCGCCGTGTGCTCCGCTATCTCATGCAGGCCCATGAAGGCCTGGTCGGGCATGCCGAAGTGCATGTTGGTGACGCCAGCGCCCGTGACGTAGATCGCCTCGAAGCCGAGGTCTTCGATCACGCGGGCGGAGAGCGCGTTGAATGCCCCCGGCACCAGCACGCCGCGGCGCGCCTCGGCCAGGCGGCGCAGCACCCTCTTGGTGGATTCAGTGTTTGCTTGCATCGGATCAGGCGGCATACAGATCGACATACTCATGCACCGCCATGGCCTCGAGCTTCTTCGCATCGAGCGACACATCGAGGATGGCCTCCTGCCGCTTGTGCGCGAAGCGGCGTGCCAGGTTGGTGCGGAACTTGGCTTCGAGCAGCGGAATGCCGTCCGCGCGGCGGCGCCTGTGGCCGATGGGGTATTCGACGACCACCTCCGAAAAGCCGGTGCCGTCCTTGAAGGTCACCGTCAGCGCGTTGGCAATGCTGCGCTTTTCGGGGTCGTGATAGTCGGCGGTAAAGCGCGGGTCTTCCACGCACACGATCTTGTCGCGCAGCGCATCGATCCGCGGGTCGCTCGCAACGCTGTCTTCGTAGTCGCCGGCCGTGAGGCGGCCGAAGATCATCGGCACCGCCACCATGTACTGAATGCAATGGTCGCGATCGGCCGGATTGGCGAGCGGCCCCTTCTTGTCGATGATGCGAATGCAAGCCTCGTGCGTGCGGATGGTCACGCGCTCGATGTCCTCCACCTTCTTGCCCGCCTGCTTCAGCTGCGCATGCAGCGCCATGGCCGCCTCCACCGCCGTCTGGCTGTGAAACTCGGCCGGAAAGCTGATCTTGAACAGCACGTTCTCCATCACGTAGCTTGCATACGGCCGCTGGAATTTGAAAGGCTGGCCCTTGAACAGCACGTCGTAGAAGCCCCAGGTCTTGGCCGTGAGCACGCTCGGGTAGCCCATCTCTCCGGTCTTGGCGATGAGCGCAAGGCGCACCGCGCGGCTCGTGGCGTCGCCCGCGGCCCAGCTCTTGCGGCTGCCGGTGTTGGGTGCATGGCGGTAGGTGCGCAGGCTCTGCCCATCCACCCAGGCCAGCGACACGGCATTGACGATCTCGTCTCGCGACAAGCCCATCAGGCGCGCCACCACGGCCGTCGAAGCCACCTTCACCAGCACCACGTGATCGAGGCCCACCTTGTTGAACGAGTTTTCCAGCGCAAGGCAGCCCTGGATCTCGTGCGCCTGGATCATGGCGGTGAGCACGTCGCGCATCACGAGCGGCTTGCGCCCCGCCGCCACCGCATTGCGGCTGAGCCAGTCGGCCGTGGCAAGAATGCCGCCGAGGTTGTCGCTCGGATGGCCCCACTCCGCCGCAAGCCAGGTGTCGTTGAAGTCGAGCCACCGAATCATCGTGCCGATGTTGAAGGCCGCCTGGATCGGGTCGAGCTGATACGGCGTGCCGGGCACCTTGGCGCCATGCGGCACCACCGTGCCGGGCACGACCGGGCCGAGCAGCTTGGTGCAGGCCGGATACTCGAGCGCCTCGAGCCCGCAGCCGAGCGTGTCGATCAGGCAGTGGCGCGCTGTTTCGTACGCCAGCGCGCTGGTGATCTGCTGGTGGTCGAGCACGTAGTCGACGATGTCGACCAGCACCTGGTCGGGTTCGGGGCGGACGTTGCTGATGTGAGCGGACATGGTTCTTCTCTGTTGCGGTAACGGTGCTTAGCTGTGCGCAAGCCTTCAGCGGCGGTCCGAGATCGGCACGAAGGCCAGGTCTTCAGGGCCGGTGTAGTTGGCGCTGGGCCGGATGATCTTGTTGTCCTGCCGCTGCTCGATGATGTGAGCGGCCCAACCGCTGGTGCGCGCAATCACGAACAGCGGCGTGAACATGGCCGTGGGCACGCCGAGCATGTGATAGCTCACGGCGCTGAACCAGTCGAGGTTGGGAAACATCTTCTTGGCGTTCCACATCACACTTTCGATGCGCTCGGCAATGTCGAACATGCGGGTGGAGCCGGCCTCTTCCGAGTTGTTTTGCCACCCGCTTGATGACCGCATTGCGCGGGTCCGACACGGTGTAGACCGGGTGGCCGAAGCCGATGACGACCTCCCTGGCTTCCACGCGGCGGCGAATGTCCGCCTCGGCTTCGTCGGGTGTGTCGTAGCGCTTCTGTATCTCGAAGGCCACTTCGTTGGCACCGCCGTGCTTGGGCCCGCGCAACGCGCCGATGGCGCCGGTAATGGCCGAATACACATCGGAGCCCGTGCCCGCCACCACGCGCGCGGTGAAGGTCGATGCGTTGAACTCATGCTCGGCATACAGGTTGAGCGAGGTGTGCATTGCGCGCTCCCAGCTTGCCGAAGGCGAGCGGCCGTGCAGCAGGTGCAGGAAGTGCGCACCGATCGAATCGTCGTCTGTCTCCACCTCGATGCGCTTGCCCTGCGTGGACCAGTGATACCAATAGAGCAGCATCGAGCCGAGCGACGCCATCAGCCGGTCGGCAATGTCGCGCGCACCGGGCAGTGAATGGTCGTCCTTCTCCGGCAGCACGCAGCCGAGTGCGGAAACGCCGGTGCGCATCACGTCCATCGGGTGCGCGCTGGCGGGCAGTCGCTCCAGCGCTTCCTTCACGCTCGCGGGCAGGCCGCGCATCGCCTTCAGCCGGCCCTTGTAGGCGCGCAGCTCCGAGGCGGTCGGCAGCTTGCCGTGCACCAGCAGATGCGCAATTTCCTCGAACTCGCAGACGTCGGCAATGTCGAGGATGTCGTAGCCGCGGTAGTGCAGGTCGTTTCCGGTGCGCCCCACGGTGCACAGCGCGGTGTTGCCGGCGGTCACGCCTGAAAGCGCGACGGATTTCTTCGGCCTGAAGCCGGCGGCGGGCGCGTTTTCTGCGATCAGTGTCATACCGTCTCCTCGAATGTCTGTTCATGAAAGTGCGGCGGATTCGCCAGCCGCACCGGGCGTCCGGCGGCATCGACCGCCACCATTTCGAATTCGCCGTCGAGCACACGGGTGAGCGCATCGGTGGCCACGTCCTGCACGCTGCCCGCAACGCGCACGGTGAGCGAACTGCGGCCCACGCGCGACACGTGCGTATCGAGCACCAGCGTGCTGCCCAGCCGCACGGGCGCGTGGAACAGCACCTCGCCGCAGCGCGCCATCACCACGTCGCCACGCACGAAGCCGCGGCCGGAAAGAAACGCCGCCTTCGACAGCAGCTGCAAGGCCTGTCCGCCGAACAGCGTGCCGTAGTGGTTGGTGTGCTCGGGGAACACCACCTCGATCAGTCGGACTGTGCCGCGTGCGCTTTGCATATTCGCAATTTACGCAAGATCGTGTCCATAATGAAGGACTGAATTGGCGAATGATTGCGAAGACCTTGCACGCAATTTTGCGAATCTTGCGAAGAACGGATCGACGATGAAGAAGACCTTCATGGGCGTGCGCCTGCGAAGCCTGCGCGAAGAGCGCGGCCTGAGCCAGTTCGCGCTCGCGCAGCAGTTGGGCCTCTCGCCGAGCTACCTGAACCAGATCGAGCAGAACCAGCGGCCGCTCACGGTGCCGGTGCTGTTGCGCCTGCATGCCACGCTGGGTGTCGACATCCAGGCCTTCTCCGAAGACGAAGAGGCGCGGCTGATCGCAAGCCTGCGCGAAGCACTGGCCGACAACCCGGGCGGCGATGCCGTCGCGCTTGCCGAGCTGCGCGAAGTTGCCACGCAAATGCCGGCCGTGGGCCGCGCACTGGTGGCGCTGCACCAGCGCCACCGCGACGCCACCGAACGGCTCGAAGCACTGGCAGCCGAACTGGGCGACGGCCGCGGCGACCTCGCGCGCATGCCGCAGGCGCGGCCCATGCCCTTCGAAGAAGTGCGCGACTTCTTCTTTGCGCACCAGAACCACATCGCGCCGCTCGATGCTGCCGCCGAGGCCTTTTCCGCGCAATGGCGGCTGCGCGAAGGCAGCCCGGGCGACAGGCTCGCGCAGCGGCTGCTGGAAGCGCATGGCGTGCAGGTAATTCCAGCCGCCGACGACGAAGACGGCGCGCAACGCCGCTACGACCCGGCCACGCGCGTGCTGCGGCTCTCGCGCTACCTGGAGCCGGGCCAGCATGCGTTCCAGCTCGCAACACAGCTCGCGTTTCTTGAAGTAGGCGAGCTGATCGACCAGCTCGTGGCCAATGCGCCGCTCTCCAGCGACACCGCACGCTCTCTCGCGCGCATAGGCCTGGCCAACTACTTTGCCGCCGCCCTGCTCCTGCCCTACATGATTTTTCTCGAGGCGGCCGAGCAACTGCGCTACGACATCGACCAGCTGGCGAGGCGCTTCGGCGTGGGCTTCGAAACCATCTGCCATCGCCTGAGTTCGCTGCAGCGGCCCGACGCGCGCGGCGTGCCCTTCTTTCTGATTCGCGTCGACCGGGCGGGCAACATCTCGAAGCGGCAATCGGCCACGCACTTCCACTTTTCGAAGACCGGCGGCACCTGTCCGCTATGGAACGTGTACGAAGCCTTTGCGCAGCCCGGACGTGTGCTCACCCAACTGGCTCGCATGCCCGACGGGCGCGCCTATCTGTGGATTGCGCGCACGGTGTCGCACGGGTTCCGCGGCTACGGCTCGCCCAACAAGACTTTTTCCATCGGCCTGGGCTGCGACGTCAGCCATGCGACGCGGCTCGTCTACTCCAAGGGCCTGGACCTGCGCGACCCCGATGTGCCCACCCCGATCGGCGCGGGCTGCAAGGTGTGCGAACGGGAAGCCTGCCCGCAGCGCGCCTTTCCGTTCGTCGGCCGCCCGCTCGACGTGGACGAGAACCAGAGCCGCTTCATGCCCTATGCCGCGGCGCCCGACAAATACGGCACCGCGCGCGCCGCGGTCAAGAACGCGGCCAGCCGCGCACCATCGTCCGGATTGCCACGGCGCCGCTTGCCTTGACCTCGGCGCGGTAAGCACCCAGCAGTGCTTCGCGCTCGGCCGCGGCATGCGGGTCGTTGCGCCAGGCCAGCAAGGCAGCCACATCCGCATCTGGCAATGCCGCGAGCAAGGCCTGCGTCACCTGCTTTTCGAGTTCGCGCGCCACGGTCAACAGATTGCGCGGGCGCGGCGACGTGACGCCACGCGACCACAGCGTGTCCACCGCCATGTCGAGCGTGCGGTCGGGCAGCGACATGAACTGGCCGGCATTCCCCCGGGCCAGCTGCTTGACGACGGAACTCAGCAGCAGCTGGCTCGAAAAATCGACCTCTCGCATGTCGGCCACCGCCATGCGCTCAAGCAGTTCCGTGCGCGCAGGATCGGCCGGCTTCGCACGCTCGCGATTGAAGAACTCGAATTTGGCCGCCTGATCCTTCGCGGCGTAGTCGGCGCGCAGTTGCGCGAAGCGGGCCACCGCTGCCACTATTTGCGGGCTTGGCGCGGCTGCGCCCCTGCCCGCAGCGGCTACTTCCTGCTGGATGGCGGCGACGGATGCCGCTACATCGAAAGACCGCGCGGCTGCTGCATCGAGCGCCTGGAGTGCGCTGTCGGCAATGGCCTGATCGGCAGGCTCGAGCAGCTGGCGGGCATCGCGCGCCACCGCGCCCGGCGCATAGGCGGCCTGGTAGCGCGCCTGCACGCCTTCGAATTGCAGCAGGGCCTGGGCGCGGTCTTGCGCACGGGCCAATGCGGGCGCCAGCAACAGCAGGAGCAAAAGAAAAGGTGCGAAGGAGAAACGTTTGGCAACGACTGGAGAAGCGGTCATGGCGTCATTATTGGCGCTCGCCGCGGCCGCCCTCTTCCCCTCTCCTGCGCTCGCTCCTTCAGGCGGCGGCCAGTTCCTCGCGCAGCAGCTTCGCAGCCGTCACCATGTTCGACAGCGCCGCCTCCGTCTCGGGCCAGCCGCGGGTTTTCAGGCCGCAGTCGGGATTGATCCAGAGGTTCTCCGGCGGCACCACGCCCGCGGCCTTGCGCATCAGGCGCACGATCTCGTCGACCGAGGGTACGCGGGGCGAATGGATGTCGTACACGCCGGGGCCGATCTCGTTCGGGTAGCGGAAGCCGCCCGCACTGTTCTCGCCACCGAAGCCCCGCAGCAGTTCCATGTCGGAGCGGCTCGTCTCGATGGTGATCACGTCCGCATCCATGGCGGCAATCTCGGGCAGGATGTCGTTGAACTCCGAATAGCACATGTGGGTGTGGATCTGCGTCTCGTCGCGCACGCCCGAGGCGCTGATGCGAAACGCGCGTGTGGCCGACTTCAGGTAAGCCGGCCAGCCCGCGCGGCGCAGCGGCAAGCCTTCGCGGATCGCGGGCTCGTCGATCTGGATGATGCCGATGCCCGCGCCCTCGAGGTCGACCACCTCGTCGCGGATCGCCCAGGCAAGCTGCTCGCAGGTGGTGGCACGCGGCTGGTCGTCGCGCACGAACGACCATTGCAGGATGGTGACGGGGCCCGTCAGCATGCCCTTCATCGGCAGTTGCGTGAGGCTCTGCGCATAGGCGGTCCACTCGACCGTCATCGGCACCGGGCGCGCCACGTCGCCGAAGATGACCGGCGGCTTCACGCAGCGCGATCCATACGACTGCACCCAGCCGTTGGCGGTGAAGGCAAAGCCGTCGAGCTGTTCGCCGAAGTACTCGACCATGTCGTTGCGCTCGGCCTCGCCGTGCACCAGCACGTCGATGCCCAGCGCTTCCTGCTTGCGCACGGCCAGCGCGATTTCGGCGCGCATCTTTTCGCGATAACCCGCCGCATCGAGTTCGCCGCGCTTGAAGGCGGCGCGCGCGGCGCGGATTTCCGAGGTCTGGGGGAACGAGCCGATGGTGGTGGTCGGCAGTGCAGGCAACGCAAAGCGCGCGCGCTGCACCGACTGGCGCTTGTTGAAGGTTGACGTGCGCTGGTCGTCGCCCGCTACACCGCGCGCCAGCCGCAGCGCCACATCGGCGCGGTGCACGCGCGAGCTGCCGCGCCGCGCGGCCACTGCGGTACGCGCAGTCTTCAGCTCTTCGGCGACGGAGCCTTCGCGGCCCTCGAGCACGGCACGCAGCACGCGCAGTTCGTCGAGCTTTTCGACCGCAAACGCGAGCCACGACTTGAGCTCCGCATCGAGCTTGTTTTCCGCCGCAAGGCTGAACGGCACATGCAGCAGCGAGCACGACGGCGCTATCCACAGTTCGCTCCGGATCTTGTCGACCACCGGGCGCAGCGTGGAAAGCGCGGCATCGGGGTCGGTGCGCCAGATGTTGCGCCCATCGACGATGCCGACCGACAGCACCTTGTGCGCCGGGAGCCAGTCGGCCACGCCCGTCAGCTCTTGCGGCGAGCGCACGGCATCCACGTGCAGGCCGGCCACCGGCAGCTGGCAGGCAAGGCGCAGGTTGTCCGAAAGCGGCGAGAAATACGTGGCCAGCAGCAGCTTGGGTGCACTGCGGGCCAGCTGCCAGCAGGCACGCTCGAAGGCGTTGCGCCAGGCATCGGGCAGGTCCAGGCCCAGGATGGGCTCGTCGATCTGCACCCACTCCACGCCCTGCTGCTTCAGGCGGTTCAGCACCTGCTCGTAAACGGGCAGCAAGGCATCGAGCAGCGAGAAGCGGTCGAAGCCCGCTTCTTTCTCCTTGCCAAGGTACAGAAAGCTCAGCGGACCGAGCAGCACGGCCTTGACCGCATGCCCGGCCTGCTGCGCCTGCGCCACTTCGTCGAACAGCCGCGACGAGGCCAGCTTGAACTGGGTGGCCGCGGTGAACTCGGGCACGAGGTAGTGGTAGTTGGTGTCGAACCACTTGGTCATCTCCAGGGCGAAGGTGCCCGCCGTACCTTCGCAGCCGTGGCCGCAAGCCGCATCGTGCACATGGCCGGCTTCGTCTTCCACGCCGCGGGCCATCTTGAAATAACGCGAGAGTTCGGGTTCGTCGCCCTTGAAGCCGAAACGCGCCGGCTCGCAGCCGAGCAGCTGGATGTGATTGGCCACGTGGTCGTAGTAGGCGAAGTCGCCGACGGTCACGTAGTCGAGCCCCGCGTCGCGCTGGGCCTGCCAATGGCGCGCGCGCAGCTGTTCGCCGACCGCTTCGAGCGCGGCGCGGTCGATCTCGCCGCGCCAGTGCTTTTCGAGTGCGAACTTCAGTTCCCGGTTGGCGCCCATGCGCGGAAAGCCGAGGGTGTGGGTACGGGTGGTCATTTGCAGGTATTCCGGTCGCTGTATCTTGAGAATCAGCAATGGTCGGGCTTTGAGGAATATGATTCAAACGAAACGTTTTGCCATTTCACTTGAAATTCATTCATGTTGCAGTCCATTCTGGAAATACGGCACCTGCGCACGCTGGTTGCGCTGCGCGACACCGGCAGCCTGGTGCGGGCGGCGCAATTGCTCAACCTCACGCAGTCGGCACTGTCGCACCAGATCAAGCTGCTCGAAGACCGTTATGGCGCGCAGCTGTTCGAGCGCAAGTCGGTGCCGCCGCAGTTCAGCACCACCGGGCTGCGGCTGCTGCAGCTGGCCGATACCGCGCTGCCGCTGGTCGAAGAAGCGGAGCGCGACGTGGCTCGGCTTGCGCTGGGGCGCAGCGGACAACTGCGCATCGTGGTCGAGTGCCACACCTGCTTCGACTGGCTCATGCCGGCAATGGACGCCTTTCGCCAGCGCTGGCCCGAGATCGAACTCGACATCGTCTCGGGCTTTCACCCCGACCCGATCGCGCTGGTCATGCAGAACCGCGCCGAGGTGGCGATCGTCTCCGAGCAGGACCCGGACGAAACGGTGGACTACCACGCGCTGTTCCGCTTCGAGATTGTGGCATTGCTGGCCAACGACCACGCGCTCACGGCCAAGCCGCATCTCACCGCACGCCACTTTGCCGACCAGACGCTCATCACCTACCCCGTGCCCGACGAAATGCTCGACATCGTGCGGCAGGTGCTGGCTCCTGCCGGCGTGGAGCCCGCGCACCGACGCACGACCGAGCTCACGGTGGCCATGCTGCAGCTGGTGGCCAGCGGCCGGGGCGTGGCGACCTTGCCGCTGTGGGCGGTGCAGAACTACCTGGATCGCGGCTACGTTACCGCGCGGCGGGTGGGCGCCAGGGGCCTCACGGGCCGGCTGTACATGGCGTGTACGCAGGGCACCTCCGGCCAGCCATGGCTGGCCGACTTTGTGCGCATCACGCGCGAGAGCTGCTTCAAGAGCCTGCCCGGGATCGAGCTGCTTTGACCGGAACTTGCCTGCGTGGTTTGGCGGTTTTTTTGCAGGCCTCGGCAGCAATCCATTCGCGAAAGGCAGCAACCTTGGGTCGGTCGCGGCTGCTTTCCGGGCAGACCAGGTAATAGGCAAAGTCTTCGATCCAGCTCACATTGCAGAGCTGGACCAACCGACCCTCCGCCAGATCGTCGGCCACGACAGCGGCGGGCAGCAAGGCCGCGCCCTGCCCCATGAGTACCGCCTTCAGCAGCAGGCCCGAATCGTCGAACGACGGGCCGCGGGCGGGCCCCATGTCTTCGATGCCCTGTGCCTTGAACCACAGCTGCCAAGCCTTGCGGTCCGCATCGTTCACGCGCGGCCAGCGCTTGAGCTCGGCCGGTGCCACCGGCATGCCCAGCCGCTGCACCAGCGCCGGCGCAGCGACGGGAACGATTTCCACCGTCAGCACGCGCTGACTGCTCAACCCGGGGTAGCAGCCAAGGCCATGGCGAACGGCAACGTCCACGCCGTCACGCGAAAAATCGGCCAGCGCAGTGCTGCTCACCACCTGCAGGTCGATGTCTGGATGCGCATCTTGAAAACCCTTCAGGCGCGGCACCAGCCACGCAGCAGCGAAGAACGGCGTGGCGCTGATCGTGAGGATGCCGGTCTCCGCGGGCACCGCCACGCGGCGCGTTGCGTCGCTGATCTGACGGAAGGCATTGCGCACCGGTGGCAGGTACGCCTGGCCTGCATCGCTGAGAAAGATGCCGCGGTTCGCGCGGCGAAAGAGCGCCACGCCGAGATGCAGCTCCAGCGACTTGATCAGTTGGCTTACGGCACCGGCGGTTACGCACAACTCGTCGGCCGCATTTTTTACCGACAGGTGACGGGCCGTCGCTTCGAAGGCGCGGAGTGCGTTGAGCGGTGGGAGCTGATATTCCATTGCTTAGTTAATCTAACTCGAACTCATTAGAAAATCCGGTTTGTGCAATTGCATACGAAGGAGGATTATCGAGCTACAAAAAAGCTCATAGACAAGCATGCAGCATCTTCGAAATTTTTCTGAACTTAGTTTTTATGATTCTTCAAAGCACATCGGCGAATCGGTGATTCATTACCTCGACCTGACGGAACTCGCTGCCCGCATCCGTTCGCGCGAGATCTCACCCGTGGCCGCGACTCGCGGGCAACTCGACCGCATCGCCGCACTGGACGGCACGCTCCGCAGCTACGCGCTGGTGATGGGAGATCCAGCAATGGCGCAGGCCGAGGCGGCGGAGAAGGAAATAAAGGCCGGCTCCTATCGTGGCCCTTTGCACGGCGTTCCACTCGCCGTCAAAGACTTGTGCGACACCGCAGGCTTCATCACCGCGGGCGGCATGGCCATCCACCAGAACCGCATTCCCGCAGAAGACGCGACTGTGGTGCGCCGCTTGCAAGAAGCCGGCGCCGTGCTTCTGGGCAAGCTTCAACTCACAGAAGGCGCGTACTCCGATCACCACCCTTGCATCGAGCCGCCACGCAACCCGTGGCATGCGGAGCATTGGCCGGGCATGTCGTCGAGCGGCTCGGGCGTGGCGACGGCCGCCGGTCTTTGCTACGGCTCGCTGGGTTCGGACACGGGCGGATCGATCCGCTTTCCATGCGCCGCCAACGGCCTGACCGGGCTGAAGCCCAGCTGGGGCCGTGTGAGCCGCCATGGCGTTCTCGACCTCGCGCCGTCGCTGGACCATGTGGGACCGATGGCGCGCAGTGCGGTCGATGCCGGCGTGCTGCTCGGCGTGATAGCCGGCGCCGACGCGAACGACCCGACCGCATCGCTCGACCCGGTGCCAGACTACCTTGCCGCGGTGGGGCAAGGCATACGCGGGCTGCGCATCGGTATCGATGCCGCGTTCAACTGCGACGGCGTGGGCTTCGCAACAGAGACCATGCTGGCGGATGTCGCCGAGACCTTTCGCGCGCTTGGTGCACGGATGGTGGACGTGCGCCTTCCCGATGTGACGCAGGCCGTGGCGGACTGGTTTCCGCTTTGCGCCGTGGAGGCGGCGGTTGCACACGCCGCAAGCTACCCGGCTCGCAAGGACGAATACGGGCCTGTGCTCGCCTCGGTCGTCGACGCCGGTCTTTCGGTAAGCGGCGTCGACTTGCAACGCATTCTCTTGCGCCGCATGAACCTGCGCGGCCGCATGGCCGAGGTGTTCTGCAAAGTCGATGTGCTGCTGATTCCGGTGCACCCCTTTGACTCGCCCACCGTCGAAGCCATGCAGGCCCTTGCCGAAACGCCCTCGCTCGTGTCTGCATTGCTGCGGTGCACCGCGCCCTTCGACATGACCGGACACCCGGCGATCACGCTGCCGGGTGGATTCACCGCGGGAATGCCGCTCGCGTTCCAGCTGGTCGCCGCGCACATGAACGAAGCAACGCTGGTGCGGGCCGGGGCGGCGTTTCAGGGCGCCACCACCTGGCATCGGCGCCATCCGCTGGATTGACCATCATTAAAGCCATCTCCTCGAAATCTCCATTCCAATCGCGGCATGTGGGCATCTTCCGCGGCTGGTTCGTGGTGGCCGGTGCTTTCACGGTCACCCTTGTGGGCTTTGGCAGTGCATACACCTTCAGCGCTTTTCTCGAGTCCCTGCAACGCGACTTCGGCGCCTCACGCGGATCCGCGTCGCTGGTGTTCTCGATTGCCGGCTTCTTGTATTTCGGGCTGGGCGTGATCAGCGGCCCGCTTGCGGACCGATGGGGCTCACGGCAGCTTGCCGTCGCGGGCATGCTGCTGGTCGGCCTGGGACTGGCCGCTGCGGGGCAGGCCCGCACGCTGACACAGCTCTACCTTGCATACGGGCTTGGCGTGGGCCTTGGGGTCGGTGCATCCTATGTGCCGGTGCTGGGTGCTGTGCAGCGCTGGTTCCGCAGGCGCCGCGGATTCGCGTCAGGCTTGGCTGTAAGCGGCATCGGCGTGGGCACGCTGCTGATGCCGCCGCTCGCGGCCTTCCTCATCGAAGCCCTGGGTTGGCGCCATGCCTATCTGGCGCTCGCTGGCGTAGCCGTGGTGGCGGGCGTGGGCATGGCCCTGCTGATCGAGAACGACCCGCAAGACCGCGGGCTCGGCCCCGACGGAGACCCGCGGGATGCGCAGGCCTCACCGGCCATGCCGCCGGGCGCCACGGTAGGAGAAGCAACAAGGTCGCGGCGCTTCGCGGGCCTGTACGCCGCGTGCCTGATCAGCTCCTTCGGGTTGTTCGTTCCCTTCGTGCACCTCGTGCCCTATGCACTGGACCACGGCGTGCCACCGGGCTCGGCCGTTCTTCTGCTGGGATCGATCGGCGTCGGCAGCACGGCCGGGCGCTTTTTTCTCGGCGGCCTGGCCGATCGTCTCGGCCGTCAGCTCGCACTGCCGCTGATGTCCGCCGGCATGGCGCTTTCACTGGTGGTGTGGGCGAGCTCAGGCGGGTTCTGGGGCCTGGCCGTCTTTGCGTTTGCCTATGGTGTTTTCTACGGCGGTTTTGTCGCGCTGCTGCCCGCCCTGGTCATGGACTATTTCGGCGGCCGCAGCATCAGCGCGATTCTTGGCGTGCTGTACACCAGCGTGGCTGTCGGCACCTTGATCGGCCCGAGCACGGCGGGCTTTGCATTCGACGTCAGCCGCAGCTACATGCTGCCGATACTTGCGAGCATCGGCGCCAACCTGATTGCAGCCGGCATCCTGCTGTCGATATCGAAGGCGCGAAAAGGCGCCCGGCCGACGACCGCAGTGCACAGCGGCAATGAGCCATGAGGGGTCACGAAGCCTTCTGCACCAGCTTCAGCACGCTCGAAAAATCAAGCGCTCCGTGCCCCGCGAGGCTGTGCGCCGCGTACAGGCTGCGCGCCAACCCGCCCAGCGGCGTGGCGGCGCGTACGGCGGTGGCGTTTTCCTGCGCCAGGCCCAAATCCTTGAGCATCAGGTCGGTACCGAAGCCGCCCGCGTAGTTCTTCGATGCGGGTGCGGTATCCATCACGCCCGGCATCGGGTTGTATTTTTCAAGCGCCCAGTTACCCCCGGAACTGCGGCGCATGATTTCGGACAGCACCTTGGGGTCGAGCCCGTTGGCAACGCCCAGCGCCAGCGCTTCGGAGGTGCCGATCATCAAGATGCCGAGCAGCATGTTGTTGCAGATCTTCGCGGTCTGGCCCGCACCTGCCGCGCCGGCATGAAAGATGTTGGCACCCATCTTCTCGAGCACCGGGCGGGCGCGCTCCAGGTCTCTCGCTTCGCCGCCGACCATGAAGGTGAGCGTGCCGGCAATAGCCCCGCCGGTGCCACCGGAAACCGGCGCATCGATCATGGCAATGCCCTTGGCAGCGGCCGCCTCGGCCACCTTGCGCGAGGTGGCAGCCGCGATGGTGCTGCTGTCGATGACGAGCGTGCCGGCCGCGATGCTCTCGAGCAGGCCGGGCTTGCCGGCGCCGCCGAGAAACAGGCCCTCCACGTGCGCGCTGGCCGGCAGCATGCTGATCACCACCTCGGCACCGGCAACCGAATCGGCAGCGGAAGAGGCAATGCCCAGGCCTTCGGCCGCGTATTTCTTGCAAGCCTCGGCCGACAGGTCGAAAGCCTTCACCTCGTGGCCCGCCTTCTTCAGGTTCATGGCCATGGGGCCGCCCATGTTGCCGAGGCCGATGAATGCGATCTTCATTTTTTGTCTCCGTTGTATCTGTGGAAGCGGGTCAGACCAGCGCAGCCAGCTCCGCCGGCATTTCGCCGCGCGGGCGCAGGTGGTCTTCGATGAAATCGGGCGTGATCTCTTCGATGGTGGCGGGATTCCAGCGCGGGTTGCGGTCCTTGTCGATCAGCACCGCGCGGATGCCCTCGGCAAAATCCTTGTGCGCGCAAAAGCCGAGCGAAGCCCAGTATTCGAGCCGGAACACCTCGGCCAGCGACATGCGGTGCACGCGCTGCCACAGCTCGAAGCTCAGCGCGGCCGAACTCGGCGCGCCCTTCATGAAAGTCTTGGACGCGGACTGCAGCCATGCATCGTCGCTTTGCAGGTTGCGCAGGCGGTTCGCAATGTCGAGCAGGTCGTCGCCGGCCATCAGAGCATTGATGGTGTCGTAGTGCTCGCGCACCTTGGATGGCGGCATGTGCGCGCCCTCGCCCGCCCGCGCGAGAATTCGCGAAAGCTCGGCACGGTCGGCCTTCTGCTCGCCGTGCCAGCGCGTAGCGGCAATCGCCTCGAGCACCTGGCCCTTGTGCTCATGCGGCACCAGCACGTCGGCCAGCCCGCAGAAGATGGCATCGGCCGCATTCAGGTTGGCGGCGGTGAGCGCCAGGAACAAGCCCGTGCGCCCCGGCGTGCGACGCAGGAACCAGCTGCCCCCCACGTCGGGGTAGAGGCCGATGCTGATCTCGGGCATGGCAATGCGGCTTTGCGCGGTGACCACGCGGTGCGAGCAGCCCGACATCAGGCCTACGCCGCCGCCCATCACGATGCCGTGGCCCCAGCAGAGAAACGGCTTGGGAAAGGTGTGGATCAGGTAGTCGAGCTCGTACTCTTCGCGGAAGAAGTCTTCGGCGTAGGTGTTGCGCGCGGGGCCGCATTCGAGCAGCGTTTGATACAGCTGGCGCAGGTCGCCGCCGGCGCAGAAGGCCTTCTCGCCAGCTGCCTGCATCAGCACGCCGACGATGCCGTCGTCCTTCGCCCACTCGCGCAGCTTGGGCGTGAGCAGGCGCACCATGTCCACGGAAAGCGCGTTGAGCGAGGCCGGTGCGTTGAGCGTTGCAACGCCGAAGCGCTGGCCGCCGGCGGTCTTGATTTCTTCAAAAAGAACTACGGAGTCGGTCATTGTCTTGGGAGGTTGTGGATGCGAGGCGTCAGCGGATATCGCTGTCCCCTTCCAGCAATTTTCGCGCAACGATCACGCGCATGATCTCGTTGGTACCTTCGAGGATCTGGTGCACGCGGGTATCGCGCACCAGCCGCTCGAGCGGAAACTCGCTCAGGTAGCCGTAGCCGCCATGCAACTGCAGCGCCTCGTTGCACACGTTGAAGCCCGCATCGGTTGCAAAGCGCTTGGCCATGGCGCAGTAGGTACTGGCATCGGCGTGCCCCGCATCGAGCTTGCTTGCGGCAAGCCGCACCATCTGCCGCGCTGCTACCAGTTCGGTCGCCATGTCGGCCAGCTTGAACTGCAGCGCCTGAAAGCTCGATATCGGCTTGCCGAACTGCTGGCGTTCATGCAGGTAGCGGCGCGCCGCGTCCAGCGCGCCCTGTGCTGCGCCCACGGAGCAGGTCGCGATGTTGATGCGCCCGCCGTCGAGCCCCTTCATGGCAATGCGAAAGCCCTCGCCTTCCTTGCCCAGCAGGTTCTCGGCCGGCACGCGCACGTTGTCGAAGTTGATGGTGCGCGTGGGCTGGCTGTTCCAGCCCATCTTGTGTTCCTTCTTGCCATAGCTCACGCCGGGCGCGTCGGCCGGCACCGCAAACGCGGAGATGCCGCCCGCGCCGCCGCCGCCCGTGCGCGCCATGAGCACCAGCACATCGGTCGACCCCGCGCCGGAGATGAAGGCCTTGCCGCCGTTGATGACGTACTCGGCACCCTGCAGCTCGGCGCGCGTCTTGAGCGAGCCCGCGTCCGAACCGGCGCCCGGTTCGGTGAGACAGTAGGAAGCAAGCTTGCGCCCGCTCGTGAGGTCTTCGCCCCATTGCGCCGCCACGGCATCCGTGGACCAGGTGCCGAGCATCCACGTCGCCATGTTGTGGATGGTGATGAAGGCAGTGGTCGACGGGTCGACCGCGGCCATTTCCTCGAACACCAGCGCCGAGTCGAGCCGCGGCAACCCGAGGCCGCCGATGCGCTCGGGCGCATAGAGCCCGCAGAAGCCCAGCTCGCCGGCCTTCGCGATGGCCTCCTTTGGAAAGATCGCCTCGGCGTCCCACTGCGCGGCATGCGGCGCGAACTCGGCCTGCGCAAAGTCGCGCGCGCTCTGCGCAAAGGCGTTCTGCTCTTCGGACAATTCGAAGTTCATTGTTCGCGGCCCTTCCAGCGGTCCAGTTCGGCGGTCCGCTCCCGGGTCGATTTCTCCAGACAGGAATTGAACACCAGCGGCCAGATGGAGCCGCCTTCGTTCGCTTTCGAGGCGCGCTTGCAGGCGGGGTCGCGGCCCTTGAGCCAGGCGCGCTGCTCGGTGCGCAGCGCGACGCGCATCCGCGGCGAGAGCGTCTTCATCACCTCGCCGTAGCGGATGTTGAGCGCGGCATCGGCCGCACGAAAATCGCGCGCCGCGCAGGCGTTCATCTGCTGTTGGTTCCCGTTGGGATTGCAGTCGTCCGGACCGGCGTTGGCCGCCAGCGCGCTGCCGCCGAGCAACGCGAGCGCCGTCACCGCCCCCGAAGCCGCGACGCGGAGACCGTGCCTCATTTGAGGCTGATCGTGGTGTTGACGCCGTGCGAGACGGTGCTGTCGTCAAACCAGCGTGCCGTCACCGTCTTGGTCTGCGTGTAAAACATGATGACCTGCTTGCCGTAAGGGCCCAGGTCGCCCAGCTTGGACGCGCGCGAACCGGTGAACGAGAACATCGGCACAGGCACCGGAATCGGCACGTTGATGCCGACCTGGCCCACGTCGATGTCTTCCTGGAAGCGGCGCGCCGCCGCGCCCGACTGCGTGAAGATGGCGGTGCCGTTGCCGTTGGGGTTGCTGTTGATCAGCTCGATGGCTTCGTCGATGTTCTCGGCGTCCGCCACGCACAGCACCGGCCCGAAGATTTCCTGGTCATAGATCGTCATGCCCGGCTTCACGCCCGAGAAGATCGTCGGGCCGACGAAGTTGCCCTTCTCGTAGCCCGGCACGGTGGGCTTGCGACCGTCGAGCTCGAGCTTGGCGCCATCGGCCACGCCGCGCTCGATGAGCCCGTTGACGCGTTCATAGGCGGCACACGAAACCAGCGGCCCCACGTCCACGCCCTTCTCGGTGCCGGCACCGATCTTCAGCGTCTTGGCCTTGGCGATGAGCTCGGGCACCCAGTTGCGCGCCTCGCCCACCAGCACCGCCACCGACACCGCCATGCAGCGCTGGCCCGCCGCGCCAAAGCTCGCACCTGCCAGCGCGTTGAGCGTTTGCTCCTTGTTGGCATCGGGCATCACGATGGCGTGGTTCTTCGCGCCCATCATGCATTGCACGCGCTTGCCGGCCAGCGTGGCGCGGTTGTAGACGTGCGTGCCGACCTTGGTCGAGCCCACAAAGCTGATTGCCTTGATGTCCTTGTGGTCGCAGATGCCGTTGACCACAGCCTCGCCGCCGTGCACCACGTTCAGCACGCCGGCCGGAATGCCGGCTTCGAGCGCCAGTTCGGCGAGGCGCATGGTCACCATCGGGTCTTGCTCCGAGGGCTTCAGCACGAAGGTGTTGCCGGTGACGATGGCCATCGGGAACATCCACAGCGGGATCATGGCCGGGAAGTTGAACGGCGTGATGCCGGCGCACACGCCCAGCGGCTGCAGCAGCGTGTAGGTGTCCACGCCGTTGGCCACGTTGTTGGCCAGTTCGCCCAGCTGCAGGTTGCCGATGCTCGCGGCATGCTCGACCACTTCGAGGCCGCGGAACACGTCGCCCTCCGCGTCGGGCAGCGTCTTGCCCTGCTCGGCCGTGAGAATCGCAGCCAGCTCGCTCATGTTCTCGCGAATGAGCTGCTGGTACTTCAGGAAGATGCGGGCGCGCGCGCCGATGGGCGTCTTGCGCCAGGTCTTGAAGGCGTCCTTCGCGGAGGCCACGGCGGCATCGAGTTCGGCCTGCGTTGCAAAGGGCACGCGGGCCAGCACTTCCTGCGTGGCCGGGTTGACGATGTCGCGCCATTCGGTGGTCTTCGATTCGACGAACTTGCCGCCGATCAAGAGCTTGACGGTGGCGACCTGGGTGGCCGAGGTCTTGGGGGTGGTGGTGGCGTCCATGGGGTTTTGTCTCCTGTGAATTCGGGGCCTGCGTGGCAGGTTCAAGCCGCATCCTAGCTTTGCAGATTTGCCATGACAATAGACAAATATGCGCCATCGCTTTGCAAAAATGCAGAGCCCACCCAAGGAAACGCGAGCACATGGACTGGGACAACCTTCGCTACTTTCTGGAGCTGGCCCGCTCGGGCACGCTGATAAGCGCCGCGCGCCGGCTGGAGGTGGACCACACCACGGTGGCGCGGCGCATCCAGGCGCTCGAAAAGGAGGTGGGCGCGCCGCTTTTCTCGCGCGAAGCCGGTGGTCACCGGCTCACCGAAGCGGGCCGCAAGCTGCAGCCGCAGGTCGAAGCCATGGAGAGCGCATTCCAGGCGGTGGAAAGCACCGCGCCCGCTTCGCAGGAAGGCCTGTCGGGCCTGATCCGCATCGGCGCCACCGAGGGTTTCGGCACTGTGGTGCTGGCGCCGCAGCTCGCGCTGTTCGCACAGCAGCATCCCAAGCTCACCATCGACCTGCTGGCCATGCCGCGGCTGGTGCATCTGTCCCGGCGCGAGGCCGACATCGTGATTTCGCTCGAACGGCCGGCGCGCGGACCCGTGGTCGTGACTAAGCTCACCGACTACACGCTGCGGCTCTACGCGTCGAAGCAATACCTGGCCGCCCACAAGCCGATCAGGACACGCGAAGACCTGCGCGGCCACACCTTCATCAGCTACGTGGATGACCTGCTCTTCAGCAAGGAATTGCAGTATCTCGACGAACTGCATCGGCCCGACGCCTTTGCGCTGCGCAGCACCAGCGTGCTCGCGCAGCACCGGGCGGTGGTCGCCGGGGCCGGCATTGCGGTGCTGCCGGCCTTCATTGCCGAACAGGACGCCGCATTGCGCCCCGTGCTCGGCGACCAGGCGAACTTCACCCGCACCTTCTGGATGTCGATGCCGGCGGAAACCAAGCATCTCGTGCGAATGCAGACGGTGTGGAACTTTCTGCGCGAAGCCGCCGAAGCGCAGCGCGATGCGCTGCTGCTGCCTACTACTGGATCAGCTGCGCCCCGGTCTTCGCCTGCAGCGCATCGAAGCTCACGCCCGGCGCGAGTTCGACCACCTTGAGGCCTTCGGGCACCACGTCCATCACGGCCAGGTCGGTGATGATGCGGTCGACCACGCCCACGCCGGTCAGCGGCAACGTGCACTGCTCGAGGATCTTGAAGTCCTCGGTGCCGTCCTTCTTCTTCGCGACGTGCTCCATCAGCACGATGACGCGCTTCACGCCGGCCACCAGGTCCATGGCGCCGCCCATGCCCTTCACCATCTTGCCGGGAATCATCCAGTTGGCGAGGTCGCCCTTCACGCTGACCTGCATGGCGCCGAGGATCGACAGGTTGATCTTGCCGCCGCGAATCATCGCAAAGCTGTCGTGGCTGCCGAAGATGGCCGAGCCCGGCAGCGTGGTGACGGTCTGCTTGCCGGCGTTGATCAGGTCGGCATCCACCTGGTCTTCGGTCGGGAACGGGCCGATGCCGAGCATGCCGTTCTCGCTTTGCAGCCACACTTCCTTGTCACCGACAAAGTTGGCCACGAGCGTGGGAATGCCGATGCCCAGGTTCACATAGAAGCCGTCTTCGAGCTCTTGCGCCGCACGCGCGGCCATTTGGTCTTGGGTCCAGGGCATCTCAGGCTCCTTTGGTGTTCTTGACGGGGGCGGGCACTTCGCTGCCAGCGGCGGCTTGCGCAATGGCAGCCTGGGCTTCGACCTTGGCGGCCGCTGCGTCAGCCGGCGCGGCGGCGCTCACAGTGCGCTTCTCGATGCGCTTCTCGGGGTTGGCGTTCAGCACGATGCGGTGCACGTAGATGCCGGGCAGGTGGATGTCGTCAGGCGCCAGCTCGCCCACTTCGACGATCTTCTCGACTTCGACGATGCAGATCTTGCCGGCCATGGCGGCGGCGGGGTTGAAGTTGCGCGCCGTGAGGCGAAATCGCAGGTTGCCTGATTTGTCGGCCACGTCGGCCTTGACCAGTGCCACGTCGGGCACCAGCGAGCGTTCCATCACGTAGGTTTCGCCGTCGAACTCGCGCAGTTCCTTGCCCTCGGCCACTTGCGTGCCGACGCCGGTCTTGGTGAAGAAGGCCGGAATGCCCGCGCCGCCCGCGCGCAGCTTCTCGGCCAGCGTGCCCTGGGGCGTGAATTCGAGGGCGAGTTCGCCGGCCAGGTACTGGCGCTCGAACTCCTTGTTCTCGCCCACGTACGACGCGATCATCTTCTTGATCTGGCGCGTTTCGAGCAGCTTGCCGAGGCCAAAGCCGTCGACCCCCGCGTTGTTCGAGATGACGGTGAGGTTCTGCACGCCGGTGTCCTTGAGCGCATCGATCAGCGCCTCTGGAATGCCGCACAGGCCGAAGCCGCCGACCGCGAGCATCTGCCCGTCGGCCACGACCCCCTTGAGTGCCGCGTCTGCGGAGGGATAAATCTTGTTCACTCGGGCTCCTTGATGGATGGATGGAGAGTTGGCGAAAGCTTTGAAGAGCCTTGAACGATACTACGTAGTCGCATACGTAGTATTTCGTAATGGTGACCCCCGATGCAGGAGATCGACTACCGCCTGGCCTTTGAGCATGCCCCCGTGGGTATGGTGGTTTCGCGCAACCGCACCATCGTGGCCTGCAACGAGCGGGTTTGCGAGATTTTTGGCGCAACGCCCTCTGCACTGGTCGGGCATTCGTTCAGCATTCTGTACCCCAGCGTGGCCGAGTTCGAGCGCATCGGCAAGCGCATGGAGCCGTTTCTGAACGCCAGCGGCCGCTATGCCGACAACCGCATGATGAAGCGCCTGGGCGGCCTGCACGGCGCCAGGGCCGGCGAAACCTTCTGGTGCCACGTCACGGGCCACGCCATGAACCGCGCCGCGCCGCACGAGGCCGGCATCTGGACCTTCGATGACCTGGGTTCACGCCGCGCCGTGAAGGCCGAGCTCACGCCGCGCGAGCGCGAGGTGGCCGCGCAGGTGATGCGCGGGCTCACGTCCAAGGAGATCGGCAAGGCGCTCGGCATCAGCCACCGCACGGTCGAGCTGCATCGGGCGAGGCTGATGCGCAAGTACGCGGCGGCCACCACCGCGGAGCTGGTGCAGAAGCTCATTGCCGGCTAATTCTTCGCAGCTACCCTGACCTGGTTCCGCGCCGATCGTTGCAAAAACGGAAACGCGGTGTCGCGCAAAGGCCTGTGCCGCAGTGCCTTGCGATGACTATCTTCGAGGCATGCGGACAAGTCGCCCGCAGCCATTCAGGAGTATCGATATGACCACACCTCTTCATTCCGAAAAGAACCTGCTTCTCTCGTCGAAGCTGTCGGTTGCGCGGGCGCAAGCCTTGGCGTCGCACCGGCTGCCGGTCACGCTGACCCTGGCAGCCATCATCCTCTCGGTGCTCGGCGTCAAGCCGTAGGGCATTGCGGCCCGGGCCCGCTCACTCGGGCTTGATGTCGGCCGCCTTGATCACCTTCGACCAGGCCACCAGTTCCTGGTCGACGAATTTGCCCAGCGCCGCGGAGTCCATGTAGGTGGCAAAGGCGCCCTGCTCGTCCACCTTCTTGCGGAACGACTCGCTCTCGACGATCTTCTTGATCTCGGCGCTGAGCTTCGCCACCACCTCGGGCGGCGTCTTGGCCGGCGCGAACACCGCGAACCACGACTCCACTTCGTAGCCCGGCAAGCCTGCCTCGGCCGAAGTCGGCACATTGGGCATCGACGGATGCCGCTTGCTGCCGGTATAGCCCAGCGCCTTCATGCGTCCGCTCGCAATGTGCCCGATGACCGAGGGCGGCGTGGTGATGAACATGTCCACGTTGCCCGCGATCAGGTCGTTGATGGCCGGACCCGAGCCCTTGTAGGGCACGTGCGTCATCGGCTGCTTGGCCTGCCGCGACAGCAGTTCGCCCGCAATGTGCTGGATCGATCCGTTGCCCGACGAGGCGTAGAACAAGCCGCCCTCCTTCTTCTTGCCGTGCTCGACCAGTTCCTTCATCGAGTTGACCGGCAGCTTGCCGCTGACGGCAACCACGTGCGGCGCGCGCATCACCATGGCCACCGGCACGAAGTCCTTGGACGGGCTCCACTTGAGCTGCGGGTAGAGCGAGGGGTTGCCGACGTGGTAGCCCGAGTACTGCATCAGCAGCGTGTACCCGTCTGGCGCGGCGCGCGCCACGGCTTCGGTGCCGATGTTGCCGCTGGCGCCGGGCCGGTTGTCGACGACCACGGGCTGGCCCAGCGCGCGCTGCAGCGGCTCGCCGACCATGCGCGCCATGATGTCGGTGGAGCCCGCGGGCGCGGTGGGCACGATGAAGGTGATCGGTTTCGAAGGCCAGGTGTCGGCGCTGGCCGTGGTGGCCGCGGCGGCCGCTAGCGCAAGGCCGAGATTGGCCGCAAGAAGGCGAAGTGTGGGTTTCATGGTTTGTCTCCGGTGGTTTTTTGTAGGCTGTCTCCGAAGCCGGCCCGTCAGGGCGCCAGCTCCGAGATTTCGATCAGATTCAGGTCGGGGTCGCGCACGTAGACCGAGCGAATACGCGATGTGGCGCCGGTCCGCATCACCGGGCCTTCGATGATCGGCACAGCCTTGTCCTTCAGCCGCGCGATCACGTCGTCGAGCGGCACGCTCGCGATGAAGCACAAGTCCAGCGAGCCGGGCATCGGCACCTGCGCCTTGGGCTCGAACTCGTGCCCCTTCACATGCAGGTTGATCTTCTGGTTGCCGAAGCGAAAAGCCTTGCGGCCCGGGCCGAAAGTTTCCAGCGCCATGCCCATCACGTCGATATAGAAGCGGGTGCAGGCCTCCTCGTCGACGGTGGTGAGCACCAGGTGGTCCAGATGGTCGATCATGTCTGCAGCTCCTTGCCGCGGCGCGCATGCGCACGCGCCACGATGTCGTTGAAATCCGCCGGTGGCGCATGCCGCGTGAACCGGTGTCCGGCGCGGGAGACCTGGCTCGGCAAGTCATGCTGCACCAGGGCCTCGAGCTCCGAGGCGGCTTCGATCAGGCCTTCCAGATCCATGCCGGTGTCGTACCCCATGCATTGCAGCATGTGCACCACGTCTTCCGTGGCCACATTGCCGGTGGCGCCGGGTGCATAGGGGCAACCGCCGATGCCGCCGAGCGACATGTCGAGCCGCTCGATACCCGCCTCGACCGCGGCCACGGTGTTGGCAAGCCCCATGCCGCGCGTGTTGTGAAAGTGCGCCGTCCATTGCAGTGCGGAATATCTCGCCAGCACCGCCTCGCAAACGGCCTGCACCTGCGTGGGAAAAGCCATGCCCGTGGTGTCGCACAGCGTGATGCCCTGCACCCGCAGCGCAGCGAAGCGGTCGATCCATTCGAGCACCGTGGCAAGCGGCACCTCGCCCTCCATCGGGCAGCCGAACACGCACGAGAGCGAGACGTTCACCGGCACACCGGCTTGCGCTGCCAACGCAATAACTTCGGTGAGCTGCGCGAAAGACTGCTCGCGCGTCATCCGCAGGTTGCTGAGGTTGTGGGTCTCGCTCACCGACATGACGATGTTGAATTCGCCGATGCGGCTCTCCAGCGCGCGCTCGGCCCCGCGCAGGTTCGGCACCAGCGCGGTATAGACCACGCCGGGCCGGCGGGCGATGCGCTGCATCACCTCTTCGCCGTCGCGCAGTGCCGGTATCGCCTTGGCGGAAGTGAACGAGGTCACCTCGATCTTGGCGTAGCCGAGCGTGCTGAAGCGGTCGACCAGCGCAATCTTGTCGTCGGTGGGAATGAATCGGCTTTCCATCTGGAAGCCGTCTCGCGTGGCCACTTCGTTGATGAAGAGCCGCTTGCCGTTGCCTTCTTTCATACGGCCTCGCTTTCTTCGGTGCGGCGCGCCGGCCAACCCGAACCACGCAGGTCGCCGGTGTGTTCGCCGAGCCGCGGCGCGGGGTGCGCGATGCGGCCCGGCGTGGCGCTGAGCTTGGGCACGACGCCAGGCACCTTGAGCCTGCCACCATCGGAAGTGGTCGCCTCGACGATCATCTGCCGCGCCTGGTATTGCGGATCGGCGGCGATGTCGGCCACCGAGTAGATGCGCCCGACGGGCACGCCCGCCGCATCGAGCACCGCCAGCACTTCGTCGCGGCTGCGCTGCAGCGTCCAGGCCTCGATGGCGGCGTCGATCTCTTCGACACGCTGCACGCGGCCGTCGTTGTGCACCAGCTGCGGATCATTCTCAAGATCCGCGCGGTCGATGGCGCGCATCAACCGGCGGAAGATGCTGTCGCCGTTGCCCGCCACCAGCACGTAATGTCCATCGCAGCACTTGTAGGCATTGGTCGGTGCGATGCCCGGCAACGCGCTGCCGGCACGTTCGCGCACTGCGCCGAACGCGTCGTATTCGGGCAGCAGGCTTTCCATCACGTTGAAGACCGACTCATACAGCGCCACGTCGATGAACTGCCCCTCCCCGCCATGGGCCGTGCGGTGGTGCAGCGCCGTGAGCACGCCAATGACGCCATGCAGCGCAGCCAGCGTGTCGCCGAGCGAAACGCCCACGCGCACCGGCACGCGGCCCGGTTCGCCGCTCAGGTAGCGCAGCCCGCCCATCGATTCGCCGAGCACGCCGAAGCCTGGCTTGTCGCGGTAGGGGCCAGTCTGCCCGTAGCCGGAGATGCGCAGCATGATGAGCCGGGGGTTGAGCGCATGCAGTTGCTCCCAGCCCAGGCCCCAGCCTTCGAGCGTGCCAGGCTTGAAATTCTCGATGAGCACGTCGGCCTCAAGCGCCAGGGTGCGCACCGCCTCCTGGCCTTCGGCGCTGCGCAGGTCTAAACACACCGAGCGCTTGTTGCGAGACTGCACCTCCCACCACACCGAAGTGCCTTCGCGCAGCATCCGCCATTTGCGCAGCGGGTCGCCGATGCCTGCAGGCTCGACCTTGATCACGTCGGCGCCGAATTCCGCCAGCGTCTTGCCGGCGAACGGGCCGGCGATGAGCTGGCCGAGCTCCAGCACCTTGAGGCCTTCGAGTGCGTTCATCTGCGTCTGTCTCCTGTGGGAATGCCCCAACTCTAAGAACAGATCGCGTCCGCCGGAATTGCTCTGACGGCAGCACCCCTTCGCAAAATGCGAAGGCCTAGAATCCCGCGATGGCCAGCCCGATCAATCCCGCGCGTGTCGATTTCGTGACGCTGCGCCTGTTCTGCGCCGTGGCCCAGTCGGGCAGCATCACCAAGGGCGCGGAGGCCTGCCACCTCGCGCTGTCGGCAGCCAGCCGGCGGCTTTCGGACTTCGAGGCCGCCACCGGGTCGAAGCTGCTGGAACGCAGTTCGCAAGGCATCGCCCTCACTCCCGCCGGCCATGTGGCCATGCAGCATGCAATGCGGCTCTTCCAGGGCTTCGAGCAGTTCAGCAACGAACTCGGCGACTACTCGAGCGGCGTGCGCGGCCATGTGCGGCTCTGGGCCAACATGTCGGCACTCACCGAGTTCCTGCCGGCTACCCTGGCGGCCTTTCTCGGCCAGCACCCGGACATCCGCGTTGAGGTCGAAGAGCAGCTGAGCGGCGACATCGTTCGCGCTTTGGTCGACGGCCTCGCCGATGTCGGCGTGTTCGCGGAGAACACGCCCGCCTACGGGCTCGACGTCGCGCAGTTCCAGACCGACGAGTTGGTGGTGCTGTGCGCCAGGCAGCATCCGCTTGCGCGCACCCGCAGAACGGATTTCAAGACCTGCCTCGCCCACGAGTTCGTGGGCCTGAACCGCAGCAGCTCGCTGCTCGAACTGACATCCCGCGCCGCCGAGCAGGCCGGCATTCCGATGCGCCTGCGCGTGCAGGTGCGCAGCTTCGATGCGATGTGCCACATGATCGCCGCCAACCTCGGCATCGGCGTGGTGCCGCTCGCGGCCTGCAAGGCGCAGGTGAGCGCGCTCGATCTCAAGGTGGTGCGGCTGAAGGACCCCTGGGCGATTCGCCGGCTGCTGATGGCGACGAAGACGGGCGAGACCTTGTCGCCCGCGGCGCAGTTGCTGGTTAAGCAGCTGCTTGCATCGTCCACCTGAAACCAGGCCGCACCAGCGGGCTGAAACCTCAGGCCTGCGGCAAACGGAATCCCGCCTTGAGGGTTTCGCGCAGGTGACTCACGAATAGATTGACCGCGCGCGGTATGTGCAGTGAGTACGGTCGAATGGCGTAGATATGGTCCGCGAATGCGCCGGTGGGCTGCCAGTCGGGCAGCACCTCCACCAGCTTGCCGGTTTGCAAGGCCGACTGCGCACTGAAGTCGGGCAGCAGGGCAATGCCCAGGCCGGCCTGCGCGGCATCGCGAAGCGCTTCGCTGTTGTTGGCCGCGAGCGGGCCGGCAATGGGCACGGTCATGCGCTCGGCCTGGCGTGCCCGGGCGTTGCGCCGCTCGAACGACCACACATTCGTTTCTTGCCCGCGGGGATAGTGCAGGCAATCGTGCTCGGCCAGCATGGCCGGCGCCAGCGGCGTTCCCTTGCGGCGGAGGTAGGCCCGGCTCGCCACCAGCACGGATCGGGTCTCGCACAAGCGCCAGGCCACGTGCGTATCGGGCGGCGATGCGGCATGCCGGACCGCCAAGTCGAAGCCTTCCGTCGCAAGCGAGCTGAGACGATCGGAAAGCTCCATCTCGATGCGGATCGATGGATGCGCGAGCAGGAAGTCGGCCAACCGCGGCAAGAGTTGCTGCCGCCCCAGCGCCACCGGCGCCGTCACTCGCACCAAGCCGCGCGGTTCGCCCGCATGGTCCTGGGCCTTCAAAAAGCTGTGGGCGATTTGCTCGAAGGGCTCCCGGGTCTGGTCGACGAGCTGCTGGCCGGCCTCGGTGAGCCGCATGCTGCGCGTGGTGCGCCGCACCAGCGGCACGCCCGCGGCGCGTTCGAGTTCGGCGATGCGCTGGCTCATGGCCGCCTTGCTCACGCCCAGGCGCGCCGCTGCGGCGGTGTAGCTGCCCTGCTGTCCGAGCACGATCAGCCAGTGCAGGTGCGTCCAGAGCGATTCGGCTTTTTGCGTATCCATGGCTGCATTGTTCACCATAGCGAACAAACAGTTCAACTTTAGCGCCTAGGCAGGCGCCCTTCCCTTTCCTAGACTGGCGCAATCACTTGACCCTGGACTCTCCATGACCACACAGATCGCGCATTTCATCGCCGGCCAGCACACCACCGGCGGTTCCAACCGCACGCAGGACGTCACCAATCCGGCCTCCGGCAAGGTCACGGGCAAGGTGGTGCTTGCCGCCGCTGCCGATGTCGACGCCGCAGTGGCAGCCGCCCAGGCTGCGTTTCCCAAGTGGGCCGACACGCCGCCGATTCGCCGCGCCCGCGTGATGTTCAAGTTTCTGGAGCTGCTCAACCTGCACAAGGACGAGCTGGCCCACATGATCACCGCCGAGCACGGCAAGGTGTTCACCGACGCGCAGGGCGAGGTCTCGCGCGGTATCGACATCGTCGAGTTCGCCTGCGGTATTCCGCATCTGCTCAAGGGCGACTTCACCGACCAGGTGAGCACCGGCATCGACAACTGGACGCTGCGCCAGCCGCTCGGCGTGGTGGCGGGCATCACGCCCTTCAACTTTCCCGTGATGGTGCCGATGTGGATGTTCCCGGTGGCCATTGCCGCGGGCAACACCTTCGTGCTCAAGCCCAGCCCGACCGACCCGACCCCTTCGCTGCGCATGGCCGAGCTGCTGAAGGAAGCGGGCCTCCCCGACGGCGTCTTCAACGTGGTGCAGGGCGACAAGGCCGCAGTCGATGCGCTGCTCGAGCATCCCGACGTCAAGGCCGTCAGCTTCGTGGGCTCCACGCCCATTGCCAACTACATCTACGAAACCGGCGCGCGCAACGGCAAGCGCGTGCAGGCGCTCGGCGGCGCAAAGAACCACATGGTGGTGATGCCCGACGCCGACATCGACCAGACGGTGGACGCGCTGATCGGCGCCGGCTACGGTTCGGCCGGCGAGCGCTGCATGGCGATCAGCGTGGCGGTGCTGGTGGGCGACGTGGCCGACAAGATCATTCCCAAGCTCGTCGAGCGCACGAAGACGCTCAAGGTGCTCGACGGCGAGAACCTCGCGGCCGAGATGGGCCCGATCGTCACCCGCGCGGCGCACGAACGCATCACGGGCTACATCGCCCAGGGCGAAAAAGAAGGCGCGAAGCTGCTGGTCGATGGCCGCCAGTTCGACGGCAACCAGGCGGGCGCGGGCTGCGGCGACGGCTTCTGGATGGGCGGCACGCTGTTCGACCATGTCACGCCCGAAATGCGCATCTACAAGGAAGAGATCTTCGGCCCGGTGCTCTCGTGCGTGCGCGTGGCCAACTTCAAGGATGCGATCGACCTGGTCAACGACCATGAGTTCGGCAACGGCGTGAGCTGCTTCACGCGTGACGGCAATGTGGCGCGCGAGTTCAGCCGCCGCATCCAGGTGGGCATGGTCGGCATCAACGTGCCGATTCCCGTGCCCATGGCGTGGCACGGCTTCGGCGGCTGGAAGCGCTCGCTCTTCGGCGACATGCATGCCTACGGCGAGGAAGGCGTGCGCTTCTACACCAAGCAGAAGTCCATCATGCAGCGCTGGCCCGAGAGCATCGGCAAGGGCGCCGAGTTCGTGATGCCCACCGCCAAGTGACCGAAGGCGCGATCCGAAGCAATCGAAGCAATAAGTTATAGCCGCGGGCGCAGCGGCGGCCTGCCAGGGCTAAGGATGGTCTGCATAACCACGGCAACGATGGTGTGCGAAGCCCGTGAACTCGCGATATGAGAAGACGGATACTCGCAAGCTCAATTTCGTTTGAATTCGGCGAGAAATTCGTCCCTGTTTGCGCCGCAGCGGGCGCTTTGCAGTTCTGCGGGCGCACTCATGCCGGCATCGCCTGCAAAATTCGATGGCGGCTCATCCACAGGTTGCTCAGCGCAAACAGCGTCGTGAGCTGCGCTGTGTTCTTCTTCAGACCTCGATAACGGACCTTCACGAAGCCGAACTGGCGCTTGATCACCCGGAACGGGTGCTCCACCTTGGCACGCACGCTGGCCTTGAGCTTCTCCAGCTTGTGAATCAAGGCGTCGATTTCGTTGTCCTTGTTCAAAGCCCGGCGCTTGCCGGGACGCATCGCCACGCGCCAGATGACGTTGGCCTTGGCGTCAGGGCGCTTATCCACGCCCTGGTAGCCCGCATCCCCAAAGGCCACCTCCTCGTGCCCGTGCAGCAGGCTGTTGCCCTCGGTCACGTCGTTGACGTTGGCCGCCGTGCCTCGCACGGTGTGCACCAGCCCGCTGTCGGCGTCCACGCCGATGTGCCTTCATGCCGAAGTGCCATTGATTGCCCTTCTGCGCCGAATGCATCTCGGGGTCGCGCAAGCCGTCCTTGTTCTTCGTCGAGCTGGGCGCCGCGATCAGCGTCGCATCGACCACGCTGGCGACCTTCAGCAGCAGGCCTCGTTCGCTGAGCGAATCGTTCACGGTCCTCAGAATCTGTTCGGCCAACTTGTGCTTGTCCAGGCGGTGGCGAAACCGCAAGATCGTGCTCTCGTCGGGCAGGCGGGAGAAATCGCCCAGTTGCGCAAACTCGCGGTAGATCGGCGTGTCGAAGAAAGCTTCTTCCATGGCGGGGTCCGACAGACCGAACCACTGCTGCATGAAGTGCACGCGCAGCATGGTGCTCAACGAGAACGGCGGGCGGCCGGTGCGGCCCTCGGGGTAGTACGGCGTGATGAGTTCGATCAACGCCGCCCAGGGCACGACCTGTTCCATCTGCGCGAGCAACTCCTGCTTGCGCGTCTTCTTCACCGTGAGCTTCAGGCCAAGGCTAGTTTGATTCATCAGAAAGATGATGCTCGCAATTCATGCGCCCAGATCGCCTTCGGCAACCACATCGCGTCGAGAGTTATGCAGACCATCCCTAACCAAAGGCTGACTTGCCCCGCTTTGCAGCCAGACTTTGGGCATGACCCTGGTCCAGCGCCCATGACGACGACGAGCCAAGCCGCGCGGAGCCTGTCGGCCGTGCCTTCGACCTTGCGGATTTCGCTTGCGGCGCGCGCCTCCGGCGACGCGATGTTTCCGCAGATCGGGGTGCGCGACGCCTACGCCGCATCGGTGCTCGAGCAGATACGCGACGACGGGCATGCCCTGCCGCAAGACAGGGCCACCATCTACGGCATCCTGAACCGCACGCGCCGCTTCCGCAGCCTTGCACAGGAATTTCTCAAGCAGCATCCGGGCGGCCGCGTGGTGAACATGGGCTGCGGCCTGAGCCACTACTTCCAGTGGCTGGACGACGGGCAGTGCCGCCTGACGGATGCCGACCTGCCCGAAGTGCTCGAACTGCGCCGCGCGCTGATTCCCGAAACCGATCCGCGGCACGACGTGTGCCCGCTCGATCTCACCTCCCAGGGATGGTGGGAGCAGCTGGCACTGCCGCGCAATCGCAAGGGGGCGCCCGTTTTTCTCTTTACCGAGGGCGTGCTGATGTACCTGGAGCCGCAACAGGTGCGGGCCGTGTTCGCAACCTTCGGCGAGCGCGCGCCCGCGGGCTCGGTGCTGGCGTTCGACGCCATGTGCTGGCTTGCCGTCGGACGCGCCGCGCAGCACCCTTCGGTGCGCGCCACTGGCGCGGAGTTTCGATGGGGGCTGCGCCGGGCCTCCGAGCTGACCGAAGCCCATCCGCGGTTGCGGCTCGATTCCGCCTATCGGGTGCTGGAAGGCTTCGGCCTGCCATACACCCTGTTCGCGCCGCTGGTGCTGATGATGCTGGGCGTGTCGCTCTACGCTGTCTATGCGTTGAACGCGACCGACCCCGCCGATACATAAACGCACAATTTTTCCAATCGCCGGCCTTGTCTGGCCTGCATTGCGCGGCTTGGCTGACGCCGGGCGGGCCAGCTTCAAGGCATGCTCGCCGTTCCTCTCGTCGCGGAAAATCCTCGTGCGTGCTGCATTAGGATGGTTCTTCCGCAGCCTGGCCGGCACACCCGCTGGCCGCGTCTTCTTCGTGAACGCTTCCGTACCTCCAAGACTCGCAACCCTCAAGAAACACATGCTTGATCGCCGATCCTTCCTTGCCGCTGGTGGTGCCGCCGCCGCACTCGCCGCCCTTGGACTGCCCGAAGAGGCAATGGCCGCCAACGGCCTGAAACTGAGCCAGCCCTCGCCCTTCTCGTTCGACCGCCTCGTCGCGCAGGCCGGGCGCCTGGCCTCGCAACCCTATGCAGCAGCCGCGCCGCTGGCACCCGATGTGCTCGAGAAGATCGACTACGACGCCCACGGCAAGATCAAGTTCGACCCCGCCAACGCCCTCTTCCGCGACGGGCCCGGCGCCTTTCCCGTCACCTTCTTTCACCTGGGCCGCTTCTTCCAGACACCGGTGCGCATGCACGTGCTCGAGAACGCGGGAGGCGACGTGTTTGCACGCGAGGTGCTCTACAGCCCCAGCTACTTTTCGATGCCGCCCGACAGCCCGGCGCGCGCGCTGCCGGCCGGCGCGGGCTTTGCAGGCTTTCGCCTGCAGGAAAGCCGCCTGGGCGACCAGAGCAAGCTCGACTGGCAGAAGAACGACTGGGTCGCGTTTCTAGGTGCCTCCTACTTCCGCGCGATCGGCGAGCTGTACCAGTACGGCCTGTCGGCGCGCGGCATCGCACTCGACGTGGCCGTGCCCGACAAGCCGGAAGAGTTTCCGACCTTCACGCGCTATTACTTCGAGACGCCCGCACCCAACAACACCACCTCGATGACGGTCTACGCGCTGCTCGAGGGGCCGAGCGTCACGGGGGTGTTCAAGTTCGTGATGCAGCGCGGCAAGGCCGTGATCATGGACATCGATTCGCGCCTCTTCCTGCGCCGCGACGTGTCGCGCCTTGGCCTGGTGCCGCTCACTTCGATGTACTGGTACTCCGAGACCATCAAGCCCACTGCCATCGACTGGCGCCCCGAGGTGCACGACTCCGATGGCCTTGCCATCTGGAACGGCGCGGGCGAGCGCATCTGGCGCCCTCTCAACAACCCGACGCAAACCCGCGCTTCGGCGTTTGCCGACACCCGGCCGCGCGGCTTCGGGCTGCTGCAGCGCGACCGCGTATTCGACAACTACCAGGACGGCGTCAACTACGAAAAGCGCCCGAGCCTGTGGATCGAGCCGCAGGGCGACTGGGGCGAGGGCTCGGTGCAGCTGATCGAGATTCCCACCGACGACGAAATCCACGACAACATCGTCGCCTTCTGGGTGCCCAAGGCCGACGCGAAGGCGGGCGCGAGCTACAGCCTGCAGTACCGGCTCCACTGGACCGACCAGGAGCCCTTTCCCTCGCCGCTCGCGCGCTGCGTCGCCACGCGCATCGGCCGCGGCGGTCAGCCGGGCCAGCCGCGGCCGCCGGGGGTGCGCAAGTTCATGGTCGAGTTCGTCGGCGAGCCGCTCACGACCGTGCCCTTCGGCGTAAAGCCAGAGCTGGTGCTGACCGCGCCCCGCGGCAAGTTCTCCTACGTGTTTGCCGAGGCCGTGCCCAACGGCGTGCCCGGCCACTGGCGCGCGCAGTTCGACTACACGCCCGAAGGCAACGAACCCGTCGACATGCGGCTCTACCTGAAGACCGGCGACAAGACGCTCACGGAAACCTGGCTGTATCAATTCCAGCCAAGTTGATCGCCGCCATCAGCGCGCTGCGCGTGTGTTGTAGGGCGCGAAAAGCTCCACGGCCCAGTCGACGAACACGCGCAGCTTGGCACTGAGATGCCGGTTGGCGGGGTACACCACGTGCAGCGGGTATGGCGGCGGCGCCCAGTCTTGCAGTACCGCCACCAGCGCGCCGCTCGCGAGGTGCGGCGCGGCCATTGGATAAAAGACCTGCGACACGCCCATGCCGGTAAGCACGGCCGTGATCTGCGCGGTGCTTTCGTTCACGCCTACCGCGGTGCGGCCATGGATCTCGATGCGCTCTTCGCCATGCGCATAGCGCAGCGGAATCGGGCGGTTGCTCAGCGATGAAAAGTAGCCCACCACGCGGTGCGCGCCGTCGCCGAGGTCCGCCGGCGTCTTGGGAATGCCATGGCGCTCCAGGTAGCCCGGCGTGGCGCAGGTCACGAAGGGCAAGGTCGCGATGCGGCGCGCCACCAGCGACTGGTCGCTCAGTTCGCCGGCGCGGATCACGCAGTCGACCGCATCGCCGATCAGGTTCACCGGCCGGTCGCCCACGCCGATCTCGAGTTCGATCTCCGGGTACCGCGCGTGAAATGCCGGCAGTTGCGGAATCAGGATCATGTTGGCAAACGACGAGCCGACATCCACCCTCAGCCGCCCGCGTGGATTTGCTTGCGCGTTGCTGAGATCCGATTCGATCTCTTCCAGTTCGGCCAGCACGCGTGCCGTTCGCTCGTAGTACGCGGCACCCTCGGGCGTGACCGTCACGCGCCGCGTCGTGCGCTGCAGTAGCTTCACGCGCAGATGCGTCTCGAGTTGCTGCACCAGCTTCGTCACCGAGGGCTTGGGCATCTGCAGCGAATCGGCTGCGCGGGTGAAGGTGCCGGCCTCGACCACACGGGCGAAGACACGCATGGCGGCGATCTGGTCCATTGCCGGATTATTAGTGATTCGTGAATAAACAAATCCGCCGCAGCGTCTTGGTCCGCGGGGGGATGGCGCCCAAACTTCCTTGCCTGTTCAACGCTGCCTCGCAGCAAGCAATCCAAAGGAAGAATCCCATGTCCCAACCCAAGCTCAACGACAAGATCGCCCTCGTCACCGGCGGCACCAGCGGCATCGGCCTGGCCACCGCGCAACGCTTTGTGGCCGAAGGCGCCTACGTGTTCATCACGGGCCGCCGCCAGGCTGAACTCGATGCGGCCGTAAAAACCATCGGCCGCAACGTGACGGGCGTGATCGGCGACGTGTCGAATCTCGCGGATCTCGACAAGCTCTACGCAACCATCAAGGAACAGAAAGGCCGCCTCGACGTGCTGTTTGCCAATGCGGGCGGCGGCAGCCTGCTGCCGCTGGGGCAGATCACCGAAGAGCATTTCGACAAGATCTTCGGCACCAACGTGCGCGGCCTGCTCTTCACCGTGCAGAAGGCGCTGCCGCTGATGCCCAAGGGCGCGTCGATCGTCCTCAACGCATCGATCACCAGCATCAAGGGCACGCCCGCCTTCAGCGTCTACAGCGCCACGAAGGCGGCCGTGCGCAGCTTCGCGCGCAGCTGGGCGGTGGACCTGAAGGATGCCGGCATCCGCGTCAACGCCGTGAGTCCCGGCGTGGTGCCGACCCCGGCCTATGACCTGCTGGGCCTCACGCCCGAACAGGTGAAGGGCTTCATCGACTCACAGGCGCAGAACATCCCGCTTGGCCGCGTGGGCGCGCCAGACGAGATCGCCAAGGCCGTGGTGTTCCTCGCCTCGGACGACAGCAGCTTCGTGCACGGCGCCGAGCTCTTCGTCGACGGCGGCATGGCGCAGATCTAGGCTTGATCAGCGCTTCTTCACCGACACCAGCTCGACTTCGAAGTTGAGCGTGGCGTTGGGCGGAATCACGCCGCCCGCGCCGCGCGTGCCATACGCAATGGCCGGCGGGCAGGTGAGCTTGGCCTTGCCGCCCGGCTTCATCTTCTGCACGCCTTCGGTCCAGCACGGGATCACGCCGTTGAGCGGAAACTCGGTGGGCTCGCCGCGGCTGTAGGAGCTGTCGAACTCCTTGCCGCTGTCGGGAAACGTGCCGCGGTAGTGCACCTTCACCACATCCGTTGCGGCCGGCGATGCGCCGGTGCCTTCCTTCAGCGATTGATAGACCAGGCCGCTCGGCGTGGTGACGGGGGCCGGCTGCGCCCACGCGGTGGACACGGCGCACACGGAAAGAAAAGCAGCACAGACGAGCGACGAAGAAGAAAAGGACTTCACGGAATACCTCGGAAGGATGGGAAAAGCATGATTATGGCGAGCGGTGGAACAGCCCTTGCTTTGCTGCATGCGCACTGTCAACATCCGCGAAAAGAGAGGAACGCTCCATGCAGTCCATCGAAGCCACTCCGGTCGCCGTCCCTGTTCCGGCCGGCACCGGCCACCTGAAGAAGGTGCTCGGCCCCATCCAGCTCTGGGGCATTGCGGTGGGCCTCGTCATTTCCGGTGAATACTTTGGTTGGAGCTACGGCTGGAACACGGCCGGCACGCTCGGCTTTCTGGTCGCCACGGTGCTGGTGGCCACCATGTACACCACCTTCATCTTCAGTTTTACCGAGCTCTCGACGGCCATTCCGCACGCCGGCGGCCCCTTTGCCTATGCAAGGCGCGCCTTCGGGCCGACCGGCGGTTTCGTGGCCGGTTTTGCCACGCTGGTCGAGTTCGTCTTTGCGCCGCCGGCCATTGCGCTGGCCATCGGCGCCTACCTCAACGTGCAGTTCCCCGGCATCAACCCGAAGTGGTTTGCACTGGGCGCCTATGTGATCTTCATCGGGCTCAACTGGATCGGCATCGGCATTGCGGCGGCCTTCGAACTCTTTGTGACGGTGCTGGCGATCTTCGAGCTGTTCGTGTTCATGGGCGTGGTCACGCCGGGCTGGTCGATGGCGAATTTCGTTGCCAACGGCTGGGCGGGCGGCAACGTGCTCAACGGCGCGGCCGTCTCGGGCATCTTCGCGTCCATCCCATTCGCAATCTGGTTCTTCCTGGCGATCGAAGGCGCGGCCATGGCGGCCGAGGAAGCACGCGACCCGCACCGCACCATTCCCATCGCCTACACCACCGGCATCGTCACGCTGGTGGTGCTGGCCTTCGGCGTGATGATCTTCGCGGGCGGCGTGGGCGACTGGCGCAAGCTCGCCAACATCAACGACCCGTTGCCGCAAGCCATGAAGGCGGTGGTGGGCGACAACAGCGGCTGGCTGCACATGCTGGTGTGGATCGGCCTGTTCGGGCTGATCGCCTCGTTCCACGGAATCATCATGGGCTACTCGCGCCAGATCTTCGCACTGGCGCGCGCAGGCTATCTGCCGCGCTACTTCGCCGGCCTGAGCCCGCGCTTCGACACACCGCACCGCGCCTTGCTGGCCGGCGGCGTCATCGGCGTGGTGGCCATCTTCAGCGACGAGTGGGTGCAGTTCGGCGGCCAGACGCTCACCGCCAACATCGTGACCATGGCAGTGCTCGGCGCCATCGTGATGTACCTGATCTCGATGGCCGCGCTCTTCAAGCTGCGCAAGAGCGAGCCCAACCTGCTGCGCACCTACCGCGCGCCCTTCTACCCGGTATTTCCGGCCATCGCGCTCGGGCTCGGCGTGGTGTGCCTCGGCGCCATGGTGTGGTTCAACGCCATGCTCACGCTGCTGTTCCTGGTGCTGATGGCAGCGGCCTACGGCTACTTTCTCTTGACCTCTGCACAACGCAAGGCGGCGGCGCCGGACGAGATGCTTTCCGCGCCTCCGGCCGCCTGAAGGAAAGATGCGCTATCGCACCACCATCGCCGGCCAGGTCTTCGCATTCGACGACCTGAAGCAGGTCATGGCCGTGGCCAGCCCGGCCCGCTCGGGCGACTATCTTGCGGGCATCGGCGCGGCCACGGCGCAGCAGCGCATGGCCGCGCGCCACGTGCTGGCCGAAACGCCGCTCAAGCAGTTCCTGACCGAAGCGCTGATTCCCTACGAGAGCGACAACATCACGCGCCTGATCGTCGACAGCCACGACGCACAGGCTTTTGCGCCGGTGTCGCATCTCACGGTGGGCGACTTCCGCAACTGGCTGCTGTCGGAACAGGCCACCACCGAAGCACTGACGGCGCTGGCGCCCGGCCTCATGCCCGAGATGGTGGCGGCCGTGTCCAAGCTCATGCGCAACCAGGACCTGGTCTCGGTCGCCAGGAAGTGCAGCGTGGTCACGCGGTTCCGCGACACCATCGGCCTGCCCGGCCATCTGGCCGTGCGCCTGCAGCCCAACCACCCCACCGACGACCTGCGCGGCGTGGCGGCCTCCACGCTCGACGGCTTGCTTTATGGCGCGGGCGACGCGGTGATCGGGATCAACCCCGTGTCCGACAGCATGCAGGTGCTGGGGCGTTTGCTGCACATGCTCGACGAGGTGATCCAGCGCTTCGAGATTCCCACGCAAAGCTGCGTGCTCACGCATGTGACCAACACGCTCAAGCTGGCGGAAGCCGGCGGGCCGGTGGACCTGGTGTTCCAGTCGATTGCGGGCACCGAGAAGGCGAACCTCTCTTTCGGCATCACGCCCGAGCTACTCGACGAAGCCTATGCCGCGGCGCTGGCGCTGAACCGGGGCACGGTGGGCAACAACGTGATGTACTTCGAGACGGGCCAGGGCAGCGCGCTTTCGGCCAACGCCAACTTCGGCGTGGACCAGCAGACCTGCGAGGTTCGCGCCTATGCCTTGGCACGGCGCTACAAGCCGCTCCTCATCAACACGGTGGTCGGCTTCATCGGGCCGGAGTACCTGTACGACGGCAAGCAGATCATCCGCGCCGGGCTCGAAGACCATTGCTGCGGCAAGCTGTTGGGCCTGCCCATTGGCTGCGACATCTGCTACACCAACCACGCCGAAGCCGACCAGGACGACATGGACAACCTGCTGGTGCTGCTCGGCGCCGCGGGCATCAACTTCATCATGGGCATCCCGGGCGCCGACGACGTGATGCTCAATTATCAGAGCACCTCGTTCCACGACGCGCTGTTCCTGCGGCAGACGCTCGGCCTGAAGCGCGCGCCCGAATTCGAGGCCTGGCTGCAACGCATGCAGATCACCAATGCGGCGGGGCAGCTCGCACCGCCTTCGGCCAACCGCCTGCTGGCCGACATGAGCGGGCTGGCCGCACTGGCGCCATGAGCGGCGATTCCGTCACGCCAAACCCTTGGGGCCAGTGGCGCTCGGCCACGCCCGCGCGGCTGGCGCTGGGCCGTGCCGGGGCCGGCATGCCGACCGACGAGACGCTGCGCTTCGGCTGGGCGCATGCCATGGCGCGCGATGCCATTCATGCAGCGCTCGATGTCGATGCGCTCGAAGCCACGCTGCGCCAGCAGAACTGGGACACGCTGCACGTCCGCAGCCGCGCGGAAGACCGCACCACCTACCTGCGCCGGCCTGACCTCGGCCGGCAACTCGACCCCGCCGACGCGGAGCGCCTGCGTGCCGCGGCAAAGCCGGGATGCGACGTGTGCGTGGTCATCGGCGACGGCCTTTCCTCGCTCGCAGTGGCGCGGCATGCCGCGCCGCTGCTGGCTGCCTTGCGTTCGCATCTGCCGGCCGATACGCGCTTCTCGCCCGTGGTGATCGCCACGCAGGCACGCGTGGCGCTGGCCGACGAGGTGGGCGAACTTTTCGGCGCCGCCCTCTCGGTCATGCTGATCGGCGAACGCCCGGGGCTCAGTTCGCCCGACAGCCTGGGCATCTACCTGACCCATTCACCCAAGCGCGGCCGACATGATGCCGAGCGCAACTGCATCTCGAACGTGCGCCCCGAAGGCCTGCTCTGCGAAGCCGCCGCGTTCAAGCTGGCATGGCTGATGCACGAGGCGCAGCAGAGAGGGCTGACCGGCGTCGGCCTCAAGGACGAGAGCGATCTGGCGGTGCTTCAGCAAGACGCCCACAGGCCCGAACTGCCCGGATAACAAGTTCCGCTATTCGCCAGAAAACGCATTAAAATGACTTTTAAGCCGTTTAATAGTCATTTTATTGATGCCACGAAACAGCCACAGCCTTTCCGCCCTGCCCTCGCAGACCATCGACCCTCTTGAAAGGCTCGGCCTGCGCCTCCGCGCGCACAGGGTCCATCGCGAATGGACGATCACCGAAATGGCCGAGCGGCTGCTGTGCTCGCCAAACACCCTTCGCGCACTCGAGTCCGGCAAGCCGGGCACCAGCATCGGCCTGCTCGCCCACGCGTTATGGCTCTTTGGCGAGATCGACTCGATGGACAGCGTGGCCCCCGCCCCCGCAGCGCTGGCCGCGAAACGCCGCGTGCGCAGGTCGGCGGCGGAAGGCCCAGCAGGCAAGATCGCGGAAGACGAACGTGACTTCTGACAGCGCCGTCGACGAGCGAAGCATCTACGTCGGCCTCGCGCACCGCACCGGTGAACGGGTGCAACCGGCCGGCCTGATGAAGGTGGTGCGCCGCGGCGTGGTGGAGTCCGGTGAGTTCGCCTACGGGCGACGTTATCTTGAAGCCCCGGCGTCCGCACCGCTCAACCCCGAGCATCTGCCGCTGCGCGATGCGACCTTTGTGCTGCCCGAGCGCCGCATTCGCGACGGTGGCGCCATGCCGCTCACGCTGCGCGATGCACTGCCCGACAGCTGGGGCCGCAAGGTGCTCGAGATACGCCAGGGCAGGCCCCTGTCGGACATCGATGCATTGCTGCTGACCAACGAGGACCGCATCGGCGCGATGGTGTTCGCCGAATCGCTGCCCATCGAAAGTGAAGAACCGCCATCGACGCTCCTTTCGCTGGAGGAACTCGCCGAAGCATCCCGCCGCATCGAAGCGGGAATCGAGATCGGCCCCGACATGCACCGGCTGCTGCGCGGCGGCAGCCTGGGCGGCGCACGCCCCAAGGCGGCCTTTGTGCACGAGGGCCGGCGCTGCATCGCCAAGTTCGCATCGCGCGGCGACGACCATGATGTGGAAGTGATCGAGGCGGCAACGCTCTGGCTGGCCAATGCCTGCGGCATCGAAGTTCCGCCTTTTCTGCTGCAACCGCTTGTGGCAGGGCATGCCTTGCTGGTCGAGCGCTTCGACCGGGCGGGGTCGGTGGGCAACGAACGGCGTTTTCACTACCTCTCGGCTTCGGCACTGCTCGATGTGCCCTACGAATCCAGCCGGGGCAGCTATGTCGAGTTGGCGCAGTTGCTGCGACGCATTTCTGCGCAGCCGCAAACAGACCTCGCCGAGCTTTTTCGCCGCCTGGTGTTCAACCTGGCGGTGGGTAACAGCGACGACCACGTCAAGAACCATGGCGCGTTGCGGCGCGAAGACGGCCTCTGGCGACTGGTCCCGGCTTTCGACCTCGTCATGCAGCTGGGCGGGCACACGGGCTACCAGGAGCTGGCCATTCTTCCGGGACAGCACGCATCGAGCCTCGACCTGGCGCGCGCCGCGTCCTCCCATTTCGGGCTGTCGGCGGCGCAGGCGGACGCGATCATCCGCGCCACGGAAGAAACTGTCGCCTTGCATGCCGCTGCGGGCGTCGAGGCGGCGGGGGGAAGCCGGGCGCTCGTGCGTCGGGTTGCGGCGTTCATCGAGCAGCAGCACACACGCATGCACGCGTAGCTGGCACGGCCGATGCGTAGGTCAATGCGGAAGCGTCACGGGCGCGGCGGGCGTAGCTGCTCTCGAGGGAGTTGCCTATGATCATGGCACTGCCCCCAGGAGACAAAACATGGCCGACCGCTACCCCCTTGCCGAGCTGAAAGACCTGCCCGAAGACATCCGCACCGCGATTCTGGCGGTGCAGGAGAAGGCCGGCTTCGTGCCCAACGTTTTCCTCGCGCTGGCGCGGCGCCCGGCCGAGTGGCGCGCCTTCTTCGCCTACCACGACGCGCTGATGCTGAAGGAAGAAGGCTCGCTCACCAAGGGCGACCGCGAGATGATCGTCACCACCACGAGCGCGGCCAACCAGTGCCTTTACTGCGTCGTGGCACACGGCGCGCTGCTGCGCATCTACGAGAAGAAGCCGCTGGTGGCCGACCAGGTGGCCGTGAACTACCGCAAGGCCGACATCACGCCGCGCCAGCGCGCCATGCTCGACTTTGCGATGAAGGTCTGCGAGCGCTCGCATGAAGTCGACGATGCGGACTTCAGCGCATTGCATGCCCACGGCTTCGACGATGAGGACATCTGGGACATCGCTTCCATCACGGCCTTCTTCGGTCTGAGCAACCGCCTTGCCAGCTTCAGCGGCATGCAGCCGAACCCCGAGTTCTTCCTGATGGGGCGGCTGCCTCGCGAGAAGAAATAGCGCGATCCTTCAGGCCTTGTTTCGGCAGGACGCGAGCGCGTCCAAGGCGGGCTTGTAGGTGGAGTTGCTCACATCCATCAACCCCAGCACGGTGTGATAGAGGTTGTCGTGCGTGAGCGGCGTGTCGAGCCCCGCTTCCATGCACGGCATCGAGAGCTTGCGGCGTTCGCTCATGCCCTGGCCGAACCAGGTGACCATGGGCACGTGCTTCTGCGCCTCCGGCGCAAAGCTGTAGGGCACGCCATGCAGGAACAGGCCGTACTCGCCGAGCGACTCCCCATGGTCGCTCACGTACAGCAGCGCCGGGTCGTAGCGCCCCGACTGGGCCTTGAGCCAGTCGATGGTCTGGCCCAGGAAGTGGTCGGTCTGGGCGATGGAGTTGTCGTACACGTTCTGCAGCTCCGCATGGCCGCACTCGGCCAGTGCGTTGGTCTTGCACTCGGGCAGGAAGCGCTTCACCTCCGGCGCCGAACGCTTGTAGTAGGCCGGCCCATGGCTACCCATCTGATGCATGACCAGCACCACGCCCTTTGCGCGGCGCTCGGCCGGCAGCGCCGCGATGCGTGCGTCGAGCCCCTTGAGCATGACGTCGTCCAGGCACTCCTCGCCGTCGCACAGCGCGCTCTTCTGCGCGGGCGAAAGGCTGTCGAACGCCGAGGCATTCGGAATGCGCGTGCAGACGTCCTTGCAGCCCGCCTGGTTGTCGAGCCACAGCACGGCCAGGCCGGCGGCCTGCAGCACGTCGACCAGGTTCTCGTAGTCGTCCTTGCGCGATTCGTAGCCTTGCTTGCCCAGCGGCGAGAACATGCACGGCACCGACGCGAGCGTGTTGGTGCCGCACGAATGCACGTCGCGGTAGCTCAGCACGCCCCGCGCGGCCAGCTCGGGCGTGGTGTCGCGGGCATAGCCGTTCAGGCCGAAGTGGTCGGCCCGCGCTGTTTCGCCCACCACCAGCACGAACATCGGCGGCCGGGCCTGCCCGGCATAGCTCGCGCCCAGCGCCGTGCCGGCGGTGATGGGAATCAGCTTGCGGCTGCGCTTGAACAGCGGCTTGATGAGCACCGAGCCGGCCGAATAGAGGCTCGCCACCGGGTTCATCATGTAGCGCAGGTGCACGTTGTTGCGCATCAGCGGCGCGAGCTGGCGGTTCATCGACACGGCCGCCGCCAAGGCCATCACCGCGGCCAGCACCAGCAGCGCCGCGTTGCGCCAGAGCTTGCCGACAAAGCGCATCGGCACGATGCGCGCGCGCCAGAGCGCCACACCCGGCAGCAGCACAACCAGCAGCACATGGAACGCCATGCGCCAACTCATGAGGTCTCGCGCCTCGTTCGGGTCGGTCTGCAGCACGTTGGCAATCATGGTCGGATCCATCACCACCCGGTACTCGAGCATGTAGTGCTGCACGAACGCCGCCATCAGCACCACGGCAAACCACAGCGGCTTCATCCAGCGCGACCATGCGGTGAAGGACAGCAGCGCCACGGTGGCGCACACCATGAGCACCGCCATGGCTGCGGTGGTGGGCAGGTAGGCGCTCGGTGCGCCGCCGATGCGCGCGAGTTCGTCCCACAGCGGCCAGTTGGCGGCGGCGGCAAGGTAGAGGGCGAGCCACACCACCACCCGTTGCGCCGTGCGCGGCCGTGCGAGCCACAGGTCGATGCGTGCCCAGAGCGCATGTGCAAATGCCAGGTAAGGCGCGCTGGCTGCAGGCGGTTCCATGCCCCGTGCGGGCGCAGGCTCGATTCGCGTAAATGACATGCGCCGACTGTAGAAAGCGCAACTGAAGGAAGCCTGAATGGCCCGTTCAGCCGGCGTTCAGAATGGGCCCGCGGAGGCCCTCCCCTGGCTAGGCGCGGGCTCGCCTTGCCCGCAGCCGGGGCCGCATATAGGCCCTGAGTGCCAGGTTCAATGGGCGACTGACGCGGCGCTCGACCACGATCGCGACCAGCGCCGCCAGCATGGCGCCGACGACCACGTCGAACGGAAAGTGCAGCCCCAGGAACACGCGGCTCCATCCGACGACGGCGGCCACCACCAGCGCCGCAATCATGGGCGCGCGCCACGGCAGGCACCAGAGCGCAAACGCGGCGGCAAAGGTGCCCGCGGCATGCAGGCTCGGAAAGCCCGGCCGCGCGCCCTGCGGCGCCCACTGCACGCCCAGCCCATAGAACGCGGGCCGTTGGAACGGCATGACCGAACGGAACACGTTCACCAGGACCCAGACGGCCAGCACGCTGACCAGCGCGGTAAAGAAGGCATAGCGCAGGCGCCGGTCGATTGCCGCCGCGCCCATGACCGCGAGGGCCAGCAGGGTCGGCAGCACATCGGAGGCAAAGCGCGCGAAATGGATGCTCCACGCCGGCGCCGTGGCACCCGCGTTGATCAGCTCGAACAGGGCAATATCAAGGGCCTGCATGCAAGGCGGCCGGCCCGGGTGCCGGCAAGGGGGTGCCGCGGGGCGCGGCGATCAGCTCGATGGCAAAACCGACGGTCCAGCAGATCCAGGCCGTCCACAGCGTGTGGCTCATGTAGTGCGCGCCGCGCAGCTGCTGCGACACGCCAAGCATCAACCCCGCGGCCAGGGAAACGCAAAGCCAGGCGATGGCCCCGCGAGGCGACACGCGCCGCAGCACGAAAAAGCCGCCCGCATAGGCAAACGCGGCGGAGGCATGGCCCGCCGGAAAACATCCGCCCGGGCCGCCGTCGTACACCTTCCACGCCCAATGCGACACATGGCTTGCCACACCGCCGAATTCCTTCAGGTCCCACGGGCAGCTCGTATGGCTCGCATGCTTGAGCAGGCTGATTGCGATGACCGAAAGCAGCACCGTGAAGGCCAGTTGCGCCCGTGCACGAACAGGCAGCCGCCGCAAGATGCCCAGCGGCCAGCGGATGGCGGCGAACAGCGCAATCACGCACAGCCAGCTCAGGTTCTTTGCCGCCTCATGCATCACGCGGACAAGAAAGGCGTTGTCGCGCCACGGAAAGCCCATGGGCGTGCCTGCCAGGCGCGCCAATGCAAGATCGCCCCCCGTGGCATCCCAGGCCAGCAGGAGCACCAGAGCAAGGAGCGTCCAGCCCCCCAGGCGGATGTTCGACGGATTCGAAAGGTTCGGAGCACGCGTCATGAGCAGAAAAGCAGGTCTGAAAACACCCCTTGAGCCTACGTTTGCGGCCTGAACCGTTCCTGAAGCGGTCTGAACGAGAGCTGACCCGGCTGCGGCGGCACCTCGGTCGGCGCTAGACTTCGTTTTTTCTCGAAAGACCCCCTCGCGTGCGGATATTGCTTGTCGAAGATGACAGTGCGTTGGCAGACGCCGTCTGCAGCTATCTGCTTGCGAAGGCGTTCGTCGTCGACGTGGCGCCCGGCCTTGCCGAAGCGCGCGGCGCCCTGCTTTCGGTGCAATACGCTGCCGTGCTGCTCGACCTGCACCTGGGCGATGGCGACGGCCTTTCGCTGCTGCCGCAAGTGCGCGCGCTGCGCGAGCCGCCCATCGTCATCGTGCTGACCGCGCGCGACCAGGTGACCGACCGCATCCGCGGGCTCGATGCCGGCGCGGACGACTACCTCATCAAGCCCTATGACCCGGCCGAGTTGCTGGCGCGGCTGCGCGCCGTCGAGCGGCGGCGCAACGCCGGCAGTTCGCCGGTGCTGCATCTGGGCACGCTGGAGATCGACCTGGCGCAAGACCGGGTTCGCAAGGACGGGAATCCGGTCGTCCTGACCCAGAAAGAATGGGCCCTGCTGCGCGTGATGGCCACCCGGCCCGAGCGCATCCACACCCGCGAAAACCTGGCCGACGCGCTCTATGGCTTCGGCGACGAGGCCGACAGCAACACGCTCGAGGTGTTCATCAGCCGCCTCCGGCGCAAGCTGGGCAAGAGCCACATCCAGACACTGCGCGGCCTCGGCTATCGCCTGTCGACATCGGCGGGCGACGACGAATGAGCGCTCCATTTCCGAGCAACGGCCGGGACACGCTGGCCGGGCGGCTGACGCGCACCCTGATCGTTTGGGTCGGCGGCGTGTGGCTGCTGTGCGTGCTGGCGGTGGTCTGGTATGTGGACCGCGAGATCAACCACAACTTCGACAACGAGCTGGTCGAGGTGTCGCACCGCATGTTCGACATGGCGGTGCAGGAGTTTGACAAGCTGCAGCAGACGGGCTCCCCCGCGGAAACGCCGCTGATCGCGCCCAAGCAGCTGTTTTCGGCGGATGCCGTGAAGTACCAGGTGGTCGACATCCACGAGCAGGTGCTGCTGCGCTCGGCCGAGGCACCCACCAATGCCTTCGACGTTCCGCTGGCCTCGGGCTTTGCCAACAACCAGACCTGGCGCATCTATACCGTGCGGCACCCCACGCGGGGGCTGTACTTCCAGGTGGCCGATCCGCTGGACGAGCGGCGTTCGGCGCTGAACCGCACGCTGTTCGGCCTGATCATTCCGCTTGGCGCCGTGCTGCCGCTCCTCGCGCTGGTGCTGCGCAACGTGGCCCGCACCGAACTGCGCGTGCTGCAGCAATTGGCGGGCGAGATCGAGAAGCGCAGCGGCTCCGACCTGCGGCCCATTGCCCTGCCCGGCCTGCCGCGCGAGCTGCGCGCGGTGGGCGACCACGTCAACAGCCTGCTGGAGCGGCTGTCGCATTCGCTCGATGTCGAACGCGCCCTGGCCGCCAACGCCGCGCACGAACTGCGAACGCCGCTGGCCGCGGCTCGGCTGCGCCTGCAGACGGCACTCGAGCACGACCTTCAGCGCAACGATGTGCAGGCCGCGCTCGACGCGCTGCAAATGCTCAGCCACCGCACCGAAAAGCTGCTGCAGCTGTCGCGGGCCGAGTCGGGCGCATCGCTCGCGCGGTCGCGGGTCGACCTGGTCCAGCTCGCCGGCACCGTGGTGCAGGAGTTCTGGAACGATCCGCAGGTCAATGAACGATTGGATCTCAAGCTGCCCGACAGTGCCGCCCCGGTGGCAGTGGGCGACGTCGACGCCCTCGCGATTGCGCTGCGCAACCTGGTGGAAAACGCGCTGCGCTACAGCGGCGGCGCCCGCGTGGTGGTGGAAGTGATGGCACCCTGCACGCTCGCGGTGCGCGACTTCGGGCCCGGCGCAAGCGCGGCGCAGCTCGCCTCCTTGCAGCAGCGCCATGTCCGCCACAGCTCCGACCGCGCGGGCTACGGACTGGGGCTGTCGATCGTGGGCACCATCGTCGAGAAGCACAACGCGAAGCTCGAACTCGCATCGCCGCCGGCGGGTGCGGCCACCGGTTTCGAGGCGCGCATCGTGCTGCAGCCGGCCTAGTTTCTCTTTACGAGCGAACCACGCGCCCTACTCGCTCACCACCGCGCGCAGCCAGTCCGGCAAGGGCAGCGCCTTCTGCTTCGGAAAGTCGACCCAGATCGTGGTCGCGCCACCTGCGGCGCAGACCACGTCGGGCGCCTCGGCGCGGGCCATGGTGGCCCAGCTCTCAAAGGTAGTTCGCGCCGGGTCGCTCACGTACATCTTGATGAGCACATTGCCGGGATATTCGATCTGGCGGTAGAAATTGCAGAAGGCATTGACGATCACCATGCCTTCGCCGCCCGGCGTCGGCTCGATGCCGAGCGAATGTATCCAGTCGATGCGCGCGGTTTCCAGGTAGCGAAAGTAGGTGCCGTTGTTCAGGTGCCCCATGGCGTCCATGTCGCCCCAGCGGATCGGGATCGACATTTCATACACGAGCTTCTTCTTTTCGGGAATTTCGATTCTCATCGGTGGGCCTTGATGGATGCGAGGATGCCAAGAACGAACAACAGCGCGGCCGCCAGCTCGGTAGCCTGGGGCCAGCGCCCGTCCCAAAGAAAGGAATAGAGCAAGGCGAACAACGTCTCGCTCACGATGAGCTGGCCGCACAGGCTGGCCGACAGGCGCTGGCTCGCGATGTTCCACAAAATGGTAGCGAGCCATGAAGAGCCGAAACCGCCCGCCAATGCGAGCCAGACGAAGAGCATGCCTTGGGGCTGCGCGCGAAGCGTGGCCACGTCGCTGCCGGCCACCACCCACAGCAGCAAGGCGCCCACGCCGGTCGCAATGCCGAGCCAGTTGGCCCAGTCGGTCGCGTTGAGCTCCGTATGGCGCTGCAGCCAGGCGGCGTTGAGCAAGCCGTACACCGTCCAGCTTGCCATGGCGCAGAGCGCCAATGCAATGCCCCAGCCGAAGCGAACGCCGTTGCCGGCCGTGCCGTGCTGCGCCGACCAGGCGCCGTAGACCATCAGCGCAATGCCCGCGCCCGTGAGCACCAGGCCGGGCAGCAGCGCGCGCATGCGCAGCCCCGCGGGCCGGCCGAGCAGCATCATCCAGACGGGAATGGTGCCGATGATGAGGCTGGGGACCTCTGTGCCCGCCGCCGCAATGCCGAAGGCCAGCAGCAGGTAGTAGCCGCTGAACCCTAGCACGCTGAGGCCCAGCGCCGCCATCGCCTGGCGCCTGTTCGGCCAGCGCAGCGACGCGGGCCGCGTGAACACTGCCAACCCCGATATGGCGCCGAACACCGCGAAGCGCGCGGCCGTGATGTCGACCATGCCAAAGTGCCCGACCATGCGCGGCGCCACGAACACCAGGCCCCAGAGCGCACCCGCGCCCAGCCCGGCGGCTATGCCAACCCAGGCGCGCGGCGTCAGAGCGCGAACCCGTCGTCGGCGGCAATCACCGCGCCGTTCACGAAATGGCTCTGGCCGCTGGCCAGCAGCACGATGAGGCCGTCCAGGTCTTCAGGCTTGCCCACCCGTTTGCGCGGCAGCATGCTCACGAGCTTGGCGCCGCCTTCGGAGGCCCAATGGTCTTCGTTGAGCTCTGTGGTGATGTAGCCGGGGCACAGCGCGTTCACGTTGATGCCGAAGCGGCCCCACTCGAGCGCCATGGCCTTGGTCATCTGCACCACGGCGGCCTTGCTCATGCAGTAGGCACCGATCTGCGGCATGACCTTGAGCGCCGCCACCGAGGCGATGTTGATGATGCGCCCGCCGATGTAGGTGCCCGGCGCCGAGCCCTTGGCGCGCGCCAGCATGCGCTTGCCCACCTCTTGCGCGACGAAGAAGGAGCCCTTCACGTTGGTGTCGAAGATGTAGTTGTAGTCGTCGGGGGTGACGTCCTGCAGGCGCTGGGTGGTGCTGACGCCCGAGTTGTTGACCAGGATGTCAATGGGGCCCACTTCGGTTTCGGCGCGCGCCACGGCAGCCTTGATGCTGCCGATCTCGGTCACGTCGAGTTCTACCACGTGCGCATCGCCGCCCTCGCCTTCGATGCGGGCGCGCAGTTCCTTGAGCTTTTCGACCCGGCGGCTGGCCAGCACCACCGCGGCGCCGGCGCGTGCCAGCGTTTTTGCGAACTGCGCGCCCAGCCCGCTGGAAGCGCCGGTAACGAAAGCCACGCGGCCCGAAAGATCGATGCTGTAAGCCATGAAAAGCGGTCCTGTTGAGTCGTTGCCGAGTCGCCGAGGTGACGCCCTGCACTCCACATAAAATGTTTCGCGCCCTCGAAGCGTCCGAGCCTCAAATCATTATCGACGACACCCACATGACCCACGACGAAATCCTCGCCCAGTTCGGCCCCCGCGAATCCATGGAATATGACGTGGTGGTCGTCGGCGGCGGCCCGGCCGGCCTCTCTACCGCCATCCGGCTCAAGCAGCTGGCCGCGCAGCACGAAAAGGAAATTTCGGTGGTGGTGCTCGAAAAGGGCTCCGAGCCCGGGGCACACATTCTCTCGGGCGCCATCATGGACCCGCGCGCGCTGAACGAGCTGCTGCCCGATTGGAAGGAGCAAGGCGCTCCGCTGAACCAGCCCGTCACCGACGACGCGATGGTGTTCCTGGGCGAAAAATCGGGCCTGCGCACGCCTGCTGCCTTTCTGCCGGCCTGCTTCCAGAACCACGGCAACTACATCATCAGCCTGGGAGCCTTCACCAAGTGGCTGGCGCAGCAGGCCGAAAACCTGGGTGTCGAGATCTTCCCGGGCTTTCCGGCGGCCGAGGTGCTCTACAACGAGAACGGCTCGGTGCGCGGCGTGGCCACCGGCAACATGGGCGTGGGCAAGGACGGCGAGCCGACCGAGAACTTCCAGCTGGGCATGGAGCTGCTGGGCAAGTACACGGTGTTTGCCGAAGGCGCGCGCGGCCACCTGGGCCGCCAGCTGATCGCCAGGTTCAAGCTCGACGAAGGCCGGGACCCGCAGACCTACGGCCTGGGCGTGAAGGAAGTGTGGGAGATCGACCCCAAGCGCCATCAGCCGGGCTTTGTGCTGCACACCGCCGGCTGGCCGATGAAGAGCGACACGTATGGCGGCGCGTTCCTCTATCACATGGAAGACAACAAGATTTCCATGGGCTTCATCACGGGCCTGGACTACAGCAACCCGTACCTGAGCCCGTTCGAGGAAATGCAGCGCTGGAAGCTGCACCCCAACATTCGCTGGTACCTTGAAGGCGACGAGGCCAAGGGCATCAAGCCGGCCAAGCGCATCGGGTATGGCGCGCGCGCCATCACGGCGGGCGGGCTGATGTCGCTGCCCAAGACGGTTTTCCCGGGCGGCGCGCTGGTCGGCTGCGAGGCGGGCTACCTGAACGTGAGCCGCATCAAGGGCAGCCATGCCGCCATCAAGACGGGCATGCTGGCCGCCGAAGCCGCTTTCGACGCGGTGCAGGCCGGTCGCCAGCACGACGAGCTCACGGCCTACCCGGCCGCGTTCGAGAAGAGCTGGCTCTACACGGAGCTGAAGAAGGCACGCAACTTCAAGGCCTGGTTCAAGAAGGGGCTGGGCATTGCCACGCTCATGAACGGCATCGAACAATGGCTGCTGAAGGGCAACATTCCGTGGACCCTGCACCGCAACAAGCCCGACCACATGTATCTCAAGCCGGCGGCGGAGTGCAAGCCCATCGTCTACCCGAAGCCGGACGGCAAGCTCACGTTCGACCGGTTGTCGAGCGTGTTCATCAGCAACACCAATCACGAGGAGCAGCAGCCGGCCCACCTGACGCTCAAGGATGCATCGGTTCCGGTGAACATCAACCTCTCGAAGTTCGCGGGTCCTGAAAGCCGCTACTGCCCGGCTGGCGTGTACGAGTTCGTGGGCACCGACGACGGCAAGCAGCGCCTGCAGATCAATGCGCAGAACTGCGTGCACTGCAAGACTTGCGACATCAAGGACCCGACGCAAAACATCGTGTGGGTCACGCCTGAGGGGGGTGGCGGGCCTAACTACGTGGGGATGTAATACAGGCTCTTGCTGACGCTGTTGTTCAGGGCGTGTGCAAAGGCCACCGGGTACTCCCCTCCGCGAATGTCCCCCGGGGCTGCGCCCCTCCTCCTTTTACCGGGACTTCTCGCGCGGTCAAGCACGGGTGGTTCGGGTCGGCTCTTCTGCCAAGCCGTATCGCTTGCGAGGCATTGAGGATCGAGGCGCAACGCAACGAGGAACAGACTGCACATCTACCGACGGTCTTGTTGCACTGGCACGTGGCCGTGCGGACCCAGATACGAACCGCTCAGCGGGGCTCCATTCATTTCTCGTGATGCCTACTGCAACCGACATCACCAAGGAGGAGTCGAGCTTGCCCGCTGCCGGTCTGACCTGTTCATTGCATCTTCGAACTCACGTCTGGCAAACAAATAAACAACAACAAAGGGTATTCGAACGGATGGAGCTACGTCGCCACCACCGCGGCGATGGCGCCTGGTGGCTTGGTACTGACGTGGTGCGCATCGAAGGCCCGGCCCCGTGCGAACACGGCCCACAGAATGCGCGCGTTCTTGTTGGCCAACGCCACCACGGCCTTCTGCCAGCCGCAGCGCTCACGCAAGGCCTGCCCCCAGCGCGAGATCGGATCGTCGCGCCTGTGCGCCGTCAGCACCATCGACTTGGCCCCCTGGATCAGCAGCGTGCGCAGGTACGCGTCGCCGCGCTTGGTGATGCGCCCCAGGTTGGTCTTGCCCCCGCTGGAGTTCTGTCGGGGCGTCAGGCCCAGCCAGGCGCCGAACTGCGCACCGTTCTTGAATTGCTTGAAGTCGCCCACGGTCGCCACCACCGCGGAGGCCGTGACCGGTCCCACGCCCAGCAACTGCTCGGCCTGGCGCACCTGCTCGCTGGCCTTGCCGTGCGCGGCAATGCGCTCGTCGCACCAGCGCAGGTGCGCATCGAGTTCCTGCCACTGCGCATAGGCCCTGTGCAGCGCCAGCCGGGCGAGGCCGCCGAGTTCATTGCCAGCGTCTTCCATCGCATCGGGAAGAACCTGGCGCAGCGCCTCTGGGCTTTGGGCGAACACCAGTCCGAACTCCGCCAGCAGGCCCCGAATGCGGTTGATGCAGGCGGTGCGGTCTGCCTTGACGCCCTCGCGCAGGCGGTGAATGCACAGCATGCTTTGCTGCTCCACGCTCTTGACGGGCACGAAGTGCATGTGCGGGCGCGAGGCGGCCTCGCAGATGGCGGCGGCATCGTTGGCGTCGTTCTTGCCGCTCTTGCCTTGCAGGCGATAGGGCACGACGTGCGCGGCGGCGATGATGCGGGCATCCAGCCCCAGCGCGAGCAGCTTGCGCGCCCAGCAATGCGCACTGGAGCTGGCCTCCATGGCGACCAGGCAGCCCGCGGGCAGTTGCGCGCACCAGGCCAGGAATTTAGTGCGCGGCAATGCGCGCCCCGTGACGCGCACGCCGGCAGCGTCAACCGCAAAGACCTGGATCACGTGCTTTGCCAGATCGATGCCGACTCGGGTAATCTCGTTCATGGGACTTCTCCTTCCAAAGGTTTCAGATTGACTTCGCAAACCAATCTTGGCACTCGATGCCGTGACCAGGAAGCGAGAAGTCCCTTCGCATTCATTTCGCTGCGCAAGGCACCCGATGCCCTGTGCACCTGGGCACGTCCGTGGTGTACCGCTGATCAACGACTGCTCTGTGCAACGCACCCGCTGGCGGGGTGCCTTGCGCAGCGAAACAAAGGAGGAGGCCGCAGGCCGGGGGACATTCGCGGAGAAAGGTACCCCGTCGGCGGGTGCGCACCCCCGCCACCAAAGCGCGCAATTCAGCGCTGACCTTCGCCCCACCCGCCCCCGCCAGGCGTCTCGACCACGAACACGTCCCCAGGTGCCATCTGCACCTGCCCGATGTGGTCCAGCATCTCGACAGAGCCGTCGGCCCGCTCCACGCGGTTGATGCCCACCGCGCCGGCTTCGCCACCCGCTCCGCCGAATGCTCCGTAGAGCCGGCCATTGCTGAGGATCGATGCCGTCATCGGCGCCAGGAAGCGCACGCGCCGCACGCCGCCGTCGCCGCCTCGCCAGCGCCCTGCACCGCCTGAACCGGCGCGCAGGCGATAGCTGTCGAGCCGCACCGGGTAGCGGAACTCCAGCACCTCGGGGTCGGTGAGCCGCGAGTTGGTCATGTGGGTCTGCACCACGCTCGTGCCGTCGAAGCCGGGGCCGGCGCCAGAGCCGCCCGAAATGGTTTCGTAATACTGGTGCTCGCCGTCGCCGAAGGTGAAGTTGTTCATGGTGCACTGGCTTGCCGCCATGACGCCGAGCGCACCGTAGAGCGCGTTGGTTACGCAGCTCGAGGTTTCGACATTGCCCGCCACCACCGCGGCCGGCGGCAGCGGGTTAAGCATGCACCCGCTCGGCACGATCACTTCGATGGGCTTGAGGCAGCCAGCGTTGAGCGGAATGTCGTCGTCTACCAGCGTGCGGAACACATAGAGCACGGCCGCCATGGTGATGGCGCGCGGGGCGTTGAAGTTGTTGGGCAGTTGCCCGCTGGTGCCGGTGAAGTCGACCTTGGCCGAGCGGCGCACGGCATCGACTGTGACGCACACGCAAATCTGCGCGCCGTTATCCAGCGGCAGCGTGAACTCGCCGTTCTTCAGCGCGGTGATGACACGGCGCACCGATTCTTCGGCGTTGTCCTGCACATGGCCCATGTAGGCGGCGACGGTCTCGCGGCCGAACTGCGCCACCATGGCCTGCAGCTCCTGCACGCCCTTCTCGTTGGCGGCGATCTGCGCGCGCAGGTCGGCGAGGTTCTGCTCGATGTTGCGCGACGGATGAGGCCCGCTTCCCAGCAGCGCGCGAAGCTCGGCTTCGCGCAGGCGGCCGCCCTCTACCAGCTTGAAGTTGTCGATCAGCACGCCTTCGTCTTCGATGCTCCTGGAGAATGGCGGCATCGAGCCGGGCGTGATGCCGCCCACGTCGGCGTGGTGGCCGCGCGAGGCGACGTAGAACGAAGGCCGCGCATCGGCTGCTTCCAGGTACACGGGCGTGACCACCGTGATGTCCGGAAGGTGCGTGCCGCCGTGATACGGGTCGTTCAGCACGAAGACGTCGCCGGGCTTCATGCCGGGGTTGCCGTCGATCACGGTCTTGATCGATTCGCTCATCGAGCCCAGGTGCACCGGCATGTGCGGCGCATTGGCGATGAGGTTGCCCTGCACGTCGAACAGCGCGCAAGAAAAGTCGAGCCGCTCCTTGATGTTGACCGAATAGGCGGTGTTCTGCAGCCGCAGGCCCATCTGCTCGGCAATGTTCATGAAGAGGTTGTTGAACACCTCGAGCATCACCGGGTCGGCGCTGGTGCCCATGGCCTGGGTGGCCACGCGCGGCCGCGCGCGGTGCAGCTCGATGCCGGCGGCGGTGGCGCGCGCCTGCCAGCCGGGCTCGACCACCGTGGTGGCGTTGCGGCCCGCGAGGATGGCGGGGCCATCGATGGACGCGCCGGGCTGGAGGGCCGCCTCGTCGAACAGCGCGGCATCGCGCCAGCCGGCGGCTTCTTCGTCGGCCTCGCAGTACATGCGCACTGCCGCCAGCGGATCGGGTGCGTATGAAGCTGCATCGGCCAGGGCGGCCGGCTGTGCGCGGCGCTCGCCGGCACCTACGGCTTCGACCGTCACGGCCTCGATGACGAGTGCCCGTTCCGCCATCAGGAAGGCGAAGCGGCGTCGATAGCCGGCCTCGAACTCCTCACGCATCGCGGCGATGGCGTCGTCAGCCGAACCCTCCATGGGCAGCGCGCACGCCAGCGCCGTGTCGGTGCCGTGGTAGCGAAGCTGCACGCGGTGCATCGCGGCAATGGCTGCATCCGCCACCCCTTGCTCGCGCAGTTCTGCCTTGGCCTGCGCCGCCAGCGAGGACGCCGCCTCGCGTGCCGCCGCCAGCCCCTGCGCATCGAGCTGGCGCTCCAGTGCCAGCTCGCGCATGGCCAGCTGGTCAGCCAGCCCCATGCCGAAGGCCGAGAGCACGCCCGCCAGCGGATGCAGGTAGACGCTGCGCATTCCCAATGCATCGGCCACCAGGCACGCATGCTGCCCGCCGGCACCGCCGAAGCACTGCAGCGTGTACTGCGTGACGTCGTAGCCGCGCGCCACCGAAATGCGCTTGATGGCATTGGCCATGCTGGCCACGGCGATGCGCAGTGCGCCGCTCGCCACCTCTTCCGCGCTCACGGCGCGGCCCGTGGCCTCCGACATGCGGCGCGCCATCGCGTCGAAGCCGCTCCTTGCCGCTGCCAGGTCGAGCGGCTCATCGGCGCTGGACCCGAACACATGCGGGAAGTGCGAAGGCTGGATCTTGCCGAGCAGCACGTTCGCGTCGGTGGTGGTGAGCGGTCCGCCGCGCCGGTAGCTGGCTGGCCCGGGGTTGGCGCCGGCCGACTCCGGCCCTACGCGCAGCCGCGCGCCGTCGAAGGCGATGACCGAGCCGCCGCCCGCTGCCACCGTGTGAATGCTCATCATCGGCGCGCGCATGCGCACGCCGGCCACCTGAGTTTCGAACGAGCGCTCGAACTCGCCGGCATAGTGCGATACGTCGGTGGAAGTGCCGCCCATGTCGAAGCCGATCACGCGCGCATGGCCGGCATCGAGCGCGGTTCGCACCATGCCGACGATGCCGCCCGCGGGGCCCGAAAGAATCGCGTCCTTGCCCTGGAAACGGTCGGCCTGCGTGAGCCCGCCCGAGCTCTGCATGAAGAACAGCGGCACGCCCGGCATCTGCCGCGACACCTGCTCCACGTAGCGCCGGAGAATTGGGCTCAGATAGGCATCGACCACCGTGGTGTCGCCTCGCGGCACCAGCTTCATGAGCGGGCTGGTCTTGTGCGATACCGACACCTGCGCGAAGCCGATGCCGCGCGCAATGCGCTCGGCCGCCGCTTCGTGCGCGGTGAACCGCCAGCCGTGCATGAAGACGATGGCGCAGGCGCGCAGGCCGGCATCGAAGGCTTCCTGCAGTGCCGAACACAGTGCTTCTTCGTCCAGCGGCTGGGCGATGCCGCCGTGTGCGTCCATGCGCTCGTTCGCCTCGATCACGCGCTGGTAGAGCAGCTCGGGCAGCACGATGCGGCGGTCGAACAAGCGCGGCCGCGCCTGCGTGGCGATGCGCAGCGCATCGCGAAAACCCGCCGTGGTGACCAGCACCGTGGGCTCGCCCTTGCGCTCCAGCAGCGCGTTGGTGGCCACCGTGGTGCCCATCTTCACGCACTCGACGCGCTCGGGCGTGACAGCCTCACCGCGCGCGAGCTTCAGCAGGCGGCGGATGCCTTCGACGGCGGCGTCCTCGTACTGCTCGGGGTTCTCGGACAGCAGCTTGAGCGTGTGCAGGCCGCCCTCGGGATCGCGGCCGACCAGGTCGGTGAATGTGCCGCCGCGGTCAATCCAGAACTGCCAGCGTGACGGAAGAAGGGAATGCGTGGTCATGAGAGAAAGGGTCTTCGCAGGAGAAAGAGAAAAGTGCTTCGGATCAGTTCTGACGCAGATCGCGTCCGCGCGTCTCCGGAAGACACAGCGCCACGATTACCACCATGGCGTACGCCACCGCGGCGCAGATGCCGATGGAGGTACCGAGCGAAAGATGCATGCGGTCGCTCAGCACGCCCACCAGGGCCGGAAAGGTGGCGCCGATGCCGCGCCCGAAGTTGTAGCAAAAACCTTGCCCCGAGCCGCGCAGTTCATTGGGAAACAGCTCGGACAGGAAGGCGCCCGCGCCGCTGAAAATTCCGGACATGAAGAAACCGAGCGGAAAGCCGAGCAGCAGCATCAGGCCGTCGGTAATGGGCAGCAGCGTGTACGCATAGACCAGCGACCCCGCCCCGATGGCGAACAGGATGAAAGCGCGGCGGCGGCCCAGGCGGTCCGAGAGATAGGCACCGCACAGGTAGCCGATGAAGGCGCCGACGATGAACATGAACTGGTAGCCGCCCGAACCCAGCACCGTGAGATGGCGTTCGTTCTTCAAAAAGGTCGGCAGCCAGACGCCGATGGCGTAGTAGCCACCCTGCATGCCCGTGAACAGCAGGCTCGCGAGCACGGTGGTGCCCAGCATGCCCGGCTTGAAGATCGCGAGAAAGTTGCCGCTGCGCTCGCCGCGTTCGACGGCCGCGCGGCTTTGCACATAGATCTCCGGGTCGCGGATCGAGCGGCGGATGAACACGATCAGCACCGCCGGCAGCAGCCCCAGCATGAACATCACGCGCCACGAATACTCCGGCGGCAAGAACGAGAACAGCGCCATCGACACCAGCACCGCCGCGCCCCACCCTACCGCCCAACTGCTCTGCACAAGCCCCACCGCCTTGCCCCGGTAGGCCGGCCGGATCATCTCGGCAATGAGCACCGAGCCCACCGCCCATTCGCCGCCAAAGCCCAGGCCCTGTAGCGTGCGCGCAATCAGCAGCTGCTCAGGCGTTTGCGCCAGGCCGCAGGCAAACGTGAAGATTGCGAACACCAGGATGGTGAGCTGCAAAATGCGCACGCGGCCGTACCTGTCGGCCAGGATGCCGGCGCCCCAGCCACCGATGGCGGAAGCCACCAGCGTGGCCGTGCCGATCAGGCCCATCTCGGTCTTGCTCATGCCCCACAGCGACAGCAGGATGGGCGTGACCAGCGGCAGCGTGTAGTAGTCGAATGCATCGACCGCATACCCGCTGAACGAAGCGGTGAGCGTGCGCTTTTCGTTCGGGTTGAGCGTGCGCAGCCAGCTGCCTTCGGCTTGTGCGTCGTCGCCTGTCTGCGCGGCGTCGAGGGTGGTCTTCATCGGTTGTCTCCAGGTATGAAATTTGGGGAAAAGAACGGTGGCCTAGAACGCGGCCAGGCGGTGGTGCAGCAGGTCGGTCACGAGCATCGAGCCCGGCGCATGGGTGATGGCGAACGGCAGCCTGGCGGCGGCCAGAGCGGCCTGCGGCGTGACGCCGCAGGCCCAGAACACGGGCAGTTCGTCGGGCATGACCTCGACCGCATCGCCGTAGTCGGGATCGGCAATCGAGCGGATGCCGATCAGCGCCGGATCGCCGATGTGCACCGGCGCGCCGTGCACGGCCAGAAAGCGCGAGGTGATCTGCACCGCACGGATCGCATCGGCCGCGCGCAGCGGGCGCATCGACACCACCATCGGCCCATGGAAAGGACCGGCCGGCACGGTGGCCACCGAGGTGCGGAACATCGCCACGTTGCGGCCTTGCTCTACATGCCGCAGCACAATGCCTTCGGCCATCAGCGCATGCTCGAAGGTGAAGGAGCAACCGATGACGAAGCTCACCATGTCGTCGCTCCACAGGGCGCGCACGTCGGCGGGCTCATCCACCAGCTCGCCGTTTCGCCACACGCGGTAGCGCGGCAGGTCGGTGCGGATGTCGATGTCTTCGCCGAGCGCGGGCAACGCCGGGTCACCGGCTTCCGACACACCGAGCAGCGGACACGGCTTCGGGTTGGCCTGGCAGAAACGCAGGAAGTCGGCGGCGTGCGCCTTGGGCAGGATCACCAGGTTGCCCTGCACATGGGCACTGGCCAGTCCGCTGGTGTGGCCGGCCAGTGCGCCGCTGCGGCAGGCCTGGCGCACGGCCAGCGCGCTGCTCGCCGCGCCGGATTGTTCTACGAAGGATTGGCGGTTCGACATTTGGCGTTTTCGATGCCCGACGCATCGCTGTGGTGTGATGCGCCGGATTGTGGGAATCCGCGCTCACGAACGCCAACGCAAAGTTTCTCGCTCAGCTCATCGATTTTTTCGATGACTCCATGCGGTGCGAGGCATGCACCACGGCGGAGCCGAGCGCGGCCTCCGGCAGCGGCGACGACGGATCGTCGCGGTAGCTCGCGTAGATGGGCAGCGGCTCCAGCGTCACGTCGCAGGGCAGCACGCGCAGCGGCAAACGCCGCGCCAGCGGCTCGACCACCGCGCGCGGCAGCGCGGCCACACCGAAGCCCGCCTCCACCAGCTGCGCCATCGCCGAGATCGAAGAGATCGCATGCACGCGCGGCGGCGGGCTGCCGGCCTCGCGGAACAGCTCGAGCAGCGCCACGTGCGGCTGCGATCCGCGCTGAAAGGTCAACAGGTCGAGCGAGAGCAGGTCCGGCAGGCGGTAGCGCCGCTTCAGGTGCAGCTCGCGGTGCCCGACGAAGCACATGGGCATCGGCGGCACGGCGCGGGTGCGCACGCCGTCGCCGGCCGCGGGCAGCGCGGCAAACACCAGGTCCTGCTTGCCGCGCTGCAGCTGGTCGACCAGCACCGGCGTGGTTTCGACGGTGAGCTCCAGTTCGAAGTCCGGATGCGTCGCCTGCATGTGCTTGAGCCAGCCGGTGAGCCAGCTGTGCACCACCGATTCGATGGCGCCCACGCGCAGCACGGCCTCGCGCACGGCGCCCGAGCCCATCTCGGCCTTGATGTGCATCTGCATTTCGAGCAGCTTCTGCGCGAAGGCATGAAAGCGCTGCCCCGCTACCGTGAGGCGGAACTGCTTGTCGCGCCGGTCGAGCAGCAGCACGCCCAGCTCACGCTCGAGTGCCGCAATGCGGCTGGAAAGCGCCGATTGGGTGAGGTGCAGCTTCTCGGCCGCACGGGTGACGCTCTTTAGCGCCACGGCCCAGTGAAAGGCTTCAACGAATCGCAGGTTCATCGTTTTCCGATCGTCCGGTTTCTTGTTTGCGCGAGCCGCGAGTGTCGCCTGTAGCGGGTGCTCCGCTGCGCCATGCTCGTTGCCGTGGGCACCGGGCAGCTCGTGGTGCTTGCCAGCTCGCTCGCGGTGTTCGGCGATTCACCCGAGCAGCCGCTGCCGCCGGTGATCGAAGGCCACACCCTGCCGACGCCGCAAACCAGCTACGGCATTGCCTGACGAAACACCCGTGGCCATTGCATCGCCGGCCCGCACCCTCGAACGCATCATCCGCGCCGCGGGGGCAAGCGATGCCGAATGGGGCCCGCGCACGGCGCTGAACCTGCCCTCGCTTTCCACCACTGTGGGCGAAATGGCCGCCGCGCTCGAACGCGTGGCCGGCAAGGCGGCCACCGCCCTGCTCGACCGCACACCCGACCCAGGCATCCGGCGCATCGTGAAAACCTGGCCCGGACGCATCGAAACCGCCCGCGCCAAACGGCTGGGACTCTCGGCGGACGCCGATTTCGAAGTAGTTATTCGTGATTACGTCCGTGAAAATCCCGACGCGGTGAAGCTCCCTGTTACGGCATAGTCGGCGGTTGCCCGCGGAGTTTGCTTTTTTCGCTTTTTCTTCGCGCCTTCTTTTCTCTGGAGACAACACAATGAAATTGACCCGACTGGCCGCCGGCCTGGTTCTGGGCATGGGCATGGCGTGCGCCGCCTTCGCGCAGACCACCATGAAAATCAGTATTTCGACCGCGCAGAACTCGCACCAGGGTGTTGCGATCGACGTCTTTGCCAAGGAAGTCGAAAAGCGCACCGGTGGCCGCTACAAGGTCCAGACCTTCTACAACGGTTCATTGGGCGGTGAGCGCGAGTCGATCGAAGCCGTGCAGCTCGGTACGCAAGAGCTGGCTTTCTCCTCGACCGGCCCGGTGCCCAATTTTGTGCCCGAGACAAAAATCCTCGACGTGCCCTTCCTGTTCCGCGACAAGGCCCATGCGCGCGCCGTGCTCGACGGCCCCATTGGCCAGGATCTGCTGACCAAGTTCGACGCCAAGGGTTTCAAGGCGCTGGCATGGGCCGAGAACGGCTTCCGCCACATGACCAACAGCAAGCGCGACGTGAAGGCGCCGGAAGACCTCAAGGGCCTGAAGATGCGCACCATGGAAAACCCGGTGCACATTGCGGCCTACAAGACCTTCGGCATCGTCACCACGCCGATGGCCTTCCCCGAAGTGTTCACCGCCCTGCAGCAGGGCACTGTCGACGGCCAGGAAAACCCGCTGTCGGTGATCATCTCGGCCAAGTTCGACCAGGTGCAAAAGCACCTTTCGCTCACCGGCCACGTCTACTCGCCGTGCATCTTCGTGATGAACAAGGCAACCTTCGACAAGCTCAGCGCGGCTGACAAGCAGGCCTTCCTCGACGCTGCGAAAGAAGGCACCAAGGCCAATCGCGCACGCGTGGACGAAGACGACGCCAAGGGCGTGGCCGACTTGCGCGCCAAGGGCATGACGGTGATCGACAACATCGACAAGACCAAGTTCGTCACCGCGCTGGGGCCGGTGAATGCCCAGTTCGAAAAGGACTTCGGCAAGGCCAACCTCGACAAGATCCGCGAGTTCAAGTGATTTTCATGATGCTATCTTTTGGATAGCATCGGGCGCCCGCTCAGTTCCGTCTGGCGGGCTTTTTTGTTTTCAACATCACGACTGCAGATGAAAGAAAAATTTCTCGGCATCGAGCGCTGGACCACCGGCTTCTCGATGATTGCCGCCTGCGTGATGCTGGTCATCGCCTCCGGCTTGGGCGTGTTCCAGATCATCACGCGCTTTGTGCTCGAGCAGCCCGCCGAATGGAGCGAGATCCTGATCCGCATGAGCCTGATCTGGATGGTGTTCCTTGGCATTCCAATGGCCTTTCGCCAGGGCGCGATGGTGAGCGTGGACGTGCTCTACCGCTGGAGCCCGCCGCGCGTCAAGCGCGTGCTCGACGCCGTGGTCAGCATCGCGGCATTGGCGTTGATGCTGGTCATTCTGTGGTGGGGCTGGGACTACGCGATGCGCGGCCGCGTGCAGTCGATGGCCGGGCTCGAAAGCGTTTCGATGATGTGGTCGTACCTGGCGCTGCCGGTCGGTTCCGTTTTCTGCCTTTTCGGCATCGTTGGTAATTTTCTCGATCCCAAGCGGCTCGAACTGGAGACCGCGCAATGACCCCCGTGATGGTTGCAACGATGGTGCTGTGTTTTGCACTGTCGGTTTCAGTGGCGGTGTCCATCGGGCTCGCATCGATCCTGGGCATCCAGGTGGCCAACGTCAACATGCTCATCTCCGTGAAGGAGATGTTCAATTCGATCAACAAGTTTCCGCTGGCGGCCATTCCGTTCTTCATCCTGGCCGGCAACCTGATGGAAACCGGCGGCATCTCGCGCCGGCTGGTCGAATTTGCCAAGAGCATCGTGGGCGGCGTGCAGGGCGGCCTGCCCATGACCTGCGTGCTCACCTGCATGATCTTCGCGGCGGTGTCGGGCTCGTCGGTCGCCACCACCTTCGCCATCGGCGCCATCCTGATTCCGGCGCTCATCAAGCACGGCTATCCCACCGCGTATGCGGCCGCGCTGCAGGCCACCAGTGCTGAGCTGGGCGTGATCATCCCCCCCTCCATCCCGATGATTCTGTACGGCGTGAGCGCCGAAGTGTCGATCGGCGAGCTGTTCATTGCGGGTTTCGGCCCCGGCATTCTCATCAGCCTGGCGCTGATGCTGTTCGTCTGGGTGTACTGCAAGTGGAAGGGCTGGGGCAAGAACGACGGCGACGGCCGCATGTCCTTCGGCAAGGCGACCTGGCAGGCCGGCTGGGCGCTGCTGATGCCGGTGATCATCCTGGGCGGCATCTACGGCGGCATCTTCACGCCGACGGAGGCTTCGGCGGTCGCGGTGTTCTATGCGCTGGTGGTCGGCATGGTGATCTACCGGGAGATCAAGCTCCAGGATCTTTACGTCATCCTGCGCAAGTCGGTGCTGTCGTCGGCGGTGATCATGTTCATCATTGCCAATGCGGGCCTGTTCGCCTTCCTGATCACGCGTGCGGGCGTGCCCGACGCCATCGGCCACTGGCTGCAGGAGGTACTGAAGTCGCCCACCATGTTCCTCTTGGGTGTGAACGCTGCGCTGTTCATCATCGGCATGTTCATCGAGACCAGCGCGGCCATCATCGTGCTCGCGCCCATCCTGGCGCCGGTGGCGGTGCACTTCGGTGTCGACCCGGTGCATTTCGGTCTGATCATGGTGGTGAACCTCGCGCTCGGCATGATCACGCCGCCCTTCGGCGTGAACCTGTTCGCGGCTTGCACCGTGGCGCGCATCTCGCTCGACCGGATCGTGAAATACCTGATTCCTTTCGTGCTGGTGATCCTGGCCTGCCTGATGGTGATTACCTACGTGCCGTGGATATCGCTCGCGCTGCGCGACCTGGTGTACGCCAAGTAGCAGGCGACGGATAAAAAGCAGAGAGAAACGGGCAGCCTTCGCGGGCTGCCTTTTTTTATGCGGCAAATGCCCCTGTAAGGCAAACGTTTCACAAAGATGTCACCAGCCGCAACGATGCTGCAGCCTTCGATTCCGAAAGCTGTGGCGCCATGTTTCCCTCCAAGACCGACAAGGCACGCGACGAACTGCAAGGCGGGCAGCGCACGCTGAGCCAGCGCGAGCGCGCATTGCTGCTGATGGCCGACGGCCGGCGTTCGCTGACCGACTTCAGCCCGCTGTTCGCGAGCCGCGACGAAGCCGAAAAGACGGTGCGGGCGCTGATGAACCGCGGGTACCTGCACGACGCGCAGGCCGCCGAGCCCAAAGCCGCCCCACCAGCTTCGGCCAGCCCGATACACACGCCGCTTCCGACTCCTGCGGCGGAGCCCATCCGCGTAGAGACTTCGACCGACAACTTCGACGGCAAGCGCTCCCTGGCCACCACGCGCATGTTCCTGTTCGACATTTGCGAGCGCATGTTCGTGCGGCGCGATCCCAAGTTTGCGCTGCAGATGCGCGATGCGCTGCGCGAAGCCCGCGACCGCGACGCCATGCTGACGATTGCCGCACTGATGCTCAACGAAGTCGAGAAAGCCGCAGGCGCCGAGCGGGCCGAATCGCTGCGCGAGCGTATCGAAAGGTTGCTGCCGCCCGCTTCGCAAACCGTGCACTGAGGCCTTCCGCGATCCACTACACTTCAAAGGGTCAGGAGAGAGCTTCGCCACGCGGGGCCGCCGAAGGCGCAGGGGTTCCCCGAACGCTCAGGCAAAAGGACTGACAAGGCGCTGGCGCATGCCGGCGTTTCCTTGCTGGAGAGAGGCCCCTGCATTTTGACGATGCGGCGGCCCACCGAAGGAGCAAACCCCGATCGTGGGGCGAATCTCTCAGGTAAAGCGGACAGCAGGGGTGGCCCATGGCTCGCGCCATGGAATTCGACTGCCCCTTTGGAGTGCCCCGTGGCCGCTTCCGCTTCATCATCCGACGCCCCATTGCTCAAGACGCCCCTGCACGACCTGCATGTGGAACTGGGTGCCCGCATGGTGCCTTTTGCCGGCTATTCCATGCCGGTGCAATACCCCGCCGGCCTGATGGCCGAGCACAAGCACACGCGCGACGCGGCCGGCCTGTTCGACATTTCCCACATGGGCCAGTTGCGCCTGGTGGGGCCCGATGCCGCCGCCGCATTCGAAACCCTGATGCCCGTCGACGTGATCGACCTCGCCCCCGGCAAGCAGCGCTATGGGCTGCTGCTGAACGACGAAGGCGGCATCCTCGACGACCTGATGTTCTTCAACGAGGGGCACGGCTCGATCTTCGTGATCGTGAACGGCGCCTGCAAGGTGGCCGACCTCGCCCACATCCAGCAGAAGATCGGCGCGCGCTGCGACGTGCAGCCCATGCCCGACCACGCGCTGCTCGCGCTGCAAGGCCCCCAGGCCGCCGCGGCGCTGGCCCGCTTGTCTCCGGGCATCGAGCGCTTTGTGTTCATGACCGGCGGCGCGGTGCAGATCGGCGGCATTCCGGCCTTTGCCACGCGCAGCGGCTACACGGGCGAAGACGGCTTCGAGATTTCGGTGGCCGGCAAGGATGCCGACGCCCTCGCCCGCCTGCTGCTGGCGCAGCCCGAAGTCAAGCCCATTGGCTTGGGCGCCCGCAATTCGCTGCGGCTGGAAGCCGGGCTCTGCCTGTACGGCAACGACATCGACACCACCACCACGCCCGTCGAGGCCTCGCTCAACTGGGCGATCCAGAAGGTGCGCCGCGCGGGCGGTGCGCGCGAAGGCGGTTTTCCGGGTGCGGCCAAGGTGCTGGCGCAATTGGCCGCCGCCACAGCCGGCGCCGCGGGCCGCACGGACCACGACACCCTGAGGCGCAAGCGCGTCGGCCTTGTGGCGCTGGAACGCATTCCAGTGCGCGACGGCACATTGCTGCAATCTTTCGAAGGCCAGGACATCGGCATCGTGACCAGCGGCCTGCTCGGTCCGACGGCCGACCGCCCCGTTGCCATGGGCTACGTGGCTACCGCGTTTTCGGAGCCAGGCACGCGCGTGCAGGCCATCGTGCGCGGCAAGCCGGTGCCGATGGAAGTCTCGACCCTGCCCTTTGTGCCGGCCCGCTACTACCGCGGCTAGGCTCTGCGCTACCCGAATCAGTCATTTTTTCCACGAGGAGTTTTTCACCATGAGCATCAAGTACACCAAGGACCACGAGTGGGTCTCGGCCGAAGGCGACGCGGCCACCGTTGGCATTACCGTTCACGCGCAGGACGCGCTGGGCGACGTGGTCTTTGTCGATCTGCCCGAAGTGGGCAAGACCTTTGCACAAGGTGAAGTGGCCGGGGTCGTCGAATCGGTCAAGGCCGCGGCCGACGTGTTCATGCCCGTGTCGGGCGAGATCACCGAAGTGAACGAAGCGCTGCGCGCCGACCCCTCGCTCGCCAACACCGACCCGCTGGCCGCCGGCTGGTTCTTCAAGGTCAAGCTCAGCGAGCCGTCGCAACTCGATGCGCTGCTCGACGCCGCCAGCTACGACAAGTTCGCGGCCGAATCCTGATCCGCCGGGTTCTTCAGCCGCCCTTCCTCATTCCCCGAGCCTTTACCGCCATGCCGATTCCCGCCCAGCCTTCCCTGCAACAACTAGAGAATGCCGAAGAATTTCTCGCCCGCCACATCGGCATCGATGCGGAAGACGAGGCGCGCATGCTGCCGGTGATCGGCTCGGAAACGCGGGCGGAGCTCATCGACGGCATCGTGCCCGCGGCCATCCGCCGCGCCCGGCCGATGCGGCTGCCCGCGCCGGTGACCGAGGCGGACGCACTGGCCGAACTGAAGGCCATCGCGGCGAAGAACAAGGTGTTCAAGAGCTTCATCGGCCAGGGCTACTACGGCACGCACACGCCGGGCGTCATCTTGCGCAACGTGCTCGAGAACCCCGCCTGGTACACCGCCTACACGCCCTACCAGGCCGAGATTTCGCAGGGCCGCATGGAAGCCCTGCTCAACTTCCAGACCATGGTGTGCGACCTGACGGGCATGGCCATCGCCAACGCCTCGATGCTCGACGAAGCCACAGCCGCCGCCGAGGCAATGACGCTGGCCAAGCGCAGCGTGAAGAGCAAGAGCAACGTGTTCCTGGTGTCGGGCGACTGCCATCCGCAGACCATTGAGGTCATCAAGACGCGCGCCGCGCCGCTGGGCATCGAGGTGAAGGTGAGCACCGTGGCGGAGACGCTGCCGCACCTGATGGCGAGCTGCGAATTCTTCGGCGTGCTCGCGCAGTACCCCGCCACCACCGGCCACGTGCACGACCTGCGCCCGCTCGCGGGCCATGCACACCAGTGCGACGCCGCCTTCTGCGTGGCCGCCGACCTGCTCGCGCTCACCCTGCTCGCGCCCCCGGGCGAATGGGACGCCGACATCGTCTGCGGCACCACGCAGCGCTTCGGCATGCCGCTGTGCAACGGCGGCCCGCACGCCGCCTACCTGGCCTGCCGCGACGAGTTCAAGCGTTCGCTGCCTGGCCGGCTCGTCGGCGTGAGCGTCGACACGCACGGCCAGCCCGCCTACCGCCTTGCGCTGCAAACGCGCGAGCAGCACATTCGCCGTGAGAAGGCCACTTCGAACATCTGCACCGCGCAGGTGCTGCCGGCCGTTGTGGCCAGCATGTACGCCGTGTACCACGGGCCCGACGGCCTGACGCGCATCGCGCAGCGCGTGGCGGCGCTCACCGCCATCCTTGCGCAGGGCCTGGCGCAAATGGGCCGCGAGCCGGTCAACACCACGGCTTTCGATTCGCTGACCATCCGCACGGGCGACGACACGCCGAAGATCATCGAGCGCGCCACCGCAGCGGGCGTCAACCTGCGCCAGCGGCTGCAGCAGCACCTGGGCATTTCGCTCGACGAAACCACCACGCGTGCCGACATCGAAACGCTCTGGGCCCTGTTCGTGCCCGCGGGCATGCCGATGCCGCGTTTCGACGACCTGGCCAACACCGCGCCGCGCCTGCCCGAAGATCTGCGCCGCACCAGCGCCTTTCTGACGCACCCGGTGTTCAACACACACAAGAGCGAGACGGCCATGCTGCGCTACATCCGCAGCCTGTCGGACAAGGACCTGGCGCTCGACCGCAGCATGATCCCGCTCGGCAGCTGCACGATGAAGCTCAATGCGACCAGCGAGATGATCCCCATCACCTGGCCCGAGTTCGCGAACATCCATCCCTTTGCGCCCGCCGAGCAGCAGCAAGGCTATGCGCAGCTCGACGCGCAGCTGCGCGCATGGCTCTGCGAAGCCACCGGCTACGCGGGCATCAGCCTGCAGCCCAATGCCGGCTCGCAGGGCGAGTACGCGGGCCTGCTGGCGATCAAGTCCTTCCATGAGGCCAAGGGCCAGGGCCATCGCAACATCTGCCTGATTCCTTCGTCGGCCCACGGCACCAACCCCGCCAGCGCGCAGATGGTCGGCCTGCAGGTGGTGGTGACGGCCTGCGACGCGCAGGGCAATGTCGACATGGACGACCTGAAGCGCGCCTGCGAGAAGCACAGCGACAAGCTCGCGGCCGTGATGATCACCTACCCGAGCACGCACGGCGTGTTCGAAACCCGCGTGAAGGAGCTCTGCGAACTGGTGCACGAGCACGGCGGCCGCGTGTATGTCGATGGCGCCAACATGAACGCGCTGGTCGGCGTGGCCGCGCCGGGCGAATTCGGCGGCGACGTGAGCCACCTGAATCTGCACAAGACCTTCTGCATTCCGCACGGCGGCGGCGGGCCGGGCGTGGGCCCGGTGTGCGTGGTCGAAGACCTGGTGCCGTACCTGCCCGGCCATGCGACGGCCGGCATCGCATCGAACGGTGTAGGCGCCGTTTCCGCGGCGCCGCTGGGCAATGCGGCCGTGCTGCCGATCAGCTGGATGTACTGCCGCATGATGGGCGCCAAAGGGCTGCAGGCCGCAACCGAAACCGCCATCTTGAGCGCCAACTACATCAGCGCGCGCCTGAAGGACCACTACCCCACGCTGTACGCAAGCCCCAACGGCCACGTGGCGCACGAGTGCATCCTGGACCTGCGCCCGCTCAAGGACACCAGCGGCGTGACCGCGGAAGACGTGGCCAAGCGCCTGATCGACTACGGTTTTCACGCGCCGACGCTGAGCTTTCCGGTGCCGGGCACGCTGATGGTCGAGCCCACCGAAAGCGAGCCGCTGGCCGAACTCGACCGCTTCGTCGACGCGATGATCGCCATTCGCGGTGAGATCCGCCGCGTCGAAGAAGGCGTCTGGCCCAAGGACGACAACCCGCTGAAGCACGCGCCCCACACCGCCGCGAGCCTGCTCGGCACGGAATGGTCGCACCCCTACTCGCGTGAGCTCGGCGCGTTTCCGCTGGCCGAACTCAAGCAGGCCAAGTACTGGCCGCCCATCGGCCGGGTCGACAACGTGTACGGTGACCGCAACCTGTTCTGCAGCTGCGTGCCCGTGGGCGAATACCAGGAAACCGAAGAGGCCTGATCAGGGGGCCTTCTTTCTAGCCTTCGCGCTGATACATCGCCCACTTCACGGTGAGGATGTCCGCCGCGATCTTCGCGGCGTTCACGCCCGCGTAAGGAACGGACGGATCGAATTCGAAGGCTTCCTGGTAGCGCTTGATGTGCGCGTAGTCCCGGTCGAAGGTCATCGGCCCCATGAGGTCGGCGGGGTCGGTGCCGGCGGGCAATGCCAGAAACTTCTCGGGATCGGTGGCACTCTGGTAGAGGTCGACGCTCATCAGGTTCATACGGTTGTCCTCGAAAACTTGAGGACAAATCATCCACGGCATCCGTGGGGTGCGCAATCGGCCCGCGCCTACATGGCGCGCGATCGGCGCGCGATCAGCGTGCGCCTACGGCGCGATGGGTCAGCGCTGCTTCTTCTTCCCCATGTCGCCGGTGGCAATCTGCTCGCGAAAGCCGCGCAGGCTGGCCTTGAGCTTGCGCTCGTTCTCCAGCCCCACCCGCACCATGATCTTCTGGCCGGACGAGAGCGATTCGAGCTGCGGATCGGCGTATTCATAGCGCACCCAGGGCCGCTGCGACGACACGTTGCCCTTGACCTCGACGAGCCGGACCTGCACCGGGCCGGCGGGTTCGGGCGCCTGGAGCAGGTGGTCGATCACGGCAATGAGCCGGTCGTTGAAGTAGCGGCCGGGATAGCCAAGCTCTTCATACGCTTTCTGAAAGAGCGGATAGAGGCGCGCATACGTCTTGGCGGCCTTGGCCGGGTCGACCGACCCCGCAAGCAGCACGATGGGGTTGTAGCGCGCCGCGTTGTTGGCGGCGATGGTCTGGGCCTCGCCCTTGCCTTCGGTGGCAAAGCGCTGCTTGGTGGGCTGCACCGGCCATGCGCTCGCGGGGGCCTGCTCGCGCGACAGGTTGTCGATGGTCGCCACGAAGCGGCGCACCACGCCGTCGAACTGCACGAATTCCGCCACGTTCTGGCTGCCCAGCAGATCGACCAGCGCCGACATCACGCGCGTGTCGGAATCGGCGACCGTAGGCAGGCCCGAGGCGGGCAGCGCGATCGCATCGATGGGGTTCTTGGGCTCCAGCGATTCAGGCAACGGGGCTGGCGGCGGTGCGGGCGCGGGCCCGTCGTTCGGCGCGGTGGCCACGGGCGCCGGCTCGAATGATTGCGGCTGCGGCTGTTGCTGCTGGTACCAACGCCAGCCCAGGAAAGCGGCCGCGATCGCGAGCAGGCCGATGACGATGAAGGTGCCGGCCGAGCTCTCGCGGCGCGGCCTGAATTCGGAGGTGTCGCTGTCGGACATGTCGGCAATATTCCTTTTGCGAGGATTGCAGTGGGAGGCGAACGGCTATGGTGCACCAGTTCTGCGGCCCTCCCCGGTGTCATCCCTCGTCATCCCGTAACGCACTGTGACGCGCCGGCCTAGCGAAAAAAGGCCTCTATGGCCGCGGCTGGGGCGTACCCGCTGAGGTGCTGAGCGCCTGAAGCCACGCCAGCGTGCCTTGCAGTTCGGCCGGTCGAATCTCATGCCCGCCGGGAAAGTCCGCACCCGACAACGCCAGCGGCAAGCCGCGCGCCAGTTCGCGCGTGGCTTGCGCCGCGCTTGGCGCAATCACGTTGTCGGCGCTGCCATGGCTCACCCACAGGGCCTTGCCCTCGAAGGCCTCCGGCGGCGCAATATGCGGCACCACCTGCGGCAGCAGGCGGCTGTGCCACACCATCGCGGCACGCACCTTCGCAGGCTGCGTCAGCAGCAGCGAAAGCGCCATGATGCCGCCCTGGCTGAAACCGCCGACCACCACGCGCTCCGGCGGCACGCCGAGCTGCTGCGATGCCGAGGCGATCATTTCGCCGACGAGAAAGCGGCTTTCGCGCTCCTGCTCTTCATCGATGTGCCGCTCGCCGCCGGGCAGCACCTGGAATTCGAACCACGCATACGCGTCCGGCGACAGCACATAGGGCGCGCGCAGGCTCAGCACATGAAACTGCGGCGGCATGAGCCGCGCGAGGCCGAACAGGTCTTGCTCGTTGCTGCCAACGCCGTGCATCAGCACCAGCAGCCACGGTTCGCGCACGCTGGGGTTGGAAGGCTGCTCGAGAAACTTGAAGGGCAGATGCAGTTGCGGCATGGGTCTGGCGGACGTTCAGGCGGTAAGGTGAAAGCCCTGCGCCAGCGCACGGGTGATCTCGGCGGACGGGAGCTCGCGGCAGCCCATCGCGTTCTGCCCCGACCACAGCGGTGAAAAATCGCCGCGGCCCTGTGCCTCGGCCTTGGCGCGCAGCGGTGCAATGGCTGACGTGGCAAGCGGAAACTCGGGCGCCACCGCGGCGATCGGCCCCAGGTCGCGCATCAGGCGGTTCATGATGCCGCGCGCCGGGCGGCCGGTGAAGAGGTTGGTTAGCGCGGTATGGCGCGCTGCATCGCTCTTCAGCGCCGCGCGGTGCAAGGCGCTGGTGAAGGCTTCGGGCGCGAGCATGTAGGCGGTGCCCACCTGCACGCCGGCGGCGCCCAGCGCCATGGCGGCGGCCACACCCTTCGCATCGGCAATGCCGCCGGCCGCGATGACCGGCACGCGAACCGCGCGCACCACTTGCGGCAGCAATGCAAAGGTGCCGAGCTGCGCCGTGAGGTCGTGCGAGAGAAAGTGCCCGCGATGGCCGCCCGCCTCGAGCCCCTGGGCAATGATGGCATCGACACCCTGCGCCTCCAGCCACAGCGCCTCGGCGACCGTGGTGGCCGAGGCGAGGATCTTCGAACCCCATCCGCGCACTTGCGCCAGCAGCGGCTCGGGCGGCAGCCCGAAATGAAAGCTCACCACCGGCGGACGGAACTCGGCCAGCACCTCGGCCACTTCGGTGCTGAACGGGTTGCGGCCCGGGCCCGTGGGAATGGAAGCCGCATCGATGGCGTGCTCGCGGTAATACGGCGCCAGCGCGTTGCGCCATGTCGCCTCGCGTTCGGCGCTTGGCTGCGGCGATACGTGGCAGAAGAAGTTGACGTTGTAGGGCTTGCCGGTGCCCGCGCGGATGGCGGCTATTTCGGTGCGGATGGCATCGTTGCCCAGCATGGCGCACGGCAGCGAGCCGAGGCCGCCCTCGTTGCTGACCGCAATGGCCATTGCGCTGCCTTGAATGCCCGCCATGGGCGCCTGGATCAACGGGAGTTCGATACCTAGAAGTTGCTGCAGCGTGGTCATGCGGAATTCCTTGTGTTTCGTGCCCAGGCCATTGTCCAACGACTGGAAAACGCCTGCTGCCAAAGGCATGATCGACCGCCGTCCCGACCAGGCGCGGTGAAGCAGCGGCCCCGGCATCCTAGAAAAGGATGATCCACTCGCCGCGTATGTACCGGTACTGGTAGCTGGGCCCCGAAAAGGTGGTGCTGCGGCTGTAGCCGGCATTGAAGCGAAACACCTGCGATCCCCTCACGGGGCTCTGCAGGCTCGCGTCCAGCAATCTCGTGGGCTGGCTCAGGTCGTGGTTGATCTTCTCGTTGCCCAGGCCGGCCGTTACCGCGGCGGTCCAGCCCTGGAAACGCTGCCGCCAGCTGATCGCCAGCATCGATTCGCTGTAGCTCTTCGGATTGAAGTAGGCCCTGTCGACATCCTCGTGGGTGCTGCGGTACGTGCGGTAGCGCGCTTGCAGGGTCAGCCCCAGGTCGAGCGAGGGTTGGTAAATGAAGCGGATGCGCCCGTGGTCCCGACGATTTCCGTCGGAGAAGTACTGCTGCGCCAGCAGCCCCACCAGCGTGACATGGCTTCCCAAGCCTTGGTCGACCGCAACGCCGAGAAACGAAAAGTCGATTCCGCGGTCGAGGGACTTCGGTGTTTCAACCCAGTCGCGCGTGACGAGAAACTCCACCGCCGTGCTTTTTGTCGGCGCTATGCGGTAGCTGCCATCGAGCGTCAACAGCGTATGGCCGCCCTGCTCGAACACGCCGGCCTCCATCTGTCCGCCATTGGCCGTTCTGGTTTCGATTGAACGCGCGAGGAAAGAGACCTTTTTTCCGGCCCTTCGCCAGCTGTCTTGCTGGTACTTGTAGTCGCCGAGCCGGAACCCGAGGTAGCGGTCGGCGTTTTCAAAAGCGGGAAAAAACTCGACCGATACCCGGCGGGATTCGAAGTTGTCGCTGTCGCTGGTCAGCAGGGCTTCCGTCCCGAAAGCCATGCCGGACGTTTTTTTCTCGGCCGCTTCTTCCTGCGCGTGGCAGGAGGCACTCAACACCATGAGGCCTGAAATGGCGGCCGCTGCATATGCCGGCGCCCTGGTCATTTGGTGCCCCAGGCTTTGGGCTTTCTGAACAGTTCGTCCAGATAGCCGAGCACGCTGGCGGGTTGCAAAAGCAAGCTGTACAGCAGCACGTAGACAAAAAACCCTTGAATATTCTTTCGCACGACCAGGCCGGTTTTCTTGAACATCCGGCGCTCGATCGAGAACATCAGGAAACTCAGCGCAAATGCCGCCGGTATCAGCGCCAAAGTCATGGGCCCCACGATCCAGTAATAGCCGAACAAGGCAAATATTATTCCGGGAATGAAGCCGATGGTGAATGCCAGGTCCAGCCACGGGAACAACAGGTTCCAGTGAATGAAAAAGGTCGACAGCCGCATCTTGAAAAGAATGCGGGGGTGTTTGACAAAGGCTTCCGTCATGCCCCGGGCCCAACGCTGGCGCTGCTTGACCAGCTGCTTGAGCGTGCTGGGCACATTGGTGAAGAGGCACGCGTCCTCGCAGTGCCCCACCCTGTACCCGGCATTCAATAGCGCCCATGTGAGCACGATGTCTTCTCCGACGCACTCAGGCCACCCGCCAACCTCGGTCAGCGCGGCTCGGTCGTAGACGGAAAATGCGCCTTGTGCAACCAAGGTCCCCTGGAACAGCGACTGCACGCGCTTGACTGCGGAAATACCGTGAAAGTAGTCCCATTCCTGGCAACGGGTGATCCAGTTCTGCCGCGAGTTTCGAACCAGGATTTTTCCCGCGACGGCGCGCGTATTGGGCGGGTCGGCGCGATAGCGCTCGACAATGCTGGTGAGCGCGCCGCGGTACAAAAAGGAATCCGCATCGACGGTCACGACCAGATCGTGCAGAACCTCCTTGAACCCGATATTCAGGGCGCGTGCCTTGCCACCATTCTTTTTCAGGTCGACAAAGCTGAGCCAGCTATATCGCTCCAAGGCGCGCTGGACCACCTGCGCAGTGCCATCCGCCGACCCGTCATTGATCACGATGACCTGCAACCCGCCCGGGTACTTCTGCTGATCAATGCTGACCAGCGTCTCTTCGATGGAGGCTTCCTCGTTGTACGCGGCAATCAATATGGATAGCGGCGGATAGACCGACAGCGGGCGATGCGGCGGCCGTTTATCCAGAATGAGGCTGATCGCCATGAACGCATTCATGAACCCCGGAATAATGGCAATGCCATACACCAGGAAAATAGCGAAAGCGGTCCCTACATAGCTTTTCAGATCGGCCAGCCACGGGCCGGCGGCCCAAATGGAAAAACCCATCCACGCGATCGCCCCGATCAACGCGATCAAAAATTTGGCTGACACCGGCAGATAAATTGCCGAACGCTTCGCCTCTCGGCCATCTACTTTCATGTGCATCCTCAGGGGTCACAAGAATGTAACGCCGCAGCAATGCATTGAACAGTTTGTTTACATTTTCTGATGCACGTTAACAACTGCGAGAAACCCGGCGGCCGACCTCTTGCGGCGGCGCAGCACGGTCATGCGGTGTGCTCTGAAGCGGACCTGTCTTTGGACTGCCGAAACAGGATGACAAGCCCGGAGATCAGGAAGTACCCAGCGCCGACCGCCGCATAACCGCCAAAGGTCTGCACGGCAGGCGCAGCGCTGCCTTGCTGTGCCACAAAAAATCCTCCGGCCAGTGCAGACTGCGCCCCGCTCAACATCATCACCCACTGCCCTCGATCGCCTTTGCGACGACGGATGGCCGTCGCCAGCTGAAGCAGCCCTGCAACGATGGCCCAGCCCCCGAAGAACGCCAAAATGATCTGGAGCTTGAGCGCGAGCGAGGCCACCACGGCAGCTGTGACCAGTCCGCTTATCCAGGCATTCAGGATCTGGGTGGGATTGGCCTTTGCGCCCCCGGTCATCCGCGCATCCTGCAGGTTTGCGAGCGCATCCCAGGCGGGATAGACGATCAGCAGGCCGCTTGCAAGCGTGGGAGATTCCTTCGCCAGGGTGAACGCCAACGCAACCCATGCGAACGAAAAGGCGGCGCGGATGAAGTAGAGCTTGCGCAGCCACGCGGCTCGCTGGAGAGGAGATTGGTTGGCATTGAGCATGGCATTGGCGGTGAGACCGCAAGATCAGGTTGAAAGTCGGAGCCCCTTCAGCGGGGCCGTTGCAGGAGATTCTGTTTCGACGGCACCAGGCGTGCTATCGGTCGAATGACCGACAGGCCCGCAAGAAAAGCAACTGTGCGATGCTGGGCTTTTGTCTCAGCCATTTCATGTCCGACGACACAACCATTGCCGTTTTCGACGCGGTTCGCGCGCTTGCTTTCATTGGCGACCTGAGCATGGGCCAGCCGACGGACCATTCGCTGCGAACCGCCTACCTCGCCGGACTGATCGCGACGCAGGTCCGCTGCGACCCATCGCAGGTCGAGGCCGCCCGGCACGTCGCGCTGCTGCGCTGGTCGGGGTGCACGGCCAATGCCCAGGAGTTCGCGGACTTCATGGAAGACGACGTGCAAGGTCGAAGCGCCCTTCTTGCATCGCAAAAGCCTCGGAGGGCGCAGCAGCAGCCTCGCAGCGTGCCCATTCCCGACGGCCTGCTCGCCATGGCCAATATCCATTGCGAAATCGCCGGCGACATAGCAAGCACGCTCGGCTTGAGCGCCGACACCGAAGCGGCGCTGCGCACCATCTTCGAAACCTACGACGGCGGCGGCGTGCCCGGCCTTCTGCAAGGCAACGACGTGCCGCTTGCGACGTATGTGGTGGCCCTGGCGAGCGACATCGAGATTTTCAGTCGCCTCTACGGACTCGACGAAGCGCTCGCGCTGGCCCGCGGACGCGCGGACAGCGTGTATCCGGGCTTCCTTGTCGAGGCCAGCGCACCACGTGTCTCGACGTGGATGAAAGCGATGGACAGCGCTCCCCCACCATGGACCGACGTTGCCGACCAGCCAGTTTCGATGCTCCGGCGTGTCGGGCTGGAGCTCGTGGGCGACGTGATCGATCTCAAGCTTCCGTGGATGACGGGTTACTCGCGTCGCGTGGCTCAGCTGGCGCGCGACTGCAGCGTGCGTGCCGGCTTGGACGAGGTCTCATGCCACCGCACGTACAAGGCCGGATTGATCCACGGCATTGGCCGGGCATCGGTGCCCAACGCCATCTGGAACGCGCCTGAACCGCTGCCTGCCTCGTCCCTGGAACGCCTGCGGCTCGTGCCGTACTGGACTTCCCGCGCCGCCGGGCAAATCGATGGGCTCGCGCTCGAAGCAGAAATCGCATCCTTCGCCTTCGAACGGCGCGATGGCTCGGGCCATTTCCGCGGCCGGTCGGGCGCGGCGATGCCGCAGGAAGGGCAAATCGTCGCCGCAGCAGAGCTGTGGGTTTCTCTTCGAACCCGCCGTCCATGGCGAGCGGCATTCACCGAAGCCGAGGCGCTCGAGCGCATGAAAGAAGAAGCCGAAGCGGGCCGCTTCGACCAGGAAGTCGTCGCTGCCTTGCTCGCCAGCGCCCTGTCGCCTGCGCCGGCCAAGCCCGTGGCCGCTGCGGCGCGCGGCGAGCAGTCTCTGTCGGAGCGCGAGCTGGAGGTTTTGCGCTGCATCAGCCGCGGCGACAACACCAAGCAGGTTGCTCGTGCGCTGGGCATCAGCCCGCGCACGGTGCGAACGCATGTCGAACGCCTGTTCCTCAAGCTCGAGTGCTCGACGCGAGCGGCGGCGACGCTGAAGGCGGCGACCAGAGGGCTTATCTGACCGGACTTGGGGCAGCCTGCGACGCGGCAATCGCCTCCTTCACGAAGTCGCCATACTTGCGCAACGGATGCCCGATAGCGGCCTGCAGGCGATCCGCTGCGCCCGCCGCACCGTGCATGCCGAACTTCTGAATTCCGGCCATCATCAGGCGCATGTCGTAGGCAAGCCCGGACGGCCCCTGCCCTGCCATCTGCGCTTCGAACGCGGCCACGTCATCGCCGCCGTAAGCCACTTCGCGGCCTAGTGCGGCGCTCCAGATCTTGGCCACCGACTCTCCTGTCAGCAACTCGGGCCCGACCAGTTCCAGCGTCGTGCGCGGCAGCGGCGCGGGCGCCCCGTCGCGGCGCAGCAGTTCGGCGACCGCGGCATCCGCAATGTCTCGCGCATCGATCATCGCGACGCCGGTGGAGCCTATCGGCATCGGGTAGACGCCGTACCCCTGGATCACCTGCTGGACCATGCGCTCGTTCTGCATGAAGTAGGCGGGCCGAAGAATGGTCGCGGGAATGTCGAGGCTTTCGATCATTCGCTCGACGGTGTGCTTGCCGGTGAAGTGCGGCACGTTGGTGAACTTGTCCGCATGGATGACCGACAGGTAGACGACGCGCTCGATGCCGGCCTCGCGCGCCAGGTTCAGCGCGACCAGGGCTTGCGTCACTTCGTCCGGAGTGACGGCGTTCAGCAGAAACAGTGTGCGCACCGACGACAATGCCGCGCGCAATGAGGGCACGTCGGTCAGGTCGCCGACGACCTCCTTGACGCCTGTCGGAAAGCTTTGCTTTCCGGGTGTGCGAACGAATGCGCTGACTTGGGCGCCGGCGCTGGCCAGGCCTTGGACGACGAGGGAACCGATGGTGCCGGTGGCACCGGTGACGAGAATGCTCATGAAAATCTCCAGGGGTTGAGGTAATGAAGCGAGGTAAAGGGAGCAAGGGGCCGATCAGCGCGAGAAGTCCGCGACCACCTTGCCGATGCGAGAGTCGGTGCGGTTGCGTTCAATGGCCGTGGGGATGTCGGCGAAGCCCACGACCTCACCGAGCTTCGAGGCCAGCGTGCCTTCGGCGATCTCCGCCGCCAGCCGTTCCAGCAGGGCGGTGTCCGGCTTGTTCATGAACCACAGTCCGCGGCGGCCGGGCGGCGTGCGTGCAAGGATGTCGGGCGACGAGATGCCGACGATCGCGCCCTCCTTCTTCAGCACCTGCCAGGAGCGGTCGAGCACCTCGCCGCCGACATAGTCGAGCACGAGGTCGATGTCCCGCGCGATCGACTCGAAGCGTTGGGCCCGGTAGTCGATGACGTGGTCCGCGCCCAGGCTGCGAACGTGGTGGAGGTGCGCGGCCGACGCGGTTGCGAAGACTTCGGCGCCCGCCCGCTTGGCGTACTGCACGGCATAGCCGCCCAGCCCTCCCGCTGCACCGTGGATCAGGATCCGCTAGCCTGCGCCGATCGGGCCTGCGTGGTGCAAGCTCTGCCAGGCTGCAACGGCCGCGACTGGAATGGCGGCCGCATGAACGTCGTCCAGGCCGTGCGGCGTGCGTACCAGGTTCGCCTCGTCGACCGCCACGAAGTCGGCATAGGCACCGAGCCCGCCAAGTGGCCCCATGACGCGGTCGCCCACATGAAAGCGCGAGGCGCCGGGACCGACCGCCTCGACGACACCCGCCAGCTCGATACCCAGCACGGCGGGCAGCTGCAGCGGAAAAGCCTGCTGGACCAGCCCGTCACGAACTTTCCAGTCGATGCCATTCACGCCGGCGGCCCGAACGCGAACCAGAACCGGGCCCTGCCCTGCCAAGGGCCTCGTAATTTCGGCGACCTCTGCGGCACCGCCATAGGCCCGGATCAGCACAGCACGTTGAGTGGTGGTCATTTCAATTCCTCATTTCGAAGTTGCGATGAGGAGAAGATAGGCCGTTGCATCGATAAAACGAAGACCCGAAAATAAAGACACCTCGTCTCAATTTCGAAACACTATGGACCTGAACGCACTGAGCGACTTCGCGCTCGTCGCAACGAACGGCGGCCTCGGAAAAGCAAGCCGCGCCAGCGGCAGATCGAAGGCCACGCTGTCCCGGCGCATTGCGGACCTGGAAGAGCAGCTCGGCGTGCGGCTCATCGAGCGCAGCGCCCGCGGGCTCAAGCTCACGGAAGCTGGACAGTTGTTGATGGACCGCACCGAAGGGCCGATGCACGAGGTGGCCGACGCGATGACTTCCGCACGCGAAGGCTTGTCGGTACCGCGCGGACGCTTGCGCATCGCCTCGCCGGTGCTGTTCTCCCAGCTTGCGATGGGCCGCATTTCGGCCGGGTTCTGCGCGGCCTACCCCGAGGTGACGTGCGAGGTGGTGGCGGACGATCGGCTGGTCGACCTCATCGAAGAGCAATTCGACGCCGCGATCCGCATCAATCCGAGCCCCGACAGCAGCCTGGTGGGCCGGTGCTTCGCCAAGGACCGGCTGGTGGTGGTGGCCGCGCCTTCCGTGCCGGCGCCAAAGCCAGGCAAGGTCAGCGCCGTTCCCGGCATCGTTTCAACCAACTTTCAAGGCGGGAACTGGACGCTCGACGACGGGCGCCTTGTGATCGAGCCGATTCCGAGGCTGAGGCTTTCCTCGTTCCTGATGATCCGCGATGCGGCGGTCGCGGGCGCAGGCGCCGCCCTCATGCCGCAGTCCATCGCATGGAGCCAGCTGACGCGCGGAGAGCTGGTTCAGTGGGGCGTGGTGTCGGGTCCGGAGGTGGCGCTCTGGGTGCTGCATACATCCAGGCGGCTTCCCGCGCCGAAGGTGCGCGCGTTCGTCGACTTCATGTGCGAGCAATATCCGCAGGAATCGCTCGTGCTGAACGGCTAGGAGACCGGTCGGCTCGCGGCGCGGCGCGAGGCCGGCTGCTTCTGCCGCGACACCATTCCCAGGATCGTCTCGAGCAGTTCCTCCTTGGCCTGCGATGCGGAAATCTCGTCCATGGCTGCCGCATACGACAGGGCTTCGGCCGCTCCCAGCATGGCGCGCAGTCCGGCCACGCCGATGTCCTTGCCGGGGGCAAACGGTGCCAGCAGCGCGCGGCACTTCTGCAGAAAGGCCGCTTCCGATTCGCGCTTGAGGCTCTCGAGTTCAGGCGAGCCCGCCAGCGCGGCGCTCACGCCGGGCAACTCGCGCCCCTGCGCGAGCACGCAATCGACATACGAGCCGGCAATCACGGATGCCCGTCCGGCGAGGGTCGGTTCGCTGTTCTCGATCGCGGCATCGATCAGCGCGTTCTGCTGCATGTCGAACTCGCCGTAGAGCGCGGCCAGCAGGCCATTGCGGGTCGCGAAATGGTCATACACCACCGGCTTGGCGATGCCCGCCTGCTCCGCGAGCGATCCGAGAGTCAAGGCGTCGGTGCCCGATTCGCGCACGATGCGCCACGCCACTTCGATGAGCTGGCGGTAGCGGTCCTGCCGCGAGAGGCGGCGGCGCTTGGGCTCATCGGCATCCGTTGATGTGGCGCGTGCCTCTTTAACCCCGTGCTTGGGCATGGTTATGTACCAAAGGTAGGTTATTCAATATACTAAACGTAGGTTGCTACTGTAGCAGCCCTCTTCAACCTCAAGAAGCACGAAAGGAATGTCACGCATGCATGCGCTCATCGTTGTCGCCCACCCCAATCCGGAATCGCTCACCCACCACGTCGGGCGCAAGCTCGCGGAAGGCGTCGCCTTGGCCGACGACGGCCACACGGCGGAAATTGCCGACCTTGCAGCAGAGGGTTTCGACCCGCGCTTTTCCGCGGGCGACCATGCCGCCCACAGGAAGCAGGCGCCGCCCGACACCGACGTGACGCGTGAACAGCAAAGAATCGACCGCGCCGACGCGCTTGTGCTGGTGTATCCGGTGTACTGGTGGTCCTTCCCGGGGCTGCTCAAGGGCTGGATCGACCGCGTATTCGCGAACGGATGGGCCTACGACGAGCGCGACGGCAAGCTCGTCAAGCGCCTCGGCCACTTGCCGGTGCACCTCGTCGCCATTGGCGGCGCCGACCCTGGAACCTACGACCGGCATGGCTACTTCGATGCGATGAAGACGCAGATCGACCATGGCATCTTCGGCTACTGCGGCGCACGCGTGGTGACGTCGGAGTTCCTGCTCGAATCCGACCGGCCGGACCGCACCGTTCAACTGGAAGCCGCGCGCGACCTGGGGCGCGGGCTTTTCTCGGCCGTTGCCGCTTGAGCTGAAAGCCAGGGAGTCCTGGCCATCGCATCAGGCTTCAGGAAGCTTCGCAATCACCTTGATCTCGAACTTGAAGCCATAGAGCCACGTCACGCCTATGCCGGTGAGCGTCGGGTGCGGCGCACTGCCCCAGTACTCCGGCACCACTTTCCAGATCTTTTCGAAATTCGCTTCGGGGTCGACGACGAAGACGGTCGCATCGACCACGTCGTCGAACGTACAGCCCGCGGCCGCCAGGATGGCGTTGAGGTTCTCGAAGGCAAGCCGTACCTGCGCCTCCAGGTCGGGTTCCGGCGAGCCGTCGGGGCGGCTGCCTACCTGGCCTGAAACGAACAGGAAGCCGTTGGACCGGACGGCCGGCGAATAGCGGTTCTTTTCATAGAGCGCCTGGTGCCCGGGCGGAAAAACGACGTCGCGTTGAGCCATGGATTGCTTTCTCTTTTCTCGAATGAGCCGTCGCCGGCCCGTCATCACGATCAAGCGACTTTAGGGATCCGGGCTCATCGGATAAACAGGCAAAGCCAACAATCATTGTTTGGCAAACTCAAACAATCTTCGAACCAGCAGGAACAGACATGGACCGCTTCGATGCGATGCACGCATTCGCGCGCGTGGTGGAAGCAGGCAGCTTTACCAAAGCGGCCGACACGCTGAACATGAGCAAGACCACCGTGACGCAGCTGGTGCAGCAGTTGGAAGCAAGGCTGCGCGTGAAGCTGCTCAACCGCACCACGCGCAAGCTCAGCGTCACGGCCGATGGTGCCGCCTACTACGAGCGCGTGGTGCGCCTGCTGGCCGACATGGACGACGCGGAAACCAGCCTCTCGAGCGCCTCGGCGTTGCCGCGCGGCCACTTGCGGGTGGACGTTCCAAGCCCGCTGGCCCGCATGATCCTGGTGCCGGCACTGCCGGCGTTCCATGCCCGCTACCCCGACATCCAGCTCGACATGGGCGTGAGCGACCGCATGGTGGATGTGATCGGCGACAACGTGGACTGCGTCGTGCGCGGCGGCGAGCTCACCGACAGGTCGCTGATGGCGCGCCGCGTGGGCGACCTGCGGCTGGGCGTCTATGCGGCCCCGCGCTACCTGGAACTTGCCGGCACGCCGCCGCACCCGCGCGAGCTGGAAGACACGCACCACCGCATCGTGGGCTTCTTGTGGTCGCGCAGCGGCAAGACCTTTCCGTACGCCATGCGGCTGGGCGAAGAGCGCATCGAGGTGCAGGGCCGCTATGTGCTGTCGGTGGACGACGGCAATGCCTACCTCGCGGCGGGGCTTGCCGGGCTGGGGATTCTCTGGCTGCCGGACTACATGGCCAAGGGGCACTTGGCGAGCGGCGAGCTGGTGCGGCTTTTCGATGGCTGGCAGCTCGATTCGATGCCGTTGTATGTGGCGTTTCCGCCGAACCGGCATGTCAGCGCCAAGCTGCGCGTGTTCATCGATTGGATCGCCGAGCTGATGGCGCAGCACGCGCCTGTCGAAGCCCGGCGCCAGCTCAGGCCGTGACGACGGTGCTCGGCTGCGCACCCGCGATCTGACGCAGCGCCCGCTCGAACACCTCGACCGGCTGCCCGCCCGAAATCAGGTGGTGATCGTTGATGATGATCGCGGGCACCGAATGGATGCCGGCATCGGTGTACATGCGTTTGCGCTCGCGGGTTTCGTTTGCGTACTCGTCGCTCGCCAGGATTTCGCGCGCACGCGCCGCATCGAGCCCGGCCTCGGTGGCCGCGCGCACCAACACCTCGGGATCCGACGGGTTTTGGCTGTCGGTGAAGTAAGCCTTGAGCAGCAGCTTCTTCAGCGCCGCCTGCTTGGCCGGGCTTTCGAGCTCGGCCCAGTGCAGCAGCCGGTGGGCGTTGAAGGTGTTGTAGACGCGGGGGCGGCCTTCGGGGCTGAACTCGAAGCCCACCTCGGCCCCGCGCTGGCGAATCATCTCGCGCGACTGCGCTTGCTGCTCGCGCGTGGAACCGTATTTCTGGTTCAGGTGCTCGACGGTGTCCTGGCCTTCGGCCGGCATCTGCGGGTTCAGCTCGAAGGGCTGGAAATGCAGCTCGGCCGTGACGTCCGGCGCCAGGCGCCGGAGCGCCGCCTCGAGCGAACCCAGGCCGACGGCGCACCAGGGGCAAGAGACGTCGGAAACAAAATCGATCTTCAGATGGGAGGTCATGGCCGCCATTCTTCATGGCGCCGACTCCCTTGGTGCGCGCAAGGTCTTCAGGCGGTTGCCTTGGCCATGCGTGCGTTCAGCAGCGTCTGTTCGCGCAGCCGGTCGTATTCAGACTTGTCGACCGGAACTGCGTCGCGCTTGCCCAGGTCGTTCATATGCACGCGGTAGGTTTCGCGGGCACTCCAGGCCGAGACAGCGGCAATGGCGCAGATCGCCAGCGTGATGGCACCCACGGTGAGCGGGATGTTGGCGGCACCGGGGGGCGCCACCGCCACGAACAGCGCCGGCAGCAGCGCCGTGATGGCGGTGCCGATGTTCTGCGAAATCGCCATGCCCGAGACGCGGGTGCGCGTGGGGAACATCTCCGGATAGAAGCTCGGGAACACGGCGTTGTAGCCCTGGTAGACCACGCCCCACATCAAGAGCGACAACACGATGGCCAGCGGCACGTTGTGGATGCTGATGGCGTACAGGTAGCCGAACGACAGCAGGCCCGAACCAAGGGCGCCGACGACGATCGGCAGGCGGCGGCCGACCTTGTCCGACAAATTGCCCACGAACGGGATCACGATCACGGCCAGGATGTTGCCCATCACCGGAATCCAGAGGTAGATGTCTTTCTCGAAGTTGATGCCGTAGCCCGGCTGCACCGCATAGGCGGCGCCGAAGATGGTGGCAACCACCGGAATCACGTTCATCAGCGAGCACAGCAGCACGCGCAACATGTCGCCCCAGCTCTCGGTCACGGCCTGGATGACCGGTGCCTTGGGCACGGTTGCGCTCTTCTCCACTTCGGCGAAGGCCGGGGTCTCGTCCACTTCCTTGCGGATGATGTAGCCGGCCACGATGACGATGAAGCTCAGCAGGAACGGAATGCGCCAGCCCCAGGCGTTGAAGGCGTCCTTGTCCATGTAGTGCGCGAGCGGCAGGAACACTGCGGCCGCCATGATCTGGCCGGCCTGCACGCCCTGCAGCGTGAAGCTCGCGAAGAAGCCGCGGCGCCCGAACGGCGCGTGCTCCAGGATCATCGAGCTCGCGCCTGAAATTTCGCCGGCCACCGCAAAGCCTTGGATGAGCCGCAGCACCACCAGCATGGCGGGCGCCCACAGGCCAACCTGGTCATACGTCGGCAGCAGGCCGACGGCAATGGTCGAAAAGCCCATCAGGAACATGCACAGAATCAGCACGGTCTTGCGGCCGTGCGTGTCGCCCCAGTGGCCCAGCAGCAGTGCACCGATCGGCCGCGCAACATAACCCACGCCGTAGGTCGCAAGCGACGCGATGATCGCGATCTGCGGGTCGCCCTTGGGAAAGAATATCTGCGGAAAGATCAGCGCCGCCGCCGTGGCGTAGATGAAGAAGTCGTAGTACTCCAGCGCCGAGCCGATCCAGCCGCTGGCGGTGGCCTTCTTCGACTGGTGCCTGCCTTTCGGCTCTTGGGCCGTGGTGTTTGCCATGGTTTGTCTCCGGGTTGACTAGAAGAAACTTATTCCTGCGCCTGCGATGCCATGCGCGCGGGTGCATTGAGGGCACCGTAGGCGTCGTAGCCCGCGGTGCGCTGTGCCAGTTCGAAGAAGAGCCCGCCTTCGATGCTCTCGGTGTAGATGTGCAGGTAGTCGCCCGCGGGCGATCGATCGAACAGCACGCCCGCCGCACGCATGCGCGCCAAGAGCGCCGGGTCGAGGTCGATGCGCGTCGCCAGGTCGTCGTAGTAGTTGCCCGAAATGGGCACGAAGCGCGTGCCGGCGGTGCGCAGCCGCTCCACGCTTTCGAAGATGTCTTCGCACCGCAAGGCAATGTGGTGCACCGCGCCGCCGCCCGTCACGCTCAGCGTGCGCGCGGTGCGGGTGCGCTGGCTCAGCGACACGTTGAGCACCAGCCGCACGCTCCGCGCCGCATCGGCCACGCCGCGGCTTCGAATGAGCCCGAACGGATCGGCCAGCTCCAGGCTTTCGCCGGGCTCGAGCCCCAGCACCGCGCGTGTGAACAGCACCCAGGTGTCGAGCTGGTCCACCGCCAGGCCAAGGGCCACGTGGTCGATCTGCGTCAGGCCTGCGCCGCCGGCGTCGTCTGCGTCTTCTTCGAGGATGAAATCCGCTTCGTACAGGCCGTTGGCACCCAACGCCTCCGACACGAAGTGGATGAGGTTGCCGCCCGGCGCCACGATGGCCGGCACGCGGAGTTCATTGGGGCCGACGGGGCTGTCGTGGCGTTGCGAGCGCATGGCGGTGGCGCGATCGACCGCTGCGAGAGGGTCGGCGCAGCGCACGCCCAGCGCGCACACCGAGGTGCCGTGCGCGTCGAAGCGGCTGCGCGCGAACGAATCCGGCTGCGCATTGACGATCAGGTTGATCTCGCCCTGGCGGTACAGCACCACGGCCTTCGAGCGATGCCGGCCGACGCGGCGGAAGCCGAGTTGCCCAAGCAGCGCGCCGAGCATGCCGGCCGAGCTTTCGTCGGCCGCGAACTCGATGAACGACAGGCCCGACAGCGCCGGCACGGGCGGCGGATTGAAAAGCTCGACGCGCTGCAGCGGCACAGGCACAGCCGCGGTATCGGCCGCCGCTGCAAGGCGCTGCTGCGCCTCGCTTTCGAGATACAGCAGCGAGCGCATCGCATCCACCGCGGTGCGGCGGTTGGGTGTCTCGCGGAAGATGTCGTTGAAGATCTCGAGCGACAGCGGCCCCGTGTAGCCCGCGCGCAGCACCTGCTCGAAGAACCCGACCACGGCAAGGTCGCCCTGCCCCGGAAACGAACGGTGATGGCGGGCCCACTGCAGCACGTCCATCGAAAGCAACGGCGCGTCGGCCATCTGCAGAAAGAAGATCTTGTCGCCTGGAATGCGGGCGATGCCCGCGGGATCGTCCTTCAGCGAGAGCGTGTGAAAGCTGTCCAGGATCAAGCCGAGGTTCGGATGATCGGCCTCGCGCACGATGTTCCAGGCCTGGCCGTAGAGCGAGGTGAACCGGCCCCAGGCCAAGGCCTCGAAACCCACGCGCAGGTTGCGGCGTGCGGCGCGCTCCGCGAGTTCGTGCAGCTGGGCCGCGGCAAGCGCCGGGTCATCGATGGCGAGCGGCGATGTGTTCGAGCAGCACAGCATCATGGGCGCGCCCATCGCCTCCATCAGGTCGAACTTGCGTTCGGCGCGCTCCAGGCTGCGCCGGAACTGCGCCTCGGGCATGCCCTCGAAATCACGGAACGGCTGGTACAGGTCGATCGACAGGCCAAGGTCGGCGGCAATGCGGCCGAGCTCGCCGGCGCTGCCCTTGAAGTTGACGAAGTCGCTCTCGAACAGTTCGATGCCGCCGAAGCCCGCGGCCGAAACGGCTTCGAGCTTCTGGCGAAGCGTGCCGCTGAGAGAAACGGTGGCAATGGAGCGGTGCATGGGGACCGACTTTAGGAAGTCGGCGCCCTGCCCACAATGCTTCGCGGTCAGCTCTGGTTCGATAATCGAACGCTTGCGTGCAGTATTCGCACGAAATAGGGGTTAGACCTAGGCGAACCCGCTCTGCCCGGTTGCCGGCTTATCAGAGACTGCGCCAGTAATCGATCAGCAGCTGCGTAAATTCGACCGGCCGCTCCACTGCGCTCAGGTGCGCCGCATCGATGGTGGCCAGCCGCGCCCCTGGAATGGCGGCCACCATGGCTTCGGACATGGCCAGGGGCGTGGCCTCGTCCTGCAAGCCGGCAATGACCAGCGTGGGCACCGCGACGCGGCGGTTGCTCTCGCGAAAATCGATGGCGGCCACCGCGTTGCAGCTCTCGATGTAGGCCTGCGCGTCGGTGCGCACCAGCACCTCGTTCAGCGCCTGCGCGGCCGCCTTGCCTTCTTGCGTGGTGACATAGCCGTGCGTCAGCCAGCGCGACACGGCGCCCGGCGCAATGGCCTCCACGCCTTTGGCGGCCACCGTTTCAACGCGTGCGCGCCACGGCGACTGGTCGGGGTAGTGGGCCGACGAATTCGCAATGACCACGCTGCGCAGCAACTCGGGGTGCCGCACCGCCAGCGCCTGCGCCGTCATGCCGCCCATCGAAAGGCCGACGAAGTGCACCGGCTCTCCGCCCGTCTCACGCTGGATGAGCTCGGCCACGTCCTGCGCCAGTGTTTCGATGCGCAGCGCGCCCGGCACCACCTCGGAGCCACCATGGTTGCGGTGGTCGTAGCGGATGACGGTGTGGCCGCGCGCAAGCTGCTCGGCCACGCCGTCCCACATGTGCAGGTCGCAGCCCAGCGCATGGCTCAGCACGACGAAGGGGCCGCTGCCTTCGCGAACGACGTTCAAACGGGTCATGTTGATTCCTTTTCTTTCATCGGGTGTTGAAGACGCGGCAGCCAGAGGAACGCGATGGCCAGCAACCCGCAGCCCGCGAGCAGCATCGGCACGACCATCGGCCAGGCGCCGTTCGAGTAACCGGTGTCGACAAACTGTGCCGCAATTTGCCCGACGCTGAATGCAACCATCATCATGCCGAAGCCCGACCACGACACGGCGCGGCCCGCCAGGTGCGGCAAGTCGCCCACCGCCCCGGCCTGGCCGCAAGGCTGGTGGATGCCGTGGCCAAGGCAATAGACGGCGTGGCCCACAAGCAGCGGCACCGCGCTGTGCGGCGCCAGCCAGCAGCCCAGCGCCTGGATCGTTGCCCCGGCAATGCTCAGGGTAGCGCCAAGCTGAACGGTGTGCACGGGCCCGTATTTGCGCAGCAGGCGCCGGCACGTCGTGGTGCTGAAGATGTAGACCAGCGAACCGCCCGCCGGAATCCAGCCGTACATCGCGGGCGACCAGCCCAGGTAGCCGATGTAGACCATTGGCGACAGCAGCAGAAAGCAGAACAGGCCGCCGTAGGTGGTTGCGGCCACCGAAGCCCAGGCGCGAAAGCTGCGGCTCGCGAACACGGCGCGTGCACTGCCGCGCGGCGCGGAAACGTCGCCCGCCAACGGCCGACGCGTTTCGCCGAACGAACGCCAGCAGAGCGCAAAGAGCACCAGCGCGTAGAGCGACATCGACGCCATCACCCAGCGCCAGCCGGCCCCCTGCACCAGCCACGCGCCCACCAGCGGTGCGAGCAGCCCCACCACGCCCAGCCCGGTGAGCCCGCGCGCCATGACGTGCGGCCCCTCGTGCGCGGGATACAGGTCGCGCACCGCGGCGCGCGCACAAACCAGAATGGCCGCCATCGAAAAGCCCTGCAGCGTGCGCCAGCCCGCAAGCACCGCCACGCTGCCCGCAAAGGCGCCGCCGAGCGCCGCAATCACGTAGCAGCCAAGCCCCGCCAGAAGCACCGGCCGGCGTCCGAAGCGATCGGCCAGCGGCCCGCACAGCAACTGCGCAAAACCGAAGGCCAGCACGAAGAGCGTGAGGCTGGTGCTGGCCGAGCCCAGTTCCTTGGCGATGGCGGGCAACGCCGGCAGGTAGCTGTCGGTGGCCACAGGCTGGGCCGCCAGGAGCAGCGGCAGCAGCAAGCCAAAGCCGACGTCGAAACGGCTCTTGCGAATATCCGTGGGCCCGGTCACTGCGGGGCTGCTGCCAGCAGGCCCTTCTCCCGCAAGATGCCGGTCGCAATGCCGAAGGCATGGTTGGCCACCGGCACGCCGCAGTAGATGGCCGCCATCATGATGACTTCCTTGATGTCCTCCGGCGTCAGGCGCGATTCGGGCGGACCGTCGAGCGCCGCGCGCACGTGCATGGCAAATTCTTCATACGCATGGATGCCCAGCATCATCGACAGCACCATGTAGCGGCGCGTCTTGTCGCCCAGCGCGGGCCGGCCCCAGATGTCGTTCCACGCGTGGCGCGTGATGAGCTCCTGGAACTCGGCGTTGAACTCGTTGCGGTTGGCCAGCGACTTGTCGACCCAGGCATCGCCGAGCACGCGCCGGCGATTGACGAGGCCCGCTTCGTAGTCGCCGGCGGGAGGTGTGCTTTTCGGATCGGTCATCGGGAGATGTCTTTCGCAGTCAGTTGGTCACGCAGCGCCGCCACCTGGCGCAGCGCGGTTTCGCCCGCCGGGCCGGCGAGGGCCGGGCTGAACCATTCGTCCGCCGCTTCGCGCGGCAGCTCCGAGCGCAGGGCATCGATGTTGGCGCGCATGCGCGCCGCGTCGATCTGCAGGCCCGGCAGCGCACCGGCCAGCGCACGCGCGCTGCCGTGCGCGGACATCAGCAGTTGCGGCCATTCGGCCAGCTCGGCCTGCCAGCCGCCGAGAGCGCGCTCGTGTTCCTGCGGCATGGCGGCCAGCAGTGCGGCCACGCGCTGCGGTGCACGCTGCGCCGCAGCCAGCGCCACCATCGAGGCCACGGGGTTGCGCTTGTGCGGCATCGCCGAAGAGCCGCCACGGCCAGGCTCGGTGGGTTCGGCCACCTCGCCGACTTCGTACTGGCCCATGAGCGAGATGTCGCGCGCGATCTTGCCCAGGCTGCCGGTGAGCAGGCCCAGCTCGCAACCGAGCGCGACCCATTCGTCACGCTGCGTGTGCCACGTGGCGCCGGCGTTGCCGAGGCCGAGCTCGTCCGCCACGCGCTGCACCACGGCCGGGCCCTGCCCCTTCATCTGCGAGAGCGTGCCGACGGCTCCGCCGAGCTGCACGTTCAGGGCATGGCGCGCGGCGGTGCGCAAGCGCACGCGGCTGCGCACCAGCGGCGCGGCCCAGCCCGCGCACTTGAGGCCGAAGCTGGTGACCGAGGCCGGCTGCATCAGGGTGCGCGCAAGAATCGGCGTGGCGGCGTGCTGCGCGGCATGCTGGAGCAGCGCATCGATGGCGCGATCGAGGTCTTTCTCGATGAGCGCCATGCTCTCGCGCGTGACCAATGCCATGGCCGTGTCGATCACGTCCTGGCTGGTGCTGCCGAAATGCACGAAGGGCACGGCCTCCGCGTTGAACAGGCCCACGGCCTCTTTCAGTGCCTTGACCAGCGGAATTGCAACGCTGCCCGCGCGGCCGCTGTCGCGCACGATCTTCGCCACGTCGAACAGCTCGACCTTGCAGCTGCCGACAATCGAATGCGCGGCCGATTCAGGCACCAGCCCGACGGCGGCCTGCGCTCGGGTGAGCGCCGCCTCGAAGCGCAGCATGGCGTCGACGAAATTGCGATCGCTGAAGGCTGAAAGTGTTTCGGAAGTGGAAAGAAAGCCTTCGAAAATACTCATGGTGAACGCCTCTTGCATCAAAAAATCGGGCGGGCGAACCGGGATTACACCGCGTTTGCACCCCGCCCGTGGCCCGTAGGCGTTTGCGTCGGTCGCAACTCAGTAGCTGATCTTCGCCTCGGCGCGCAGTTCGTCGGCCGTGGCGGTGCCAAAGCCGAAGAACTCGAGGTACGCGGGAATCATCTCGAACAGCATGTCGGTGCCGACCTGCACCGCGCAACCCTTGTCCAGCGCGGCGCGCAGCAGCGGCGTGTATTCGGACTTCATGACCACCTCGCCGACGAAGGTCGAAGGCGCGATGCGGTCGACGTCGAAAGGCAGCGCATCGCCTTCCTTCATGCCGAGCGGCGTGGCGTTGACGACCACGTCGAAACCGGCCGGGTCGTCCGAGCCCGTGGAAACGGCAAGCGAGGGATAGTGCGTGCGCAGCCGTCCGGCAAGCGCATCGGCCGACGGGGCGTGGGCATCGAAGAGCGCAATCTGCGCGACGCCAGCGGCGGCCAGCGACGCCGCAATGGCCGAACCGACACCGCCGCTTCCCGAGACCAGCACGCGCGCGCCCTCGAGCGCGCAGCCCTTGCGCAGAACGCCGCGCACAAAACCCGCGCCGTCGAACTGGTCGCCCACCAGCTTGCCGTCGGCGCGCTTGAGCACTGCGTTGCAGGCCCCGGCGATCTTCGCGGTCGGCGTGACCTCGTCGACCAGGCCCATCGTCGTGATCTTGTGCGGCATGGTCACCAGCGCACCCCGGATGTTGGTCAGCCGGAACAGCGCGGCAAAGGCCGCGGGGTAGTCCTCTGGCTTCACGCCCATCGGCACCACGACCGCGTCGATGCCCTGCTTCTCGAACCAGGGGTTGTAGATCATCGGCGCCTTGAAGCTCTCGGTGGGAAAGCCCAGGTGCGCGACGAGGGTGGTCTTGCCGGTGATCATGCTGTCCTTCATTCGCCTGTGGTTGAACTTACTTGCGGACCTTTGCGATCTCGGCCATCAGTTCCTTCACCGTCGCCTCGCCCACGGTGGCCGTGTACTTGTCGATCACCGGCTTGACCTTGTCGCGCAACTTGGCCATTTCGGCCGGCGGAAGTTCGGTCACGGTCATGCCGGCCTTCTTGAGCGTGTCGAGCGCGGTATCGGCCGCGGCGCGGGACGCCTCGCGCTGGAACTTGGTGGCTTCGGCAGCGGCGTCGCCGATGATCTTCTTCTCCTCGGCGCTCATGCTGTCCCAGGCCTTCTTGCTGATGAGCAGCGCCTGCGGGTTGTAGATGTGGCGCGTTTGCGTGATGTGCTTCTGCACCTCGGCGAACTTCGACGATGCGATCACGGTGTTGGGGTTCTCCTGGCCGTCGACCGCCTTCTGGTCCAGCGCCGAATACAGCTCGGGGAAGGGCATCGGCGTGGCGTTGGCGCCGAGCGTGTTGAACAGGTCGATGTAGATCGGCGACTGGATCACGCGGATCTTCAGGCCCGCGATGTCCTCGGCCTTGGCGATCGGGCGCTTGCTGTTGGTCAGGTTGCGGAAGCCCAGGTCCCAGTAGCCGAGGCCGTGCAGGTTCTTCTCGTCCAGCTTGGCGAGCATCTTCTGGCCGAAGGGGCCGTCGGTCACCGCGTCGGCTTCCTGCGCGTTGTTGAACAGGAACGGGAAGTCGTAGGCGGCAAATTCCTTCACCTGCGCGGTCAGGATGCCGGCGTTGAGCACCGTCATCTCGATGGTGCCGCCCTGCATGGCCGAAACGGTCTGCAGGTCGCCGCCGAGCGTGCCGCCCGGAAAGAGCTTGACGGTGATCTTCTTGCCCGACTTCTCGGCAACGAGGTCTGCGAACTTCTGCGCACCCTGTGCCTGCGGATGGCCGGTCTGGTTCTGGAACGCGAACTTGAGCGTGCGTTCCTTCACCTGGGCGGCGGCGCCGCCCATGGCAGCGACCGCGACCAGGGCGACCAGCGTCTTGCTGAAAAATTTGTTCATGGTGAAAGTCTCCTCGGGGTTGAAATAAGAAAGCGAATAGCGGGAAGGAAGCTCAGCCGCTCAGCAGCCGGGCCGGCCAGATCACGAGCTGCGGGAACATGACCATCAGGAACATCATTCCGAACTCCGCGAGCGCAAAGGGCCACACGCCGCGCGTGAGCTCATCCATCTTCATGCGCCCGACGCCGGCCACCACGTTGAGCACGGTGCCTACCGGCGGCGTGATCAGGCCGATCGAGTTGTTGATGATGAACAGCACGCCGAAGTAGATCGGGTCGATGCCCGCGGCCTTGACCACCGGCATCAGCACCGGCGTGAGGATCAGGATGGTGGGCGTCATGTCCATTGCGGTGCCCACCGCCATCACCAGCACCATGATCACGATCATCAGCAGCATCGGGCTTGCGATCAGCGGCTCGAGCAGCGCCACCAGCTTGGCCGGCAGGTCGCCCACGGTGATGAGCCAGGCCGAAACCATGGCCGCCGCAACCAGGAACATCACGATCGCGCTGGTCTTGGCGGCCGACACGAACATGGCGTAGAACTGCGACGGCTTGAGCTCGCGGTAGACCACCGTGGCCACGAAGATCGCGTAGACCGCGGCCACCACGGCCGCCTCCGTGGGCGTGAAGATGCCGAAGCGCAAGCCTACGAGGATGATCAGCGGCAGCAGCAGCGCCCAGGTCGCTTCGCGCAGCGCGGTGAGCATCTCGCCTCTGGACTTGCGCGGCGGCGGCAGCACCTTTTCCTTGCGCACCAGCCACCACCACGTGAACCAGAGCGAGGCGCCGATCAAGATGCCCGGGAAGATGCCCGCCAGGAACAGCTTGGAGATCGACACGTTGGCGGCCACACCGAAGATCACGAATCCGATAGAGGGTGGAATGATCGGGCCGATCACGCCGGAGGCCGCGATCAGGCCGCCCGAGCGCGCCTTGTCGTGCCCCGCAGCCACCATCATCGGGATCAGCAGCGCCGAGAGCGCGGCCGCATCGGCCACCGCGGAGCCCGACAGCGCCGAGAGGATGCAGGCCGCGACGATGGCCACATAGCCGAGCCCGCCGCGCACGTGCCCCACCACCGCCAGCGCCAGGTTCACGATGCGCCGCGACAGGCCGCCCTGGTTCATGGCCTCGCCGGCCAACATGAAGAAGGGCACGGCCAGGAGCGGAAAGCTGTCGGCGCCGTTGATCACGTTCTGCGCGAGGATCTGCGCATCGAACAGGTCGAGGTGCCACATCAGCGCAACGCCGCACAGCAGCAGCGAATAGGCGATCGGCACGCCGATGGCCATGGCACCCAGCAGGGCACCGAGGAAGATGGCGATCGTCATGTCAGTTGCCTCGTGCGCCGCTGCCGCCGCGGAGGCCAGCAGAGGCCTCTTCGGCATCGCGCCGCGCGAGCTCGGCGTTGATGCGGTCGATGTCGCCCTGCTCTTCCGACTCATGCACCATGACCAGTTCGGCGTCACTGAGCTTTCCGGTCACTGCACGCCATAGGTCGTACAGCAGGAACACGATGGCCGAGACGCCGAACACCACGCCGACAAAATAGAAGATGCCGACCGAGGCACCGGTGGTAGGTGCGCTCACGTCCCAGTTGATGAGCGTCTGCTGCCAGCTGCCCGTGAGCAGCAGGTACGAGGCGAACAGCATCAACCCGTGCGACAGATACAGGCACAGCTTCTTGCCCCAGGTGGGCAGCTTCGAGATCAGCATGTCGGTGCCCAGGTGGCCGTGCTCGCGCACCGCGACGATGGCACCCAGAAAGGTCATCCAGACGAAGAGCCAGCGCGACACCTCTTCCGACACGGTAATGCCCGAGTTGAAGCCATAGCGCAGAACCACGTTGCCGAACACCATCAGCACCATGATGGCCAGCATCAGCGCCATGAGCCCTTCGAGCCCGCGGCAGTACCACGAGAAGATTCTTGTCATTGTTCTTTTGCCTCTTGTTGAAATTGTTCCGCTCGGCGCCGCGCCGCAAGCACCTTCAGGCGACGTTGTCGGAGCGATAGCGCAGAGGGGCGGCAATCTCCGCATGCATGGCGGGCGGATAGATGATCTCGCGCAGAAAATCCGCGTCCTTGCGCAGGCCCTGCGCCGCCTCGGCATGGCCGAAGTACGCGAAGTAGTGCGGCATCTGCTGGATCAGCATTTCGAAGCCGGCCTGCGCGTTGAGGCCGCGGGCACGCGCGGCGCGCACCAGCGGTGTCGGCTGGTTGCGCAGCAAGATGTCGAACAGCGCGGCGTGGGGCTCCATGCGCGCAACGTCGACCGGCAGGGCGTCGGCTTCTTCCAACCCTTGCGAAGTGGCATTGATGACCAGGTCGTAGCCCTCGGGTGCATTGCTGTCGACCGCCACCACGTTGGCATCGAAGAACGCATCGAGCTTGGCCGCCACGCCGGCCGCCTTGCCGGCCGAGGTGTCGTACAGGGCGATGTGCTCCGCGCCATCGACGGTGCCGCCTTCGGCCAGCGCAACGCCGATGGCCGCCGCGCTCACGCCGGCGCCGAGGATCAGCACCCGCTTGCCGCGGAACGGAATGTTGAAATGATCGAGCGCGCCCAGCAGGCCCTCGCCGTCGAACAGGTCGCCCTCGAGTTCGTTGTTCTCGATGCGGCGCACCACGTTGACCGAGCCCGCCACCCGCCCGAACAGGCCGCACCCATCGAGCAAATCGACCGCCAGCGGCTTGTGCGGCGGCGCAATAACCATGCCGCGCACGTTGCGGGCCAGGAACGCCGACTTGAGGAACACCGCAAAGTCGCGCAGCGGCACCTGCATGGGCACCAGCACCGCGTCGATGCCGAAGCGCTCGAACACGGCGTTGAACATCTTCGGCAGGCGCACGTTGCGCACGGGGTCGCCGGGGATCAGGTACGCCAAAGTGCTGCCGGTGATGGAGGTGGTCATGTCTTGCCTCTTTTGTGCGGCAATCGCTCCAAAGCCATCGCCAGGGCGCACTTTATCCACCTTGGCCCGCAAACCCGTCTCCCTTCGCACCAGAAATGCACGACTATCGTCTTGATGCGTTCGTTCATCGCACAAAAACAGGGTTAATCCCGATGAGAGGGGAGCGCGGCAGCGCCGCCGGCACGGCAAACTCCCGCACCATGAGCACCGATCTCACCGACCTTTCCCCCGCGCCGCCCGGGCTCGACAAGCGCGACTGGATCGCCGGCCTGGAGCGCGGCGTGAACATCATCGAAGCCTTCGACGACGCCCACCCTCGCCTGACCGCCAGCCAGGCCGGCGAGCGCACCGGCATGACCCGCACGGCTGCGCGCCGCTACCTGCTGACGCTGCAGCACATGGGCTATGTGGCCAGCGACGGCAAGCTCTTTTGGCTCACGCCGCGCGTGCTGCGGCTGGGGCAGTCGTACCTCGACTCGGCGCGGCTGCCGCGCATCGTCCAGCCGTTTCTGCAGCGCGTGGCCGCCGGCACGAACGAGATCGCCTACCTCAGCGTGATGGACGGTGACGAGGTCGTCTACATCGCGCGCAACGGCCCCAACCGAAGCATGAGCACGGGCTACGTGCTCGGCGCGCGCGTGCCGGCGCAGGTGACGGCCGCGGGCATGCTGATGCTGGCGCTGCGCGGCGACGCCGAGTTGGCCGAATGGCTCGCCACGCGTGAGCTGCAGGTGTTCACCTCGCACACCATCGCAAGCAAGGAGCGCATGAAGCTCGAGCTGGCGCGCATCCGCGCACAAGGCTGGGCATTGTCGGAGCAGCAGCTCGACCTGAACTCGCGCGGCATTGCGGTGCCGCTGCGCGACCGGCACGGCATGCTGCTGGGCGCGCTCAACATCACCATGCCCATGGGTCACGAAAGCTCCGAAGACGCGGTGGCGCGCGTGCTGCCGGTGCTGCGCGAGACGGCGCAGGCCATGCGCAACCTGATCTGACCGGGCAATTTGCGACCACACTCGTCGGGCAAGATGCTCCCCTCACACAAAAGCAACGGAGACAAATTCATGTCCGACAACTTCCTCCTGAACGACCAACAGTCCACGCGCCGCCAATGGCTGCAAGGCGGCGGCGCGCTGGCGCTTGGCGGGCTGCTGCCTTCGATGACCTCCGCCCAGGCCACCTGGCCCAGCAAGTCGATCCGCTTCGTGGTGCCTTTTGCGCCAGGCGGCAGTTCGGAAATCGTGGCGCGCTCCACAGCCGCCGAACTTTCGCGCACGCTGGGGCAAAGCGTGTTCGTCGACAACAAGCCCGGCGCCGCCGGCAACATTGCCATGAGCGAAGTGGCGCGTGCCACCGACCAGCACACCTTGATCCTCGGGCACATCGGCACGCTCGCGGTCAACCCCTACATCTTTGCCAAGCTGCCCTACGACGCGAACAAGGATTTCAAGCCCGTGAGCCTGCTGGCCAAGGTGCCCAGCCTGTACGTGGTGCACCCCGACGTACCGGCGCAGAACCTGAAGGAGTTCATCGCCTACGCCAAGTCGAAGCCGGGCAAGCTGAGCTACGGGTCGGCGGGCAACGGCAGCGCGGGCCACCTGGCTTTCGAGTACCTCAAGATGACGGCCAACGTCTTCATGCTGCATGTGCCCTACCGCGGCACCGGCCCCATGGTGACCGACCTGCTCTCGGGGCGCCTCGATGCCTCGGCCATCGGGGCGGCGGCCATTCTTCCGTTCATCAAGAGCGGCAAGGTGCGTTGCATTGCCACGGGTTCGGCCAAGCGCCTGCCGCAATTGCCTGACGTGGGCACGGTGGCCGAGCAAGGCTTTCCGGGCTTCGAGATGACGCAGTGGTACGGCATGCTCGCGCCGGCCAGCATCGAGGCCGCGCAACTGGCCAAGCTCTCCGCCGAGACGATGAAGGCCGTGAAATCGCCCGACTCCATGCAGCGGCTGACGGGCGATGCGGCCGAAGCCATCGGCGGCACGCCCGAACAGTTCGCGCAGTTCATTGCGGCCGAACAGGCGCGTTGGCAAAAGGTGATTGCAAGGGCCAACATCAAGCCGGACTGAGCCGCGCCTGGACGGCCTCGCGCTGCGCACTTACGCCGAAGGGCGCGCCAGCGTTGCGAGCTTCTTCTTCGCGCTTTGCAGAAGGCCGACCTTCTCGACGGGCGGTTGAGCCTTCGTATCTCCGAGCGCAATGATTTCGAGCGCGCCCGGTGCCGCCAGCTTCGACGCAAGCGAGTCGCGCGGCGTGAGGCTGTTGAACTTCGCGCTCGAGATGACATGCATCTTCAGATGGCGGTGGATGTTCTTCGACAGCTTCTGGCACGCAGCCTTCATGGCGGATTCATCGGGCATCAGCTGGCCGTGCACGACGAGGAGCTCCAGGGTGCCGTCCTTGTCCTCTTGCAGGATGAAGGCGCGCATGACCGAGTCCTTGAACCTGCTGCGCAGCATGGCGCGGACCGGTTCGGCTGCGGCAAAAGACTTGAGCGCAATGTTGCGCAACTCGTCGTGGAAGATGAACGTGCGGTCGACCGAGATGGTCTCGGCCTCGCCCGCCTTCGGCTTGTTTCGCTTCAGGATGCCGCTGCCGACAAGGTGCTCCAGCGTGCGCCCCGCATCGTCCGGGTCGAGTTTCGAACGCTTGGCCAGCTCACTGGAAGAAAACGGTTGGCCGGGCGCCGCGTAGGCAACCATCAGTAGCTTTTGTACTTCGGGGGCGAAGAGGAAATCTGCGGCACTCATTTTTGCGGTTCGGTTCTCTGCTAACGAACTGCATTATCGAAACTCTCGTCTCGGCCCATCCGAAACCGTCCAAGCGACTTTCTCCGCGGCGTTTTCGAGGCGTATTCCGTCGTGGCGCATGGCGCAGGCCTACAAGGGGGACCGGCTGCGGCCAGTAGAACCGCTGAACACTCACAAGGAACTTCAGCCATGGGCCTCGAACAGACGATCGGCAAGACCGGGCAACCGGATATTGCGCAAGGCTCCAGCCGTTACTGGGCGCCTTGCCTGGGTGTGGCTCTGGTAGCGGTGTCGCTTTTCTATGTCACCTTGAAAGACCTGGTTCAAGAGAGCGCCGCACGCGCGCCCGGGTTGGCACCTGCAGTTATGCCGGCGCATGTCGAGCCCGCCGCCGGCTCGCGGGCGTTGCCGAGTGAAGTGGCCCGCTCGTCCCCTGAACCGGTCATGCCCATGTCCCCTTACGCGCCCGCTTATGCGCCGCTCGCAAACGCGAACTTCGGGCCCCCTGTAGTCGCTCCGGCGGGGGCGCCCGCCAAGGCCGCACCGGCCGTGGTCGAGGTGCACAAGTGCGTCATGCCCGAAGGCGAAGCAAGCTATTCCGATGGACCTTGCCCCGAAGGCGCGCAAGCGAGCACGTTGCGGCTGCCGCGCGGCGTGCACGCATCCGCAAGCTTGTGAGCTGCGCAAGCCCCTAGGCCGCCTTCAGGAACACGTCGTGGTCGGGCGCGAAATTGGCGTGCAACGGCAGCATGGCCCCACCCAGCGCACAGGCCTGCGCGCCCAGCCTGCCCCCATGCAGCTGCGGCGGCCAGAGCCCTTCCCAGTTGCACCGGGCCAGCGCCGCGCGCGTCTGTTCGAGCAGCGCCTGCAGCAGCGAGCGTGACATCGAACCGTCCATCACCACATCGGCCAGGTCGAGCACCGCCGTGCTGCTCACGATGGCATGGGCCAAGGCCAGCGAAGCAGAGCCCAGCCACGCCTGCGTGACCGCGGCATGCGGCGCCTGCAGCGCACGGTCGTCATACGCGGCAGTGGTGTCCAGCCCTTGCGCCTGCAGCCGCTGCTCCAGCTCCCAGAGCGAAGCCTCGGCCATGACCTGCGGCGGCAGCGCGCCACCGGGCCGCACCGATTGCATCGGCAACGAGGCCAATGCTCCCGCATTGCCGTGCGCGCCGGTGTGCAGGTGCGAATCGATGACCAGCCCGCCACCCACGAAGGTGTCGACGAAGATGTACAAGAAGCTCTTCAGGTCGTGACCGCGCCCGCCGACCAGTTCGGCCACGCAGGCGGCCACCGTGTCGCGCGCAAAGCTCACCGGCACATCGGTGCGCGCCCTCACCTCGGCCAGCAGGTCCATCTGGTTCCACTCGTCCGACTGCGCCTTCGACAGGCCCAGCGTGCGGTGCCAGCCGCCAAGCAGGAAAGGCGCGGCCAGCCCCACGCCCACGTTGCGCACAGCCAGCGGCCCGAGCCCGTCGCGCAGGCGATGGATGTGCTCGGCAATGGCGGGCAGCAGCGCCTGCGCATCCGGAAAGTCGTAACCCATGGCATGCCGTTCGCGCACCTGTGCGGCAAAGTCGATCAGCAACCATTCGGCGCCGCGCCGTCCCACCTTGATGCCGATGGCAAAGGCGCCGTCCGGGTTCAGCGCCAGCGGCACCGACGGCTGTCCGATGCGGCCGCGCACGCGGCCCTGCTTCACGATGAGCTGGTCTTCCTCGAGCCGGGCGGTAATGAGCCCGATGGTCTGCGCGCTCAGCCCGGTCAGCCGCGCGAGGTCGGCCTTCGGCAGGCTGGTGTGAACGCGCAGGGCCTGCAGCACCACGCGCTCGTTGAACTGGCGCATGCCCACCTGGTTGGAGCCGCGCGGGCGCAACAGGTCGGGCGGGCGCATGGCGGCTTCTGCATCAGGCATGCGCCTCCGCGGGCAGTTGGTCGGCCGTCATGGCGCCGGTCATCACGGCCACCGTGTCGCTCATGCTGATGTTCTTCGGGTTGAGCACCGCCGCGCGCTTGCCGAGCCGCGCCACGTGGATGCGGTCGGCCACCTCGAACACATGCGGCATGTTGTGGCTGATGAGCACCACGGGCAGGCCGCGGTCGCGCACGCGGCGGATCAGCTCGAGCACCATGTTGCCCTCCTTCACGCCGAGTGCGGCGGTGGGCTCGTCCATGATGACCACATGCCGCGCGAAGGCTGCACTGCGCGCCACGGCCACGCACTGGCGCTGTCCGCCAGAAAGCGTTTCGACCGCCTGCGTCATCGACTGGATGCCGACCTTCAGGTCTGCCATGCGCGCGGCGCTTTCCTGCAGCATCTTTTTCTTGTCGAGCATGCGCAGCACGTTGCCCATGAAGCCCGGGCGGCGCAGCTCGCGGCCGAGAAAGAGGTTTTCGTAGATGGTCATGGCGGGGGCCACGGCCAGGTCCTGGTAAACCGTTTCGATGCCCGCGCGGCGCGCGTCGAGCGGGTTGCGAAAATGCACCGGCGCACCGTCAAGCAGGATCTCGCCTTCGTCCGGCACCACCGCGCCCGAGAGCGCCTTGATGAGCGAAGACTTGCCCGCGCCGTTGTCGCCGATCACCGCGAGGATTTCTCCTTCGCGAAGCTCGAAGTCGACCCCGTCGAGCGCCGTCACCTGGCCGTAGCGCTTGACCAGGCCCTTGGCCTGCATCACGACCTTGGCGGATTGAGGATTGGCCACGGCATTCATCAGCGTGCTCCCCGGCGCGAGAGTTGATCGGCCGCCACCGCAAGAATCACCAGCACGCCCGTTACCAGCACCTGGTAGATCGACGAGACGCCCATGAGCGTCAGCCCGTTGCGGAACACGCCGACGATGAGCACGCCGATGAGCGAGCCCAGCACGATGCCGCGCCCGCCGAACAGGCTGGTGCCGCCGAGCACCACGGCCGTGATCGCGTCGAGGTTCTCGGTCTGCCCCGCGTTCGGGTCGCCCACGCCGGTGCGCGCCACCGACAGCAGCGAGGCAATGCCGTAGAGCACGCCCGCGGCCACGTACACGCCCAGCAGAACCCGCTGCGTGGGAATGCCGACCAGGCGCGTCGCCTCGGCGTTGTTGCCCACCGCATAGATGTGCCGGCCCGCGGCCGTCTCGCGCAATACGAACCATGCGAGCGCATACAGCACCACCATCAGCACAACGCCCCACGCCACCTCGGTGTTGCCGATGGCAAACGTGGTGCCAAGCCCCGTGAGGCCGGCGGGCAGGTCGGTGATGGTCTGTGAGGACGAGTACAGCTGCGTGATCGCGAACGCGATGTTCAGCGTACCCAGCGTCACGATGAACGGCGGCAGCTTGATGCGCGTGACCAGCAAGCCGTTGAGCAGACCGAACAACGTGGTCACGCCAATGCCGCACAAGATGGCCACCGGCACCGGCAGGCCGAGTTCGGTGGCGAACTTGGTCATGATGATGCTGCCCAGCGCCATCACCATGCCGCACGACAGGTCGATGCCCGCTGTGAGAATGATCAGCGTCTGGCCGATGGCGATCACGCCGACCACCATCACCTGCTGCATGATCAGCGAGAGGTTGCCGCCCGTCAGGAAGCGGTCGGACTGCGTCGCAAAGAAGATGCATGCGCCAAGCAGGGCCAGCCACGGCCCCAGGGCGCCCCACGGAATGTGGTGCGTCGGAGATTTCGCCATCAGGTGCTCCGGGCCTTGATTACTTCTTGCCCCAGCACAGCTCGGCGCCGGTCTTGGTGTCCTTGCTGTCGACGCCCGGCACGCTCTTGCCGGCAATGAGGGTCACGCCCGTGTCCACATAGCCCGAGGCCTTCTTGCCCGTCTTGGCAAACTCCACGCCCGCCGCCACGCCCATGGCCGCCATCTTGAGCGGGTACTGCTGCGAAGTGGCCGCGATGATGCCGGCGTTGGTGTCCTTGATGCCCTGGCAACCGCCGTCCACCGAGACGATCATCACGCCCTTCTCCTTGCCCGCGCGCTTCAGTGCGTTGTAGGCACCGGCCGCCGCGGGCTCGTTGATGGTGTAGACCAGGTTCACGTCGGGCGCCCTCTGCAGGCAGTTTTCCATTGCCGTCTGCGCCTTGGCCTGGTCGCCGAAGCTGTCGGCCATGCACACGATTTCAGGTGCCTTCGACAACTCGTTCGACTTGGCGTCGTTCGCCTGCAGGCCGAAGCCCTTCATGAAACCGTTGTGCCGCTGCGCGCCCACCGGGTGGCCCGGCAGCAGGTCGAGCGCGACGATCTTCGCCGGCTTGCCGGCCATCGCGGCCTTGGCGTATTCGCCGATCAGAACGCCGGCCGTGTAGTTGTTGGTGGCAAAGAGCGCATCGGTCGCCTCCGGCGGATCGGCCGGGCTGTCGAGCGCAATCACCATCACGCCCTTGTCGCGCGCCTTCTTGATCGCCGGCACGATGGCCTTGGCGTCGCTCGGCGTGATGAGGATGGTCTTGGCACCCGCGGCAATCATGTTTTCCATGGCCGTGATCTGGCCCGCGTTGTCGCCGTCGGCCTTGCCCGCGCCCGAAAGGAGCTTGGCGCCGAGCTTCTTGGCCTCTTCCTGCGCGCCCTCTTTCATCTTGACGAAGAAGGGATTGGTCTCGGTCTTGGTGACAAGGCCGATGACCGGCTGGTCGGCGGCAAAGGCGGCGGACGAAGCAGCCAGGGACATGGCCGCCAGGGCCAGGATGGAGCGGGAGCTGAGCATGTGTGTGTCTCCGTGGTCAGGCGGCGATGCGCCTGCGGTCTTGGGATCCGGATGCGGGCCGTGGAAGGCGTGTGGCATCCGGGCGCAGGGAGACTATCGAACAGCGAAGGGACTAAATCAAGTGGATTTAGTTATGGGAAACCCGAAGGTTGAACGGTGGATACTTCGCAAGGAAGAAGTGCTCGGCGCGGCCGGGCTTGATCGGGCTGCTTTGCGTGCGGTGAGCGATTGGGCCGGCGCCCGCATTTCGCCGATGCGGCCAAAGAAGCTGTCGGCGGACTCACACCCTGGCCCCGCGCTCCAGCCGTTCGAGCCTAATCACCCGCCAGGCGCACAGGCTGCCCACCACCGCCAGCAAGGCCGCCAGCGCGAACATGGTGCGGTAGCCAAGCTCCTGCGCCACCGCGCCGCCGAGCAGCACGCCCAACACACCACCAAAGCCGTAGCCGATCACCGTGAACAGCGCCTGCCCCCGCCCGCGCAGCCGGCCGGGGAAGCGGCGCGACACCACGGCAATGCAGGTAGTGTGGTGCGCCGCAAAACTCAGCGCATGCAGCCACTGCGCAATGACGAGCGCCGCGATGGAGCCGCCCAGCCCGGCCGTGAGGCCCAGCCGCGCCACGGCGGCAATGCCGCACACCAGCATCCAGCGCGGCATGGGCAAGAGGCCGATGAGCCGCCCCTGCAGAAAGAACCAGACGATCTCGGCCACCACCGAGAGCGCCCACAGCAGGCCGATGACGCTCTTGCCGTAGCCGAGCGAATCGAGGTACAGCGAGAAAAATGCGTACACCGAAAAGTGCGACATCACCTGGAAGAACAGCGCCGCAAAGAACCACCGCACCGCCGGAATGCGCAGCACCGGGCCGATGGGCTCCTTCACCGCATCATGGGCAGCCACCGGCTCGCGGATGTCCGGCAGCTTCATGGTCGCAATCAGCACGACGGCCAACGTGCCCGCCGCCCAGGCCGGAAAGTGCTTCATGCCGAAGCGCTCGAACCACTCGCCTGCAAAGAACACCGTCACCAAAAAGCCAGCCGAGCCGCACAGGCGAATGCGCCCGTAGCGCCCCCAGTCGCCGGCCACGAGCTGCGCCATGGCGGCCTCGGTGAGCGACATCATCGAGCTGGTGTGGGTGAACATCACCAGCAGCACCAGCGCCAGCCACCACGCGCCGCCACTCCACCAGAGCCCGAACGAACTGGCCAGCGCCACCGCGGCACTGAAGCGCAGCAGCATCACGCGGTGGCCGGTGTGGTCGCTGAGCGCGCCCCATGCGTAGGGCGCGAACACGCGGGTGATCGACTGCACGGAAGCCAGCAGGCTGATCGTGAAGATCGGCAGCCCCAGGTCCTGCAGCCACAGCGGCAGGTAGGGGTTGAAGAAACCGATGTGCGCGAAATAGCTGGCCGACAGACCAGCAAACGCCAACAGGTGGCCGCGTCCGGCGGCCACTGGTGGCGGGGCGGACACTAGAGGAAAGACGCCTGCGGCGAGGCAGCTTCGGTCTTGTCGGCTTCGGCCTTTTGCTGCTGCTGCACGTCGCCGCACTGCGCACGGTTGCGCAGCACATGCTCCATGACCACCAGCGCGAGCATGGCTTCGGCGATGGGCGTGGCACGAATGCCGACGCACGGGTCATGGCGGCCCTTGGTGACCACCTCGACCGGGTTGTTGTGAATGTCGATGGACTGGCGCGGGCTGATGATCGAGCTGGTGGGCTTGATCGCGATGCTCACTTCGAGGTCTTGCCCCGAACTGATGCCGCCGAGAATGCCGCCCGCGTTGTTGGTGACAAACCCGGTCGGCGTGATCGAGTCGCCATGCGTGGTGCCGCGCTGGGTGATGCTCTCGAAGCCGGCGCCGATCTCGACCGCCTTCACCGCGTTGATGCCCATCATTGCGTAGGCAATCTCGGCGTCGAGCTTGTCGAACAGCGGCTCGCCAAGGCCGACGGGCACGTTGGTCGCCGTCACGCGGATGCGCGCGCCGCACGAATCGCCGGCCTTGCGCAGGCGATCCATGTACGACTCGAGCTCGCTCACGTCGGCAATCGGCGCGAAGAAGGGGTTGTTGGGCACGTGGTCCCAGTTCTCGAACGGAATGGCAATTTCGCCGATCTGCGTCATGCAGCCGCGAAACACCATGCCGTATTTTTCGGCCAGCCATTTCTTGGCAACCGCGCCGGCCGCCACCATGGGCGCCGTGAGACGCGCCGAAGAACGTCCGCCGCCGCGTGGATCGCGGATGCCGTACTTCTTCCAGTAGGTGAAGTCGGCATGGCCGGGGCGGAACTGCTGGGCGATCTGGCCGTAGTCCTTGCTGCGCTGGTCGGTGTTCTGGATCAGCAGCGCAATCGGGGTGCCGGTGGTCTTGCCTTCGTACACGCCGGAAAGAATCTGCACCGCGTCGGGCTCGTTGCGCTGGGTAACGTGGCGGCTGGTGCCGGGGCGCCGGCGGTCGAGGTCGCCCTGGATGTCGGCCTCGCTCAGTTCCATGCCCGGCGGGCAGCCGTCGATCACGCAGCCGATGGCCGGGCCGTGCGACTCGCCGAAATTGGTGACCGCGAAGAGAGTTCCGAATGTGTTGCCGCTCATGGCTGGGATTATCCCTACAAAGCGGCGGCCACTCAGTCAGTCGTGTTTTCCATGAAGAATTTGGCAACAGGGCCGCAGTCTTATGTTCGATGGCCCATTGCACAACCG
>NZ_RWKH01000058.1 GCF_003984625.1 Variovorax sp. DXTD-1 | reverse complement strand
TGCGCTGATGGTGGTCAGGCTGGTGAGGGGCTGGTTGCTGGTGCCCGCACCGCCCCCGACTGCACCGCCGCTGGAACTGGGGCAGGCTTGGGAGATGTAGCCGGAGACATCGCCAATCTTCTGAAGCTTGTTGTTGGGCGTCAGGGTGGCGGCGAAGCCGAGGTTCTGGGTGCTGTTCTTGAGCTGGCTGAGGATGTCGGAGGCAGATTTCTTGATATCGCCAGTGGTCGAGTCGATGTTGTCCAGGGATGTTTCGGCGTCCTTGTCTTTGACGTCTACTTGCGCATGGGCGGCACCCATCAATACCCAGGCCGCGGCGACTAGAGCGCAACGGATTGCACTGCGTGGCAGGGAGCGGCGGACTTCAACGTCTTGTGACATGGTGGGATTCCTTTGGGCATAGTTGTCGTGGTACGGCAGACGGTGCGGGCCTGAATTCATCGTTCGGTGCTCTTGTGGTTTTTGTGGCTTGCCGGGTTTTTGACCGGCGGTGCGAGCAGAAAGCGAAAGAACCTGCTGCTGACGCGCCACCACAGCCAGAGCGTCAGGACTGCGAACACTGCCAAGCCAAGCATCATCAGAACTCGACCGAGTGAATCTGCGGCAAATTGAGAAAGAGTTTCGGGGTGGATGAAGAGCTGGTAGATCACCGTGCAGCAAAGGACGGCAACGATTTCTGCTCGCCAGCTCAGCAGGTAGGGGTGCAGCTTTTTGTTCAGTGAGGCCAGCATCGTGCGTGTCCGGACGGGGTCGAATGGTTGTTCGGGGTGGGTGCTGTTGTTATGACGCTTTTCTCGATGCGACCCCATTGGTTCAGGATGGCGTCGGGAATATTGCTGTTACTGCGCGTATTGTTGATAGCCCCATTGATTCATGATGGCTTCGAAAATGTTGCTGTTGTTCGGGGTGTCGGTGGCGCCTCGGCACCCGCTCATATAACTCCTGCGATTCATATAGGAGCTTGGAGCATTGAATTGGACGACCGGATAGTAGTCATACACGGCGAGGCCACCACTCAATTGCGGCATCCCCCAGTAGACGGTGGCGGCAGCGCAATTGGCCGGCTTGGAGCCTTGGCCGGAGATGCTGGCCATGCACAGGTAGAGCGTGCACGGGTCTGGAGCCTGGGCTTGTGCGGATGTGCTGAGGCTGGCGATCCCCAGCGCGAGGGAGAGGGCGGCCAAAGGGGTACGCAGTTTCATGGAACCTCCGAAATATTGAAGTGATGGTTGACGAGGTTTGAGTTCGGTCATGCGATGAGGCGCGGGCGCCCCGCGCGTTGGGCGGGCTGATCGGCGGACGCCGCGCGCTTGCCGCTGCCCTTGCGCTGGTCGTAGAAGTCCTGCAGCCATTGCTCGGGCCGTAGCTCATTGACGGCGATGCCTTCGGCCCTGGCGCTCGCGTCCAGCACGCCATGCAGGATCTCGATGTTGTCGGTTGAAGCTGAAATGACGGCCAGCGCATCGTCCATGCCGCGCAGGTCGAGCTGGCACACCGAAGACATGTGGCCCTGCTTGACAAGAAAGCGGCGCGAGCGCTCGTCCAGGCTGACCACCTCCTGGTAC
>NZ_RWKH01000057.1 GCF_003984625.1 Variovorax sp. DXTD-1 | reverse complement strand
CCTAGAGGTTCCCACGAACGGCCGTTGAGAAAATGCAGAAACCGACCATAAAACCCGATCTGTCGAAAACTTTCGAGTGGAGCAAATACTTCACCAATGCGGGTCGAGCAATGAAACAACCACGCATTCCTGTGGACTTCAACGAAATGCTGGAGTCTGACTTGGTGCTGCTATCGCAGACTGACTTCCGAACGGATTCTTCAGGGGCAACGATCCATCTAAGCGAAGGACTTCTCGTACACGTCTACGAAGAAGATGTAGGTGATGAAGGGTGCCCCGACAATCTGATTGCCCAAGGAAAAGCGGAAAAAAGAACAGGCGATTCGAGTTGGGGTAACTCCGCAATATGGTGTTGCCGGATTGATGGGAATGGCATACGACATGAGTCGGAGCTTGCCGAATGGCTGCGAATTTGATAGCGCCGACGAGCGGATCCCCCTTCCCCGGTTGCGTCGCACGCGACGTGAAGTGGTGTCACGATTGACGCCAATGGGAACATGTACAGAGCAAGCGTGAATTCCGCTCCGGGTATGACTGTCAAGGAACTCTCAGCGACGATCCCGAACCCCAAACTTGGCGTCACCACTGTTGGAGATGTTCGCCGCTTGGGTGGTGACGTTACCCCCAAGCCAACCCCAAACAATCCGGTCCACTGCGAAATGTGCGGCATCACTCCACAGCAGGCTGAGCAACTGTTTACGCCAGTTAGACAAAACCCTAATCGATAGGCCATGTGCATGAAAAAAGAACTTCTCGACGAACAGCGAATTGCTGCAATCGCCGCACGAACAGACGCCGCAACAAGTGGCCCCTGGAAAGCAATGCTTGAGGGGCGCGATCATTCAAGCGGTTCGAGTTGCATCGTTACAGCGATCGGTGGTATTGACCTCGATGGTGCAACGGATCTCGATATCGAATTTATGGCCAATGCTCGTCAGGACATTCCGTATCTCATCGCCGAACTGCGCCGCGTTACTTCTCTTCTGTCTGCCTAAACCTAGTCAGCGGCGCGGGAATGTATAGCTATGGCAACAATACCCCCTCGGCGGTTCACCACAGGAATATCTGGAGGGGCAAAGCAAGTTTCGCGACCAGCAAGTCACAGTCATCCCTCGCACGCCAGCCCAAGATGAAGGTGCGTTGGACAACTTGGCCCGCAATGGGTGCAGGAATTGCGTCGGATTACTTGACAACTGTGCCGTACGTACCGATTCGGCTTTGCGGGCAGCTGGAGTGCCGACAAACATGTCACCATTCCCTGGCGGCGTGGCGCGTGATGCGATGCGAGCGCCGGGCGCGCAAAATTACTACATTCCAAAGGGAGGTCCTATTCCTCTGGAATTGAGTGAGGCCCTTGGACGATTCAATCCGCCGAATGTGCCATGAACCCAAACTTTCGAGCGAGGCGAAAGCCGCAGGGAATTTATTGGTGGACGCTGGGCCTGTGGGTTCTCGTGGTTGCCTGCCATCTTGCTTGGTTCATGGTTGAGGGCACGTCGCCGCAGACTGATGAAACCTATGCGAAGGGTTTTATTTTCCAGGCTGTGGCTTTCGCTTATTTCCGCCTTCCGTATTGGCTCGGAGGACTCATCGCGGTTCTAGTCCTCGAGTTCGCAATCTTTGGAAAAAAAGATCGCTGAATAAACAGCTTAGGAAGCTGGCAGATCTGCAATTGACCTTGGTGGCAGCGGCAAAAGACGTGGTGTAGAACGCGTCATATTTAGCGTTGAAGACGGTGTGGTGACCATCCATGACATCGACAACTACCATAAGTGAAGATATATGACTTGGGAATATCGAATAATGAGCCGAGGCGGCGCGGTCGCTATCTACGAGGTTTACTACTATGAAGACGGTAGGATACGGGGGTACAGTGCGGAACCAACGTTTCCTGCGGGCGAAACCGTTGAAG
>NZ_RWKH01000056.1 GCF_003984625.1 Variovorax sp. DXTD-1 | reverse complement strand
TTCTCCCCCGCCCCCGAGGCATCGGCCGCATGCAGCCGGTACTCGTAGGCCCCCGCATCCACATGCCCGCCGGCCAGGCGGAACGCATCGCGCGTGGTCTGCGCCGTCGTCGTCGCCCCGTTCATCGCCGTCACCACCTCGATGCCGCTGCCCACCGTCAGCGCCCCCAACCCGCCCAGGTTCGTCACCTGGATGTTCGTCGTGCCGCTGGCAATCGCCGTGCAGCCGCTCAGGATCAGCCGGTCGCTCAGGCTCCCGCTGCCCCCCAGCGCCGTGCCCAGGCGCAGCGTGCCGCCTTGGCCCACCCAGGGCCCCTGCACCGTCAGCGTCGCCCCCGGCGAGCCGCTCAGCAGCGACACCGTGCCCGCGCTCGCCATGCCCGCAATGGCCTGGCTGTGCCCCGCCAGGTCCAGCACCGCCCCGGCCTCCACCGTGAACGCGCTCGCGCTGCTGAAGCTGCCCGCCGCCCCCGCGCGCAAGCTGCCCGCCGCCACCCGGGTGGCGCCCGTGTACGTGTTCGCCCCGCTCAGGGTCAAGGTGCCCGCGCCCACCTTCACCAGCTCGCCCGCGCCCGAGACCGGGCCCGACCAGCCCAGCCCGTGGCCGTTGCTGTCGATCGTGCCCACACCGCCCAGCAGCAGCGCATTGCCCAGGTCCAGCCCGTCCGCGCCGGCCACGATGCGCGCGCTCGCGCCGCTGTCGATGGCCACCGCGCCCAGCATCGTGCCGCCCGCGTTCAGCACCAGGCGGTTGCCGGTGCCGCCGGTGAACGCCACCGCCGGGGCGCGTGTGACGCCGTCGCCGCCCAGCCCGCCGGCCAGGGTGCCGCCGCTGTGGGTGACATCCAGGTCTGCGCCCGTGATCCCGGCGCCGCCGGCCCCGGGCAGGCCCGCGGCCCCGCCGTTGCTGCTGGCGCCGCCGGCACCGCCCGCCCCGCCGGCGATGGTGCCGCTGTTGATCACGATCACGCCGCCCGCGCCGGCCGAGGCCAGCCCGGCGCCGCCGTCGCCGCCGTTGCCCGGCGTGCCGGTGCCGCCTGCCCCGCCGCCGCCGGTGCCGCCCGCGCCCCCGGCGCCGCCCAGGAGCTGGCCGGTGTTGGCCACCGTCAGCGCGGCGCTGCCGGCCAGCGTGAGGCCGGCCCCGCCGGCGCCGCCGCCACCGCCCGAGGCGTTGCTGCGCGCCGGCAGCAGCTCAGAGCCGCCTGCGCCCCCGGTCCCGCCCGCCGAGGTGCCGCCGTGGGTCAGCGTGAGCCCCGGGGTGGCGCTGCGCAGCCACAGCCCGCTGCCGCCGCTGCCGCCGCCGCCGGCCTGGGAGAAGGCATCGCCGCCCGCGCCGCCGGCCCCGCCGGTGAAGACGCCGCTGGCGGTGACATCGACCAGGGGGTCGAGCAGCGTGGCGCCGTGGCCGCCCGCGCCGCCGCCGCCCGCGGCCCAGTAGCCGTTGCCGCCGGCACCGCCCGCACCGCCGGTGGCGGAGAGGCTGGCTGCGGTGGTGGCGGGGCTCATGGCATTGCCGATCTGGCCGCCTCCGCCACCGCCGCCGTAGCCGTTGCCATTGGCAAAGTCGCCGGTCTGCGATTGGCCGGCGATGCCGGCGTCGCCCTGCCACACGCCGGGCGAGACCAGAGTCGTCGAGGCACCGGCCGCACCGCCCGCGCCCGGAGTGGCGCCGGCGAAGCTGCCGATGTCGGCCGCGCTGCCGGCGCTGGGGCCGGCTTCGGTGGAGGCGCCGCCGTCGCCGCCATGGGCGTTGACGCTGCTGTCGTTGAGTCCGCCGCTACCGCCCTGGCCGTCGCTGCCGCCGTCGCCGGCGTGCAGGGTGGTGTCACCCACGGGCTGGCCGCCGGTACCGCCGGCGGCGCCCGCGGGCAGGGCGAGGGCCACGCCGAGCAGCAGCACGGACAGGGCGATGGCGTGCAG
>NZ_RWKH01000055.1 GCF_003984625.1 Variovorax sp. DXTD-1 | reverse complement strand
TCGGCCTTGTTCACCGGCACGGGCGGCTTCGACGGCCGCGTTCAGCGCGAGGATGTTGGTCTGGAACGCGATCCCGTCGATCACGCCGATGATGTCGACGATCTTCTTGGAAGAGGTGTTGATGGAGCCCATGGTGTCCACCACCTGACTCACCACGCCGCCGCCGCGCAGGGCCACTTCGGAGGCCGACAGGGCCAGCTGGTTGGCTTGCCTCGCGTTGTCGGCGTTCTGCTTGACCGTGCTCGTGAGCTCTTCCATCGAGGCGGCCGTCTCTTCGAGCGAGCTGGCCTGCTCTTCGGTGCGGGAAGACAAATCTTGATTGCCCGCGGCAATCTGGCCCGAGGCCGTCGCGATCGCATTGGTGCCCTGGCGCACTTCGCCGACGACCCTGGCGAGGCTGTCGTTCATGCCCTTGAGCGCCTGCATGAGCTGGCCGGTCTCGTCGCGGCTCTGGATGTCGATGCGTCTTGTCAGATTGCCCGATGCCACCGATTGCGCAATCTCCACCGCGGCTGACAGCGGTCGCGCGACGATGCGAGCGATGAACAGCGCAAGCACGAGACCCAACCCGATACTACCCATCAGAAGGCCGACGATCCACAACCGCGCACGCGCATACGTGGTGTCCCCGTCGGCGCTGGCTTGCTGGGCGCCGTCGACGTTCAACGTGACGAGCTTGTCGATCATTTCCGTGAGTTCGCGGTTGAGGCGCGATGCATCCGAGCGAATCAGGGCAGTTGCCTCTTCCTTTCGCTGTGCACGGGACAGCGCCATCACCTTCTCGTGCTCCTGGGCATACAGCCCGAGGACCCTTGCGAACTCCGGATAGATCTTCTTCTCTTCGGGCTCTGAGATGAGTTGCTCGTAGGTCGCGCGCGCCTTGCCCAGCTCTCCCCAGAGCGCTGCCATTGACTTCTCGTAACGCGCCGCATCTTCGGGATCTGTTGAAAGCAGATGTTGCATCTCCTCGGAGCGGTAGCGAGCCATCAGGCCCCTCATCTCGAGCAGCGACTGGGCTGAGGGCATCCAATTGACGGCCATATCGGTCGACATCTGGTTGACCTTCGAAAGCTGCAACACCGATACGACTCCGAGCACCGCAGTCAACGACAGGACGGCCAAGAAAGACGCGAGCAACTTGGTCGCAATCCTGAGGTTTTGGAACGCTTGCATGAACTTTTCTCTTTATCTATCTGTTGGTGCCGAGGCTTCAGGCAGCCGCTTTTTCGATCAGGCCCATCTCGTCGCTGGACATCAGCTTGTCGATATCCACCAGGATCAGCATCCGCTCGTCCAGCGTGCCAAGTCCGATCAGGTAGTCCGTGTCCAGCACGGCGCCCATCTCCGGTGCGGGCTTGATCTGCTCGGCGCTCAGCGTGATCACGTCCGACACGCTGTCCACCACCATGCCCACCACGCGGCCGCCGATGTTCAGCACGATCACCACCGTGAACTGGTCATAGGTCGGTGCGCCCAGCTGGAACTTGATGCGCATGTCGATGATCGGCACGATGATTCCGCGCAGGTTCACCACGCCCTTGATGTATTCGGGTGCGTTGGCAATGCGCGTCACCGCGTCGTAGCCGCGCAGCTCCTGCACTTTCTGGATGTCGATTCCGTACTCTTCCTGGCCCAGCGTGAAGGAAAGAAATTCCAGGGGACGGCCCGCACGGGACGGTGCGGCGTTGCGGATGTCCGCGGTTTGTTGGGTTGGGGTTGCGCTCATCGGGAAACCTGTGGCTGTTGCTTAAAACTCTGTCCAGTCGCCGCCGGCTGCACCGGCCATGGCCAGCTGCGGGGACGAAGGTGCTTGTTGGGTCTTCTTGGCCGGCGCCGCGCGCCGGGGCTTCGAAGAGGGCTCGGAGGGGCGCGCCGCCTTGGCCGCGGCAGAGGCGAGCTGTGCATTCGCCGCCGCGGCAGAGGCTTGGCCGCCTTCGAGCTTGAACACGCTCACCGCTTCCACCAGGCTGGCGGCCTGCTCCTGCATCGACTGGGCTGCAGCCGCCGCTTCTTCG
>NZ_RWKH01000054.1 GCF_003984625.1 Variovorax sp. DXTD-1 | reverse complement strand
CCTAATCAGAGAACTGGTGGCGGACTCGGCGGTGGTGTGTCCCCTACTTCTCAGGTCGATGCAATGGGACAGAGGACGTGACCATGTCAACACATCTCTTACGCAGATTGCTCACAGTGAGCTTGTGGCTGCTGGGAACCGGAGTGGCGTATGCCGAGGGCAATTGCCCTGATGGCTACTACCCGATTGGAGGGAGAGACTTCGCGGGCTGTGCGCCTATTCCAGGCTCTGGGAGCCAGCGGCAAGCGCCGCAGCAACCAGTTGAGCAATGGGAGCGTCGGTGGGGAGCGATTGCGACCTCCGTCCCCGATGGAATTCTCGGCGTGTCCACTGACAGGTCGAGCAAGCGAGAAGCCTCACAAACAGCAATAAGCGATTGCGCAGCGAAAGGTGGTCTTAATTGCAAGATCGAAACTGCATATGACAACCAGTGTGCTGCGGTTGTTGTAGGCGATGGAGCCTACAACGCACCTATTGCTGCAACGATGGATAAGGCCGTGGAGATTGGCATGAAGACATGCCGTGACGGTGGGCTCGCCAACTGCCACGTCTACTACTCCGCCTGCAGCCTCCCCGTGCGCACCCGGTAGCGCCCCGCTTCATATGTCAAACACCCGGCCAACGCCCATGAATGCATACCTTCGAGCAATAGCCCTATGCCTTGCCCTTCTAGCCGCTAGCAGCATCGGCCATGCAGCCTCGCCATCGAAAGATACCGCCTCACGACAGAGCAGCGCAGCAAGGTCGCTTTCCGTCGACTCCACCAGCGCGCTGCCTCCCATGGTCGCCAACCTGCCTAATGTGTCCTGCAAGCAGTCGAAAAGAGGCTGGAACCAAGAATGCACGTTCAACGATTGGCGCATCGAGATCGATGCCGGCGGATGCAGTGCGAAGAAGGGCGCTTATGGCAAGGTCTACATTGACGACGAGGCCGCCGTCATGCTCCAGCGCTCGCTGCCTCCGTCCCAGCCCGATGTCGAAGCGAAGCTCAAGGACGGGCAGTTCGTTTGCGTCGCAGCCACCGCACGTGGGTCCACCGGCAGTGAGCCCCAGTGGTACTACGTGATGGCCATCCCGGTTCGGTCGGTCAAAGCTTGTGCCGCCAAGTCGTTTTGTGCCAAACCCGGCGACCTTCCCATCGAGTGGATGCGATCCACATCCGGCCAACGCTGTCGCGTGAATGCTCGCGGCCGGTATGTGGGCGACTGTGCTGCCGGGTGGGTCAAGGCCAAGGAATTCGGCGAGTTTTCGATGGGTCTTTGAAGCCTCTTATATTTTCTACAGGGAGCATTGCATGAGCCAAGACATCTTCAACGAAGCAAATCTGCACTTCATGGAAGAAGGGCGGCGCTACGAATATGGCCGCGGCGACAAGAACTTGAGAAACCACTCGCCCAACGGTCGCTCCGACTCGAGCCGTACCGAGCAGGATCTCGATGGCGACGGCTTGCGTGGCGTGGATTGCTCATCACTCGTGTGGCGGGGACTTAAGAATGCTGGCTATGACGTGGGAGACGCGCCCTTCGCTACCAGCAAATTATTCAACGGCGGCCAAGTCAGCGATTACTCAAAGCAACAGTTCGACGTAATCGACGCCAAGAAGGCAAGTCAAATCAACGGAGAATTGCAGCGTGGTGACGTTCTGATGTTCAAGAGCGGGCACGGTCAGCACGTAGGCATTTTCAAGGGCTACGACAAAAGCGGGAACATCGAGTTCTTGGGCTCGCAGGTCAGTACCGGCCCTGCTGTGGTGTCCAAAGGCACGCAGAAAGGCGGGTATTGGAACGGGAGAGATTTCGAGATCGTCGGCGCGCTGCGGGCCAAGCCAGAGTTCCGGGTTCAGCCGCCACTGCATGGCAGTGCAGCAAACGTCACGCCACCATCTTCTGCACATGAGCAAATCCATGTGCAGGCATCGCCCAGAGGAGACCAACTCACTGACCCCAATCATCCCGGCAATCCGCTGTTCAAGCAGGCCCAGACCGGCATGCAGGCAATCGATGCCAAGTACGGTCGCC
>NZ_RWKH01000053.1 GCF_003984625.1 Variovorax sp. DXTD-1 | reverse complement strand
GCTAGGGGTCGCAGGGCAAGCTTCTGGAGCTGCAGCTGGTGCTAAAGCGTTTGGGACCGCTGGCTCGGCACTTGGAGGACCGTTTGTGGGTGCGATAGGCGCCCTTGTCGGTGGCGGGTTCGGCGCCTTCGTTGGCGCCCAAGGCGCCAAGTCCCTCGGCACCTATCTCACAGGCGGCGACACCCCCAACAAGCTCGGCCCGCCGCTGACGCTGCCCAACGGCACGGGGCTGACCCCGACTGTCACGACATCGGACGGAAGCCAATACGCGCTGGTGCAGATCGAAGGCAAGTACACCTGGTTCTCGATCCAGGACAACCCCGCCTTGCCCAGCCGCTATGTGGAAGTCGTCAGCGGCGCCAAGGCGGCCGAACTCACCGGCAGCTACCTTCAGGCGGCGGGCTTCGAATCGCAGCTGGCCCAGGCTCGGGCAGAGGCCGCCCAGCAGCAGCGCGAAGCTTTGCGGGAAGCATTTGCGCGCAGCGAGATCCAGTCGGCCAACAACATGGGCCCCAATGGCCTGCTGTGGGGCACCCCCTCCGCCATCGGTGCCCACGCCACCCAGACCTGGGCTCGGTCGCCCGAGCCGGGCCAAGCCCTGAACATCCTGGACGTGCGCAATGCCGATGGCTCCGCCAGCCGCATCGTGCAGGAAGTCGACAGAGCCCGCGGCGAGCTTCTCGGCGAGAAAACCTACGAGAACCACAGTGCGTCTCCGGACGGCTTTCGCCTGGTGGCAACCAGCGACTATCAAAGCGGCGTTCACTGGACGCTCAACCGCGAAACGGGTGTCATGGAGCAAGCCGGGGGCACACCCGCCAAGGCTGGCGGCCCATCCGTCGAGGATGGGTTCGCTCCTGACGGCTCGCCTCTGGGACTGGCCGCAACGGTGATTCATGAAGGCAGGGCCCACACGACCATCTGGGCTCGCGATGCCGCAACCGGCCACTACACAGAAACCGAGACCATCACCCGGCGCGATGGCGCGGGCAACGTCACGCAGTCTGCAACTGCCGTTCGAAACTACGCGGCCGATGGCATGGAATTGCAAAGTGCGGCGCCACCGAACCCTGCACAAAACGAAGAGGGCTCTGTCCACGTCATCCCCGGTTCGTTCAGGACGCCTGCACCTGCACAGGCTCCTGCGCAGCGGGAACCCGTTCCTCAGATCACCACGCATGAATCGCGCATCGTGCCCACGCCGGGCGGCATGAGCTTTGCCGAGGCGCACCGGCGCCGCGACGAGCCCGAGCAGATTTCCCCGGGCTCGTTGCGGCCCGTGGGCAAGCTGGATGTATCCAATTTGGACAAGAGCAGCCCGTTGTACCGGATGCACCTGGCGCAGGAGCAGGCCCATATGCGCGACCTGGAGATTGCGCTGGCGCAGGACAGGGAGCGGTTCAAGAACGAGCCGAGCCCTCAAAGGACGCTGCAGCCTTCGGTGGAGCGCACGCAGGAGCGCGCGCAGGAACGTCCGCAGGAACGCGCACAGGACCATTCGCCAAGGCGTTTGCTGGAGGATGCGCCTGTGGCACAGGCGCATGTCAGCCCTGCTCGGCCGATCGCTGGCGCCGAGACGATGCACTCGCCGACAACCCACGCCTCAGTGGCGGCCCCGGTGCACTCGAACCCTCAAGGCGATGCCGCAGCCATTGCGGCGGCGCAAGCCCAGGTGGCCGCAGCGCAAGCCCGGGAGGCTGCGGCACAGGCCGAATTGGCCCAGATGCACCAGCAGATGGCACGCATGGCCGCAGAGCGCAGACACGGCGGCCTGGAGCGGCGTGATGAGCGCGATGAGAGGGATCGGCGCGATCAGCCAGGGACGACGCAGATCGTGCAAGGCCGCGACAGCCGGCATGATTTGGAGGCGGGCACGTACGGCAAACAGATATCCGCCACTGCCGCGGCCGACACGAGCCGCCCGTTGCTGCGCGAATTCAGCGACCCGCGTCATCCCCAAAATGCGCTGTACAACACCCTCATAGAGGTGCTTCCCGAGGGTACGTCTCCGAGATGGGTGGCAC
>NZ_RWKH01000052.1 GCF_003984625.1 Variovorax sp. DXTD-1 | reverse complement strand
GAAAGGCCCCACCCCATGCACAAACTCAAGCTCGTGATGGTCGGCAACGGCATGGCCGGCGTGCGCACGCTGGAGGAGCTCCTGAAGCTCGCCCCGGACCTGTACGACATCACCGTCTTCGGTGCCGAGCCGCACCCCAACTACAACCGCATCCTCTTGTCGCCCGTGCTGGCCGGCGAGCAGACCGTGGACGAGATCGTGCTCAACAGCTGGGAGTGGTACACGGACAACGGCATCACCCTGCACGCCGGCAAGAAGGTCGTCGAAGTCGACCGGGTGAAACGCATCGTGCGCGCCGTGGACTCGCAAGGCGCCGTCACCGAAGCCCCCTACGACCGCCTCCTGATGTGCACCGGCTCCAACCCCTTCATGCTCCCCGTGCCCGGCAAGGATTTGAAGGGCGTCATCGCCTACCGCGACATCGCCGACACCGACTACATGATCGAGACCGCCAAGACCCACAAGCACGCGGTCGTCATCGGCGGGGGCCTCTTGGGCCTGGAGGCGGCCAACGGCCTGATGCTGCGCGGCATGAACGTCACCGTGGTGCACGTCATGCCCTGGCTCATGGAGCGCCAGCTGGACGACGTGGCCGGCAAGCTCTTGCAGAAGTCCCTGGAAGACCGCGGCCTCGCGTTCCTCATCGGCGCCCAGACCCAGGAGCTGGTGGGCGACGCCGAGGACGGCAAGGGTGGGCGCGTTCGTGCCATCCGCTTCAAGGACGGCACCGAGGTGGCCGCCGACCTGGTCGTCATGGCGGTGGGCATCCGCCCCAACACCGCGCTGGCCGAGCAGATGCGCCTGCACTGCCACCGCGGCATCGTGGTCAACGACACCATGCAGACCGTGACCGATGCGCGCATCTACTCGGTGGGCGAATGCGCCGCCCACCGCGGCATTGCCTACGGGCTGGTGGCCCCCCTCTTCGAGCAGGCCAAGGTCGCGGCCAACCACCTGGCGCAGTTCGGCATCGGGCGCTACCTGGGCTCGCTCACCTCCACCAAGCTCAAGGTCACGGGCATCGACCTCTTCTCGGCCGGCGAGTTCATGGGCGGCGAAGGCACCGAGGAGATCGTCATGAGCGACCCCTTCGGCGGGGTCTACAAGAAGCTGGTGATCAAGGACGACAAGCTGGTGGGCGCGTGCCTGTACGGCGACACGGTGGACGGCAGCTGGTACTTCAAGCTCTTGCGCGACGGGCGCAGCGTGCACGACATCCGCGACAAGCTGATGTTCGGCGAATCCAACATCGGCGACACCGGCCACGAGGGCCACAGCAAGGCCGCCAGCATGCCCGACGAGGCCGAGGTGTGCGGCTGCAACGGCGTGAGCAAGGGCACCATCTGCAAGGCGATCAAGGAAAAGGGCCTGTTCACGCTGGACGAGGTGAAAAAGCACACCAAGGCCAGCGCCAGCTGCGGCTCGTGCACCGGGCTGGTGGAGCAGATCCTGATGTTCACCGCCGGCGGCGACTATTCGGCCACGCCCAAGAAGAAGGCGGTGTGCGGCTGCACCGACGCGAGCCACCAGGAGGTGCGGGATGCCATCCGCAAGGAACACTACCTCACGCACGACGCGGTCTATCGCAATCTGGGCTGGCGCACGCCCAACGGCTGCGCGACCTGCCGCCCGGCCGTGAACTACTACCTGATCAGCACCTGGCCCAAGGAAGCCAAGGACGATCCGCAGAGCCGCTTCATCAACGAGCGCAGCCACGCCAACATCCAGAAGGACGGCACCTACTCGGTCATTCCCCGCATGTGGGGCGGCCACACCACGCCCAACGAGCTGCGGCGCATCGCGGATGCGGCGGACAAGTACAAGATTCCCACCGTCAAGGTCACGGGCGGCCAGCGCATCGACCTGCTGGGGGTGAAGAAGGAAGACCTGGAGGGGGTGTGGAAGGACATCGGCATGCCTTCGGGCTTTGCCTATGCCAAGAGCCTGCGCACGGTGAAGACCTGCGTGGGCAGCGAGTGGTGCCGCTTCGGCACGCAGGATTCGACCCAGATGGGCAAGGACCTGGAGCGGGCGCTGTGGGCGATGTATTCGCCGCACAAGGTCAAGCTGGCGGTCTCGGGCTGCCCGCGCAACTGCGCGGAGGCGGGGATCAAGGACGTGGG
>NZ_RWKH01000051.1 GCF_003984625.1 Variovorax sp. DXTD-1 | reverse complement strand
GATCGATCTGGCGGATTCGGCATTAACCCCACTCGTACTACGAGCGTCGCCCCCCCCAGGCGATACCGTCATTCCTGCGCAATCGACTACTTCACGGGCTTGACCATGTTCACAAATCTTTTGCGCAGGCTGCTCGTGCTGAGCTTGTGGCTGCTGGGAACCGGAGGGGCGTATGCCGAGGGCAATTGCCCTGATGGCTACTACCCGATTGGAGGGAGAGACTTCGCGGGCTGTGCGCCTATTCCGGGCTCTGGAAGCCAGCGGCAAGCGCCGCAGCCACCAGCCCAGCAGTGGGAACGTCGATGGGGAGCAGTTGCAATAGATTCACAGAAGGCTGTCATGGGCGTAGCCATCGACAAGCGAAGCAAGAGAGAGGCCTCACTAGCGGCGGCAAGCGATTGCGAACGACAAGGTGGCGCAAATTGCGAAATCGAAGCCGCATACGACAACCAATGTGTTGCAGTCATAACGAGCAACGATAGTCATAACACGCCTATTGCTCTCACCGTAGATCAAGCCGTAGCAACGGGCATGAAGACATGTCGTGATGCTGGGCTCACCAACTGCCGCGTTTACTACTCCGCCTGCAGCCTCCCGGTGCGAATTCGGTAGTCTCCGCTTCATAGCTAGCAATTCGATTGCGAATACTCAATGAAACCCATGAAACAACTGCCTGTGCTATTGATCATCTCGCTCACGCTGGCGGCCTTTGGTACACAAGCTAAAGCCACGGCCCTAAACAAAGTGGACGCCATAGGTCTGCGTGCTTCTTATAGCAAATGCATCGATGCGGCCGATGGCGTCACGCCTGTCATGCAAAGCTGCATGAGGGTTGAAAACGCTTATCAAGACAAGCGTCTGAATGCAGCCTACAAGAAATTGAGGGCTCAGCTTGACAAAAACAAACAGGCCAAATTGCGCGCCGACGAAAGAATCTGGCTTGACTATCGCAAATCCCACTGCGCGCCCGATCCTGATGCTGGACAAGCCGATGCCCTGTCGTCCTTCGACTGCTCGATTCTGGAAACCGCCAAGCAGGCGGCCACGTTGGAAAACCGCTCGTCTATAGAGCGGCTTAAGCAGTAAATCGTTTCAGGTCGATTTTTCAGTTTCAGATCATCAACAGGGAGCATCACATGGTAGGCGAAACAACACCGGCATCAGCGTCAGCACCCAATGGGTGGCGTCTAGGTCACACATCGGAAAGTTATGAATCCAGCGGGCGTGGCCCTGGCACTGTTTCTTCGGGTCGTGGCGATGCAGGTGGTCAGTCTTATGGCAACTGGCAGTTGTCGTCCAACGAAGGGACGTTGGGAGAATATTTGCGGCAGTCCCGCTACAAAGAACAATTCAAAGGATTGGAGTTAGGTTCGCCCGACTTCAACGCCAAGTGGCGCGAAGTGGCCAAGACCGATCCAACCGGTTTCCAGCAAGACCAATGCAACTTCATCAAGGCCAGCCACTTCGACAAACAGGTCGAGCGACTGAAAGCGGATGGGCTCGATCTGAGCAGTCGCGGCCCCGCCGTGCAGGATGCCCTGTGGAGCACGTCGGTTCAGTATCGCGGCTTGACAAAGGGCATTGTTGAGAAGGGACTGGAAGATAAATTCGGCAAGGACTACGACCTCACCAAGCTTTCCGACAAGGACATTGTCACTGCGGTTCAAGACTACAAGATCGGTCACAACGAAACCCTTATGGGACGCAATTCCGCGGCCGTACGCGCTTCAGTGAAAGGTCGTGCCGAAAACGAAAAGGCGGACTTACTGAGCTTGGCCGATGGCAAACTTGTCCATCATGGCGGTCACGCGCACAAGCCCGCTTCCATCGGCGAAATTCAAACCAAGCTCGGACAGTTGGGCTATACCAATCCTGACAAGACTCCTCTCGCGACCGATGGCCATATGGGTCGCAACACGCGCGATGCGCTCAAGGCCTTTCAGCACGACCACCATCTCAAGGAAACCGGCACCACAGATCCCGCCACTTTGAAGGCGATCGACACTACGCTCAAAGAGCGTGGAGTTCAGAGGCAGGCAGCACCGACAACCGAGCAGAGCAATGACCGGAACCGCTGGGGGCCGCCGCAAATCACCGACCTCGCCCATCCCGGCAATCCGCTGTTCAAGCAGGCCCAGACCGGCATGCAGGCAATCGATGCCAAGTACGGTCGCA
>NZ_RWKH01000050.1 GCF_003984625.1 Variovorax sp. DXTD-1 | reverse complement strand
GCGCCGGAGGTGAGGCGGTTGTCGATGCTGCCCGCGTTCAGGGTGGTCGTGGCGGTCGAGCGGATCAGGCCGCCGACGTTCGTGATGCTGCCTGCGTTGACGCCCAAGTCGCCAACGGCCAGCGTCTGGCCGCCGGTGTTGTCGTAGCCTGCGCCCTGAGTGTGGATCGCCACCGTGGACTGGCTGAGCACCAGGCCGCCACTGGTGTTGGTGAAGGCCTGCGTGTCGGCGGTCAGCGCGCCATTCGCGCCGATGAACCCGGCCGTATTGTTCACGGCGCCCGTGTTCAGCGTCAGCGTGTCGCCGCTGGTGATTCCGCCTTGGCCATTGGTATAGCCAAACGCGTTGGTGTTGGTGAGCACCTGACCATTCGTATTGATGGTCATGGCGGCGCCGCTTTGCAGCAGGCCTGTGTCGTTGTTCAGCGCACCGGACCTCACGTCGACGGTGGTGGTCGCTGCCAACGTGCCCTTCGCGCTGTTGTCCAGTGCATTGCCACGCGTGTCCACCACCAGGCTGTTGCCGAAGACTTTGCCGCCGACATTGTTCAGGCCACTGTTGAGCAGCGTGGTCGTGGCGCCGGCTTGCAAGGTGCCGCCATTGTTGGTCGTCACACCGATGGTCGTGACACTCAGATCGCCGTTCACCGCGGCCACAAGACCACCGGTGCTGTTGTCCAGCGTAGCGGCCGCGATTGTGGTGTTGCCATTGGCCGCCAGGGTGCCACCCACGTTCGCGGCCGCGCCGCCGACGGTGGCACTCAGATCGCCGGCCGCCGTCACACTGCCGGCGTTGTTGTTGAGGCTTCCTGCTGAGACGGTGGTGTTTCCGCCCGCGCCGATCACGCCCTTGTTGCTGTTGTCGAGCAAACCGCTCACGGCCAGGCCGAGGTCGGAGGTCTCGGCAGCCCGAATGGTGCCACCCTGGTTGGCCAGGCTGCCGGCTGCCACGGTCGTATCACCGTTGCTGGCCAGCGTCCCGCCGCTGTTGTCCACGGCGCCCACCACCGTGATGCGTGTGGCCTCGACGCCGGTCTGCACGATCTGGGCGCCGGCGCGGTTGCCGAGCGACCCGGCGTCGATGGTGATCTGCTTGGCGCTGATCACGGCCTTGGCGCCATCCTGGCTGAAGGCGCCCGACATGGCGACCGTCAATGCGCCATTGGCCGTGATCTGGCCATCGGTGCCGCTGTAGCTGCCGCCCGCGATGGCGAGCGTGCCGGTGCCGGCATGCTCGATCTTGCCGGCTGCGTTGGTGATGCTGGTGCCTTGCAGCGTGAGGTCCTGGCCGTTGCTGGCGATGCGCCCGCCGTCGTTGTTCAGGGTGCCGCTGGTGGCGATGGTCGTTGCGCCCGTGCCGGTCTGCACGATCTGGCCGCCATTGGTGTTGGCGAGGTTCGAGACGCTGATCTGCAGCTGGCCGGCGTTCAGCTGGCCGGCGCTGTTCACGAGCGTCTGGCCGGGCTGCGCATTGGCCGTGATGGCCAAGGTGCCGGGCGTGGCCACAGTGGCACCGCTGGTGGTCACGTCGCCCTGGGTGGCGGTGACGCCGATGTGGGCAGCGCCAGTCTGGCTGCCGGAGAGGTCGACAAAGGCGCCCTGCAACGCCAGGTTGCCGCCGGCGGCGTTGGTGCCTGTGGAGGTCAACCCTTGAGCCGCCGTGACGTGCAGGTCACCCGTGCCTTGCAGCGATCCCTTGGTGCCGTCGAGGCTGCCGGTCTGGATGGTGAGATTCGCACCACTGGCAATGCGGCCGTCGGTGTTGAGCAGCTGCTGGGCGACGGTGGCCTGGACGTTGCCGCCGGCCGACTGGAGTGTGCCCTGGCTGTTGTTCAGGGACTGGCCGGTGACGGTCAGGGCCTGGTTCGAGGCCAGGGTGCCGGCGGTGTTGTTCAGCGCGCCCGCCACGTTCGCGGCCAGTGCGCCCGTGGCCGAGATCGTCCCGCGCGTGTTGTCAGCCTTGCCACCGACTGTGAGGTTGGCATCGGTGGCGCTGGTCAGCTTGCCATCGACATTGATCAGATCGCCCGTGGTCGCAATGCTCAGGCTGCCCGCGTTCAACGTCCCGCCGGTGTTGTCCAGTTGGCCCACGTTGGCGCTGAAGCCGTTGCTGACGTTCAGCGTGCCACCCGCATTGGAGAAGCTGGGGCCCGTGACCGCCATGCTGGCCACCGACAGCGAGCCGCCCGCATTGTTGATCTGCGGGGTGTTCAGCATGACCGGCCCGCCAGCGTAGATCTTGCCGCCGTCATTGAGGATGGCGCCTGCCGCGGTGAGGGTGCCGGGCGATGTGGGCACATACGGTGCCGGTGC
>NZ_RWKH01000049.1 GCF_003984625.1 Variovorax sp. DXTD-1 | reverse complement strand
GCGGTCAGGGCGTTGTATTGGCTGGCGGTGGTGACGGCGTCGTAGCCCATCAAGGCACCGCCTGCGATGCCACCGGCTTTGGTGAGGGTTTGGAAGCCGGGCCTGGTGCCAATGACAGCATCGGCGGCACCCACCTGCGTGAGGCGGGTGCTCAGGGACTTGGCGGGCGTAGCCCCAAGCTGCTCGGTGGCGATCGCCTCGGAGCGGGCGCGCAGTCGCTGGATTTCCTGGATTTCTTCTGCCCCGGCGCCGCGGCCCGGGCGAATGACGTTTCGGGTGACTTCGTCGAATTTCTTGAGATGCTCGTCCCATTGCGCAGGCGTGAGAGGCTTGCTGCGCTCGCCAGCCAAGGCTTCACGGGCCGCAGGCGCATGTTCCCATTGGCCGTTTTTGAGTTCGTTTTGGTAAATGGTCTTGCCGTTGCGGTCGTAGATGCCGACGCGGTCGGCCAGCTTGCGGGCTTCGATGAGTTCGACGCTTTCCAGGACGCCTCGGTAGGCGGAGTCGTGGCCGTCTTGAGGAACCCACCGGGCAGGCTTGCCCTCAGCCTTCATTTCTTCGTACCGACCGTGCACGCTCTGCCAACTGGTGCGCTCATTCGTGGCGACCACCCGCACATCGGTGGTGTAGCCGGCTGCTTTGTATTCGCCCAATCGCGCCGCCGCATTTTCTGGCGTGCGCAGCGTGCCTTCGAGAATCACATTGAGTTTGTGCTCGCGCCCGTACTTTTCGAGCTTCTCGGCCCAGATGCCAGCATCCTCGTGGGTGAAGCTCGATGAGGTGCGGTCGTTGGCGGCGTTCAATTGATTGAAGGCTGGATGCTTTTCTCGAAATTCGTCCGGTGAAATCTTGAGTGCACCACCCTGATGCGCCAATTCGCGCTCGACGCCGCCCATGGTGCGGCTTTTTCCGGAGCCGGGTTGACCGCCGATGATGACCATCGTGGGGTGTTCGATGGGGTGAAGGTTGGAGCCTGCATTTTTTAGCCGGTCTGGAAGAATCTGCTCGCGAAAAATCCGCTCGTTCTCCGCCTCCGAGAGCAGATAGGGGTTAGAACCAGCCATGGAGAACTCCCTTGTGTTGCAAAGAAAGATGGATTTGATTGAGCGTGGAATACTTCAAGCGGATGGCTTGAACGGCATCTTGATCATCAATGTCAGTTGAATTGAATTCGCGATATGCCATGGCCCGCAGGTCGGATAATCCTTCAATTCTTTGCAAATCAGGAGATGGCCTTCCCCTTTCTTCGCGCTCTTCAGGTGTGGTGTCCGAACGCCATGCATTAACCGTATCTTCTACAAATTCGTAGTTGTCAACAGCGTCATAGGCTGGTTTTCTCTCGACCCGTTTTGCGATTTTCTTCATCTCCCTGCTGCTCAGATCAAACTCCTCTTGAATCTGATTCAGCGTGAAGCTGCCGCCATTGTCTTTGGCGAGTTTCAAAATTCGATCCCAGTAATCTCTCTCGGAAGCGGGGGGGCGGTTCATGTGTTGTTCCCTTCTGCGTGTTGTTTTAGGCCAAACGATAGTCGCTCTTTTGCCCCCGGGGGTCTTGCAGGGTAATGTTCTGCGGATCGAGATGCTGAGGCCGAGTCAGTGCGTCAATTCGCGTTCGACGCCGCCCATCGTGCGGCTTTTTCCGGCCCCGGGTTGGCCACCGATGATGACCAGGGTGAAGGGTGGAACCCGCATCACTCAACCATTTGGGAAGAATTTTGTCACGAAAAATTCTCTCATTCTCCGCCTCCGAGAGCAGATAGGGATTAGAACCAGCCATGGAGGACTCCCTTTTGTTCGATATAGAGGAGGATTTGATGGAGGGTTTCGTATTTCAGCTCAATGGCTTGAACGGCTTCTTCGTCATCAATATCAATGAGTTTGAATTCACGGCGAGCCATTAACCATAGCTCACCAAGTCCCTCAATTCTCTGAAAATCAGGAGATGGCTTTTCCTTCTCTGCACGCTCTTCGGGTATGGTGTTTGCACCCCACCCTTTGACCGTATCTTCTGCAAATTCGTACTTGTCAACCGCGTCATATACCGGATTTTTCTCGACCAACTTCTTGATTTTTCTGATTTCCCTGTTGCTCAGATCAAATTCCTCACGAATCTGATCCAGCGTGAAGCTACCGCCATTGTTTTTGGCGAGTTTCAAAATCCGATCCCAGTAATCTCTCTCGGAGGCGGGGGGGTGTTTCATTCGTTGCTCCCTTTCGAAGTGTTTGTTTCAGGCCATACCGGACGTGAGATGCGCGTGCACGGTCGAATCAGCTAAAGCCTTTCGGCAGACTTTGCCGAGTGTCTTCGTCAAACCCGCCAAACCTTCCCAATGCCAGCCCGCAGGCCGCCCCCTTGATCCTCACCGGCGCCATGCTCGCCCGCTCCTTGAAAACCTTGTCCTTGAAGAACCAGTTCTTGTGGGCCCGGATGGGCTTGCAGCCTTCATAGAAGATCAATTCCTCGTCGGCGGGCAGCTCCTTGATCTCCTGCGGCAGAAACAGGGCTCGGCGCTCTTCGGTGTAGTTGGTCGAGACCTGGCTGGAGCCGCCGCCTCGGCTGGTGCTGCGGTGCTCCTTGCGGATGGTCTTGTAGCCCAGCATTTCGCTGTATTCA
>NZ_RWKH01000005.1 GCF_003984625.1 Variovorax sp. DXTD-1 | reverse complement strand
GGGCGAGGCCGCGGCGCTGGTGCCGGAAGTGGTGCCGGTGGTCGTCGTTCCTGTGCCGGCCGCGCCGGTACCGGTTCCGGTGCTCGTGCTGCCGGTGGTGCCGGTGGTTGCCGGTGCTGGCGCCGGTTCGGCACCGATGACTCCACCGTTCGTGTTGGACAGCACCGGCGCAGTGATCGCGAGACCCACGCTGCTGGTCTGGCGGATGGTGCCGCCGCGGTTGTCGATGTCACCGGCGCTGGCAAGCTCGAGGCGGGTGCCTTCGAGGGTGCCGGTGTTCTCAAGCCTCCCTGCCGAGGTCACTATCAGGTTGCCATTGCTCGCGCCGATGCTGCCGGCGTTGCGCACGCCGAGGCCCGCTTCCGTGCCCACCAGAAAAATGTGGTTTGCAAACATCCCGCCGAGCTGCGAAACATCAAGCGCAAAGGTGGGCGTGCTGCCCGTGCCGGTTGTCGGCGTCACGTTCGCGTGGTCGGCGCTGATCGTGTTCGCGCCAGTGACCACCTTGAGGTCGCTCGCATGGATGGCCGCGTTGACCTGCACCGCGCGCGCCAGAATGGCGGCATAGTCCGTCCGGCTCAGATCGAGGCCCGCCCCATTGACGCTGACGGTGCCGCCGCGCACGACATAGGAGTCCAGGCCGCCGAACGCATTGAATTGTGGCGTGCCCGTCGTAAGGGTCACGCGAGATGAGTTTATGAACGTGCCGCCGGAGACCGCGATCCCGGCTGGGTTCGCGAGGATGAACTCGGCACGCTGACCCGCAATCTCGACAGGCCCGTTGATGTACGACGGGTTGCTGGAGTAGACCTCGTTGAGGATCACTCGGGCCGGTCCGGTGGCCAAATAGGGGTTCCCGTTGATCCACCCCCCGATGCCCGACTGGACGTTGGTGCGTGAGTTGTTCACCACCACGCCGCGGCCGTTCACGTCGAACTGCAGGTATTGGTTTCTGGAGACGCCGGCCGCGCTCGGGGTCGTGATGTTGATCGCAGGGATGCCGTTCGGCGCCACCAGGATCGTCGGGCGCATGCCGTTGGGGGCCATCGGGTTGGCGACGATCTGGGCCTGCGCATAAGGGGCGGTCAGCAGGCCCGCAAGCGCGGCGCCCATGAACATGGGAGCGAACGCTGCAGCGCCAGCGAGCGCGCCCTTGGTGATCGAGGTGGCCTTGGATGAGCCCTTACCGGTGGTGGCCGCCGCCTCGTGCACGACGACGCGCATTGCGCGCGCCGCGCTCCAAATCACCCGAAAAAAATTCTTATTCATCGCGTTCTTCTTCCCTGATCGTTCCTGTGACAGCGGCAACACGCGGCGCGAAAGGCGGCAAGTTGCATGGCCGACAACCCGTCGGCGAGCCCGGATTCTGGGTTCGAGTGGCCGTAAGGAATGTCAAAGAATCTGAGTGCCCCCAGATTCAGGTTGGAAGCGCCAGATATCTCACACACCGAGTCATGGCGATGAGGCATTAAGTGGTTATCGATGCAGCTGCGCTGTGGTTCACCGGCTACGATTTGGACACGTAGCCTCGAATCACAAATCCCTCCTCCCTGAGTGAGGCTACCTTTTGACCCGCCTTGGCGAATCTCGTCCGGACGGGTTTTCTTTTTTCCATCGCACGTTGCGTGCGAAATATCACGACGCGCCGCGAGCACCTGATGTCCGGGCTCGAATCCGTGGTCCTCCCACACATGGCGGAGGCGGTGCAGTACCCTCGGGGTTTGCGAAACTAGTTGCTGATCGGCAGTGAACTCCCCCGCGCCCACGCTCTACAACCGCCGCATGGTGGGCTGGCTGTCGCTCGGTCAGCTCATCACCTGGGGCAGCGTCTTCTACGGCTTCGCGCTGCTGATGGAGCCGGTCGAACGCGAGCTGGGGCTGAGCCGGGCGCAATCGTCGCTGGCCTTCAGCCTCGCGCTGCTGGCCGAAGGTGCGCTGGCGTGGCCGGTGGGGCGCTGGATCGACCGCGGCCATGAGCGGGCGGTGATGACGGGCGGCTCGCTGGTCATCGTGGCCGGCTTGCTGCTCCAGAGCACGGTGCACAGCGCCCTGGGCTTCTACGCGGCATGGACGCTGCTCGGCGCGGGACTGGCGGCCACGCTCTACAGCCCGGCGTTCTCCATCGTCACGCGGCGCTTTCCACATGACTTTCGCCGCGCGATCATCACGTTGACTTTTCTCGGCGGGCTGGCAAGCACGGTGTTCATTCCGCTCGTGGCCTGGCTCATTGCGGAGCTCGGCTGGCGGCACGCGCTGTGGGTGCTCGCGGCCATTCATCTTTTCATTTGCGCGCCGCTGCATGCGCGGGTGCTGCGGCATGCGCCCGCTCTCGCGGCAGGTTCGAAAGCCGGGCGGCCCCGCGCAGGCGAAGCGGCGGCCGTTGTGCCCGCAAGCACTACATGCGCACCGCCCCGTTCCTCGGCGCGGCGCTGCTGTTCGTGTTTTTCTATGGCATGGGCAACGGCATGCTCACCATCGTGAAGGGCACCGCGATTGCTCAATACGTGAACCGCGACCATGTGGCCACGCTCAACGGCGCACTGGGCTTGCCGAGCGCCATCGCCCGCGCGCTGGCACCCTTGATGCCCGGCGTGCTGTGGCAGCCGGGCACCGGCTACACGCTTGGCCTTTGGATGCTGCTGGCGGCCAGCGTTGTTGCGGTGCTGGCGCTGGTCGGCGCGCAGCGCTGGCGCCGGGTGCCGGGCGCTCCTACTTGAACTCGTGGCTGACCACGGGCGCCGAGCGGCTGTCCTGCACCGTGACGCGCTGCCGGTACACGTCGAGGTCGCCGTTGCGCACTTCGATGTTGTAGATGCCCGGGCGCAATGACAACGACTTGATCGGCGGGCTCACGCCGCGGTCGGCGCCGTCGACGAACACCTGGCCCCAGGGACGGATGTTGAGCACCACGCGCCCATTGCCGGGCGGAGCAGCCGGCTGCGTGGGCGGCGTGGCGCCGCCGGCCACCACGGTGGGCACGGCATTGGTCGGCGTGGTGCCGGGTGCTGCGGGCACGGTGGGCGAGAGCCGGTTCAGCTCGGCAATGGCGTTGCGCGCCTCGCGTGCATGCAATCCGCGGCGGTACCGGCGCAGGTAGGCCTCATAGCCTTCGCGCGTGTTCTCGGCCTGGGCGAGATTCCAGTCCTCGACTTCGGATGTGGCGAGAGCGGGCTCCGGCGGTGTGACCGGCGTGGCAGGGGTAGTGGCCGTGGGCGGCACGGCCGCGGTGGGAGGCGCCGCAGGCGCGGGCGCAATCACCGGCATGTTGTCGAGCGGTGTCAGCGAACCGGCCGGCGCACTGGCCGCCGGCGCGGGCGGCGTGGCGCCAGTAGGCGCGGTCGCCACGTTGCCACCCGGCGCGCTTTCGCCCGGCGGCACGGCCGGGGGTGGTGCGTCGGCGGACATCGGTCCCGAAGGCGGAGGCACCGGCACCATGGCAGTCGATGTTTCTTGCCGGCCGGAGCTCAGGTGCAGGCCGATCCAGCCGCCCACGGCCACCAGCGCGATCACCAGCACGCCGACCAGCTTCCATGGCGGCTGCGACGATTTCCTGGCGGGCGAAGACGGCGGCTTGGCGGCCGCCGTTGCCGCACGCGCGGGGGCGGTTTCGCGCGGTGCGGTGGCCTTGGGTGGAGGCACGGGAGCCCTCTCCGGGCTTGCCTCGGGCTGAGGTGGCCTGGGCTTGACCCGTTCTGGCGAGGCGGCTTCGGCGCGTGCCGCGCCTGCCGATGCAGCGGTCTCCTTCACAACGGCGGGTGCCGGTGCGGGCGCAGCTCTCTGCGACTGCGGCACCACCGCGGGCGCGGCCTTGGCGGGTAGAGGAACAATGACGGTCGGCGCCGCCAGCCCGCTCACATAGGTATCGCCGAGCTTGGCCAGGCCCAGCTCGGCCGCGAACGCCGCCACGGTTTGCGTGCGGTCCTTGCTGTGCACTGCCAGCGTGTGGTCGACGGCGGCGCAGAACGCCGGGCTCAGGTCGCTACGGCCCAGCGAAGACAGCGGCACGTAGGCGTCCTGCACGCTGCGCACCACGGCGGAGGGCGGCGGATGCCCGGTGACCGCGCGGTACAGCACGGCGCCGAGCGCATAAAGATCGGTCCACGCGCCCTGCAGCAGCGTGTTGTCGTCGGCGTACTGCTCGATCGGCGAATAGCCCGACTTCACCATCACCGCCACTTCGTCGACCAGGTCGGCAATCGACTTGCGTGCCGCGCCGAAGTCGAGCAGCACCGGCAGGTCGTCCTGCTGGATGAAGATGTTGTCCGGCGCGATGTCGCGGTGAAAGCACTGGCTGCGGTGCAGCGTTTCGAGCGCACCGAGCAGCGGGCCCAGCATGCCGAGCAGCCAGGCCTCGGTGATCTTCGACGGCTCCTCCTCGGCCAGCCGGCGCAGCGTGCGGCCGCGATACAGCTGGATGGCCATGTAGGCGGTGCTGTTCGCCTCCCAGAAGCGATGCACCCGCACCAGCGCCGGATGGCTGAACTGCGCGAGCGTGCGCGCCTCGTTGATGAAGCTGCGCAGGCCCGCCTGGAAGGTGGCGGTGAGCCGGTCGGAACGCACATGCACGCTGTCGTCGCCCACGCGGCGCGCAAGCATCGAAGGCATGTATTCCTTGATGGCCACCTCGCGCTGCAGCGAGTGGTCGTAGGCGCGGTAGACGATGCCGAAGCCGCCTTCGCCGATCACTTCGAGCAGCTCGAACTCGTCCAGCCTGTGGCCCGGGCCCAGCGGATGCGGCCGCTCTTGCGGATCGGCCGGCGCGCTGCTGCTGGCATTGCTGCTGGCGTTTGTCGTCATGCATCTCCTCCCGCGGCGGGGGTCTCGTTACTCATGCCCATGGCACATGCCCCTGTGAAAACAACTTCGAAAACAACGGCGTGTTCAGGCCCCCGCCGTGCGCGGCGGTGCGCAGCGGCGAGCCGTCCGCCTGGTTGGTCCACCAGTAGCTGGTGCTTCCGAATGCATCGAAGCACAGCGGAAGTTCGGGCCAGCCCAGGCGCTGCTGTGCCGCCGCGCCGGCGCCGCCGGCCGCGGGCCCGAGGATCGACAGGATGTCGTCCGAGCCGCCGCTCGCGGTCTGGAACCCGCCATGCGCCGCGGCCAGCACCTGCTGGTCGAACTGGTCGGGCGCCACGCTATGGCGAATGGCCTGCAGCAACGCGGTGCCGCATTGCCAGTACCATGCGGCGGAGCCTTCCAGCATGGAGGGCCGGTAGTTCGATGCCGCCACCTGCAGCGTCACGCACACGGGGTAGTAGCGCCCCACGCGGTCGCAACTGGGCGCAATGCAGCCGAACTGCACCGCGTCCACGCCCTGCGTTGCCGGAATCGCAAAGTTCCACACCGGCGCGACAACGTAGTGCCGCGTCATGGCGTCGGGCCAGCGCTTGAATGAACCGAGGCCGTTCTGCATCCAGCGGTCCCACCAGGCCTGCAGCTCGCGCGGCATGCGCCGATAGAGAAAGTCGCCGGCCGAAGGCAGCTTGCCGTACCAGCCGATCTGCTCGTCGGCCGGCACCCACGCCTGCGGCGAAGGAAAGCCGCTGTTCATGTCACGACTTTCCCGGGCATGAGAAACCGTTCATCTGCTGCAGACGCAGCGGGTTGTAGACGCTGTTCGCGATTACCGCCAGCACCACCTTCTTGCCCTGCATGTCGAAAGTTGCGTTGAACGACTCGGGCGACCTGCCGGCCGAGACCGAGGCCTTGTCGAAAAGACGGTGCAGCGCCCACGGCCCTTCAGTGACGATGCCGCCGGCCGGCGTGCCGTTGGCGGTGGTCACCTGCAGCCGCACCTGGTTGCTGTTGCGCGGGCCGGGCCACTTCACGGTGCTGGGCGCCTGCGGGCCATGCGCATAGCGCACCGTCTGCCCGTCGATGTCGAGCGTGAACTGGGTGAGCCCGGCGTCCATGTCCTCGGGCCGGATGTCGATGGTGAACGACGGCGTGCGGCCGCCGGCCATGCCGGTAAAGAAGACATCGCGGATCGCCTGCGCCTTCTGGAACGAATCGAGATACGACGAGCGCCCCGGCGAGCTGCCGTCCACGCCCTTCTTGAAGGCCCATGGATTGACAGACGTATCGACCTGCGAGGCGAGGTTCTTCTGGAAGAAGTCGTCCATCATGCCGCCCGGCGAAAACAGCTGCGCAAAGTCGCCGGCCGCCACATCGCGGTTGGATCCGCGCGAAAACGGATAGCGCCCCGCAATGGCCTGGTTGCAGAACTGGCCGATCGTGGCCGCCGCGCTCTGCCCGATGTTCTGCCGCGTCACGGCCGCGGCCTTGGACGACGCGGTGGCCGAGAGATCGTTCAGCATGCCCTGGAACGGCGCCGGCAGACGGCCCGCCTCCGCCTGCACCTTGGTGACCGCGTCGCCCGAGGGCGGAATGTTGCCGCTGCGCAATGCCGTGTCGGTGGCGGTAAGGAAGGTGTAGAGCTCGTTGATGAGCGCCGCGGTCGCGTCGATGGGCGCCTGCCCGCCGGCCTTGGGCGCCGTCACCATGCGGCGAAGCGGCGCAAAGTGGTTGTCCACCAACGACTCGGGCCGGTCCGGCGCGGTGTTGCGGCGCTGGCTGCCGTCGGGCTGGCCGATGAGCTGCTCGATGCGCTCGCGCGTGCTGGCCACGCGGTTCTGCGCCTGGTCGAGCAGGCTGCGCGCGGCCTCGTCGTGGTTGCGCAGCAGGTCGGTCTCGCGCGCGGCGCCGCGAATGAGGCGCGACATCGGCGACTCCGAGGTCGAGAGCACGCGCGTCATCTGGATGCTCTGCAGCAGCGAGCGGCTGTCGGCCAGGCGAATGTCGGCCAGGTACTCGTCCCAGATGCGGATGTAGTCGGTGAGATAGAGCCTGCGCACCTCGCGCAGCAGCAGCTCGCGCGACGTGATGTCGGTCATGCCCGGCGCGCGGATCTGCAGCACCCAGCGGTCTTCCTGCTCGAGCGCGAGCGTGGTCTCGGCCATTCGCTTGTCGAAGATGTCCCAGTAGCCGCGGTAGGTGAAGAGCGTCGGAATGCCGTCTGTCAGCGGCTTGCCGCTCGCGCGCTTGATGACCAGTGCAGACTCGGCCCCCGCCGCCTCCGCAATGCTGAAGGCGTTGGGCGGGCTGGTCTGCAGCAGGATGCGCCGCAGCCGCGCATAGGAGCGCTGCGCCAGCGGCACGCCGGCCAGCCGGGCGCGCGTCTCGGTCACGAGACGTTCATCCTTGGCGAACGGCGACGTGACCACGCGCCCCGCGAACAGCGCCTGCAGGTGCGTCTCGAGGTTGGTGCGCTGCTCGCGTGTGAGCGCGGCGCCGATCTTGCGGTCCACGTCGGTGAGCAGCCAGGCCTGCAGAAAGTCGGCATCGTAGCGCTCCGCGTCGTACAGCATGAGGTAGGCCTTGAGCGCCTCGTAGCTGTATTCGGCATCGGTCTTCGAGGCTTCGCGCAGCGCCTGCTCCACGCGCTGCGCGGCCTGCGGAAGCAGTACGCTTTCGAGCGCACGCTGATAGACGCCGTCGGTCGCCGCCTGCAGTTTTTCGCCCTGGTAGAGCCCGAAGCGGTAGCTCACGGGCGGGTCGCCGATGTCGAACTGGCTCGACCTGGGCAGGTCGCGCAGGCGGTCGAGCACCAGCAGCGAGCTGGCGATGTCGCTTTGCGAATCGACGACTGTCGGCAGCTCGCCGCGCGCCGCGGCCTTGTTGAAGGCCTTGGCGTTGTTGTCGACCTCGGCCACGTAGTCGCTGTTGTTGCGCCAGCTGTTCACGCAGGCGCCCAGCAGCACCACCAGCAGCACGCCGATGAGGCTGTAGCCGGCCAGGTCGATGGCCCGCTTGCGCCGGTACCAGCGCAGGTTGGTGCCGGCCACGCCCGCATCGCGGAAGATCACCTGCTGCAGCAGTTCCTTCAGGAAATAGCTCTTGCCCGGGCCCGGCGGCGGGGCCGGCGGCGCGTTGACCTGCAGGTAGCGCTTGATGGCGCCCATCACGCGGTCGAAGGCCGTGCCTTCCTGCGTGCCGCTGGTGAAGTACACGCCCCGCAGCATTGGCGCGACTTCGAACTTCGAGGGGTTGAACACGTCGGCCAGGAAGGTGCCGAGGATGTCCTCGAAGCTCGCGAACTGCTGGGGCAGCAGATAGGCCTGCGCACGGCGCATCTGGTCGGGCTCGGCCGCCAACAGCTCCGGCAGCCGCTCGTCCAGGCGCTGGTGCAGCAGCTTGTATTCCTGGTGAAAGCGCTCGCGCAGATCGGCCTTGGCCGGGTCCGCCGGGTTGGCGTCGATGGGGAAAGTAAAGCCCCACACCTGCGAGCGCTCGGCCCGGCCCAGCGAGCCGAAATACTCGTTGAAGCCGGCCAGCAAGTCGGTCTTCGTGACCAGCACATACACCGGGAAATTGATGCCCAGGTCGTTGCGCAGTTCGAGCAGCCGCTTGCGCAGCGCCATGGCGTGGCGCGCGCGCTGCGCGTCGTCGGCCAGCGGCAGGTCGGCAATGCTGATCGTGAGAATCGCGCCGTTGATCGGCTGGCGCGGGCGGAACTTCTTCAACAGGTCGAGAAAACCCTTCCATTCGCTTTCGTCGGTTTCGCGGTTGCTCTCGTGCGTGGTGTAGCGCCCGGCGGTGTCGATCAGCACCGCCTCGTTGGTGAACCACCAGTCGCAGTTGCGCGTGCCGCCGATGCCGCGCACCGCGGCCTTGCCGAGCTGGTCGGCGAGCGGAAAGTCGAGGTCGGAGTTGACCAGCGCGGTGGTCTTGCCCGAGCCCGGCGCGCCGATGAAGATGTACCAGGGCAGCTGGTACAGGTACTGCCGGTCGAACACGGCAAAGCGGCCCGCGGCCTTGCCTTCGGCGCCCGAGCCGAAGCGCATGTTCTTCAGGATGGCGGTGGCGTCGGTGAAGCCGCTTTGCAGCTCCTTGATCTCGGGTGCGTCTTCGGGCTTGGCAGCCTTCTCTTTCGCGGTGGGGGTGCGCAGCTGGTTGAGCAATTGCGCATTGAGGCGCCGCTCGCGCCACTTGCGGTAGAGCACCCGCACGATCCAGATCGTGAACATGAGCGCGATGACCACGATGCGGACGAACTCGCTTTCGAACGGCCGGTAGCGGCCGACTGCAATGACGGGACCGATGACCCAGATCAGGAACGCGACAGCCAGGAGCCCGAAAAAGACCCACAGGTCGCGGCTCACGAGAAAACGGAAAATCGCGCGCAGCATCAGCGGGCTCCTCCCTGTGGCGCGGTGGCGGCGCCGCCGGCCACGGGCGCCACGAGCAGCGTCACTTCAACCCGCCGGTTGCGCGCGCGGTTGGCCGGCGAATCGTTGGGCACCAGCGGATCGGCATCGCCGCGCCCTTCGGCGCGCAGGCGCTCGGGCCGGGTGACGCGCGTGGCAATCATTTTCTTGACGGCATCGGCGCGCGCCTGCGAGAGCTGCCAATTGGACGGAAAGCGCACGCTGCGAATTGGCTGGTCGTCGCTGAAGCCGCTGATCAGCACGTTGCCTTCCACCGAGTTGAGCGCATCGGCCACGCGTGCGAGCACGGGCGCATAACGGTCGAGCACGCGGTCGGAGCCCGATGCGAACAGGCCGTCGCCGCGCAGCACCACCACGCTGCGGTCGGCCTCGTCGCGCACGGTCAGCAAACCGTCGCGGATCTCGGGTTCTAGAAAACGCTGCAGACGCGGCTGCGGCGCGGGCAAGGCGACGGCGCGCGCGGTCTGCGGCAGGCGCACCGCGTTCACGGCCGAGAACGCACCGTCGGAGCGCCCGGCCAGGCTGAAGGTGAGCACACCGAACACCAGCACCAGCAGCACCGCCGCCACGGCGCCCACCGCCCACAGCGGCAGCCAGTTGCGCGTGCGGCGCACCGGTGCGCTCGCGTCCTGCCAGTGCGGGGACAGCGGCACGGCAATTTCTCCGCGCGTCTGCCGGATGATCTGCAGCAGCCGCTGCTTGAGTGTTTCGAGCTGCGTGCGGCCGTTGTCGATCACGCGGAAACGCCCTTCGAAACCCATCGTCAGGCAGAAGTAGATGAGCTCGATGAGCTGAAGATGCTGCTGGGGGTTCTGCACCAGGCGCGACAGCAATTGGAAGAACTTTTCGCCGCCCCAGGTCTCGTTGTGGAACATCACGAGCAGGCTCTGCGACGACCAGATGCTGCCGCCCCACGGCGTGAGCGCGGCGGCCTCATCGACGGCAGTGCACAGGCAGTAGCGCGCACCGATGATCACCTCGGGTGCAATGCCGCTTTGCTGCGCGCGCGTTTCGAAGCGCCTGACTTCGTCGACCAGGTGCTCGCGCAACTGCGCGGGTGCGTCGTGGTGGCCCGTGGCGCGAATCTGCGGAATCAGGTCGAGCAGCGGATTGGCCGCCGCCACGAGCGGGTTGTTGCCCGCGAGCGCCGTGTCGCCCGCATGCGGACGCCGCGCGTCGTGCCATGCGGTGAATGACTGGGGCTGCTGGCCGAGGCCGCGCGAAGCGGGGGACATGCCCGCTGCGTCCCCATTGCCGATGCCGCCACTGTGACCGCTATTGCCGTTGTTGCCGCCACCCGGGTTCGGAGGCACGAAGCCTCCCGGACCGACAGCCATGTCGTTGACACCGTTCATTGGGTCCCTCACGGACGAATGGCCCAGAACTCCATGGCCAGGCCTGGAAAGTCGCCGGCCAGGTGCATTGCAACGCCGCCCGATTTTTCGAGCTGGCGCCACATGTCGCCGCTCTTGTCGAGCTCGAAGTAGTGGTAGCCCGCGTTGTATGGAATCTGCCGCGGCGCCACCGGCAGCGGCCGCACCGTGACGCCGGGCAGCTGCAGCTGCACCAGGTCGCGAATGCGTTCGACCGAGCCGATCTTGACCTGCGTCGGAAAGCGCTGCTGGATGGCGTCTGCGGGCAGGTCCGCATGCACCGCGAGCACGAAGCCCGCGTTGCGCACCAGCACCGGATCGGGCATGCGGCCCACGCGCACGCCGTGGCTGCGCTCTTCGAGCTCGATGGCGATGGCGCTCTGCTCGAGCACCGCCGAGAGCGAGCGCCGCAGCTCTTCCATCAGCGGCCGGATGCTTTCATTGAGATTGTCGTGGTCGTACACCGGCCACACCACCGGGCGCCGGGTGGGCGAGGTGTGCGTGGCCAGGTGGCAGGCCAGCTTGAGCCAATCGGTGAACAGCTGCTCGGGGTGCACCTGCACCGCCTGCTGCGCATGCCAGGTCGTTGCGAGATAGCGGTTGACCAACTCGAGCAAAAGAAAGTCCGATACCTCGCTCACGCCGCCGCGGCCCGGTTGCGAAAGGCGCGATGCCAAGGCCTCGGAACGCTGCGTGAGCAGGCCATGCAGCTCGGCAATCATGCTGCGCAGCATCGCGTGCGCCGACGCATCGAGCACCGGCGGAATGTAGTTGGCATCGACCACCAGCTTGTGGTCGGTGCGGCGCTCGATCACGCGCACCGCGCCAATGGCCTGCCACTCCGCCGTGAGCGACGATGCACGTGCCAGGCGCAGGCGCGGCTTTGCGAGCTGCAGCACCGCGGGACCGAGCGCGACCGCGTTGCCATCGGCCACCTCGCGCTCGATCACGCCGAAGCGCGCGGCCGAGCCTTCGTCTTCCGAGAAGATGACTTCTTCGCTGCCGGTGCGGCGCAGCGGCAATGCAAGCACGATGAGTTCATCGGTCAGGTCGGTCGGTACTTCATAAGGCAGGGGCGCATCTTCGGCGCCGAACGAGAACGGCGTGCCGTCTGGCAGCACGCCCGCGCCACCGAGCAAGGACACGCGGCCGAGCGCATAGGCATCGCGGTCGATGTCCAGGTGAAGCCATCCCCAATAGGCGCCTTGCAGGCCCGCGGTTCGGCGCGTGACGTACTGCTCGACATAGCGTTCCAGTTGCTGAAAGTGCTGGGGCCGCAGGTACATGCCTTCGGACCACACCACGCGATTCGCCAATGCCTGCGGATGAGCGCCCTGCCTGCCGGCGCCCGGGTTGCGAACTGTCACCAAAGAACCTCCTGGGGAGTACCCACACTGAAGCAGGAGGCGTTTGTTAACGTCCTCCCGATCGATTCATTTTTTCTTAGATGCTACACGGCGCTTCTTACGTTTTGCACCGAATTTCGCGCGCAGATTGCTCGCACTTTTTAGCTACAAAGCAGAGAAATTAACGAGTTGGTAGTAACTCGATGCCCGTCTTGCGAATGGCGACGCGCACGCTTTGCTCGCTCGGCGAAAACTGCCACACCTTGTAGAGATTGGTTTGCTTCGGCTCCTTGAGCGGCAAGACGATGCGCCAGCGCGAAGCCTCCAGCTTGCGATAGCCGGCGATGATGCCGATGGCACGCGAGTCGAGCCCCGCTTCGCGCTTGAAGACACGCTCTTCGCCGCTGCGCATGATGGCCTGGTCGGCGTTCACGAGCTCCGTCAGAAGCGTTTCGCGGTCACGGTCCTGTAGTGCAAAGTAGTCTGACGTCTCGAAGTTACCGGAAGATTTCAGTTCGAAGACTTTGACGAGAATCGGCGCCGGCTGGCCGCGCCCGTCGGGGTTGACGCCATCGTCGATGCGAATGGTGACGGCGTAAGGTGTGGGCAATGACTTCGCAGTCGATGCGCATCCACTGAGGCCACCAAACAACGGTGCGGTTGCAAGTGCGCCTTGAAGCAAGGTTCGTCGATGCATAAGATGGAGACTTTCAGGTGAGATATCTTAGCTGCCTGGTATTCATTCAGCGCCTGTCGATTGGCTGAGATGAACGTCATATTGCCGTGCCAATTCGGCCAGCGTCTTGCGGCCCTTTAAGGCAGCCGACACTACCTCGGACTTGAATGCCTCCGTGCGCGTGCGGCGGGTTCTCTTGGTCATTTCTTGCTCCGGTTTTCACAGGCGAAATCCTCACCGTATGGGTGTCTGAATTTCCGGGCCCCATCTCTGATGCAACGGAACATCATCGGATCACATCGCACTGTTGAGGATGGTGTCCTCAAACTCCAACTGCTCGAAGCCACTGCGCGTGAAGTCCACGCCCTCACCACGCAATCCCCTTGCCTTGACGGTCGTAGCGGTGCAGTCGAGCAGCCGGACCTTGGACCACTGCCCTTGGTCAAAGTTGACCTCGCGCAACTCGCATCGCATGAACTGACTGCTGGCCAGGGTGCTCCGTCCGAATCTGGCCTGCTCGAAGACGCAATGGGTGAAGGCGCAGCCCCTGATGGCGATGCCCTCAAAGTCACAGGCGCTGAAGATGCAGTCTGTGAACCTGCAGCCCGCCCACTGCGCCTTCCGAAAAGTCGTTCCCGTAAAGCAGCTCCCGGCAAAGGTCGTCTCGGTGAACTTGGCCAGATCGAGATCCAGGTCGACGTAGGTCGAGCTGTCAGCTTGTCCAGTCAGGCCGGCTGGCGCCCCACCCGCGCCCTTTCTCCAGAGGTCGTGTTCCAAGATGATGCGCTGAGCCGTCACAGCTTCGTCTCCGGCTCGCCGTTCGGAGGCCCCACGCTGAAGCAAGCATCCGGCTCTTCTCGAGATTCTTTCCGATCTTTCCAACATGCGTGGCTGCAGTATGGCCACCAGCCCAGCGGACCACACTCCGCAAGCTCGCCGCAGCCAGCGCGGCACCACAGGGACTGCCTCATACGCATATTCAACTGGCTATAGGCATTGGCTGGCCGCTGCTCTCCCCCAAGTTGTCGCAGCACCAGATCAAACCGAAACGCATCCACCGGCCGGTCCTTCACTTTTCGTCCTTTGGGCCACTTGCCTGTTGCCAGTAGGTATCACCGAAAGAGCTGCCCTCGATGACCGGCATGACCTCGCCCTTTTCGAAGCGGCGCCGGCTGCCCGATTGGGCCAGGGTGGACCACCACCCGGCCTGCGGGCAGGGCTCGCCGCCGGGCACGAGCGGTTGCCTTTTCGAGGTGGCATCGCCGCCTTCATCGGGCGAGGGCTTGCGGCGCTGCTCAGCGCTGGGCCAGTCGCTGTCCTCGTCGAATCGGCGCATCCAGCGAAGCGAAGTCTCGTAGCCGAACCGCGGATTCGGGTCGCCGTCCCATGGATCGAGCGTGTTGAGGTTCAGTTGGTCGCATCGGATAGGGCGGATCAGGCGATTGGCCTTGACCAGCACATCGGGCACGCCATCTTCCACCGGATACAGGTCGAGGTCGCCTAACTCGATCCAGAGGCCGTTCGCACCATCGGGGTTGCGCGTATTCCGTGGGTAGGGAACTGCGGTGATCTTGATGCGGGGGTCGGCCAACTCGACGCGAATCTGGTGCTCCGGCTTGCCAAGCTTGCGCTGCCACACGGGCGAAAGCATGAAGCACCAGGTGGGCGAACGTACGCCGGCGCCAAGTCGAGCCGGATTGACATACCCATCTTCATCATCATTGGCGTGAAAACCCATGCTCGAAGGGTGATCGATGTCCAGCCCATAGAAGTGGTCAGCGCAGATGCGTTCAAGCACATCGGACTCATAGGCCCCCATCACGCTGAGACCGCCGTTGCCTACCTCATATCCCATGTATGCCTGCTCGGGTCGAAGCGACTTGATGCAATCAAGCACGAAGTCCCGCCACCGCGCTTGATTGCCGTCCTCGTACCAGTCGTAGCAGAAGACCAGTTTGAGCGTGCTGTAGCCCATTTGAGGCACATGACAAACTCGCGCCGAATAGGACCACAACGGCGATGCATCAGGCGATTCCATGTCGGTAGCCATCAGATAGAAAGTCCGAAACTCGTCCTGCAAGAACTTAGCTTCTGCTCGAAGATCCTCGGGGAATCGCTTGTCGCCAGCGTTGAGCCACACCTGGGTGCGCGACTTGAACACCTTTTTGATGGGCTCGTCGACGAGCCGACCGAAGCGCTCCCAGATGTCGATGAACTTGCCCGCCACCGACATGTAGTCCTCGGGCTGGTGATAGACGTAGAAAGTCACATATGGGCAGATGCCCAACTCCCGACCTGGGTAGCCATAGAACCACTGCGGAGCGATCTTGCTCTCGCGGATGAACTTCTCGATTTCCTCAGGGCTGAGGAACAGTTCCGCTGTACTCATCAAATGCCTCGTTTTCTGCTGTGCCGCGACCTGCCACTGGACTTTTCCGATTTCTGCTGCTCCGGCTCTTCCTTCTTCTCGTGCTCTGACGGCTTGTCTGGCTCTTTCTTTCCGTGAACCGCGATGTCCTCGGGGTAGCGGAACAGCGACAGTCGACCGCCCGAACTGACGGGTTTGCCCTGGAATGTGATGGGCGCACGGCCCGTCTTGACCTTGGCGGCTCTTTCAAGCATGAACTTGTACGCCTCGAACTGCTCCGCCTCAATCCGATCCCCCGGAAACTTGATCTCCACGATGGCAAAGATGTTGCCCTTGTCGGGTCGCTGGTGGCGGTACTCTGAGATCATCAGGTCCGCCGCAATGCTGCCCTTGCGGTACTGGAATGGCGTCGGGTAGAACGGGTTGACCTTGCCAAACCGCTTGAGCTTGGTGGCGCCCTCCACAGGGGGGTCTTCGAACCCAGGCGGCGGCCCGAAGTTGACCTCGCATTTCAGCGGGCTGGCCCAGCTCAGGCACTCGTCCACGAACTCGAACAACAGGTTGGCCGCCAGCTGCTTCAGCCTGATCACAAAAAACTCCTCGAGCTCCACATCGGTCAACTGTTCGACCGACAGCGACAGCAGTTCCTCGATGATCTTGCGCTTGGCCTTGGGCAAGTCCTTGATCGATACCCCCTTCTTTCGCCGGAGGCTCAGAACGGGCATGCGGTCGGCCGCAGCGCACACCTGGGTGATGGCGTCGCGAAACGGAATCTTCTGCTCGATCGCCGCATTGATGGTGGCATCCATGGCCCCCCGGCCAGCGGCCTTGCGGGTGTTCTGCCCCTGAGGGTCGGCGGCCTCCAGCGCCAGCAGGATCGCGACTTCCTCCTTCTCCTCGATCTTCTGTGCGATCTCGTCCTGGATGCTCTGGATGACCTTGCGAACCTCCTCCTTGGCCTTGCCGATGTCCTTGCCGTATTTCTCGACCCCTTCGTACAGCTCTTCGGCCAGCTCCCCCAATTCATGAACCGTGATGGCGAGGGCGATCAGTTCGATGATGCCCCAGACGATGGCAGGTGCGGGCATTACGCAGCCTCGCTTTCAGGTGTGCTGCCCGGTGTCGGCGTGCTGCGGGTTTCGGCCTCTCGAGCCTTGGTCTCCAGCACCGACGACCAGTTCTCGGTCACGCGCTCGCTCTCGCGCATGATGGACTTGCGGCCCTTCAGGCCGATGGCCATCTCGCTGTTGACCATGCGGGTCTGACCCGCCTTGGAGGTGTCGCCGCTCTCCAGCAACTCGCGGTGCCGGTCATGGATCTCGTAGGCGTAGCCCTCGAAGGGCCGGTTGTCGGTCTTGAAGAGTTGGTAGTCGGCCTTGTAAGGCCCCAGGTCCAGATTGGGGCGCTGCAGGTCCATCGCCGGAACCGGCATGCTCTTCGGTCCCACGAGACTGTGCGTGGCTGCGTGCTCGCGCCAGATTCCATTGGTACCGCTCTCGATGCCGCTGGCATTCCAGCGTGTGTAGCTCGAACCGCCGTTGATCACCACTTCCTTCTTGGCCGTGATGGTGATCCGGTTGGCCTCCATCTTGATGTTCAGCTTGGCCAGGGCGTTGATGCTGTCCCTGAGCGCCGAGATGTCGATGTCGGCGGCTGCGGCGACCATGCGGATGCCCTTGTTGAAGGCCACCATGCGCACGGCGTTCTTGGCGGACACGAGGAAGCTCTTGCCGGCGCTGATGCTGGCATGTCCACCGCTGGTGAGCGCGTTGTGCTCTGCGCTGACCATGTGCGTGGAACCCTCGGCCGTGCTCTGGATGCCGGCCGGGCTCGCGAGCGTCAGGTGAGGCTCCTGGAATTCCGCAAACTTGCCCAGGTCGCGGCTGTGGCCCGGGCGACCCTTGCCCTTGATTTGGTCGTTCTGCTCCTTCAGCGCCTTGGTGACCGCATCCTGATCGCCAGCCTGGTGCGCCTTGGCCTGCTGAGCGGCCTCCGACAAGCTCTCGTGCAAGTCGCATCCATTGGTGAGCCGGGCGATGGTTTCGCCCATGTCGGTGATGTGCGCGCGGGCGTTGGAGCGTGCCTCGGTGGTCACCAACAGCCCTTGGCGGCGCGTATGGCCCCGTGCCCATCGGTGCGCAGCTCGAAGCCCTGGCCACGCAGGTCCTTGCGACCCGCCGTGTCCTCGATGCGGGCGATGTGCCCGAGGCTCAGGCTGCTGCTCTGGTGGTCGCTCTTGAGCTGGGCCTGTATCTTGCCGCCCAAGTCGTCCAGCACCAGGTGATTGGACCGGCCACCGCCCAGTTCACGGCTGCGGATGCCCGAGAGGTGTTTCTGGTCAGGAAGTTGCCATGCCGGCATCTCGTCGGCGTTGTGCACGCGCCCCGTGATGATCGGGAAGTCCGGATCGCCGTTGAGGAAATCGACAATCACTTCCTGCCCGATGCGCGGCAAGGCAGCACCGCCGAAGGTGGCCCCCGCCCAGGATGTCGACACGCGCAGCCAGCAGCTGGAGTTTTCGTTGTGCTGGCCGAGGCGGTCCCAGTGGAACTGCACCTTCACGCGGCCGTATTGGTCGGTCCAGATCTCCTCGCCGGCCGGACCGACCACGATGGCGGTCTGTGGGCCGCGCGTGCGTGGCTTGGGCGTGGTGCGCGCCGGGCGCCATGCAAAGGTCGTGGGCTGCGCGTCGAAGGCGAATTGCTGGACCGAACCGCCGGTGCCCGTGACTCCCTCACTGGCCTCCAGGTTCTCCTGCAAGTGATAGGCCACGCCGAGCAGCAGGTATTGCTGGTTCTGGTCGGCCCGTGGGTGGCTGGCCAGCCGGATCGTGTGGCCCGGTGCCAGCTCGCGCAGGTTGGAGCGCCCTCTGGCGCGGCTGCGCTCGCTCAGCTGCTCTTCATTGCGGATGCGCGCATAGGTCTCGCCATCGCCATGCTGGACGGCGTCGCCGGGCCATTCGTACAGTTCGTGATCGTCGTGGTCGTGGCCGGGCGGCATCTTGCGCAGGCTGGCGAGGTCGGCCTTCGGGTGCTCGAAATCGTAATGGTCGCGGTAGTGGTGGCCGGAGCGGACTTCTTCGGAGGTTTCCCACATATAGATGCGTTCGCTGGGCTCCAGGCCCCCCGTCATGCCGGATTTTTCGTGCGGGTGATAGCGCACGGTCTCGCCACCGGGCAAGGGGCCATGCGAGCTGGCGATGTCGTCGGCGAAAACCAGCACGTGCTGCTCGGCCTCGTGCCGGAAGTAGAAATAGATGCCCTCGTGTTCGCACAGGCGCGACACAAATTGGAAGTCGGTTTCGCTGTACTGGACGCAATAGTTCCAGGTGCGGTAGCTCTGGCTGAGCTTCTGCTCCAAGGGGTAGCCGTAACGCCCGAGCACGGCCGCGATGATCTCCGGGACGGTCTGGTCTTGAAATATCCTGAAATCCGAGCGCCGGGTGGCCAGCCACAGCCAGGGGCGCAGCCGCATCTTGTAGAACGACTGGCGGGCGTCTTCCTGCGACAGGCCGAAGCGCGTGACGATGCCGGCGAGGTGGCGAATGCCGGATTCCGTTTGCACCGCCACGTTGGCGCTCTTGCCGAGCAGGGCCTTGGGGTCGAGGGCGTTGCTGTTGCCGAGCAGATCGACGTCGAAAACGTAAGCCTGGCTGAGGGCCTCGCGGCCGACCAGGCGGTGGAATTTGAGTGCTTCGCCCAGCGGCGTTGTGATCTCGACGCGGCGTTTCATTGCGGCCGGCGAGTGCACGCGCGCGCGCTGTCGAGGATGGACATGAGGCTCCCTGAGATGGCCGCCGCTCGGAGCGAGGGCAGGCTTGTTGGATTATGTAAGCCACCGCACCCGCTTCGAAGCGGCCAAAAGTAGCACCCGCAGAAGGCGCATGCGCAATGTGTGAACGAATGCACAGCGTAAGGGCCTCTGGCACGACATCGACCCCGACGACAGGTGAAGGCGTGAACCCGGCGCGCCCGTGGTCGAAGTGGTGAGTAACGGCCCGCTCAAGATGCGCATGAACGGGCCTTCGCAATGGCTCGCGTGACTAAGGTGGGCGAACACCTCGAAGGCTCGCGGTGGACGAAACCGCCAGCGCCAGCGACCTCTCAGCTTGTATTATCGAGGTCGTGCGCACGAACCGAGTCGCATATCGCGTGGGTATCGTGTGCCTGTCTCCTGACAGCTGCACACTGTCATATCAAGCATTGCCTTTCGCAAGGTTGGAGAGAAGATTGAAGTCATGTCTGCCTGCTTTGGCGTTCGCCTTATTCCTCGTTGCTGGTTGCACGACCACGCACCCGCCCGAACCGCCGCACCCCGAACGCCTGAGCCAGCAAGTGGCGCGCACCACGCTCGAACGCGCGCAACAGGCGTATGACGAAGGGGACTATGCCAAGGCCATTGCCACGCTCAAGAGCGGCGGCGTCTCGGTGTTCGAGGCCGCGGAGCCCGGCACGCGGCTCGATGCCATGAAGCTCAAGGCGTTCAGCTACTGCGTGGCCAACCAGGTGCCCGAATGCCGCACACAGTTTCGCAAGCTGCTCGATACGTTCCCGAACTTCGACTTGAGCGTTGCAGAACGCAAGCACCCCGTGTGGGGCCCTGCCTTCGAAGCAGCCAAACGAATGAAGCGTTGAGCGCTGAAGCCGGCAGCAAACCGCAGCTCGACATGAAGATGGAGATGCCATGCGTTGGACGGTGATCGAACATGCCGGCAAGCCGGTAACGTCGGGGCCTTCGGCTCTTCTTGCGGCGCCCGGTGGAACGATTGGACGCAGCCCCGACAACCACCTTGTGCTGCCTGACGAGCAGCGCCAGATCTCGCGCCTGCAGGCCACCGTGCGCTTCGACGACAAGGGTGTGGCGGTGCTGCGCAACATGAGCGCGGTGCTGCCCATCGGCGTCAACGAACGCACGCTGCAGCACGAGCAGGAATCGCCGGTGGCCGACGGCGACCGCGTGACCATCGGAAGCTATGTGCTGGAAGCGGCGAGCGGCCATCGCGCCGCCGCCGTCGCACCGGCCGCACCCGTGATGCCGGCTCCGCAGCAGCCCACCGCGCCTTTGCGCGATGTTCCGATGGCGAACGCCATGGCACAGGCGCAAGCGCCCATGAGCTCGTTGCTGCCGGACGCGCCGGTTTCCGATGTGTTCTCCGATCTCTTCGGCGCGGGCGCGCTGCCCATCGGCGATACGCAGCCTGTCACCGTGGCCATGCCGCCGCCGGCATCGGCCCCCCCGCGCGTCGAAGCTTCTGCGGCAGTGCCGGCATTTGCGCCGGAAGAGCCCAAAGAACATGCAGCGCCGCCTGTGTTCGCCCCGCCGCCGGCATCGGTGCCAACGCCCCCAGCAAGCACTCGAACGAGCGCCTCGCAGATTCCCTCCGCGGCTGACTGGGATGCCATCCTCGCCAATGCGCCGCGCCGCGAAAAGAGCGCGCCCGAGCCGATGCCCGACCCCATGGCGCACGAACCTTTCGAGCTGCCTTCGCAGGCGCGCAGGAACCCGGTCGATCCGCTCTCCGAACTGAATCCCCACTCGGCCACCGACATGTCCGACGTGGCGCTGAAGCGCGGCGTGGACCCGCTCTCTTTCTTTGCCGCCGACAGCAACGCGCCCTCGCCGCTTTCCGATCCGCGCCCGACCGCGCTGACCCACGAGGACCCGCTGCGCGAGGTGCATCCCGCACTCGACCTGCTGGCCAGGCCCGTCGCCACGCCGCAAGGGCACAGCCATTCGAACCATGCGCGCGAAGTGTCCGCGCAGTTCAGGCCGCCGAACCCGGTGGCCTTCGATCCGCCGCTTGCTGCGAAGCCGAAGAAGGCGGAGTCGGCTGCAGTGCCGGTGGAGGCGCCGGCACCAGCACCAGCACCAGCACCAGCACCAGCAGTATCGGCATCGAAACCTGCCGCACCGCCTGAGCCAGCGACGCCGGCACCTCAGCCTGTCGCTTCCCCACCGGCTGTCCCCTCGCCGGTGGTCGCCGCGGTGGCACCGACGGTAACGCCGGCCTCGCCGTCATCCTCATCGGACGATCTCTTCAGGGCCTTTCTCGAAGGCGCCGGCGTACCCGACGTGGCCGGCCAGCAGCCGCTCGACGCGGAAGCCATGCGGCGCCTAGGCCGGCTCATGCGTGCGTTCACCGACGGCACCATCGAGCTGCTCTCGTCGCGCGCCATGCTCAAGCGCGAAGTGCGCGCCGAGATCACGATGATCGTCGACGAGGAAAACAACCCCTTCAAGATTCTTCCCAACGGCCGCGCCGTGCTGATGCAGATGTTCGGCGCGCGCATGCCCGGCTTCCTGTCGCCCGAAGCCGCCGTGCATGACGCGCTCGGCGACCTGCAGTCGCATCAGCTCGGCATGGTGGCCGGCATGCGCGCCGCGCTGCTCACGGTGCTGAAGCGCTTCGACCCCACGGCGCTGAACACCGCCACGCCGCACGACGGCGGCCTCGGCGAAAAGCTGCTGCCCGGCGGCCGCGAGGCGCGCCTGTGGCGCCAGTTGCAGAAGCTGCATGCGGAAACCACGGCGGCTGTCGAGGACGATTTCCAGGCCGTCTTCGGCCGCGCCTTCCAGCAGGCCTACGACAAGGAAATGGAACGACTCAAGGAGGCACGCCGTGCTTGAAACCACCCGTGCTTTCGCGGTTCCCATTTCCACCTCGCAGTTCTCCTGCGTGGGCGAGCGCAGCGGCAACCAGGACGCCATTGGCTATCACCTCGACGAATACAACGCCTGCTTCGTCGTGAGCGACGGCGTGGGCGGCAACGCGGGCGGCGAGCTGGCCGCGCGCATTGCGGTCGACACCGCGCTCAACACCTTCGTCGACAACCCGTCGGTCGAAAAAGAAGACATCCAGCATGCGGTGAAAGCCGCCAACGACGCCATCCTTGCCAAGCAGCGGGAGCTCGCCGACCAGAGCCGGATGAGCGCGACCATCGTCTCGCTCTTCGTCGACCGCACCAGCGGCCAGGCCTGCTGGGCCCACGTGGGCGACAGCCGCCTCTACTGGTTTCGCCGCGGAGCGCTGATGCAGCGTACCGAAGACCACAGCCTGTCGGAGCGCTCAGGCGAAGCCGCCATGGGCAACGGAGCCAACGGCGGCGAGCGGCTGGTGAAGACCAACCTGCTGTACCGCGCGCTGGGCGCAAGAGCCACGGCCGAGACCACTGTGTCAACGCCGCAGCGGCTCGCCGACGGCGATGCATTCTTGCTGTGCACCGACGGGTTGTGGCAGCTCATCTCCCAGCAGGTGATGGAACGCTCGCTGCAACTGGCCGACAGTGCCGAAGAGTGGCTCGCACTGCTGCGCCGCGCGGCCGAAGCCAAGGCAGACGAGTCGCGCGACAACTACTCGGCGCTGGCGGTGTGGGTGGGGTTTCCGCAGCAGGTGACGCTGGCGGGGACGGCGACGGCGCGCCCCGCCGCATAGGGTGGACAGTCAGGCCGCGAGAATCAATACCTTGCACTGGCTCGGCACGATGCGCATGCCGACCATGTTGTTGCGATTCTGGGACGTGAGACTGGTCACGCGCGTCGCCGGCGTGCCGCGCAACAGCACCGTGAATGCGCCGGTCACGTGCCGCGACTGGCTCATGAACGTCTGCGACACGATGCCGCCGCCCGCCCCCACGGTGTCTCCGAGCGTGATCGGCGTCGTGGTGGCCATGTTGTGTGCCGGCATCGCCATGAACAAGATGTTCCAAGTGTTGGGGACCGCCATCGGCCCGAGAGCCATGTTCGGATAGGGGATGGGCGCCATGGCGGCGGGTGGTGTCTTGCAGACGTCCGGGAAGGCGAGGTCCATTCCCATCAACTGGCAGTTGGCAAACATCGCGACAGCTCCTCTCAGCCCATGTGGATCTGCGACGCGTCGACCTTGACGAGGTCCTGACCCGTCACCAGCGTATGCCGGCCGTGGATGCGCACGGTTTCCGTCGCCTTGCAGTCTAGGTGCCCGACGCGGGATTGATCGATCTCGTCCACCAGCCGCAAGGCATTGCGCGCCATCTGTACGAGGCGGTCCACGGACGTTTCGAGCACTTTGCCGACCATCCGCAGGCGCCCCACGGTGGCGTCTGCGGTTTCAGCCGTGAACCGCATGTTGACGACGTGGCAGTCTCCACTCTCGGCCCGCAGCACCCATCGCGGACTTTCCATTTCCAGTGTGGCGCCGCTTCGGAGCCGCACGTTGCCGGCACTCTCGATGGAGACGGCACCCTCGATGCTGCCGAGCGTCAGATCTCCCGGGGCGTCAATGCGACTGGCCGACGCATCCGCCTGTTCGGTCACCGCGATCAGCCAGACCCTGTCCCGGTCGGGACCGGAGAGCAGGACCTCATCGCCGATCTCGGGCTTCAGCAGGCAACTGGCCGCACGGCGGCAGATCCAGATGCTGCCGCTCTCGTCCTCGACGCCAAGCTGCCCGTCGGGCAGAAAGGAAGCCAAGCGGCCCAGCACATGCACTGGCGTCTGGTCGCTGGGCGTTGCGCGCAACGGAATGACATTCATCATTGATTCCCTTTCTTGCTGGATGCGTTGCGGCTCATGGTCGTGGTCCAGACCACGCCTGCGCCTTGTAGAGTTCCGGCTCGTTTTCCATGATGCCACCACGGCTGGAGAAAAGCGCGCCCTGCTGCGTTGCGCGGTGAAAACGCGTACGAAGAAAGCGCGCATCGACCAGATTGGCTTGCGTCAGGTCTGCATACGAAAAATCTGCGTCCTGCAGTTCAGCCCCCCTGAAATCGGCCTCCGTGCAGCAAGCGCGATGGAAGACGCTCAGGGGCAAGTGCGCACCGCCGAAGTTGGTGCGCGCGAGTCTGGCGTCCACCCAGAGAGACTGGTCGAAGCGGCCGTTCCTGCAGTCCGCGTCATGCAACCCAGCCTCGATGAAAAGGGTCTGCCGCGCATCGGCGCCCGCGAACGACGCACCGTGCAGAAATGCGCCCTTGAAGTTGCTCTGCACGAGCCGCGCGCCAGAAAAATCGGCGTGTTCCAACCGGCTGTCGGTGAACTGGCACCGGCAGAACTCCAGCCCCGCAAACGACTGGCGGCTCAGATCGCACTCGGCAAACACTACGCTTTCGCCGCGGGCCGAGCGCAGGTCGATGCGGCTCAGGTCGAGGCGGTGGAAGGTGGCGAAGCTCATTGCGGCACCCGCGAAACTGGCGCCATCCAGTTGCGATTGAGCGAATCCGGTCCGCTCGAGATGCGAGGTCTGCAACTGCGCGCGCTGCAGCTGGCAACTGCCGAAGAAGACCTGCGTCAGATTGGCTTGCGTTAGCACGGTCTCCACCAGATTCGACTCCACGAAACCCGCGCCTTCGAGCATCGCGCCGATCATCCTCGCGGACTGCAAGTCGCAGCGGAAGAACTTCGTGCTCGCGAGGTTGGCCTGGGAAAGATCGCTTCCAGACAAGATGCAATGGGTGAGCATGCTGTCTTCCAGGTTCGCGCCCGAGAGGTCGGCGCCACCAAGGTTCACCTTGTCCAGGATCGCGCCCGAGAGATCGAGTCCGCGGAGGTTCCAGTGCCTTCCGTCCACGCCGACGACCGGACTGCCGTGGCGGATCTTGTCGAGCAGTTCCTCCAGCGTCACGCGGCCCGGCCTTTCGAACGCCGTGCTGGCCATACCTTGGCGCCGTGGGTGTAGGCACCGTCCAATCGGGTCGAGCCATCGATCAGGGCCTGCGAAACATCGGTGCGGAAAAGGTTCGCGCCACTGAGGTCCGCGAAGCTGAGCACGGCCTTGGACAGATTGGCATCGATCAGGTTGGCATGGCGCAGCGAAGCCCCGGTAAAGTCGGCCCGCACGAACAGGCTTTCGCCACCGATGACCCGATCGAATCGCGCCGACTGGAGCCCGCACTCGGAAAAGTCGCAGGCATCGAGCCGCACCTCGCTCAGGTCGGCCCGCGCGAGGTCCACGCCCCGGAGGCTGGACTGCTTGATCATCGCGCCGCTGAACACGGCCTGAGCAAGCGATGTGCCTTGCGTGAAAGAACAGGTCGTCAACTCGGCCCGTGCATAGCTGACCGCCTCACTGCAGTCCGTCGACGCGAAGGCACAGCGCACAAGGCGCGCACCGGCGAACGACACACGGCGCAAGGTGCACTCCACCCACAGGACCTGCTCGATCGTCGCCTCGTCGAACGCGATGTCCCCGAAGCTCATCCGGAACAGGTTTACCTGCTGCCATTTGGAGCCACGCAGATCGCACGCCCTGAACTCGGCCTCATAGAGGTCCGTGCGCTCGAACACGGCATGCTCGAAATTGCAGCCGCTGAAGCGGACCTGCTGGCAATTGGCATCCGTGAGTTGCGCATGAGAGAGCACGGTTCCCGCCAGTGTGGCACCAGCCATGTTGGCCGATGCCAGGGTGGCATGACGCAAGGACGCCTGTGTCAGGTTGGCGCGGGACAGCACCGCGCGCGAGAAATCGCAGCCGTCGAGTAGCGCGCCACTCAGGTTTGCATCCGTCAAGACCGCCCCAGCGAAATTGGCGTTGCGCAGGTCCATTCCCGAGAGGTCCGCGCCGATCATGCTCATGCGCGCGAAATCGCGACCGTCCGCCGGAGCGGCTTCCAGGCGACGCCTGATCTTGGCCGCGCGAAACGACGGCATCGGCGGCGCGGCCGGCGAAAGATGAGCGGCATGGAGATAGCTCTCCCGGATCTGCGCGGCCAGGCGATCCTTCAGTTGTGCATGCGAATCCGCTGCGGCACCGTCGTTCGACTGCGGCAGCGTGTCCAACTCGTCCAACTGGCGGATCTGTTCCTCCGGATCGGTGTGAGCCGGCGGAGCCTGAGCGGGCAGGCCGGCATCGGCCTCCATCTTCCTGCCGGCTTCGTCAAGGCGCGCCCCTGCGTCCTGCGCCTCGGCCGCCTGTTGCTTCGCTTCGGAAATCTTCGCCTCCATGCGTTCGAGGAATTCCGGCAGGTCTTCGAGCGCGGTGATCCGCTCCGCAGGCATCGGCGGCGCGATGTAGCGGTCGGGATCCAACCCCTCGGCAAGAAGCTCGGCGCGCCGTACGTCGTAGTCTCGCTGTCGGCCCGCCTGCAAGTTCCTCGGCAAGGGACGGTTCATCACGTCGGGCACCTCCCCCGCCTTCCAGGAACCCAGTACGCTGCGCGGCGCCAGATCGGCATCGCGCAGCAGATAGCCCGGGTTCTGTCCCGGCTGGAGACGCTTGAGCAGCACATCCTGATAGTGCTCGAGCGGACGCGGTTCAGAAGGCAGCTCGAGCGCCGGCATGAGGTGCTTCATGTCGGATGCATCGTCTTCCTCGATCGGTATGCCGCCGTGCCAGATAAGGGCGACCCTCTCCAGATGCGGAAAGAACCAGGCGGTCGTGAGGCGCAGTTCCGCTTCCAGCAGACCGGTGCCATCCTTGTTGAAGCTGCAGAAGCAACGCGCCCGCCAGTCCGGTAGGCAGCCGCGCAATGCCGCTTGCGTAGGATGCATGTTCAGTATTTCGTACGGCGCGCCAGGCGGCAGCGCCTGCAGCTGCGGCCACCGCTGATCTGCCGCAGCAGCGTTGAAGTAGCGCCAGTCCATGTCGTCGGCAAAGCCCGGAAAGCCGTTTTGCAGCCAGTCGGCGCCGTACTTGCTGCCCATCAAGGACATTCGCGCGGGGCTCTCGGGCGCGAGCCCCCCTAGCCCGGCGGGTGCGACCCGCTGGCCCCGCGTCGCGATGCGGTGGCGCGGATCCTCCACGTTCGGAAGGCGGCAGGTCAGAACGCCGTTGATCACCTCGTCTTGGGTGCCTATGCCCAGTGGGTTCTCAGGGACGCCGGCGCCGCCGTAGGCGCGCTCCCAACCGACGCTCATCGATTCGAAGGGAAGGGCCTCGGTCATGCGGCCGTCGAGCCAGTAGCGGTCCCCGAAGACGGTGAGGGACTTTTCCAGACCTCCCACGAGCACGCGCACCGCGCAGACCGTCTTTTCCGTCTGGTGCGCCGTGTAGGCATGGCCGCTCACCAGGAACTCGGGGACCGCCTTCGGAACCCCCAGGTCGAACACCGCGCCCGGACCGATTTCCCCGGTCACCGTCTCCCAGAGCTCCTGCTCGGAAAAGAGTCGGGGCGACTTCTCCAGGCTGGCGAGAGCCATCACCGCCACGCCGAGGACGTCCCCGCCTTTCCAGCGATGCGGCCGCGACAGTACGCTGAGGCGAAAGGGCTTGACGGTCTTCATGCGTATGCCCCGTCCGATGGATCATGCACGGGCGTCATGCGCAGAGATGAAGAGATTCACTCTTTTCCATAGTCGACGACGAACTCCTTCGTGATGGGATCAACCCTTGCTACGACTTCGCGCCCGGGAACGAGCATCGGAATGCGCAGCGGCGGTATCGAGATGAGGCCACTCAGCTCGCGCTCGGTTCCATCGGATTCGTGCACGAGGAGCCGCACGGCGGCGCGGATGTGATGCGGCCGCAGCCGCGTTCCGGTGTCGGACACCGACAGGATCCTCGCTCGCATTGGCACGCCAGTGGCCAGCAATTCCGCGATCCTGCGATCCTCGTCGGCATGGACGCCCCTGACCTTTCTCTCGAACGCCTGTCCGCTGATGACCACGTAGGCGCACAGGCACAGCACGGCGACGAGAACCAGAATGCCAGCAAATTCGCTCAAGCGCCTACGCTCCTTCATGCGGGATGGTCGAACAGGCACTCATGTCTTCAAACGATCCCGAAGAAAGCCTTGGCGAAAAGCACGAAGTACCCGCCGCTCAGTTCGTAGCCAGGGTTCGGCGTATGGAATGCCGTGACGGTCTGCGTATAGGTTCCGACGGCCGACGCTACGCCGAACTTCTCGAACTTGACTCCGTTCGTGGCAATTGAGGTCAGCACATTGAAATTCGCCACCACCGAGTTGCTGTTGTTGACACCGAATGACGCGCTCGAAATGCCGGTCGCGGTGATCGAAGTCGGAGACCAGTCCCACAACAGCACCCTGTTGACCCGCTTGACGTGGTTGCCTTCGAAAAGAAAATCTCCCGAGGCCTTGATTTCCACGTCGCCGGCCGTGGCCTCGATGGTGACCTTCTCCGCCTTGCCCGAATAGTCTCCGGCCGAGACTGTCGAGACATGGTCGCCCGTTTCGATCGTCTCCGTGAGACCGTCCTTGATCGTGTCACTGCCGCCGCCGCTGTCGATGTTTCGGGTCCATCCGGTCTTGTAGAACTCGGTCCGTTTTCCGGCCTCGACTCGAAGTTCGGAATCGCCAGTCTTCACATGCTCCTTCATTCCTTCCTTGACATCGGCATGCAGCCCCTTGTCGAAGGTCTCCCTGCGCAGCCCGGCCAGCACGTTGACCTCGGACATGCCGGTTTCGACGGTTTCCTCCGCACCGCCCTTGGTCGTGATCTCGATCCTGTCGTTGAAAAAATGCTCCGTCAGCCCACCCGATACCTCCAGCTTCGAGCCGGTCTGGTACATCGCGTGGTCAAGGCCCGCCTTCACTGTGGTGGTGCGCGCCTTGCCAACGGTGAGCGTGTCGTTTCCGGTGACCGTGGTCGTACGGTCACCGGCAATGGTGTCCCTCTCGTCCGCTTCCACATCGAGTTCGAAATCCTTCTCGGCATGAATCCGGACCAGCTCGGAGCCCGGTGCATCGTCCAGGATGAACTCGTTGGCATTGGCGGGCGTGCCGTCCTGGCTGCGGCTCACGAAGCCGCTCACGGTCACCTTCGCGGGCAGTTCCAGCGGCGGCATCTGGTCCGAGTTGTAGACGCGGCCGATGATGATCGGACGGTCAGGGTGGCCGCCGATGAAATCGACAATCACCTCCTGTCCCTTGCGCGGGTGGTTCACGGCGCCGTAGTTCGAGCCGGCCCAGGCACTGGAAACGCGCACCCAGCAGGAGCTGTTCTCGTCGCTCTTGCCATAGCGGTCCCAGCGGAACTGCACCTTCACGCGGCCGTATTGATCGACCCAATACTCCTGGCCGACCTTGCCCACCACGGTGGCGGTCTGCGGTCCGTTGGTGCGAGTCATCGGCGTTACGCGCGGCGGACGGAACGGGTATGAGGTCGGCTGCACCGCAAAGCTGAAGCTGTAGTGGCTGTCGGCGGCGCCGCTTTCGTAGCCGCCTTCGCGCAGTGCATAGGCCACGGAGACGATCAGGTATTCGCGGTTGTCGTCCTGCCGCGGACAGTTCTGCATGGTGAAGCGGTAGCCCGGTGCCATGCCGCGCACGCTGCAATGGCCGACGTCGCGCTCCGCCTGCGACTGCGCCTCTTCGAGCCGGATGCACGAGTAGTGCTCGCCCTGCTCGGCTTCGCTGAAGCCGCCCATCCATTCGTAGATCTCGTAGGTATCGTGAGGGTTCCCGCGCGGCTGGCTGCGCATGCCCATGAGGTCGGCCTTCGACTTCTTGAAGTCGTAGTCGTCCACCACGTAGGTGCCGGGGCGGATTTCCTCGGTCACCTGCCATTGGTCGATCACCTCCTGGAACGGGTCCGGGTCGCGGTCGGCCGCGAGATAGCTGATCTTCGGGTAGCCCGGCAGGGTTTCGTGCGCGCCGATGTCATCGGCGAGCACCAGCGTGTGCTGGTTCTTGTCGTGCTTGAAGTAGTAGTAGATGCCCTCATGCTCCATCAACCGGCTCACGAAGGCGAAGTCGGTCTCCTGGTACTGCACGCAGTACTCCCACTGCCGGTAGCTTCCGCTGAGCTTCTTCTCGAACGCAAAGTTGTAGTCGGCGAACACTTCCTCGAGGATGTCGACGACCGACTTGTTCTGGAAGATTTTGCAATCGCTGGTGCGCGTCAGGTACCAGAGCCAGGGCCGCACGGTGGCACGGTACAGCACGTAGCGCGAAGTGCCCGCCTCCTTGCCGACCATGGTGAAGCGAACGATCTGCCCGTTCAGGAAGCGAGGCTCGCCGGCCGTCAGTATTTCAAGCGAAAGCGGCTTGCCCAGAACCGACTTCATGTCGAGCGACACGCTCGGGCTCACCAGATCCACCTCGAACTCGAACAGCTGCGACAACCCCTCGGTGCCGTGCATCGAGCGGAACATCAGCTGGTCTTCCGCCAACGGCGTGTGGGCTTTGACGATTCTGATGGCCATGGCTTTCTCCCTTTCTTCGCTCAGCGTTCGGAAAATTCGTACTCGAAGTCGTCGCCCGCCGCGCTCAACCGCACCCCCGCGAGCTTGCGCGCGCTGACCGTGGCTCCGATGACTTCTTCGCTCAACCGCGGAAGGATGGTGTGCGTGAGGATCGCATCGATCATCCGTCCGCCCGATTCGATGGCGGTGCAACGGCGCGCCACCAGTTCGACGGCGCTGTCGTCGTAGTCCAGCGCGATGCCGTGGTTCGCATCGAGGCGAGCGGCAATACGGTCGAGCTGAAGGCGAATGATGCGGTGCAAAGCGTCTGCGTGCAACGGGTAATAAGGCACTACAACCAGCCGGCCCAGCAGCGCGGGTGCGAACACCTTGAGCAGCGGTTCGCGCAGTGCGGCCGCGAGCGGCTCGGGGTCGGGGCGCAGGGTCGGGTCTTCGCACAGCTGCATGACCAGATCCGTGCCGACGTTCGAGGTCATGATGATCACGGTGTTGCGGAAGTCGATGTGGCGGCCTTCGCCGTCTTCCATCCAGCCCTTGTCGAACACCTGGAAGAAGATTTCATGCACGTCGGTGTGCGCCTTCTCGATCTCGTCGAGCAGCACCACGCTGTAGGGCCTGCGGCGCACGGCCTCGGTCAGCACGCCGCCTTCGCCGTAGCCCACGTAGCCGGGCGGCGCACCCTTGAGCGTGGAGACGGTGTGCGACTCCTGAAACTCGCTCATGTTGATGGTGACGAGGTTCTGCTCGCCGCCGTACAAGGCTTCCGAGAGCGCGAGGGCGGTCTCGGTCTTGCCGACGCCCGAGGGGCCGCAGAGCAGGAACACGCCCACCGGCTTGTTCGGGTTGTCCAGCCGCGCACGCGCGGTGCGGATGCGCCGCGAAATGGTCTCCAACGCGTCGGGCTGCGCCACCACGCGGGCCGAGAGAATCTCGCCGAGGCGCAGCACCGATTGCGCGTCGTCGCGCACCATGCGGCCGATGGGAATGCCGGTCCAGTCGGCCACCACGGTGGCGATGGCCTGTGCATCGACGGCGGCCAGGATGAGCGGCGATTCACCCTGCAGCTGCACGAGCTTGTCCTGCGCCTCGTTGAGTTCGGCGCGAATCTCTTCGGGCGTGCGTTCGGGCTCGGACGGCAGGGCCTCGGCCTGCGCCGATGCGTCGACATCGTCGCCCTCGGCCTCACTTTCCGCCTCGTCTTCCGGCGCCACCTCTGCCTGCACCGGTACGGCCGCGGGCGACAGCAGCTTGCGCAGCGCCACGATGCGTTCGACGAGCACGCTTTCTTCCACGCGCCGTTGTTCAAGCAGGCCGAGCTCGGCCTGCGCCGCGACCACCTGGGCCGCGATGTCTTCGACGCGCTGGTGTTCACCCACACCGATCGCCGCCTCGCGTCCGGCGATGCCCGACTCGATGCCCAGCACCTCGATGCGGCGCTGCAGGTCTTCGATGGCGGCGGGCAGCGCATGCTGGCTCAGGGCCACGCGCGCGCACGCCGTGTCGAGCAGGCTCACGGCCTTGTCGGGCAACTGGCGCGCAGGAATGTAGCGGTGCGACAGGCTCACGGCCGCTTCGAGCGCGGCGTCGAGAATGAGCACGCCGTGATGCTTTTCCAGCTCGGCCGAAATGCCGCGCAGCATGACCACGGCCTTGGGCTCGGAGGGCTCGTGCACCTGGATGGTCTGGAAGCGCCGTGTGAGCGCCGGGTCTTTCTCGATGTACTTCTTGTACTCCGACCAAGTGGTGGCGCCGATGGTGCGCAGCCGTCCGCGTGCGAGCGCCGGTTTCAGCAGGTTGGCCGCATCGCCGGTACCGGCGGTGCCGCCCGCCCCCACCAGCGTGTGCACTTCGTCGACGAACAGCACGATGGGCTTGGGGCTCTTCTCGACCTCGTCGATCACCTGGCGCAGCCGCTGCTCGAACTCGCCCTTCACGCCCGCGCCGGCCTGCAGCAGCGTGGGGTCGAGCACCCACAGCGACACGTCCTTGAGCGACGGCGGCACATCGCCCGCCGCGAGCCGCGAAGCCAGGCCTTCGACCACGGCCGTCTTGCCCACGCCCGCTTCGCCGGTGAGCAGCGGATTGTTCTGCCGCCGGCGCATCAGGATGTCGATGATCTGACGTATCTCGTCGTCGCGCCCATAGACCGGATCGAGCTCGCCCGCGCGCGCCTTGGCGGTCAGGTCGCTCGCGTACTTGGCGAGCGCCGAGCCGCCGGCTGCGGCTGCATCGCCCTGGTGCGCAGCCGCAGGCGCACTGCCGCCCGCGCCCGGCGGCGCGGCATCGAAATCGTCCTCGGGCGAACCTTCGGTCCACGCGGGGAGCTGGGCGACGAGAACGTCGGGCACGATCTTGTCGAACTCGCGCGAGATGCCCGAAAGCACCTGCCGCAGCCCCGGCGTCTTGACGATGCCCGCCAGCAGGTAGGCGCCGCGGATCGAGGTGGCCTCGAAGCGCAGGCTTGCATACACCCAGGCGCGTTCGACGGCGTTGTCGACGTGCTCGGAGATGTCGCTGATCGACGTGGCGCCGTGCGGCAGGCGGTCGAGCGCACGCACCAGGTCCTGCTCGACCGCGTCGACGTTCAGGCCCGCCCGCTTGACGATGCGCAGCAGGTCGCTGTCCTGCAGCTGAAGAATCTGGTGCAGCCAATGCACCAGCTCCACATACGCATTGCCGCGCAGCTTGGCGAACGCGGTGGCGGTCTCCAATGCCTTGTAGAGCATCGGGTTCAGTTTCGAGAAAAGAGAGACGCGGCGAATATCGGTCATAAGGCCATGGATGAAACTTCAGCCGCCACGGAAGCTGCCGATGCGGAACGGGAAAACAATGCTTCGGGCTGGAACACCATGTCGCCGGCGTCGGTGTCCGAGAGGCGCGTGCCGAGCCAGCTGCCCCAGCCCAGGCGCTGGTCGCTGCTCAGTTGCATGCCGCGGGCTTCCTCTTTCTTGAGCACCAGCCGCAGCTCCCAGGCAAACTCGATGCCGACGTACTGGCGCACCCAGTCGACCACTTGCAGCAGCCGCTTGCTGCCGGGCAGGAACTCGCGGAACTCGTCCTGCGAGAGCGGGCCCAGCTCGAGGCGGAACTTGCTCTGTGCATCGCGCACCGCCAGGCCGATGGTGGCGCCGCCGCCGAGCTTGTGGTTGCGCCCGAAGAGGCCGAGCCGGCTCACCTGGCGCTCGTCGATCATCACCCAGTCGCTCACGAACTCCTCCACACGCACCGGCACGTCGAAGTACAGCTTGAGGATCTGGATCAGGCCTTCCGGGTTGCGCGTCTGGCGCACGAGGTGTCCGGCCATGAAGGTGCGGGCATGGTCGGCAATGCGGTCGCGCTCCTTGAGGCCCGGCTGCCCCATGTTCATGAGGCTCGCCACGTAATCGACGAAGCGGTGGCCGTCGGGGCGGTCGAGGCTGTTGACCGATTGCGCATCGGCCCAGGCCCGGTAGAACAGCAGGATCAGCCGGTGGTGGAACAGGTCGGCGAAGGCGCTGAGCGTGTTGTCGCTGTGGTGGCGCTTGCGCTCTCGCGCGTATTCGGTCAGGTGCAGCGGCAGCGGACCGTTGGGGCCGAACAGGCCGAAGCCGTAGATCGAGATGCGCGGCGGGCCGTCGCCGTCGACATCCACACCGGAAACATTCGAGGGCGCAAAGGCCATCGAGGGCTCCTGCCCCAGGCGCAGCGGTTCGTCGAGCGGGCGCGGCGCGCGGCCCAACAAGGGATGGCCGCCCTGCGCATCGAGCCGGCGCAGGAGCATGAACAGGTCGTGCTCGAAAGGCTGGTCGACGAGGCCTGCCCACAAGACTGGGTCGGCCTCGGGCGCGCCGCGTTGCGCGGAGTGGGCGGGCGCGCTCGACGGGTCAGCCACTGCCAACGGCGCCGGCGAATCGTCGGTGACGTCCAGGGCGCTCATACGGCGGGGCGGCGTCCGATGCGCGGCATCCACCGCGCAATTTCTCCGCGCTGCAGGCTGGAGAGCGCGAACTCGGTGAACGCATTGAGCGACACATGCCGGCTGAAGAACTGCTCCAGCACGGCGCCGAAGAGGTAAGGGCTCGAACCCGAGAAGGCGACCTCGTCGATCTTCAGCGCAATTTCCACCCCGCGCCCGAAGACGATGGGGCCCGGCTCGGGCAGGCGGCGGAATACGGGCGCGAGCGCCATGGAGCGCACGCCCTGGATCTGCCGGCGCACCGCCGGGTCGGCCAGGTTGCCGTACAGGTCGAGCATCTCGCGCAAGGCGGCCGCGCCCTGGTCGGCATCGACGTCGGTCAGGCTCAGGTAGTTGAGCCCGAGGTGGCTGATGAGGCGCCAGGTGAGCGCGCCTTCCGCCAGCGCGGGGTACGGCCGCGATGGGCCGCGCAAGATGCGCACGGCGCGCACGGGTGCGGACACGCGCAAGGTGAAATCAGACTCCAGCCCGGTGGGCATCAGCAGCGGCAGGTCGCGGTTGGTGCACAGCGCGTCGATCGTGATGTGCCGCAGGCTGTGCGGAAACGGCGCGTCGTGCTGGTCGACCAGCGACACGTACACCTCGCTGCCGGTGTAGCTGGTGCGGGTGCCCTGTGCGCGTGCGCGGTCGGACACCAGGCGCGGCTCGCGGCGCAGCGAGAAGTACGAACCGAAGTCGCCGTCGTCGGCCGCGAACGAGCCCAGGAATGGCCTGAACTCCCGTTCTTCCGAGCCGCTCGCCATGTGGCCCGTGACGCGCTCGACGGTGAAGATCTCGAAGTCGCGCGGACGCGTGCGGTCGATCACCGCATGGTGCTCATGCTGCCCCGGGCCGACCGGTATGCGGTCGCTGCGGCGCGGCACCAGGTTGATGATGGGCGTGCAGAACAGCGAGAAGTGCCGTGCGTCGACCACCCGTTCCAGGTCGCCGTCGGCGCGGTCGAGGAGGATCACGATTTCCATCGTGGTGCCGCTCATGGCCGCGGCCGCCGCGCGCAGGTTCTTCACGCTGAAGAACAGGTAGCGGTCGGGGAAAGCGAAGTACTCGTGCAGCAGCCGGTAGCCCTGGAACGAACGCGCGTCGTACGGCAACAGCGACTGGTCCGGGTCGAAGCCTTCGTGGCGAATGGCCTCGTCGCCGAGCGGCACGATACGCGCGGTGCTGCCCGCGCCGCTGCGGCACACGGTTCCGACGCTGTGATGCACCGCCAGCTCGAGCACGCGCAGCGCGTGCAGCTCGGCGCCCGACAGAAAGAACTCGAGCCGGTCGAGCGGCATCTCGGCGAACCTGGCGCCGCCCACCGCTTCGAGCTTGATGGTGATCGCGCTCTTGGCCTGCCGCGCAACGGCGGGCATCGCGTGCGCGATTTCCGCGGGCACGGGGCCGATGCTCGCCTCCGCGATCTTGAGAGGCCACAGCGTGACTGCATGGCCGGTACGAAATTCGCAGGCTGTCTGCTCGCCTTTGATCATGCGCCCGCGCAGGATGGTATGGCGCGGCAATTCGTAGCCGGCCTTCAGCGAGCCTTCGTTGAGGTTGCCGTCGATCTGCACCACGCCCATCGCGGGCAGCGGTGCGAGAAAATTCGGGTACACCACTTCCAGGAGCCGCTGCGAGAAGCGCGGAAACTCCGCATCCATCTTGAGCTGGATGCGCGCCGTGAGAAAGCTGAAGCCTTCGAGCAGCCGCTCCACGTACGGGTCGCTGACCTCGATGCCGCGCATGCCCAGCCGCCCGGCAATCTTGGGATAGCGCTGCGCGAACTCGGCACCGAGTTCGTGCATGTAGGTGAGTTCGCGGTTGTAGTAGTCGAGCAGCCGCGCGTCCATTCAGAGCCCTCCCGTCGGGCGAAGGATCATGTGGCCGCTTTCGAGATCGAGCTCGGAGCGCAGGATGAATTCGATGGGGTAAGGCACCGACCACAGCGTGCCGCGGATCTCGAGCGCGAGCAGGTTGTGGTGCTCGAGGTCGGTCGTATCGGTCACGCAGCGCACATCGATGCTGTCTTTCATGATGCGCGGCTCGAAGTCGATGATGGCGGCGCGGATGGCGGCTTCGACGTCCGCGAAGTCGACTTCCGACATGCGGCCGCCGGCCCAGCCGCGCACGCCGTAGTTCACGACCGAGCGGCGCGCGCGCGGCATGGCGTTGATGTTGTGGTCAGCGCCGAAATTGGTGGTGTTGAGCAGCCACTGCAAGTCGCGCAGCACCGAGTCGCGCAGCAGCTTGCCGCTCATCAGGAACGCGCCCGCGCGCTCCTGGCGGGTCTGCGGCTGCTTGTCGGTCAGGCGGTCGAGCAGCACCGGCTGCAGGCGGTCGCGTGCAACGCTTTCTTGCTGGTGGTCGCCATCGGCCTCCACGGGCGAGCGGCTGGCAGGCAGGAGTGAACTCACTGGGCAACGCTCTCCGCAGCGGCAAACTCGACAAGGCGAATGTCGAGCAGCGAATGGTCGCCGGCTTCGCTGATCAGCGTTCGCTGGCCCACGCCGGCGTACTGCTCTTCACCGGCCAGCGGCAGCCAGTCGGTGCGGCGGCCCAGCGCCGCTTCGTCTTCCAGCGCATCGAGTGCGCCGGGGTAGCGCACCGGCACCAGGCCGTTGAGCCCGCGCCCGTCGTGCAGCACGATTTCGGCTGGCGCCCACAGCAGGTCGACCAGGTGCTGTGGACGCGAAAACTTGAGGCGCCGCACCGCTGGCAGCGGCAGCCATGCGTAGCCCGAAGGCGTGAGCAGTTCGAGCACGGCGCCAATGCGCACGTCGCCGTCGCAAAGCCATGCGAACTCGCTGCCTTGCACCGGCTCGCCGTCGATGGCCTGCACGGCGCGCGAGTCGGACCGGTCGACAGCGCTCAAGGTGCCCTGCAAGGCGGGCGCCGCCTGGCGCGCGGCTTCGCGCAGGTCGGCCGCTTGCGCGGCCTGTTCGGACGGCAGCGCCGCGGCGGCAATCAGCCCCGCGACCCAGTCTGCATCGCCGGCAATGACGGCCGGCGCACGGCCGCCGTTCCAGAATTCAGTTCGGTGGCGCTCGGCTGCCAGGGCCATCGCACAGGTGGCGCTGGCAGGAGCGAAGGAAGGATCGATCTTCGCGGCGAGCTTGAGCTGGTCTTCAGCCCGCTGCCAATCGCCGCGCAACGCAAGAAAGTGGCCGAGAGCAAGCCGCAGGCTGGCGTTCTGGGGCTGCGCGCGGATCTGCCGCTGTACCCATTCGGTGTGCTCGGCCACGGAGCGCTCGCCCAGCACTGCAAACCCATCGCCCATGAAACTTCCTCATTGACTCGCATGCGGCCATGGGCCGCTGGTGAATATCTGCGGGTGACCGGAGCCCCGCGGCACGCCGCCATGCGGCGCGCGCGGAGCCGGTCAGGCAAAAACGGAAATCAGGCTTCCCGGTTTTCCTTGATGTTCCAGGCCAGCACGGTTTCGGCGCCCTTGCCGCCCTTGTCGGTCTGTTCCCAGTACTGCTGCTTCACCTTGGCGGCCTGGAACGCGAACTGCACCAGCACCGCATCGCTGCCCTGCTCGGCCGTGTACTGCACCGAGGTCACCAGCACTTCTTCGAGCGTGACGCGGGTGTATTCGATCTGCGAGCCGCCGGCCTTGCACACCGACACTTCGACCTTGCTCAGGTGCTTGCCGCTTGCGCAGTTCTTCATGACGGACGGGGCCGCCTTGTCGATGCGCGCAAGAACCTGCAGATCGTTGAAGCTTGCCTTGCCCACACCGCCGCCACCGCCGCTGACCATGTTTCCAGGCTGCGTCGCTCCCCATGCAAACGACTTGATATCCGTCCAGTCCTTGTGGTTCGAGTCCTTGGATTCGCCGTTTGCGCCCTCGACGCGCATGAACATGTCTACTGCCATGATTAACCCCCAAAGTTATATATGCCCGCTTGCGGGACACCGTTGAACTAGCTGCTGTCCTTCTTGTTGGATGGCAGCTTCGAAACCAGCCGCAACGACACCGTCAGCCCTTCGAGCTGATAGTGCGGCCGGAGAAAAAACTTGGCGGCGTAGTAGCCCGGGTTGTCCTCGATGGCTTCCACCTGGACTTCAGCCGCCGCCAGCGGCTTCATTGCCTTCGTATCCTGAGACGACGTGCCTGGGCTGCCGTCCACGTAGTTCATGATCCAGTCGTTGAGCCAGCGCTCCATGTCCTCGCGCTCGCGGAACGAACCGATCTTGTCGCGCACGATGCACTTCAGGTAGTGCGCGAAGCGGCAGCATGCAAACAGGTACGGCAGGCGCGCCGCCAGGTTGGCATTGGCCGTGGCGTCGGCGTCGTGGTACTCGGCCGGCTGCTGCAGCGACTGCGCGCCGATGAAGGCCGCAAAGTCGGAGTTCTTGCGGTGCACGAGCGGCATGAAGCCGTTCTTGGCCAGCTCGGCCTCGCGCCGGTCGCTGATGGCGATTTCGGTCGGGCACTTCATGTCCACGCCGCCGTCATCGGTCGGGAAGGTGTGGGTGGGCAGGTTCTCGACCGCGCCGCCCGATTCGACGCCGCGGATCGACGTGCACCAGCCGAACTGCTTGAACGAGCGGTTGATGTTCACGCCCATGGCATAGGCCGAATTGGCCCATGTGTAGCGGTTGTGCAGGGCCGAATCGGTTTCTTCTTCAAACTCGAACTCGTCGACCGGGTTGGTGCGCGCACCGTACGGCAGGCGCGCAAGAAAGCGCGGCATGGCCAGGCCGATGTAGCGCGCGTCTTCCGATTCGCGCAGCGACCGCCATGCGGTGTGCTCGGTGTTCTGGAAGATCTTGGTCAGGTCGCGCGGGTTGGAGAGCTCTTGCCACGAGTCCATCTGCATGACCGTGGGCGATGCGCCGGCAATGAAGGGGCAGTGCGCGGCCGCGGCAATCTTGGCCATTTCACCGAGCATCTCGACGTCGGGCGGGCTGTGGTCGAAGTGGAAGTCGCCGATGAGCGCGCCGAAGGGCTCGCCGCCGAACTGGCCGTATTCGTGTTCGTAGATCTTCTTGAACAGCGGGCTCTGGTCCCAGCCGATGCCCTTGTGGCGCTTGAGCGAGCGGGCCACTTCGCGCTTGGATGCGCACATCACGCGGATCTTGAGCTGCTCGTCGGTCTCGGTGTTGTTGACCAGGTAGTGCAGGCCGCGCCATGCGCCTTCGAGCTGCTGGAAGTCTTCGTGGTGAAGGATCTGGTTGATCTGCTCGGAGAGCTTGCGGTCGATCTCGGTGATGATCGCCTGCACGGTGCGGTAGGCGTCGTTCGAGATGGTGACGGTGCTTTCGAGCGCCTGTACCGCCAGCGTCTTGACGGCGCTTTGCACCGCCTCGCGGGCCTGGTCGGTCTTGGGCTTGAACTCTCGCTGCAGCAGGTCGGAGAACTCGTTGGGCTCGAGCGCTTCGATGGTGGCGGCTTGTGCGCGCGCTGTCTGTTTGGGTGCGGTGCTCATGATGGACGTCCTGTCGGCTTGCGCTGCTTATTCGGAAGAGGTGCCGGGGCCGCCCGACTTCTCGTTCGCCGCTTCCACCGCCTTTGCAACGGCGGGATTGGGTGCGGACGCGAGCGACTTGAGCAGCTCCGGGTTCTGCAGCGCCTGGGCAATCAGCTGCTCGGCGCCGTTCTTGCCGTCCATGTAGGACAGCAGATTGGAAAGCTCGGTGCGCGCTTCGAGCAGGTGCTGCAGCGCGCCCACCTGGCGTGCAATGCGCGCGGGCGAGAAGTCGTCCATGCTGTCGAAGGTGATGTCGACATTCATCTGCCCTTCGCCCGTGAGGGTGTTGGGCACCTGGAAGGCCACGCGCGGCTTGATGGCCTTCATGCGGTCATCGAAGTTGTCGATGTCCACGGCCATGAAATCGCGCTCCGCCAGGTCGGGCATCGGGTCGACCTGCTTGCCCGCGAGATCGGCGATGACGCCCATCACGAAGGGCAGCTGGATCTTGCGTTCGCTGCCGTAGATCTCGACGTCGTACTCGATCTGCACGCGCGGCGCGCGGTTGCGCGCAATGAACTTCTGACCACTGTTTCTGACACGGTTGTCTGCCATAAGCTTCCTCTTGAATCTCTATGCGTGTGGGTCGGAGTTGCCTCTGACCAATCTGACCTTGCGTTCTCGCGCTGCTCGCCGCCCTGCCTCTTTTTTTGTCGGCACTTCTATTCGGTGCCCGCACTCAGCGAGCGCCCCGCCAGGCTTTCAATCTTCTGCAAGCCCTCGGGCACGAGTTCTTCGATGATCTGGAAGAAGTTGAGGTCCAGCAGCCTTTGCGCTCTTCGGATGAGCATGGGTGCCGGGTGGCTGGGTTCGGTGCGTTCCATGTATTGGCACGCCTTTTCCAGCAACAGCTGCACATCATCACGATTCGATATTTCAATATCTTTAATACCCGCTACGCGCTGGCCGCTCGCACCGTTGGCAGCACTGGCAGAGCCTTGCACCGGCGAGGCCGATTGCCCTGCCTCACTGCCTTGCGCAGCTTCCGATGCTTCGGCCAGAGTCTGCTGGGCCTGCTCAGGCAGCAGTTGCACCACGGTGCGAAGAGAACGTTCGAGCCTGGAAAAATCGGGCGCCCAGCTTTGTCCCAGGGCTCGCTCCGAGGTCTCGCGAATCCGTTGCAGCAGCTCCAGCGCCGCATGCAATGCCAGCACCGGCGGCGCCGCTTTTTCTTGCGCACGGCGTGCCACTTCGCGCAGCCGGCCGATGCCGCCCGGGTAGTCGATCTGGTCGGCCTTGCTCGAATCGAGCAGCGCCTCGACCTGCCGCAGGCTCATCGACACGCCGGCGTCTTCGAGCAGGCGCGCATCGCGCACGCTGCGCCCCAATCCCTCGGCTTCGGCCAATGCGGCCAGCGCATTCATGCGCGGCAGCGGGTCTTCGAAACCTTCATCGACCACGCGCGGATGCACGTCGTCCCAAAACTTTTGCAGCACACCGTCGACCACGCGCAGGCCGTCGACATAGCCGGGCAGCCCGCGGCTCTCGGTCCACGCCAGCGTGAGCGGAACCAGCACGCGCAGGTCGAGCGTGCGTTGGCACAGTTGCTTTGCGATGCGTTCGACGCGAGCCCAGTCGGGCGGCTCGGCCGGAATGATGGTCGAGCCGAACTGCTGCTCCCGCTTTCCGGTCGTTGCCTGCTGCAACGCCATGAAGTCGGGGTCGTATTCGAGGTCTTCGCCGCACGGAAGCGGGCCTTCAACAGGCGACTGCAGTAGTTCGATCTCGCTTGGCGGCAACGCCATCTCCCTTTTATTAACAACCATCAACAATGGTTATCTTGAGGGGAACGCGAAGCGCGGTCAACAGCAACACATTGCTACGTGCTGCCTATGAATTACAAAGGAGTACAACTCCTTTTAAAGCGTAGAAAGAACGTTTACAGCAACCCGCGCCCACCAAGATTGCGCATCAATGCGCTTAACCCAAAAGTCCACCGTGGCGCCTGGTCCGAATGAACCACGCGATTCACGAGGGCGCCAAGTTCCGGCGCGGCGATTCGGACGCGATCGCCGACGACATGGGTGAATCCTTGCCCAGGACCATGACGGTCTTGTGTCGGCGCGAACATCGTGCCGAGAAACAACATGAGGCCGTCGGGGTAGTCGTGGTGCACGCCGATGGCTTGCGACACCAGGTCGAGCGGATCGCGACTGATCTTCGAGAGCGAGCTCGAGCCTTCGAGCTTGAAGCCTTCGGGGCCGGTGACTTCGAGCGCGACCGTGATGCGCCGGACGTCGCCGATGCCGAAGTGCGCATCGAACAAGCGGATGAACGGGCCGATCGCGCAGGAAGCGTTGTTGTCCTTCGCCTTGCCGAGCAGCAGCGCACTGCGGCCTTCGAAGTCGCGCAGGTTGACGTCGTTGCCGAGCGCCGCGCCCAGCGTTTGGCCGCGGCTGTTCACGGCCAGCACGACTTCGGGCTCGGGGTTGTTCCACACCGATGCGGAGTGAATGCCGATGTCGGCACCGGTGCCCACCGAAGAGAGCACCGGAGCCTTGGTGAAAATCTCCGCATCGGGGCCGATGCCCACTTCGAGGTACTGCGACCATGCGCCCTGTGCCAGCAGCACCTCTTTCACCTTTGCGGCCTCGGCCGAGCCCGGCACGATGCCCGCGAGGTTGTCGCCGAGCACGCCGCCCAGCGCGGCGCGCGTGGCCTCGGCACGCGATGCATCGCCGCGCGCCTGCTCTTCGATCACGCGTTCGAGCAGGCTTTCAACGAATGTCACGCCGCTGGCCTTGATCGCCTGCAGGTCGCAAGGCGCGAGCAGCCAGGGCTTCGCTTCGTCGCGCGCCGTTGCGTCGCTGTTGGCAATGGCCTCGTCCAGCGAGGCGATGCGCGGCGCCTGGCCGCCCTGCAACGCGCGCCGCACCGCATCGGATGGCGGCTCCTTGGCTTCAAGCAGGTCGCTCATCGTGGGCGCGAGCTTGGAAAGGTCGTGCAGCCCGCCCTCATGGACGGCCACCAGGACCGGCCCGACGCCGGGTTGCCATAGGCGGCCGACAAGCGTGGCACGCGCGGCGTCTTGCGGGAGGCTCGAAGAGGTGTCGAGGTTCAGCGGCATGGGAATTGTCTCTCTTGGGTTTGTCGGTAGAAGGGTGATCGTAGCGCCATGCTTTGATGCAAGAATGCGGCCCGTCAGTCGCGGGCCGATCAATACTACAGAGGAGTCAACGATGACGAGAACGATGCGCAGAATCATCGTTTCGGCAATGAGCGTTGTGGCAATTGGCGCAGCGGCCGCACAAGCCAGCGAGCCCGCCACCGTATTCACGCGCGCCCGGCTCACTGCGGAACGCCAATGAACCTTAGCGTTGCGAGGCCCGGGGCCATCCTTCAATCACACCACCGGTGCCATCCGACCTTCGCGCAGCGCGCCGTTGAACCTTCGCAAATTTCGATCTCGCGCCATTGGATCCACGCGTGTGCTCCGCTTTTGCGTCGACCTGTGGATTCGACCGGCTGCTTTCAACGTCTCAGATGGGCCCATAGCCGTCACCCAAGTCAGCGGATAGAAGACATCCAGAGGGCGGATTTCCTCACTAAGACTAGTACTCTTCGCCCGGCTTCAGCTTGATGCCTGATAGAGGCCAGTAGAACGTACCTCCTCCGAACACCACCTCCGCTGAATTCCGGCGAGCGATTGCCAGCATGCGTGTCACAGCACGAACGATCTGAATTGCTTTTCGGCGAATGATCAACGGTTGCAGCGGCACTTCGGGACTTCCGGGGCGCTTGATTGAACCAAGGTATACGCGCCATGCCTCGGGACGACTGTCGAGCGCATTCTCTATGCGAGAGCAAATCTCTAAAGCATGAGCAAGGCGGTCGCCTGAGGCCGCCGCGAGCATGTGGAGGTCACCGATTTTGAAATCGTCGATGCAAAACTCCTGGAACGCTGGTGCAATGAGGCTGAAGTACCCCTTAAGCGCAGGGTTCCGTCCATCGAACTGAAGGCGATTGGCGGCATCCAACGGGGCAATTCCATTGCGAACGGGCCGCAGCGAGATCCCACGTACATGCATCGGTGAAGGTTAGCTCAAAGGAGGGTTTGTCTCGGCGGTCGGGCGTCCGCAAGCACACGTTGACGGGAGACCGCTCCCGGCCGTCAGCAGGCCTCCGGCTTACGACCGAATCGCAGTCCCCGCCTAGGCCGAGTAGACAAGGCGAGCAGAAACACAGTGGCGCTCAAGCCAAAGCCGAGCGCCGCAAAGCCAGCGGGATTCGTCTCCACGGATCCAAACTTCGCGCACCTTGGGGAGAGACCACGCTTCCCTGGCAAATATACAGCGTCGCAGTGCGACAGATTGGCTGGGACTCGCCCGTAATCAGCTTGGTATCGGCTTATGGGGATCGCAAATGCCGCCTCAATCACCAGCGCGCTCAGCGAGAAGAAAGCCAGCACCAGCAAGCCTTGTAGAAGCACCCATTTCAGCTTGGGCTTAGCTCCCGCGGATGAGATGGGTGTCGAAGTCATGAGTGGATTGGACGACAGAGGTGAAGGTCTGGTCTTGGCCGACAGATGCCTACGAGAGGTCCGCGGCAGAAACAAAACCTTCGTCGCCGACGGGCCAGGAAACATCAAAGATTGACTCCCTTTTTGCAACGTCCAGGTCGGCGTAATACGAGGTTCGCGGCGCGAATGAGGCCCATCCTTCAAGGCCAGCTTCATCGTTCGTGAAGTGGTACTCCTCCACTGAGCCAAACGCGCCCGATGCTCGACGAAAAATAGCGAGCCGATGCTTCCGGTCTCGCGAATAGATGAAGCAGATTTTCTCGTCCATCTCTGGATTTTCAACGATCACTCGCGATTTGCCGCCTGTAGCAAGCGCGCAGGCGGCAACAACGTCCTTTTCAAGGGAAAACTGGCGGGCGTGACGGACTTCCGCTCTTGGCCGAGTGTTGCCGCGCGCTGCATCTACGCATTCAGTTCACGCAGAACCCTGAGAGCGAGCGCCCCGCGTCCAACGCCTATGCCTCGATTGTGCTCGTTGAAATTCTGGACGCTCGTGACATCCTCCCACTGCTCCACCCGTACTTCGCCCGTTGTGTCGATCTCAAATGCCATGAACCGGTGATCCTGCGTCACTAGCTCCCCAAAGATGCTGGGCATTCCCGGGAAGTCAACGCCAAGTTCTATGACGATCGATCTGTCCCATTGGATACCTCGCTCCGCTCCCAAACGGGCCAAGATCGGCGGCACGCCATGCCGCCTCCAATAGCTTGCTTCAGCGCGCAGCGAACGCTCGGCATGGGCGTTTTGCTGCTGTACGTTCGATTGCCGCGGTTCGCGCTTTTCCATAGCTGAATTGAGATGGACCTCGGGATCGGGACGCTCGGATTCTGCCGGCGGTAGATGTCCGCTCCTGGCGTATTCTTCCCACCATCGACGGCGATCAAGATGCAGGAGGTAGCGCCAGCAGGTCGAAGTATTCGTCCTCGAGCCACTTGAGCCGACTGGCGACACGCTCTCCCCACGAGTTGAGACCGAAGGCCGCACTCAGGGAATCAAGCAATTGCTTCTGGTGGTCCGACACGTCCCTGCCGTACTCCTCGGCTGCGAGTTCGGATAGCAGCCAGTCCGGTCGGTAAGCCAACTGCTCGAGAATGAAGTAGCCGCGACGGCAGCCTAGAGCGAGAAAGTCGCCCAGGTTTTCGCCAATGACGAAATTCGTCCTATTGCCCATCGCCATGGGGATCGTCATGACGACCGGTGAATCTTCGGAAAGTGTTCCGTCGAGCAATAGCAGACTGAACTGGACACCGTCTCCCCCAGTTTCGGCGAATCGCAGGACGTTGGTGGGAGAGCACCTCCCATCTTCGTTCGGCTTCAAAGGCAGCGACAACAGCAAGCCAATCTCATCGAAATGGCTGCTGTATGCCGCGCCACCTTCGGCCAGCGGCTGGCCGGTCAGCGCCCACAAGCGGCCAAGGGATGCAGGATAAGAAATCATCGGTGCATTCAGGGGAGACGCAGATGCACGAATTCTGTCGCACGGCTGAACGGCTGGTTGGCCGCTTACTGCCATTCTGGTTGTGGACCGGGTCGTGTGTAACCCCAAACCCGCACAACGCCAGCTTCAAGCGAGTACGGAATGCTGTGACGCTGGAGGGCGTCGCACAGCCACGTCAAAGAGGCAGCTCGTAGCTCCATCCACTCCAAGTCTGCTACGGAATGGACGTGATAGTAAAACTCGCCGTCCCAAGTAGTGCAAAAGTCCGGCGGCGCGAACACGCTGCGAGCCCGGAACTGAGGGTGCTGCTCCGGAGGTGCAGCGAGCATCTCGGTCCAAAGCTCTGCCCACTTGGTGTGATTGAGCACTGGATGCAATTCACCGCGTTCAACCAAGCCTGCCAGGCGCTTCATGTCCGCCTCGTTCGGTGGAGGCATCGTCTTGGGACCCCATCCAAATTTATGTTCGACGCTCACGCGGTCTCTCCAATTTCAACATTCGTCCCCAGCCGAAGTCTGCCGCGCCTCTGGAGTTCCGCTTGTGGCCGATGCCGGGCTTTTACTCCGCCGATTGCGCGGCGGCCCACGCGTTCGTGCTGCGGTGCGTACCTAAGCCCAGGGTGTCGAACTCGTCTTTGCCGTCCTCGGCGCTGACACCTATGGTGCGGAGGGCTCGGCTGACCGGGCTGTTCGGCCACGCGATGCCGCCGTCAGTACCATCGCTCAGCAGAAGGGCGACACGGCCACCATCCCAAACCACTGCTTCTTGTCCGCCAGCGCCGCCGAAGAACTCAGTTGAGATGTAGGCCACGGGGCCCGCCCGCGACAGTTCCTTTGCAAGCCCGGCAACACCAGGCGCCATGTCATCCACTTTAGGGTGTTCTACCTCGGTAGACGTGCGGGCGGCGGCGATGTCGCGCACTACAGAGTCGGTCAGTGGCAGCAGTACGAAACCTTGAACCAATGGGCATAGAACTACCGAACTGAAGCGAGAAGTGACGTCAACGAGTATGGATGCTGAGGCGACAAGGGCTTTTACGTCATGCATTCTTTGTTCTAACGCGATGATTTGCTTTCAGTGCTGAAGGCTTTACGCGAAGGTTCGTTACTGGCCGCATTCTGCCCTTGCTTGTCTTAGTCGGCTTAAGCCGCAAGCTACTTCTTAGTCAAACGTCGGCGACTCGTTGCCTGCGTACTTGACGTTTCTGCTCCGGAGTCGGCGCTTTGTATTCTGGGGCAAGCCGCTTGCGCATGGTTTTGACTGCCATGTTACGAGCGTGCAGGACGTCGGGGTCAGACGGCAAGAGCGCCTCTGCCCACGCTACAGCACCGGGACTCGGGACACCTCGGACTGTGCATAGACATAGGACCTGAAGGGCTGCCGTAGGCGCCGCCGCGAAGGCCGCGAGCACGATCGGTCGAAGGCTGTCGAGAAGCGCCGGGCTCACCTTCACGCAATCGTCGAAGCTCAACAGCCCGTTCAAGGATGCCATGGCCTTCCAACCGGGATGCTCGGAATCAGCCGCAGACCAACTCACTCTCTTGCAATAGTCCACCAACACTTCCACGCTCTCTTCGCTGGCGACGTGAGCAAGAAAGGCGGCCGCAAATCCCGCCGAAGTTTGGTCGTCAAGCTGCGATCGCAGGGCAGCCACACCGCCTCGGCCAAACGCAACGCAGATCTGAGCCCAGCGGCCCATTGGTCGCACAAGGTTGCCGTTTGGCAGCACCATTCCATCCATCATCCAACCATGCTGCCTAGAGAGCCTTTCGATTTCATCAGCCGCCGCTTCGCCATGAAACAGCACGAAGCGAAACAGGTCTTCAACTTCGACGGCGCCGCCATAGGATTCAGGCCCTCCCGGTTTTGCAGCTTTGCGTGCAAGCGTGTTGATGTTCATGTTCTTTGCTATGTTACAGAGGCCCTCTTGTGAGGCCATAGCGCGAAGGTCCGCTCCTGGCCGATTCTGTTGAAAAACTCGAATTGCGCTCTCTTGGGCACATTTGCAGGGGTGGTCAAACCATTCCCTGGGCCGCGATCGTCGATCCTGGGTCGATCTGAGAGGTCGATTTTCGCCACGGTGCAGCGGTGAACGCTGCGACCGAGTTTTTCAACAGAATCGGCCGGTTCCGGCCGTTGGTCGCATTCTGCACGCGCTGCCGGCGTGCCACGCTTGGTCGCAGCGCCGATCGAGCGAACCTTCGCGCCGACCGACGAAAGCTCAATGGCGCGTTGACGAACGAACAGTGTCGTTCCGCACTCACATCGACGTATGAAAAGCCGGGCGACAAGCTCTACGTTCGATTGAAGCTGCTGCCCCGATCGAAGATTCCGTTTACAACGCAGACCTTCAGGCTCGCCGATCGTTCGCTGCTGGCCGATATTCCCGAGGGCTCTTGGGTCAAGTTCACTTCCAGGCGCATCGATGGGAAAAATACGGTGACCGCTATTCGTGTGGCCGAGGAGTGCCCGCGTTTTCAGCCATGCCATTGATCCGGCCAGAAGAACGGCGCGAAGAACGCTCGCCTTGATCGTGCAAGAGGAGAGCGACAACCGCTCTGCATTCAGTTGATGATCTCCCCCATGCCTGTGCGTACGCGCTCCCTGAGTTGCCGGATGTACTCCGCGTCAAAGGGTTCCCAGATCTCGAGTTCGCCGACGATACGAAGCGGCTCCCGGCTGCGGTACGAGCGTGTGGGATTGCCCGGAAACTTCTTGTCGGTGACGTTGGGGTCGTCCTCGAAGGCGCCCGTGGGCTCGACGATGTAGACGCGGCAACGTCCATCTCCCTTCGCCATTTCGGCGGCCAGCCCGGCGCCCTTTGGCCAGGCGGTGAAGTAGATGTGGTTCATCACGACGTCGCCGTCGTAGTTTGAACGGAAGCCTGCGGTGAGCAGGTCGCCCACCTGGAGATCCGCCCGCGTGCCGTGGAAGTAAGGGCCGGTGCCTAAGACAGCCATCGCAAGCCGCTCCTCTACAGAAACGAAAAGCCGCGGAGTTTACTCGGGTGGATGTCCTTCACCGCAGCCGATGCTTTCGGTAGAACGCAGGCGTCTGCCAGTCGAAGGTATCGAGCTTCGCATTCCTGCAATCTGCTGGAATGCGGAGCGGGCAAATTCTGGCTGTGGCGGGATTGTGCCGAGGACATGACCGTCCGCTTCTACCACTTGCCCAAGCTTCACGGACTTGGCTGCTTGATGGATGAGCATGCCGGCGCCGCCGGCCGGATGCTTCAGCTCGATCAAGCCGTCGACGACCTCACCATCTGTGAGAAATCCGAAATAGCGGGCATAGAAGGCAGCCGCCTTTTGCATGTCCCTGGCGTAGATGATGACGGTTCCCAGCGGCGAATCCATACGTGCCTTTTCATGTGGATCGGACGCTCGGCGTCCGGCTCTTTTGCCGACTGTAACCTCAGGGTCCGGTACAAGAAAATGCCTGCAGCAGCAGGCACGAGAAGTCCGCGCCGCACCCGTATGTTTTATGATTCTTTCGCGTGCAAGACGCGCCCGGGCCCGCGGGAAGGGTTGAACCCACTTGCCTCCATCTCCCATCCACGCCTTTTGTGCAGCCGACACTGCGGGTCATCGGCATCTGATGCACGGAGGTGTCCATGAAGCGCGTTCCCCCTCGTCCCGACATTGGCCAATTGAAGAAGCAGGCCAAGGAATTGCTCACCCTTTATCGTCGCGAAGATGCCGCGGTGATGCAGCGATTCCGCGAATCTCTGCCTGCGGCTCGCGGCAAGGAGAACAAGGACCTGCTCGCCATGTCCTTGCGCCTGCACGATGCACAGTCGTGCCTGGCGCGGGAGCATGGCTTTCCCTCTTGGGCCGACCTGCAGCTCTTCGTGCATGCACGCCGCGCGCTCGCCGACGATCCGAGCCTGGCGGTGCGCCGATGGCTGTCCATGGTCTATGCCGGCGACGTCGCTGGCGGCAACAACGCCCATCGGCCCGCCGTGGCCGAACGGTTGCTCATCGAGAACCCGACGCTGCCCGGCGACGATCCATACCTGGCTTGTGCCGTCGGGGACGAGGCTCGCCTCCGTCGCGCGACGCTGCACGATCCCGCATGGGTCCACCGCGAGGGTGGGCCGCTGCGCCTGCCCCCGCTGGTGGCGGTGACCCATTCGGGGCTGGCAAGCCGGCCGGGCTTTCGAGAGCGGTTGCGCAGTTGCGCGAGTTTCCTGCTGGCCGCCGGCGCGTCGCCCAACCAGTCCGTCGGCAACCGTTGGCCTCCGGCTTCGCTCGAGGCGCCTTCGGCCACAGAGCGGCTGTCGGCGCTCTATGGCGCCGCGGGCAAGGCTTTCGATCCGGAGCTGACCCGGCTTCTGCTCGAGGCCGGCGCGGATCCGAACGATGGCGAGTCTCTCTACCACTCACTCGAAGCGCCCGCGTGCACCAAGCTGCTGCTCGATGCCGGCGCGCGGATTCCCGGCTCGAACGCGATGTATCGCGCGCTCGATCTCGACGACGCCAACGTATTGCAACTGCTGCTCGATCACGGTGGCGACCCCAACGAGCCACCGCTGGCTCCGCCTACATCCGATTGGGGATCGCCGCTGCTGTGGGCGATCCGCCGCCGCCGCTCGCCTGCTCATGTGCAAGCCCTGCTTGCGGCCGGCGCGAAGGCGGACGCGCGCACACCGGATGGCGTTCCGGCCCGCACATTGGCGCTTCGCTTCGGGCAAGCCGAGGTTGCCGCGCTCCTGGAGCGTGCAGGCGCGCACCGTGAGCCGCTTGCAGCGGATGAAGCATTCGTGGCTGCCTGCGCGCGCGGCGATGCGGAATCGGCTCGCGCAATTCAGCAGGCCCACCCGGGCGTGATCGACGCCCTTGACGATGCCCGGCTGCGCATGCTCCCCGAACTCGCTGCGCAGGGGTGCGTTGCCGCCGTCAAGGCGATGGTGACGTGCGGGTGGCCGATCGAGATCCGCGGTGGCGACATCGACGCCTCAGCGCTCAACCACGCTGTTTTCCGTGGTGATGCAGCGCTCACGCACTTTCTGCTGGAGCACGGCGCCGATTGGCGGACGATGCACGGCTTCGGCGACAACGTTTGCGGCAGCCTGTCCTGGGCATCGCTCAACGAACCGGTCGAAGGCGGTGACTGGGTCGGCTGCGCAGGGGCCTTGTGCGCACATGGCCTGCCGCCTGCGCGGCCGGATCCGAACGGATCGGACATCGTCCTGATCGGAGACAAGCGCTATCGGTTCGCGGACGACGTCGCGGATGCGCTGCTCGGCGCCGCTGCTTGACGCCTTGGCGATTGCCGCAAAAGCATGAGGCCTAGCCGGCGCACTTGGCAGCGGCTCAGGCGGTCTGCCGCTTTTGCTGCGCGGCTCCTGGCGCCTCGATTCGCGCCAGCCACAGTCCGCTCGCAACGATCAACGCGCCACCACCCAGCGTCCATGCATCGGGCGTGGCTTGCCAGAATGCCCAGTCCAGCAGAAGCGCCCAGGCGAGGGCGCTGTATTCGAAGGGGGCGATGGCAGCGGCCTGGCCGTGGCGGAAGGCTTCGGCGATGGCCATCTGCCCCAGAAAGCCGCTGATGGCCAAACCCGCCAGCACCCACGTGTGTTGAGCCTGTATGGGCACCCATTGCGGGGCCGATAGCAGGCAACCGCCCACAGCCATGCCGGCGGTGGTCCAGAAGACCAGGGCGGCGCTCGATTCAGTGCGGCTGATGAGTCGGCCCAGCATGTTCGACAGCGCGTAGCAGACTGCGGCCACCAGGATCGCCAGAGCGCCCACCGAGAGGAAGGCTCCCTGCTCGGGCCGCAGCGCGATCACGACACCGACGAAGCCCAGCCCGATGGCGACCCAGTGCCGCGGCTGGACCGACTCGCCCAGCATGGGCACGGCGATGAGCACCATCAGCAGCGGAGCGATGAAAGTGAGTGTGTAGGCCTCTGCCAGGCCCAGGGTCTTCAGGCCATGGACGAAGAGCACAAGCATCGTCATGTTCAGCGCGGTGCGCAGCAAGTGCAGGCGCCAACGCAGCCGACGGCCGAAAACGCCTGCTGCCTCGCGTCGCCACGCGATGTACAGGCACACCAGAGGCAGCGCCGTGAGTCCGCGCAGGGCCATCACTTGCACGGGCGGGTAGTGTCCGGCCAGGCTCTTGAGCAGTGCGTCCATGCAGGCAAAGAAGGCGCAGGCCAACAGCATCGCGGTGATGCCGCGCAGAGTTCCGGTCGAGTGCATGGTCGGCTTATCTCCGGCAGTGGCCGGGCGGGATTTGTTCTTGACCGCCTAGCATAGTTGGTGCGAAGGTCCGCTTGTGGCCGTTCTCACCGCAGGGGCGTACGGCAATCAGCGCCTTCGTCCCGAGTTCTCATTCCCCGTCTCGATCGTCCTCCGGCGCATCGGTGCGAGGAGCAGCTTGGCGGCAATGCCAGCGCCGATCGACACGACGGCAGCCACCAGGAAGACGCGGTCCCAGTTGCCGCCCGCGGCGAGTACCGAGCCCAGCGGCACGAACAGCGATGCGGTGCCCTTGGCCGTGTACATAGTGCCCGCGTTGCTCGCGGCATTCTTGCCGCCGAAGGTGTCGGCCACCAATGCCGGAAAGATCGAGTAGATCTCGCCCCAGAACAGGAACACGAGCGCCGCAAAGGTCATGAAGGCCGCAGGTTCATGGCCGTACAGCTTCAAGCCGAGCAGCGCCAAACCTTCGCCGACGAAGACCAGCAGCATCGTGTTCTCGCGGCCGATCCTGTCCGAGACGAAGCCGCACAGCGGCCGGGTGAAGCCGTTCGCCAGGTTGTCGATGGCAAGCGTCATGGTCAGCAGCGGCATCGACATGCCGAGAAAGTGCATCGGCAACTTGTCGATGTGAAAGTCTTTCGCGATGGGGCCGATCTCTGCCGTTGCCATCAGTCCACCGGCGGCCACCAGCACGAACAGCAGGTAGGTGAGCCAGAAGACGGGCGTCTTCATCATCTGCCCGGGCGTGTAGTCGACCTTGGTCATGACCAGGCGTGTTTGCGCGGCCACGCCCTTGGGGGCGAAGGGCTTCGCCATGAACATCGCAAGCAGGAAGATGCAGCCTCCCTGGAGGAGGCCGAAGTACACGAAGGTGTGTTCGTAGCCCGTGCTCTGGATCATGTTTGCAATCGGGATCACGGTGAGCGCTGCGCCGGCACCGAACCCGGCCGCCGTGAGACCCGCGGCCAGGCCGCGCTTGTCAGGAAACCACTTCAGCGCGTTGCCGACGCAGGTGCCATAAACGCAACCGGCACCGACGCCGGAGATCACGGCGGCTGTGTAGAGCATGGCCAGCCCGTCGGCATAGGCATTGAGAATCCAGCCCATCGCGGCGAGCACGGCGCCCGCGGCTACGACAGGGCGCGGGCCGAAGCGATCGACCAGCCAGCCTTCGACGGGCACCAGCCAGGTCTCCACCACGACGAAGATCGAGAAGGCGATCTGGATCGCGCCGAGGCCCCAGTGATGCTTGGCCTCCATCGGGGCGACGAACAGGGTCCAGCCGTACTGCACGTTGGCGATCATCGCCATGCAGACGATGCCCAGCGCGAGCTGCACCCATCGCAACGATCTGCTCGGGGCGGTACTGGCTGTGGTGGTGGTACTGGCGGTAGCAGTGGCCGTGGCGGCCACCTGGGGAGTGGTTGCGATGGCTGCGCGCGAAGGCGTGCCATCCCTGGACTGAGGGATCATGAGGAGAACCTTTCCTTTGTCTCTTTGTGGAGTCTGTAGTTGTGGAAAGCCATCGGACCGCCGCACTCGCATGCAATCGATCCGAAGGGGCAATGTCCGGGCGATCGCAGGAAAAGCTCTTGACCTGCGTCAAGATTGCCGCCGCCTGTCACAAAACAATGTGCCCGCACGTCTAAGAGGTGTTTCCCCCAAACCCTCAAGCTACAAGGAGCTCACAATGTCCTCAGCCCGACTCGACTACCACGCCCTCGCGCCCGCCGCGGCAAGCGCCGGCGCCCAGTTCTCCCACGCCGCCGGCAGCACGCTGGACAAGCGCCTGCGTGAATTGGTGAACTTGCGCATCAGCCAGATCAACGGCTGCGCTTTCTGCATCGACATGCACTGGGCCGATCTGATCAAGCAGGGCATGGAGCCTCGCCATGTCAATGCTGTAGCCGGTTGGCGCGAGGCGGCGCGCTTCTTCAGCGAAGCCGAACGCGCCGCGTTCAACTGGGCGGAGGCCGTCAATGCGGTGCCGCAGCGCACGCCCAGCGACGCGGACTTCGAAGCCGTGAAGCGGCACTTCACTGATGCGCAGATCGCGGACCTCACCTTCGCGGTCTGCGCCATTCGTTCGTGGAACATGCTCAATGCCAGCTTACACATGCAGGTGCCCGAAACGCCGTACACGGCCGGTTGAATCCGCCCGGCCGGGGGCGAGGACCGGCGCCTCCATCGCGCGGCAGAGGTGGCTTTCGCGGTAAATTGCGCTCAAACCACAGGAGACAACGCATGCCCGCCAATCCGCAGTTCAACCGGTTCGCCTTGCGGGCCGCCTTGTACTCCTGCCTCGCGATGCTCGCGTTGACGAGCCGCGCCGCCGACTACCCGCCGCCCAGGGAGGGCAGCTGGATCGCCAAGGACTTTCGCTTTCACACCGGCCAGGTCATGCCGGAACTGCGCCTGAACTACGTCACCATTGGCACACCCAGCGGCGAGCCGGTGCTGATCCTGCATGGAACCGCCGGCTCGGCGGCAAGCATGTTGACACCCGCATTTGCCGGCGAGCTTTTCGGCGTGGGCCAGCCGCTGGATGCCACCCGCTACTACATCATCATTCCCGACGGTCTGGGAACGGGCAAGTCGGCCCGCCCCTCCGACGGCCTGCGCGCCAGATTTCCCCGCTACAACTACGACGACATGGTGGACGCGCAGTACCGGCTCGTGACCGAGCACCTTGGCGTCAAGCACCTTCGGGCGATCGTCGGCAATTCCATGGGCGGCATGCACGCCTGGACGTGGGGCGTGAAGTACCCGAACGCCATGGACGCGCTGGTGCCGATGGCGTGCCAGCCCACCGAGATGTCCAGCCGCAACTGGATGATGCGCCGGCTGCTGGCGGAGTCCATCCGCAGGGATCCCGAGTGGAACAACGGCAACTACACCGCCCAGCCTCGCAGCGCGCAGTTTGCCTCCGTGTTCTTCGCCACGGCCACCAACGGCGGCAACCTGGCGATGTACAAGGCCGCGCCGACGCGGACCCAGGCCGACAAGCTGCTGGAGACGCGCCTGAGTGCCCCTTTTGCCGCGGATGCAAACGACATCCTCTACCAATGGGAAGCGTCCGCCGACTACAACCCATCACCCGGGCTGGAGCGCATTCAGGCGGCCGTGCTTGCCATCAACGCGGCCGATGACGAGCGCAACCCGCCTGAGACCGGCATCATGGAACGTGAAATGAAGCGCGTGAAAAATGGCCGCTATTACCTGATTCCGGCCAGCGACCGGACCACCGGGCACGGAACCACAGGGCAGGCAACGTGGTGGAAGGCGCAGCTTTCGGAACTGCTGCAAAAAGCGCCGAGACGATCAAGTTGATTGCCGAGGCGCCATCGGCGCGGTGAGGATGGCCTGACCCGAGTCCGGCGGTCTCAGCGCCCCGATGCCGCCCGCACGCGTGCCACCTGCGCCTGCAGGTCGGTCCACGCGGGCTCCTGCGGAGCGAACCGCGCACGCATGTAGCCGGCAAGTTCGGCAATCTGCCGGTCGTCGAGTGCTTCGCGAAACGCCGGCATGAAGCCGATGTCGCGGCTTGCGGGTGCGCGCACGCCGTCGAGAATGGTGCGCAGCAGGTTGTCGGGCCGCGTGCTCGTGAGGTTGCTGTTCAGCGCAAGCGGCGTGTTCACGCCGAGCAGCGTGGGGCCGTCGCCATCGTGATGGCATGACGCGCAGGCGCTGTCGAACATGCGCTGCGCCGGGCCGAGCAACTGGCCCTGCGTGCGCGCCGCGGCGGCGTCGACGACTTGCTGCGCCACGGCTTGTGGCTGGGCCACGGGCTCGGGGTTGAAAGAGGCAAGGTAGGTGGCCATGGCGCGCACGTCGGCATCGGGCACCTGCGCCAGTTCGCGCACCACCTCCGCCATGGGGCCGCCCGCGATGCCATGGCGCTGCGTGTGGCCCTGGCGCAGATAACGGTAGAGGTCGTCGGCATCCCACGGCACGGCCGATCTTGAAAAGCCGGTGAGCGCGGGCGCTTCCCAGCCGTCGATCATCGCGCCCGAAAGGAATGCACTGCCGCCCTGCTCCGCACCGAGCGCGTTGCGCGGCGTGTGGCAGGCGCCGCAGTGGCCCAGGCCGTTGACCAGGTAGGCGCCGCGGTTCCACTCCGCGCTTTGCGTGGCCACCGGCTGCAGCGGCGCCGGGTCATGAAAGAGCGCGTTCCAGCCGGCCATCAACGGCCGCATGCTGAACGGAAACTTCAGCTCGGCCTTCGGCGTTTCGGCGCGCACCGCCGGCATGGACATGAAGTACGCGTAGAGCGCCTGCAGGTCGTCGTCGCTGGTCTTGGTGAATGCCGTGTACGGAAAGGCCGGATACAGGTGGTGGCCGTCGCGCGAGATGCCTTCGCGCATCGCGCGCTGGAAGGCGCTGAAAGACCAGCGGCCCAGGCCGGTGTCGGCATCGGGCGTGAGGTTGGTGGTGTAGAGCGTGCCGAACGGCGTTTCCATCGCGCGGCCGCCTGTGTTGGCCGCGCCGCCCGGTGCGGTGTGGCACACGGCGCAATCGCCGAGCGCGGCAAGCACGCGGCCGCGTTCGATGGTGGCTTCGCTGTAGACAGGGGCGCTGAGCGAAACGGGGGCGATGGCGGAGCGCCAGCCGAGCAGGCCGGCGATGAGGCCGATGCCGCCGATGAAGAGGGCCGCGCCGGTGGCAAGGAGGCCCTTGCGGCGAGGCCAAGGTGCATTGCCCCTTCCCCCTCTGGGGGACGGTTGGGATGGGGGCACGGCAGCGTCACCACTCGAACGCCGCTCGCCCCCTCCCCCGCCCTCCCCCAGAGGGGGAGGGAGAAACTCCCGATTCCACGCAGCCAGCACCTTCTCCGGCGTGAACGGCGGCTCCCGGAAGCGCACGCCCGTCGCGTCGAAAATCGCATTCGCAATGGCCGCAGTCCCCGGCACCGAAGACGATTCGCCCGCTCCCAGCGAAGGCTCGCCGGGACGCGGCATGTGCATGACCTCGATCACCGGCACTTCACGGAAGTTGATGATCGGGTAGCTGCCCCACTCGCGGCTTGCAACCACACCCGAAGGCAGCACGCCCGGCAGCTGCGCACCACCGTTCGAGCCGTCGCCCTGCTGCTGCGGCGCGAACTGCACCTCTTCCTTCAATGCGCGGCTGGTCGTCTGGATCACGTTGCCATGCACCTGGTGCTCGACGCCCGCGGGGTTGATCATCAGTCCCGCGTCGTGCCCCACCACCACGCGGCGCACATGCACTTCGCCGGTCTTGCGGTTCACCTCGACATCGGCCACCCATGCGGCCCAGGCAGCGCCGAAGCCGGGCCACTTGCTGTGGATGTAGCGTGCGTACGCAAAGCCCTGGCCGAAGAGAATGTCGCCGCCCGCCCCAAGCCCGCCGTCGGCGTTTTCCCGCGGGCCGGTGCGCATGCGCCAGCCGGCCTTCTGCGCGGTGGCCTGCACCAGCTCTACGGCACGCGGATCGTTCAGGTGGCGCAGGCGGAACTGCACCGGGTCGACGCCCGCCGCGGTGGCGAGCTCGTCGATGTACGACTCGTGCGCGAACGAACTCGGCAGCGCCGACACCCCGCGCAGCCACGAGGCCCGCACAATCGGCGCCATGTCGTTGACCTTCACGCGCAGGTTGTCGTAGCCATAAGGCGGGCGCGCCGTTCGGTCGCCCATCTCGAAGGCTTGCGCCACCGGCTCGATGGTGCGCGTGAGCAGCAGCGCGAGCGTCGGCGCCCCGTTCGATGGGTACGAGGTCTCGAAGTCGTAGGCCGCAATGCGGCCGTCCGCCATCAGGCCGCCGTCCACTTCCATGAGCTGCGCGGCGCCCTTGGGTTCCCAGGCATGCTCCTGTTCGCGCGTGAGCTGCACGCGCACGGGCGCGCCCACTGCACGTGCGAGCAGCGCCGCATCGGCGGCCACGTCGTCGGCACCGTTGCGGCCATAGCAGCCAGCGGCTTCCATGCGAACCACGTCGACCTGCACGTCGTCCACGCCCATCAGCCTGGCAAGGTCGGCGCGCAGCACGTGCGGGTTCTGCGAACCGGCCCATACGCGAAGCTGTGTGCCACTGCCGTCCTGCGGCTGCCAGTCGGCCAGCGCGCACGAAGGGCCGATGGACGCATGCATCTGGTAAGGCCACACATAGGTGCGGTGCATCGGCTGCGCGGCCGCGGCAAGCGCGCCGTCGACGTCGCCTTCGTCCACCAGCAGGCGCTGCGTCGACGGGTTGTCGCGCAAGGCCTGCGCCAGGTTGGAGAGGTCCGGCATGCCGGGCCACGGCTTCCACGTCACGCGCAGCTCGCGCAGTGCCTGCTCCGCGTGCTCTTCACGCTCGGCCACGATGCCGACGAAGTCGCGGATCACGACCACGGCGCGAATGCCCGGTATGTGCGCAATGGACGATTCGTCGACCGACTCGAGCGTGTTGCCGATGAAGTCGCCGTGGTCCGCGCCGGCGTACGGTGGGCGCACCACGCGGCCGTGCAGCATGCCCGGCACGCGCATGTCGTGCACGAAGACGCTCTCGCCAGCGAGCTTTGCGGGAATGTCCACGCGCGGCTGGCGCGTGCCGACGATGCGGTAGTCAGCCGGGTTCTTGGACTGCGCGCCGGGGTCGAGCCGCAGCACGGTGCGCTGCCCTGCCAACAGGTCGGCATAGGTCACGCGGCGATCGGGCTCTTCGATCACGCGCACCACGCCATTGCGAATCTGCAGCACGTCGGCGGCCGCGCCAAGGCGTTCGGCCGCGCGCGCCAGCAGCCATGCACGCGCCTGCGCGGCAGCCAGGCGCAGCGGCTGCGAATGGATCTGGATCGAGGCGCTTGCGATGGTCGCGCCCTGGTTGGGCGCGCGTGCGGTGTCGCCGAGCATCATGCGCACGCACGGCATGCCCAGGTCGAGTTCTTCCGCCACGATCTGCGCCAGCGCTGTTTGTATGCCGGTGCCGAGATCGACGTGGCCGTTGAGCGCCGACGCGCTGCCGTCGTCCCATACCGCGAGCAGGATCTCGTCGCCTTCGATGGGGTTGCCTGCCACGGCTGTAGGTTGGCCCTTGGCGGGTGAGGGCGCGGGTGGTGTTTCGCGCACGACGAGCAGCACGCCGTCGGCGACGAGAAACTCCGCGCGTGTCCGGGGCAGGTTGGCGCGCCGCGTCATGGTTTCTGCCTCCCGTCTTGCTCCCTCTCCCCCTGGGAGAGGGCTGGGGTGAGGGCCAGCGGCGGTAGCGAAGGTTGTGCTTGTGCGAAGGCCGATGCCCTCACCCTAGCCCTCTCCAAGAGGGAGAGGGGACAAGACGGACGGCTCACCGGTTTGTCTCCGCACGCATGCGCAGTGCAGCCCGCTGCACCGCATCCAGAATTTCAATGTGCGTTCCGCAGCGGCACAGGTTGCCCGACAGCTCACTGCGAATGCGCGCCTCGCTCGCATGCGGGTCGCGCGCGAGCAGCGCCGCGGCCTGCATCACCATGCCGCTCAGGCAATAGCCGCACTGCGCGGCCTGCGCATCTTCGAAAGCGGCCTGCACCGGATGCCAATGGCCGCGCGTGCCCAAGCCCTCGAGCGTGGTGACCGCACGGCCCGCCACGCCATGCGCGGGAATCACGCAGGCCCGTGCGGCCACGCCGTCGACATGCACCGTGCAGGCGCCGCACTGCCCCAGGCCACAGCCGTACTTGGGCCCGTTCAGGCCCAGGTCGTTGCGCAGCAGGTACAGCAGCGTGGCCTCGCGCGGCACGCCGGCAATCGAACAGGCCTGCCCGTTGACCTGCAGCTGCAGCGGCTCAACGCCGCAGGTGGCCGTCACGGGTGTACATCTCCAGGTCAACGAACGTCGAGCCGTTGTGGTTCCTCGCGCTGTATTCGACCGGGAAATCGCCGAAGCGCGTGCTGCCGATGCTCTCCAGCCCGGCGATGAAGCTGTCGCGCGTGAGCGTCTTGCCGCCGCGGCGCAGGCCCTCGACCATCACACGCGAGGCAATGTAGCCCTCGAGCGTGGTGTAGCTGTCGATCTTCTCGCCGAACTCGGCGCGGTCGCGCTGGTAGTCGGCCACGATGGGCACGCGCACGGCTTCCGGCGGCGGCACGATGCTGGCCGTGACCAGCCCGGCCAGCTTGCCCTCGAGCCGCTTGGCGGAACCTGCCGCATCGGTGATGCCCACCGACAGCGTGTAGAGCGGCGCAGCCCCGCCGCTCGCGCGGTAGTCGCGAATGAAGACTTCGACCATGCGCCCCGCCATGATCATCAGCACCGCACCGGGCTTGGCCTCGGCCAGGCCGGCGACCACCTGCTTGGCGTCTTCGGCGGTGATGGCAAGCGGCAGCGTCTTCACGACCTGCACCTTGTAGTCGGCCGCAAGCTGCTCGCAGGTGGCAAGGTTCGACTTGCCGAAGGCGCTGTCCTGGTAGACCACCGCAATCGACGAAAGGCTGATGGTCGAGAGATGGCTGATGATCTTGCGCAGCTCCAGGTCGTAGCCGGCGCGCACATGAAACAGCAGGCGGTTGACCTTGGCGCGGAACGAGCTGGTGCCCACCAGGGGCGCGAACATGGGCACGCCGGCCTTCTCGGCCAGCGGCATTGCGGCCACGAGGTTGCCGGTGGCCACGTAGCCCGCGAGCGCGAACACCTTGTCCTCGTCGATCAGCTTGGCCGTGTTGACGGCCGTCTTCGCGGGGTCGTACGCATCGTCGTACGTCACCAGCTCGAGCTTGCGCCCGTTGATGCCGCCGGACTTGTTGACGCGATCGAAGTAGAGCTTGATGCCGGCACGGTAGTCGATGCCGAAGTCCTTGGCCGGGCCGCTGAAGACCGCCGACTGGCCGATGCGGATGATGCTGTCGGTGACGCCGTTCTCTGCGCGTGCCGGGCGCAGGAGTCCGGGTCCGATTGCCAGGGCTGCGCCGCCCGCCACGAGGGAGCGCCTCGAAATGGAAGTCTTCATACGTCGTCGGTTTGTTGTGGTTGTTGTTGCCGTTGGAATGAACGCGATGGCGGCACGTGCGTTCAGGCGGTCTGGATGTCGGCGGACTGGATGCGCTTGACGCCCTTGGCGGTCATCTGCTTCCATGCGGCGGCAAGCGAGCCGTTGAGGTCGATGGCGCGCGTGGCGTCTTCGATCACATACACCTCGAAGCCGGCCTTGCGCGCATCGAGCGCCGTCCAGGCCACGCAGAAGTCGGTGGCCAGGCCGGCCACGTAGACCGTCTTGATGCCGCGCTGCTTGAGATAGCCGCCCAGGCCCGTGGCGGTCTTGCGGTCGGCCTCTTCGAAGGCGGAATAGCTGTCGACGCCCTTGTGGAAGCCCTTGCGGATGATGACCTGCGCGGTGGGCAGCTTCAGGTCCTTGTGCAGCGCTGCATCGTCGGTTCCCTGTACGCAGTGGTCGGGCCAGAGAACCTGGTTGCCGTACGAGAGCTTGATGCTGCTGAACGGCTTCTGGCCGGCATGCGCACTCGCGAACGACGCATGGCCTTGCGTGTGCCAGTCTTGCGTGACCACGATGTTCTCGAACGACTCGGCCAGCTTGTTGATCACCGGCACCACCTCGGCGCCGCCCTTGACTGGCAGCGTGCCGCCGTCGACGAAACAGTTCTGCACATCGATCACGATCAGCGCGGACTTGTCGTTCGGCTTGATCTTCGACGCCGCGAACAGTGCCCCGGCCGCACCCAGCATGCTCAATGCAGCCGTGGACTTGAGAAGGTATCTTCGCTGCGTGTCGTGCATGGTGTGCTCCGGTGGTTGATGAGATAGAAATCGAAGGAGCCCGCGGGCTAGACGCTCAGGTAGGCGCGGCGCACTTCCTCGTTGGCCGCAAGCTCCGCCATGGTCGCGTGATAGCGGATCTGGCCCTTCTCGAGCACATAGGCGCGGTCGGACACCAGCTCGGCAAAATGCATGTTCTGCTCCGACAGCAAAATGCTCACGCCCTGCGCCTTGAGCTCCAGGATCATGTTGGCCATCTGCTCGACGATGACCGGCGCCACGCCTTCCGAAGGCTCGTCGAGCAGCACCAGGTACGGGTTGCCCATGAGCGTGCGCGCCACGGTCAGCATCTGCTGTTCGCCGCCGCTCATGCGGCCGCCGGGGCGGTTGGGCATTTCACCCAAATTGGGAAAGAGCTTGAACAGCCGCTCTGGCGTCCACAGCGGGGCCTCGCTGCCATCGGCCCAGCGGCGCGGCGCCTGCTTGCCGACCTCGAGGTTTTCCATCACGGTGAGGTCGGTGAACACGCGGCGGTCTTCGGGCACAAAGCCGAGGCCGAGCTTTGCCGCGTGATGCGGCTCGCTCTTCGAGATATCGTGGCCCAGAAAACTCACGCTGCCCTTGCGCTTGGAGAGCATGCCGATCAGCGTCTTCAGCGTGGTCGACTTGCCGGCGCCGTTGCGCCCCATGAGCGCGACGACTTCGCCGCGGCGCACTTCGAGATCGACGTCGTACAGGATTTGTGCGGCGCCGTACCAGGCGCACAGCGCGTTGGCCTTCAAAAGTGTTTCGTGCGTGCTCATGCGGTTGCCGCTCCCACTGCCGCGTTCACTTCGGCGGCCTTTTCTGCAATCTTCTCGAAGGTCTTGCCGCTGCCGAAGTACACCTCCTGCACTTTCGGATGGTCGCGGATCTCGAGCGGCTTGCCCTGTGCGATCAGCCGCCCGCGCGCGAGCACGATCATGCGGTCGGCATAGGCAAAGACCACGTCCATGCTGTGTTCGGTAAAGAGCACGGCCATGCCGCGGTCGATGACCAGCTGCTTGGTCAGCGCCATCAGCGAATTGCGCTCCTTGGGCGCCATGCCGGCCGTGGGTTCGTCCATCAGCAGCAGCTTTGGCGCATTGGCCATGGCGATTGCGAGCTCGACGCGCTTGACGTCGCCGTAGGCCAGCTCGCTGCAGGGGCGATCGGCCTGCGCCTTCATGCCGACCTGATCGAGCAGGGCCAATGCCTCGTCGCGCCTGTGGTCGGCGGCGCGGCGCCACATCGAGAACAGTTTGCCGTCGTGCGAGAGCAGTGCCATCTGCACGTTCTCGACCACGGTGAGCGATGCGAAGGTTTCGGCAATCTGGAAGGTGCGGCCCACGCCCATGCGCCAGATGGCGCGCGGCTTGCGGCCGATCAGTTCCTCGCCGCCGAAGCGTATGGAGCCCTGGTCGGCCTTGAGTTGGCCGTTCACCATGTTGAAGGTCGTCGACTTGCCGGCGCCGTTGGGGCCGATCAACGCCAGCAGTTCGCCGGGCGCGAGATCGAAGCTGATGCCGTCGACCGCCTTGACGCCGCCGAACGACTTGCCCAGGTTCTCGACCTTGAGCAGGGGAGCGTGCGCGCTCATGCTTTCACTTCCTCGAGTCTTGCCGTTTCGCGCGCGCCGCGGGTGCGGATGCGGATGCGCCCGGACAGCTGCTTGGCGAAGCCCGCAATGCCTTGCGGGAACAGCAGCACCAGCAGCAGGATGATGGCGCCGAGCATGGCGCGCCAGTAGTCGGTGTTGCGCGCGACCGTGTCGTGCAGCCACGTGAAGGTGACGGCACCGACCACCGGCCCGGCCAGCGTCTGGATGCCACCGAGCAGCACCATCACCAGGCCGTCGACCGACTTGCCGACGCTCAGGGATTCCGGCGAGATGCTCCCCTTGGAGAAGGCGTAGAGCGCACCGGCCAGGCCCGCCGCGGTGCCCGCAATCACGAAGGCGACCCACTGCATGCGCTTGACGTCGATGCCGATTGCGTCGGCACGCAGCACCGAATCGCGCCCCGCCCGCAGCGCATAGCCGAAGGGCGAGAACAGCACGCGGCGCAGCCCCAGCACACCCAGCGCCACCAGTGCCAGCGTGAGCCAGTAGTACACGCGCTTGTCCGACAGCCACTCGGCCGGCCAGACGCCGGTGAGCCCGTTGCTGCCGCCGGTGAACGTGTCCCACTGGTAGGTGATGGCCCAGGTGATCTGCGCAAAGGCCAGCGTGAGCATGGCAAGGTACACGCCCGACAGCCGCACGGCGAACCAGCCGTAGACGAAGGCGCCGATGGCTGCGACCAGCGGCGCGACGACGAGCGCCAGCTCCATCGGCATGCCGCTTGCGCGTACCAGCAATGCCGCACCGTAGGCCCCCAGGCCGAAATACGCCGCATGCCCGAACGAATGCATGCCGGCCGGCCCCATGATGAAGTGCAGGCTGGCCGCGAACAGCGCGGCGATGAGCAGGTCGATCATCAGCACCGTCGTGTAGGGCGAGTCCGCGGTGAGCAGCGGTGCCGCCGCCAGCACCAGGCCGAACACCGCCGCGGCCACCACGTAGGCCTTGCCGGCGCGGCGCAGCGGCTCCTCCTGCATGCCGACGTAGCGGCTCGGTGCCTGCGGCCGGCCGAACAGGCCCCAGGGGCGCCACACCAGCACCACCGCCATGACGAGAAAGTCCACGACCAGCGTGAGCTTGGAAAACGAAACGCTGATGCCGAACACGTCAACCACGCCGAGCCAGATGCAGATGGCCTTGATCTCGGCGATCAGCAGCGCCGCGGCATAGGCACCCGGAATCGATCCCATGCCGCCGACGACCACGACCACGAAGGCCGCGCCGATGGTGTTGAGGTCCATCTCGAGCGTGGCGGGCTCGCGCGGCAGCTGCAGCGCGCCGCCGAGCCCCGCGAGCAATGCGCCGAGCGCGAACACCGCCGTGAACAGCCACGCCTGGTTGACGCCGAGCGCGCTGACCATCTCGCGGTCCTGCGTGGCGGCGCGCACCAGCGTGCCGAAGCGGGTGCGCGTGAGCAGCATCCACACGAGGCCGAGCACCAGCGGTCCGACGACGATGAGGAACAGGTCGTAGGACGGGAACTGCCGCCCCAGGATCATGACCGAGCCCGAGAGGCCCGGCGCACGCGGCCCGAGCAGTTCGTCCGGGCCCCAGAGCCAGAGCACCGCGTCTTTGATGACGAGGACGAGCGCGAACGTGGCGAGCAGCTGGAACAGCTCGGGCGCCTTGTAGATGCGGCGCAGCAGCACCACCTCGATCAGCGCGCCGAGCACGCCGACCGCCACGGCCGCGAGCAGCAGCGCGGGCCAGAAGCCCAGGCTGCCGCCGAGCTTCTCGACCAGCGTGTAGGCGATGTAGACGCCCACCATGAAGAACGAGCCATGCGCGAAATTCACGATCCGCGTGACGCCGAAGATCAGCGACAAACCCGCTGCGACGAGAAAGAGCGACGACGCGCTCGCAAGCCCGTTGAGCAGCTGGACGATGAAACCTGAAAAACTCATTCGGAAATCCTTGAGTCCCAACGCTCGCGCAACGCTGTCTCTTCGCGAAACACCGCGGAACCGGCTTTGCCGGGCCGCTGGTGTTGCCCCCGGCGAGGGGGTTGGCGAAGCGACACGAAGTGCGCAAAGACTGGGGGTGGAGCTTTGTCAGTCCGCTGCGCGGGTTTTCTTGATTTCAGCCGCCGATGGCTGGTACTTGGCATCGGCCCCGTCGAGGTAGGTGTAGTTCACCATCACGCCCTTGCCGTTTTCGTTCTTGGTGCGCCCCACGAAGGCGCCCATGGTCGACTGGTGGTCTTCGGGGCGATAGGTGATCTTGCCGAACGGCGAATCCACCTGCAGGCCCTTGAAGGCGGCCACCAGCTTCTCGGTGTCGGTGCTCTTGGCCTTGGCAATGCCCGCCGCGGCCGACTTGATCATGCTGTAGCCCACCACCGAGCCCAGGCGCGGATAGTCCTTGAACTTGGCCTGGTAGGCCTGCTCGAACTTCTTGTGCTCCGGCGTGGCGATGCCGTACCAGGGATAGCCGGTCACGATCCAGCCATTGGGCGCTTCGTCCTTCAGCGGATCGAGGTACTCGGGCTCGCCCGTCAGCACACTCACCACCTCGCGGTCCTTGAACAGGCCGCGCGTGTTGCCTTCGCGCACGAACTTGGAAAGGTCGGCGCCGAACAGCACGTTGAAGATCGCGTCGGGCTTGGCATCGGCCAGCGCCTGCGCCACGCTGCCGGCATCGACCTTGCCGAGGGGCGTGGCCTGTTCGGCCACGAACTCCACGTCGGGCTGCGCGGCCTTGAGCAACTGCTTGAAGGCTGCCACGGCCGACTGGCCGTATTCGTAGTTGGGGTACACGATGGCCCAGCGCTTCTTCTTGAGCTTGGCGGCCTCGGGCACCAGCATGGCGGCCTGCATGTAGGTGCCGGGGCGCAGGCGGAAGGTGTACTGGTTGCCGCCCTGCCAGGTGATTTTGTCGGTCAGCGGTTCGCCGGCAAGGAAGAAGAACTTCTTCTGCTTGGCAAAGTCGGTCACGGCCAGGCCGGTGTTCGACAGGAAGGTGCCGGCCAGCATGTCGACCTTTTCGCGCGAGACGAGTTCTTCGGCCACGCGCACGGCGTCGCCGGGGTTGGCGTTGTCGTCGCGCGTGATCAGCTCGATCTTCTTGCCGTTGACGCCGCCCGCGGCATTGATTTCGTCGACGGCGAGTTCCATGCCCTTCTTGTAGGGCTCGAGGAAGGCGGGCTGCGCCTTGTAGCTGTTGATCTCGCCGATCTTGATGACGCCTTGCGCCTGCGCGACCGGAATCAGTGCGACGGTGAGCGCAGCGAGCGACACCACGTTGAAGGCAAAACGCATGGTCATGGGGAACTCCTCGTTGAAATGGTCAATGGAACCGAATAAATGCAATGGGCGCAAGGCGCAAACCTGGGGATGAGCGTCATTTGAGGCCGTCTTCACCCTTGATGTCGGCGACCTGCAGGCCACCGATGCGAGGCAGCGGACGGCCGCTGTCGGTGACGGCCACCGCCACCACGATTTCGTTGGCGCGCGGTGCGTCGGACATGCGGGCCTCGACCGCGTCGAAATGGCTGCGCACGAAGGCGGCGTCCTTGTGGCCGAGCGGCACGTCGATGGCGGTCCCGAGCGTGCCGCGCTTCTTGGCAGAAGGCACCAGCGCCGCGCCCTTTTCAACAGCCACGCGCAGCGGCGCACCGAGCTTGGGGTGCAGGATGGCGGCCGCATGCTCGAGCTCGCCGTTCTCGCCCACGATGGCGGCCTTGCCGTAGCTCTGCGCCTGTCCGGGCTCGATGCCGAGCGCCTTCACGGCCTTCTGGCCGAGCAACGCGCCCAGCTCTTCGCCGATGGCAATCAGTTCGTCGAGGTTCTCGCTGAAGCGGCCCGCATAGGGGTTCTCGATCACGGCGATGGCCACCGCGCGGCGCGTGGGCGGCGTGATATCGCGGCCCATTTCCTTGCGGGTTTCGTCGACCTGGATGACGAGCTTGCGGATGTTGGCAGTCATGTCTTGTGTTCCTTCTTGTCTCTTGAGAGGTGGCTCAGCGCAGGCCGTCCCATTTGCTGATGTCCTTGGCGAGCAGCCCGCCCACGCGCGCATGCACGCGGTAGCCCGTGCTCATGGCCAGGATGAAGACGATCTCGTCGGCCGCGGGCGCCCCGGGCACGCGCACTTCAATGGCGTCGAACTGGCCGCGCACGTAGCTGGCATTGATGTTGGTGAGCGGCACGTCGAGCGCCGCACCGGGCGGGCCGACCTTCTTGGTCGAGGGCACGATGGAAAGCGCGTTGCCGGGCTGGCCGGTTTTTTCTTCGGCCTTGCCCGCGGTGTAGGCGGCGCGGCTTCCCTTCCAGCCGAGCAATTCGCGCATGGCATAACCGCCGGGCACGTGCCAGAGCGCACCGTGCTCCAGCTCGCCCGCGGCACCGACGATGGCGCCCTTGCCGTAGGTGGCGATCTGCTCCAGGGGCACGTCCATGGCGGCATGCAGCCGGTGCGCCATGTCGACGCCCACGGGGTCGAGCAGCGCCATCATCGGCAGGATGTCGGGCTCGTAGCGGCCCGCAAAAGGATTGGTCAGCACCGCGCCGATGGCACCGCGCACCAACGGGGTGTCGGCGCGAGGGCCGAACTCGTGGTGGATGTGCTCGACATGGGTGAAGACGCGGCGTATATCGATCATGAAAGGAACCTTGCTTTTCGTTAAGCAAATACTGAACCAACTGCCACGGAGGCCGCCGCCGGCAGCGCCTTCGAGCATAAGGGTTCGACAAGTCGCCACTGCCCCTGGCAAACGAGCAGAACGGCCCAGGCGAGCCCGCCTTTCTGCAGCACCTTGGCGCAGACCGCCCCCGTATCGAGCGCGCTTTTTACCTGCGAAGGCGCCAGCGGCGGCACATCGACCGTGACCCGGATGTCGCCCAGGTCGCTATCGTCCTTGCATTCGTTCGCGGGGCGCCGCTGGATGGCCGCATCGTCCACGTCGACGGCGTTGGCAATCACGGTGGCGGCCGCATCGGCTTGTGCCGCCGTGGCGGCAAGTACCGTCACGCTGTCGGCAATGCCCAGCGAGAAGCTGCGGCCACGCCAGCCGCTGGTGGCCACGCCGCGCACCGGCTGCTCGGCCTTGATCTCGAACTGGCCGTCGGTGGTGAGGATGCCGCTTTCGCCATCGACATGACTGCGCCAGTCGAAGCGCGCCAGGTCGGCATACACACCCACGCGCGCCGACTGGCTGGGCGCGAGGTGCAATGCGATGTCGCCGCCGTTGTTGATCCAGGCCCGCTCGATGCCCGGGCGGTCGTAGAACGCGATGAGTTCCTGCGCCACGGAACCGGCCACCGCCGCCATCGGCGTGACGAACATCGGAGAGAACGCGGCGCACGCATTCCACATGCGCTTGGCCACCACGCCGCGCGGGCGCATGTTGTCGCTTGCGGGCAGGCGCAAGAGCGGCAGCTCGCGCACCAGCTCGTCGAGCACGTGAGCGAAGCGAGCCCAGGCCGCGTCGTGCGCGGCCGCGACGGCGTACGGGTCGCCATGCGCCTCGGCCACGATGTCGATCGGGCCATGGTTGAAATGCCAGCGGTTCTTGTCGAGCGCGCTGCGTTGGGCGGTCATGGTTCAGCCCAGCATCGGAGCATGGCCGAGCGGCCAGGGATTGGCGTCGTCCATCACGAGCCACTGCCGCGCCAGCGGCGCACCGTCCTCCTGCCAGGCACCGCGCGCGAGTGCCTGCTCGAGCGAGAAGATGTGTTCCATGTGGCCGCCGAGCGCTGCGTAGTCGTCGCGCCGCATGCTGAACTCGATGGGCGCCACGATGGCCGGCGTGGGCACGGTGCCGAAGCTGTTGTCAGGCATGCGCATGACGTCGGCCATCACGGTGATGCCGCCGCCGGGCCATACATAGGCCGGCGCGCCGCCGCAGGTCACGTTGACGAGCGCACGCTTGATGGCGCGCGTGAGCAGCACCGGGTTTTCTGTGACGCCGGCGCGCAAGGACCCGCCCGCACCGCCGAGGAACAGCACCGTGCACAGAGACGGTTCGCAGTTCTCGCCGATACGCTCGACAATGCGCTTCACCTCGGCGGGCATTTCCTGCTCGACCGGCTTCAGCGCCTCGTCGAGCACATACCACTGCGCGTGCTCGCCGGTGGTCGATGTCATCAAAAGGCGCAGGCCCGGGCGCGCAACGCCCTCTTCCCAGCCTTCGATGATCGAGAGCGGATCGGCAATGTCGGTGCCGCCCCAGCCGTTGCCCGGGTTCGCCACCTGGAAGTAGCGCCCCGGCGTGGACTTGCGCCCCAGCATCTGGATGCCCGAAGGCGCCATGTCGAGGCAGCGCCCCGCCTGGTGCTCGGTCAGCACGCCGGTGATGTGATCGTCGACCACCACCACCTCGTCGGCCACGCCCGCGAACTGGCGCGCAAAGATGCCGACCGCCGCCGAGCCGCAGCCCACGCGCATGCGCTGCTCTTCCACACCATTGACGATGGGCGCCTTGCCGGCCTGGATGACGAGGGTGGAGCCGCCGTCGATGGTGCACTCCACCGCCTTCTTGTTGCCCAGCAGCTGCATCAGCTCGGCCGTCATGCGGCCTTCCTTCTTGCTGCCGCCGGTGAGGTGGTGCACGCCGCCGAGGGACAGCATCTGCGAGCCGTATTCGGCCGTGGTGACGTGGCCGACCACCTCGCCACGGTAGCGCACGTTGGCCTGCTCGGATCCCAGGAAGCGGTCGGTGTCGATCTTCACCTTGAAGCTGCAGTAGCTGAAGATGCCTTCGGTGACGACCGTGACCATGTCGACGCCCTGGGCTTTCGAGGCCACGATGAAGGGGGCGGGCTTGTAGTCGGGGTAGGTGGTGGAAGAACCCACGCCGGTGACGAAGACTTCGTCGGCATGCAGCAGGTCGCCGTTCCAGTCGGGAGCGGCTGTCTCGGCCGCGTCGGCCTTTTCGGCGGCCGGCCGGTCGAAGGGCACCAGCTTGGGCGCCTCGCCCGCAATCTCGCGGCGCAGCAGCACCACGGGGTCGACGCGCACCAGCACGCCTTCGCGGTTGGCGTAGCGGTCGCAGGCACCCGTGCGGCCGTCGGAAATCTGGCACAGCACGGGGCAGGCATTGCACTCGACCTTGGCGGTGCTCATGCGCTCGTTGCGCGGCGGCGCCTTGCCGAAGGCGCTGCCGCCGGCTTCTGCGACCACCGGCATGTCCATGCCGGGCATTCCGTCTGTCTTGGTGTGTTCGGTCATCGGGGCGATCTCGTGGGCAGTGTGTATGGGGCCATCCGGTGTGGCGGGGTTTGCAACAAACGTGCCGTCTGCCCGCTTGTGCCCCGTCTGCCGTTTGTGTAGCATTCCCTACACTTTCATGTTGCGTTCACTACATTCGCGGTCAATGTAGCAAACAGGCCCGATGCTTGCAATGGTGTTTTCTCGCGGTGTTCATCGGGGTTTTTCCGACCAACGACAATGGAGGGTTCGCAGCCGGCCGACGGCCAGCGCCCCAAAGGCGTGCATTTCGGCTCAGCCACCTTCCCCAGTTACCAACCAACTCTTGAGTTCCGTATGAGTGCATTCAGCGAAGAACGCGTCCTGAGCGTCCACCACTGGACCGACCGCCTGTTCACCTTCACCACCACGCGCGACCCGGCGCTGCGTTTCTCGAACGGCCATTTCACGATGATCGGCCTGAAGGTGAACAACAAGCCCCTGCTGCGCGCGTACAGCATCGTGAGCCCGAACTACGAGGAGCATCTCGAGTTCCTGAGCATCAAGGTGGAAGAAGGCCCGCTCACCTCGAAGCTGCAGCACATCCAGGTGGGCGACACCATCATCGTGGGCCGCAAGCCCACCGGCACGCTGCTCATCGACTACACGCTGCCGGGCAAGCGCCTGTACCTGTTCGGCACGGGCACGGGCCTCGCACCGTTCATGAGCATCATCCGCGACCCGGACACCTACGAGAAGTTCGAGCAGGTCATCCTGGTGCACGGCGTGCGCCAGGTCGACGAGCTGGCCTATCACGACCTCGTGACCGACCACCTGCCCAAGCATGAGTTCCTCGGCGAAATGGTCGAGAAGCAGTTGCTCTACTACCCGACAGTCACGCGCGAGGAGTTCCGCAACCAGGGCCGCATCACCGACCTGATCTCGAGCAACAAGCTCACCGACGATCTCGGCCTGCCCCCGATCAATGCCGCGGAAGACCGCGTGATGCTGTGCGGCAGCCCGGGCCTGCTGGTCGACCTGAAGCACATCCTCGAGGCACGCGGCTTCAAGGAAGGCAACACGAGCACGCCAGGCGACTTCGTGGTCGAACGCGCGTTCGCGGAAAAATAAGCCAAGCCCCACGCGCACGATGGCCGACAGCCGCTCCGCCAGCACCAAGCCCCAGCGCCGCACCGGCGTGCGCGAGGCGGCGGCGCAGGCCACGCGCGACAGCATCCTGAAGGCGGCGACCAAGGTGTTCGCCAAGTACGGCTACGACGGCGGCAGCGTCGAGAAGATCTCGAAGGCCGCCAAGTCGTACGACCGGATGATCTACTACTACTTCGGCAGCAAGGAAGGCCTCTTCATTGCGGTGCTCGAAGGCATCTACCAGCGCATGGACGACGCCGAGGCCGCGATCGCGCTCGACGCCTCGCGGCCGGTGGAGGCGCTCACCGAAGTGATTCGATTCGTGCTGGGCTACTACCGCAAGAACCCCGAGTTCGTCACGCTGCTGAACACCGAGAACCTGCACAAGGGCCGGCACATTTCCAAGTCGCTCAGGGCGCGCGAATACTCGTCGCGGGCGGTCGCGATCATTGCCGAGATACTGGCCAGCGGCGCCGCGCAGGGGCTGTTCCGCAAAGACCTGATTGCGCGCGACATCTACCTGCTGATTGCGTCCACGGGTTACTTCTACACCTCCAACCGGCACACGCTCACCGCGTTTCTGGGCGAGCCGCTGGAGTCAGCCGAGGCGATCACGCACTGGGAAGACTTCGTGATCGAGACCGTGCTGCGCACTGTGCGCGCGGATGACATCCAGGAACAAGACAACACCCCACCCCACGACCAGGACCACACGAAATGGCAGAAATCGCAACCGGCGGCAAGTCGGGCAAAGTCGTCATAAAGAACATCGGGCTGCTGCTCTCGGGCGACATCGACAAGCCCATCCTCGACGCGGACACCATCGTGGTGAACGACGGCCTGATCGTTGCGGTGGGCAAGGAAAAGGACTGCGATCTCGAAGGTGCGAAGACCGTCATCGACGCGAAGAAGACCTGCGTGGCGCCCGGCCTGATCGACAGCCACGTGCACCCGGTGTTCGGCGACTGGACGCCGCGCCAGGGCCAGATCGGCTGGATCGACTCGACCATGAACGGCGGCGTGACCACCATGATTTCGGCCGGCGAGGTGCACCTGCCCGGCCGCCCGAAAGACATCGTGGGCCTGAAGGCGCTGGCCATCACGGCGCAGCGCGCGTTCGACAACTTCCGCCCCGGCGGCGTGAAGGTGCTGGCGGGCGCGCCGGTCATCGAGAAAGGCATGGTCGAGAGCGACTTCAAGGAGCTTGCCGAAGCCGGCGTGGGCCTGCTCGGCGAAGTGGGGCTGGGCTCGGTAAAGGCGGGCTACGAGGCCAAGGAGATGGTGGCCTGGGCGCGCAAGTACGGCATCCAGAGCACGATTCACACGGGCGGGCCTTCCATTCCAGGCTCAGGCCTGATCGACAAGGACGTGGTGCTGGAGGCCGACGCCGACATCATCGGCCACATCAACGGCGGCCACACTTCATTGCCCGAGGCGCATGTGTGCGAACTGTGCGAGAAGAGCTCGCGCGCCATCGAGATCGTGCACAACGGCAACGAGAAGGTGGCCATTGCGGCGGCCAAGGCCGCGCTCGAGCTCAAGTGCCCGCACCGCGTGATCCTTGGCACCGACGGGCCGGCCGGCTCGGGCGTGCAGCCGCTGGGCATCTTGCGCATGGTGGCGATGCTCTCGTCCATTGCCAACATCCCGGCCGAGCTGGTGTTCTGCTTTGCCACCGGCAATACGGCAAAGATCCGCAAGCTCAACTGCGGGCTGATCGAAGTGGGCCGCGATGCCGACTTCGTCTTCATGGACCGCGCGCAGCATTCGCCCGCGCCGGGCCTGCTGGAGAGCGTGCAGCTCGGCGACATCCCGGGCGTGGGCATGGTGATGATCGACGGCATCGTGCGCTGCGGCCGCAGCCGCAACACGCCGCCGGCGACCGAGATTCCGGTCGTCGTCTCAGGCGCGCACTGAGAGCCAGCGCTTCTCTTTCTCCTTCCCCCTCTGGGGGAAGGTCGGGATGGGGGCAGGCAGAGCGCCCGATGGATGCGCCGCGAGCCCCCACCCCTGCCCTCCCCCAAAGGGGGAGGGAGCAACACCTCTACTTCGCGCGAAACACCAGATAGCGCGCGGACAGGAAGTTCACCACCAGCCCCGCGCAGCTGCCCAGCGCCACACCGGCAGCCGGTGCCCAAGGGCCGCTGAACCAGTGCAGCACCAGCACATACGCCCCATAGTTGACGACCGCGCCGCCCAGCATCGTCACCAGGTAGCCAAGGTATTCGCGCAGCACGGAGGCGCCGGCGTTCCGCCCGCTGAAGGTATAGCGGCGGTTCAGCGCCCAGGTAGCGGTGGCTGCCGCAAGAAACGACAGCACCCGCGCCCCGTACCAACCCAGCAGCGGCGCCGCAAGGTACAGCACGCTCACGTCGACCACGAATCCGATCGCGCCCACCACGGCGAACGACAGGAACTCCCGGCCGAGCTTCATCTGGGGGCGCAGTGGCGCACGCCCGGTGTGGCAAGGTAGCGCATGCGCTTGGCCTCGCGGCGGCCGAGCCGGATGGCGTGCATCACCACGCCGCAGACCATCGACAGCATGGCGGCCAGCATGGCGCCGGTGGCCAGCACCGCCGTGGGGAGCCGCGGCACCAGGCCGGTGTGCATGTAGGTGAGCAGTAGCGGAAAGGCCAGCGCGATGGCGCCCGCCGCGAGCAGCGCCGCGATGATCGAGAAGAACTGCAGCGGCCGTTCGCTGATGAACAGCTTGCAGATCGTCTTCAGGATGCGCCAGCCGTCGCGGTAGGTCGAGAGCTTGCTGTGCGAGCCTTCGGGCCGCGTGCTGTAGGCCGTGTCGAGCTCGGCATAGGGCATGCGCAGCTCCAGCGCATGCACCGTGAGCTCGGTCTCGATCTCGAAGCCGTGCGAGAGCGCCGGAAACGACTTGGCATAGCGGCGCGAGAACACGCGGTAGCCCGAGAGCATGTCGGTCAGCCCGCCGCCGAACAGCTGCGCCACGGCGCCGGTGAGCAGCCGGTTGCCGAAGCGGTGGCCGGCGCGGTAGGTGAGCGCGTTCTGCCCGTCGTCCACGCGGCAACCCACCACCATGTCGAGGTTGCCCGCCACCAGCGCATCCACGAGCCGGCGCGCGCTGGCCACGTCGTAGGTGGCGTCTCCGTCGACAGTCACGTACACGTCGGCCTCGACATCGGCAAACATGCGCCGCACCACGTTGCCCTTGCCGGGCGCGGCCACGTGCGTCACGAATGCGCCGCTTGCACGCGCGATGGCGGCGGTGTCGTCGGTCGAATTGTTGTCGAAGACGTGGATCTCGGCCTCGGGCAGTGCCGCCTTGAACTGCGCGACCACCTGCGCGATGGACAGCGCCTCGTTGTAGCAGGGGATCACCGCCGCGATGCGCATCGGCGCGCGGGCTGCTGCGGATTGGTCGAGATCGGTCATGGTGCGGGAGGAAGAATACGGTAGACCCGGCTGCCGTCTTTCTCGTACTGCAGGGTGAAATATTTGTCGAAATCGGTTCTGCCGCTGAACACCGGCACCACCGAATTCGGAAGAACGACGGCCACGAAGCCCAGGCCGTCGAGCTTGCCCGCCAGGTCCTTGCCGGACAGGCGGCCGAAGTCGGTGTAGCGCCACGGCCCGAGGGTATCGCCCCAGATCGGATTGGGGCCGTAGTAGATCGCCTCGTTCAGGTTGATCTGGTAGACGCGGCCGGTGGCGGTGCGGCGCAGGTAGTCCATCACCGCATAGCCCGGCACGTGTTGGCGCAGGAACGCCTCGCGCTGCTCCTGGGTGGGCGAAATCATCGCGACCTTGCCCGCGGTCTGGCGCACGGACACCGCGGCCAGCACGGCCAGCAGCAGCACGGCCACCCAGTCGCCGACAAGGCCCGCGCGGCCCGAAGGAGCCCCCTCGACGGGGTTGGCGACCGGGTTCGCGATTTGCCCGAATTTGGGGCCGAACAAGCGGCGCAAGCCGGTGGCGATCCAGCCGAACAGCACCTGCCAGCCGATTGCCGCGGTAAACGCGAGCAGAGGGAACGACGCCGTGAGGTAGCGCGGATAACGCGAGGTCACCAGCCACACTGCTACTGAATAAAAGCAGAACCAGCCCGCGGCACGCACCGCGGCGGAGCGCTTCCACATGGCGCTGAAGGGCAGCAGCACCACTGACCAGATCAGCACGTTGGGCCTTGCCGCATGGTCGCGCACGTCGGCCAGCTGCTGCACATAGTCGGCCGGAATCCAGTCGGTAAAGCCGAACACGCGCGCGCCGATGGGGTTGAACGGATCGCCCGTCATGATGGCGTTGCGCGCATACCAGTACACGCATGGAATCAGAAAGCAAAGCAGCGCCAGCGCCCAGGCCTTGGGCCGGCGCTCATGCCACACGACGAACAGCGCCACCAGCGGCAGGAAGGTGAGCGCCTGGTACTTGGAGCCCGCGGCCACGCCGAGGCAGAACGCCGCCACGGCAAGCCACCGCATGCCGCTTTGCACCGGCTGCGATTCGCGCCACCACCACAGCGCCACGCACGCGCTCAGCACGAAGAGCGCCACACCCATGTCGATGAGCGCGTTCGAATAGTCGCCAATGCCGAGCCAGATGGCCGCGCCAATACAGGCGGTGAGACGGTTGGCATGCTGCATGCCAAGGCGGAAGACCATCACCACCGACAGCGCGCCCGCCAGCGCATTGAGGAAGTGCGGCAGCACGTCGTCGCCTACCTGCAGCGCGGCGGCATAGAGCAGGTTGTAGTTGTACGGAAACCAGGGGTAGCGCAGCCACTCGTGGATGCCCAATACGCCCTGCTCCGCCACCTGCCGCGCATAGGGCAGGTGGTACATCAGCTCGTCGAAGGCAGCGGGCGGTCCGAGCGGCGCGACCAGTGCGGGCAGCGCCACCAGCGCCAATGCCATCGCGGCGATCTTGTCGGCGCGGGTCCACGGCGCGGCGGGCGCGGTGCCGGCCCGAAGCGTGCGCGCTTCGCGCAGCCAGGGCCGCAGCTGCAACGCAGCTGCCAGCACGCCGGCGGCAATCAGCGCAACGGTGGCGCCCACCTTGAAGGCACCGAAGATGGCCAGTGCCTGGAAGCCGCAGATGAAGATGCCCACGCCCAGGGCCGCCGCCATCGAGGCTTCAAGCCAGGCGTCGCGGCGCGGCGGCGGTGCAAGGCGCGCCAGCACTGCGCGCCCGAAGCCCCAGCAGCCGACGACAAAGACGGCCAGCGCCGCGTAGTGCGCGGCAGCAAATATCAACTTCTGAATAACAACTCCCGGCGCCGGTCGGCCATGCCGGCCGGCAGGTTCAAAGGTTCGGCGCCAGCAGGCGCTCGAGATCGGATTCGCTTTCCTTGCGCCGTGCGGCCTGGTCCTGCAGCTGGTCGTGCCCGATCTTGCCGACGTTGAAGTACGTCGAGTCGGGGTGGCTCAGGTAGAAACCACTGACGCTGGCGGCGGGCATCATAGCGAGGCTTTCCGTCAGGGTCATGCCAATGTCCGCGCAGTTCAGAAGGTCGAACATCGGGCGCTTCACGCTGTGGTCCGGGCAGGCCGGGTAGCCCGGCGCGGGGCGGATGCCGCGGTATTTCTCCGCGATCATGTCTTCGTTGCTCAGGCCCTCGTCGGGTGCGTAGCCCCAGAGGTCGGTACGCACGCGGTGGTGCAGCGCCTCCGCAAAGGCTTCGGCCAGGCGGTCGGCCAGCGCCTTCAGCATGATGGCGGAGTAGTCGTCGAGGTCGTCGATGAAATACTTTTCTTTCTTTTCGACACCGAGGCCCGCGGTCACCGCGAACACGCCCACGTAGTCTTTCAGGCCGCTTTCCTTGGGCGCGACGAAATCGGCCAGGCAGCGGCTCGGCCGCGTGACGCCGTCGATCACCTGCTTCTCGGTCTGCTGGCGCATGCCGTACCAGGTCATGGCAACTTCGCTGCGCGTCTCGTCGGTGTAGAGCTCGATGTCGTCGTCGTTCACCGTGTTGGCGGGCCAGAAGCCGACCACGCCGCTTGCGCTGAGCCAGCGGCCCTCGATCAGGCGCTTGAGCATGCGCTGGCCGTCGGCGTACACGCGCACGGCCTCGGTGCCCACGATCTCGTCTTTCAGGATGGCGGGGAACGGGCCGGCCAGGTCCCAGGTCTGGAAGAAGGGGCCCCAGTCGATGTACTTCGCGAGCTCGGACAGGTCGAAGTTCTTGAACACGCGCCGGCCGATGAACTTGGGCACGGGCGGCGTGTAGTGGGTCCAGTCGATGGGCGTCTTGTTGGCGCGCGCCTTGGCCAGCGGCCACATCGGCACCTGCTTCTTGTTGGCGTGCTGCGTGCGCACCTTCTCGTAGTCGGCGTTGATCTCGTCGATGTACGCGGTGGCCTGGTCGCTCAAGAGGCTCTGCGCCACGCTCACGCTGCGCGAGGCATCGGGCACGTAGACCACCGGGCCTTCGTAGTGCGGCGCGATCTTGACGGCCGTGTGCACGCGGCTGGTGGTGGCGCCGCCAATGAGCAGCGGAATCTTCTTGATGCGGAAGTGGTCGTCCTTCTGCATTTCGCCGGCCACGTATTGCATTTCTTCCAGGCTGGGCGTGATGAGGCCGGAGAGGCCGACGATGTCCGCGCCCTCGACCTTGGCCTTGGCCAAAATTTCGTGGCACGGGACCATCACGCCCATGTTCACCACTTCGAAGTTGTTGCACTGGAGCACCACGGTCACGATGTTCTTGCCGATGTCGTGCACGTCGCCCTTCACCGTGGCAATGATGATCTTGCCCTTGGTGCGCACGTCGCGGCCCGCGGCCTCGTCCTGGCGCTTTTCTTCCTCGATGTAGGGAATGAGGTGGGCCACGGCCGACTTCATCACGCGCGCCGACTTGACCACCTGCGGCAGGAACATCTTGCCCTGGCCGAACAGGTCGCCCACGATGTTCATGCCGTCCATCAGCGGCCCTTCGATCACGTGCAGCGGGCGCCCGCCCTTGGCAAGGATCTGCTGGTAGGCCTCTTCGGTGTCCTCGACGATGAAGTCGGTGATGCCGTGCACCATGGCGTGCGACAGGCGCTGGTTGACGTGAACCGGGTGCTCGGGCGTGCCGCGCCATTCGAGCTTCTTGCTGTCGTCCTTGGCGCCGCTCTTGGCGGTTTCGGCCACTTCGACGAGGCGCTCTCCCGCAGTCATGACGGGCTCGCCTTCGGCGATCCGTGGCCGCCGGTTGAGCACCACGTCTTCCACGCGCTCGCGCAGGGTCGGCTCCAGGTCGTCGTACACGCCCACCATGCCGGCGTTGACGATGCCCATGTCCATGCCCGCCTTGATGGCGTGGTACAGAAACACGGTGTGGATGGCTTCGCGCACCGGGTCGTTGCCGCGGAAGCTGAAGCTCACGTTGCTCACGCCGCCCGACACCTTGGCGCCCGGCAGGTTCTCCTTGATCCAGCGCACGGCGTTGATGAAGTCGACCGCGTAGTTGTCGTGCTCCTCGATGCCGGTGGCAATCGCGAAGATGTTCGGATCGAAGATGATGTCCTCGGGCGGAAAGCCCACCTCGTCCACCAGGATGCGGTAGGCGCGCTCGCAGATTTCGATCTTGCGCTCGTAGGTGTCGGCCTGGCCCTTCTCGTCGAAGGCCATCACCACCGCGGCGGCGCCGTAGCGCCGCACGAGCTTCGCCTCGTGCTTGAACTTGTCGACGCCCTCCTTCATGGAGATGGAGTTGACGATGCCCTTGCCCTGGATGCAGCGCAGGCCGGCCTCGATCACTTCCCACTTGGAGCTGTCGACCATCACCGGCACGCGCGCGATGTCGGGCTCGCTGGCAATCAGGTTCAGGAAGCGGACCATCGCGGCCTTGCTGTCGAGCATGGCCTCGTCCATGTTGATGTCGATGACCTGCGCGCCGTTCTCGACCTGCTGGCGCGCGACGGCCAGGGCCTCTTCGAACTGGCCGTTCAGGATCATCCGCGCGAAGGCCTTGGAGCCGGTGACGTTGGTGCGCTCGCCGATGTTGACGAACAGCGACCCGGCATCGATGGCCACCGGCTCGAGGCCGGACAACTTCATCGGGGGAACGGAGGGCGTGGACATGGAGCTCACCTGTGCAGGAAAAAACGTCAGGTGAGCGTCGTTTGCGGCTTGCGCCCTGGCGAACAGAGCGCCTTCCAAGCCTGACGGCGGGCCTCTTGATGTGGGCCGCCGCTGCAACGCTCCTTGGAAGGGAGCGCAATTTTACCGGCTGCGGCAAGAGCCGCGGCCCTTGGGGATGTTCAGGCCCCCTGCCCGGCCGCCCTGGCCTGCCCGATGGGCGCGGCCGAAGCCGGCAGGCCGAACACCCGGTCGAAGGCCCAGTTGAAGACGAAGGTGTAGACCAGGAAGAACACCACCAGCCCCAGGTCCATCACCAGCGCCTGCCAGAGCGTCACGCCCAGGCCCCAGGCGAACAGCGGCACCAGAAACGCGATCAGCCCGCCCTCGAAGCCGATGGCATGCGCAACGCGCCGGCGCACGCTGCGCCCGCGCACTGCCTGGCGCGACTCCCAGCGCTCGAACAGGGCGTTGAAGACCAGGTTCCAGATCACCGCGATGACCGAGGCGGCCACCGCCAGCACACCGGAGTGGCCCAGCCCGGCGTCCGTCATCAGTGCCAGGCCGGCACTGGCGGCCACGATGGCGATCCCTTCGTAAAGGGTGATGTAGACGATGCGACGCTGAAACCCCTGCATGAACATTTCCTCTGGCAAATGAAGGTGAGGGCTGGACTTTATTTGCTTTGTTCTGATATAAAAAGTTAAGTTATTTCAATTTAATTGATAGATCGGAGCGGCTGAATGGCCTTTTCCAGCGACACCGTCGAAGTCTTCCTGTCCGTGATCGACCACGGCTCCTTTTCGGCGGCAGCACGCGCGCTGCACAAGGTGCCTTCGGCCGTCAGCATGGCCATTGCCAACCTGGAGGCCGAACTGGCGCTGCCGCTTTTCGACCGCAGCGGCCGCGAGCCTCAGCCGACCGCGGCGGCCCGCTCGCTGGAGCCGCAGGCGCGGCTATTGGCGGCCCAGTTGAAGCAGCTGCAGGTGCAGGCGCTGGCGCTCACGCAGGGGCTCGAGAACCGCCTCACGCTGGCCATCGCGCCCGAGCTGCTGGCGGCGCCGTGGAGTGCGCCGCTGGCTGCGCTGGCCGAGGAATATCCGCTGCTGCAGGTCGAGGTGCTGGCTGCTCCGCAGGCCGACGCGCTGGCGCTGCTGCACAGCGGGCGCGCGCAGCTGGCGCTGGTGTTCGAGCGCCCGAGCCTCGATGGCCGCGAAGGTTTTCAGGAAGTGGGCAGCGACACCATGGTGGCCGTGATGGCGCCGCACCATCCCGTGCTGCTTGCGGCGGCCGGCGAGCGCCTGCGCGAAGAACACCTCACCAACACCCGGCAGATCGTGGTGGCCGGGCGCGACCTGGCGACGAGCGACCCACGCTTCGTGTTCGCGCGCCACGTCTGGCGCACCGACAACGCGCTGGCCGCTCTCAGCCTGATCACCGCCGGGCTCGGCTGGGGCTGGCTGCCGCGCAACTTTGCCAAGCCCCACGTGGCCGCGGGTGCGCTGGTCGAGATTCCGTTCGAAAACTTGAGCAACGGGCTCGACCTGTGGGTCGACGTGGTGTGGTCGCGCGAGCGGCCGTTGGGGCTTGGGGCTCAGCGCTTCGTGGCGCTGATTGCGCGTGACCGGCAGGCCGCGGCGGGGATTGCGTCCGCGGGCTAGCTAGTCGCGGTGGCCGTGTCCGCCGCCCTTGCCGCCGCCGCCGTGACCTCCGCCACCCTTGCCGCCGCGTTCATCGCCGCCGTCCGGGCGTCCGCGCCCACCTCCACCGCCGCCTCCACCACCGCCGGGCCGTCCGCCTCCCTGATGCATTTGCGGCTGGCCGGGCGGTGGCCCGGGCCGGAAGGCCGGCTGGGGCCGGGGCGGCTTGAAGCCCGGGTCGGCCGGCGGACGATAGCCCGGCCCCGGCTGCGGTGGGCGGTAGCCCGGTGCGGGTTGCGGGCGGACGCCGGGCCCCGGCGCGGGCTTGAACCCCGGGCCCGGCCAAGGCTTGGGCTGCCAGGCCGGCCGCACGGGCGGCGGCGGACGCCAGCCGGGCATCGGCGGCGGCGGTGGCCGGCTGCCCCACCAGCGCCGTTCGCCGTACCAGGGGCGGTCGCGGTAGTAGTCGGCCCAGTAGCTCCCGATCACGAATGTCACGACGGGAACGCCGATTACCGCGGCGTAGGTTGCCAGCGGCACGCGCCGCTCCTGGTAGGCGTAGTCGAGGCTCCTCGCCCAGACCCAGCCGCGTCCGCCGTCGGGCAGCACCACGTCGCACCAGCTGTAGCCGCCGGTGCAGCCGATCACGTCGAGCGGCTGGCCCGGCCCGAGCCGCGCCACCAGCGGGTAGTCGCCCGAGGGGCCGGCGCGCATGTTGACGGTGCCGCGCGTGAAGGCCTGCTGCGCTGCGGCAGCGAGCGGCAAGACCAAGGCCATCGCGCCGACGCCGATCCAGCGTATGGAAAGTTTGTTGTTCATGATGAGGCTTCCTTTGCGCAGCCAGCGTAGGCGGCGGCACGGGGGCCGTCAATCAGCCGAGGACGCGAAGCCCCGGGCGAGCCGCGGCTACGCTGCTTCGCGGTAGAAGCCGACGTTGTTGTTCAACAGCCGTCCGGGCAGCGGCGTCACGGCCTTGCCGATGGCCGCGATGTGGTCCGGCGTGGTGCCGCAGCAGCCGCCGACGATGTTCACCAGCCCTTCGGCCGCAAACTCGTGCAGCAGCCGCGAGGTGACGTCGGGCGTCTCGTCGAAGCCGGTTTCGCTCATCGGGTTGGGCAAGCCGGCGTTCGGGTAGCAGCTGATGAAGGTGTCGCCCGCCACCTTGGCGAGTTCCTGGATGTAGGGGCGCATCAGCGCCGCGCCCAGCGCGCAGTTGAGCCCGACGGCCAGCGGCTGCGCATGGCGCACGCTGTGCCAGAACGCGGTCACGGTCTGGCCGCTGAGGATGCGGCCCGAGGCGTCGGTCACGGTGCCGCTGATGATCAGCGGCAGGCGCTGGCCGCTGTTGTCGAAATACTCGTCCACCGCGAACAGCGCGGCCTTGGCGTTGAGCGTGTCGAAAATCGTCTCGACCAGGATCACGTCGGCACCGCCCTCGACCAGCGCTTCGGTCTGCTCGTAGTAGGCCGCGCGCAGCTGCTCGAAGTCGACGTTGCGCGCGCCCGGGTCGTTCACGTCGGGGCTGATGCTCGCTGTCTTGGGCGTCGGGCCCAGGGCGCCGGCCACGAAGCGGGGCTTGTCGGGCGTGCTGAACTTGTCGCAGGCCGCGCGCGCGAGCTTGGCCGATTCGAGGTTCATCTCGCGCGCCAGGTGCGCCATCTTGTAGTCCTCCTGCGCGATGGTGGTCGCGCCGAAGGTGTTGGTCTCGATGAGGTCGGCGCCCGCCGCGAGGTAGCCCTCGTGGATGTCGGAGATCACGTCGGGCCGCGTCAGCGAGAGCAGCTCGTTGTTGCCCTTCACGTCGCGCTCGAAATCCTTGAAGCGCTCGCCGCGGTACTGCGCCTCGGTGAGCTTGAAGCGCTGGATCATCGTGCCCATGGCGCCGTCGAGGATGGCGATGCGCTTTTCGAGGATGCCGGCAAGTGCCTGGCCGCGGGTGTAGACAAGGGGCTTCATAGCCCCCGATTGTAGGAAGCGGGGCTGCCCCTGGCGGCCGTCAGTGCTTTAGCGGCTTTCGACGAATGCCAGCACCGCCTCGATCATGCGCCGCACATGCGGCTGCACGCCGGCCGCCACCTCGGGCAGGTAGTCGAAGGGCAGCTTCTCCTGCATGTAGCTCGACTGCGTCATTTCCAGCTGCACCGCGTGCACGCCGGCGGTGGGGTTGCCGTACTGGCGTGTGATGTAGCCGCCGGTGAAGCGGCCGTTGAGCACGCCGGTGTAGCCCGCGGCCGATTCGGCAATGCCCAGCAGCGTGGCGGCCAGCGCCGGGTCGCAGCTCGCGCCCTTGCTGGTGCCCAGGTTCAGGTCGGGCAGCTTGCCTTCGAAGAAGCGCGGCAGCACGGAGCGGATCGAATGCGCGTCCCACAGCGCGATGGTGCTGTGCGCGGCCTTCAGGCGGTCGAGCTCGGCCTGCAGCTGCTGGTGATAGGGCCGCCAGATCGCTTCGCGCCGCGCGGCGACTTCTTCGTCGTCCGGCAGGTTGTCGCTCGATGCATAGACCGGCGTGTCGTCGAAGGTGTCGACCGGGCACAGGCCGGTGACGCTCTGGCCCGGGTAGAGGCTGGCGCCGTCCGGCGGACGGTTCAGGTCGATCACGTAGCGCGAATGCGTGGCAACGAGCACCGAGGCGCCGAGTTCATCGGCAAAGTCGTAGAGGCGTTCGAGGTGCCAGTCGGTGTCGGGCACGTGGCGGGCCTCGTCGGTGAAGCGGGCGGCAAGCGCGGGCGGCACATGGGTGCCGACGTGCGGCATGGAGATCAGCAAGGGACGCGTGCCCTGGCGAAAGCGGAATGCGGGTTCGGTGGTGGTGAAACTCATGGGGCTCAATTTTCCAGAAGAAGCTGGCCGCGCGCGGCGACGAATGCGGCGGCGGCCTCGTTGTGCAATGCGTGGCGGCCCGCCTCCACGCGCGTGCGGCCCGCCACCCACACGGTATCGACGGCGGAAGTGCGGTGGCTGGCAAAGACGTGCGACGACAGCATGTCGGGCGCTGGCAAGCCCTGCAGCGCGAGCTGCGCGGCATCGAGCACGACGAAGTCGGCTTGCTGCCCCACCGCCAGCCCGCCGATGGGCCGGCCCGAGGCCTGTGCGCCGCCGCGCACCGCTTCGAGCGTGAGCGCGGTGGCCACGTGCGGCTGCGCCGTGCTCGCGCCGACGTTGCGCTGCCGCTTGCCCAGGCGCTGGCTGTACTCGAGCATCAGCAGCTCTTCGGCCGCGTTCACGGTGGCATGGCTGTCGGAGCCCACGCCCCAGGCGCCGCCATGGTGGCGCCAAGCCGAAAAGTCGAAGATGCCATCGCCGAGGTTGGCTTCAGTGGTGGGACACAGGCCGGCCACCGCACCGCTCTTTGCGCCGCGCTCGTATTCGGCCATGTCCATGTGCGTGGCATGCACCAGGCACCAGCGCGCATCGACCGGCGCGTGATCGAGCAGCCAGGCCACCGGGCGTTGGCCGCTCCAGGCCATGCAATCGTCGACTTCCTTGGTCTGCTCGGCAATGTGGATGTGGATCGGCGCGGCGGAGTCGATGGCTTCGAGACCCGCCACGGCTTCGCGCAGGGCATCGGGGGGCACGGCGCGCAGCGAGTGCGGCGCAAGGCCCAGCTGGGCGCCCTGTACATCGCACACGGGCTTGAGCGCATCGAGCAGGCGCAGCATCGAATCGGTCGAGCGGATGAAACGGCGCTGCCCGTCGTTGGGCGGCAGGCCGCCGAAGCCGCTGGTCTGGTAGAGCACCGGCAGCAGCGTGAAGCCGATGCCCACCTTTTGCGCGGCGCGCAGCAGCGCGAGGCTGAGCGTTGCGTCGTCCGCATAAGGGCGGCCGGCGGCATCGTGGTGCACGTATTGAAACTCGCACACGCTGGTGTAGCCGGCTTCGAGCATTTCGGCATAGAGCCAGGTGGCAATGGCTTCCATGTGCTGCGGCCCGAGGCGCGCGACAAAGCGGTACATCAGCGTGCGCCAGCTCCAAAAGCTGTCGTGCTGCTCGGCGCGGTGTTCGGTGAGGCCCGCGAAGGCGCGCTGGAAGGCGTGCGAGTGCAGGTTGGGCATGCCGGGAATCACGGGGCCGTTTGCCACCTGCGCGCCGGCGGCCGGCTGAGCTGCGGCCTGCACCTGCGTGAGCTGGCCGGCATCGTTCCACGACAAGAGAACGTTGCTGGCCCAGCCATCGGGCAGCAATGCGTCGGCTGCAAACAGCGTGCGCGTCATGCGGCGGCTCCCACGGCAATGCGGCCCTGCCGAACCACGGTGCGCACCGGGCGCTGGCCGAACCAGTAGGCCAGCTCGGCCGCTTCGCGCACGTTCCACAGCACGAAGTTGGCGGGCATGCCTGCGGCGATGGCGCCGTGCGTGTGCTGCAGGCCCAGCGCGCGCGCCGCGTGCACCGTAACGCCGGCCAGCGCCTCAGGCACGGTCAGGCGGAACAGCGTGCACGCCATGTTCATCATCAACAGCAGGCTCAATGCGGGGGAAGTGCCGGGGTTGTGGTCGGTCGACACGGCCATCGGCACGCCGGCGGCGCGCAGCGCCTCGATGGGCGGCAGGTGCGTGTCGCGCAGCGTGTAGTAGGCGCCGGGCAGCAGCACGGCCACGGTGCCCGACCGGCGCATGGCCTCGATGCCCTCGGCCGACAGATGCTCGATGTGGTCGCACGACAGCGCACCGTAGCGTGCAGCGAGCGCGGCACCGCTCATGTCCGAGAGCTGCTCGGCATGCAGCTTGACGGGCAGGCCCAGTGCTTTCGCGGCCTTGAAGACCTGCTCGGTTTCGGCCAGCGAAAAGGCGATGCGCTCGCAGAACACGTCCACCGCATCGACCAGCCCCTCGGCCGCGAGCGCGGGCAGCATCTGGCTGCAGACAAGATCGATGTAGTCGCCGCTGCGGCCCGCGTATTCCGGCGGCAGCGCATGGGCGCCGAGAAAGGTGGTGCGCACGGTCACGCCGTAGGCCTCGCCAAGGCGCCGCGCCACGCGCAGCTGCTTGCGCTCATGCGCGAGCGAGAGGCCGTATCCCGACTTGATTTCGATGGCGCAGACGCCATCGGCCAGCAGTTGCTCGAGCCGTTGCGCGGCCTGCGCGAAGAGCGTGTCCTCATCGGCTTCGCGCGTGGCGCGCACCGACGAGACGATGCCGCCGCCCGCCTTGGCCACTTCTTCGTAGCTCGCGCCTGCAAGCCGCATCGCGAACTCGTTGGCGCGCTGGCCGCCGTAGACCAGGTGAGTGTGGCAATCGACCAGGCCCGGCGTGACAAGTGCGCCGCCGCCGTCGTGCGGTGCAAGGCCGGCAAATTCGGCGGGCAGCGCCTCGCGCGCACCTACCCAACGAATCGTGCCCCCTGCCACCGCGATGGCGGCATCGGCCGCGGCTTCGGGTGCGGTGCCCGGAGCAGCACCGGGCGCCAGGCGAAGGCCGGTCCAGAGGCCATCGGCCAATGGGAACGAAGTTGCGGATGTCATGGGTCTCTTTCGGTATTCCAGAGCTTACGCCGGCACGATGCGAACCGCTGCCAACCGCGCGCCTTCGTCTTCCGGCACGGCATGCCACGCCTGCGCGTCTTCGGCCCAGTACACGCCCTCGCCCTCGGCGCGCGCTTCGCCGTTCAGGCGCCACGTGCCGCGCAGCGCAAGCAGCACGCCGTGCGGCGCGGGCTCCACCACCGAGGGCTCGGCAAGCACCTGCACTTCGGCGCGCCACCGGCCCCGGCGCGCCATGATGTTGAAGTCGTTCGACGCACCGCCGAGCAGCGCGCAATCGATCGGCTCGTCGCCGCTGAAAGTGAACGGCCGGTGCGGTGCGTCGAGCCGGTGGTCCGTTCGCCCGTCCGGCGTGAACAGCCGCACGCCGTCGCCTTCGAGCAGCATGATGCTGCGGTCGACGCCTTCGAACACCGAGAAAGGCCCCGGCGCCGCAATGGTGGCGATGCTCGCGCGCCAGCTGAAGTCGTCGAGCCCCGCGCCCTCGGGCCAGCTGACGATTTCCTGCGTGGTGCCGCCGCCGTTTTTCCAGGGCCTGGCCGGCAGCTCGGTGCGGGAGAAGCGGACCACGTTCATCGCATCAGCCCGCCTTGCCGCAGCTTCTGCTCGAAGTGCCGGAGCACCAGCGTCATCGTGCCCGTGAGCACGAAATACACGAGCGCGATGGCCAGGTACACCTCCAGCGAACGGTAAGACACGCTGATGATCTTCTGCCCTTCATGCATCACATCGTGAATGGTGAGCAGCGACACCAGCGCCGAGTTCTTGATGAGCGCGATGAACTCGTTGCCCAGCGGCGGGATCATGCGCACCACGGCCTGCGGCAGCACGATCTCCCGCATGGCTGTGGCAGGCGTCATGCCCAGCGACTGGGCCGCGAGGGTCTGGCCCTTGTCGATCGACTGGATGGCACCGCGCACGATCTCCGACACATACGCACCCGAATACACGCCCAGCCCCAGCACGCCGCACAGGAAGGCCGGCAGCAGGATGCCGAAGTGCGGCAGGCCGAAGAACAAAATGAACAGCTGCACCAGGAGCGGCGTGCCGCGAATCGCCGCCACGTAGGCCGTGCATAGGCCGTAGAGCCAGCGCCGCTTCGGGTTGAGCCGCCCGATGCCGACCACGAGGCCCAGCACGCAGCCGAGGGCGAGCGCGCAGGCGGTGATCTCCACCGTGACCAGCGCACCGCGCAGCAGGTCGGGCCAGCCTTGCCAGACCGGCGAGAAATCGAAATCCATGAGCCGACCGGATTACTTGGCGCTGGCGCTGAACCACTTGGCGACGATCTGCGCATAGGTGCCATCGGCCTTGAGCTTCTCGATGGCGCCGTTCACAGCCTTGGTGAGCTCCGGCGTGTCCTTGCGGATGGCCATGCCGTATTCCTCGGTGGTGATCTGCTCGGGCAGCACCTTCAGGCCGCCGCGCGTGCGCACGTACTGGTAAGCGGCGGGCTTGCCGGTCACGGCCGCATCGGCGCGGCCGATGTCCACCAGGTTGAACATCTCCTGGTTCTTCTCGACTTCCATCAGCTGCACCTGCGGATACTTTTCCTTGGTGTAGGAGACCGACTTGGTGCCCACCTGCACGCTGACCTTCTTGCCGTTGATGTCGGCCGGCGTCTTGATGGCGGTGTTGCCGTCCTTCACCATCACCACCAGGCCGCCCGCGTAGTAGGGCACCGTGAAGTCGACCACCTTCTTGCGCTCGTCGGTGATGTAGATGGCCGACACGGCCATGTCGAAGCGCTTGGAGATGAGGCCCGGCACCAAGCCCTTGAAGTCGATGTCGATCCACTCGATCTTGCGGCCCAGCGTCTTGCCGATCGCTTCGACCAGCTCCACGTCGAAGCCCGTGCGCTTGCCGTTCTCGACGAACTCCATCGGCGGAAAGGTGGCATCGGTGGCCACGCGCAGCGGCTCGCCCTGGGCTTGCGCGGTGGCGGCAAAGCCGAAGAAGGCAAGGCTGGAGAGTGCGGCGGCAATGAGGGTGCGGCGGGTGTTCATGTGAAGGCTTCCGTGAGTTGAAAGAAAGAAACAAAAAAATTCGTGCAGCGTGACCGGCTACTGCAGCGCGCGAGAAATGCGCGCCGCCGTGACGACGGTCATGTGGAGCAATGCAGCTTCCATGCCCTCGACGCGCGTGAGCGGGGCCATGAGCGTGATCGCGCCGCGCAGGCGCCGGCCCGATGCAAGCACCGGTGCGCTCGCGCCCCACACGCCTGCGTCGACCTCGCCATGCGTCACGGCATGGCCGGCTTCGCGAATGGCGACGAGCTCTGCGGCGCGCTGTGCGCGGCGCTCCGGGCTTTCGCCGAATGCGTCGAGCAATGCATCGCGCCGGTCGGTCGGCATGTGGGCCAGCAGGCACTTGGCGCTGGCGCCGTCGCGCGCCGGCACGCTGCGGCCGCGGTCGAACGAACAGCGCAGCGACTGTTCGCTGTCGATCATCTCGAGGCATACCACGCGGTCGTTCACCGCCGTGATCAGCGCCACGCTTTCGCGGCTCTGCTGCGCGAGCGCCCGCATGTCGGCGCGCGCCGCCATCACGAGGTCGGAGTTGCCGTCGAAGCCGGTTGCAAGCTGCACGCTCACGGGGCCGGGCGAGTAGCGACCTTCGGCCTCCATGACGAAGCCCCAGCGCCGCAGCGTGGCGATCTGCCGGTACAGCGTGCTCTGCGACAGGCCGGTGGCCTGCATCAGCTCCGCGGCCGACATGGCCGCCTTGCTCTGCGCCAGCACCGACAGCACCAGCAGGGCTCGGTCGTTGTGGGCAGAAGCTTCGGGCGGCATCATCGGGAGCGGTCGCGAGAGGTCGAAAAGTGGGTGCGGCGTCAGTATCTTGTCCGCCGTTCCCACGTCCAAGCCTTGATTCCCACTGAGTGGGAATCGGCGCGTTTTTTCTTTCTACCTTCGTCTTACTGCTTCACTCCGAGTCAGCGCACCATCGGCAACTTGAGGCCTTGCTTCTTCGCGGTGGCCACCGCAATGTCGTAGCCCGCATCGGCATGGCGCATGACGCCGGTGGCCGGGTCGTTCCACAGCACGCGCTCGATGCGCTTGGCGGCGGCATCGGTGCCGTCGCACACGATGACCACGCCCGAGTGCTGCGAGTAGCCCATGCCCACGCCGCCGCCGTGGTGCAGGCTGACCCAGGTGGCACCGCCCGCGGTATTGAGCAGCGCGTTGAGCAGCGGCCAGTCGCTCACCGCGTCGGTGCCGTCCTTCATCGCTTCGGTCTCGCGGTTGGGGCTGGCCACGGAGCCGGTGTCCAGGTGGTCGCGGCCGATGACGATGGGCGCCTTGAGTTCGCCGTTCTTCACCATCTCGTTGAAGGCCAGGCCCGCGATGTGGCGCTCGCCCAGGCCCAGCCAGCAGATGCGCGCCGGCAGGCCCTGGAACGCGATGCGCTCGCGCGCCATGTCGAGCCAGCGGTGCGTGTGGGTGTTCTCGGGGAACAGCTCCTTGATCTTGGCGTCGGTCTTGTAGATGTCTTCGGGGTCGCCCGACAGCGCCACCCAGCGGAACGGGCCCTTGCCTTCGCAGAACAGCGGACGGATGTAGGCCGGCACGAAGCCCGGAAAGTCGAACGCGTTCTTCACGCCTTCGTCGAAGGCGACCTGGCGGATGTTGTTGCCGTAGTCGACCGTGGGAATGCCCATGGCCTGGAAGTCGAGCATGGCCTGCACATGCACGGCGCACGACTTCGCGGCGGCTTTCTTGAGCGCGTCGTGCTGCGAGGCGTCCTTCATCGCGGCCTGCCATTGCGGCACGGTCCAGCCCGAGGGCAGGTAGCCGTTGATGAGGTCGTGCGCCGAGGTCTGATCGGTCACGAGGTCGGGCCTGATGCCGCCGGCCTTGGCGCGCTTCACGAGCTCGGGCAACACGTCCGCCGCGTTGCCGAGCAGCGCGATCGACACGGCTTCCTTCGCATCGCAGTGCTGCTTGATGAGCTCGAGCGCATGGTCGATGTCGCGCGCCTGCTTGTCGACGTAACGCGTGCGCAGGCGAAAGTCGATGCTGGTCTGCTGGCACTCGATGTTGAGCGACACAGCGCCCGCCAGCGTGGCCGCGAGCGGCTGTGCGCCGCCCATGCCGCCAAGGCCGGCCGTGAGAATCCACTTGCCCGCAAGGCTGTTGTTGTAGTGCTGGCGGCCGGCTTCGACAAAGGTCTCGAAGGTGCCTTGCACGATGCCCTGGCTGCCGATGTAGATCCAGCTTCCCGCCGTCATCTGGCCGTACATGAAGAGGCCCTGGCGGTCGAGTTCGTTGAAGTGCTCCCAGTTCGCCCATTTGGGCACCAGGTTCGAATTGGCGAGCAGCACGCGCGGTGCGTTCTCGTGCGTCTTGAACACGCCCACCGGCTTGCCCGATTGAATGAGCAGCGTCTCGTCGTCGTTCAGTTCCTTCAGCGAGGCGAGGATCTGGTCGTAGCAGGCCCAGTTGCGCACTGCGCGGCCGATGCCGCCGTACACCACGAGATCTTGCGGACGTTCGGCCACCTCGGCGTCGAGGTTGTTCTGCAGCATGCGAAACGGGGCTTCGGTGAGCCAGCTCTTGCAGTTCAGCTCACTGCCCCGCGGTGCGCGGATCACCCGCGTGGGGTCATGGCGCGGGTCGGTGTTTTGCAGCGGGAGCTTTTCGGGTGCGTTCATGGCGAGGTTCTCCTTGATCGGTGTTCAGGCGTGGCTGGGCAGGATGTTCAAAAGCGCGGCGGGCAACTCAGCCTTCAGTGCCCACTGGCGCATGGCTTCGATGTCGGGTGCGAGGTAGCGGTCGGTTTCAAGAAACGCGACCTTCTGGCGGATGTTGGCGAATTCGGCTTCGACCAGGAGCGAGCTCTTGAGCCCCCGTTTGAGTTCGATGCCTTGCGCTGCGGCCATCGCTTCGATGCCGACGACCACCGCAGTGTTGTTGACCATGTCGCCGAGGCGCCGCGCCGCGAAGGTGGCCATGGACACATGGTCTTCCTGGTTGGCCGAAGTGGGCAGGCTGTCGACGCTGGCGGGATGCGCGAGCGACTTGTTCTCGGAAGCCAGCGCGGCCGCCGTGACCTGCGCAATCATGAAGCCGGAGTTGAGCCCGCCGTCGCGCACCAGGAACGGCGGCAGGCCCGAAAGACCGGTGTCGAGCAAGAGAGCGATGCGCCGCTCGGAAATGGCACCGACCTCACTGATGGCGAGCGCAATGATGTCGGCCGCAAAGGCGACCGGCTCGGCGTGGAAGTTGCCGCCCGAGATCACTTCGCCGGTATCGGTAAAGACCAGCGGGTTGTCCGATGCGGCATTGGCCTCGATCACCAGCACGCGCGCGGCATGCGCGAGGTTGTCGAGGCAGGCGCCCATGACCTGCGGAATGCATCGCACCGAGTATGGGTCTTGCACGCGGCCGCAGTCGGCGTGCGACGGCACGATCTCGCTGCCCTCGAGCAGCGCGCGCACCGCGCCCGCCACCGCAATCTGCCCCGGCTGGCCGCGCGCGGCGTGAATGCGCGCATCGAAGGGCTTGATCGAACCCTGGATGGCCTCGAGCGAGAGCGCACCCGACATCAACGCCGAGGCGAACACGTCTTCAGCGCCGAACAGTCCGGCCAGCGCGAGCGCGGTCGACACCTGCGTGCCGTTGAGCAGCGCCAGGCCTTCCTTGGGGCCGAGCACGAAGGGCTCGAGTCCGACGAGGCGCATGGCCTCGGCACCGCTGACCACGGAACCGTCGTCCGTCGTCGCCTCGCCCTCGCCGATCAGCACGCAGGCCATGTGCGCGAGCGGCGCAAGGTCGCCCGATGCGCCAACCGAGCCTTTGCACGGAATGCGCGGCATGACGCCTGCATTGAACAGCGCCAGCAACGCATCGACCAGCGCGGGCCGCACGCCCGAATGGCCACGCGCCAGGCTCACCGCCTTGGTGGCCAGCACCATGCGCACGACAGGCGCGGCCAGCGGCTCGCCGGTACCCACGCTGTGCGAGAGCACGAGGTTGCGCTGCAGGTCGGCCAGGTGGTCGTTGCCGATGCGCGTGCTCGCGAGCTTGCCGAAACCGGTGTTGATGCCGTAGACCACCTGGTCGTTCTCGACGATGTGCCGCACCGCCGCTTGGGCGCGCGCCATGCCGTCCTGCACCGACGGATCAAGCGCCAGCCGCACGCCGCCGGCCTGGATGCGTCGCAGCATGGCGAGGTCCACCTTGCCGGGCGTGAGGGTCAGGGTGGCGGGGGTGTGATTGTTTGTTGGCATATGAACCTGTCTATACAAGTGGTTGCGAGAGAAGACCTGCGGTTTTCGCGACGAAAAATCAGCCGAAGCTTGGGTTGCCGTCGGCTTTGAAGCGGCTGCCCAGGCTGTAGCGCGACGCGGGATGCAGGCAGCGCACCCAGGTGACGGGCGTGTTGCGCGTCCAGGTGCGGCGCGTGAGCAGCAGGCAGGGGTCGGTGGGTTCCATCGCGAGCCGGCTTGCCTGTTCGGCGGTGGGCAGCACGGCATCGACGACGTGCTCGATCTGGTCGAAAGGCACATTGCGAACCAGGTATTCGCTGGGCGCAACGGCGGCAAAGTCTTGCTCGAGGTAGTCGGGCACGACCAGCGGATTGACGTACCGTTCTTCGAGCTGCACCGGCGTGTCGTTCTCCATGTGCAGGCAGACGCTGTGGAACACCGAGGTGCCCGCGCGCATGTCGAGCCAGGCCGCCACGTCGGGAGAGGCGGCAATGCGTTCGACGGCCAGCATCTCGCAGCGGTAGTCATGGCCTCGCTGGCGGATTTCGCTTGCGATGTTGGCGATCTGCAGCAACGTGGACTGGGGCTTGTTCTCGGCCACGAAGCTGCCGACACCGGCCATGCGCACGATGCGGCCCTGTTCCATCAACTCGCGCAATGCGCGGTTCACGGTCATGCGCGAGATGCCGAACTGTGCGACCAATTCGCTTTCGGAGGGCAGGCGGTGACCGGCGGGCCAGGTGCCGTCCTGGATCTTGCGGGAGATGTGATCCTTGACTTGCGCATAGAGCGCGAGGGAGGGGAGGTCGCGCTTCATGTCGGCACTCCAACCACGCTGTTGTTCAGGGCGCTGTTTTTGGCGCTGTTGTTCAGGGCGTGTGCACAGGCCACCGGGTACTCCCCTCCGCGAATGTCCCCCGGGCTTCGCCCTCCTCCTTTATTTCGCTGCGCGGAGCACCCGATGCCCTGTGCACTGGGGCACGCTGCTGGTGTGCGGCCGATCAACGACCACTGCTCATAACGCGCCCGTCGATGGGGTGCCTTGCGCAGCGAAATAAAGGAGGAGGCCGTAGGCCGGGGGACATTCGCGGAGAAAGGTACCCCGTCGGCGGGTGCGCGCCCCGAACGATCCTCAGCACGACGAACAAGAGCGCACCGCTTCATTCCTAGTGCTCCGCAGCCGCCATCGACTCCGCGCGAATCTCTTCGGTCAACCGCGCCTTGATTTCCATGAACTCGGGCGAGGTCTTGATCGTGTAGTGGCGCGGATGCGGAAAGTCGACCGCGATCTCCGTCTTGATTCGGCCCGGCCGCGCGCTGAACACCGCCACGCGGTTGGCCATGAAGATGGCTTCGTCGATGTCGTGCGTGACGAACAGCACCGTCTTCTGCGCCGACTCCCAGATGCCCAGCAACAGCTCCTGCATCAGCACGCGCGTCTGGTTGTCGAGCGCACCGAAGGGCTCGTCCAGCAGCAGCATCTTAGGATCGTTGGCGAGCGCGCGCGCAATGGCGGTGCGCTGCTGCATGCCGCCCGAGAGCTGCTTGGGAAAGTGGTTCTCGAAGCCGCGCAGCCCCACCTTGGCGATGAAGAACTCGCTGCGTTCCTTCTGGTCGGCCTCGCTCATGCCGCGCTCGCGCAGGCCGAAGCGGATGTTCTGCGCCACCGTGAGCCACGGAAAGAGCGTGTAGCTCTGGAACACCACGCCGCGGTCGGCGCCGGGGCCTTCGATGCGCTCGCCATCGAGCAGCACCTGGCCAGTGGTCGGAAAGTCGAGCCCCGCCACGATGCGCAGCAGGGTCGACTTGCCGCAGCCCGAGGGGCCGAGGATGGTGACGAAGTCGTTCTCCTTCACCTCGAAGTCGATCGGCAGCAGCGCCTGCGTGCTCTGGCCCTTGGTGCCCGTGAAGACGCGCGACACGCCCTGGATGGAGAGTTGGTTGTTGTTCGTCATCATCACAGTGCTGCCCAGGCGAACATGCGGCGGTTGAGCGCCTTGAATGCGAAGTCGGACACCAGCCCGATGACGCCGATCACGATGATCCCGAAGATGATCTGCCCCGTGTTCAGCAAGGCCTGGCTGTCGGTGATCATGTGGCCGATGCCTGACGAAGAGCCGATGAGTTCGGCCACGATCACGTAGGTCCAGGCCCAGCCCAGCACCAGGCGCAGGGTTTCGGCAATGCCGGGTGCGGCACCGGGAATGAGCACCCGCGCGACGATGCCGCGGCTCTTGGCGCCCAGCGTGTAGGCGGCCTCAACCAGGTCGCGCCGTGCACCGCCGACGGTGACCGCAACCATCAGCGTGATCTGGAACACCGAGCCGATGAAGATGACCAGCAGCTTCTGCGCCTCGCCGATGCCCGCCCAAAGGATCAAGAGCGGAATGAAGGCCGAGGCCGGCAGGTAGCGGCAGAACGAGACAAAAGGCTCGAAGAAGGCCTCCACGCCTTTCCACGTGCCCATGGCAATGCCCAGCGGCACCGCGACGATGGTCGCCAGCACAAAGCCGCCGAACACGCGCCACACCGTCATGCCGATGTCGTGGATGAAGTTGTATTCGGTGAAGAGCAGCACGCCCTCTTTCACCATGGTGACGGGGCTCGCCAGGAAGGTCGGCGACACGAAGCCGCCGAGCGTGAAGAAGGCCCACACCGCCACGAACAGCACGAAGAAGCCGAGCCCCAGCAGCCAGCGTGCGCGCGCGCCCACGGGTTCGAGCGGCGCCAGCGAGCGCCTGCGGCGGGGTGCCGCCGGCGCCGCCGCCAGCCGGGCGGGAACCGCCACCGGCTCGGATGAATTCATGACAGGCGTCGCTTCCATGCTGCTCGCTCGCTCTTACTTGATGAAGCTGGTGTCGAAGGTGGCGGCCAGGTCGTCGGGCGCCTTGCGGATGACGCCTGCCTCCAGCAGGATGGCCTGTGCGTCCTTCATGAAGGGCGTGATCTCGCTCGCAAAGAACTTCTGGTTGGCCGCCTTGTCCGACCAGCGCAGGTAGGCCGACGACTTGGCGAACTGCTCGCCGGTCTGCTTGACGGCCGCGCCCATGATCTCGTTCGACTTGGCCGGATCGGCCTTGATCATCTCGATCGCTTCGAAGTATGAGTTGGTGAGCGCCTGCGCGGCCTTGGCGTTGGCCTTGAGCCACGTGGGCGCGCAGCCGACGGTGTCCATCACCATCGGGTAGTCGAGCGTGGTGGCCAGGATCTTGCCGGCGGCGGGGTTGGCGCGTACGGTCGAGAGGTAGGGCTCGTAGGTCATGGCGGCATCGTTCTGGCCGGCCACGAAGGCCTGCGCCGCGGGCTGCGGCTCGAGCGAGACGAGCTTCACGTCCTTCATGGTCATGCCGTTCTTGTTGAGCATCCAGGCCAGGCCGAAGTACGGCGCGGTGCCCGGGGCGCTCACGCCGATGGCCTTGCCCTTGAGGTCGGCAAAGCCCTTGACGTCGTTGCGCACGGCCAGGCCGTCGGCGCCGTAGGACTTGTCCATCTGGAAGATCTGCACGATGGGCACGCCGTTGGCGTTCCACGCCACGTGGGTTTCGACCGTGGTGGCCGCGCACTGGATGGAGCCCGAGGCCAGCGCCAGGTGGCGGTCTTTCTGCGGGATCATCTTGAGCTCGACGTCCAGCCCGTTCTTCTTGAAGATGCCGGCCTTGTCGGCCAGCGTGAGCGGTGCAAAGCCGGTCCAGCCCGACATGCCGAGCACGATCTTGGTTTCCTGCGCGGCGGCCGTTCCGGCCATGCCCGCTGCACATGCGCCTGCTGCCAGCAGGGAAGCGACTTTCACAATTACCGTCTTGACCATGGGTACTCCTGGTTCTGTTCTCTGAAAAGGCTCGGCGATACGCCCCTGATAGCGGGATACGCGCGCCTCGCATTGTTGCCAAGCGCCCCAACTTGTATATACAGGATAACCCGGGAGAGCCGTTTCGGTACATTTCTTCAGGAAAATGCACCAGATTGCTGTCTATACAGGAGGGCGGCGGGACGGGTTTTGCGATTGCAAACCTCGTGCCACGGTCAGGTCGATGCCGCTGGGGGACAATCCGGGGTCGCTCCCTTTTTCCCGGTTCCCGCCCTTCGCCCCCTGCCTCGTGTCCTCGCTCGCTCCCCTCCCCCTCGACGCTCCCGGCAGCAGCAGCGCACCCGCCGACATCCTTCACGAAGTCTTCGGCTACTCGCAGTTCCGCGGGCCGCAGCAGGACATCGTCGAGCACGTGGTGGGCGGCGGCGATGCGCTGGTGCTGATGCCCACGGGCGGCGGCAAATCGCTCTGCTACCAGATCCCGGCCATTGCGCGGCAGCGCGCGGGGCGCGGCGTTTCGGTGGTGGTGTCGCCGCTGATCGCGCTGATGCACGACCAGGTCGGCGCGCTGCACGAGGCCGGCGTGAACGCGGCGTTTCTCAATTCCACGCTCGACTGGGAACAGACGCAGGATGTGGAGCGCCGCATGCTGCGCGGCGAGATCACGCTGCTGTATGCGGCGCCCGAGCGCGTGAACACGCCGCGCTTTCTCTCGCAGCTCGACTCGCTGAAGGAGCGCGGCAAGCTCTCGCTGTTCGCGATCGACGAGGCGCATTGCGTGAGCCAGTGGGGCCACGACTTCCGGCCCGAATACCGGGCGCTCACGGTGCTGCACGAACGCTACCCGGGCGTGCCGCGCATTGCGCTCACGGCCACGGCCGACGCACTCACGCGCGCCGACATCGTCGAGCGGCTGCAGCTGGAGGAGGCGCGGCAGTTCGTCTCCAGCTTCGACCGGCCGAACATCCGCTACACCATCGTCGAGAAGAAGGACGCGACCACGCAGCTGCTGCGCTTCATCGAGCGCGAGCACGAAGGCGATGCGGGCGTGGTCTATTGCCAGTCGCGCAAGCGCGTGGAAGACGTGGCCGTGACGCTGCAGGGCGCGGGCATCAACGCGCTGCCCTATCACGCGGGGCTGGACGCCGCGGTGCGCCAGAAGCACCAGGACCGGTTCTTGCGCGAGGAAGGCATCGTGATGGTGGCGACCATCGCCTTCGGGATGGGCATCGACAAGCCCGACGTGCGCTTTGTCGGCCACCTCGACATGCCCAAGAACATCGAGGGCTACTACCAGGAAACCGGCCGCGCGGGCCGCGACGGCGCGCCGGCCGATGCGTGGATGGCCTATGGCCTGCAAGACGTGGTGAACCAGCGCCGCATGATCGATGAAAGCCCGGCCGGCGAAGAGTTCAAGCAGGTGATGCGCGGCAAGCTCGATGCGCTGCTGTCGCTGGCCGAGGCAAGCGACTGCCGTCGCGTGCGGCTCCTGGGCTACTTCGGCGAGACCTATGTGCGCGCCTCGGCCGACGCCGGGCCGCCCCAAGGCGGCCGCGGCCCCCTCGGGGGGCAGCGAGGACACGAAGTGCCGAGCGTGGGGGCCACATGTGGCAACTGCGACAACTGCCTGAACCCGCCACAGGTGTGGGACGGCACCGATGCGGCGCGCAAGCTGCTCTCCACCATCTACCGCGTGCAGAAACTGAGCGGCATCAGCTTTGGTGCGGGCCACATCATGGACATCCTGCGCGGCAAGGAGACCGAGAAGGTCAAGCAGTTCGGGCATGAGCGCATCAGCACCTTCGGGCTGGGCGCGGAGTTCAGCGAAGTGCAGTTGCGCGGCGTGCTGCGGCAGCTGATTGCCACGGGCGCGCTGGCCGTCGATGCAGAAGCGTTCAACACGCTGAAGCTCACCGAAGGATCGCGCCCGGTGCTCAAGGGCGAAGCGAACGTGACGCTGCGCGAATCGATCTCGTCGCCCGCGGAGCGCAAGCCGCGCCGCGAGAAGGTGGCCAAGGGCGCGCCGTCACCGGCGGCCGCCAAGCTCGACGACACCGGCAAGAAGCGCTTCGAGGCGCTCAAGGCCTGGCGCGCGGAAGTGGCGCGCGAGCACAACCTGCCGGCCTACGTGATCTTTCATGACGCCACGCTCGCGGCCATTGCCGAACGCGCACCCGCCACGCTCGAAGACCTGCAGGGCATCAGCGGCATCGGCACCAAGAAGCTCGAGGCCTACGGCAGCGAGGTGCTGCGCGTCGCCTCGGCTTTCTAGGCTCGTCCGCCGCGCGCGTATCGGTCAGCTGGCCGGCGGCAGCGTGATCGGCACGGGCCGCGTGAGCAGGTCGACGTAGAGCTCGAAAAAGCGCGCGTTGTCGAACTTCTTCACCACGGTCATCTTCTGCAGCGTGGGCCCTGCGGGCTGCGCGCTGTAGCCGATGGAGCGGCCGTTTTCGGCGGCGCCGGGCTGGGCGACCACGTCGACATAGCGCTCCACCGTTTGCGTGGCGTAGCTCGGGTCGATGAGGTAGGCGAGCGTGAGCGTGTCCCAGATGTTCTGCGTGTAGCTGGGGTTGTTCTCGAAGCCGTTGGTGCCGCTGAAACCGTAGCCGTTGAGCTGCCTGAACACCTCGGTCACGGGCGTGGGCCTGGCGGTGTGGGCAATGCGGTCGTAGATGGGCTTGGTGAGAAATACGGTGTCGGTCACATCGAGCGGCACCACCACCTGTGGAATCGGCAGGCGCACCACGAACTGCGCGGCCTCGGGGTCGAACCACCAGTTGAACTCGGCAAACTTGGTGGTGTTGCCCGCCACGTCGATGGCGCCGCCCATGTAGATGATCTTCTTGATGAGCGGCACGATTTCGGGGTTCTGCTTGACCGCGAGTGCAATGTTGGTGAGCGGGCCAATGGCAAGGATGGTGATCTCGTTGGGATTGGCCTTCACGGTATCGACGATGAAGTCGACCGCGCTCTTGCGCTGCAGCACGGTGCGGGTCGCAAATCCGTCGGGCGAGGGCTTCAGGTCGGCATCGGTCTTGGGCTCGGGGCCGCTCCATGCGCCCAGGTAGCCGTCGCCCCCGGCGCCAGCAGCCATTTCGGCTTCGATGGTCGCGTAGTCGTGGTTGAACGCGTAGTTCGCGCCGGCATAAACGCCGATGCGGTCGCCCACGCCCAGGCGCTCGACCGACATCAGCGCATCGGCCACGCCCTGCTTGAGCCACTGGTTGCCCGAGACCACGCTGATGCCCATGACCTGCACCTTGCCCGAGGCCTGGAGCTGGGCGGCCATGACGCCGAGCTGGCCGTCGTCGCTCATGGTGTTGTAGTCGCTGTCGATGATGATCTTCTGCGCGGGAGGCGGGGCCGCGCCGTACCCCGGGGCGAGCCCGATGCCGCCGTTGTTGTCACCGCCGCCGCCGCAGGCCGACAGCACCGTGGCAAGCAGGGCCGCGGCCATCCATTTACGTCGCTGAATCCGAATCTTCATCCCGGCTCCTTTGAGTTGGTATTGCCATGTAGAACTAAATGCCAAACGATTGCGCAAACGTTTGCTTGAACTCTAATAGGCGAGCCGAAAGAGCGGTAAAGGGGATGGTTTCAAGCAGTAACCGCGAGGGCGAGAGGCCGCTCAGCTCGGGGCCGGCGCGGCACCGAGCAGGCGGATTTCGCGCAGCGGCGTGCGCTGAAGCAGGTAGGGTTGCTCGGCGGCGGCTTCGGACTTCTCGAGCCCCGGCAGGGTCTTGGTCGAAGCCGATGCGGGGCATGCGCCGCCATTGCGCATCGCCAGCGCGGCGGCCAGCCGAGCCTCCGTCGGGTCGCCGAGTGCGTGGTCGAAATCGTCGGCCACGGTGCAACTGGGCGCGAAGCCATCGCCGTAGTCGCCGAAGTTCTTGGCGTTGACGCCCTGGAATTGGATGGCGAAGTAGCTCGTGCCGCAGTTGTCCTGCGGAGAAAAGCCGTAGGGCTTGCCGCAGGTGGCGCCGCCGACGAGGTTGACCTGGACCTCCACCCCGCGCAGGCTGTTGATGACCGACTCGCTCGCCGAGCAGGTGTCGGGGCCGACGAGCACCGTCACCTGCGAAAGGCCGAGCCTGGGGAGCTCGGCGCCCGAGCGGCTCCTGGCGTGGAAAGGAATGACCGTTTGTGCCGGGGTCAGGCGGAACGGGTTCTTGTCGTTGAAGACAAGGCGCTCGAAGGTCTTGCCCGAGGTGGCGGTGGGCGAAGACACCATGGTGGCGAGCCGGCTCGCGATGTTGAGCTGGCCGCCGCCGTTGTAGCGCATGTCGAGCACCAGGTCTTGCACGCCGTCCTGCTTGAGCTGGTTCACGGCGTCGATGAGCTGCGCCTCCGAGGTCGTGATGTGGTCGTTGAAGAGCAGGTAGCCCACGCGGCCGCTGCCGGTGTCGATGGTTTTCACGTTCTGCACCGGCGTGCGCGTGATGCTCGCGGCAGTCAGTGTCACGGTGCGGGTCGCGGTGCCTTCCTGCAGCTTGAAGGTATGCGATTCGCCGACGGTGGTGGGCGAGATGCCGCGGTTGATGACGGTGGTGCTGGTGCCTTCGATGACGTCGACGCCGTCGACCTCGAGCACCTTCGCACCGCGCGCAATGCCTGCACCGGCCGCGGGCGAGCCGGGCTCGGTGAACGCAATGCGCAGGTCGCGCGGCCGCGAATTGCGCACGAACGCGAACTCCATGCCGTAGCCCGGTGCCACGCCGGCCTCCGAGAGCTGCCGGTAGCGTTCGGTGTCGTACACGTAGTGAAAGCGGTCCTTCGCGCGGCCCGAGGCTGTGAGGGCCGGGCTCTTGAGCACGCTGAAGTAGGCAACCGGCGTGGCGTAGTCGGCGGCCTTGAGGTTGGTCGGCACCTCGCCGTACCAAAGATAGGTTTCGTCGATCCAGCCGCGCACCCAGCGCTTTTCATCGGTGAGCGTGCCGGCCTTGTCGGGGTAGGCGGTGCCGGTCTCGGGGTTGGTGCCCGTGCGCGGCGCGGCGCACAGGCCGGCCACGGTGGACGAGGCAACGATGGTGTCGTCATTGCCGCCACTGGCTGGGGGCGTGGTGGTGGGCGGCGTGGTGGTGGGCGGCGTGGTGGTGGGCGGCAGGAAGATCGGCAGCCCGCCGCCGCCCCCTCCTCCTCCACCGCCGCCTCCACAACCGGCCAGAACGAAGGCGGCGAAGGCCAGCGCGAATGCGGCGTGCGCGCGGGCGGTGGCGCGCGGCTCCCGCGCGTTCGCTTCGAGTGAATTCATCGAGCCCCTCCTCGTGTCCGCTGCCGCGGACGGTATTTCTTGTTTGCCGCTTTTTGATGGTTGTGTTCTGCGGCGTGTTCTGCAACGGTCTACTGCACAAAACCGATGCCGCGCGATTCGCGCACCTCGGGCTTGATGCGGTGCTCGGCCTCGAGCTGGTCCAGGAATTCGGCGGCCGAGAAATCGACCGCCAGAATATCCGTCTGCCGTTTCACGGCCGCGAAATCGCCTGGGCACAGCTGCCTCATTTGCGCCAGGCGCGCCTTGATTTCTCCGGTGAGCAATGCCGCATCGCCGGCCAGTGCCTCGGCAATGAACATGCGCTCGCGCTGCGCGGCGGTGAGCGGCATGAACTTGATCTTGAACGTGAAGCGCCTGAGCGCCGCCTGGTCGAGCCGGTCGAGCAGGTTGGTGGTGCAGATGAAGACGCCGTTGAAGCGCTCCATGCCCTGCAGCATCTCGTTGACTTCGGTCACTTCATAGGTGCGCTGTGCGCCGCGCCGGTCCTGCAGAAAGCTGTCGGCCTCGTCGAGCAGCAGCACGGCTTTTTCGGCCTCCGCTTCCTTGAACATGGCGGCCATGTTCTGCTCGGTTTCGCCGACATACTTGCTCATGAGGTCGCTGGCCTGTTTGATGATGAGCGGCCGGCCGACGGCCTTGGCAATGTGCTCGGCCAGTGCGGTCTTGCCTGTGCCGGGTGCGCCGTAGAAGCACAGCGTGCCGTGCCCGCGCGCCTTGATGGCGGCCACGATGCGCGGAATTTCGAAACGGGTCTCGACATTGAGCATGTCGAGGTCGTAGGTGGTCACGCTGCGCCGCTCTCCCAGCCCGGTGTCGAGCGTGCCGAGCGCGAGGTCGGCATTCTTGAGCTGCCGCTCGATCAGCGCCTCCATCGACGTGCCGTCGGTCTGAGCCAGCCCTGCAAAGCGCACCGCGGTACGGATCTGCGCGGGCGTGAGGCCCTTGCGCTCGGCCAGCTTGGCGGTAAAGGCCTCCGACACCACGATGCCTTCGAGCGTTTTCTTGATCAGCTGCTCACGCGCGCCGGGCGGCGGCGACTTGAGTTCGAGGTGATACGCGAAGCGGCGCCGGAATGCCGGGTCGATCTGCTCGATGCGGTTGGTCACCCACAGCGTGGGCACCGGGTTGGCTTCGAGTATCTGGTTGACCCATGCCTTGCCGCTCACGCTGCCGCTGGTGGGCGCCGGAACCTGCTCGGCGCGAGCCATGAACTGCGCGGCTTCGGTGCTGATGGGTGGAAACACGTCTTCGACTTCGTCGAACAGCAGCGCGGCCTGCGCGCTGCCCTTGAGGAACACTTGCGCAATCTGCAGTGAACGGTAGCGGTCGCGGCCACTCAGCGAGTTGCCGTCGCGGTCGGCGTATTCGACCTCGAACAGTTCGAGCCCCGCCGCTTGCGCCACCACCTTGGCGAGCTCGGTCTTGCCGGTGCCGGGCGGCCCGTAGAGCAGCACGTTGACGCCGGGCTCCTTGCGCGCCACTGCGGCCCGCAGCAGCGTGACGAGCATTTGCGCGTCTTCCTCGACAAAGGAAAAGTCGTGCGTGGTGAGCGCGCTCTTGGCGGAAGGCCGCGTGAACACGGCCATGAGCTCATTGTGGTCGCGGTACTCGCGCATCAGCACCGGCGGCAGCTTTTCGCTGACCTTCATGAGGTCGGCCAGGTCGGTGATGTTGTGTTCGGAAATCAGGTTTTCGACCAGGCCGATGCGCTCGAGCCGCGAGCCTGCGCGCAATGCCTCGCCCACCTCGCTCGCATTGACGCCCGCAATGTCGGCAATGGCCGCATAGGCTTCGGGCGCGTTGTTGACCTTGAACTCCACCAGCAGCGAACGCAGGTCGCGCTGGTAGCGCGCGAGCGTGCCGTAGAGCAGCAGCGCGCGCTCGGCCTTGTTGAGCTGCAGCAGGCCCGCGAGCGCATCGATGTTCTTTTCGACCAGCGTCGATTGCTTGCGCAGCGCGTGCGTGAGCCAGTCGCGCGTGACGGCCAGCACCGAGAGCAGGTCCTTGGGATGGTCCTTGGCGTACTCGTCGAGGTAGAAGAACAGCGTGCCTTCTTCATAGGGGCCGCGCCACACGCCATGCCGCTCGAGCAGCGTGCGGCCGTCGAAATCTTCCACGCCTTTCCAGGCTTCGTTGCCGGCGCAGCGCCGGCCGAGGAATTCGCGCAGCCGCTGCAGCACCGCAACGGGCCACACCAGATGCCGGCCGGTGAGCGACAGCAGGCCGTTGATGTCGCGGCGCACGTTGAAGCGCGGCCCCTGCTTGGCGGCGAGCGTGAGCACGAAGTGCGAGCACATGAGCTCGAGCACCGGCGCGCCCTTGAGCCCGGGCGACGGCAATGCCTGCCCGCGTACCGCAGCAGCCACGACATCGACACCCGCACGCTTGACCATCGGACAACCTCCAGACGAGGAACTTCTTGGAGCGACCATAACGCAGACTTTTAGCTTGGGGAAGACGCCGGAACGGTAAAAACCCTGATGGTGCGATTCCAGCCACAATGCCCGCCATGGTCGGAATCGAAGAAATCCGGCGCGCCGCGGCGCGTCTGCAGGGTCAGGTGCTCAATACGCCCTGCGTCGAGTCGCGCACGCTCTCGGAGATCGTGGGCGCGCAGGTCTACCTCAAGTTCGAGAACCTGCAGTTCACATCCTCGTTCAAGGAACGCGGGGCGTGCAACAAGCTGGTCGATCTTTCGGAGAACGGACCCGCGGGCGACGGCAAGGAAACCGCGCGCGGCGTCATCGCCATGTCCGCCGGCAACCATGCACAGGGTGTGGCCTATCACGCGCAGCGGCTGGGCCTTCGCGCGCTCATCGTGATGCCGCGCTTCACGCCCGGCGTCAAGATAGAGCGCACGCGCGGCTTTGGCGCCGAAGTGGTGCTGCACGGCGACACGCTGGACGCGGCGCGCGCGCATGCACTCGAACTGGCCGAACGCGAAGGGCTGACCTTTGTTCATCCCTATGACGACGAGGCCATCATCGCGGGCCAGGGCACCGTGGCGCTCGAAATGCTCGACGTGGTGCCCGATCTCGACGCGCTGGTGGTGTCGGTCGGCGGCGGCGGGCTGATTGCCGGCATGGCCGTTGCGGCGCGCGACCGCCGGCCCGGCATCGAGATCGTCGGCGTGCAGACCACGCGTTTTCCGGGCATGGTGAATGCCGTCAAGGGCACGCAGCACCTGCAGGGCAAGAGCACCATCGCCGAAGGCATTGCGGTCGGCACGCCCGGCGTGCTCACGCGCGAAATCATCGCCAAGCATGTGGACGACCTGCTGCTGGTCGACGAAGGAGACATCGAGCAAGGCGTGCTGATGCTGCTCGAAATCGAAAAAACGCTGGTCGAAGGGGCCGGGGCGGCGGGCCTTGCGGCGCTCATCCGGCATCCGGAGCGCTTCAGGGGCAAGCGCGTGGGGCTGGTGCTTTCGGGCGGAAACATCGATCCGCTGCTGCTTGCCGCCATCATCGAGCGCGGCATGGTGCGGGCCGGGCGGCTGGCGCGCGTGCGGGTGAGCGCACGCGATGTGCCGGGTTCATTGGCCCAGATCACGGCCACCGTAGCGGAAGCGGGCGCTAACGTCGATGAGGTTCATCATCAACGGGCCTTTACCATGCTGGCGGCGCAGAATGTCGATATCGAGCTGGTGCTGCAGACCCGCGGACGTGCGCATCTGGCCAGCGTGCTGGGCGCGCTGCACGACGCGGGCTTCGAGGCCGAAGAGCAGCACTGAAGGGGCCCTGGCAAGCCCCTAGACCGCCGGGCCGGGGCCCATCGGTAAAATGCCCGCAGTTTTTGTATTTGTGTATTCGAGGTACTTTCAATGTCCAACCCTACGCCCGTCGAGCCGCACCACGCGGCCGCCGTTGAAAAAGACGCCGTCGAATCGGTCGTGCACCTGATGCCGATCGTCCTGCCATTGGCCGGCGGCGTGCTGATGCTTTTGCTTGCATCCATCGCTGTCTATTTGGCCTGACAGGCATTAGCGTCTTCGTCCGCGGGCTTTGCGGCCCGCGTTGACGCAGTCTCCCAACGCGAAACGTTTTCTCAAACGGACCTCCGCGCCTCGATGGTGCGGCGTCCCGTTCGGAAAGACGATTTTTCAACTTAGGAGATTTCCGATGAACGCACCCACGATGCAGGGCCTTGCCATTCAGGCACCCTCATACGTCAAGAACGCAAAACTGATTGCCTGGGTGGCCGATATGGCCGCGCTTTGCAAACCCGAGGCCATCTACTGGTGCGACGGCAGCAAGGAAGAGTACGACCGCCTTTGCCAGAAACTGGTCGACGCGGGTACCTTCAAGAAGCTCAACCCGGCCAAGCGTCCCAACTCCTTCCTCGCGGCTTCCGACCCGAGCGACGTGGCGCGCGTTGAAGACCGCACCTTCATCTGCTCCGAAAAGAAGGAAGACGCCGGCCCCACCAACAACTGGATGGCCCCGGCCGAGATGCGCGCCACGCTGCAGCCGCTGTTCGACGGCTGCATGAAGGGCCGCACGATGTACGTGGTGCCTTTCAGCATGGGCCCGCTCGGCTCGCCGATTGCGCACATCGGCATCGAGCTTTCCGACAGCCCCTACGTGGCGGTCAACATGAAGATCATGACCCGCATGGGCAAGGCCGTGTACGAAGTGCTCGGCGCCGACGGCGAGTTCGTGCCCTGCGTGCACACGGTGGGCGCGCCCCTCGAGCCCGGCCAGGAGGACGTGACCTGGCCCTGCAACAAGACGAAGTACATCGTTCACTACCCCGAAACGCGCGAGATCTGGAGCTACGGCTCGGGCTACGGCGGCAACGCGCTCTTGGGCAAGAAGTGCTTTGCGCTTCGCATCGCCTCCACCATGGGCCGCGACGAAGGCTGGCTGGCCGAGCACATGCTCATCCTGGGCGTGACCTCGCCACAGGGCAAGAAGTACCACGTGGCCGCCGCTTTCCCCTCGGCCTGCGGCAAGACCAACTTCTCGATGCTGGTGCCTCCGGCCGGCTTCGACGGCTGGCAAGTGACGACCATTGGCGACGACATCGCCTGGATCAAGCCCGGCAAGGATGGCCGCATGTACGCCATCAACCCCGAGGCGGGCTACTTCGGCGTGGCCCCCGGCACCAACCTCAAGACCAACCCCAACTGCCTGAAGAGCCTGGACCGCGACGTGATCTTCACCAACGTGGCGCTCACCGATGACGGCGACGTGTGGTGGGAAGGCCTCGAGGACGACGTGCCCGGCAAGAAGCTGCCCGAGCACCTGATCGACTGGCAGGGCAAGGACTGGACGCCGCAGATCGCCAAGGAAACCGGCGCCAAGGCCGCGCACCCGAATTCGCGCTTTACCGTGGCCGCCACCAACAACCCCGCGCTCGACCCGGCCTGGGACGATCCGGCCGGCGTGCCGATCGACGCTTTCATCTTCGGTGGCCGCCGCTCGACCACGGTGCCGCTGGTGACCGAAGGCCGCAACTGGACCGAAGGCGTCTACATGGCCGCCACCATGGGCTCGGAAACCACCGCCGCCATCGTCGGCCAGGTGGGCGTGGTGCGCCGCGACCCCTTCGCCATGCTGGCCTTCATGGGCTACAACATGAGCGACTACTTCCAGCACTGGCTCGACCTGGGCAAGAAGGTCGAGGCTTCGGGCGCCAAGCAGCCGCGCATCTACACGACCAACTGGTTCCGCAAGGGCCCGGACGGCAAGTTCGTATGGCCCGGCTACGGCGAGAACATGCGCGTGCTCAAGTGGATCATCGATCGCATCGAGGGCAAGGCCGAGGGCGTGGACCATGTCTTCGGCGTGAGCCCGCGCTACGAAGACCTCAACTGGACCGGCCTGGATTTCAGCGCCGAGCAGTACGCCACCGTCACCAACATCGACAAGGCCGCGTGGCAGGCCGAGCTGAAGCTGCACGCCGAGCTGTTCGAGCAGCTGGCGCATCACCTGCCGAAGGAACTGCCGGAAACCAAGGCAGCCATCGAGCAGCGCCTGGCGGCCTGACGCTCCCCACAGTGCGGCGCAAGCCTCACCAATGAAAAAAAGCCGCCCTAGGGCGGCTTTTTCATGACTCGGCCAACGAAGCGATCGATGGATCAGTAGTAGCGCGAGCTGTTCATGCGGCGCATGGCTTCGTAGAGCGTCGGCATCCGTGCATCGTTGCTGGCACGTGCGGCCTTGCGGGCCACGGCGTCCACCTTCGCAACGGTTGCGGTGGAAGCCTTGCCTTCCGACTGCTCGCGCCAGACGGCGGCTTGCAGTTCCTGCATCACGCGCGGGTCGCTGTGCGCGGTGGCAAGAAACCGGGCGTCGGCGCGATCAGCGGCACGGCGCTTGGCTGCTGCGTTCCACAGGCCTGCAATCTTGGCGGCCGGGGCGCGCAGCGAGCTGGCAAACAGCGCGATGCCGGCAAAAACGGCGCCGCAGAGCACGGCCCAGGCGGCGAGCAGCGCGCCTTCGTCCCAGGTGGAAACGAGCTTGTCGCCCACCACCAGAACCGCCGCGATCACGGCGACGACGAGCAGCGCGATCAGCGGACGCGAACCGCTGGCGCCGGCACGGGCGGCCTTGATCTGGCCGAACAGGATCTCGGCGCGCTGGACGCCGGGATGGGAAGTAGGTTGGTCAACGTGGACAAAGCTGGTCATGGTGATCCCTCCGTGGGATGAGTGGCTTGATGCCGATGGGGGAATATTAGGGGTTACCCTAGTGTTCCGCCACTTTATCTTTCTGATGTTTATCATTCACAACGCTGATGGACGTCAACTTTCGCACACTCGACCTCAACCTGCTCCGCGTCTTCGACGAGGTGATGGCGGAGCGCAACCTCACGCGGGCGGCGCGCAACCTGTCGATCACCCAGCCGGCGGTGAGCAACGCGCTGCGCCGCTTGCGCGATGTGCTCGGCGACGAACTGGTGAGCCGATCGGGCGCGGGCGTGGAGCCGACGCCGCGTGCGCTGGCGCTCTGGCCCACCGTGCGCGACGCCCTGCGGCAGCTGCAGCACACGCTGGCGCCGGGCGAGTTCGACGCCGCCACCGCGGATACCACCTTCCTCCTGGCAATGGCCGACGCCACTGCCGCCGAACTCATCCCTGGGCTGGTGCAAATCGTGGAGAAGGAAGCGCCCGCTATCTCGCTACGCGTTCTGCCGCTTACAACCCGCGATCCGCGGCGGATGCTCGAGCAGGAAGAAGTCGACATGGCGATCGGCTACTTTCCGGCCGTGATCGCCAGCCTGGCGGCACGCGGGCAATCGGGCGTGGGAGTGGCGTTCGAGACCCAGCGGCTCTACCTGGGCCAGTATGTATGCGTGATGCGCCGCGGCCATCCGCTGGCGGATGCACCCCTTACGCTCGATGATTACTGCGCCGCGCGGCACCTCTTGGTGAGCTTTTCGGGTCGGCCCTACGGCTTTATCGATCAGACGCTGGGCGCCCTGGGACGGGAGCGGCGCATCGTGGTGACCGTGAATCAGTTTTTCACGGCCGGCCGCGTGGTCGCAAACTCCGATCTGCTCACAGTGCTGCCGCGGCACTTTGTGACCGTGACCGGCATCGACGACCAGCTGGTGCTGCGCGACCTGCCCTTCGACCAGCCGATGGTGCACGTTGACGCCATCTGGCACCGGCGCGCACAGCACCTGCATTCGCACGAATGGCTACGCACCGCGCTGTTGCGCTCCGCCGCGGCGGCCTTTGCGGATTCGATCCTCGGGCAGAAGGTGCCCGGATGATCCACCGCTAGTTTTTTAGCGAATGACGGAGAGCCAGGCGCTGGCCGCAACGCGCAGTTCCTGCGCCTGATGGGCGTCGAGGCCGGCACGGGCGTCGGCGCTTTCCATCAGCGCTGCGGCATGGCTCACCGAAGCGTTGGCATTGGAAGAACGGAAGAAACGGGCCACTTGGGCAATGAGGCTGAACATGACAGTGCGCTGCTCTCGGCTGCGCTGGAGTGGTTGATGTACCAAGAATAGGGGTTATCCCTAATATTGGAAGCCCCCCTTCATGCGCTTTATGCATGGGCTCATTCCCCTAGACTGGCCGTACGATGAAGCTGCAACTGCTCTCCGACCTTCACCTGGAGTCTCACCCCCGCTTCCAGGCCGAGCCGGTGCCCGGCGCCGACATGCTGGTGCTGGCGGGCGACATCGGCTCCTACCAGGAAGGCTCCCGCCTGACGGACTCAGACTTCGGTCTTGGCCGCTTTTCGCCTCGCAACGGCTGGCCGGTGCCCGTGATCTACGTGCCGGGCAACCACGAGTACGACAACACCGATTTCGACGCAACCCACGAGCGCCTGCGCGCGCTTTGCAGCGAGCTCGACATCCTGTGGCTGGAGCGCGAGACGGCCGTCATCGGCGGCATCCGTTTCATCGGAACCACGCTCTGGGCGGATTTCGATGCGCTGGTGACGCCCACCGACGGCCTGGCCGATGCGCTCAAGAAGCGCGGCAAGGCCATGCGTGCGGCCGATTTCTACCTGGAAAAGGCCGCCACGGTGCGCAGCGGCCAGCCGTTCATGGCCGGTGCGATGCGCGAGCAGGCGCTGCTGTGCCAAACCTGGCTCGAACAGGCGCTGGCCGAGCCTTTCGACGGCACCACGGTGGCCATCACGCATTTCGCGCCGAGCCTTGCCAGCGCCGACCCGCGCTACGGCCTCACACCGGGCACCGCCGGCTTCTGCAATTCACTCGACGCCCTGCTTCCTCGCGCCCAACTGTGGCTGCACGGCCACCTGCACTGCCCGTTCGACTATGTGAAGGACGGCTGCCGCGTGGTTGCCAACCCGCTCGGCTACAAGGGCAAGGGTGAGCAGGAGGGCTTTCGCCCGAACCTGCTGATCGAAGTGGCCTGAAGATCGACGCCATAAAAAGGAAAAGAACGCGTGCTCAACGGCCTGTGGCTGGGTTTCTTCGGGATGGCGATGCTGGCGGCGCTCGGGCGCTGGCTGGTGGGCGGCGACCCGGCCGTTTTTGCGGCCATCGTCGAGAGCCTGTTCGCCATGGCGCGGCTCGCGGTCGAGGTGATGGTGCTGCTGTTCGGCACGCTCACGCTGTGGCTCGGCTTCCTGCGCATTGCCGAGGCGGCGGGGCTGGTCGGCTGGCTCGCGCGCATGCTGGGGCCGCTGTTCCGGCGGCTCATGCCGGGCGTGCCCGCGGGCCATCCGGCGCTGGGGCTCATCACCATGAACTTCGCGGCCAACGCGCTCGGGCTGGACAACGCGGCCACGCCCATCGGCCTCAAGGCCATGCGCGAGCTGCAGCGGCTGAACCCCGACCCGGTCACGGCCACCAACGCGCAGATCCTGTTCCTGGTGCTCAACGCATCGTCGCTCACGCTGCTGCCGGTGACCATCTTCATGTACCGCGCGCAGCAGGGTGCAGCCGATCCGACGATGGTGTTCCTGCCGATCCTCCTGGCCACCAGCGCATCGACGCTGGTGGGCCTGCTCTCGGTGGCCGTGGTGCAGCGCCTGCGGCTGTGGGACCCGGTGGTGCTGGCCTACCTGGTGCCGGGCGCGCTGCTGCTCGGCGGCTTCATGGCGCTGCTGGGCACCCTGTCGGCCGCGGCCATTGCCTCGCTCTCGTCGCTGATGGGCAACCTCGCGCTGTTCGGCGTGATCATCGTGTTCCTGCTGGCCGGCGCAATCCGCCGCATCAAGGTCTACGAATGTTTTATCGAGGGCGCGAAGGAAGGCTTCGACATCGCGAAGAACCTGCTGCCCTATCTTGTGGCCATGCTGTGCGCCGTGGGCGTGCTGCGTGCCTCGGGCGCGCTCGATTTCGTGCTTGGCGGCCTGCGCTGGCTGGTCGACATGGGCGGGTGGGATTCGCGTTTTGTCGACGCCATGCCCACCGCGCTGGTCAAGCCCTTCTCGGGCAGCGCGGCGCGCGCGATGCTGATCGAAACCATGAAGACCCAGGGCGTGGACAGCTTCCCCGCGCTCGCGGCCGCCACCATCCAGGGCAGCACCGAGACCACCTTCTACGTATTGGCCGTGTACTTCGGCGCCGTGGGCATCCAGCGGGCGCGCCATGCCGTGGCCTGCGCGCTTTTGGCCGAGCTGGCGGGCGTGGTGGCGGCCATCGCGGTCTGCTACTGGTTCTTCGGATGAACGCCGCGGAACCAGCGATTGCGGCCGGGGCTACGCGGCGCGTCGAGCAGCCGCGCGTACGCTAAGCCAGAATAGTCCCTCGCCTTCCAACGCACAGCCTCTTTCGTGACCACCACCCGCCGGGCCAAGCCCCCTACCTTCTCGCCCGCAGAATTTCGCGAGGCGCTCGGCATGTTTGCCACGGGCGTGACCATCGTCACCGCGCGTTCGGCCGACGGCGTGCTGGTCGGCCTCACGGCGAATTCGTTCAACTCGGTGTCGCTTGCGCCGCCACTGGTGCTGTGGAGCCTGGCGCGCGCCGCGGGCTCGATGCCGGCGCTCAGCACCGGCTCGCACTACGCCATCAACATCCTGGCGGCCAACCAGAAGGAATTGGCCGAGCGCTTCGCCACCAAGAACATCGACCGCTGGGCGGACGTGGCCTTTACCGAAGGGCTCGGCGGTGCGCCGGTGCTGGCGGGTGCCGCGGCGAGCTTCGAGTGCTTCAACCGCAGCCGCTACGACGAAGGCGACCATGTGATCTTCGTCGGCGAAGTGGAGCGCTGCACGCACAACGCGGGCGCCTCGCCGCTGCTGTTCCATGGCGGGCGCTTCTACACCGAGCATCCGCTCTGACCCGACGAATGATCCAGCGCAAGACCCACCTCGACTCCCTCGCCATCGGCCTTCTCATCGCATGCTGCGCGTTCTGGGGGCTGCAGCAGATTCTCATCAAGACCACCGTCACCGAAGTGCCGCCGCTCTGGCAGGCCTCCATCCGCATGGCAGGTGCGGTGGCGCTGCTGTGGCTCTGGTGCGTGTCGCGCCGGGTGCCGCTTTTCGAGCGCGACGGCACGCTGCCGGGCGGCCTGCTCGTGGGGCTGCTGTTCGCGGGCGAATTCGCCTGCATCTACCTGGGCCTGCAGCACACCTCGGCCTCGCGGCTCACGGTGTTCCTGTACACCGCGCCTTTCTGGGTGTCGCTGCTGCTGCCGCGCTGGGTACCGGCCGAACGCCTGCGGGGCTTGCAATGGCTGGGCCTCGTCATTGCGTTCGCGGCCGTGGTGTTCGCGTTCAGCGAGGGCTTCGGGCATTCGAGCTCCAACCAGTTGCTGGGCGATGCGATGGGGCTCGTGGGCGGCATGCTCTGGGGCCTGACCACGCTGGCGCTGCGCACCACTCGGCTCGCCACCGCAAGCGCCGAGAAGGCCTTGTTCTATCAAGTCGGCGTGACCGCGGCGGTGTGCCCGGTGATCTCGCTGGTGCTGGGCGAAAAGTGGGGCTTCTCGTATTCGGCCTGGGCGTGGACCTCGATCGGCCTGCAGACCGTGATCGGCGCGTTCGCGAGCTATCTCACGTGGATGTGGCTGCTGCGGCACTATCCCGCCACGCAGATGTCGTCGTTCAGCTTTCTGACGCCGCTGTTCGCACTGGTGTTCGGCGTGGTGCTGCTCAGCGAGCCGCTCACGCTGCATCTCATGCTGGCGCTGGTGGGTGTCGCCCTGGGCATCGTGATGGTCAACCGGCGAAAGGCACGGGCATGAAGGACACAGACTTCCAGCCGGTGCTCGACGACATCGTCGCCACGCTGCGCCCATTGCTGGGCACCGCCGGCACGGTGGCCAGCTACATCCCCGCGCTGGCGTGCGTCAATGCGCGGCAGCTCGGCATTGCGCTGCGCACCTGCCAGGGCGCCGAGGCTTTTGCGGGCGACGCCGAAACGCCGTTCTCGATCCAGAGCGTGTCCAAGCTCTTCACGCTCACGCTCGCCATGCGGCGCATGGGCGACGCGCTGTGGGAGCGCATCGGACGCGAGCCCTCGGGCAACCCTTTCAACTCGCTGGTGCAGTTGGAGAACGAGCACGGCAAGCCGCGCAATCCGTTCATCAATGCGGGTGCCATCGCCGTGGCCGACCGGCTCGTGAGCCAGGCGCTCGCCGCCGGCGGCAGCGCCAAGGCCGACATTCTTGCGTTGATGGGCAGCCTGTGCGGCGAGCCGATTGCCTTCGACGACGAGGTGGCACGCTCCGAAGCCGCGACCGGTTTCCGCAACATCGCGCTCGCCAACTTCATGAAGAGCTTCGGCAAGATCGACAACGACGTGGCCGATGTGCTCGACACCTACTTTCACCAATGCGCGCTGCGGATGAACTGCCGCCAGCTCGCGCGTGCGGCCGCGTTCTTGTGCCGCGACGGTGCGCATCCGATCGACGGCCAGGCCGAGGTCACCGGCGAGCGGCAGGCGCGGCGCATCAACTCGCTGATGCTCACCTGCGGAACCTACGACGCGGCGGGCGACGTGGCGTTTTCGATCGGCCTGCCCTGCAAGAGCGGCGTGGGCGGCGGCATCGTGGCCGTGGTGCCCGACCGGCTCACGCTGTGCGTCTGGTCGCCGACGCTGGACGCCACGGGCAACTCGCTGCTCGGCATGAAGGCGCTGGAGCTCTTCGTTGCGCGCACCGGGCTGTCGGTCTTCTGAGCGCTGAGTGCTCGTTCGCTGGCGCGGGCGAAAATGAGCCGCACACGAACACAAGCACCCGAATGACCGAAGCCACAGATTCCACCGACTCCGACGACACCCTCCCCCTTCAGGAAGCCCGCCTCTGGCGCGACGGCCAATGGACCGCTCGCGTGACCAAGAACGAGGAAGACGACGGCTGGGCCGTCGAGATGACGCGCCACGGAGACCCGGAGCCGGCGCTGGTCGGCCCGTGGACCATGGGCCGCGACAAGAAGAACCCGAAGCCGCTCGACGGCCCCGCGTTCTCCACACTGGTGAAGACCGCCGCCGAAGTCATCCGCCGCCATGAGCAGCAGCTGCACGCCACGCTCAACAAGAGCGTGACCGTCACCGCGCGCAACGACCAGCGCGTGCGCGTGTCGCTCGCCATCGTGCCCGACGAAGACAGCCCCTCCGCCACGCTCACGGCGCATGACGATGCGGACGACACCGAGCTTGCCAGCGTCAACGTCTCGCCGGCCTTCAGGCTCACTACCTCCAGCGCCACGGCCTGGATCGAATCGGACTACGCACGCCCCCGCTGAAGGCCGCCGCAATCAGCGAAATGACGTATGGGCAGCCCCCACTGAGTTGAGAACAATCGGCTTCGACGACACCCACCGCCGCACCGCAGACAAGCCCGAGCCGGATGAACACCGGCCCGGGCTTTTTTTCTTGTTTCTCAACCATCCTTCAGGAGCAGCGTCATGCGACATGGTGATATTTCGAGCAGCAGCGATTGCGTGGGCGTCGCGGTCGTCAACTACAAGATGCCCCGCCTGCACACCAAGGCCGAGGTGCTGGACAACGCCCGCAAGATCGGCGAGATGCTGGTCGGCATGAAGAAGGGCCTGCCGGGCATGGACCTGGTGATCTTTCCCGAATACTCCACGCACGGGATCATGTACGACGCGAAGGAGATGTACGACACCGCCGCCACCGTGCCCGGTGAGGAGACCGCCATCTTTGCCGACGCCTGCCGCCGCGCCAACGTGTGGGGCGTGTTCTCGCTGACCGGCGAGCGCCATGAGCAGCATCCGGACAAGGCGCCCTACAACACGCTGATCCTCATGAACAACCAGGGAGAGATCGTCCAGAAGTACCGCAAGATCATGCCGTGGGTGCCCATCGAGGGCTGGTACCCCGGCGACCGCACCTACGTGAGCGACGGCCCCAAGGGCATGAAGATCAGCCTCATCGTCTGCGACGACGGCAACTACCCCGAGATCTGGCGCGACTGCACCATGCGCGGCGCCGAACTCGTCATTCGCTGCCAGGGCTACATGTACCCGGCCAAGGAGCAGCAGATCCTGGTGTCCAAAGCCATGGCCTTCATGAACAACACCTACGTGGCGGTGGCCAACGCGGCGGGCTTCGACGGCGTGTACTCGTACTTCGGGCATTCGGCCATCGTCGGCTTCGACGGCCGCACGCTCGGCGAATGCGGCGAGGAAGAAATGGGCATCAACTACGCCGAGCTTTCCATGGGGCTGATCCGCGACGCGCGCAAGAACGGCCAGTCGCAGAACCACCTGTTCAAGCTGCTGCACCGCGGCTACACCGGCGTCATCAACTCGGGCGACGGCGACAAGGGCGTGGCCGAATGCCCGTTCGACTTCTACAAGCAGTGGATCGAAGACCCCGAAGCGGCGCGCAAGCAGGTGGAGTCGTTCACACGCAGCACCATCGGCACCGCCGAGTGCCCGATCGAAGGCCTTCCGAACGAAGCCACGCGCAGCAGCTGAAATCAGAGCTGGCGAAACTCCGTCAGCACCTTCAACACGCTGAGCGTGGCGCCGTCGAGCGTGGCGCGCTGGCGGTGTGCAATGCCCAGCCGCCGCGTGAGCCTGGGCGTGACCGGCAGGATCTGCATGCGCTCGTTCAGCGCCGCGTCGGTGGTTTGCTGCAGCGGCAACAGCGCGGCGCCATAGCCGGCCGCCACCAGGCTGCGGATGGCCGCGTCGTAGTTCAACTCGATGCGCGCGCGCGGCGCGAAGCCCGCCGCCGCAAACCACTCCATGGTGAGCCGGTACATGTGCGTGGTGGCCTCGTTGAAGATCAGCGGCTGCGCCGCCAGCCATGCGGGCGTCACGCGCCTGGGCGCCTTCCAGCGCTGCGGCACGAAGGCCATCATGGGCTGGTCCCGCCACGGCGTCACGACCAGGTCGCGCAGCGGCGGCTGCGGTACCGCCACCAGGCCAATATCGAGCGTGCCCGCTGCCAGCCGAGACATTGCGTCGTTCGAGCCGAGGATGCTCACCTCCACGTCGATACCCGAATGCCCCACACCCAATGCCTCGAGCACCTGCGGCAGCAGGTCGACCACCACGCCCGTCGAAGTACCCAAGCGCACGCGGCCGGTGCGGCCCTCGGCCTGGCGCTTGACGGCTTCGATGGCATCGTCGGTATCGCGCAGCAGCTTGCGACCGCGCTCGACCAATGCCGCGCCAGCCGCGGTGGGCGTGACGCGGCGGTTGCCGCGCACCACCAGAGACGTGCCCAGCCGCGATTCGAGTTCGCTGATGTGCAGGCTTACCGTGGGCTGCGCAAGGTGCAGCGCACTGGCCGCCGCAGAGAAAGTGCCAAGGTCCGCAATGGCGATGAGCGTGCGAAGCTGGTCGAGGTTGAGTTGTCGCATCAGGAATTCTGATTGGAAGTGTCAGAAATCTCAACTTCCACAATAGCATGCCTCGTCGCAAGATCGGTGCTCCCCAACAAGGAGCCCATCGTGACAGCGCCAACGCACTCGCCCTTTCATCAACGCCTGATGCATGCCCTGCGCAGCTGGCGCCGCCGTGCTGCGGAGCACCGCCGCAGCCGCGCCGACTCGCAGCATCTGGCCGGCATGAGCGACCACGAGCTGCGAGACCTGGGCATCGGGCGCAGCCAGGTCCAAGCGCTGACGGAGCGGGACAGGTACTGAAAGAAAAACGGCCTCGGCCTTCAGGCATTGCCGTGCAATTTGAGGTTCAATCCAGGGCGTGCCCAAATCCACCGCCCCCGTCTCTGTTTCCATCGAACTCACTTCGCCGCAGTCGGTCGATGGCCGGCGCGCGGCCTTCCAGTCGCTCTGGCTGCTCGCGCGCATGAAGCACGCGCACGATGCCGAAGGCGGCCTCGTGCGGCTGGCCGACGTTCGCGGTGAAGTCACGGGCGCGAGCACGCTGCGCATGGTCGTGAGCCGCGCCTTTCGCGACTTCAAGGCTTGGAACATCGAGGTCGGCTGGGGCGAAGACACGCAGCGTGAGCCGCGCTTCCTGAACGACGAGCGGCGCAGCCAGGGGCCCTTCTGGTTGCCCGCGGCGGAGGCGAAGCGTGTTCGCCTGCTGGTGGGTGGCCGCGCCGCCACGGCGGCCGAGGTGGCGTCTTTCCTTGGGCTGCGTTCGCGCAAGAAAGGTTCGACGGCAGCCGGTTCACCAATGCCGCCCGATGCGGTGCATTTGCAAGACGCCGCATTCTGGAAGCAGCTGGTCGCCTCGCAGCAGGCGGCGCGGCAAGGCCGGCTCATGGCGCCGGTCGCGGGCGGCAGCAGCGCAGCGGGGCAATCGGCCAGCGCGCTCGAATCGATTCGCCTGGCTGGCACGCTGGCTGCCACCGACTTTCAGCGCGCGCTGGTCACGCTCAACGAGGCCATGCTGTGGCGCCGGCTCGGCGACAACGAACAGGCGCGCCGCCGCTTGCAGGCGCTCAAGAAGCAGCGCCTCGCGCACCATGTGGCGGGCAACGACTATCTAGGCGCGATGGAATGCATCGTCTCGGCGTGGTGCGCCTACACCGCGCGCGACCTGCCGCTCGCCGAATCGCTGCTGGGCGGCATGGCCGGCGACGCGGCGCGCGGCGTGGTGCTGCGCCACCACCCCGACGTGCGCTTCGAGTGGTGCAACCTCTGGGCGCTGGTGTGCCGCTCGCGCGCGCTCGGGCTTGCCGCCGACGACAAGCCCGCCGCCGCGGCACTGGCCGAAGAGGCATTGCGCCGCTTCGGCGAGGCGCTGGCCGCAGCCTTCGAGTCGCATTCCTTCGACGCGGCGCAGCACGTGGCCGCCAACATGGGCATGGCCGCATGGCTGTTCGACCGCGTCGGCCTCTCCGACCTGCCGGCGCTTGCGCACGACGGCAATGCCGACACCACGCGCCGCGCCGTGCAGTGGATTGCCTTCAGTGAATGGCTCTGCGGCCATACCGACGGCCAGGGCCGCTCCGCCTGGAACGCGATCTACCTGATGCGCATCGCGCGCGGCCATTGCCGTCCAGAGCCGCAACCGACGCTCGCGCAGTTCCGCGCGCAAAAGCCATTGGAGCCGGCCGATATTTCCAAGCTCGCCGGGCCGCTTGCCGATGCCTTCGATGCGGCGCACTGGCCGGCGCGCTGGGTCGAGGTGGCACAAGCGCGGCTGGCCGACCACCTGGCGGGACGCCGACGCTACCCGGGCCTGCAGCATTGCAGCCTGCTTTTCGAGCACGCCTGGTACGCGGCGCATGCGGGCGACCTGCAAGCGGCCGGGCAGTCGCTGGGCCTGCTGCGCGAAGCGTTGCCGCAACTCGTGCCGAGCGACCGCGCCTATTTCACCGAGTCATGGAACGACACGCTGCCGGCCGAGCTGGTGCTGGAGACAAGGCCGCCGCGCCGGCCCGCGGCGCCGAAGAAGGCTGTTCGAAAGCCCGGCTAGCCAGCTTTTTCCAGCACATGGCGCACACGCTCGCGCAGCACCGGCAGCACGTCGCGCTCGAACCACGGATGGTGCTTGAACCAGCCCGTGTTGCGCGGCGATGGATGCGGCAGCGGGATGAAGCGCGGTGCGTACTCCGCAAAGGCCTCGACAGTTTCCGTCACGCCGCCTTTGCTGGTACTGCCGAGGAAATGGCGCTGCGCATACTGGCCGATGAGCAGCGTCAACTCAATGTGCTTCATCTGCGCAAGCAGGCGTTCATGCCATAGCGAAGCGCATTCCCTGCGCGGAGGCAAATCGCCGCTGCTGCCGCGGCCCGGGTAGCAATAGCCCATCGGCATGATCGCCACCCGTGCCGGGTCGTAGAACACCTCGCGGTCGATGCCGAGCCAGCGGCGCAACTGCTCGCCGCTCTTGTCGTTCCACGGCACGCCGGTGGTGTGCACCGTCATGCTGGGGGCCTGGCCGACGATCAGCAGCCGCGCACTGGCACTGGCCTGCACCACCGGCCGCGGCCCCAGCGGCAGGTGAGCCACGCAGGCATTGCAGCTGCGGATTTCCGCAAGCAGCGTATCCATGACGGCCCTGGGGTCCTCTTCGCTTATCTCTTTCCGAACGGACGAAAGAAACCGTCAAGCTCGCTGCCCGTGGCGGCGCCCGCAAAGCCATCGAAGCGCCCCTCTTCCGCCAGCGTGCGGGCGGCGCGCATGAACCCGCCCCACGCCGCACGCGCGAGCGCGCCGCCCACGCTCACGCGCCGCACGCCCAGTTCTGCGATGTCCTGCATGGTGAGCTCGCTGGTCGATCCGACCAGCAGGTTGACCGGTTTCGGCGCTACCGCCGCAACCACCGCGGCAATCTGCTCGCGCGTCTTGATGCCGGGTGCGTAGAGGCAATCGGCGCCGGCCTCGGCATAGGCCTTGAGCCGCGCGATGGTGTCGTCCAGCTCGGGCCGGCCCGCGAAGAAATTCTCGGCGCGGCCCACCAGCAAGGTGTCGCCGCCTGCCGCATCGATGGCCTGGCGCGCGGCGCGCAGCCGCTGCACGGCCACATCGATGGGGAAAAGCGGATTTGCGGCATCGCCGGTTGAATCTTCGATCGAAAGGCCGGCCACGCCGGTCTCGACCGCAAGCCGCACGCTCTCGGCAACGCCTTGCGCATCGGCGGCAAAGCCGTTCTCGAAATCGGCATTCACCGGCAGGTCGGTGGCCACGACCAGCTCGCGCAGATGGTCGAGGATCAACCCGCGTTGCATCGCGCCGTCGGACTTGCCGCGCGACCATGCAAAGCCCGAACTGGTGGTGGTCAGCGCCTTGAAGCCCAGGCCTTCGAGGTAGCGCGCGCTGCCCGTGTCCCAGGGGTTGGGAATGACGAAGCAGCCCTTCTCATGAAGGGCGCGGAAGTCGGCGCGCTTTTGCGCGATGGTGCGGGTCATCGAAGCCTCGTCTTTCTTTCTTGCGTGCGAAAGACGGAGTTTTAACGCAACAGCGCCGACATTGCGCACTCGCGCCTTTCGGTGTTCTGATCGGTCCCCATGCAACACGTCATCCTTCTTTTCATCCATCTCCTGGCCGCCGCCTTCTGGGTCGGCGGCATGGCCACCCTGCACTTTGCGGTGCGCCCCGCCGCCGTCGCCACGCTGGAGCCGCCGCTGCGCCTGCGCATGATGGCCGCGGCGCTCCGGCGCTTCTTCGTCGGCGTGGATGCGGCGGTCACGCTGCTGTTCGTGACCGGCGTGGCCATGATCCTGCTGATGGGCGGTTTCCGCGGCGTGCACTGGCGGGTCGAGGCGATGATGGGCATTGCCATCGTCATGGCGGGCATCTATGTCTACATCCGCGCCTCGGTGTTCAAGGCCTTGCGGCGCGCAGTGGACGAAAGCGCGTGGCCCGTCGCAGCCGGGCGGCTCGACATGGTGCGCAAGCTGGTGAGCCTGAACCTCGTGCTCGGCGTGGTGGTGTTCGGCGTGGCGATCGTCGGGCGTGCCGGCTAAGAGCCTGTTGGAGTGAAGTGCGCGGCATGGTGTGCGGTCTGTTCGGGACGTGTGCACAGGCCACCGGGTACTCCCCTCCGCGAATGTCCCCCGGGGCTGCGCCCCTCCTCCTTTATTTCGCTGCGGGGAGCACCCGATGCCCTGTGCACCTAGACACGCTGCTGGTGCGTGGCTGATCAACCTCCGCTCTGAATCACGCTCCCGTCGGCGGGTGCGCCGCCCTGAACGAACAGCAGCGCCGACCCTGAAACCGCGGCAAACAGAATCAGCCCGCCGCACCCTTGAGCTCGATGCCGTTGCCGTCAGGGTCGGTGATGTAGATCGAAGGCCCGTCGCCTTCGGCGCCGAAGTTGTTCTGCACGTCGCCGTTTACCGGCACGCCGTGCCGTGCCATCAACGCGCGGATCGCCGCTTCGTCGAAGGGCTCGATGCGCAGGCAGATGTGGTCGACGTTGCGGCCTTCCTTGCCGGGCAGGGCGCCGCCCTGCTTGCCGAGCGGGCCGTCGAGCGTGACGAGGTCGATGAGGTTGGTGCCGGCGCGCAGGTGCACGAGCCCCAGGTGTTCGCGGCGCCTCTCGACCGCGCAGCCGAGCACGTCGCGGTAGAAGGCAATGGCACGCTCCGCGTCCTTCACGCGCAGCACGACATGATCGATGCGCAGCACCGAGAACGGTGGGCTGTGGATCGGGTCCGGCATGGCTTGCCCTCCTCGCTTGATTGCCTGCTTTCTTAGACCACGCCCGCCGCGCGCAGGGTGTCGAAGCGCGCGGCGTCGATGCCGAACTCGGCCAGCACCTCGCGCGTGTGCTGGCCCAGCGCCGGCGGGGCATGGCGCAGCACGGGCGGCGTGGCTGTCAGGCGCAGCGGGCTCGCCACACCCGTGATGCTTTTGATGCCGTCGCCCGCATCGCGCGGCAGCGTGACGGCCAAGCCGCGCGCCTTGACCTGTGCATCGTCGAAAGCCTGCGCAATGTCGTTGATCGGGCCGCAGGGCACGGCCTTGTCTTCGAGCAGCGTGACCCAGTCGGCGGTGGTGCGGGTGCGCGTGAGCTCTTCCATCATCGGAATGAGCACGCCGCGGTGCTTCACGCGCAGGGTATTGGTGGCAAAACGCGCATCGGCCGCCCACTCCGGGTGGCCGGCCGCTTCGCAGAAGCGCGTGAACTGGCCGTTGTTGCCGATGGCGAGCAGCATCGAGCCGTCGAGCGTGGGGAAGTCCTGGTACGGCGCGAGGCTCGGGTGTGTGTTGCCCTGTCGCTGCGGCGCCGTGCCGGTGTTGAGAAAGGCGCTCGCCTGGTTCGCGAGGATGGCCATGCCCACGTCGAGCAGCGCCATGTCGATGTGCTGCCCTTCGCCGGTGCGGTCGCGCACCTGCAGTGCGGCCAGGATGGCGGTGCTCGCGTACACGCCGGTGAACAGGTCGGTGAGCGCGACGCCCACGCGCAGCGGGCCGCCGCCGGGCTCGCCGTCGGGGCGGCCGGTGATGCTCATCATGCCGGTCATGGCCTGGATCATCAGGTCGTAGCCCGCCCGCTCGGCATAAGGGCCGTCGTGGCCGAAGCCGGTCACGCTGCAGTAGATGAGCCGCGGGTTGGCCGCGCGCAGGCTCTTGTGGTCGAGGCCGTATTGCTCGAGGCCGCCGGTCTTGAAGTTCTCGACCACGATGTCGGCCTGCGCCGCCATCTGCTTGAGCAGCGCCTGCCCGTCGGGCGTGGCCATGTCGACCGTGACCGAGCGCTTGTTGCGGTTGCAGGCCGTGAAGTAGCTGGCCTGGTCGGTGTCGTTGCCGTTCGCGTCCTTGATGAAGGGCGGGCCCCAGGTGCGCGTGTCGTCGCCCACGCCGGGGCGCTCGATCTTGATGACGTCGGCGCCCAGGTCCGCGAGGATCTGCGTGCACCACGGGCCCGCGAGCACGCGGGACAGATCGAGAACCTTGATGCCGTCCAGGGCTGCGGGCTTGGCCATGCGTGCTTAGTTCGCGAAAGCCGCAATGCCCGTGATGGCGCGGCCCAGGATGAGCGCGTGGATGTCGTGCGTGCCTTCGTAGGTGTTCACCACTTCGAGGTTCACCAGGTGGCGCGCCACGCCAAACTCGTCGCTGATGCCGTTACCGCCCATCATGTCGCGTGCCAGGCGGGCAATGTCGAGGGCCTTGCCGCAGTTGTTGCGCTTCATGATCGAGGTGATCTCGACCGAGGCGGTGCCTTCGTCCTTCATGCGGCCCAGGCGCAGGCTGCCTTGCAGGCCCAGCGTGATCTCGGTCTGCATGTCGGCCAGCTTCTTCTGGATGAGCTGGTTGGCCGCGAGCGGGCGGCCGAACTGCTTGCGGTCCAGCGTGTACTGGCGGGCGCGGTGCCAGCAGTCTTCGGCGGCACCCAGTGCGCCCCAAGAGATGCCGTAGCGCGCGCTGTTCAGGCAGGTGAACGGGCCCTTCAGGCCTTGCACTTCGGGAAAGGCGTTTTCTTCAGGGCAGAACACGCCGTCCATCACGATCTCGCCGGTGATGCTGGCGCGCAGGCCGACCTTGCCGTGGATGGCGGGGGCCGAGAGGCCCTTCATGCCCTTTTCGAGCACAAAGCCGCGGATCGGGCCCACGATGCCGCTTTCGCTGACTTCCTTGGCCCACACCACGAACACGTCGGCGATGGGCGAGTTGCTGATCCACATCTTGGCGCCGCTGAGCGAATAGCCGCCCGGCACCTTCTTGGCGCGGGTGACCATGCTGCCGGGGTCGGAGCCGTGGTCGGGTTCGGTCAGGCCGAAGCAGCCGATCCACTCGCCGGTGGCGAGTTTGGGCAGGAACTTCTGCTTTTGAGCTTCGGTGCCGAATTCGAAGATGGGCACCATCACCAGCGAGCTCTGCACGCTGGCCATCGAGCGGTAGCCCGAATCGACGCGTTCGACTTCGCGGGCGATCAGGCCGTAGGCCACGTAGTTCAGGCCGGGGCCGCCGTACTGCTCGGGAATCGTGGGGCCGAGCAGGCCGAGCGCGCCCATTTCGCGAAAGATGGCGGGGTCGGTTTCGCCGGTGCGAAAGCCTTCGATGACGCGGGGCGCCAGGCGCTCCTGGCAGTAGGCATTGGCCGCGTCGCGGATCATGCGTTCTTCGTCGGTCAGTTGCTGGTCGAGAAGAAGGGGGTCGTCCCAGTGGAATTGCGCTTTGGCGGCCATGTGGCTGTCTCCGGAATAGGGGAAAAAAGAAACCGAGGGGGAATGGGCCGATCCTAGCCATGCAAGGGGCCGGGCGCAAACGATGAATCCTCACCCAGATATGCGTGCCACGCACAACTTGTGGCTCTGCGCAGAGGTGTTTCCATTGGTAGCGACCGCGCACCAGTCATACACTAGCGGCATACATGCGTCGCAAGATCCCCCCCCTGCAGACTCTCGTGTGCTTCGACGCCGCCGCGCGCCACGAGAGCTACACCCGCGCCGCGCAGGAACTCGCGCTTACGCAAAGCGCGGTGTCGCGCCAGATCGGCACGCTGGAGGCCTTCCTGGGCGTGGCGCTGTTCCGCCGCACCCGCCATGGCGTGGCTCTTACCGCGAGCGGTGCGGCGTATGCGCGGCAGATCACCAAGCGGCTCGAAGCCATGGAGCGCGACACGCTCGACGCCATGGCCCACCAGGGAGAAGGCGGCTCGCTGTCGCTGGCGGCCGTGCCCACCTTTGCCACCCGTTGGCTGATGCCGCGCCTGAAAGGCTTTGCGGCGCTGCAGCCCGACGTGGTGGTGCACATCGAGACACGCACCCGTCCCTTTCTCTTTGCCGATGCGGAGTTCGACGCCGCGCTGTACGCCGGCACGCCCGCGCAGGTACAAAACTGGGCAGGCACGCACGCGTTGCTGCTCATGCACGAAGACGTGGTGCCGGTGTGCAGCCCTTCGCTTCTGCCGCGTGGCAAGCCGGTGGCGCCCGCGGCCATCGCGAAGATGCCGCTGCTGCAGCAGAGCACGCGGCCGGACGGCTGGCGCCAGTGGTTCGACGCGCAGCAGATCGATGCGCCCAATGCGCGCGGCGGGCCGCGCTACGAGCTGTTTTCCATATTGGCCGCAGCCGCGTCGCACGGCCTGGGCGTGGCGCTGATGCCGACCATGTTGGTGGCCGACGAGCTTGCGCGCGGCGAACTCGTGGTCGCCTGCGCGCGGCCCCTCTCGGGCGAGCGCAACTACTACCTCGTGACGCCCGAGCGCGCCGACCAGCGGCCACTGCTGAAGTTCTTCAGCGACTGGCTGCTCGCCGAGGCACGTCGCGACTCATCCTGAGACGCTGCAGATATGATGGCCTGAACCACCAGGCGGGCCGTCTTCCGCCTCTTCCGCCTTTCACACACCATGCTGAACAACCTCGCCCCCTTTCTCGTGCACTGGGCCATCACGGCGCTGGCGCTGTGGGTCGCAAGCCTGATCTTCCGCGGCCTCAAGTTCGAGAGCACATCGGCGCTGGTGATCTCCGCCCTGCTGCTCGGCCTGGCCAATGCCGTGGTCAAGCCGCTCCTGATCGTGCTCACGCTGCCGCTCACGCTGCTGACCTTCGGCCTCTTCCTGCTGGTGATCAACGCGCTGATGATCATGCTGGTGGCCGCGCTGGTGCGCGGATTCAAGCTCTCCGGCTTCTGGACCGCGTTCTTCGCGAGCATCTTCATCTCGCTGCTGAGCATTGCCATCGGCGCGCTGGTGAGCGGCAGCGATCCGGCCACCAACATCCAGATGCCGACGGGCAGCGGCAAGTGGCTGTAGGCGGCAAGTGAATATAGGCGACCGGTAAGCACGCCGGAAGTGGTGTCCGGAAACGGCCAGCGCCGCCGCCGCAGCGGCAGCACACTGCCCGCATGCCGACGACCTCTCCCGAAAAATCCGCTGCGGCCCTCGACTGGCCGCGCATCGAAACCGAACTCGCCACGCGCGGCTGCGCCACCGCGGGCGTGCTGCTCACCCCCAAGGAATGCGCCGCACTCGCCGCGCTGTACGACGAGCCGGGCCACTTCCGCAGCCGCGTGGTGATGCAGCGCCACGGCTTCGGCCAGGGCGAGTACCAGTACTTCGCCAACCCGCTGCCACCCTTGCTCGCCGGGTGGCGCAGCGCCCTTTACGAGCGGCTGGCGCCTCTTGCCAACGCATGGGCCGCGGCCACGGGCCAACCGGCCGACTACCCGGCGGACCACGCCTCTTATCTCGCGCGCTGCCATGCGGCGGGCCAGTTGCGCCCCACCCCGCTGCTGCTTCGCTATGACGAGGGCGACTACAACTGCCTGCACCAGGACCTGTACGGCGACCTGCAGTTTCCGCTGCAGCTCACGGTGCTGCTGAGCCGGCCGGGCGAAGACTTCACAGGGGGCGAGTTCGTGCTGACCGAGCAGCGGCCGCGCATGCAGTCGCGCGCCGAGGTGGTGTCGCTCGCGCAGGGCGAGGCGGTGATCTTCGCGGTCAACCAGCGGCCGGTGGCGGGCACGCGCGGCACCTACCGCGTGACGATGCGGCATGGGGTGAGCCGCGTGCGCGCAGGTCGGCGGCATACGCTGGGAATAATTTTCCACGACGCGCGCTGACCCAAATAGTTCCCTTGCGCCGCTGAAGTGTTGCAACGGCCGCGAATTTCTGCACACCTATGCCCAAAACTTAGATGCGTTAGTAGCGCATTGCACACTTACGCTGACACCTGTTAGCGCACCCACCGCAAAATGTCCGCTGCATTCCTCGACGGGGCAGCCGTCTTTTGCTTTTTTGTGGAGACAACACCAACATCGCCAAGGGCCACCGGCCCCTATCGCAAGCCGCGCCGCTTCAGAGTGGACGTGGGCACAGTCGTCAGCGCCGTTGCCTTGAGCCAGTCGCTGCTGCTGGTGGCGCTGGGCTATTGGGGCTCGCAGCGTTTGGTTTCCAGCATCGGCCAATCGGCCCACAAGGCAAACCACGACCGCACCGAAGACAAGGTGCTTGCCTTTCTGGCCAAGACCGAATCGGTGGTGGGCGCTATCGGCGACTCGCCCAACCTGCGCCCCGCGGGCGACAACTCCGGCCAGACCGCCGAGCTGCTGTGGACGCTGCTGCAGCAATCGCCCGAGCTCGACAGCACCTACGTGGCCGACAACGACGGCCAGATGCTGATGGTGTTGCGCTACCCGGCGCTTGCCGTAAGGCAGATTTCGCGCGGACCGGCGTTCACCACCGAAACATGGCAGTACAAGCCGGCGTCCAACACGCCCGGCGACGTGCGGCAACGCTACGGCACGACTCACGTCGAGGCCTACCGCAGCAGCTACGACCCGACGCAGCGCAGCTGGTACCTGCAGGCCCGCCAGGCCAAGGGCCCGATCTGGACCCAGCCCTACGTTTTTGCCGCCGCACAGGAACTGGGCGTGACCTACGCGCTGCCGAGCAATCGGGGCCCGGACGAAGGCGGCGAACGCGCGATGGTGGTGGCGGGCGACGTGTCGCTGGGGCGGCTGTCCGAATTCGTGCGCCTCTTCAGCAGTGGCAGCGGCCAGGGCAACAGCGCCCTGCTGAGCGCCGAGTATCGAGTGCTCGCCCGCAGCGACGTGCCGGGCGTGGTCCGCGAACTGGCGCCGGCCAAGGGCGGCGTGCTCGGCGCACTGCACGAGCACATGGCTGCCGACGGCGCAACGGGTCCGCAGGACACCAGCTTTTCCATCGCATTCGAAGGCAAGCGCTACCTGGTGCAAACCTCACGTATTCCGTCCACCGGCTGGCAGCTGGTGAGCTGGGTTCCCGAAGACATGCTGCTGGGCGGCCTGCGGCGCGCGGTGCTGTGGGGGCTGCTGCTGGCGGTGCTGTTCCTGGCGGCAACGCTGCTGCTGTCGCTGCGCCTCTCCAAGCTGGTCACGTCTCCGGTCGAGAACCTCTCGCGCATCGCGCGGCGCATCGGCTTGCTGGAGCTGGACAACCTGCCGCGCGAAACGAGCCGGGTGCTCGAGATCCAGCACCTGGACCAGGCCTTGGACGAATCGGCGCGAAGCCTCAAGGCCTTCAGCAAGTTCGTGCCGGTGGACGTGATCAACCGCCTCATTGCCGAAGGCCACACGCTGGCGCCCAGCGGTTCGCCGCGCCGCATTGCCGTGATGTTCACCGACGTCGAGGGCTTTACCCGCATTTCCGAATCGCTCGAACCCGATGTGCTGGTGGGCATGCTGACGGAGTACTTCAACCTTGCGGCGCGCGTGTTCGCGCAGCACGGCGGCGTGATCGACAAGTTCATCGGCGACGGCATCATGGTGCTGTGGGGTGCGCCCGCGGACCTGAAGGACGCGGAGTACCAGGCCTGCACGGCGGCGCTTCGGCTGCACGCCGAGATGGGCGAGCTCAACCGCAAGTGGCGCGCCCAAGGCCTGCCTGAATTCCGCACGCGCATCGGCATTCATACCGGCGTGGTGATTGCGGGCGTGCTCGGGTCGAACGACCGCCTGGCCTATACCGCCTTTGGCGACGTGATCAACGTGGCGAGCCGCATCGAGGGCATCAACAAGCAGCTGGGCACGCAAACGCTGGTGTCGGAAGCCACCTTCGAGGCGCTGGGCGGACGGCTGCCCACGCGCCGCATCGAGGAGCAAGCCGAGCTGCGCGGCCGGCAGACGCGCATGGTGCTTTACGAGTTGCTCGCCTGAGCGGGGGTTTTTCTTTTCGCGAACGGCTCAGCGAGGCGCGGGTTTGACCTGCACCAGCATCAGGTCGACGGTGGTGCCCTGGCCTTGCGTGAGCACCGGGTACTGAACGCTGTTGATGAAGAGCAGCTGCTCGCCGCGCAGGATGCGCGCCGACACGGCATAGCGCATGCGCGGATCGATGCGGGCGGCGTCCACCCGCAGTTCGTAGGCAAAGGGCGGCTGCTTGCCGTTGGCCTTGAAACGCTGCTCGGCGAGCGTTACCGAAGCGACGTCCGTGCGCGACACATCGAGCAGTTGCACGACGATTTCTGCCGAGGGGTCGAGCGCAATGCGCTCACGATAGGCCACGGTGCCGCTCACGCGCAGCGACGAGGCCGCGGTTGGCTTTGGCGCCGAAGAGGGCGATGCGCAGGCGCTCAGCAAGGAGGCGCCGGCAGCGGCGGAAAGCAGCAGAAGGCTGGTACGTCTTTTCATCCGGCCCATTATGCGGAGGCACGCTGCGCGGCAAAGGCCACGTACCAGTCGAGACTGCCGGGGTTGGCCATTGCTTCACGGTTGACCACTTTTTCAATCGGCTGGCCGAGCAGCAGCTTCTTGATCGGCAGCTCCTGCTTCTTGCCCGAAAGCGTGCGCGGGATTTCGTCCACCTGGAAGATGTCGTTGGGCGCAAAGCGCGGCGAAAGCGATGTCTTGATGGCGTCGTTGATCTTCGCGCGCATGGCGTTGTCCAGCGACACGCCGGGGCGCAGCACCACGAACAGCGGCATGTAGCTTTCGCGGCCGAGGTATTCGAGATCGACCACCATGGAGTCGAGCACCTCCGGCAGGCCCTCGACGGCGCTGTAGATCTCGCTGGTGCCCATGCGCAGGCCCTGGCGGTTGATGGTGGCGTCGCTGCGGCCGTAGATGATGCAGCCGCCGTCTTCGCCGATCTTGATCCAGTCGCCGTGGCGCCACACGCCGGGGTAGGTGTCGAAGTAGCTCGACAGGTAGCGCGCATTGCCCTCGTCGCCCCAGAAGTACAGCGGCATCGACGGAATGGCCTTGGTACAGACCAGCTCGCCCACTTCGCCGATGACGGGCTTGCCGTCTTCGTTCCATGCCTCGACCGAATGGCCGATCTGCCGGCACTGCATCTGGCCGGGCACCTCGGGCAGCTCGCGGTTGCCGCCGACGAACGCGCCGCAGAAATCGGTACCGCCTGAAATGTTGCACCACCATATGTCGCCCCCACGCTCCGGCACTTCGTGTCCTCGCTGCCCCCCGAGGGGGCCGCTCGCTTGCTTGGGGCGGCCCGGCGCGGCGCTCGTTGGTCCGAGCGCTTCTCTAGCGGCCAGCAGCTGCTCCGTACCCCAGCGCTGCACTTCTTCCGACAATGGCGAGCCAGTGCTGCCCAGGGCGCGCACGCGCGTGAGGTCTCCGCATTCGGCCGCCACCACGCCGGCCTTCATGCAGTTGGTGAAGTAGGCCGCGCCGGCGCCGAAGAAGGTGATGCGGTGCTTGGCGACAAAGCGCCACAGCACGGCCCAGTCGGGCTTCTCCTTGCTGCCGGCCGGGTGGCCGTCGTAGATGACGATGGTCGAGCCGAAGGCCAGCCCGCCGAGCTGGCAGTTCCACATCACCCAACCAGTGGAGCTGTACCAGTGGAAGCGCTCGCCGAAGTTGTTGGCACCGTAGCTCGCGCCCACGTCGTTGTGCAGCCCGCAGGCATACATCGTCATGATGATGCCGCCCTGCCCGTGCACGATGGGCTTGGGCAGGCCGGTGGTGCCGCTCGAATAGACGATCCAGATCGGGTGGTCGAAGGGCAGCCACTCGGGCTCGAAGGCGGCCACCTCGGCATCGTTGCGCGCAATGGCGTCTTGCCAGCCGACATCGGCATCAAGCTGTTGCGCGGCACACGGCGTTCTGAGCAGCAGCAGCTTCTGCACGCTGGGCAGTGCGCCGCGTAGCTCTTGCACCACGGCGCTGCGGTCGATGGGCTTGGCGCCGTAGTGCACGCCGTCGGCGGCAATCAGCAGCGTGGGTTCGATCTGGCGAAAGCGGTCGACCACGGCGGCCGTGCCCATGTCGGGCGCGCACACGCTCCACACTGCGCCGATGCTCGAGCATGCGAGAAACGCCACCATGGTTTCGGGCACGTTGGGCATGTAGGCGGCCACGCGGTCTCCGCGCCGCACGCCAAGCGAGCGCAGCGTGAGCGCAACCGAAGCCACTTGGCGGCGCAGCTCGGGCCATGACATCTCGCGCACTTCGCCGAGCTCGTTGTCGCTCACGATGGCGGGCATGCCGGCCGCATGCGCCGCATCGGCATGGCGCAGCACCTCGCGCGCGTAGTTGACCTGCGCGCCCGGGAACCACGTGGCGCCGGGCATGCGCGCTTCGCCCAGCACCGCGGTGTGCGGCGTGGGCGACCACATGCCCATGTAGTCCCAGATGCTCTGCCAGAAGGCGTCCAGGTCAGTCACTGACCAGCGCCACAGCGCGTCGTAGGTGTCGAACGAGAGGCCGCGCTGGTCGCGCAGCCAGTCCTGGTAGAGGCGGATCTGGGGAATGTTGGGAGCGAGCATGGCATCGAGCGTAATGCCGCATCCCACGCCGCTCAATCGGGGTTGACCTCAGGGTTTGTACGTGTGTTCAATAGTTTTGTACAGACGTTCAATACGCCCGATGAACACCCGGACCCCGCCCGCCAAACGAAGCGCCCACCGGGCTGCGGCCACCGTGGCCGAAGCCACCCGGCCCGACCGGCGGCAGGCCATCCTGCTGGCGGCCGAAAAGCTTTTTGCACAGCACGGCTATCACGCGGTCACGATCCGCCAGATTGCCGAAGAGGCGGGCGTGCCGCTGGCCCTGGTGGGCTACTACTACGGCCCGAAGCACGAGCTCTTCCACGCGATCTTCGAGCATTGGAGCCATAGCATCGATGAGCGTCTGGCGGGCCTCAAGGCGGTGCACATCGACCCGGCGGATCTGCGCACGCTGCCGCGCATCATCGAAGCCTTCACCGGCCCCGTGCTTGCGCTGCGCGCCAGTGCCGAGGGCGAGTACTACGCGCTGCTGGTGGCGCGCGAGCTCTACCACGCCACCGAAGAAGCCGACCGCGTGCTGCGCGGCTACTTCGATCCACTGGCCGAGGCGTACATCGACGCACTGCACCTCGCCATGCCGCACGCCACGCGCGGGCAGGTGGCGTGGGCCTACCAGTTTGCGCTGGGCGCCCTGCTGCATCACCTGAACGACAGCCGCATCGAACGGCTGTCGCACGGCGAGAACGTGCGCAGCGATCCGGCGGCCACGCCAATGCTCGTGAACTTCATCGTCGGCGGGCTGCGTGCCGCGCTGCCGCGCCCGAAGGCCCCGCCAAAGAAAACCACCACTCCCAGGAGACAAAAGACATGATGAAACGACGCACCCTGCTGTCGGTGCTGGGCGCCGCATCGGCCGCCGCGGCCCTGCCATCGCGCGCGCAATCGAACCCGAAGATCGTGTTCGGCTACACGGCCGTGTCGGACTTCGCCTCCGTCTTCGTGGCCGCCGAAGAGGGCTACTTCAAGAAGCGCAACCTCGAGGTGGAGCTCAAGTTCATTCCGCTCAACTCCACCATTCCCGCGGCGCTGCAGTCCGACTCGCTGCAGATCGGCGGGCCCACGCCCTCGGTGTTCCTGCAGGCGGTGGATGGCGGGCTCGACCTTGTCCTGGTTGCGGGCGGCGGGCTCACGTCGAAGACGATCACCGGCTTTGGCCTGGTGGCACGCGCGGGCTCGGGCATCAAGAACCCGCAGGATTGCGTGGGCAAGAAGATCGGCGTGCCCGGGCTCGGCGCGTTCCTGCACGTGACCTTTCGCGCCTGGCTCAAGGACAGCGGCGTGGACTACCGCAAGGTCAACTTCGTCGAGGCATCGTTTCCGCAGCATGCCGACCTGCTGCGCGGCGGCTCGGTCGATGCGGTGGTGTCGGCCGACCCGTTCATGAGCCGCATCACCGAGAGCGGCGCGGGCTACGTGGCTTCGTACTACTCCACCTTCCTGCCGGAGAACAACCAGACCATCGTGCATGCGGCCAAGCGCGAGTGGGTGGCAAAGAACCCGGTCGCCGCGCGCGCGTTCCGCGAATCGCTGGTCGAGGCCGCGGCCTTCATGCAGCAGCCGAAGAACGACGCCAAGGTGCGCGTGGCCATTGGCAAGTACATCAAGCTGCCGCCCGAGGTGCTCGCAAAGATCCAGATTTCGCCACCGGGCGCCACGGTGAACGAGAAGCAGCTGGGCTACTGGGTCGGCCTGATGAAGGACCAGGACATGCTGAAGACCTCCATCGACGTTGCGAAGCTGATTGCCAAGTGAACGCTGCCGCCGACTTTCTTCGCTTCGACGGCGTCGCGATCCGGCTCGGCGGGCGCGAGATCCTGTCGCCCACTTCGTTCGACGTGGCGCGCGGCGAGTTCGTCTGCATCGTCGGCCCGAGCGGCTGCGGCAAGACCACGCTGCTGCGCGCGGCCAGCGGCCTTGTCACCGCCAGTGCCGGAGAAGTGCGGCGCAACGGCGTGAAGATGACGGAGCCTTCGCGCGAAGTGGCCTTCGTGTTCCAGGACTATGGCCGTGCCCTGCTGCCCTGGCGCACGGTGGAAGGCAACGTGAGCCTGGCGCTCGAGGCCGCCGGTGTGCCCGCGGCCGAGCGTGCGCCGCGCATTGCCGACGTGCTCGGCAAGGTGGGCCTTGCAAAGCACGCGCAGAAGTTTCCGGTGCAGCTTTCGGGCGGCATGCAGCAGCGCGCGCAGATTGCCCGCTGCTTGGCGCAAAAGCCCGAACTCATGATGATGGACGAGCCCTTCGGCGCGCTCGATGCGCTCACGCGCCAGAGCCTGCAGGACGAGCTCGCGCGGCTGGTGCGCGACGACGGGCTGACGGTGCTGTTCGTCACGCACGACCTGGAAGAAGCCATTTATCTGGGCGACCGCGTGATCGCGCTGCAGGCCAACCCCGGGCCGGGGCGGCCGAGCCTCGCGCGGATGATCGACGTGAAGATTCCGCGTCCGCGCGACCAGCTCACGACCAAGGAGCATCCGGAGTATCTGCGGCTGCGCCGCGAGTTGTTCGCCTTCATCGAGCAGGGCCATGACTGAACGCGGCATCTTTCGGTGGCTGCGGCCATGGGTCTTTCCGGCCCTACTGGTCGGTGCGTTCGAGTGGTACGCACGCCGCGCGGCCGCATTGGGCAGCGACGCGCTTGCGCCACCGAGCGCCGCGGCCAAGGCCTTCATGGGTGCGGCGCTCGACGGCTCGCTGTGGCAGGCCACGGGCTTCACGCTGGGCACGGCCGCGCTCGGCCTGTTGGTGGGCGCGGTGCTCGGCATTGCACTCGGTCTGGTGATCGGGCTCTCGCGCCGCGCGGCGCAGCTGGGTTCGCTTTCCATCGAAGTGCTGCGGCCGGTGCCCTCGGTCGCACTGATTCCGCTCGCCATGCTGACCTTCGGCTTCGGCGTGCGCATGGAACTGGCCATCGTCGCGTTCGCCACCTTCTGGCCGCTCCTGGTGCTGGTGCAGTCAGCGGTGCAGCAGATCGAGCCCCGGCTGCTCGAAGTGAGCCGCGTGCTGGGTCTCTCGCCGCGCGAGCGCGCCTTCAAGATCGTGCTGCCGGCCATCGTGCCGCGCCTGTTCGTCGCACTCCGCCTCGGCGTGGCGGTGGCGCTGGTGGTGGCGGTGACGGTGGAGATCGCGGCCAATCCGCACGGCATGGGCTACGCGATGATGATCGCGCAGCAGAGCTTCGACCCTGCGCTGATGCTCGCCTGGCTGGGCTGGATCGGCGTGGTGGGCTTTGCGATCAATGCGGCCATGGTGCTGCTGCAGCGCGTGGTGGCACGGCGCATGGGGGTGCTGCCATGAGCGAACAAAACCGCCGCCGCATCGGCACGGAATGGCTCGGCTCGTTGGCCGTGCTGTGCGCGCTCATCGCACTGTGGTGGGTTGCAAGCAACGCGGGCTGGGTGAGCCGCGTGTTCCTGCCGACACCGCAAGCCACCTTCGCGAGCCTACTCGAAGGGCTCAACCTCTCGGACGCGAACGGCAACGGAGGCAACGGAGAGTTGCTCGCCTTCACGAAGGCGACGGTCGGCCGAATGGTGCAAGGCTGGCTGCTGGCCTCTCTGTTCGGCGTGCTGCTGGGCGCAGCCATTGGCGTTTCGCCCGCGGTGCGCGCGTGGGTGCAGCCAACGCTTGAATTCATTCGCCCCCTGCCCGCGTCGGCGCTGCTGCCGTTGGCCATTTCGATCTTCGGGCTGAACCCCGGCATGGTGCTGTTCGTGGTGGCCTTCGGCGCGATGTGGCCGGTGCTGCTGGCCACCGTGCACGGCTTTGCGGCCGTGGAGCCGCGGCTTTCGGAAGTGGCGCGCTGCCTGCAGATGTCGCGCGCGGCCTTCGTCTGGAAGATGGGCCTGCCCAATGCCATGCCCGACATCCTGGCCGGCATGCGGCTCGCGCTGACCATTGCGCTCATCGTTGCGGTGGTGGGCGAAATGATCGCTTCGCAAAGCGGCCTGGGCCAGGCCATTCTTCTCGCGGCGCGCGCGTTTCGCGCCAGCGATCTTTTCGCCGGCATCGTGCTGCTCGGGCTCATCGGCTTCGTGAGCAACGCGCTGCTGGCCTTTGCCGAGAAGCGGCTGCTGCGCTGGCAGCAGCCCTGACGAACCCTTCACGCCAACATCAATACCCTGCAAGGAGCCCCGCCATGCCACGCAAGTTTGTCGACCTTTCGATCTTTCTCGAGAACGATGTGCTCTCCGATCCGCCCGCCTTCGCGCCGAAGATCCAGTACTTCACGCACGAGCAAACGTACGAGCAGATCGAGCCCTTCTTTCCGGGTCTCAAGAAGGAAGACCTGCCCGACGGCGAAGGCTGGGCCGTGGAGCTGGTGCAGCTTTCCACGCACAACGGCACGCACCTCGATGCGCCCTATCACTTCCACTCCACGATGGACAAGGCGCTGGGAGAGAAGAAGCCGGCCATCGCCATTCACGACGTGCCGCTCGAATGGTGCTTTCAGCCGGGCGTGAAGCTCGACTTTCGCCACTTTGCAGATGGCTACGTGGTCACGGCCGACGACGTGGAAGCCGAGCTCAAGCGCATCGGCCACACGCTGAGCCCGCTGGAGATCGTGGTGGTGAACACGCGCGCGGGTTCGCGCTACGGCAATCCCGACTATGTCTCGGCAGGCGCAGGCATGGGCTACGAAGCCACCATGTACCTGCTGGAGCGCGGCGTGCGCCTGACCGGCACCGATGCATGGAGCTGGGACGCGCCCTTTGTGCACACCGCCAGGAAGTACGGCGAAACGAAGGACGCCTCGCTGATCTGGGAAGGCCACAAGGCCGGCCGCGACATCGGCTACTGCCACATCGAGAAGCTGCACAACCTGGAGGTGCTGCCGCCCACCGGATTTTTCATCAGCTGCTTTCCGCACAAGATCCGCGGCGCATCCGCGGGCTGGACACGCGCGGTCGCGATCTTCGACGATGCGCTGATGGCATCGGTTTGAGCCTGGGGCGTCAAGACAAAATGATTGCGCTCAACCACACACATGACGCCGGCGCCAGGAGCTGGCTCGACACGGCCAATGCCGCCGAAACAGACTTTCCGATCCAGAACCTGCCCTATGCGGTGTTCCGCCGTGCGGGCAGCCCGGAGCCGTTTCGCGGCGGCATCGCCATTGGCGACCAGGTGCTCGACATGGCGGCGCTTTCGGCGCGCCAGCTGCTCGACGGACTCGCGCTCGATGCGGCCCGAGCCGCCGCGCTGCCGGCGCTCAACGACTTCTTCGCGCTCGGCGGCGCGGCACGGCGGGCGCTGCGCCACGCGGTGTTCGCATTGCTGCGGGGCGACGCACCGGTCGTGACGAGAAACGCCGTGCGCGAATGCCTGGTGCCGCAAGCCGAGGTCGAATACACGGTTCCCGCGCGCATCGGCGACTACACCGACTTCTACACTTCCATCGACCACGCGCTCAATATCAGCCGGCTGATGAACCCCGACGGGGACGTGACGCCCAACTTCCGCTGGATTCCCACGGCGTACCACGGGCGCGTGTCGACCATCGGCGTGAGCGGCCAGCGCTTTCACCGCCCCATGGGACAGACGATGGCGCCGGGCGCCAAGGCGCCGACGTACCACGCCTGCGCGCGGCTCGACTACGAGCTCGAGCTCGGCGTGTGGATCGGCGAAGGCAATGCGGCGGGCGAGCCCATTCCGCTCGCGCATGCGGAAGAACACATCTTCGGCATCTGCCTGCTCAACGACTGGTCAGCACGCGACATCCAGTTCTGGGAAATGGCGCCGCTCGGGCCTTTTCTGGCGAAGAACTTTGCGACCACCATCTCGCCGTGGATCGTGACGATGGAGGCGCTGGCGCCGTATCGCCAGGCCTGGACGCGGCCCGCGAACGAGCCCCAGCCGCTCGACTATCTGGAAAGCGAAGCGAACCGCGAAAGCGGCGCCATCGACATCCGGCTCGAGGTGTGGCTCGAAAGCGAGAAGGCGCGGAGCGACAGGAGCGGCCCCTCCCGCCTGTCGCGCACGAGCTTCAAGCACCAGTACTGGAGCGTAGCGCAAATGGTGGCGCACCACACCGTCGGCGGCTGCGCCCTGAACCCGGGCGACCTGTTCGGCAGCGGAACCATCTCGGGGCCGGGGCCCGGAGAGGCCGGCGCCATCATCGAACTGACGCGCGCCGCACAAAGCCCGGTCACTCTGGCCAACGGCGAGCAGCGCGGCTTTCTGGAAGACGGCGATGCGGTGCTGCTGCGCGGCTGGTGCGAGAGGCCGGGGCATGCGCGCATCGGATTCGGCGAAAGCCGGGGGACGGTGCTGCCGGCACGGGGCTGAAGACTTTGCAGCGCCCAAAAGAAAAGGCCACCGATGAGGTGGCCTTTTGCACGAAATGTGGAGCGGGAAAAGAGTCTCGAACTCTCGACCTCAACCTTGGCAAGGTTGCGCTCTACCAACTGAGCTATTCCCGCATTTCAGGAGTCGAATTATAGAGGGATTTTGGGGCCGTTTCGGCGGGGTCAGGTTTCGAACACCAGCGACCGGTGCAGAGACACCCCCGCCATCACGCCGTCGGCGGAGGCCAGCGTGGCGTTGTGCATGAGCATGGCGGCGTCGCCCGCGGCAAAGACGCCGGGCACCGTGGTCATCTTCATCGCGTCGGTGCGGATCACCGGGCCGAATGGGCCGTCGTCGAACGCGCAGCCCAGTTGTTCGGCCAACGCGCTGCCCGGTCGCGTGCGGGGCGCCAGGAACAGCGCGTCGAGCGGCACGAGGCGGCCGCCCTCGAGGCGCACGGCCGAAAGCTCTTGCCCCGGCCCTTCGAGCGCCACGACGCGATCCGTTTCAATGGTCACGCCGCGCGCCTGCAGCTTGGCGCGCACCTCGTCGTCGACCGTGTTGTTGCCGTTCAGGAACAGCGTGGCCGACCCCCATTCGGCAATGAGCATTGCATGCTCGGGCGCGTGCGGGCTCTCGAGCAGGATGCCCAGTTGCCTGTCGCTGAACTCATAGCCGTGGCAATAGGGACAGTGCAGCACGCTGGTGCCCCAGCGCTCGCGCACGCCGGCAATGTCCGGAAAGCGGTCCTGCACGCCGAACGCCAGAACGATCTTGCCGGCCGATAGCTGCCGGCCGCCTTCCAGGGACGCGCTGAATCCGCCTGAACCATCGGCATGTGCACTCGCCACGCTCCCTTCGATGAAGGTGACGTTCGGATACGCCAGCACCTTGGCGCGCGCGTCGGCAATCATCTTCAGCGGCGGTGTGCCGTCCTGGCCGAAAAAGCCGTGCGAGGCGGCGGCGAAACGGTTGCGCGGCGCACCGGCATCGACCACGCACACCTTCTTGCGCGCGCGGGCAAGCTGCATCGCAGCGGAAAGGCCGGCAAAGCTGCCGCCCACGACTAGAGCGTCATAGCGCATGTTCAATGTCCTTGTGAGTGAAGCCGCCGCCCGTCATGCGGCGATGAAAGTCTTTCGACAGATCGGCCAGCGTGATGCTGTTGAATCGCTTGAGCAGCAAGGCCTCGGCTTCCTGGCAGGCGCCATCGAGCGCGGCGTTCACGGCCTGCTCGACCACGCAGCCGGGGCTTTCGGTGCGGTTGCCCATGGCCAGCAGCGCGGGCGAGCCGACCGCGTTGTGAATGTCGCCCAACGTGACCGCCGCCAGCGAGCACGACAGCACCCACCCGCCGCCATGGCCCTTGGCCGAGCTCACGAAGCCGGCCTGGCGCAGGCCCGACATGACCCGCCGCACCACGACCGGGTTGGTGTTCATGGCCACCGCCAGCGATTCGGAGGTGACGGGCCCGTCGGTCTCGGCCATGTGCAGCAGCACGTGGAGAACTGCGGAAAGCTTGCTGTCTCGTTTCATGCAACATTATTAGTTGCATGAAATGAAGCATGCCGAGAGGAATGCGATTTGCCCCTACGGATCGAACGGTTGTGAATCTGCGGCGGAACGCGGCGGGTTAACGCGCGAGCCCCCTTTTCCGCTGACGGAGGCATCCCACGCAAGTGAGCGACTGCTTCGCACACGGCGACATATGCGGGTGTGGTCACGGTAGCGACCGAACTGGCCCAAAGCCGGTTCTGGTCATCCGACCATTCAATCGAAAGGAAAAGTTACCTATGAAGCAGCAACAACAATACAAGTCCATCGTCGTCGGCGCCTTGCTCGCAAGCCTGCTCGCACTGAGCGGTTTTGCACAGGCACAAGGCGTTGGAGTCGGTGTAGGCGTGAATGCCGATGTCAACACGTCGGGCGCGGTGAAGACCGCACCGGCCCAGGGCAGTGCAGGTGCAGGTGCGGGAACGGCCGCAACGGCGGGCACCTCTGCCAGCGGCAATGCCGGCGGTGGCACCAGCGGCGCAGCGGGCGGCCTGGGCAATACGCTCGGAGGCGTGGTCGGCGGGGCAACGGGTGCCGTAGGTAACGCAACGAACACGGTAGGCGGTGCCACCGGGGCCGTGAGTGGTGCCACCGGGGCCGTGAGTGGTGCCACCGGCGCGGTGGGCGGCCCAACCAATGCAGCCGGCGGGGTGACCAACACGGTCGGCGGCACGCTGAACAGCGCGACAGGTGCGGTGGGTTCGGCCGGCGGGGCCGTGAAGCCTTCGGGCGCCGGCGTGGGCGCGAAGGCGAGCGGCAAGGCCAAGGGCTCGGGCGCGGTCGACGTGACGAAGTAACCCGCTTCGCACTCGAAGGCCGCTAGCGGCCAGAAAGCCCGCAGCGCCCAGGCGTTGCGGGCTTTTCTTCATGGAGCGTCAGCCGGTCGCTTCAAGCCTGAATAGGCTCGTGACTTCGACGTCGAGCACCATCAGCTCGCGCTGGTTGAAGAGCCGCCAGCGCCAGCGCATGATGCCCAGCGTGGGCCGCTTCTCCGAGCGCCGCACCTCGATCACGTCGGCCACGAGCCGCAAGGCATCGCCGGGCCGCACGGGATGGGGCCAGCGCACATGCTCGAGCCCCGGCGACGCGAACGACTCGGAGCCCGCGAGCGCGGCATCGACCACGAGGCGCATCGCGATGGAGCAGGTGTGCCATCCGCTCGCGATGAGCCCGCCAAAGGCGCTGCCGGCCGCGGCCTTTGCATCGGTGTGGAACCACTGCGGGTCGTACGCTTGCGCAAACCCGACCAACTCCACCTCGGAAACAACGTAAGGCCCGGCCTCGATGACCTGCCCCGCATGGAAGTCGGCGAACTTCATCCGCCGCAGCTTAATACGTCTCCAGGTGCAGCCGGCCTTCGCGCTTCAGTGCGGCACCCACGGTGTCCCAGTCCAGGCCCGCTTCCTTCGCCACGTCGCGCAATGCGAGCACTACGCCCTCCTCCATGCTCTTGAGCCCACACACGTAGAAATGGCTTGCGCCGTCTTTCAGCAGCGCGGCCAGGTCGGCGGCGCGCTCGCGCATCAGGTCTTGCACATAGCGCTTGGGCTGGCCCGGCGTGCGCGAGAACGCAAGGTTGATGTCGATGAAGTCCTTGGGCAGCGACTGCAGCGGACCGAAGTACGGCAGCTCCTGCTGGGTGCGCGCGCCGAAGAACAGCATGAGCTTGCCGCCTTCGAACTTGCCGCTCTTGCGCAGGCGGCGGCGCCATTCGGTCATGGCGCGCATGGGCGCGCTGCCGGTGCCGGTGCAGATCATCACGATGTGCGACTTGGGATGGTTCGGCATGAGGAACGAAGCGCCGAAGGGTCCGACCACCTGCACTGTGTCGCCCACCTTCAGGTCGCACACATAGTTGGAGCACACGCCGCGCACCGGTTCGCCCTGGTGGTCTTCGGTCACGCGCTTCACGGTGAGCGACACGTTGTTGTAGCCAGGCCGCTCGCCGTTGCGCGGGCTGGCCACGGAGTACTGGCGCGCATGGTGGCGTTTGCCGATGGCATCGACACCGGGCGGAACGATGCCGATCGACTGGCCCTCGAGTACCGGGAACGGCACCACGCCGAAGTCGAGCACGATGTGATGCGTCTCGCTGTCGAAGCCCGCTTCGGTGCAGTTGAAGTTGCCGACCACGGTGGCCGTTGTCGGAGACTTCGGCGGAAAGAGATTGGTGTAGGCGTGCGCGGCCGACCAGGGCGGCACGGTGGCGCCGTACTGGGCGGAATTGAAGACGGGCTCAACGGCTTCGGCGGTGGCTTGCGCTTGCGCCGGCGCGGGCGCAGCGGCCGCCTCGGTTTCATCGCCGCTGCCGGCCGCAACGCCCGCGGCTTCGAGTTCTTCTGGCGAGAGTTCCGCAGGCAGCGATTCCCAGGTGAACTGCTCCTCGATGGAGTACGCGCGCACCACGGGCATGGTGCGCCAGTTGTCGATCGAACCCGTGGGGCACGGCGAGATGCAGGCCATGCAGCCATTGCAGATGTCGGCGCGAACGACATAGTTGTTGTCGTCGTGCGTGATCGCGTTGACGGGGCAGGTGGCCTCGCAGGTATTGCAGCGGATGCATATCTCGGGGTCGATCAGGTGCTGCTTGATGACCCCGGCTTCAACGGCCGTATCCATGTTGTTTCTCCTTTCCCTCGCCCCTTGGGGAGAGGGTCAGGGTGAGGGGGCAGCAGCTTGTCGTGGGGACGCCGCCTACCCTCACCCCTGCCCTCTCCCCGCGGGGAGAGGGAGTAATACCCAATCAGCCGAAACGCACGTATTCGAAATCCACCGGCTGGCGGTTGATACCCATCACCGGCGGCGAGATCCAGCCGGCAAATTTGCCCGGCTCGACCACGCGGCCCATCAACGATGCCACGAAAGCAAAGTCTTCGGTGCTGGGCAGCCATTCGTTCTTCTTCGCGGCCCATTCGACCTCGTTCACCACGCGGCCTTCGGGCGACATCTTGATGCCGGCGAGCGCGCCGATCTGGCGGTTGAAGGCCTTGTGCGGCACCACCAGGCGGGTGGGAATGCCGGCCTTCTCGAGCACCTTGTTCCAGCGGCCGACGCCGGCCACCGAGTCCTTGATGAAGTCGTCGCGCAGCACTTCGTTGAGCGCGTTGAGCATCGGCACGTCCTTCTCGACGAGCTGGCCGTCCTTGACCTCGAGCACCTTGTAGGTCTGGCCCTTGAGGACGTGGTCGTCGCCTCGCTTGCCTTCTTCGTAGCGGCCCTTCAGGCCCGAGCTGTAGAAGATGGCGGCGTTGCTCGACTGGTCGGCACCGAACAGGTCGATCGTCACGCTGTAGTGGAAGTTCAGGTAGCGCTGGATGGTGCCCAGGTCGATGGCGCCCGCGGCGCGCACCTTCTGCGCGTCGTCGGTCTTCAGCTCGTTCATGACCTGCGCGGTGCGCGCCAGAACGCGCGAGACGCCGCTCTCGCCCACGAACATGTGGTGCGCTTCTTCGGTCAGCATGAACTTGGTGGTGCGCGCCAGCGGATCGAACGCGCTTTCAGCCAGCGCCGAGAGCTGGAACTTGCCGTCGCGGTCGGTGAAGTAGGTGAACATGAAGAACGCGAGCCAGTCTGGCGTGCGCTCGTTGAAGGCACCCAGGATGCGCGGGTTGTTCTCGTCGCCCGAGGTGCGCTGCAACAGTGCCTCGGCTTCTTCGCGGCCGTCGCGGCCGAAGTGCTTGTGCAGCAGGTAGACCATCGCCCACAGGTGGCGGCCTTCTTCCACGTTGATCTGGAACAGGTTGCGCAGGTCGTACATGCTCGGCGCGGTGAGGCCCAGGTGGCGCTGCTGCTCGACCGATGCGGGCTCGGTGTCGCCCTGCGTCACGATGATGCGGCGCAGGTTGGCCCGGTGTTCGCCCGGCACGTCCTGCCAGGCCTTCTCGCCCTTGTGGTCGCCGAAGTGGATCTCGCGGTTGGCGTCGCCCGGGTTCAAAAAAATGCCCCAGCGGTAGTCACGCATCTTCACATGGCCGAACTGCGCCCAGCCCTGCGGATCGACGCTCACGGCCGTGCGCAGGTACACCTCGTGGTTGGTCGACCCCTCGGGGCCCACGTCGTCCCACCAGTTGATGAAGTTGGGCTGCCAGCCTTCGAGCGCACGCTGCAGCGTGCGGTCCTCGCCGAGGTTGACGTTGTTGGGGATCTTCTCGCTGTAGTTGATCGTGCTCATGGCGAAACCTTTATCGATGGGTTGCTGGAGAGATGTCTGTGCGGGGAACGCCGCGGAACCGGCTTTGCCGGGCCGCTGGCGTTGCCCCCTGGAAGGGGGTTGGCGAAGCGACACGAAGTGCGCGAAGACTGGGGGTCATACACGATTGAGGTCGAAGCCGGCTTTCTCGCCGGTGCCGTAGACCTTGAGCGCACCTTTTTCGCCGACGGCGTTGGGGCGGTTGAAGATCCAGTTCTGCCAGGCGGTGAGCCGGCCGAAGATGCGGGTGGCCATGTTCTCCTTGCTGGCAAAGCGCAGGTTGGCTTCCAGGCCGGTGAGCGCGTCGGGCGACATGGCGGCGCGCTCTTCGACGGCAATGCGGATCTCGTCGTCCCAGTCGATGTCGTCGGGCGCGGCGGTCACCAGGCCGAGCTTCAGCGCTTCGTCCGCGTCGAGCGGCTTGCCGGCGGCGGCGCGTGCTGCGTCGAGCGGCGCGGCTTCTTCATAGAAGCGGCGTTGCAGGCGGCTCTGGTCGTTCACCATCGGATAGAAGCCGAAGTTGAATTCGTTGAGCACGAGCTTCGGCGCGCGCTCGGCCTCGTCGGGCAGCGCGAGCATGTAGCTGCGGTCGGCCGCAAAGGCCAGCTCGGCCAGCGTGCCGGCAAAGCACGAGCCGGCCTCGACCAGCGCGAACAGGCTGCGCGACGACACGTCCAGGCGCGCCAGCGTGCGGCGCAGCGCGCCGATGGTTTCGCGCACCAGCCAATGGTCCTTGTGGGCGAGCATCACGGCGTCCGACGCGAGCACGGCCTCTGCGTCGCCTTCGGTCTTGAGCAGCCAGGTGCCGATGTCGAGCTCGTTGGTGCGCAGGTGAAGAATGGCGTCGTCCAACTCGCGGCACACGGCCAGCGGCCACCATGCGGCGCCTGCGGCCTCGATGTCGGCAACGCCGGCCGGCTGCGTGCCGGTGGGCGCCTTGACGGTGATGGTGGCCGTGCGCTTGCTGCGGTCGATCTGGATCTCGACGTTCGAATAGCGCAGGCTGTCGGCGGTTTCCTCGCGCTCCAGGCGGGTCAGCGCCACGCCCTTGCCGCCCGCGGGGCGATCGCTGCCGGCGGCGAGCTGCGCGGCGCGGTCTTGCACGGCAGCCGCAAACTGCGCCGGCTTGGCGACCGCGTCGACCAGCCGCCACTCGACCGCGCGCTGGCCGCGCACGCCTTCGACGCTGGTGCAGAAGATGTCGGCGAGGTCATGGCGTACATGGCGCTTGTCGGTCACGCGGGTCAAGCCGCCGGTGCCGGGCAGCACGCCGAGCAGCGGCACTTCAGGCAGCGACACGGCCGAGGAGCGGTCGTCCACCAGCAGGATGTCGTCGCAGGCCAGCGCCAGCTCGTAGCCGCCGCCGGCGCAGGCGCCGTTCACGGCCGCGATGAACTTCAGGCCCGAATGCTTCGACGAGTCTTCGATGCCGTTGCGCGTCTCGTTGGTGAACTTGCAGAAGTTCACCTTCCAGGCGTGGCTCGAGACGCCCAGCATGAAGATGTTGGCGCCCGAACAGAAGATGCGGTCCTTGCCGCTGGTGACGATCACGCTGCGCACTTCAGGGTGCTCGAAGCGCACGCGGTTGAGCGCGTCGTTCAGCTCGATGTCCACGCCCAGGTCGTAGCTGTTGAGCTTGAGCTTGTAGCCGGGGCGAATACCGCCGTCTTCCGCGATGTCAAGCACCAGGCGCGCCACCGCGCCGTCGAAGCTGAGCTTCCAGTGCTTGTACTGCGCGGGTTCGATGCGGTAGTCGACGCGCGGAGGCGCCTGAAGGGTCGTGGATTCGGTCATACGGAAGTCTCCTGTGGGGGCCAGATGCAAACCGGAAGAATAATGCATCTTCTGGTTCCGATGACATGCATCATGCTGCATGCGAATAGGCAAGTCAATGCCTGAATCGCTTTTTTTCAAAACTTCAGTTCAGGCGCCGATGCCGATCGACTGGCGCGCGGCGGCCCGCAGCGCCTGGAAGCTCTGCGCCAGCGTCTTGCCGCTGGTGTCCACCGAGAGATCGGCCTTCGAATAGAAGGCGGCGCGCCCGTTCAGGATGCGCCGCAGGTCTTCCATCGCCTCCTTGCTGGCGGCCATGGGGCGGGTGTCGCCCTGCGCGGCCACGCGGCCCATGTGCTCTTCGGGCGCGGCCTGCAGCCACACGGTGGTGCAGTGCGCGAGCAGCTCGTTGAAGGTGGCGGGGTCGGACACGATGCCGCCCGGCGTGGCAATGACCACTTCGCTGTAGATCTGGATCGTTTCTTCCAACGCGCGGCGTTCGTAGCGGCGGTAGGCGCTGGTGCCGTACAGGTCGTGAATTTCGCGCACACTGCAGCCCGCAAGCTTCTCGATCTCGCGGCTCAGTTCCACGAAGGGCAGCTCCAGGTCGTCGGCCAGCATTTGCCCGAGCGTGGACTTGCCTGCACCGCGCAGGCCCACCAGCGCGATGCGGCGGTGCCGCGCCGGATCGACAGAGGCCGTGCCCAGCAGTTCGCCCAGCGCCAGGCGCACCCGACGCAGGTCGGTTTCGCTGCGGTTCTCGAGCAGTTCTCGAATCAGCAGCCACTCGGGCGAGCTGGTGGTCACGTCGCCGACGAGCTCGGCCAGCGAGCAATGCAGCGCGCCCGCCACCTGCTGCAGCACCAGGATCGACGCATTGCCGATGCCGTATTCGAGGTTCGCCAGGTGCCGCTCCGACACGCCGGCCGAAATGGCCACCGCCTTGCGCGTGAGGCCGCGCTGCGCTCGCAGGTTGCGCACGCGGTCCCCCAATGCCGCCAGCAATGGGTTCCTGGCCTCCCCGGCCGGTGCGGCGGCGGCGTTGCCGGCGTGATTGCCGTCGTGCGCGGTGGACAGCACCGCGTCTCCATGCTCGTTCATGCAAGTCCTCGTTCTTGGCCGGGATTGTGCGCGCTCAGGGTAAACACCATATATGCACTATATTGCTTGACACCTTTTGACTCGGTGCTTATCGTTCGACCACAAGCAAGATACTGCACGCGCAACGATCCTGCAATGTAGTTCATAAGTTCGCTGTGGCGCCACCCTGCCAGCCAGCCTCCAAAAGGAAGCCCGCCAATGTCCAGCAAGGAAGCATTTCACCAGTTGATTGCCGGCCTGACCGCCGAAATTGCCGGCCGGCCGCTCGACGAACAGCTCGACCAGTGGCTGAACGCCACGCACGGCGTGGGCACCGCCACTTTCGAGCAGCTGCGCCAGGCCTGCATCGGCGGCGTGGCCGAAGGCTGGCTGTGCGAGCGCGAGGGCGGCGGCATCCGCTACGGCCGCGTGTTCAAGGCCGAAGACGCACTGCACCGCTTCTCCGTCGACGTGGTCGACATGCAGGACATCGCGGGGCCGCACCACACGCATCCCAATGGCGAGATCGACCTGATCATGCCGCTCGAAAGCAGTGCCGGCGCCACCTTCGACGGCCGGCCCGCGGGCTGGTGCGTCTACGGCCCCGGCACCGCGCACCGCCCGACCGTGGCGCAAGGCCGCGCGCTCGTTCTCTATCTCTTGCCCGAAGGGCAGATCAAGTTCACCCAATGACCGAGCTCCTTTCCAACTATGTCGCAGGCCGCTGGCAAAGCGGTTCGGGCGCCGGCACGCCTCTTTTCGATCCGGTGCTGGGCACCGAGCTCGTGCGCGTCGACGCCACCGGGCTCGACCTGCCCGCGGCCTTTGCCTTTGCACGCGAACAGGGCGGCGGCGCACTGCGCGCCCTCACCTACCGCCAGCGCGCGGGGCTGCTTGCTGCCATCGTGAAGGTGCTGCAGGCCAACCGCGATACCTATTGCGAGATTGCGACCGCGAACTCCGGCACGGTGAAGAACGACTCGGCCGTCGACATCGATGGCGCGATCTTCACGCTGGGCCAGTACGCCAAATGGGGCGATGCGCTCGGCGACGTGCGTGCGCTGCGCGACGGCGATGCGGCGAAGCTCGGCAAGGAGCCGGTGTTCATGTCGCAGCACCTGCAGGTGCCGACGCATGGCGTGGCGCTGTTCATCAACGCGTTCAACTTTCCCTCGTGGGGCCTGTGGGAAAAGGCGGCGCCGGCGCTGCTCTCGGGCGTGCCCGTGATCGTGAAACCTGCCACGGCCACCGCCTGGCTCACACAGCGCATGGTGAAAGACGTGGTCGATGCGGGCGTGCTGCCCGCGGGCGCGCTCTCCGTCATCTGCGGCAGCTCGGCCGGCCTGATGGATGCGCTGCAGCCCTTCGACGTGGCTTCGATCACCGGCTCGGCCGAAACCGCGGCGGTCATCCGCTCGCACGCGGCCGTCACCGAGCGATCGGTGCGCGTGAACATCGAGGCCGACAGCCTCAACAGCGCCCTGCTGCTGCCCGGCGAGGCGCCCGGCAGCGAGGCCTTCAACCTGCTCGTGCGCGAAGTGGTGCGCGAGATGACGGTGAAGTCGGGCCAGAAGTGCACCGCCATCCGCCGCATTCTGGTGCCGGCCGAGGTGTACGACGCCGCGGTAGAAGCCATCGGCGCCAAGCTCAAGAACGTGACGGTGGGCAACCCGCGCAACGAGAGTGTGCGCATGGGCTCGCTCGTGAGCCGCGCGCAGCTGAATGCGGTGAGCGAGGGCCTGGTAGCGCTGTCCGCGCAGACCACCGTGCTGCATGACGGCCGCAACACGCCGCTGATCGACGCCGAGCCCTCGGTGGCCGCCTGCATCGGCCCGGTGCTGCTGGGCGCGCGCGATGCCGACGCGGCGCAGCGCGTGCACGACGTGGAAGTGTTCGGACCCGTTGCCACGCTGCTGCCCTACCGCGACCTTGCGCACGGCATCGCGCTGGCGCACCGCGGCCAGGGCTCGCTGGTGACGTCGCTCTACGGCAGCGACGACGCCGCGCTGGCGCAGGCCGCGGTTGCCGTCGCGCCCAGCCACGGACGCGTGCACGTGATCACGCCCGAGGTGGCGCAGGCCCACACCGGCCATGGCAACGTGATGCCGATGTCGCTGCACGGCGGCCCCGGCCGCGCGGGTGGCGGCGCCGAGCTCGGCGGACTGCGCGCGCTGGACTTCTATCACCGCCGCAGCGCGGTGCAAGCGAGCCCCGGCGTGCTCGCGCAACTCGGCCTTTAGCTCTGTAGCAAGAAGACCCGAGAAGAAAAGAACACGGCCCCAGGAGACACGCATGACAAGCCCGCCCGCACGATTCAACTTTGCCGAACACCTGTTCGCCCTCAACCGCGGCCGCGCCCAACGCATCGCCTACATCGACGACCGCGGCACGTTGAGCTACGGCCAGCTCGAAGATCGCGCGCGCCGCCTGGCCGCCGCGCTGAAGGCTGCCGGCGTGCGGCGCGAGGAACGCGTGCTGTTGCTCATGCTCGACAGCAGCGACTGGCCCGTGAGTTTTCTGGGTTGCCTCTATGCCGGCGTGGTGCCCGTTGCGGTCAACACCCTGCTCACGCCCGACGACTACGCCTACATGCTCGACCACAGCCGCGCGCAGGCCGCGCTGGTGTCGGGTGCGCTGCTGGCGGGCCTGCAGGAGGCGATGGGCCGCGGCACGCATGAAGTGCACACGCTGATCGTCTCGCAACCCATGGGCGCGATGCCTGGAGGCGCGCTGGAGTTCGACAACCTGATCGCCGCCGCCGAGCCGATGGCATCCGCCGCGGCTACGGCTTCCGACGACCCCGGCTTCTGGCTCTATTCCTCCGGCTCCACCGGCAAGCCCAAGGGCACGGTCCACACGCATGCCAACCTGTGGTGGACGGCTGAGCTCTACGGCAAGCCGGTGCTCGGTCTCACCGAGAACGACGTGTGCTTCTCGGCCGCGAAGATGTACTTTGCGTATGGCCTGGGCAATGCGCTGACCTTTCCGTTGTCGGTCGGTGCGACCGTCGTGCTGATGGCCGAGCGCCCCACGCCCGATGCCACCTTCCGCCGCTGGGTAGAGCACAAGCCCACGGTGTTCTTCGGCGCACCCACGGGTTTTGCCGGCATGCTCGCATCGCCCAAGCTGCCGGCCCGCGAAGCCGTGGCCCTGCGCATGTGTTCTTCCGCCGGCGAGGCATTGCCCGGCGAGATCGCACAGCGCTTCAAGGCGCATTTCGGCTGCGAGATCATCGACGGCATCGGCTCCACCGAGATGCTGCACATCTTCATCTCCAACCGCCCCGGCGACGTGCGCTACGGCACCACGGGCCGGCCGGTGGAAGGCTACGAGGTGGAGCTGCGCGGCGAAGACGGCCGCCCGGTGCCCGACGGCGAAGTGGGCGACCTCTACATCCGCGGGCCGAGCGCGGCGCTCATGTACTGGTGCAACCGCGAGAAGTCGCGCGAAACCTTCCAGGGCGGCTGGACCAAGAGCGGCGACAAGTACACGCGCGATGCCGACGGCTACTACACCTATGCCGGCCGCAGCGACGACATGCTGAAGGTCAGCGGCATCTATGTGTCGCCGTTCGAAGTGGAAGCCACGCTGATGCAGCACCCGGCCGTGCTCGAGGCCGCGGTGATCGGCAAGGAAGATGCGGACGGGCTGACCAAGACCAAGGCTTTTGTCGTGCTGAAGGAAGGCCAGTCGGTCGCGGACGAGGAACTGAAGGCCTTCGTGAAGGAGCGGCTCGCGCCGTACAAGTACCCGCGGTTTCTTGAATTTGTGCAGGAGCTGCCGAAGACGGCGACGGGGAAGATTCAGAGGTTCAGGTTGCGTGAGCGGGAGCGGCAGGCATGAGCGCCTCCCTGTCTTTCTCCCTCCCCTCCTGGGGGAGGGCTGGGGTGGGGGCAAGCGGCCTGTGCAAAGGCATGGCCTCTGCCAGCGCCGCGAGCCCCCATCCCCACCTTCCCCCAGCGGGGGAAGGAGCAATGCAATGAGCACCGACTTCGCCACCATTGAATGGCGCAACCGCGCGGTGCGCATCGAATGCCAATGGATCGCCCCCGAGCGCACCGATGCCCCCCTCATCGTCTTCCTCCACGAAGGCCTCGGCTCCATCGCCATGTGGAAGGACTTCCCCACGCAGGTCTGCGAAGCCGCCAACGCCCGCGGTCTCGTCTTCTCACGCCCCGGCTATGGCCGCTCCACGCCGCGTGAAGAAAACGAGATCTGGGACGTCGACTTCATGCACCGCCAGGCGCACGAGGTGTTGCCCGCCCTCTTCGCCGCACTGCAGCTCGGCGATGATGAAAAGCCCTGGCTCTTCGGCCACAGCGATGGCGGCTCGATCAGCCTGCTGTATGCCTCGCGATTCCCCGACAAGGTGCAGGGTCTCGTGGTCCTGGCGCCGCACATCTTCGTGGAAGACGTGACCGTCGCGAACATCGAACAGGCCCGCACCGCCTACGTTTCCACCGACCTGGCGAAGAAGCTCGGCCGCTACCACGACAGTGCCGACTCCGCCTTCTGGGGCTGGAACCGCATCTGGCTGCATCCGCCGTTTCGCGAATGGAACATCGAGGCCGAGCTCGACGCCATTCGCTGCCCGGTGCTGGCCATCCAGGGTATCGACGACGAGTACGGCACGCTCGCGCAGATCCACGGCATTGCGGCGCGCGTCAGTGGATGCGAGCTGCTCGAAATCCCTGAATGCGGGCATTCCCCGCATCGCGATCAGCCGGATCGTGTCATCGTCGCGGCCACTTCTTTCATTGCCAAAAACAGGAGACAAACACCATGACCCCATTCACCCCGGTTCGCACAGCACGCCTCGCGCTCACCGCGATCGCATTCGCCGCACTGGCATCCGCCGCCGGCGCCCAGGGCACCGGCAAACTCAAGGTCGGCCTGATGCTGCCCTACAGCGGCACCTTCACCGCGCTGGGCGTGGCCATTGAAAACGGCTTCAAGCTCTATGTCGACGAACAGGGCGGCAAGCTCGCGGGCCGCGAGATCGAATACTTCAAGGTCGACGACGAATCCGATCCGGCCAGGGCCACCGACAACGTCAACAAGCTGATCAAGCGCGACAACGTCGACGTGATCGTGGGCACCGTGCACTCCGGCGTGGCCATGGCCATGGCCAAGGCCGCGAAGGAAAGCGGCACCGTGCTCATCGTGCCCAACGCCGGTGCCGACGCGGTCACCGGTCCGATGTGCGCGCCCAACATCTTCCGCAGCTCGTTCAGCAACTGGCAGCCGGCCTACGCCATGGGCGAAGTCGCGGCCAAGCAGCAGGGCAAGAAGAAGGTCATGACCATCACCTGGAAGTACGCGGCCGGGGAGGAGTCGGTCAACGGCTTCAAGGAAGGCTTCGAGAAGGCCGGCGGCAAGGTCGACAAGCAGCTCACGCTGCCGTTCCCGAACGTCGAGTTCCAGGCGCTGCTCACCGAGATTGCCGCGGCCAAGCCCGACGCGGTGTATGCCTTCTTCGCGGGCGGCGGCGCGGTGAAGTTCGTCAAGGACTACCAGGCCGCCGGCCTCAACAAGACGATTCCGCTCTACGGGCCGGGCTTCCTGACCGACGGCACGCTCGACGCGCAGGGCGAAGCCGCGCAGGGCATGCTGACCACGCTGCACTACGCCGACGGCCTGAACACGGCGCGCGACAACGCGTTCCGCGTGGCCTATGCCAAGGCGTTCAAGCTGCAGCCCGACGTGTATGCGGTGCAGGGTTATGACGCGGCGCAGATGCTGGGCGTGGGCTTGGCCGCCACCAAGGGCGACATCGGCAAGAAGGCCGAGTTCACGGCCGCCATCGAGAAGGCCAAGATCGACAGCCCGCGCGGCGCGTTCACGATGAGCAAGTCGCACAACCCCGTGCAGGACATCTATCTGCGCAAGGTGGAAGGCAAGGAGAACCGGCTGGTGAGCATCGCGGCCAAGGGGCTGGCGGACCCGGCCCGTGGCTGCAGGATGTGACCCACCCCCGTCCCTCGCTCACTTCGTGTAGCTCGACTCCCCCCTCGAGGGGGCGACACCGGCGGCCCGGCGAAGCCGGTTCCGCGGTGTCCCCCGAACATCGCGGGCGCTGCGCGCCTCGCTCTTTCTCTGAGCCCTCTACCGGGATGATCTAACGTGGATTTCGGCACCTTCCTTGTCCAGTGCCTGAACTCGGTTCAGTACGGACTCCTGCTCTTCCTGGTGGCCTCGGGGCTCACGCTGATCTTCGGGATCATGGGCGTGATCAACCTGGCCCACGGCAGTTTCTACATGATCGGCGCGTACATGGCGTTCACGCTCGCGCCGCTGTTCGGCGACCAGTTCCTGCTGATGCTGGTGGCCGGCGTGGTGCTGGCGGCCATCTTCGGCTATCTGCTCGAATGGGCCTTCTTCAGCTACCTTTACCAGCGCGACCATCTGCAGCAAGTGCTGATGACCTACGGGCTCATCCTGGTTTTCGAGGAGCTGCGCTCCATCCTCGTGGGCAACGACGTGCACGGCGTCAAGGTGCCGGCGTGGCTCGACGGCAGCTTCGCGCTCGGCAACGTCATGAGCTACCCGTGGTACCGGCTCTTCGCGTCGGCCGCGTGCATCGTGCTCGCGGTGGCCTTGTACTGGGTGGTCAACCGCACACGGCTCGGCATGATGATCCGCGCCGGCGCCAGCAACCGCGACATGGTGCGCGGCCTGGGCATCGACGTGAAGCGGCTCTACCGCATCGTGTTCGCGGCCGGCGTGGCGCTTGCCGCGCTGGCCGGGATGATCGCGGCCCCGATGTCTTCCGTGTATCCGAACATGGGCGCGAGCGTACTCATCATCTGCTTTGTGCTGGTGGTGATCGGAGGCATCGGCTCGATCACCGGCGCGCTGCTGGCGTCGCTGCTGGTGGGCTTTGTCGACACCTTCGGCAAGGTGTTCTTCGCGGACCTTGCCGGCATCGGCATCTACCTGCTGATGGCCATCGTGCTGATCTGGAAGCCTGAAGGGCTGATGGGGAGGCGGCCATGACGCAAGCGCACACCTCCATGCGGCGCGGCGCGTTTCTCGTGCCGGTGATCTGCGCCATCGCCATCGGCGTGCTGGGCCCGCTCATGGGCAACTACGTCTCGGACTTCGTCGTCAAGGTGATGATCCTGTCGATCTTCGCGCTGAGCCTCGAATTGCTGGTCGGCATGACCGGCCTCGTGAGCCTGGGGCATGCGGCGTTCTACGGCATCGGCGCGTATGTCACGGTGCTGGCCTCGGGCAACGAGGGCGGCAACCTCGCGTTGCTGCTGCCCGCGGCCATGGGTGCTGCTGCGCTCTATGCATTGTTCGTGGGCGCGCTCAGCCTGCGCACGCGCGGCGTGTACTTCATCATGGTGACGCTGGCCTTCGCGCAGATGGCGTTCTTCGTGTTCCACGACACCGCGGTCGGCGGCGGCAGCGACGGCATCTACATGTATGTGCGTCCCGCCATCGGCAAGCTCGACATGGAAAACCGCATGGTGCTGTTCTATGTGGTGCTTGCTTCGCTGGTGTTCACCTACGGGCTCCTGGCGCTGGTGCGCCGTTCGCGCTTCGGCGCGGCGCTGGCGGGCATTCGGGTGAACGAGCAGCGCATGCGCGCGGCGGGCTTTCCGGTGTACGGCTACAAGCTCGCGGCCTTCGTGCTGGCGGGTGCGCTGGCCGGGCTGGCGGGCTTTCTGCTGGCCTCGCGCGACGGCGTGGTCAACCCCGAGCTCATGGCGTGGCACAACTCGGGCGAGGTGCTGCTGATGGTGATCCTGGGTGGCCTGGGACATCTGCGCGGCGCGGTCATCGGCGCCGTTGCGTTCACGCTGCTGAAGGAGATCTTCTCCACGCATGCGGTGATGGGGCCGCTCGCGGACCATTGGCAGCTGACGCTGGGCATCGCGATCATCGTGTTCGTGGCATGGCTGCCGAAGGGGCTGATCGGTCTTGTGAAGCGCATCTCGCCGAAGGAGGCTGCATGACTGCCCCCGCGTTCGGGATTTGTCCCCTCTCCCGCAAGCGGGAGAGGGCTAGGGTGAGGGCTGCGGTCCTGCCCGTCGCCCTGCGCTTTCTACCGCCCAGTGCCCTCACCCCAGCCCTCTCCCCGAGGGGAGAGGGAGCAAGACTATGAATGCAGGCGCTCTTCTTTCCGTCACTGGCCTCACCCGCCGCTTCGGCGGCCTCACCGCCGTCAACGTCGTCACCCTCGACCTGCACGTAGGCGAGGTGCACGCGGTGATCGGCACCAATGGCGCCGGCAAGTCGACGCTCATTAACATGCTCTCGGGCGAGATCGAGGCCTCCGAAGGCCGCATCACGCTCGACGGCGTCGACGTCACGCAGCGCGCGCAATGGCGCCGCGCCCGCGCGGGCGTGGGCCGCAGCTACCAGCGCACGACGATCTTCCCGGAGTTCAGCGTGCACGAGAACTGCCGGCTCGCGGCCCAGGCCGCCACGGCCCGGCCGTGGACAGTGTGGCAGTCGTCGCAGCAATGCGAGGCCAGCAATGCGGCGGCCGATGCGGCGCTCGAAGCCGCCGGCCTTTCGAACGAAGCCCCGCGCATCGCCGGCACGCTGAGCCACGGTGCGCAGCGCCAGCTCGAAGTGGCGATGTGCCTGGCCACCAGGCCCCGCGTGCTGCTGCTCGACGAGCCGCTCGCGGGCATGGGCGCCGAGGAAACCGACCGCATGCTCACCCTGCTCGCGCGGCTGAAGGCCACGCACGCCATCCTGCTGGTGGAACACGACATGGATGCGGTGTTCCGCGTTGCAGACCGCATCACCGTGATGGTGAACGGCACGGTCATCGCCACGGGCGACCCGGCCTCGATTCGAGAAAACCCCGAAGTGCGCACCGCCTATCTCGGAGAGGACCACTGATGCCCCCACGCTCATCACTTCGTGTATTCGCTGCCTCCCGAGGGGGCAATGGCCTCCCTAGGGGCGGCCCGTCGGGAGGCCACTGACATGCTCGTCGTCCGCGATCTCAACACCTACTACGGCAACAGCCACATCCTGCGCGGCGTGCATGCCGGCATACCGGCCGCCACGTCGGTGGGCCTGCTCGGGCGCAACGGCATGGGCAAGACCACGCTGATCCGCAGCATGATGGGCTATGTGCGGCCCGCCTCGGGCGAAGTGCAGGTCGATGGCCGCACAGTCACGGGCTGGCCGCCCGAGAAGATGGCGCGCCTGGGCATCGGCTATGTGCCCGAAGGCCGTGGCATCTTTCCGAACCTCTCGGTGCGCGAGAACCTCGTGATGAGCGAGCGCGCGGGCATCGACGGACGGCGCGCCTGGACCTTCGACCGCGTGATGGCCACCTTTCCGCGGCTGGCCGAGCGGCTCTCGCATGGCGGCCAGCAGCTCTCGGGCGGCGAGCAGCAGATGCTTTCCATCGGCCGCGCGCTCATGACCAATCCGCGCCTGCTGATCCTCGACGAGGCCACCGAGGGCCTCGCACCGCTGATCGTGGCCGAGATCTGGCGCGTGATCGGCGAGATTCGCGCAACCGGCATCGCCACGCTGATCGTGGACCGCGATTACCGCAAGGTGCTTGCGCACACCGATCTTGCGGTGGTGATGGAAAAGGGCCAGATCGTGCGGCATGGGGCATCGGCCGACCTGCTGGCCGAGCCGAAGGCGCTGGAAGAGCTGCTGGGCGTGTGAGCCTCATGCGTCCCGCCGTGCGATCAGGAAATCGATGAACACCCGCATGCGTAGCGGCACATGTCGTCCGTCCGGGTACGGCAGCGCGTAGGGCCTCGAGCGGCCCGCAAAGGGCTTGAGCACGTCGTCGGAGCAGCTGTAGACTGTTCGCGAGAAGGCGCAGTGAAGGCGGGCTGGAGCTACTCGATAAACCGCCGCAGCCCTTCCAGGTCGATCACGGTGATGCCGCCGTACTCGATGCGCAAAAAGCCCGCCTCCTTCAGCCGGCTCAGCGCCGCATTGCACCGCTGCCGCGACACCCCCGAGAGATTGGCAATCTCTTCCTGCGAGGTCTGCAGGTGCAACTCGCTGCCCGGGTACAGCCACGGGTGGAACAGCCCCGCCAGCGCGCGCGCCACCTGGCCGTCGGCGTCCAGCAACCGGTGCGCTGCGTAGTTGCCCATGAACCAGTGCAGCCGCTCGTTGAGCTGCCGCAGCAGAAAGTGATCGAAGCCGCGCTGGGTGCGGTGCAGCCACTCGAAAGTCTCCAGCGGCAACTGGGCCACGCGGCTGGGCCGCAGCGCAATGACGTCGGCCGAGCGCGGGGCCGCGCGAAGCAGCGTGCCTTCGCCGAACCAGCAGCCGACCGAGAGACCGCCGAAGGTGACCGAGCGGCCGTCGCTGGAGGTGATGGACCACTTGAGCAGACCTTCGAGCGTGCCGTACCAGTGCAGCGGCGTATCGCCGCGGCGGCACAGGGCGGCGCCGGCCGCAACCTCGACTTCGCGCATCTCGTCGAGCACGCGCTCGCGCGCCGCTTCGTCGAGCAGCGGAAACCAGGCCGAGCGCTGAAGCAACTGCTCGATCGTGAGCGATGCCGCCTTGATGGCCGGCTTCGTCGTGGACATGAAAAGAAAGCTCCTGATGGCGCGGAAAAGGGGCCGCGCCGCGTAAACCCTGACTCCAAATGTCGTCGCAATGACTGAGTGTGCCTGCGCCTCCAAAAAATAATAGCGCGCCCCTCATGAACGAAGACACCAGGAGACCCGGAGCATGTCGTCGAAGCGCAAAGTGATCGTGACCATTGCCCCCACGGGCGGCATGGCGCACAAATCGCAGAACCCGCACCTTCCCACCCAACCCGCCGAAATCGCGGCCGACGTGCTGCGCTGCTGGAACGCGGGCGCCAGCGTGGCGGCCATCCACGCGCGGCGGCCCGACGACGGCGCCACCTGCGACGCCGAGGTGTACCGCGACATCAACAGCCGCATCCGCAACGCCGGCTGCGACATCGTCATCAACAACTCCACCGGCGGCGGGGTGCATGGCGACATGGTGAAGCCGCTGGCGGGCGACCGCTGGGAGATTGCGTGGGAAGAGCGCATCAAGGGCATGGACGCGGGCGCCGAGATGTGCACGCTGGATGCGACCACCCTGAACCTGAGCTTCGAGGGCAGGCAGATCCTGATGGACACGCCCATTACCCGCGGCCGCGAGCTGGCGGCCGGCATGAAGGCGCGCGGCATCAAGCCCGAGTGGGAGGTGTTCAGCCCCACGCACATCCTGCAGGACACGACCACGCTGATCGGAGAGGGCCACGACGACGAGCCCTACTTCATCAACCTGGTGATGAACGTGCACCGCAACTTCCAGAACGCGATGCCGTATTCGCCGCGCTTCCTGCAGATGATGGTCGACACCCTGCCCAAGGGCAGCATCTTCGGCGTGAGCGGCATTGGCACCTCGCAGCTGGAGGCCAACGTGGCGGCGCTGCTGCTGGGCGGGCATGCGCGCGTGGGCCTGGAAGACAACCTTTATTTCCGCCAGGGCGAGCTCGCCACCAACGTGCAGCTGACCGAACGCATCGTGCGCGTTATCCATGAGCTCGACATGGAAGTGGCCACGCCGGCCGAAGCAAGGCAGATGATGGGACTGCCGCGCAGAGGCGGGCCGCGCCCCGAGTTCGCGCCGCGTTGAAGCGGCCGATCGGCCCCGCAGAACCTTGCCAGATACCTGCCAAAAAAACAGGAGACATGCCATGAACAACCGCCGCCACTTCCTCCACACGCTGGGCGCAGCCACCGCGCTGGGCACCCTCTCGCCCTTGGCCGCGCTGGCCCAGGCGCTCGAGCAGGTCAAGATCTACTACGGCTTTCCGGCCGGCAGCTCGGGCGACAGCGTGGCGCGCCGCGTGGGCGAAAAGCTCGCGGGCTCTGCCTATACCCGCAACGTGGCGGTGGTCGAAAACAAGCCGGGAGCGGGCGGCCGCATCGCGCTCGAAACCCTGAAAAGCGCGCCGGCCGACGGTAGCGTGCTGGCGCTGTCGCCGTTCTCGTGCACCTCGATCTATCCGCACATCTACAGCAAGCTCAGCTACGACCCGAGCAAGGACTTCGTGCCGGTGTCGATCGCCGCCGTCATGCACCACGGCCTGGCGGTCGGCCCGCTGGTGCCGCCCGATGTGCGCACGGTGAAAGACTTTCTCGCCTGGGCCAAGGCCAACCCGAACCAAGCCAGCTACGGCTCGCCGGCGGCCGGCTCCACGCCGCACTTCATCGGCGCGCTGCTGGGCCTGAACAACGGAGTGGACCTGAAGCACGTGCCCTACCGCGGCTCGATCCCAGGCGTGACCGATGTGGTGGGCGGGCAGATTGCCGCCATGGTCACGCCCAGCGGCGACTTCATTCCCAACCACAAGGCCGGCAAGCTGCGGCTGATTGCCACATCGGGCAAGGCGCGCTCGCCCTTCTCGCCGGAGGTGCCGACCTTTGCAGAACAGGGCTTCGGCGAGCTGACCACCGAAGAGTGGTTCGGCTTCTACGCACCGGCCAAAACCCCCGCCAGCGTGGTGGCCGCGGCCAATGCCGCGATCAACGCGGCCATCAAGGAAAAGGTGGTGACTGACAGCCTGGCCGTGGTCGGACTGATCGCCCAGGGCTCCACGGCCGAGGAGATGGCACGTTCGCAGCGGGCCGAGGCGGAGCGCTGGGGGCCGCTGGTGAAGAAGATCGGCTTCACGGCGGATTCCTGAGGCGATGCGAATGGAACTGACTCCGAAACGCGTGGCGGTGGTTGCTACGGGCGTCATCGGCGCCAGCTGGGCCTCCTTCTTCCTGGCAAAGGGCCTGGACGTGGACGCCACCGATCCCTCGCCCGATGCCGAGGCGCGGCTGCGCGCGGCGGTGGCCGCGCATTGGCCGACGCTTGAACGCTTCGGCCTGGCTGCCGGGGCTTCGGCCGGGCGGCTGCGCTTTCACGCCCGGCTTGAAGACGCCGTGGCGCACGCCGACTTCGTGCAGGAGAGCGGCCCCGAGCGGCTGGATTTCAAGACGGACCTGTTCCGGCGCATGGACGAGGCCGCACCGGCTCAGGCTATTCTGGCGTCGAGTTCCTCGGGGCTGGCCATCAGCGCGGTGCAGGCCGAGTGCAAGCACCCGGAACGCGTGGTGCTGGGCCATCCGTTCAATCCGCCGCACCTGATTCCGCTGGTGGAAGTAGTGGGCGGCGAGCGCACTTCGGCCGAAACCATCGAACGCACGATGGCGTTCTATGCGGCCATCGGCAAGCGGCCGATCCACGTGAAGCGCGAGATCAAGGGCCACATTGCAAACCGGCTGCAGGCCGCGCTCTGGCGCGAAGCCTTTCACCTGGTCAACGAAGGCGTGGCGAGCGTGGCCGATATCGACGCCGCCATTGCGCACGGCCCGGGCCTGCGCTGGGCGGTGATGGGGCCGTTCATGAACCTGCATCTCTCCGGCGGTGCGGGCGGCATCGAACACGTGCTCGCGCACCTGGGCGGGCCGATCGAGGACTGGTGGAAGGACCTCGGTGCGCCGTCGATGACGCCTGACCTCAAGCAGCAGGTGACGCAAGGCGTGGCCGAGGAACTGGGTGCGCGGCGCGTTTCCGACCTGGAAGCCGCGCGGGACATCCTGCTGTTAGACCTGATTCGCGCCAAAGCCGACACCGGCAGACTCGACTAGAAATGACTGCCCCCCGGCTTGCCACTTCGTGTGCTTCGCCACCCCCCGTGGGGGAGGCGCGGTTCGCTTTGGGGCGGCCCGGCAGCGACCGCATATGACCGACGACGACTTCCTCCTGGACGAGAGCCAGATTGCCCCGCCCCGCACGGTGCGCATCGACTTCGACGACGGCTCCTTCGCGCTGCGTTCACCGGTGGCCCTGCGGCCCTATGCGCGCTGCATCGGCGAATGGATCGAGCGCTGGGCGCGCGAAACGCCCGAGGCGCTGGCCTTTGCGGAGCGCGACGAGAGCGGCGAAGGCTGGCGCAGGCTCGACTACCGCGCGCTGCGCCAGGCCGTGGGTGCGGTGGCGCAGGCGCTGCTCGACCTGAAGCTGCCCGAGGGCAAACCCATCGCGATCCTTTCGGATAATTCGATCGACCATGCGGTGCTGATGCTCGCGGCCATGCACATCGGCCGCACGGCGTGCTCGCTCTCGAGCGCCTATTCGCGCATGGCAAAAGATCCGTCGCGGCTGCACGGCATGCTGCAGGCGCTGCAACCGGCATTGATCTATGCATCGGATGCCAAGGTGTACGGCGGTGCGCTCGCGGGCTGCGGCGTGGAGGCGGTGGCGGTGTTCAGCCGCAATGCCGATGCACACGCCGGCGCCCTGCCCGTTGCGCAGTTTCTCGAAGCCAGCGAAACACCGGCCGTGATGCAGGCCTACCAGGCCGTGCTGCCCGACACCCACGCCAAGTACCTGCTGACCTCGGGTTCCACGGGCAAGCCGAAGGTGGTGATCAACACGCACCGCATGCTGTGTGCCAATCAGCAGATGATGACGCAGACCTGGCGCTTCCTCACGCAGGAAAAACCGGTGCTGGTCGACTGGCTGCCCTGGAGCCACACCTTCGGCGCCAACCACAACCTGAACATGGTGCTGTGCCACGGCGGCGCGCTGTACATCGACGAGGGCCGGCCTGCGCCGGGGCTCATCGAAAAGACCGTGCGCAACCTGCGCGAGGTAAAGCCCACGCTGCTGTTCAACGTGCCGCGCGGGTTCGACATGCTGCTGCCGTTTTTCGAAACCGACGATGCACTCGCGGCCGAGGTGTTCTCGCGGCTGCGGCTGGCCTTCTATGCGGCGGCGGCGCTCGCGCCCTCGACCTGGCAGCGGCTCGAAGCGGTGGCCAAGCGCGTGCGGCCCGAGCGGCCGCTGTGGCTCACCACCTCGTGGGGAGCGACCGAGACTTCGCCCGCCATCACCTCGGCGCACTGGAAGCTCGACGGGGCGGGCTGCATTGGCGCGCCGCTGCCGGGGCTCGAGCTCAAGTTCGTGCCCAACGGGCAGAAGCTCGAGATGCGCGTCAAGGGCGTCTCGGTGTTTCCGGGCTACCGCCATGCGCCGCGCGAAACGGCGGAGGCGTTCGATGAAGAGGGCTACTACCGCATCGGCGATGCGGGCTACCTGACCGACGCCGGCCGGCCCGAACGCGGCGTGGTCTTCAACGGCCGCGTGGCCGAAGACTTCAAGCTCTCGAGCGGCACCTGGGTGTCGGTGGGTACCCTGCGCGTCAAGCTGGTGTCGATGCTGGCGCCGCATGCGCAGGACGTGGTGCTCACCGGCCACGACAGCGACGAGATCGGCATGCTGGTGTTTGCCGCTCCCCAGGCTGCGCCGCAGGCACTCGCCGCGCGAATTGCGGACGTGCTGCGCGCGCTGCGCGATGAGGGCGCGGGGTCTTCTCAGTGCCCCACGCGTGCGCTGGTGCTTACAGAGGCGCCGAGCCTCGATGCGGGCGAGATCACCGACAAGGGCTACATCAACCAGCGCGCGGTGCTCACGCGGCGCGCGGCCGACGTGGCACGGCTGCATGCCGGCGCCCACCACGACCTGCAGGTGATACGCCCGCGCGATTGAAGCGTCAGCGCGACACCGCAGGTGGCTTGGGGGGCCGCGGCGGTGGGGCTTTTTTCTTCTTTGCGGGCTCTTCGGCGCCGAACAGCTTTTCCACCTGCTGTCCCACGCGCGCGCCGATGGCCGTGCCCACGCCCGGCAGCACCGCGGTGCCGACCGCGGCGCCGGCCAGCGCACCGCCGGTCAGCGAAATCTCGGGGTCGCTGGCGGTGCCGCCGATCTTGAGCGGCATGCCCACCACGCCGTCGACGATATCGACCGCCAGCTCGCCGTCCAGCTTGCGATTGAAGAACCGCAGGTTGCCGCTGGCGGTGAGCACGCCCGATCGCGCCTTGAGGTTGGTGTAGCGCAGCACGATGCCGTCTTCGGTGCCCTGCGTTTCGAGGGTGCCGGTGAGCTCGTCGAGCGGCGTGGTGCCGCTGCGCTCGGTGCCCGCGGTGAGCACCGTCTTCGCCAGGTCCAGCCCGGTGAGCGTGGCGGGGCGGACCGAAAAGGTGGTGCGGGTGCGCATGCCGCGGATCAGCCCACCCAGGTCGCCGGCCTCGGCCACCAGCGTGGAAAAGCCGGAAACCTTGCCGGCGACCGCCGTGCGCCGGCCAAAGGCTTGCACCAGTCCTCCGAGGTCGATCTGGCGAGGTTCGAGTTCGGCCGACACGCGCAGCCTGTCTTCCGGCAGCGTTTCCAGCAGAGTGACACCGTTCCACGTGCCGCCGCCCGCGTCGATGCGGGTGCGCCACCGGTCCTGTCCTGCCGCGGCACGGTCCAGGCGCAGCCGGGCAGGAGGCGATGCGCCGGCGCGTTCGAGGCGCGCCTGGCGGGGCCGCCAGTTGGCGTCGAAGCTGATCTCGCCGTCGTAGGCCAGCGCGATGTCGCGCCGGTCGATCCAGACCACGTCGCGCCAGCGCAGCTTCTCCAGCGGCACCGGGGCCAGCGTCCAGGGCGCGGGCAACGCGACGATATTGCCGCCCTCCTTCGGCTTGGGGCCCTTGCCGCGAAATGCGCGGAACGATTCGCGCGGCAGCACCAGGCTTTCGATCTCGGCCTCGTCGAGGGCGACGACGCGGCGCAGCAGCTCACCGAGCTTGAACTGGAGGGTGATGCGGCGCAGCGTGATCGGGCGGGGCTGGTCGGTCGCGACGTTGGAAAGCACGAGCACGGGCGCCGGCAGCAGCGCCCAATGCGCACTGCCCACTTTCAGGCCAACGCCAAAGCGCTTTTCGAAGGCTTCGGAAATCCGGACCGCCACCTCTTCGTCGCTGGGCAAGCGGGTGCTCACCACCCACACCAGCACCCCGGCCCCGAGCAGCAGGACCGCGGCAATGCCGGCAAGCCAGAGTCTGAGAGGGCGCTTCATCGCAGCAAGTTAGCACGCAAAGGAGACTGCCATTGTCAGCCGCCATCGCTATAGTTTCCAGCACATCCGTACCGGAGAAAACGAATGCGCATCTGGAAGAAAGAGATCTCGGTCGAAGAGCTCACCCGCAACCACGTCGGCACCGCCGTTTCCACGCTCGGCATGGAGTTTCTGGAGGTGGGCGACGACTTCATCCGCGCCCGCGTGCCGGTGGACGAGCGCACCCGCCAGCCCTACGGCATCCTGCATGGCGGCGTGTCGGTGGTGCTGGCCGAAACGCTGGGCTCGTGCGGCGCGCACTATTCGGCGCCCGAAGGCGACCGGGCCGTGGGCCTGGACATCAACGCCAATCACATCCGGGCGGTCACCAGCGGCTGGGTCACCGGCACCGCGCGGCCGGTGCACCGCGGCCGCAGCACGCAGGTCTGGCAGATCGACCTGACGAACGAGGCGGGCGAGCTGACCTGCGTGTCGCGCATCACGATGGCGGTGCTGCAGCCGCGCTGAGGTACGGCGCGGCGGGCTCCGGCCGCCGCGGCTTCCTTCTTGCTTCTCGTCCGGCGGGTGTGTTCAGCGCGAGGTTCATCGACCACAATCACGCCCGACCAACAAGAGGAGAAAGAAATGTTCAACTGGACAGAAAAGCCGGTGTCCACACTGGCCGGCGGCGCGGTCATCGCGCCCGACGAACGCCTGCCTTGGCTGCAAACCGGCGCCATGGGCATTCAGCACGTCATCGCGATGTTCGGCGCCACGGTGCTGGCGCCCATCCTCATGGGCTTCAACCCCAACATCGCCATCCTGATGAGCGGCATCGGCACGCTCATCTTCTTCCTGGTGACGGGCGGCAAGGTGCCCAGCTACCTGGGCTCGAGCTTCGCGTTCATCGGCGTGGTGATCGCGGCCACCGGCTATGCGGGCAAGGGGCCCAACCCCAACATCGCGGTGGCGCTCGGCGGCATCGTGGCTTGCGGGGTGATCTACATCCTCATCGGCGCCATCGTGCAGGCCGTCGGCACGGGCTGGATCGAGCGCTTCATGCCGCCGGTGGTCACGGGCGCCGTGGTGGCGGTGATCGGGCTCAACCTGGCGAGCGTGCCGGTCAAGAACATGGCGGCCAGCAATTTCGATTCGTGGATGCAGGCCGTGACTTTTCTCTGCGTGGGACTGGTGGCGGTGTTCACGCGCGGCATGCTGCAGCGCCTCTTGATCCTGGTCGGGCTGATCCTTGCCACCGTGGTCTATGCGGTGCTGACGAACATCCTGGGCATGGGCAAGCCGGTGGACCTGAGCGGCATTGCCAACGCGGCCTGGTTCGGCATGCCGACCTTCACCGCGCCGGTGTTCACGACCAATGCCATGCTGCTGATTGCCCCGGTGGCGATCATCCTGGTGGCGGAAAACCTGGGCCACCTGAAGGCCGTCACCGCCATGACGGGACGCAACCTCGACCCCTACATCGGCCGCGCGTTCATCGGCGACGGCATTGCCACCGTGGTGAGCGGCGCCGCCGGCGGCACGGGCGTGACCACCTATGCCGAGAACATCGGCGTAATGGCGGCCACGCGCATCTATTCGACGGCGGTGTTCGTGGTGGCGGCCGTCATCGCGCTGGTGCTGGGCTTCAGTCCCAAGTTCGGCGCGCTGATCCAGGCGATTCCTCTGCCGGTGATGGGCGGCGTGAGCATCGTGGTGTTCGGCCTCATCGCCATTGCCGGCGCCAAGATCTGGGTCGACAACCGGGTCGATTTTTCGCAGAACAAGAACCTGATCGTGGCCGCGATCACGCTGATCATCGGCACGGCCGACTTCACCTTGAAGTTCGGCGACTTCGCTCTGGGCGGCATCGGAACCGCCACTTTCGGCGCGATCATTCTTTACGCACTGCTCGGCCGAGCGCGCAACGCCTGAGCCTTTTAAAAGTGAAACGCCGTGCAAGAAGTGTTGTTGCGGGTGATTGATGAAGGGGCCGGTCGCCGGCCCGAAGCCCGCGCCCGTTAGACTCCAACGCTTTTCGCACCGACGTTTTCCAATGGCCGATGTCTCCGCCGCGCGCACCAAGGCGGTTTTCGAATTCAAAAGCGCCACGCTGCCGCTGATTGCAGTGATCCTCAAGACGGCCGACCTGGCCGTGCTGGCCGAGGCACTCGACGCGCAACTGGCCGACTCGCCCGATTTCTTCGAGCAGGAGCCGGTGGTCATCGACCTTTCGCAGCTCCAGCCCGACGAAGAGAGCGGCGAGGGACCAGCCGAGCTCGACTTTGCGGCGCTGCGCGGCCTCTTGGCGCGCCACCAGACGCAACCCATTGCGGTGCGCGGGGGCAACGACGCCCAGAATGCCGCGGCCCGCGCCGCCGGCCTCTCGCTGACGGCCATGCCGGTGGCGCCCGCGCCTCGCGCCCCGGCACCCCCGGCCGCGCCCGCAACCACCGCGAGCGAGGCCCCGCAGATCGTTCGGGAAGTGCCGGTGCCGGCGAATGGCACCCTGCTGATCGACAAGCCGCTGCGCTCGGGCCAGCAGGTCTACGCCCGCGGCGGCGACGTGGTGGTGACGGCAGTGGTGAGCTTCGGCGCCGAAGTCATCGCCGACGGCAACGTGCACGTGTATGCGCCGCTGCGCGGCAAGGCGATTGCCGGTGCGCGCGGCAACACCGAGGCGCGCATCTTCTCGACCTGCATGGAAGCGCAACTGGTAGCCATTGCGGGCATCTACCGCACCAACGAAGTGCCGCTGCCCGACCCGGTGCTCGGCAAGCCGGCGCAAATACGCCTCGATGGCAAAAAGCTAGTGATCGACGCGATTCCCTGACCGGGCACGCGGCGAATCTTAAAGACCAACAACCGAATCGAAACAAGAAGGAATGGCAATGGCCAAAATTGTGGTGGTGACCTCAGGCAAGGGCGGCGTCGGCAAGACCACGACGAGCGCCAGCTTTGCGTCGGGCCTCGCGCTCGCGGGCAAGAAGACGGCGGTGATCGACTTCGACGTGGGCCTGCGCAACCTCGACCTGATCATGGGCTGCGAGCGCCGCGTGGTGTACGACCTGATCAACGTGATCCAGGGCGAAGCCAACCTGAGCCAGGCGCTCATCAAGGACAAGCAGTGCGACAACCTCTTCGTGCTGGCGGCTTCGCAGACGCGCGACAAGGAAGCCCTGACGCAAGAGGGCGTGGAAAAGGTGCTGAACGACCTGGCTGCCATGGACTTCGACTACATCGTGTGCGACTCGCCCGCGGGCATCGAGACCGGCGCGATGATGGCCATGCACTTTGCAGATGAAGCACTGGTGGTGACCAACCCCGAGGTATCCTCGGTGCGCGACTCCGACCGCATCCTGGGCATGCTGAGCAGCAAGACCAAGCGGGCGAAGGAAGGCGGCGACCCCATCAAGGAGCACCTGCTGATCACCCGCTACAACCCCAACCGCGTGGCCGGCGGCCAGATGCTCTCGCTGGAAGACATCCAGGACATCCTGCGCATCAAGCTGATCGGCGTCATTCCCGAATCCGAAAGCGTGCTGCAGGCGTCCAACCAGGGCGTGCCCGCCATCCACGACAAGGACACCGACGTGGCCAAGGCCTACAGCGACGTGGTCGCGCGCTTCCTGGGCGAAGACAAGCCGATGCGTTTCGTCGACGCGGAAAAGCCGGGCTTCTTCAAGCGAATCTTTGGAGGCAAGTAGGCCATGTCCTTTTTCTCGTTCCTGCTCGGCGAAAAGAAGAAGACGGCCAGCGTCGCCAAAGAGCGGCTGCAGATCATCCTCGCGCACGAGCGGTCCAGCCTCAGCGGCAAGAAGCGCCCCGACTACCTGCCCGACCTCCAGCGCGAGCTGATGGCGGTGATCTCCAAGTACGTGAAGATCAATGCCGAGGACATCAAGGTTCACCTGGAAAAGCAGGACGACCTCGAAGTGCTCGACATCAAGATCGAACTGCCCGACGCCTCGCCCACGCCGGCGCGCTGAGCGCCCGGCAGGCAGGCCGCGCAACCCGCACGGCCTGCGCGGCTTCGGTCAGTCCGCACGCGCAATGAAGCGCGTCACCTGCTGGATCACTCCCTCTTCCTTGAGGATGCGGCGGTGCCCCAGCCCCTGCGTGGCCACCAGCTGCGCCCCCTTGATCGCATCGCGGTAGGCCTGCGCATCGGCGAACCGGTTCACGCGGTCGTCGCGGTCATGCACGATCAGCGTCGGCTGCACGATGCGCGGCCCGACGGCGGCCGGTTCGAGCTGCGCCATCAAGAAGCCTTCCTGCGCCTCGAACAGCCGCTGCATGGCGAGCCGCGTCTTCTCGCTCAGTCCGAAGGTGTGCGTGAAGTAGCGCGTGAATTCGCGCGCCGACGCCGGGGGTGCGAGCAGCACCAGGCGCTCCGCACGCAGGCCCTGCGCGGCGGCCACGCCGAGCGCGTTGGCGCCCATCGAATGCGCGACCACGGCGCGGAGGGCATGGCCGTCTGCCACGAGCCTTGCCACCACATACGAGATGGCACGTGCGAACTGCGGCGCGTTGCTCATCATGCCGGCGCTCCGGCCATGGGCCGGGAGCTCGAGCAGCACCGGCCGCAGGCCTGCGTTGGCCACGGCCTCCGCCAGGGTCAGCATCTGTCCCGCGTGCCCGCCCCAGCCGTGCACCAGCAGCACGACGGGAGCAGATTCCGCGCCTGAATCCTGCGTGGCGAGGTGATAGAGCCCGAGGCTTGCGTTCTCGAAACTCCAGGCTTCACGCCGCCATGCTGCGCCGGGCGCCTGCGCGCGGTAGAGCCACTTGAGCGGCAGCGGCGTGCCGAAGATGCGATGGGCCGCCCGCACGCCCAATGCGGGCCAAAGGCGCTCCGAGGTGGTCAGGCCGAAGCGCACCGCGCGCATGAGGCGGCTGGGGCGGTAGTAGTTCGATTGCGCGGCATGCGCTGCCGCGGACGAAGAGGTGCTGCTGGCGCTCGTCATTCAATGGGCTCCCGCTTCAGAACCAGACCCAGTCGTCGTTGCTGCGCGGCAGGCTGTGCAACGCTTCGCGGACGGTTTCGGCGCCGATGGCGCCCACATAGACAACGAGGCAGAGGGCGATGATCAGCATGGTGCTGCTCCTTTTTATCGCACGGTTGTGCGAAATTGATCCAAAGAAAACGAAGAAACCACCCGTCCGATGGCTCAGGCGCGGTAGCTGGAAAGAAGCCGCTGCCAAGTGCGCATCGCGCGGTCGGCGGCTTGTGGATCGCGCAGAAAGCGCGCGTCATGCAGGAGGCCGATGATGACGCCGTTGATTTCACTGACCACCTGCGCAGCATCGGTGTCGGCCCGGAACTCGCCGGTTTCCACCGCCTGCAGCACCGTGCGGCGCAACGCGGCGCGCCAGCGCGTGACCTCGCTGAACAGCAGGTCGCGCAGTTCGCCTTCGCGGTCGTCGTACTCGAAAGCGCCCGCCGTGTAGATGCAGCCGGTTTCGGCCTCGATGTCGCGGGTGCGGGCAATCCAGCGGTCGACGATGTCGTTGAGCCGTGCGAGGCCCTTGGGCTTTTGCATGGCGGGCACGAACACGTCGGCCAGGAAGCGGCGGCCGTACTCTTCGATCACCGCCTTCTGCAGCGCCTCGCGCGAACCCACGCGGGAGAACACGCCGCTCTTGGAAAGCGCCAAGCGGCTGGCCACGGCCTGGAGCGTGATGGCTTCCAAACCCTCGGTCAACGCAACGTCCATCGCCGCACCGATGATGGCGGCGCGGGTGAGTTCGCTTTTCTGGGTCTTGGCGTCCATGCGAGTAATTTTAGCACATACGTGCGAAATTGCAAATCGGCGTGCGGACGCAATGCAGCAGGCCCGCAAAGATGATTTGCTCATGTGAAACCAACAAACGCATCGTTCCCCGCATAAGCGCTTCTGCCGAGAATCGCCGGGCGACCCGCTGCGGGCCCGTCACCGTTTTCCCTCTCTCCGATCCCTTCGCGCCAGATGAACTTCCAACAACTGCGCTCGGTACGCGAGGCCGTTCGTTGCGGCTTCAACCTGACCGAGGTTGCCAACACGCTGCACACCTCCCAGCCGGGCGTGAGCCGGCAGATCCGCGAGCTGGAGGAAGAACTGGGCATCGAACTGTTCGTGCGCGCCGGCAAGCGGCTCACCGGGCTTACCGAACCAGGAGGCCACGTGCTGCCGATCATCGAGCGCATGCTGATGGAAAGCAGCAACCTGCGGCATGCCGGGCAGGAGTTCGTGGCGCAGCAGAATGGGCTGCTCTCGGTGGCGGCCACGCACTCGCAGGCGCGCTATGCCATGCCGGTGGCGGTGCAGGAATTTCGCGCGCAGTTTCCCAGCGTGAAGCTGCACCTGCACCAGGGCTCGCCCAAGCAGATTGCACAGATGCTGATCGACGGCGAGGCCGACGTGGGCATTGCTACGGAAGCGCTCGGCGACTATCCCCAGCTGGTGGCCCTGCCCTGCTACCGCTGGACGCACTCGGTGGTGGTGCCGCCGGGCCATGCGCTGCTCGACGCGCCGTTGACGCTCGAGGCGCTGGCGCGCTTTCCGCTCATTACCTACGACACCGGCTTTACCGGTCGCTCGCGCATCGACGAGGCGTTTGCACAGCGCGGGCTTGCACCCAACATCGTGCTGTCGGCCATGGACGCCGACGTAATCAAGACCTACGTGCAATTGGGCATGGGCGTGGGCATCGTGGCCGGCGTGGCCTACGAGGCCGAGCGCGACACGCAGTTGCGTGCGCTCGATGCGGGCCGGCTCTTCGGCATCAACCTGACCAAGCTCGCGGTGCGGCGCGGCAACTACCTGCGCAGGTACGTCTACGCGTTCATCGAATCGTTCGCACCCACGTTGACGCGAGCCGTCGTCGAAAAGGCTCTGGGCGGCGAAGCGAAGGGCTCGCACTACGAAATCTAGCGCGGATGCAACGTATTCGACGCTCGGAGCAACAGGTTTTAAAAAGAAGCATGAGGCTTCACACAGGGAGCGTACATTCGGGTTAATTCCTTGGCTTCCCGGAACGGATCAGCAATGGCATCGACCCCGCAGCAGCAACAGCAAACCAAGGCCGCCCTCAAGGCGGCCGACGCCGCCGAACGGCGCGAGCGGCTGAGACGGGCGTTGCCCGCCACCGTGGAGTTGCTGCAAAGCCGCCAAGCCGACCGCATCGACGACAGCGACATCGAAGCGTATGTGAGCCTTAACTGGCTCGAATGGCACGGCGGCGGCCTGCGGCTCACCATTACCGGGCGCAACGTGTGCGCCCAGTCGCTGCCCACCGTGACAGCCTGAGGTTGGCGCTTACTGGTTGCCCACGATGATCTGGGCAATCAGGCCCGTGGCAATGGCCGCGAGCACATAGTCGCCGCCCACACCCACCCACTGGTAGCCGCGGGGCGGCGCCTGCAGCTGGTAGGCGCGATAGTCGTTCACCACGTAGTTGCGGCCACGGTACTCGTGGGGCACGCGACCACCGCGGCGCCATTCGGCATGCGGTTGCGGATAACCGCGGCGGTCGAAGTGGCGGCCCGCCCGGTAGTCCTCGCGGCTGTAGCGATCACTGCGGTCGCCGCGCCGGTTGTCATGCCGATCGAACTGGCGATGCTGTTGTTCATAGCGGCCATTGCCTCTATCGTCGCCGCGGTCATAGCCGCGATCGTGGCCACGGTCTTGCGCGAAGGCGCTTCCCGCGGCCATGCACATCGCGAGCGCCGCAGCAGCGACGGCCATGCTCTTTGACTTGATGATCATCTGGAACTCCTTCGTGTTGATGACGAGTCCATTGTCAGTGGCGCTTGTGTCTGCCCGGAGCACATCAGGTCGCCGTCAGGTGAAATGAGGTAAGCGGTGGTATCGGGGCGGCGCTTTGTCCTTCAATCCCGGTTTTGCACAGGTGATTTGCGCCGAACTCGAGGGCTTTGGGGACAATGCGTATACAGATCATCAGGCGCTGGAGGCGCCATCCATCGAATATGCGCGACAAGATCATCGGTGCCATCGGCGTAATCTGGGGTGGAGGCATGCTCCTGCGGTGGTTCATGACGGGCCCGCCCGCTGGCGTGGGCGGCTACGAGGGCGGCCAGACGGCCGTCGCGTTCCTGGGCGCCGTGATGGTGGTTGCCGGCCTGTACCGGTTCTTCAAACGTCCCGATTGAACGGGGCGGCGCAAGCTCGCGGTTCCTCCTCGACTGCGTTTAAGCTCACGCGCAGCATGAAGCGACGACACCTCCTCCACCTGCTGGCCGGCGCGCCCGCAACCGCCCTACTGGCCGCATGCGGCAAGCGCAAGCCTTCCGCCGCCGCATTGAAATCGGATGCCCGCGTGCTCGCGCTGGGCGACAGCCTGACCTTCGGCTACGGCGCACCGCCGGGCGCGGCGTGGCCCGTGAAACTGGGTGAGCTCACCGGCTGGCAGATCGAGAACGCGGGCATCAACGGCGACACGTCCGCGGGAGCGCTGGAGCGTTTGCCGGCGCTGCTGGCCGCGGAAAGCTATGACGCCATCCTGATCGGCATTGGCGGCAACGACATGCTGCGCGGCGTGTCGCCCTCGGCCACGCGCGAGAACCTCGCATCGCTTGTGAGCCAGGCACGTGCGCACACGCCTTATGTCGCGCTGCTTGCCACGCCGGCGCCCGACGCCATGCGCGCGGCTGTCGGCTCGCTGAGCGATGCGCCGTTCTACGAGGAAGTTGCGAAGTCAGGGCAAGCGCTGCTGGTTGCCAATGTGTATTCGAGCGTGCTGTCGGACACATCGCTGCGCTCCGATCGCATCCATGCCAATGCGCAGGGATACGCCAAAGTCGCGGAGCAGCTCGCAGACCAGCTCAAGGCCGCAGGCTGGCGCTGACAACAGCGCTCATGCGGCCTGCTGCAGCAGATCGACGTAGGCGCCCTGCACCAGCTGGTCGGATGCAATGCCGAGTTGCGCCATGAGCGCATGGGCCTCTGCCACGCCGGCCTCGGCCGATTCGCCTTCCTTCAGAACCACTTCGAGCTCGAGGAATTCACCGAGCCCTTCCACACGGTCGACGTGCACGCGCGTGCGGCCCACGATGAAGAGCCGGCGCTGCTTGCGCACGCGGCCTGCCTGGCCCCAGGCGAGCGTGAGCGATTCGCGCAGCATGTCGGGCGTGGTGGTGGGCGAGATCAAATAGAACGATTCCTTGGGGCCGCTGCTGTTCGCACGGCGATAGAAGATCAGCTCGGCGCGATCGGGCGCGAAGGTGCGCAGCTTGAGTCGGTCGGCGGTGTTCTCGCAGCGGAAGAAGGTGTCGTCCAGTGCGATTTCGATGGGTCCTGAATCGGCGAGTTGGGCTGCCAATTGGGCAACGCGTTCCACGCTGTCGATGCGGGCCTTGATCTCTATGTTTCTTGCCATCTGTGGTTGATCGCTTTGTGCGGTGTTCAGGGGCTTGTTTGGCGGCTCTTGCTCGGGGCGCTCTTGTTCGGGGCTTGTGCAAAGGCCACCGGGTACTCCCCTCCGCGAATGTCCCCCGGGGCTGCGCCCCTCCTCCTTTATTTCGCTGCGCGGAGCACCCGATGCCCTGTGCACTGGGGCACGCTCGTGGTGTACCGCTGATCAACGACTGCTCCTTACAACGCACCCGCTGGCGGGGTGCCTTGCGCAGCGAAATAAAGGAGGAGGCCGCAGGCCGGGGGACATTCGCGGAGAAAGGTACCCCGTCGGCGGGGGCGCCGCCCTGAACAAAGCACGTCAATCAGGGCGCGTTCCCTTGCGGCCCCACAGGCGGCGGCGCAGCGCGGCCACTGGACCCCGGCGCCAGCTTCCGCCCAAAGGACTCCCCGACTCGGCGCACAGGCCGGCTCGCTTTTTCCGATACATTGTTGACACCGCGCCGCGTTGCGTCTTCCGCGCGATCGATGCCGCGGCCGGCGGCGTTGGTGCCGCGCTGCACGCTGTTCACAACCTTGCTGTCGCGCGGCAGCGGATTGAGCGTGTGGGCACGCTCTGCCTTGGGCGGGTTGTCCGCGCTCTGCGCATGCACGGCGGGCACGGACAACAGCAGTACCGCTGCTGCTGCTGCAACGGAAAAGGCGTAGGCAGTTGTCTTCATCTTCATGATGGGCTTCCTTCGTCTTTGGCATCGGCGGCCGCTGCGCGCGCCATGCGCTCGCTCTTCCAGTACACGTCGTCGCCGCCGTTCATGCGGTTGAGCACACGTGCGAGCACAAAAAGCAGGTCGCTGAGCCGGTTGAGGTACTGGCGCAATGCGTCGTTGAGTTCGGCCGTGGCACCGAGCGCCACCACCGCGCGCTCGGCCCGCCGCGCCACCGTGCGGCACACATGCGCGAGCGAGGCCGCGCGCGTGCCACCGGGCAGGATGAATTCAGCCAGGCGCGGCAAGGCGGCGTTGTGCTCGGCAAGGGCGTTGTCCAGCTGCAGCAGCGCGTCGGCCTTCAGCAGCGTGTAGCCCGGCATCGAAAGCTCGCCGCCCAGGTTGAAGAGCTGGTGCTGCACGTCGACCAGCAGCTCGCGCACGGGCTCTGGCATGGGCTCGCAGAGCAGCAGGCCGATCTGCGAGTTGAGCTCGTCCACGTCGCCCATGGCATGCACGCGCAAGTGGTCCTTGGGCACGCGGGTGTTGTCGCCCAAGCCGGTGTTGCCGTCGTCGCCGGTGCGGGTGGCGATTTGGGAAAGTCGGTTGCTCATGGCGCTCCTGTTCTTGTGTTCTTTTATGGCCCGACCTTGGACGCGTCGATCTTGCCGAGCAGCCACTGCAGGCCTGCAAGATGCTGCTGGTCGTGGCTGCAAAGGTAGTGAATGAGGCTGCGCATGGTGAGCGGTCCGTAGCCGTCGAACACGGCCGGGCGTGCGAGTTGCTCGTCGCTCAGCTGCGAGATGATTTCCATGGTTTTCGCGCGCGCAATGCGGAACTCGGCCAGCACCTGTGCCGCGTCGGCCTTGCCGTAGCCGCGTTCGATGGCAAGCGGTTCGCTGTCGATCGACGCCAGCGTGGGGTTGTCTTCTTGCAGCGTGCGGCGAAAACGCTCGTGGTAGCCCTCGATCTCGATGTCCCGCACATGGCACAGCTGCTCGATGGCCGTGAAGGCCTCGCTGGGCACGCCGTCCCATGAGCGCGGGGCCCAATGGCGGTGCGCCTCCGGAATGATCCCGAAATGCGCTTCGAGCAGTGAGGGAAATGCCGCAAGGGCAGCGAGGGTCGTAGGGTTCATGGCTTTTTCCGAAGCGCATTATGGTGCTCGCTCCGTAAAATGACCGAACAGAGCCCCAGCACCCCCATCATTCAGGAGACAGCCGATGAACGCCCCGACCCAAACCTCGCACCTGCTGCCGGAGCTTCATCTGCGCGAGGTGCCCGCAGCACTCATCGATGGGTTGAAGGCGCGCTTCGGCGCCAACTGTTCCACGGCCATGGCGGTGCGCACGCAGCATGGCCGCGACGAGTCGTCGTTCGACGCCCCGCCTCCTTCCGCCGTGGTGTTTGCCGAAAGCACGCAGGACGTGGCCGACGCCGTGAAGCTCGCGAGCGAATACAGCGTGCCGGTCATTCCCTTCGGCGTGGGCTCATCGCTCGAAGGCCATCTGCTGGCGGTGCAAGGCGGCATCAGCGTCGACGTGTCGCGCATGAACAAGGTGCTGTCGGTCAACGCCGACGACCTCACGGTCACGGTGCAGCCCGGCGTCACGCGCAAGCAGCTCAATGAAGAGATCAAGAGCACGGGCCTGTTCTTCCCCATCGATCCGGGTGCGGACGCTTCCATCGGCGGCATGACGGCCACGCGCGCGAGCGGTACCAATGCGGTCCGCTACGGCACCATGCGCGAGAACGTGCTCGCGCTCGAAGTGGTCACGGCCAGCGGCGACGTCATACGCACCGGCACGCGCGCGAAGAAATCTTCCGCCGGCTACGACCTCACGCGCCTCATGGTGGGCAGCGAAGGCACGCTGGGCGTGGTCACCGAGGTCACGCTGCGCATCTACCCGCTGCCCGAGGCCGTGTCCGCCGCGATCTGCTCGTTCCCGAGCATCGAAGCCGCGGTGCGCACCACCATCGAAACCATTCAGCTCGGCGTGCCGATTGCGCGCGTGGAACTCATCGATGTGAACACGGTGCGCATGGTGAACGCCTACGCCAAGCTCAACCTGCGCGAAGAGCCGATGCTGCTGATGGAATTCCACGGCTCGCCGGCCGGCGTGAAGGAACAGGCCGAGACCGTGCAGGAGCTCGCCAGCGGCCACGGCGGCAATGCCTTCGAATGGGCCAGCACGCCCGAAGAACGCACCCGCCTGTGGACCGCGCGGCACAACAGCTACTTTGCAGCCGTGCAGTCGCGCCCGGGCTGCCGCGTGATCTCCACCGACACCTGCGTGCCGATCTCGCGCCTGGCCGATTGCCTGCTCGACTCGGTGGCCGAGGCCGACGCCAGCGGCATCCCCTACTTCCTGGTCGGCCACGTAGGCGACGGCAACTTCCACTTCGGCTACCTGCTCGACCCGAACATTCCCGAAGAGCGCGTGAAGGCCGAAAAGCTCAACCACGACCTGGTGAGCCGCGCCCTGGCGCTCGAAGGCACCTGCACCGGCGAACACGGCGTGGGGCTGCACAAGATGGACTTCCTGGTGACCGAAGCGGGCGTGGGCGCCATCGACATGATGCGCACGATCAAGCGCGCGCTCGACCCGAAGAACATCATGAATCCGGGGAAGATCTTCGCGCTCTGATCTGTTTTAGCACCCGGTAAAAAAGCCCGGGGCTCTCGCGAGCCGCCGGGCTTTTTATTGGCAACTTCCACCTATTACCTGCGGCGGCGGGCCGGTGCGGGTTGCTCTGCGGGCGCGGAGGTCTGCGACGGTGCCGCGCCGCCGTCGACGCCCAAGCGGCCACCGCCGCCAAGGCCCTGGCCGCGCACCGTCTGCGCCTTGTAGTTGCGCAGCGAGCGAACCATCTGGTTGAATGCGTCCATGAAGGCCGCGGCAATCACCTTGCCTTGCGCCGTGTTGGTGTAGCCGCCGAGGCCGCCGCCGGCGCGGCCGCCGAAGACCGAGCCGAAGGCGCCGAAATCGGTCTTGGAGGCGCTGCCTTCGGAGGCCGCCACCTGCACGCCCGACCGGTTGTCGATGAGGGTCAGGAGCGCATTGGCTTCCTTGGTCTGCATGCTGCCGCCGACCGCAGCCAGGGCGCGCCTACGGTTGCCGCCCACCAGGCCGCCCAAGGCGCCGCCGATACCGCCCGCGTCGCTGTTGCTGAAGACGATCTCGGGCGAAAGCCCGTAGTCGGAAGCCACCATCTGGCCGCGTCCGAAATTGCTGCCGCCGCGCATTTCGCCCGACTGCATGAGCGCGCGTTCACGGTTCATGGCGTTCATGCCGGCCGCGCCGCGCTCGACCACCACGAAGCAGTTCGATTGCTGCACCAAGAGGCGCAGCAGGTTGGCCGTAGGCGGCAGGCGGTATTCGCCGGTGAGGATGGTGTACCAGCCCGAGTTCACGTTCTCGATGAGCGAGACGGTGCCGAGCGGCGAATCGCAGCGTTCGAGCTGGCTGCTTTCGCCCGCGGTGGCCGAACCGGCGGCGCTGCCGGTGGCCGTGGTCTTGGCAGACTGGCTGCCCATCTGCATGTCGGTGGCCGCGCAGCCGGTCAGCAGCAGCGCACCCACGGCCACGGCCGCGAGCGGAAACTTGTTGAATGTCATGAAAGGACTCCCTCTCCTCGAGATTTGCGATTTGAAAATCAGCGGAGAGGATACGCGTAAAAGATTGCAAGAAACAATCACGCAAAAGTCCGAGCCGCGGCCCGCCGGCTAGGCCGTTCGGCGGATGCGTTCGATCAGTCCGTTAAGGGCCTCGATGGAGCCGAAGTGAATGGCGAGCTCCCCGCTCTCCTCGACCTTGCCGCCGCGCTTGCTGCGCTTCTTGATGCGGACCTCGACCTCGGCGGTGAGCAGGTCGGCCAACTCTTCTTCAACGCGCTGCAGGTCGCGAGACTTTTCGCCGTCGTTGCCGCGGCGCGACGGCGTGAGCGTGAATTCGGCGGCGAGCCGCTTCACCAGCGACTCGGCCTCGCGCACCGACATTTTCTTGGCGGCGATCTGATTGGCGGCGGTGATCTGCGTGCCGCGGTCCAGCGACAGCAGGGCGCGGGCGTGACCCATGTCGATGTCGCCGGCCATCAGCATCTGCTGCGCCGGCTCGGCCAGGTTCAACAGGCGCAGCAGATTGCTGGCGGCGCTGCGCGAGCGGCCCACCGCCTGGGCGGCGGCTTCGTGAGTGAGCCCAAACTCCGAGACCAGGCGTTGCAGGCCTTGGGCTTCTTCGAGCGGGTTGAGGTCTTCGCGCTGGATGTTCTCGATGAGCGACATGGCCGCCGCAGCCTCGTTGGGCACATCGCGCACCAGCACCGGCACCCGGTCGAGGCCCGCCAGCTTGGCGGCCCGGAAGCGGCGCTCGCCGGCAATGATTTCGTACTCGGCGTTCTTGGCGGCAGCCGATGCCTCGTCGAGCCGGCGCACCAGGATCGGCTGCATGATGCCCTGCGCCTTGATGCTCTCGGCCAGTTCGTACAGCGCGCCTTCGTCCATGCGGGTGCGCGGCTGGTAAACGCCGGCCACCATCTGGTCGAGCATCAGCGTGTTCGGGTTCTGCGCCGCGGCGCCCTCTTCCGTCCCGTTGTTGTTGTCGGCGGCGGGTGCGGCCGTGGGGCCGAGCAGCGCTTCGAGGCCGCGCCCCAGGCCTTTGGGTTTCTTGGTCGCCATCAGTGCGTGTCTTTCGAGATTTCGTTCAATAGTTGCCGGCCTTCGGGCCAGTCGCCCAGGCCGGACTCGGCGTTCAGGTGGCCGCCCGCGCCGGCGTCGACAAAGCGCGCGCCCCAGTCGGCCGCCATCTGGCGGGAGCGCTCGGCGTCGCAGTACGGATCGTCGTTGGCGGCGGTCAGCACCGAAGGAAACGGCAGCGGCTTGCGCACGATGGGGGCCCAACCCGGAATCAGCTGGCGAAGGTCATCGCGTTCCAGGTCGCCGGGGGCCACCAGCAAGGCACCACGCACCTTGTGCGTGTTGCGCGAATGCGCAGCCCAGGCGGCCACCAGTATGCATCCGAGGCTGTGCGCCGCAAAGGCCACCGGGCCGGGCGCGGCCAGCACTTCTTCCTCGAGCCGCGCAGACCAGTCGCCGCGCAGCGGGTGCATCCATTCATGCTGCTCGACACGGTGATCGCCATACAGCGACTCCCAGCGGGTTTGCCAATGGCCGGGGCCGCTGTTCTGCCAACCCGGCAGCAACAGGATGCGTGAGATGGTCATTTGCTCGAACTTGATGGCACACGTCCTGGGTGGACGGTGTCAGATGCTTTTTTCGCTGGTGTCGGGTACGGCTGCCGGTGCCAGCACGTCATCGGGAATCGCAAAGCTGGGAGCAGCCGGCGCAACCTCTGCAATGGGCGGCGCCGCGGCGCCGGAGGCGAATGCGCTGGCCGGCGGCATCTTCTCGACCAGTTCCTTGGCAAAGGCGATGAAGGCCTGGCTGCCACGGGCGGCCGGATCGAACACCACGCCGGGCAGTCCGTAGCTCGGCGCCTCGGCAAGCCGCACATTGCGAGGAATGACCGTGTCGAACACCTTGTCGCCAAAGTGGGACTTGAGCTGCTCGCTCACCTGCTGCTGCAGCGTGATGCGCGGATCGAACATCACGCGCAGCAGGCCGATGATCTGCAGGTTCTTGTTGAGGTTGGCGTGCACCTGCTTGATGGTGTTGACCAAGTCGGTCAGCCCTTCGAGCGCGAAGTACTCGCACTGCATCGGCACGATCACGCCATGGGCGGCGCACAAGCCGTTGAGCGTGAGCAGGCTCAGGCTCGGCGGGCAGTCGATCAGCACAAAGTCGTACTCGGCGCCGACGGCGGCCAGTGCGGTGCGCAGGCGTTTCTCGCGGCGGTCGAGCGCCACCATTTCCACCTCCGCACCCGCCAATTCGCGGTTGGCGCCCAGCACGTCGTAGCCGCAGCCGCCTTCCACCAGCTTGTCGGCCTTCACGCGCGCCTCGGCCACGGAGGCCGATTCGAGCAGCACGTCGTACACCGTCAGCTCCAGCTGGCGCTTGTCGATGCCCGAACCCATGGTCGCATTGCCCTGGGGGTCGAGGTCGATCATCAGCACACGCTGGCCGACCTTGGCCAAGCCGGCGGCAAGGTTGACGGTGGTGGTGGTCTTGCCGACGCCGCCCTTCTGGTTGGCAATACAGAAAATCTTGGCCATGTGGAGATCAGCGGGAAATGGCGAGCTTGACGCCGAAGGCAATCAAAAAGACACCCGCGAGCTTTTCAAGGGCGCCCGAGATACGCGGATTGGCGCGGATGCGTTCGGCCAGAAAGTGCGTAAGCAGGGTGGACGTGAGGCCGTACAGAAAGGTGAGCACGGCAATGGTTACCGCCATGGCGCCGAAAGTGACCACGCCTTGGTGGCGCGCCGGATCGACGAACAGCGGAAAAAAGGCCATATAGAACACAATGGCCTTGGGGTTGAGCAAGGTGATCGTCAGCGCCTGGCGCAGGAAATGGCTTGGGCGAATGTTGAGAATCGGCGCTGCACCAGGCTTGGCGAGCAGCATCTTGAAGCCGAGCCAGGCAAGGTAGGCCGCACCCAGCCACTGCACGGCCGCAAAGGCGGTCGGGTAAGCGGCCAGCACGGCCGACACACCCGCCACCGCCGCCCACATGAGGCACTGGTCGCCAATGATCACGCCGAAGGTAGCAGCCAGCCCGCCGCGGATTCCGCCTTTGCTGGTCGAGGTAATCAGCGCCAGGTTGCCCGGACCGGGAATCAGGAGAAAGAGGACGATGGCAACAACGAATGCGCCGTAGTCAGCAATGCCGAACATGGGATTTGCCTCGAAAAAGAGAGCCAGGGGGAGGCGTCGAGTCTAAGCGAGGCAGGTGCCGCAAGGAGCGTTCGGCGCCGGCTTTCACCGGCGGCGCCGCTCTTTTTTGCCGGATCAGGTCGTTTCTTTGCGCGCCCAGACGATGCAGCGCTCGGCATCCAGGCCCGGAACGGTCAGTTGTTCCACGTGAAACACTACAACGCCTTCGGGCAGCACGGCAAGTTCATCGCTCGGCACCTTGCCTTTCATGGCCAGCCAGACGCCGCCGGGCGCGAGCAGGTGTTTCGATCCATTGAAGAAATCCGGAAGCGAGGCAAAGGCGCGGCAGCTGATCACTTCGTAGCTGCCGGTGAGCGATTCGACCCGCGCATGCAGGCCGCGCAGATTGGACAGTTCGAGTTCGGCAGCCACCTGTTGAACGAAGGCCGCCTTCTTGGCGACGGCGTCAAGGCAGCTTACATCGAGATCGGGCCGCATGATGGCGATCACCACGCCCGGCAGCCCGCCGCCCGATCCGACATCGAGAAGCTTCCCCTTCCCTGCCCACTCCCGCTGCAGCGGGGCTACCACCGCCAGGCTGTCGAGCAGATGGTGCGTCAACACGCTAGCCGGATCGCGCAGGGCCGTCAGGTTGTAAACCTTGTTCCACTTGAGCATGAGCGTGCCGTAAGCCAGCAGCTGCTCCGCCTGCTTGTCGGACAAAGCGGTGCCCAGAGCTGCCGCACCTTGGCGCAGCGTTTCGACGGGCGCGCTCATTGGGTGGGCTGCGATTCTGCGGTCGCTTCCGTGGCGGCGTCGCGGTTGAACGCCTTGTGGCCGCCCTTTCGCAGATGGATCATCAACAGCGAAATTGCAGCAGGCGTCACGCCCGAGATGCGCGAAGCCAGGCCGAGTGTTTCAGGCCGGTGCTTGCCCAGCTTCTGGCGCACCTCGAAGCTCAAGGCCTTGACCTGGCTGTAGTCGAAATCCGCCGGCAGCCGCAGGTTCTCGAAGTGCGCGGCGCGCTCTACTTCGTCATGCTGCCGCTCGATGTAGCCAGAATACTTGGCCGAAATCTCGATCTGCTCGATCTCGGTTTCGCTGAGCGCCGAGGCTGCGCTGTACTTTCCACCGTCGAGCGACATCAGCGTCTGATAGCTCACATCGGGCCGGCGCAGCAGATCGGCCAGGTTGTATTCATGCTCGATGGCCTTGCCGAGCACGCGCTCCGACTCCGCCGCCGGCAGGTTGCGCGGGTTCACCCAAATCGACTTGAGCCGTTGTGTTTCACGTGAAACAGCATCGCGCTTGCGGCTGAAAGCATCCCATTGCTCATCGCCCACCAAGCCGAGCTTGCGCCCTGCTTCTGTCAGGCGCATGTCGGCGTTGTCCTCGCGCAGCTGCAGCCGGAACTCCGCTCGGCTGGTGAACATGCGGTACGGCTCGGTCACGCCCTTGGTAATCAGGTCGTCGACCAGCACGCCCAGGTAGGCTTCATCGCGGCGCGGCAGCCAGGCGTCTTCACCCCGGCATTGAAGCGCGGCGTTGATGCCGGCAAACAAACCTTGGGCCGCAGCCTCTTCGTAGCCGGTGGTGCCGTTGATCTGGCCGGCAAAGAACAGGCCCTTGATTGCACGCGTCTCGAAGCTGCTCTTGAGCTCACGCGGATCGAAGTAGTCGTACTCGATGGCATAGCCCGGCCGCAAGATATGGGCGTTCTCCAGGCCGGGCATCGAGCGAACCAGCTGGTACTGAATGTCGAACGGCAGGCTGGTCGAGATCCCGTTCGGGTAGTACTCGTTGGTGGTCAGGCCTTCGGGCTCGAGAAAGATCTGATGGCTTTCCTTGTCGGCAAAGCGGTTGATCTTGTCTTCCACGCTCGGGCAGTAGCGCGGGCCGACGCCGTCGATCTTGCCAGTGAACATCGGGCTGCGGTCGAAGCCGGAGCGAATGATGTCGTGCGTACGCTCGTTGGTGTGCGTGATCCAGCAGGCCATTTGCTGCGGGTGCATGTCGACCCGGCCCATGAAGCTGAACACCGGCATCGGCCCTGCCCCGCCCGGCATGCCGTCGCCCGGTTGCTCGGTGCACTTCGAAAAGTCGATGGTGCGGCCGTCGAGTCGCGGCGGCGTGCCGGTCTTGAGGCGACCCTGGGGCAACTTCAGCTCCTTGAGCCGCGCCGAAAGGCTGATGGCCGGGGGGTCGCCCGCGCGCCCGGCCTGGTAATTGTCGAGGCCGACGTGAATGCGGCCATCGAGAAAAGTCCCGGCAGTGAGCACCACGGTGCGCGCGCGAAAGGCAATGCCCACCTGCGTGACCGCGCCCACCACCCGGTCGCCTTCCACCATCAGGTCGTCAACCGCTTGCTGGAACAGGCTCAGGTTCGGCTGGTTCTCCAGGCGGCGGCGGATCGCGGCCTTGTACAAGACACGGTCGGCCTGCGCGCGGGTCGCGCGAACGGCCGGGCCCTTGCTCGAATTGAGAATGCGAAACTGGATACCGGCCTCGTCGGTAGCAATCGCCATCGCGCCGCCCAGTGCATCGACCTCTTTCACCAGGTGGCCCTTGCCGATGCCGCCGATCGACGGATTGCAGCTCATCTGCCCCAGCGTCTCGATGTTGTGGGAGAGCAGCAGCGTCTTCGCGCCCATGCGGGCAGCAGCAAGCGCGGCTTCAGTGCCGGCATGACCACCGCCAACGACGATGACATCGAATTCTTCGGGATACAGCATGAGAGAGGGGCGCACTGACGCGTGCGCTGCGCAAAGGGGGCACCAATTTTAATCGGGGGTGCTGCTTTGCGCCCGGAATGGGGGCAACGTGGTTAATTGCCCTAAAATAACACGTAAGTGCTATCCATTTGATAGCACTACAACAGGGCTGTATCAGGCCTAATCCGCTGCGGCGGCCAGTTCCACGACAGGCACCGGCTTTTCGATGCCCACCAGCGCGCCCGTGGGCTCGGGCTCGGCCGGCGGCGCCACGCTCTCGTCCTGCAGCTCGCGAATCACAAGCGTCTTGCCCGTCATGGCCACGGCGCCGAATATGGTGCAGAAGGCCACGTCCTTGGCGTCGCGCCCGGTGCCCACCCGCACCAGCCGGTCGACCGGCGCCATGCGCGTAGGGTCGAACAGCACCCACCGTCCGCCAAGCCAGGCTTCGAAGACGGCATGGAAATCCTGCGGCGGTTCGTCGAACCACACGTAGCCCACCACCAGCCGCGCCGGAATGTTCAGCGCGCGGCAGAAGGTAATGCCCAGGTGTGCAAAGTCGCGGCACACCCCCGCGCGCTCCACGAACACTTCGCGTGCGGTCGTCGTCGAGTCGCTGCTGCCTGGCTCATAGGTGATGCTGTCGTGAATCCAGTCGACGATGGCCTGCACCCGGCCGATGCCCGGCGCAAGATCGCCGAAGAGCTGCTGCGCGCAACGCGACATCAGGTCCGACTCGCAGTAGCGCGACGGCATCATGTAGTGGAGGATTTCGTTCGGCACCTCGTTGACCGGCACCTCCCGCAGATCGAGCGGCACGTCGACCTGCCTGCGTTGCACGGTCGCCTTGTAGCGGATCTTCAAGGGGCCAGGCTGCGCATCGAAGCGCACGAAGCGATTGCCGCTCGACTCGTCGCAGTACACCTGCACCTCGGTCGGCGGCTCGATGGTCAGCGCTTCGCTGATCACGGCTTGCGAGCCCGCCTGTGCGGCCTCGATGTTGAGTTGCATGTGCGCGGGCGCGCTGACTTCGTAGCCGAGTTCCGCCTCGATGTGGGAGATGTGCATGCGCGCCTTGGGTGGTTTGTTGTTGTCGATCGGGGTTCAGGCGCGTCGGCGGCGCGAGCGGTGCTCGGGAAGCTGCCAGTGCGTTTGCGTCACCAGCAGCACCCGCATCACGCGGTGGGCCGGGCTCTGCAGCAGTACGCCGAGCGGACGCGCGCGCGGCCACCGCGGAACAATCCCGTGCATCAATCGATTGCCTTTTTGACCGCCCCGATTCCCAACGCCGCGAGAACCACGAAGATCACCGCCAGCACCAGGAACAGGCCGAACAGCAGCTTGGCAATACCGGCCGCGCCGGCCGCAACGCCGCCGAAGCCCAGGACACCGGCCACCAGCGAAATGACCGCAAAGATGATTGCGTACTTCAACATCTGAAACTCCTTGTGGTGGGCCACCCCACCGTTGCGGCGAGCTTAGAAAGGGCTCGCCGCCGCACCGATAGTCGGCGCGCGCGAGCAGCCGTAGGACAAAACGCGCATCGTGAAACCCGCTAGCATGCAGGCAGTCCAAAGATTTTTTCGCTATCCACATCCTTCGGAGATTCCTCGCATGAAGCTGTATTACTCGCCCGGCGCCTGCTCGCTCTCGCCCCACATCGCGCTGCACGAAGCCGGCCTCGCCTTCGAACCCGTGCTGGCCAGCACCAAGAGCCACAAGCTGCAGGACGGCACCGACTACTACGGCATCAACCCGCTGGGCTATGTGCCGCTGCTCGAGCTCGACGACGGCACGCGCCTGCGCGAAGGTCCGGCCATCGTCCAATACATTGCCGATCTCGCGCCCACCAAGAACCTCGCGCCGGCCGCCGGCACGCTGCAGCGCTATCGCCTGCAGGAGTGGCTGACCTTCATCGGCACCGAAATGCACAAGGGCTACAGCCCGCTGCTCAACTCGGCGATGCCTGAAGAAGCCAAGACCATCTTCAAGGACAAGCTCAAGTCGCGCTACCAGTGGCTCGACGGCCAGCTCGCCGACAAGCAGTACCTCATGGGCGACCACTTCACCGTGGCCGACGGCTACCTGTTCACCGTGACCAACTGGACCAAGCCCACCGGCGTCGACATTTCGGACTTCGCCAATGTGCAGGCATGGCACGCGCGCGTTGCTGCCCGCCCCGCCGTTCAGGAGGCGATGAAGGCCGAAGGCCTGCTGAAGTAAGAAGAAGCGCTGTGAACGCGCCTGCAAGCGGTCCGGTCCTCTAGGGAAAACCCGGGCCGCTTCAGCCACAAGCCGCATGTTGCGGCTTTTTTTTCGGGCCACGCTAGAGGTCGAATTGCAGACCTTGCAGCGAAGGACCCGAACGATGGCCGAAGCCCCTTCAGCCCCAGAACTGCGCGAGGAGATGCGCGGGCCCGTGATGTGGCTCACCATCGACCGCGAGGAGCGCCGGAACGCCATCAGCGCGGGCGTGCTCTCGGCAATGTCGAATGCACTGGCGCGCGCCAACCAGGATCGCGCGGTGCGCGCCGTCGTCATCACCGGCAGCGGCACGCGTGCCTTCTGCGCCGGTGCTGATCTGCAAAGCGGCACCTCCTCCTTCAAGTTCGACTATGCGGAGCCCTATCAGGGCTTTGCGAACCTCTTTCGCCAGGCGCGCCAATCGACCGTGCCGTTGATCGCGCGCGTCAACGGCGCCTGCATGGCGGGCGGCATGGGGATCATGGGCATGTGCGACATGGCCGTGACCAGCAGCCAAGCCGTGTTTGGGTTGCCCGAGGTCAAGGTCGGCCTCTTTCCCGCGCAGGTGCTCAGCGTCGTCGGCAACCTGCTGCCGCGGCGCGTGCTGGCCGAGATGTGCATCACCGGCGAACCGATCACCGCTGCACAGGCGCTGGAGTACCGGCTCGTCAACCACGTGAGCGACGACCTCGATGCAAGCATCGAGTGGCTGCTTGGCCGCCTGCTCGACAAGTCGCCCGCCGCCATACGGCGCGGCCTGTACACCATGAAGAAGATCGAAGCGATGGCCTTCGAGGAATCGATGGCGTTCACCGAAAGCCAGATCGGCCTCTTCGCCCTGACGGAAGACGCGGCGGAGGGCCAGCTCGCCTTTCGCGAGAAGCGCAAGCCGCAGTGGAGCGGCCGATGAACCGCGTCGTGCGCATCGGCGGTGCCTCGGGCTTCTGGGGCGACAGCAGCGTGGGCGCGCCGCAGCTCGTGGCCAGCGGGCAGATCGACTACCTGGTGTTCGACTACCTGGCCGAGCTCACCATGTCGATCCTCGCGGGTGCGCGGCTCAAGAAGCCGGAGCTCGGCTACGCCACCGACTTCGTCTCGGTTGCGATGAAGGCGGTGCTGAAGGACGTTGTGCAGCAAGGCATCCGCGTGGTGAGCAACGCAGGCGGCGTCAATCCGCAGGGCTGCGCCGATGCGCTGGCCGCACTCGCCGCCGAGCAAGGCATTGCATTGAAGATCGCCGTGGTGAGCGGCGACGACGTCTTGCCGCTGCTGCCGCAGCTTCGGCAGCAACAACCCGCGGTGCGCGAACTGCAAAGCGGCGCACCGCTGCCGGAGCGCGTGCTCACGGCCAATGCCTATCTCGGCGCAAGGCCCATCCAGGCCGCACTCGATGCGGGCGCGCAAGTGGTCATCACCGGCCGGTGCGTCGACTCCGCCGTGACGCTCGGCGTGCTGATGCACGAGTTCGGCTGGCAGCCCGGCGAGCACGATCTGCTCGCGGCCGGCAGCCTTGCCGGCCACATCATCGAATGCGGCTGCCAGGCCACGGGCGGCCTGCACACCGACTGGGACACCGTGCCCGACTGGCCGAACATCGGCTACCCGATCGTCGAGTGCCATGCCGACGGCCGCTTTGTCGTCACCAAGCCCGCGGGCACCGGCGGCAAGGTGACGCCGGCGGTGGTGGGCGAGCAGATGCTGTATGAAATCGGCGACCCCTCGGCCTACCTGCTGCCCGACGTGGTGGCGGACTTCACGCAGGTACGCATCGAACAGGCCGGCGAACACCGCGTGCGCGTGCAAGGCGCGCGCGGCCGCCCGCCCACTGCAAGCTACAAGGTGTGCGCCACTTATGTGGATGGATTCAAGGCCGCGTCGCAGCTCACCATCGTCGGCTTCGATGCGGTGGCCAAGGCGCAACGCACCGGCGAGGCGATCCTCGCGCGCACGAGCACGCTGTTTGCGCAACATGGCTTTGGTCCATACAGCGGTACGCAACTCGAAGTGCTTGGCGCGGAGTCTTGCTACGGTCCGCACGCGCGCGCGATGCAAACGCGCGAGGCCGTGCTCCGGATTGCGGTCACGCACTCGCGCAAGGAAGCGCTGGAGCTCTTCGCGCGCGAGGTGGCTCCGGCCGGCACTTCGTGGGCGCCGGGCACCACGGGCGCTGGTGGGGGGCGCTCGCCGGTGTCGCCGTCCATTCGCCAGTACGCGTTCCTGCTCGACAAGTCGAAGGTCGAAGCGGTGATGACGCTCGGCGGGCAGCACATCGAAGTGCCGTTCGACGCGGGGCCTGCTGCCGACGAAGAGACGTTCTCGCCGATGCCGCCAACGAGCATTGCCGAACCGCAGCCTGCATCCTTTGGCGCCGACGCCGACGCCGATGCCGACACCGTCGAAGTCCCGCTCATCCGCGTCGCTTGGGCGCGCAGCGGCGACAAGGGCGACACCTCCAACATCGGCGTCATCGCGCGCCACCCTGCCCTGCTGCCGCTGCTGCGCGAGCAACTGACCGAAGCGCGCGTGGCCGAATGGCTCGCGCACCTGGTCAAGGGACCTGTCACGCGCTACGAAGTGCCAGGCATCGGCGCCTTCAACTTCGTCTGCGAACAGGCGCTGGGCGGCGGCGGCATGGCATCGCTGCGCAACGATGCACTCGGCAAGGGCATGGGACAGATCCTGCTCGCAATGCTGATGCGCGTGGGTGTCGAGCGGCTCGCACTGCTGAAGGCAGAACCCCGGCAAATAGAGCCGGGCTGAGCGCCTAGCAGCAAACGGGCAACCGTGCCGCAGCAGGGTTGGCCGCGCAGGCTTAGCCTCGCGGCCTCTGTCCCACTCTTTCCGGCCATCTCCGGTTCACGCAATGCCCTCTCTCTTCGACCCCGTAAAAGCCGGCGACCTGCAGCTCGCCAACCGCATCGTGATGGCACCGCTCACGCGCAACCGCTCGCCGAATGCCATTCCGACCGAGATGGCCGCCACCTACTACGCGCAGCGCGCCTCGGCCGGCTTGCTCATCACCGAGGCCACCGCCATCAGCCACCAGGGCCAGGGCTATGCCGACGTGCCGGGCCTCTACGGCACCGAACAGCTCGACGGATGGAAGCGCGTGACCGACGCGGTGCACGCCAAGGGCGGCAAGATCGTGGTGCAGCTCTGGCATGTGGGCCGCGTGTCGCACACAGAACTCCAACCCGACGGCGGCAAGCCCGTCGCACCCTCGGCCATCACCGCCAAGACGAAGACCGTGCTCATCAAGGGCGGCGTGCCGACCTTCGTCGAAACCTCCGAGCCGCGCGCGCTCGACGCCGAAGAGCTGCCCGGCATCGTCCACGCCTACGCCGCTGCCGCGCGCAACGCGGTGGAAACCGCCGGCTTCGACGGCGTGGAACTGCATGGCGCCAACGGCTACCTTCTCGACCAGTTCCTGAAAGACGGCAGCAACAAGCGCACCGACGACTACGGCGGCAGCATCGAGAACCGCGCCCGCCTGCTGCTCGAAGCCACGCGCGCCGTGGTCGATGCGGTCGGCGACGGCAAGACCGGCATTCGCCTGTCGCCCGTCACGCCCGCCAACGACGTGCACGATTCCGATCCACAGCCCCTCTTCACCTATGTGGTGAAGCAGCTCGCGCCGTTGGGCCTGGCCTACATCCACATCATCGAAGGCGCCACCGGCGGCCCGCGCGAAATCGAAGACCGTCCGTTCGACTACGAGGCACTCAAGGCCGCCTATCGCCAGGCCGGCGGCAAGGGCGCATGGATGGTCAACAACGGCTACGACAAACCGCTGGCCGACGAAGCCGTCAAGGAGGGCGACGACCTCGTTGCCTTCGGCAAGCCCTTCATCGCCAACCCCGACCTGGTGCGCCGCCTGCGCGAGAACGCACCGCTCAATGAAGTGGACAAGGCCACGATGTACGGCGGCGGCGCCAAGGGCTACACGGACTATCCGACGCTCGCCTGAGTTCGCAAGGCGGCGCGACGCCATGGCAAGATGCGGCGGCACATTTGACCCGCCGCACAAAAGAGAGAAACGCCATGGCCCGCATCGAACAGCGACTCGCAACCCTCGGCCTCGTGCTGCCGCCGCCGGTCTCGCCGCCGCCCGGCGTGGTGCTGCCCTTCAGCTTCGTGCGCATCGTCGGCCGCCGCGCGTTCATCTCCGGCCACGGCCCGCTCAACCCCGACGGCACCATTGCCGCGCCGCTCGGCAAGCTGGGCCGCGAACTGACGGTGGAACAAGGCTACGCATCGGCACGGCTGACGGCCTTGGCGATGCTGGGCAGCCTGCAGCGCGCATTCGGCGACCTGGACCGCATCACCGCGTGGACGCGCGTGTTCGGCATGGTGGCCTCGGCACCGGGTTTCGACAAGCAGCCCGCCGTCATCAACGGCTTCTCGGACCTCGTGCTCGAACTCTTCGGTCCCAACGTCGGTGCGCATGCGCGCAGCGCCGTGGGCATGGCGGAGCTTCCGTTCAACATCCCGGTCGAGATCGAAGGCGAAGTGGAATTCGAGGCTTGACGCCGGAGCGCTACGCGGCCGGGCCGGACACCCCGCCCGGCGCACTGCCGTCGTAGTCGTCCTGCAGCGGACGGTGATGAATCTCAGCGAAAGTCACGCTCACCCGCAATCCCGTTGGCTCGGCCGCATCGAGCCGCAGCTCGGCGCCGAGCAGCTCCGCGTAGCGCGCCACGATCGAAAGGCCCAGCCCCGAGCCCTGCCCCAGCTTCTGGCCCGCCGGGCCTTGCGCCCAGCGCTGCATCAGGTCGCGCTGCGCCTCGAGCGGAATGCCCGGGCCGTCGTCGATCACGCTCAGGGTGCGGCCCGCCAGCTCGACGGTGATGGTGCGCCCGCCGTAGCGCAGCGCGTTGTCGATCAGGTTGTCGAGAATCCCCTCGACCAATGCTTCGTTCGCCAGCACCGTCACGCGCTCGTCGAGGCCTCGCGCGCCCAGGTCGACACCGCGCGTGTCGGCGCGGGCCAGGTGCCGCAGCACGGTTTGTTCGGCGAGCACGTCCAGCCGCACCGGTTCTCGCGCAAGGCCGGTGCGCGCTTCGTCGGCCAGGGCCAGCGCCAGCAGCTGGTCGATGAGATGGCTCGCGCGGGCCTGCCTTTCGGCCACGCGCGCAAGCTGCTCGCGCCACACTTTGGAGTCGGGCTGCGCAAGGCCGTATTCGGCCAGGGCGCGAATGCCGGCGAGCGGCGTGCGCAACTCGTGCGCCACATTGCCCACGAACTCGCGCTGCGCGCGCACGCTGTGGTTCAACCGCTCGAACAGTGCGTTGACCGCATTGCCCAGGCGTTGCACTTCGCGCGAGGTTTCGACCACCGCCACCGGTGAAAGGTCGTACACGTCGCGGCGGTCGAGCGCCTGCTGGAGCTCGCCGAGCGGACGCAAATCGCGCCGGATGCCACGCCAGAGCCATACGGCAAGCAGCACCAGCAGCAATGCTTGCGGCGTGAGCGCGAAACCGAGCAGCTGCCGCACCAGCGCCGCGCGGCTGAGCGTGGTCTGCGCAATGATCACGCGATACGGCATGAGCAGGCCGGGATCGGCGTCGTGATCGAGCACCACGGCGCGCAGCACCTTGCCGCCATGGTTCACGTCCGAGAAGCGATAGCGCGCGCCCTCCGCCGGCAGCGGCGCGTTCAAGCCCGCCTGGCCCGAGATCAATGTGCCGTCCATCCGCTGCACCGCGAAGTACACCTGGTCCACCTGGTCGAACAGCACCGTGGCCACTTCGCGCGGCGACAGCAGCAGCTCGATGCCCCGCTCTCCCGCCTGCACGTTGGCCGAGAGCGCATAGGCGTCGTCCAGCATGCTGCGGTCGAAGGCCTGCTCGGCAAAGTAGTTGGCAATGACCAGCGCGATCACCGCGCCCAGCATCCAGGTGAGCGCCAAAGGCACCAGCACGTTGCGCAGTACGCGGCGCGTGAGCGAAGGCGCGGCCTTCTGCCGGCGCGGCGCGGCGGGTGCGGTGCGGCTCACACTTCGGCTTCGAGCAGGTAGCCGATGCCGCGCAGCGTGCGAATGCCCGCACCCGAGCCGACCAGCTTCTTGCGCAGCCGCGAGATGAAGGCCTCCAGCGCGTTGTCGCCCAGCGATTCGTCGAAGCTCGACAGCTTGTCGGACAGCGCCCGCTTGCTCACCGTGCGGCCGGGGGGGCTCATCAGCTCCCACAGCACTTCGAACTCGCGCGCCGGCAGGTCGAGCGGCCCGTTCGCGGTCGAAAAGCGGCGCGCCTTGCGATCGAGCTTGAGGTGCCCGAGCAGCACGATGTCCTCGGTGCCCTTGGCGCGGCGCACGAGCGCGCGCAGGCGTGCCTCCACTTCCGCGAGGTCGAAGGGCTTGCCCAAATAGTCGTCGGCACCGGCGTCGAGGCCCGCGATGCGTTCTTCGGTGCGGCCCCGCGCCGTGAGCACCAGCACCGGCGTGCGGTCGCCTCGCGCGCGTGCCTGGCGCAGGGCGGTCAAGCCGCTTGCCAGGCCGCTCGTGGGGCTTGCCGTGGCCGGCAGGTTCAGGTCGAGCAGCACCGCGTCGAAAGGCTGCACGCGCCAGAGGTGGTCGGCATCCTCGACGTTGGTCGATACGTCGACCCGATGGCCGGCATCCGCAAGGCTGCGCAGCATCACGTCGCGCAGTACGGCATCGTCTTCGACAAGCAGGATTCGCATGGTGTGTGTAGTGGGTTGAGAAGCCTATTCTTGCGCGAAGGAGGGTCAGCGGCCCGTCAGTGCCTACCGGCGATAAACGCGCCATGAGCATACGACAGCAACCCGCAGCGCGCCGCACGGCCATCGTGCTGCTGCATGGTTTATGCAGCACACCTGACGAGCTCCTGACCGTGCAATCGGCCCTGCGCGGCAGCGGGTATCCGGTGCATCCGATGCGCGTCGACGGCTACTCCTTCGATGCCGCCGCGCCGGTGCAGCATGCCGCGCCCTACGAGCACTGGCTCGACACTATCGAAGCGCAGGTCAGGATGCTGCGTGCGCAGCATGAGCGTGTGATGCTGGTCGGCATCTCGGCCGGTTCGTCGCTTGCGCTCGGCGCGGCCATCCGCTGTGGCAGCGATGTCGACGCGCTGGTGCTGATGTCGACCACGCTGCGCTTCGACGGCTGGGCCATTCCGCGCACGCACATGTTGCTTCCGCTGGCGCTGTACACCCCGCTCGGCAGGCTCTGGCAGTACCGGGAGCGCCCACCCTACGGTGTGAAGAACGAACGCGTGCGCGCCTGGATCGAGCGCGAACTGCGCCAGCGCAAGGTATCGAGTGCCGGCAGCGCGCTGATCGGCGTTGGTCACCTGCGCGAGCACGACCGGCTGATCCGCCATGTGAAGCGCAACCTTCGCCGCGTGCAGTGCGCGAGCGTGCTCGCGCTGCATGCGCGGCAGGACGAAGTGGCCAGCGTGGCCAACCTCGACATCCTCGCGCGGGGCCTGCGCTGCAAGGCATTTCGCAGCGTGGTGCTGCCCGACAGCTACCACATGATCACGATCGACAACGACCGCAACCAGGTGGTGCGCGAAACGGTCGCTTTTGCCGATGCCGTGGCACACGGCTTGCCAGTCGCTTCGTCCACCCGCAGCAGCTTTCTCGCCTGAAAGAAACCTTTCATGTCCTCTTCCCTGTCTTCACTGATCTTCAACAACATCACCGCCATCCTGGTGAGCAAGTTCGACGTCGAGCGAACGGCCATCGCGCCCGGCACGGCCTTGTCCGAGCTCGGCCTCGACTCGCTCGGGCTGATGGAATTCGTCTTCGCGGTGGAAGACGCTTTCCATCTGCGCCTTCCTGAAGACCGGCTCGATCCGCGAGAAGCGGGCATCACGCTCCAGAGCCTGTGCGGCGCGATCGAAGAGCAGATCAGGTGCGACGCCGAGTCGCCGGCGGCCGTGCACGCGTGAGCAACGGCAAGGCCCGTTCAATCCAGCCGGCCGGTGCGCCGGTGTACGTCACGGGTCTGGGCTTTGTCACACCACTCGGGCGCACGGTCCGCACCTTCGACGATGCGCTCTTCAATGCACGTTCGGCAGTGCGTGCGCGAACGCTTTGCATCGAAGGTCTCGATCCGATGGAACTTGCCGTTGCCGCCTGCGAGTTCGACGCGGCCGAGGTGCGCAGCAACTCGCGCCTGCCGCTCGACCGCGGCACCGCAATGGCGCTCGCGGCCGCGCACGACGCCGCTGCAGAGGCCGGGCTCGACGCCGGCAGCGTCGATCCCACGCGCCTCGGCATCTTCTGGGGCAGCGGCCTGGCCGGCGCAGGCACCTTCGACGACACCACGCAGGCGCTCTACGCCGAGCAGCGCCGCATGCGGCCCACGACGGTGCTCACCGTCATGCCCAATGCGGCGGTGGCGGAGCTCGCATTGCAGTTCGGCGCGCAAGGCGCCGCGATTGCATACGCCTGCGCCTGCGCTTCTTCGGCGGTGGCCATCGGTGAAGCGATGCGCGCCATCCGCGGCGGCTGGATCGACGTGGCCATTGCTGGCGGACACGATGCGATGCTCACGCCGGGCGTGATGGCCAGCTGGCACGCAATGCGCGTGACCGCGCCCTTGCCGCCCGGTGCGCCCGAAAGCGCCTGCAGGCCTTTCTCGGGCGACCGCGCGGGCTTTGCGCTGGGCGAGGGAGCCGCCGCGCTGGTGCTCGAATCGGGAGTGCATGCACTGGCAAGCGGCGCGGCCGACGACACGACGCCCGCCCTGACCGGCTATGCGACCAGCTGCGACGCCGCGCACATCACCAACCCCAACGCCGCCGGCCAGGTGCGCGCCGTGCGGGCGGCATTGCACGACGCCGGCATCGAGGCTTCGCAGGTCGGCCACATCAATGCGCACGGCACCGCCACCCGGGCAGGCGACGCCGCGGAAGCCGCTTCCATCCTCGAGGTGTTCGGCAATGCCACGCCGGTGAGCGCCACCAAGGCCATCCACGGCCATGTGCTCGGCGGAGGCGGTGCAATCGAACTCGTGGCCGCATTGCGCGCGTTGGCGCGCGGCATGCTTCCGCCCACCGCCAACCTGCGCGTGCCCGATGCGGCTTTCGACCTCGACCTGGTGCGAGGCGATGCGCGCGAAGCCGGGGATCTGCGCCATGTGCTTTCCAACTCGTTCGCATTCGGCGGCACCAACGCGGTACTGATTGCTTCCCGTGGCGGGCATCGCTGAAGAGCGGAGCGCTTCAACGCGGCATGCGAGGTCTGCTCCGGACTCGGTATGCTAGCGGCCTCATCCGCATCCGCAGGCACCCGGTCACCATGCGCAGGCTCGCAACACCTCACGATCTCGAAGCGGTCTTCACCATCTACATGCACGAGCGTGTCGTGCCCTTTCTCGGCTACGACCCGATGCCGCTGGACGAATTTCGCGCCATCTACAAAGAGCTGGTCGACAGCCGCTGCTTCTACATCTATGAAGACGGCGGCCGCGTGGCCGGCTTCTATCGTGCGACGCGCTACGCCGGTCGTGTGCGGCACGTGGCCTGCTTCGGCACGCTGGCGGTCGATCCGGCGCTGCACGGCAAGGGCATCGCCCACGCAATGGTGAGCGATGCTATCGCGCACCTCAAGGCCGACGGCGTGAAGCGCATCGAGCTTTATGTAGAAAGCGACAACGCACCGGGGCTGCGCTTCTACAAGAAGCTGGGCTTCGAATGCGAAGGCACGCTGCGCAAGTTCTACAAGCGAGCCGGTGAAGCCGAGTACATCGACGACCAGTTGCTCGCACTGCTGATCGACTGAAGCACCAGCAGCAAGCGCCGAAGCCTCAAGGCTTCCAGCGCCGCAACAGCAGCGCATTGGCCATCACGCTGACGCTCGACAGCGCCATGGCCGCACCCGCCACCACGGGGCTCAGCAGCCCGAACGCCGCGAGCGGAATGCCGGCCACGTTGTAGGCAAAGGCCCAGAAGAGGTTCTGCCTGATCTTTGCCACCGTGCGTGCGGAAAGGTCGAGTGCCTGCGCCACCAGTGCCAGGTCGCCGCGCATCAGCGTGATGCCCGCGGCTTCCATGGCCACGTCGGTACCGCCGCCCGAAGGCGCCATTGCAATGCCCACATCGGCCGCGGCCAATGCAGGTGCATCGTTGGCGCCGTCGCCGACCATCGCGACCACGTGGCCGTCGTTACGCAGTGCACTGACCTGCGCCGCCTTGTCGGCCGGCAGAACGTCGGCGCGCACATCCGCGGCGGCAATGCCCAGCCGCGCCGCCATGGCTTGCGCGGCACGCTCGTTGTCGCCCGAGATCATCACCACGCGCAGGCCCCGTGCACGCAATGTGCGAACCGCCTGCGCAGCCTCGGCCTTCGGTTCGTCGGCAAAGGCCAATAGCGCCTGTATCTGCGCAGCACCCGCCGCATCGAAGCGCAGCAGCGCCGACACGGTGGCGCCCCGCGCATGCAGGCGCTCGAGCTGCGCCACGTCGGGAACAACGCCCAGCTCGGCGCACCAGCGCAGGCTTGCGATGGCCCAGTTTTCGCCATTCACTTCACCGCGCACGCCGCGGCCCGGCATTGCCTGCATGGTTCCCAGGGCCGGCACCTGCAAGCCGCGCTGCGCCGCAGCCGCCGATACGGCACGCGCGAGCGGATGTTCGCTGCCGCTTTGCAAGCTGGCTGCCGTTGCCAGCAGTCCGGCTTCATCGCCAAGGTCTCCCTCGGGAATGAGCGCGGTCAGCACCGGACGACCCAGGGTCAACGTGCCGGTCTTGTCGAAAGCCACGGTATCGACCTTGTGCGCGAGTTCCAGCGCGCGCGCATCCTTGATGAGAATGCCGCGTCGCGCCGCCACACCGGTGCCGGCCATCACCGCGACGGGCGTCGCCAGACCCAGCGCACAAGGACACGCAATGACCAGCACGGCCACCGCGTGGATCATTGCAATCTCGATGCCGGCGCCCGCAAGCAGCCAGCCCGCGAGCGTGGCCAGCGCAATCAACAGCACCACGGGCACGAACACGGCCGCGACCTGGTCGACCAGCCGCTGGATCGGCGCCTTCGCGGCCTGCGCGTCCTCGACCAGGCGGATGATGCGCGCCAGCACGCTTTCGGCACCCACCGCGCTCACTTCGACGATCATGCGGCCGTCGCCGTTGACGGCACCGCCGGTCAGTGCATCGCCGGGACCCTTGGCCACTGGCAGCGGCTCGCCGGTGAGCATCGATTCGTCGACTTCGGAGCGGCCTTCGATCACACGTGCATCGGCCGGCACGCGCTCGCCCGGCCGCACTGCAAGTTGGTCACCCACCATCACTTCGGCCAGTGGCACATCGGTTTCACCGCGCTGGCCGACGAGGTGCGCAATTTCGGGCCGCAGTTGCTGCAGCGTGCGAATGGCGGATGTCGCCTGCCGCTTGGCGCGCGCCTCCAGCCACTTTCCGAGCAGTACCAGCGTGATCACCACGGCCGACGCCTCGAAGTAGAGGTGAGGCGCGGCACCATGCCCCGCATGCTCGCCCGTGGCTGCGCGCCACCAGAGCCAGAGCGACAAACCGAAGGCCGCGCTGGTGCCGAGCGCCACCAGCAGATCCATGTTGCCGGTGCGGGCCTTTGCGGCATGCCAGCCCGCGCGATAGAACCGCGCGCCGAGCCAGAACTGCACCGGCCCCGCCAGCAGCAACTGCACCCACGGCGGAAGCATCCAGTCCTGGCCGAAGGATTGCCCCAGCATCGGCGCCAGCAACGGTATCGAGAGCAACAGGCCGATACCCACGGGACCGAAGCCGTGCCAGGGCGATACCGCCGCGGCTTCGTCGGCCGCATTGCCGGCCACGCGTGGCTCGTAGCCCGCGGCGCGTACGGCGCGGCGCAGGCGGGCATCCATGTCTTCGCCATCGGCCGCCACCACACGGGCCGATTCGGTGGCGAGGTTCACGCTCACGTCCTGCACGCCGGGCACGCTCTTGAGCGCGCGCTCCACGCGCATCACGCACGAAGCGCAGGTCATGCCGCCGACAGAAAGATCCAGGGTGCTCATGGGGTTCAAGGGGTAGTGCTGCAGATTGTCCATGCACCGAAGGTAAAGTCTCACATCATGGCAAGGTCAAGCCGAAAGCACAGTGCCCCTGCGCTGGACATTGACATCGTGAGAGGGTTCAAACTGGCGGCTTCCTTGATTCAACTTCCCAACAGGAGCAACAAAGATGAGCCAGAAATTCCAGGTCTCGGGCATGAGCTGCGGCCATTGCGTGAGCGCGGTGCAGAACGCGGTGCAAACCATCGACCCCAAGGCGCAGGTGACGGTGGATCTTGAAACCGGCCATGTCGACGTGCTGAGCACGCAGCCGCGGCAGGACATCGTCGCCGCGATCGAGAACGCCGGGTACAAGGTGCAATGAGCAACAGCTTCGGAACCGTCTCCATCGGCGAGGCCGCAAGGCTTTCGGGGGTTTCCGCGCGCATGGTGCGGCACTACGAAGGCCTGGGTCTCCTGCCCGCGGTGCCGCGCACCGAAAGCGGCTACCGGCAGTACGGCGATGCCGACATCCACACCCTGCGCTTCATCAAGCGTTCGCGCGATCTTGGTTTTTCGATGGAAGAAATTGCCGAGCTCGTCGGGCTGTGGCACAACCGCCGGCGTACCAGCTCGAGCGTGAAGCGCGTGGCGCAGAAGCACCTGGACGAACTGGAGCAGCGCATCGCCGACATGCAGTCGATGCGCAGCACCCTCGCGCACCTGGTGCATTGCTGCCATGGCGACGCGCGCCCCGACTGCCCCATCCTGGACGACCTCGCGAAATAGGTCGTCCTGGAAAATACTCAGGCTCCTCTTACGAGCGACAGCACTTTTTCAGCGTCGAGCGTGCGGGCTTTTTCCTGGATGGCGGGCAGGTATTGGGTCTGCAGGCCCTTGCCTTCCTGCATCACGCCGGCGAAGGCGTCCTTCAGCATTTGCGTGGAGAGCGTGCGGCCGCCGGCGTAGTAGCGCTTGGCCACGTGTCCCAGCGCATAGGTCGATGCGAAGCTCATGCCCGAGCTCACCGCCTGGTTGCCGAGGCCGCGCAACATGCCGCCGCCCATCTTGCCGAGCAGGCCGCCGAGCAGCTTGCGCCCGGCCTGCTCCAGGTACTGCGAAGTCAGGCCCACGCCGACCGTCGCCAGAAAATCCTTCACGTGGCCGCTGTCGAGCTCGTAGCCATGAGCCTTGCCGATGCGGTAGACCAGCTTCATCTGCAGCGGGATGATCGCCATGGTCGAAAGCGTTTCCGGCAGCAGTTCGAGCGCGCCGTTGAGGATGGCCGCGTTGAGAATCGATTTATCGAGCTCGGCGCTATCGGGCAATTGCGCGGCGACGGCTCCGGCCGTGGGCACGGGCGCCGCTGCCGCTGCGGCACTGGTGGCGGCCACCGGAACCGCGGCAATTTCCTCTGCCTGGCGCGAGAACTGGGCAGCCGAGGCATCGAGACCCAGCGAGGTGCGCACGTCGGCCAGGAACATGCGCTCCGCTTCCGATTGCGTGCCGTCCGCATCGCACACGCACACCGCCATTTCATAAGCCAGTTGCTTCGATTCCGTGCTTTGCAGTTCGCTCGCCACCGAAGCCAGCGAGACGCGCTTCATCAGCACGTCCTGGTAGAGCGTGGGCAGGTTCACGCCGTCCGCTTGCGAAAGGCCTTCGGCAATGCGCTTGATTTCCGCGCGTTCGCGCTCGTGCTTTTCGCCGTCGACAAAGGCGGACAAGAGGCTGAGGGTCACGATGGCCTTGGTTTCGGTAGGTGTCACGTTGGAAATTCCGCTGGTTGAAGGACAAAGTTCGTGCGGCGCCGCGCGCGAAGGTTCCGCTGCGGTTCTCCCCACAAAGCTTGGGCAACTCTGTGGATAACACTCGCACTTCTTTGTAGGAGAAAGCTAAGTGTTTGATTTGCAAGGCAAATCTACAGTCTGCCTAAATAAGCGGCAATGAATTTCTTGCGCCGGAAACCGTCTTTCGCAGAATTCCGGAACCCTGTCAAAGGACAACTCTGGGGAGAGTTCTGGCACAAGCATGCGGTTATCCACAGGGCGGTCGCGCCGGCCAATGTTGTTCCTTTTGGCGCGACAGCACGGAAGCGCGGCTGCGCACAGTGACAGAGGTGTGACAAGTGACTGTCACACAAGGAAAAAAGCGGCATGTCCACAGACAGGTGCGACCCTTATCTACTACTACTAATTTGAATAAGAGAGATAAGAAGAAGATACAGAGCCAACGCCGCGCCCGAAAAAAAACCGTGAAAGGCCGCGCCGTGTCCTTGGCGCCACGCCGCAAAGCCAGCCTCGCCGGGCGGCGCCCCCTCGCTAACATCCGGGGATGAGTTTCAAACCCCGGATCCTGATCGCCGAAGACGAATCGGGCATTGCCGACACGCTGCAATACGTCCTGAAGAGCGATGGCTTCACGCCGGTGTGGTGCGCAACGGCCGAGGAAGCCATCGCGCAGTTCGCACAGGAGCCGCCGGCGCTGGCCATACTGGACGTTGGCTTGCCCGACCTCAACGGATTCGAGCTCTTCAAGCGCCTGCGCGCGCTGAACCAGTCGCAGGGCGGCGCCGAAGTGCCGATGCTGTTTCTCACCGCGAGAAGCGATGAAATCGACCGTGTGGTCGGGCTGGAACTCGGTGCCGACGACTACATTGCCAAGCCCTTTTCACCGCGTGAACTGGTGGCGCGGGTTCGCACCATCCTGCGGCGCAGCGCGCGCGGGGCCCCTGGAGGCCCTGCGGCAGCAAACAACGGGGGTCCCCCTCAAAATTCGGGTGCGGCGGCTCCTGCGAGCTCCCAGCCACCCGCAACGCCGTTTGCGCTGGACAACGAGCGCATGCAAATCCGCTACTACGGGCGGTTGCTCGAGCTCTCGCGCTACGAATACGGCCTGCTGCGGCTCCTGGTGCAGCGGCCGGGGCGTGTTTTCACGCGCGACGAGTTGCTGCAGCTGGTCTGGGACGATGCGAGCGACAGCTTCGACCGCACGGTCGACGCGCACGTGAAAACGTTGCGCGCCAAGCTCAAGGCCGTGGCGCCCGATGTGGAGCCGATCCGCACGCTGCGCGGCACCGGCTACGCGTTGAACGAAGAATTGCCCCAGACGCCGTGAGCCGCCGCACGCGGATTTTTATCGGCATCCTGCTGATCTACACGGCAGGCATCGCATTCCTGCTCTACCGCGTGGTGTCCGACATCGATCCGCGCTACCGCGAATCGGCCGAAGAGTCGCTGGTCGAAACCTCGCAACTCCTTGCCAGCCTGGTCGAGCAGGACGTGATCGCGGGCGCCATCAACACCGCGCGGCTCGAGCCGCTGTTCCGCTCCGTGTACGCACGCGAGTTCTCGGCCCAGATCTACAACCTGCACAAGAACCGGGTCGAACTGCGCGTGTACGTGACCGACCGCAACGGCCGCGTGATGTTCGATTCGCTCGGCAGGCACCTGGGCGCCGACTATTCGCAGTGGAGCGACGTGAACCGCACGCTCGCCGGGCTGTACGGCGCGCGCACCTCGCGCGATGTCGACGGCGACCCGCGCACCTCGGTGATGTACGTGGGCGCGCCGATCCGCTGGAACAACGAAATCGTCGGCATGGTCAGTGTCGGCAAGCCGGTGCAGAGCTTCGGCCAGTTCGTGGAAGACGCGCGCGCCCGCACCCTGTGGGTGGGCGTGGGCTCGGGCCTGGCGCTGCTGCTGCTTGCGGTGATCGTCTCGGTCTGGCTGGTGCGGCCCTTCGGGCTGATTTCGGACTACTGGCGCTGGGTGCGCGCGCAGCGCACCTTGAGCCTTTCGCGCATGGCGCGGCGCGCGGTCGATGCGGTGCGCACCGGCTTCAGCGAAATGCGCGATGCGCTCACCGGCCGCAACTACGTGGCCGACTACGTGCAGACCTTCACGCACGAAGTGAAGAGCCCGCTCTCGGCGATTCGCGGCGCGGCCGAGCTGCTGCAGGAACCCTCGATGCCGCATGCGGAGCGCGAGCGCTTCCTGAAGAACATCGAGCGCGAAACGCAGCGCATCCAGGAAATCGTCGACCGCATGATGGAGCTCACCGCGCTGGAAACCCGCCACGGGCTCGACCGCACGGAGCCCGTGGCGCTGGCTTCGCTGATCGAGGACATCGCCATCAGCGCGCAGCCCGCGGCGGCCAAGCGCAACATCGGCGTGCGCGTGAACATCCGCACCGAGGCCGGCACCGAGGGCGATCCGTTCCTGCTGCGGCGCGCCATCAGCAACCTGCTCGACAACGCCCTCGATTTTTCACCGGAGGGCAGCGAGGTGCTGCTCACCCTGGAGACCACCTCGAAGCTTGCGCGCGTGACGGTGCGCGACCGCGGCCCGGGCATTCCGGACTACGCACAGGAAAAAGTCTTTCAGAAGTTCTATTCGCTGGCGCGGCCGCACAGCCAGAAAAAGAGCACCGGGCTCGGGCTGGCCTTCGTGAAAGAGATTGCCGCGCTGCACCGCGGACGCATCGAACTCGGCAATGCGGCCCGCGGCGGCGCGGTGGCCACGCTCACGCTGCCGCTTCTGTCGTCACATCACTGAGCAGAGGCTGCGGTGTGGGTTACCGGCCGATGAGCACGCCGTATGCCCTGCGCGTTCCGGGGCTCACCGCATCGAGCAGTTGCTCGTACGAGGTCTTGTGGCGCGCCAGCATGCGCGCCGACGCCACGGTTTTCGATTTGCAGAACCAGTGGCAGGTGTGCTGCATCAAGAACAGCTCGGCCGACATGGTGAAGGCCTTGGCCTTCGGCGTGCGGCCCGATTCATTGCGCATCACTTCGGCAATGCCGCGCGCATGGATCACAAGCGCTTCCCGCAGGTCGAAGGTGGCGGCCGGGAACAGCTGGTGCGCGAAGGGAACGGCCAACGGCAGCTTGCTCACGCGTGCATCCGCCGCATCGACGCGTGCGAACTCGGCCGCAAAGCTGTCGAACTGGGCCGAGAGCTTTTCCTCGGTGGAATCGAGCAGGCTCCAGATCTGCTGGCGCCGCTCGGCGTCGTCTTCGCCGAGGCAGCGCAGGTACCCCTCGGTGAGGGTCTCCATCAAGTTTTCGATCTGGTACTTGCCGAGATGGCTTCCGAGCAGCGCGATGCGCCGGCGCTGGTCCCTGGACTTGAGGATGTAGGCGCCGATGACGAGCAACGTCACCAGGGTAAGAATTTCCATGAGAGCGTGGAGAAGGTGAAGCGAAAGGCAGCACCGAGTGTAGAGACCCGGAACCGCTCCGCTTCATCCCGTCTTCACAACGCGTTGTTCCGCGCTGCTGCGCCTCGTCCCCGCCCCCGCTGCGCTACCGGAAGAACTCGAGGATGCGGTTGCGCTCCTCGGGCTGCGGCGGCGGGCCCAGCGGCACGCCCGAGAGTTCTTCCGCCGGCGGCGGCGCCTCGGTGTTCTCCAGGCCCAGGCTCGCCACGCTGTGTCCCGGCGTGAAGTCGTCGAAGTACCACTCGCCGTCGATATTGACGACACCCGCCGGCTCCGGAATCTTGCTGACCGGCACGCCCTTGAGCGCCGTCTGCATGTAGCCGATCCAGATCGGCAGGCTCAGGCTGCCGCCGGTTTCGCCGCGCACGCCGAGCTGGCGCGGCGTGTCGTAGCCGATCCATGCAATGCCCACCGTCGTGGGCTGGAAGCCCGCGAACCAGGTGTCGAACGAATCGTTGGTGGTGCCGGTCTTGCCGAACAGGTCGTCGCGCTTGAGCGCCTGGGAGGCACGCGCGGCGGTGCCGCCCTTCACCACGCTTTGCAGCAGCGAATCCATGATGAAGGCATTGCGCTCGGGAATGGCGCGGCGGGTTTCGTCGAGCACCGGCGGTTCGGTTTCGAGCAGCACCTTGTCCCGCAGGTCGGTCACGCGCGTGACCAGATACGGATTGACGCGGTAGCCACCGTTGGCAAACACCGAGTAGGCGGTGGCCATCTGCATCGGCGTGACCGAGCCCGCACCGAGCGCCATCGGCAGGTAGGCGGGATGCTTGTCCTTGTCGAAGCCGAACTTCGTGATCCAGTCCTGTGCGTACGGCGCGCCGATGGATTGCAGCAGCCTGATCGTCACCAGGTTCTTCGACTTCATCAACGCGGTGCGCAGCGGCATCGGCCCTTCGAAGCCGCCGTCGAAATTCTTCGGCTCCCAAGGCTGGCCGCCCGGAGTGCTCGGCTCGAAGAACAGCGGCGCGTCGTTCACGATAGTCGCCGGCGCGAAGCCTTTCTCGAGCGCGGCCGAATAGATGAACGGCTTGAAGCTGGAGCCCGGCTGGCGCCAGGCCTGCGTGACGTGGTTGAACTTGTTCTTGCCGAAATCGAAGCCGCCCACCAGCGACTTGATGGCACCGGTGCGCGGGTCCATGGCGATGAAGGCACCTTCGACCTCGGGCAGCTGCGTGATTTCCCAGGTGTTCTTGGGCGTCTTCGCCACGCGGATCACCGCGCCGCGGCGGATCTTGATGTTGGGTGGCGCCTTGGCCGCAAGGCCCGATTGCGCAGGCCGCAGGCCTTCGCCGGTGATCTGCACGGTTTCGCCGTTGGCGCGCACGGCCTTGATTTCCTTGGGGCCGGCCTCCAGCACCACCGCCGCCATCACGTCGCCGTTGTCGGGGTGTTCGGCCAGCGCGTCGTCCACCGCCTCGTCGGCTTCCTTGGCGTCCTCCGGCAGGTCGATGAAGCGCTCGGGCCCGCGGTAGGCCTGGCGCCGCTCGTAGTCCATGATGCCCTTGCGCAGCGACTTGTAGGCCGCCGCCTGATCGGCAGCAACCAGCGATGTGTAGACCTTCATGCCGCTGGTGTAGATGCTGTCGCCGTACTGCGCGTACATCATCTGGCGCACGGTTTCGGCCACGTATTCGGCATGCAGCCGGTTCGGATCGGCGGCATCGCGTAGATGCAGTTCTTCCTTCTTGGCTTCGGCCGCCTGCTCGGCGGTGATGAAGCCGGTCTCCTGCATGCGGTCGATCACATAGAGCTGCCTCGCGCGGGCGCGCCGCGGGTTGGCCACCGGGTTGTTGGCGCCGGGCGCCTTCGGCAGGCCGGCCAGCATGGCGGCCTCGGCGGTGGTGATGTTCTGCAGCGGCTTGCCGAAGTACGCCTCGGAGGCCGCAGCAAAGCCATAGGCGCGATTGCCCAGGTAGATCTGGTTCAGGTAGATCTCCAGGATCTGGTCCTTGGTGAGCTGCTGCTCGAGCCGCAGGGCCAGCAAGATCTCGTAGGTCTTGCGGCTCAGCGTGCGCTCCGAGCTGAGGTACACATTGCGCGCCACCTGCATGGTGATGGTCGAGGCGCCCTGCTTGCGGCCACCCTTCAGGCTGGCCACGGCCGCGCGCGCAAAGCCCTTGTAGTCGACACCGCCGTGGTCGTAGAAGCGCGCGTCTTCCACGGCCAGCACCGCGTCCTTCATCACCTTGGGAATGTTGGCAAAGGGCGTGAGCGTGCGGCGCTCCTCGCCGAATTCGCCGATGAGCGTGCCTTCGACCGAATACACGCGCAAAGGCAGCTTGGGCCTGTAGTCGGCAAGCTCCGAGATGTCGGGCAGACGGGGCGAGATGACGGCCACCGCCACGCCGGCGGCCACCAGCACAACCAGCACGGCCGAACCGCCCACGATGGCGCTCCACCGCGCAATGCGCCGCAGCCGCATCGAGCGTTCGGAGCGCGCCGATTCGGTGGAAGGAGAGGAATCGTCCATGGAAATCAGTAGTTGGAAAAAAACAGTCGGTAGCGTCAGTTACACGGACGGAGCCACTTCAGGTACGACTGGCTCGGGTGCTCGGGGGTTCCCGACGGACAACGCATACCAGTCGACCTTGCGCGTGGCGAGCATCAGCACCGTCAGCATGCCGAATGTCAGCAGGGCGCCGAGCAGAAGGGCATTGCTTTCCGATGCCAGCAGGCCGTAGAGCGCGCCATAGAGTACCGCGACATAGGCCCCGAAGCCCGCCCCGCGTTTCCAGCTTTGCAACACCGCGCTGAAATAAATGCCGAGCAGCAGCACGCTCGCGCCGGCCGCGCTCGCATAGGCCAGCCAGAACGCCAGCTTCTCGGACAGTGCCAAGAGCAGCAGGAAGAACAGCGCAATCGAAAGGCCCACCAGCCCGTATTGCACCGGGTGCATGCGCTGCCTGCGGAACAGCTCGAACATGAAGGCGGCCATGACCACCAGGCCGATGAAGAGGGCGCCGTATTTGCCGGCGCGCGTGCTCATCGAATACACGTTGATGGGCTGTGCGAGCGACACATCGAAGGTCTGCAGCGGGCCGAGGTTGCGCGGTGCATGGCCGGCTGTCGCCGCGGCGGCCGCGGCAGCTGCGGTGGCAGCAGCGCTGCGATCTTCGCGGTCCGACAGTCCGGCGCGCACCTGCTCGCGCGCCGAAGTCACCAGTGACGACACGCGCCAGTGCGCATCGAAGCCTTGCGGGGTCACTTCGCGCTTCGCGGCGAGAAAGCGGCCACCGAAGCTTGGATGCGCCCAGGGTGAGCTCAGGTGGGCGGTGGTCTCTTCGGCAATCGGCACCATCGAGAGCGTGTCTTGCCCGACGAGGCTGAGCTTCATCTCGAAGGGCAGCGGCGCCTTCGATTCCCATGCGGCAAGCGCGGCGCCGGTGAGCGGTGCGTGGACCCCGTCGGCCAGCCAGCTGTTGTCCGCCAGGCCGGGCACGCGCTGCCTGAAGCGCAGGCCCTCGCCGTTCATTGCGATGGAAGGCGAACCGTCGAGCCCGCGCAGGTCGCTCACGTAGAACACGACGAAAGGTGCCTTGAACTCGATGCGCGAATCGGCTTCGCTGTGCGCCACCGATTTGGGGTCGAAGGCCGCGAAGCCGCCGCCGAGCGTGGCGTTGAGTGTGTAGAACGGAATCTTGAAGATGCCGCGATAGCGCTCTTGCGGCGTCATCGAGCCTTCGATGTGCAGCTTGTCGGGAAACACCGCGTGGGCCATTTCCTTGCTGCGCGCCTCCTGGCCGATCACCTTGCCTTTCGCATCGCGCAGCGGCTCCATCCAGCGCTCCACATAAGGCACCAGCAGTACCGGGCCCACCATGGTCTGCGCGCTTGCATAGGTGGCGGCAAGCTCCTCGGCTGCTTCGCGCTGGCTGCGGCCGCGCTCGCGGTTGATCGAATCGACTTCAGCGAGCGGAATGCACAGCAGGAGCGTGAGCAATAGCAGGCCGGCCACCTTGACCAGCATGGAACTCTGCAAGGCCTTGAACAACTGGAACATGTTTTTTTTCCTCTTCGATAACGAAGCGGCGATGCTCGCCGTGCAACCCGAAGGCTGTGTGAAGCGCGCCCGCCGGCCGACTTCACACAGGCTTCACACAAGGCGGCAAACGGTTGCCGCACTTCAAGCAGCCTTCCAATTTCCTTCTCGCGTGGCGTCGAAAGTTGCGGCTGTGCAAGTTCGCACGGACACCACTCCACACCGCCATGGACGCCCATATCTCCACCCGCCCCGGCCGCTGGCTCTGGCTCGCCACCGTGAGCCTGGCCGCCGCGGGCTTCGTCGTGCTCAGCGTGCACCCGGTGCATGCGCAGGAAGCGCCCGGCCCGCGGCTGAAGACCGAGAGCCCGTATTTCTTCGTGAAGAGCGACGACCCCTCGGTCGACCGGCTGCCGCTGAAAGGCACCGAGGTGTCGGTGAAGATCTCGGGCGTCATTGCCGACGTGACCGTGACGCAGACCTACCGCAACGAAGGCCAGCGCGCTATCGAGGCGAAGTATGTTTTCCCCGGCTCGACCAAGGCCGCGGTGAGCGGCCTCAATGTGCGCCTGGCCGATCGGCTCATCACCGCGCAGATCCGCGAGAAGCAGCAGGCGCAGATCGAATACGACACCGCCAAGAAGGAAGGCAAGACCGCCGCGCTGCTCGAGCAGCACCTGCCCAACGTGTTCCAGATGAACGTTGCCAACATCCTGCCGGGCGACGATGTGAAGGTGGAACTGCGCTACACCGAACTGCTGGTGCCGCAGTCGGGCAACTACGCCTTCGTGTTTCCTACCGTGGTGGGCCCGCGCTACAACAGCCCGCAGTCCGAGAACGCCCAGGCCCAATGGGTGGCGCAGCCCACGCTGCGCGCGGGCGTGGCGCCCAGCACCCGCTTCATGCTCAAGGCCAGCATCGACACGCCGATGGGCCTGAAGGAAGTGCGCTCCTCGTCGCACACCATCGAGGTGAAGAAGAGCGATGAAGACCGGCACGCCGACGTGGCACTTGCGGCCGATGGCCGCCCTGCGGACAACCGCGACTTCGTGCTCGACTACCGGCTCGCGGGCGAGAAGATCGAATCGGGCCTGATGCTCTACAAGGGCCAGGGGCAGAACGCCGATGGAAGCGCGGAAAACTTCTTCCTTGCAATGGTCGAGCCTCCGAAGGCGGTGGCTGCCAGCGCCATTTCGCCACGCGACTACATCTTCGTGGTCGACATCTCGGGTTCGATGGACGGCTTTCCGCTGGACACCGCCAAGACCGTGCTCGAACGGCTGATCGGCGGACTGCGCCCGAGCGACACCTTCAACGTGCTGCTGTTCTCGGGCAGCAACAAGATGCTCTCGCCCCAATCGGTGCCGGCCACGCGCGCCAACATCGAACAGGCGCTGGCCACCATCCAGAACTACAGCGGCAGTGGAAGCACCGAACTGATTCCGGCACTCAAGCGTGTGTATGCCGAACCGAAGGAAGAGAACGTGTCGCGCACCGTGGTGCTGGTGACGGACGGCTACGTGACCGTGGAGCGCGAGGCCTTCGAGCTGGTGCGCAAGAACCTTTCGAAGGCCAACGTGTTCGCATTCGGCATCGGTTCGTCGGTGAACCGCAGCCTGATGGAAGGCATTGCACGCGCCGGCATGGGCGAGCCCTTCATCATCACCGACCCGATCCAGGCGCCGGAGCAGGCCGCGCGCTTCCGCCGCATGGTGGAGTCGCCGGTGCTCACCAACGTGAAGGTCACTTTCGGCGGCCTGGACGTGTACGACGTGGAGCCGCAAGCGCTGCCCGACGTGCTGGGCGAGCGCCCGGTGATCGTGTTCGGCAAGTGGCGCGCCGATGCCGAAGGCAAGGCCCGGGGACGCGTCATCATCGAAGGCCAGGGCGCCAACGGCCCGTACCGCCAGGAACTGCGCATCGACCCGCAGATGCGCCAGGACACGGCTGCGCTGCGCACGCTGTGGGCGCGCCACCGCATCCAGAGCCTGAGCGACCAGGAAACGCTCGAGGGCGGCGCCGCCTTCAAGGAGCGCATCACCGAGCTTGGCCTGAAGTACAGCCTGCTGACGCAGTACACCAGCTTCATCGCGGTCGACAAGGTGGTGCGCAACGTTGCGCCGCAGAACAGCGTGGACGTGAACCAGCCGCTGCCCCTGCCCCAGGGCGTGAGCGAGCTGGCACTCGGTGCCGAAGTGCCGAGCACGCCCGAACCCGAAACCCTGGGCGCCATTGCCGTGGTGCTGTCGATGCTTGCCATGCTGCGCCGCCGCGCGCGCCGCCACGATCCGCGCCGCTTCACGGCCTGAGCGCGGCGGAAAGGGAAAAAAGAAATGTCATTGGCCGCACTTGCTCACCCCCATCCGCTCATCGTGGATGGAGGCATTCACATCGACCGCGCACCGGCCGTCTTCTGGCTGGCGCTGCAATTCGCGGCGCTCGCGCCGACCTGGGCCTGGATGGTCCGGCGCATGCGCGACGGCTCCGACGATCCGCTCGGCCTGCTCGCATTGGCCGCCTTGGCGGCGCTGGCTTGGCAACGTCGGCGCGAGCTGCGCGCGGCACCGCGGCTGGGCTGGCTGGCCCTGGCGGGCGCCGGCACCTTGCTGGCCACGCTGCTGCGTACCGGCGTGGGCGCCCTGCCCGCCTTGCCGCCGCTCGCGGCAAGCCTGATGGCGGTGCTGGCACTGGCGTGCGGGCTGCTGGCCTTTCTTCCGCGCCGCGTGGCCGCGCTGCCGGTCGTAGGGCTGGCGGTGCTGGCCTTGCCGCTTTTGTCGTCGCTGCAGTTCTATGCCGGCTATCCGCTGCGCGTGGTCACGGCCGAAGCGAGCCGCTGGCTGCTGGCCCCGGGCTTCAGCGTGGCGCGCGAGGGCAGCAGCCTGGTGGTCGACGGGCGGCTGGTCATCGTCGATGCGCCGTGCTCCGGCGTGCAGATGGTGTGGCTCGGCTATTTCACGGCCTGCGCGGTGGCACTCTGGGCACGGCAGAGCGACCGCGGCTTTTTGCGCCGGCTGCCGATGGTCGGCCTGTTGGTGCTGGGCGGCAACATCCTGCGCAACAGCGTGCTGATTGCCTTCGAAGGCGCGGGGCAGCCGCTGGCACCATGGGCGCACAACATGCTCGGCCTGGCGGTGCTGGCGGCCGTGTGCGGCGGCATCGCCCGTCTGATGGTGCCGGAACGCACTTCAGCCGGACTTGCCGACCAGCCGATGCCTGGAATGATCACCACGCAGGGAGGCCGCCATGTCGACACGGTTCTTTGAAAGCTTTTTCGCTAATCACTTCATCAACCGCATCGGCCACAAGACGAGCTTTGCACTCGCGATGCTGCTGTGCCTGCTGTGGTCTACCGCCGCCGCGCTGCGCGAGCCGCAAGAACACCTGGCGGCCGCGGCATCGCATGAATGGCCGCGCGAATGGGACGGCGTTCCGCTGCGGCCGATGGCGCTGGGCGACGTCGAGCAGCGCTTTGCGGACCGCTTTCCGGGCGCCATCGGCCGCATGACCGATGGCAGGCAGATGATCGTGATGCGCGCGGTGAAAACGCCCACACGCATGCTTCACCCGGCCGCCGATTGCTACCGCGCGCTTGGCTATCGCATCGAGCAGGCGCGCCTTGAACGCGATGCGCAGGAGCGCTTGTGGCGCTGTTTTGTTGCGCAAATGCACGGAGCGCAAAAGTTCCGCGTTTGCGAGCGCATCGTCGATGCCGAAGGCACGGCTTTCACCGACACTTCAGCTTGGTACTGGGCGGCCGCCAGCGGGCAGTCGACCGGTCCGTGGCAAGCCGTCACGGTGGCGAGACCCTTGTGAGAGTTGTGTGAACAAGACCCTGAGATCTGCGATTTACGGGCTGTTGGCCCTTGTGGTCACTGCAGCGATAGCTATCTTCCTGATAGTGAAGTTCGCCCTCGCGCCCGCACCGGGCGAATGGCGCGGCACGGTCAAGGCCGGTCCGCTGAGTTTCGAAGTCGGCATGCCCACGGCGGTGCGCCTGGCCACTTCTCCGTGGCTTGCGCCGCACCTCGACGGACACGCGCTCGACACCCGCTTCGGCACCGTGCATTTCGCCTGGAAGTACGAGGCCGGCGCGCTCGAATTGCGCTGCGCCCCCTGCACGGTCGAGGTTCCGGCGCTCGGCACGCAGCCGATCCGGGTCGAAGGCCTGCTTGCCACCGTCAAGCGCGACGGCAACACCCTGACGGGCATTCTCGAGGCCACGCCCCGCAGCGCCGAGGCGTCGGCCGTGATCCACGGCCAGTGGGAAGGCCGGCTCACGCCCAAGAACCTGCTGCTCAGCGCTGACATCAAGGACGCGCCCATTGCCCGCTGGTACGCGGTGCTTGCGCCCAACCTGCCCGAACTGCAGCGCGCGCGCATCGGCGGCACGCTGGCGCTTCGCGGGCAGGTCGCGCTGCCCGAAGGCACGTTCGCGGTGGCTCCCGTCGTCAGCCAGTTCACCGTCGAAGGGCTGGGCACCGAAGCCATGCTTGGCGCGCGCACCGGTTGCGGCGCCCCGTCGAAGCTGGCCAACGACAGCTGGCTGGCGCGCGCCGTCATCGCGGCCGAAGACCAGCGCTTTTTCAGCCATGCCGGCTACGACCTGGCGGAAATCGTCGCGTCGCTCGACAACAACCAGAAAGACGGCCAGACCAAGCGCGGCGGCAGCACGCTCACGCAGCAGCTGGCCAAGCTGCTGGTGACGGGCAGCGACCGCACGGCGGAACGCAAGCTGCGCGAACTGCTCTATGCGGTCGAAATGGAACAGACGCTCGGCAAGGCGCGCATCCTGCAGCTGTACCTCGATAACGCCCCTTGGGGCGGCAACCTGTGCGGCGCCGAAGCTGCCGCGCGGCGCTACTTCAAGCGCCCGGCACGCAACCTGGAGCCTGCGCAGGCCGTGTGGCTCGCGGCCATGCTGCACAAGCCGCATGCGGTGCTCGAACAATGGCGGCGCGACGGCCGCATCGACCCCGACCGCACCAGGTGGGTGGCCGAGAGCGTGCGCGGCATCAGCCGCAACCAGCGCGAGGCGCTGCTCAAGAGCGTGGCGGCCGCCAAATTCCCGGCGCCGGAGGCCGCGCCATGAACGACACCCGCGGATTCGTGGAGAGCGGCGAGATCGAAGCCATCGAGCGCGCCACCGTCGCCGCCGTGTCGCCCCTTGTCATCGAAGAGCTCGACGGCTGGCTGCTGCCGTTCGACGATGGCACCGTCAAGCGCGCGAGGTCGGCCGTTCCGCTGCACCGCGGGGCCGTGAGCGACAGCACGCTCGACCGCATCGAAGCCCGCTACGACAGCCACCAGTTCGTGCCCGCGTTCCGCCTGGCCGACACGGCATGCTTCGACCCGCTGAGAGCCGAACTGGAGCAGCGGCATTACGTGGGCGATTCGCCCACCTGCGTGCAGATCGGCTCCGCTAGGCGCATGCGGCAGGTGGCGTCGGCCGATGCGGCGCTGGCCGACGTCGATGCCGCACCCGACGAAGCCTGGGCCACGCTGTTCCTCGGCGAAGGCTTCGATCCGGTAGACGGGGCGCACCGCGTGCGTGCGCTCTCCCGCGCCAAGGGCTCGCTCTATGCCAGCGTGCGCGAGGGGCGCCGAACTGTCGCGGCGGGCGCCATGGCCTTCAGTCATGGATGGGCCAGCGTCCACGGCATGCGCACCGAGCAGTCGCACCGTGGCCGGGGCCTGGCCGGGCGCGTACTGGCCGGGCTGGCGCAGGCCGCGCTCGAACGCGGCTTCGAACGCGTGTTCCTGCAGGTCGATGCGCACAACATGCCGGCTCACGCGCTCTACCGGCGCGCGGGCTTTTCCACGCAGTGGCAGTACCGCTACTGGCAGCGGCAGCAGTGGCCGCGCTGATTTCGTAGCCTGAAACCGGCACCCCCACGGGTGGCGCGGTCGGGGCGTTAGTGCCACCATGGCCGCATGAAGAACGCAAACCACCCCACCGATCCCGTGGCCACGCCGCGCGGCATCGACCACATCGTGGCCGGTGTTTCCACCAGCGATGGCGACGGCGTCAAACTCACCCGCGTGCTGCAGCAGCCGCTGCAGAAGCGGCTCGACCCCTACCTGATGCTCGACTCCTTCGGCAGCGACAACCCGGGCGACTACATCGGCGGCTTTCCCAACCATCCGCACCGGGGCTTCGAAACCGTGACCTACATGATTGCGGGCCGCATGCGCCACCGCGACAGTGCGGGCCACGAGGGGCTGCTGCAAAACGGCGGCGTGCAGTGGATGACGGCCGGCCGCGGGCTGGTGCACAGCGAGTTGCCCGAGCAGGAAGAAGGCCTGATGGAGGGCTTTCAGCTCTGGCTCAACCTGCCGGCCAGGGACAAGATGCGCGAGCCCTGGTATCGCGACATCCAGAGCGAGGAAATTCCTGAATACACCACCGCCGCGGGCGTGCACGTGCGCGTGATCGCGGGCGAAAGCCACGGCATCGAAGGCGCGGTGCGGCGCGAGCACACCGAGCCGCTGTACCTCGACCTCAGCCTGCCGCCGGGCGCGGAGTTTGCCCAGCCTCTGCCTGACGACCACAACGCGCTGGTGTACGTGTACCGGGAGTCGGTGTGGATTGCGGGCAGCGAGGTGCCGACGCGCCGCATGGCCATTCTGGCGAACGACCCGGGCAGCGACGGCGTGGTGCTGCGCGCGGGCGCCACCAACCACAGCCCCGCGCGCGTGCTGCTGATTGCCGGCAAGCCGCTGAACGAGCCCATTGCGCAATACGGCCCCTTCGTGATGAACACGCAGGAGCAGGTGAAAGAGGCCGTGCACGACTTTCAGAACGGCAAATTCGGATGACGCTGTAGTCGCAGGCCTACCGAAAATCGGCACCGTCCGCAGGTCACAGGCGCGGGGGCTCGGCATAGATTGCCGTCATGCCCTCCAGCACGACCCCTCCGACAGCCGCGACCAAAACTCCCCAAGTCCGCAAGGGCCAGGCACCCGAGACATTGAAGCGCGAGCAGTTTCACGAGCGCTTCATGCAGCCTTTTCGCGACCCCGCCTTCGAAGCCGAGAAAGAAGCGTTGCAGCGCATCGAGCTCGTTGCGTGGGAGGCCTACCAGGAGGGCCGCAAGGCGCCCGTCACGCGCAAGGCCGGCCCGGGCTATGCCGACCCGGACTACGACCTCTCCATCGACTGGCTCGAAGCCAAGGCGCGCATCGATGCGGCCCAGACGGCTTGGCGCAGCCCGCAGACGCGGTCGCGCGTGCTGTTGGTCAACGGCTCGCCGCGCAACGACGGCACCTGCCCCGGTGAAGTTTCGAAGACCTGGCGGCTGGTGCAGCTTGCGCGCGAGGTGCTCGAGGGCTGCGGCATCGAGGCCGACGTGCTCGACCTGAGCCTGCTCACCTCCGACTACGGGCGCCACATTCATCCCTGCAAGGGCTGTGTCTCCACCGCCATGCCGCTGTGCCACTGGCCCTGCAGCTGCTACCCCAACCACTCGATGCGCCAGACCGGCGACTGGATGAACGAGATCTACGAACGCTGGGTGGCCGCGCACGGGGTGATCGTGTTCACGCCCACGCACTGGTACCAGTCGGCCAGCCCGCTCAAGCTCATGATCGATCGCCTGGTGTGCGCCGACGGCGGCAATCCCGACCCCACCAGCACCCACGGCAAGAAGCCCGAAGAAGCCAAGGCGCTCGAACTCGAGGGCTGGGGCTATCCCAAGCACCTTGAAGGCCGCGTCTACGGCGTGGTGGCGCACGGCGACGTGGCCGGCGTGGAGAGCGTGCGCCGCAACCTGTCGGACTGGCTCGACTGGATGGGCCTGATCGATGCCGGCCCGCAGGCCCGCTTCGACCGCTACATCGGCTACTACGAGCCCTATGCCACCAGCCACGACGTGCTCGACGCCGACGAAGACGTGCAGGAAGAGGTGCGCAACGTGGCGCGCGCCGTGGCGCTGGCGGTGGGCGAGATGCGCACCGGCAAGCTGCAGTCGCCCGATCGTGGATTGAAGCGCCCCAGGCCCAAATAAATCACGCTTCGGGCGGTGGGAGCCGGGTGGTTCATGATTCTTTACGCACGCTCACTTTCGGCTCACCTGGGAGATACAGAGGTCTTCCACACTTCGCTTCACCTGCTGCCCATTGGCGGCGGGCTTCTTCGAAAGGAAGCACTTCTCATGATCTCTCTTCGCCAACGCATCGTCTGGGCCAGCCTTCTCGGCTCGGCCGCCCTCGCCTCTTCAGGCGCCTTTGCACAGGCCCCGGCTGCGCCCGCAACCTCCGCCGCCCCGCCCGCCGCCGTCGCGCAAGCCGACGGCGCGGCACCCAAGGCGCAGCACAAGCGCATGGACCCGGCCCAGCGCATGGAGCGCATGCAAGCGCACCGCGCCAAACGCCTGGCCGCGCTGAAGGAAAAGCTCAAGCTGACCACCGCGCAGGAAGGCGCATGGGCCAGCTTCACGACCGCCACCCAGCCGCCGGCCGGTGCCCGTCCGCAGCGCATGGACCGCGCGGAATTCGCCAAGCTGACCACGCCCGAGCGGCTGGAGCGCATGCAGGCCCGCCAGGCCGAACGCAGCGCCAGGTTCGCCAAGCGCGCTGAAGCCACGAAGACCTTCTATGCCGCGCTGACGCCCGAGCAGCAGAAGACCTTCGATGCGGAAACGGTGCATGCCGGCATGCACGGGCACCGCGGCCACCGTGGTCATCACGGCCATGGCGACGCCGGCCACACCGCGGCTCCCGCCAAGAGCTGAGCCCTGCGTGCCTGATGGCGCCTGACAAGGCGCACGCATGCAAAAGCCCGCCATGCACTCCTGCATGGCGGGCTTTTTTCGTACACGGGTGCTTATTGCGGCGTGCCGGTTTTCTCGGTCGGGTTGGTCGGCACATCGGGCCTTTCACCCTTCTGGCCGAACTGCGGCTTGGTCTTGCGGGCCTGCTGGCTGACCTCGGCGCGCGACATTGCGCCCGTCGGTTGCGGCACGGCATTGGGCTGCGCGTTCACCGTGGTGCTGGCCTCGCCCTTGGGCACCGGGTTGTTGACGTTGTTGCGGTTGTGAGCGCGGGCCTCGGCCTTCACCGCTTCGCGCGAATTGGGCATGCTCGCATCGGGCCGCTGCGGCGGGTTGGGCACGCCGGAGGGCGTCTGCGTGCTGGCCTGCCCGCCCACGGCCGGGTCGGGCTGCGCGGGTATCGATGTGGCTTGCGCCATGGCGGCGCCGGCGGCGGCCATCAGGCCGGCCAGCACCGTGGCGTGAAAGACTGCGTGCTTCATGGTGTGTTCCTTTGCTTGTCTCGACGGATGAATGAAGTGGAAAGACGGGTCGTCTCCTGACCCTGAATTCACCGTAGGAGGCCCTCGAAGGCGCTCATGTCGGGGTGGGACAGGCCTGCCTGTAGGAGCCCGCCCTCCTGTGGCGAAGGCCGGAAGCAAAGGCGGCAAGAAGGTGGCGCGTTCCTACAGGCGCGGGCGGCGCGGCAACGTACAACCGCAGAACCGATGTCTTCTTCCCCGATTCCACTCGCCGCCGCCGCGCCGACCTCGCTCAAGGTGATGACCGTGAACACCCACAAGGGCTTCACCGCACTCAACCGCAAGTTCATCCTGCCGGAACTGCGGGATGCGGTGCGCACGGTGGGCGCCGACGTGGTGTTCTTGCAGGAAGTGCTCGGCACCCATTCGCGCCACTCGCGCAAGGTGAACAACTGGCCCGAGGCGCCGCATTACGAATTCCTGGCCGACACCATGTGGCCGCAGTTCGCCTACGGGCGCAACGCCGTGTACCCGCGCGGGCACCACGGCAATGCGGTGCTGTCCAAGTTTCCGATCGTGCATTACCGCAACCACGACGTGTCGGTGGCCGGCCCTGAAAAGCGCGGGCTGCTGCATTGCGTTCTGCGGCTCCCCGGCCGGCCCATCGACGTGCATGCGATCTGCGCCCACCTGGGCTTGGCAGAGGCGCACCGCCAGCAGCAGCTGGAGCTGCTGTGCCACATCGTGCGCGACGAGGTGCCCGCCGATGCGCCGCTGATCGTGGCGGGCGACTTCAACGACTGGCGCGGGCGTGCCCACCGGGTGCTCGAAGAAGGCGCCGCACTGCGCGAGGTGTTCGTCAGTGCAAACGGCTCGGCCGCCAAGACTTTTCCGTCGCGCTTTCCGCTGCTGTCGCTCGACCGCATCTATGTTCGCAACGCGGGCGTTCATGCGCCGGTGGTGCTGCCGCGCAAGCCCTGGTCGCACCTGTCGGACCATGCGCCGCTGGTGGCGAACATCGACCTTTGAAGAGGGTGGCCGACATGGACCAGAGAGCCCGCTGGGTCGGTGGCAACAGCATTTCATTGCTGGAGAACGGCGAGGAGTTCTTTCCACGCGTGTTCGATGCCATTCGCCAGGCCAGGCGCGAAGTGATCATCGAAACCTTCATCCTCTTCGAGGACAAGGTCGGCATGGCGCTGCATGCCGCCATGCGTGCGGCGGCCCAGCGCGGCGTGAAGGTCGATGTGCTGGTCGACGGCTTCGGCTCGCCGGATCTTTCGCGCGAGTTCATCGAAGGGCTGAGCTCCGTCGGCGTGAAGGTGCGGGTGTTCGATCCGGGCAAGCGCATCCTCGGCCAGCGGCTCAACGTGTTCCGCCGCATGCACCGCAAGATCGTGGTGGTCGACGGTGAGCTCGCGTTCGTCGGCGGCATCAACTATTCGGCCGACCATCTGCTCGACTTCGGGCCCAAGGCCAAGCAGGACTACGCGGTCGAGCTTCGCGGGCCGATCGTGGCGCCGATCCACCAGTTCGTGCTGCGTGCCATTGCGCTCGGCGACAAGGGGCCGCGCTGGTTTCGCCGCCGCCTCAAGCAGGCACCGCCGGTTGAGCGGGAGCACGTGGGCGAAGTGAAGGCAATGTTCGTCACGCGGGACAACCGCCGCCATACCAACGACATCGAGCGCCAGTACCTGGCCGTCATCCGCGCCGCGCGTAAGCGCATCGTGATTGCCAACGCGTATTTCTTTCCGGGCTACCGGCTCATCAAGGAGCTGCGACGCGCCGCGCGCCGCGGCGTGGATGTGCGGCTCATCCTCCAGGGCGAGCCCGACATGCCGATCGTCAAGACGGCTGCGAGCATGCTCTATCACCACCTGCTGCATTCGGGCGTGCGCATCTTCGAATACTGCGACCGTCCGCTGCACGCAAAGATAGCGCTGATCGACGACGACTGGAGCACAGTGGGTTCGAGCAACCTCGACCCGCTGAGCCTCTCGCTCAACCTGGAAGCCAACGTGATCGCGCGCGACAAGGCGTTCAACGAGTTGCTGTGGCAGCGCATGGACACGCTCATGCGCGAGAGTTGCAAGCTGATTCGCGAGGACGACCTGGAGAGCGAGTGGAGCGGCTGGCGGCTGGTGCGCAGTTTCTTCATCTTCCACTTCTTGCGCTGGTATCCCTCATGGCTGGGCTGGTTGCCGCGCCAGGTGCCGCGCCTCACGCTCGCCCAAGCCACCGATCTTGCCGAAAAGCGCGACCAGCGCGAGAAGACCGGCGAGAACGGTGCCACCCAGACGACGGAAGCGGCATGACCCGGCCGGCTGCTCACCAGGCGAACCAGGCTGCGAGCGGTGCGGCGGCTTTCCCATGAGCACCATGAGCCTCGCGCACCGGCCCTGGTGGCCCTGGGTTCGCCGCATCGCGGTGTGGAGCTTCTTCGGCCTCATTGCCTGGCTGCTGGTCAACCAGGCGCGGGCCATCGACTGGCAAGAAGTGTTGGACGCCATGCGCGCGCTGCCTGCTTCAACGCTGCTGCTGGCAGGCGCGCTGGCCGCCGGCAGTTTTGCGACCTACAGCACGTACGACCTGCTTGGGCGGTACCTCACCCGCCACCGGCTCCGCGCCGCAAGCGTGATGGGCGTGACCTTCATCAGCTACGCATTCAACCTGAACCTGGGCTCGCTGGTGGGCGGCGTGGCGTTTCGCTACCGGCTCTATTCGCGCCTGGGCCTTTCCAATGACACCATCACGCGCGTGCTCGGCTTCAGCATGCTGACCAACTGGCTCGGCTACCTGGTGGTGGCGGGCGCGGCCTTCTGCTTCTGGCCGATGGGGCTGCCGGACGAATGGAAGATCGACAACGGCGGCCTGCGCATTCTTGGCGCGGTGCTGTTGCTGGTGGCGGCGGCTTATCTGGTGCTGTGTGCGGTGGCCAGCGGGCGCGGCTTTCGCATACACCGCTATCTGTTCAAGGTGCCGAAGCTGCGCATGGCACTGCTGCAACTGGCCATGTCGTGCCTGAACTGGTCGCTGATCGGCGGCGTGATCTGGGTGCTGCTGCAGGGCCAGGTCGGTTACCACCAGGTGCTCGCGGTGTTGCTGGTGGCTGCGGTGGCGGGCGTGGTCACGCACGTGCCGGCGGGACTTGGCGTGCTGGAAGCGGTGTTCATTGCCTTGCTCTCGCACCAGGTGCCGCAGGGCAGGCTGCTGGGCGTGCTGCTGGTGTACCGGGGGCTCTATTACCTCTTGCCGCTGGCCGTGGCCACGGTGGCCTACTTCGTGACCGAACTGCGCACCCGGCGCCTGCGCACGACCACGCGCTGAGCGTTCTTCCTGTTCTAGAAGTGATAGGTGTAGCGCAGCCGGACAAAGTTTTCGCCGGGGTTCGGCTTCTTGATGCCGGCGTTCGAAAAGTGCTGCAGGCGCAGCGTGAGTTCATGGCGGCCGTTCTCGCCAAAGCTGCGTCCTACGCCCAGCACCTCGGTGAACTGGAATGCGGTGCTGAAGGTGCGGTCGGGCGTCTTGTAGAGGTGGTCCATCACCGTGGCGCCCACGCCGCCTTCGGCAAACCACGGGGAGCTGCCGGCGCCGAAGCGATAGTGCCAGGTGTAGATGGCGCCAATCTGCGTGTAGTTGCGCGAGCCGTCGCCAAGCGCCGGCGCATGCCACTGGCTGATGAACAGGTCCCAATAGGAGGTCAGCGCGCCTTCGTGCACCGGCTGGCGCAACGACCAGGGCAGCGTGACCCCCACGGTGGCCGGATTGGTAGCCCCTTTGCCGCCGTGCGGCGCACGGCCGCCCTCGAAATAGATGCCACGTGCGCTGTCTTCGAACGCATGAGCCGCGGTGCCCAGCAGGCAGCGAACGCCTGCGGACACGGCAGCCCCGGAGGACGCGGACGGTTGTACTTTCATGATGTGGGTTTTGAAAGCAAATCAAGGAAAGGATGGAAATAATTACCTTCCGCTCCGCTCCGTTCCGCGCCTTGGCCGGAGGCTATTGCCATGCCGAAAGGTAGTACTTGTTCAACATTCCTGCAAAGTTGAATTTGTTGCACCGCAACAAATTCCGCCGTCCAAGCCTATAGTGGGTGTTCGTTCATCTCCCATAGATCGGCCCTCATCCATGTCGTCCCTTACCTCCGCCGCGCGTTTGGCCAGCCCACTGATGCTGTGGGCCGACGTGGCCTTGAAGACACAGGAAATGCTGCTGTCTTCCGGCTCGGTGATCCACATGCGCACCGAACGCATGGCCAAGGCGGGGCTCACGCCCAGCGCGGCGGACCTTGCCGAGTTCCAGCTCATGGGCGACGAAAAGCTCGCCGCGGCGGGCAAAGCGGGCGCCGCCATGGTCAGGCAGTGGCACAGCAGCCATGTGTCGCTCTCAAGCCGCGTGCTGCAGCAATGGTTTCTGAGCGCGGGAGCTTTTCTTTCGATGGCCGGCAGCATCACGCCCGCACAGGCGGCGGTGCGCGGCGATGCCTTCGTCAAGGCCGCGACGCGCGCGGCCAGCACGGCAGGCCAGCTCTCGGGTGCGGCGGTTCGCATCGCGCGCGAAGGGCTGAAGCCGATCCATGCAGCGGCCACGTCGAACGCCCGGCGCCTGGCCGAGCTGCGCGCCTGACCGGCAAGAGCGTCAGCTGCGCGCCGGCACCAGCGTGACCAGCGTGATTTCGGAAGGCGCGCCAAAGCGCTTCGGCGGCCCCCAGTAGCCCGTGCCGCGGCTCACGTAGATCCACATGTCGTGCAGCCGGTGCAAGCCGGCCGTGAATGGCTGCTGCATCGGCACGAACAGGTTCCACGGAAAGAACTGCCCGCCGTGCGTGTGGCCCGACAGCTGCAGCTGGTAGCCGGCCCGGGCCGCGAGCGGTGCGCTGCGCGGTTGGTGGGCAAGCAGCACGCGCGTGTGCACGAGCGGCGGCGCGTCGTGCAGCGCAAGATGCGGATCGCTTTCGTGCGCGGGATCGAAATGGCCGGCGGTGAAGTCGGTCACGCCGGCCAGCACCAGCTGGCTTTCGAACAGTTCTTCGTCGTTCTGCGCGCCGCGCACATTGCGCGTCTGCAGCACCACGTGTTCGTTGAGCAGCACCTTCAGTCCGAGCCGGCGCAGCTCATCGATCCATGCGTGCGCGCCGGCGTAGTACTCGTGGTTGCCAGTCACCACGAAAGTACCGTGCCGCGCGCGCAGCCCGGCCAAGGGTGCGATGTGCTCGCGCAGCTCGGCCACGGTGCCGTCCACCAGGTCGCCGGTGATCGCGATGGCATCCGCGCCGAGCCGGTTCACCGCATCGACGATGCGCTGGATGTAGTCGCTCCGGATCGTCGGACCCACGTGAATGTCGCTGAGCTGCGCAATCGTGAAGCCCTCGAGCGCGGCAGGCAGCCCTTGAATGGGAACCTCGACACGCTTGACGGCCGCGGTGCGTCGCGCATTGAGAAAACCGACAAAAGACGCCAGCGTGGCGACCACCAGCACGGCCATGGCGCTCCACGGCAGCACTGCGTTCCAGGAAACCTGCAGGCCCGCCAACGCGCTCGCCAGCCAGGTGAGCAGCAGGCCTGCATCGCGCGCCAGCGTCAGCACGAACATCGAGGAGAACCAGCCCATGCTGATCAGCCCGGTCCATTTGAGCGCGTCCTTCAGGGAGGCGTTGCGCTCGGAACGGCGGGAGATGAACGGCAGCGGAATCGTGAAGGCCGAAACGGCAAGCGCCACGAGCGCCAGCGGCCAGGCCGGGGTGAGCATGGCCAGCGCGGGCACCAGGCGCAGCGCGATGTAGACATGCAGGAGCGCGGTCAGAACGCTCAGGGGACGTATCGGCATGGGGGCAATGGGAACGGGCACTGCCCGGGAGGCAACATCTGCAAGGCGCATGCCGTGCATTCAAGACGCCGGCTGGCCCGCGGCGCGCTATTTTTTCCATAGTGGTGCACCCGGATAGCAGGCGTTGCGGACGATACCGGCGACGGAATATAGGCCGCAGGCGGCGGGCCTGAGAACCGGCCTTGCCTTCTTACTGCACCGTGCGCGTGCCGGCAGATGCCATGTCGGTGCCCGCCGGCCACACAAATGCCACTTTGGCGGGCGTCCCCGGCAGGACATGCAGCGTTTGCTTGAGCGTGTTTCCAAGCAAGCGAGCCTCCACTTCATAGGTGCCGGGGTCGAGCCGCGCCACCATGAACGGGCCGCCTGACACCACGTTGTCGATCAGTGCCGTACCCCGGCTGTCGCGCACCGTGACGTGGACGTCGGCCGCGAACTCGGCGCCCTTGTGGTCCTTGATGGCAAATTCGAAAGTGGCCGGCCAGCGCGGCGCCACGGTCTCCATCAGCTTGGCTTCGTCGCTGCCGATGCCGCCGCTCATGTATTCGACGCCATGCGTCATGTAGATCGGCGGGTTGACTGCTGCTTGTGCCGAAGAAAGCGCCGCGAGAAGAACGGCGCCCCACAGTGCAGCGGCCGCAGCGGGCCGCCTGCGAGATGAAATCAGGGTGCTCATGGTCCGAATCCTTTCTTCCTTGTCTGCGTGGCGGAAGGCCACGGCGCCACTGTGCGGCGCACGGCTTAGACAAGGCTTAACAGGAAGGACCGGCGTCTGCCCCGGACGGAAGCCGGAGAGAAAACCCCGCCTAGCGGGCGGTGGAGGTCTGCGCGAGCGCCTGCGTTTGCGGCGCGGGCGGCAGCACCGAGGCCATGTCGAAATTCGAAGGCCACATGAAGACCGCACGGGCCGGCACGCCGGCAATCACGGTCAGCGTTTGCGTGATCGTCAAGCCGCCGAGCGTCACGTTCACGTCGTATGCACCGGGATCGAGCCGGGCGAGCATGTAAGGGCCGTTCGACTGCGCCTCCATCACCGGACGGCCCGTGTACTTTTCACGCACCTGAACCGCGGCCCGCACCGGGAAGTTGCTCTTTTGCGTGCTGTCGTTGATGCCGAACTCGATGGTCGCGGCCCATCGCGGCGACACCATCTGCATGAACGACGCCTCGGCCTTGCTCGCGCCCCCGCACATGTATTCGACGCCTTGCGCCATCTGTATGGGCGGGTTCGAGAACGCATGGGCCGATGTGGTCATCGCCCCGAACAATGCTGCTGTGCCGCCCAATACCAACGCAGCCATCGGCTGCCGGAGACGCATAAGGTTCATTGCTTCGATGTCCTCGATCATGGGTGACGTGAATCCGTCGAGGATTTTGCTTAGCAAGAGTCGGGCTAGATATAGCGTTTACGAGGAACGATCCTCGCGGAAATGTTGAATGCTATTGTTTTAATAGCTGATGACGCCCGTATGACAGGCGCATGAGCTGTTTCTGCTCTTCCTCTATATGAAAACCCTGAGGGATGTGTCCGTACACCCGATTCGGCGGGTTGCACGTGGCCGGCGCCTACACCGGTGCACAGCCTCGCTTGTTATGAAGAAGTCCGTACAGAAAAGGAGCTTCAAATGAACATCGGATCCAAGATCGAGGCAGTCAAGAAGATGGACGCGCAGCGGCCGGACTTTCCGGGTGAGCACCTCGCGGTGCTGTGCGCAGGCCTCTTCCTGCTGTTGACCGCCGGGCGAAGCCGCTCGCTGGCTCGCCGTCTGCTGGCTGGTGCTGCGGGCGGCGCGCTGGTCGGCCGCGCGGCAAGCGGCACTGGTGGACTGGCACGTGTCGCACGGCTTTTGCAGGGCGGCATGGGTGGCGGGCGCCCGATGCGGATGCCGTAGGTCGCGGATCACGCGGGATCGGCTGCGCCATACAAAAGACGCAGCGGTAACTTTCGCTGGCACCAACGATCGAATTCAATTCAATGTAAAAGATATTCCTCCGAATTGGACATTGAAGCGGTCACGCGTAATCCCATCGAATTTGGACTGTGAACGATCTCTCGATATCGATTCAAAAAGATCATCCGAAGAGAAGGCTTGCATCAGCCGCGCAAAAGCAAAACTAGACTCGCTTGGGCTTATCAATTCAAAGGCCCTTCGCACCGCTTTCGCGGCTTTCCGAGACAGTTCAGGGGTGGCCGCAATCTCGCTTGCCGGGCCCGCTTCGTGGAGATTTTCTTGACGATCAGTCGACGTACATTCAATGCAGCCGGATCTATTTTTTCAGTCCTGACCGTCGCAGGTTGTGGTGGTGGTGGAGGCGGCAGTGGAGGCGGCGGAGCCGGCAACGGCGCATGGCCCGCAAATTCCCCGGGTGCTTCCAAGGCCGAGACCTCCGGGTTCGTTTCCGTGAACGGAAAAAACCTCTACCACGTGAGCGTGGGAAAAGGAATTCCGGTCGTCTTTCTGCACGGTGGCTTGGGGTTGGACCATCAGTATTTCCGACCCTTCATCGATCCGCTTGCCGACAACGCCCAGATCATCTGCTACGACCAGCTGGGGCAAGGCAAATCGGACCGGCCGGCCAATTTCGACGAGCTGACGCTCGAGCGCTTGAGCTCCGATTGCAACGTCTTGACCAAGGCGCTCGGCATTGACAAATTTGTTCTCGTCGGCCACTCGTACGGCGGGTTTATTGCGCTCGACTTTGCGCTTCGATTCCCCCATCGTCTCGCGGGCCTGGTGTTGTCGTGCACCGCGCCTGATACCTCATCGTTCGTCCAACGCAGCCCGTTGGGCGGCACGCCTGCACAACAGGCTGCCCTGGGGCAATTGCTGCTCGCTCCGACAGCCAGTGACGAGGATCTTCGTAAAAAATGGGCGGAGGTGGAAGCTTTGTATTACAACAATGCGAGCCCGCCCGCAGGCGTACTCGCAGATGTCGACCAACGGACGATTTACTCCGCAGCGGCGTTCAACCGTGGCAATCAGCTCCTGGCCGACTACAACTTTGTTCTGCGATTGCCGTCAATCAACGTTCCGACCGCTGTTCACTACGGTGCAGGTGATATTTGGCGTTTTGGCGACGATGAGAAATTGGCAAAGAGCATTCCCGGAGCGACGCTGAAGTATTTCGCCAACAGCGGCCACTGGCCGTTTCAGGAAGAGCCTGCGGAGTTCGTCCGTTACATGCGCAGCTTCATTGCGAGCTTGCCCAACTGAGCCTGCCAAACGATTCGGCCGGCATGGAAGGTGAAGAGATTCACCTTCCATGCCGGCCGCTTTCATTGGCCCGCCGGAAGCTTATTTTTCATGCCCCCACCTCGGCAATCGCAAACTGTCTTTGGAGACTCTCAGAATTTCTGTCAGCCAGCGGCACTTACTACTTTTGTGCGCATTTGCATATTCGAATATTCGTCTAGTCGACTTTGAAATTTTAACCAATCTGTCGAACGTGTTGGCGGCCAGCGCTAGAGGCACGTCATCGGATGCTGTCGATTTTTTCGTTTTTCCCAGTACAGATAGGTACTTTGCAGGTTGCTCCTGCGCTCGAAGTCGTGATAAATTTCCTTATGAAAAATCCCTTCGCAAAGTAATGTAAACAAAAGCTGAATTTTGTGAAGTAATGCCTTCGGGTTATTGGGCCCCTTCCAATAGCCTCCACGACTGCCGCATAAGCCGGCGCGCCACAGCAGTGGGTTGCCGGAAATGGTTTCCGGATCGACCGCATCGCTGGGACTTTTTGGAGCGAGGGTCAAAAAATGAACCGGTCATTTAGAAGCATCTGGAATGAGGCGCTCGGCGCCTGGGTGGCGGCCAGCGAGGTTTGCAGCGCGCGCGGCAAGAAATCCTCGAGCATCACGCTCGGCGCGGCCCTCTTGGCCACGGCGGCTTTCGGCAGCGCATCGTCCGCCTGGGCAGCCAACGAGTGCGGTGTTGTTGCTTCAGGCGGCACCGTGATTTGCAACGGTGACGGAACGCCCGTGGGAGACGCGAACCCGAACACCACCGGCATTGCGTACGGCACCGACAACATCAAAGTCGTCGTGGACGGCACCGCGGCGCCCTTCACCATCGCGCCGGTCAACACCCATGGTGTTTATTCGAGCGGTAGCGGCGCAGGCAATCAAGAGATTGAAGTCAACGGCCCGGTCACGATCAATGTGACAGCGCCTGCGGGCAACACTGGGGCCACTGCGATGTGGGCGGTGCTGGCCGAAACGAAAGCCGGTAACGGCAATGCGAGCGTCGTCATCAATGGTGCGCAGATCGCTACCACCGGCGACTTCGCGACTGGCCCCACCGCAGTCGCTTTCGGCAACGGCAACGCAACCGCGATTCTCAATAGCGGCTCCATCACCACCACCGGCCAGCAAGGTTGGGCGGTGGGTCTGTTTGCCGAAACGAACGGCATCGGCACAGCGACGGTCACGGTGAACGGCGGCTCGATCAATACAGGTGTCAGCCCGACAAATGGCTCGCACGCGGCATACGCGTTGGCGCGCGGCAATGGCAATGCCGTGGCCACCATGACGGGCGGTACGGCCACCACACAGGCCTTGAACAACTCGGCCGTTGTGGCCCAGACAATGGGCTCCGGCACGGCTTACGCCACCATTTCTGGCGGCACGGCGACGACCAACGCCGCCAGCGGGGCCGTCGGCGCATTCGGCTCAGGATCTGGCGCTGCGATTGCCAGTCAGACGGGAGGGTCGGTGATCGCCAACGGAACGGGTGGCACCGGGCTGTACGCGGTGGCCGTCGGCACGGGCGCGGCGACCGCGTCGATGACGGGTGGCAGCATCGCGACCCAAGGTGGCAACGGCTACGGAATCTGGGCCTCTGTCCTGAACTCTGGCAGCACGGCGGCGGCAACGGCAACCATGGATGCCGCAGCTTCGAAGATCACCACCAACGGCGCCGCCGGCTCTGGTGTCTACGCACACAACGCCGGCAATGGCACGGCCACGGCCACGCTGCAGAACGGCAGCATCAGCACCGCGGGCGCCTACGCTTACGGCCTGCATGCCGAAACGCTCGGCACTGGCGATGCGGTTGCCAGTTCTTCGGCGGGCACTTCCATCCAGACCGGTGGCGTCGACGGCGCCAAGGGCATCCTGGCCCATGCCATGGGAACCGGCAATGCGACGGCGATCAACAATGGATCTGTCTTGACGACCGGTGCCGGCGCCCTGGACGGCAATTTTGGTGTCTATGCAGTTGCGACTGGCAGTAACGCCAGCGCGAGCAATACCGGAACCGTCACGACCGCCGGCACATTCGGCTACGGCGTCTATGCCGTGACCAGCGGCAATGGCACGGCCACGGCCACCTCCAGCGGCGCTATCACGACCAACGGTCCCTACTCCACCGGGATCGGTGCGCATATCGACAACAGTGATTCGTCAAAGCACGGCACTGCGATTGCAACGCTACAGGCCGGCGGAACCGTCGCGACCAATGGGTCTCCCTACGGCATTGGCGTTTTTGCGGACGTCATGGGCTATGGGGATGCGATTGCCACCAACCAGGGGGCCATCGCTACCAAGGGGCAGTTCGCGCAGGGAACGGCAGCCCGCGTGCTTTATGGTGCAGGTGACGCCACGGCCGTGAATCAAGGGACGATATCCACCACGGGTATTGCAGCCCAAGGCATGCAAGCAGCAGTTGATCAGGGCGCTGCGGGCAATGCAACGGTACTGAACTCAGGGACGATCACAACGGTTGGCCAAGATGCGGTTGGTATTTCAGCGAGCATCGGGACTGTTGCCAGCACGTCGACGGCGACGGCGATCATGAGCGGCGGGTCGATCACCACATCGGGCGCCGCTGCCACAGGCATCGTCAGTTCCAACGCCGGCATGGGCGCGGCCACCGCCACGCTGTCGAACGGCAGCATCTCCACCAGCGGTGACGCGGCGAATGGCATTTTCGCTAAAACCAGCAATGTCAACGGCACCGGGGCGACCACGCTGGCCATGACGGGCGGGACCGTGGAAACCACCGGCCTCGCCGCCGATGGCGCACGTGCCATCACCGACGGTCTTGGCGCCGTGACCGCGTCAATGAGCGGTGGCAGCATCAAAACGAGTGGCGACAACGCCAATGGCTTTATCGGTCAAATCACCAACAAGGCCAATACGTCCGATGTCAACGTCACGATGACGAATGGCCAGATTGTCACGTCGGGCCTCAGCAACGGCCTTGGCGCCGTTACGAGCGGGTTGGGCAATTCGACCGTGACAGTCACGGGTGGCGCCATCAACTCCACCAGTGGTTCTGGATCCATTGGGGTCGCAAGCGCCATCACCAACTTTGCGAGCACGAGCACTGCGGCGGTGGTCATGCAGGGCGGCTCGGTGACGGGCGACCGCGCCATCAGCGTCACCAATACGGGATCGGGAGTTGCAGCGGCGACCATGAGCGCCGGTACCGCGACGGCCACCGGCGTGAATGGGGATGGCCTGCGCGTTGCGGCCAGGGGCGGCACCTACGACGTCGACGTCACCGGCGGCACCCTGACTGGCGGCAGCGGCGCGGGCGCAGCCATCCACACGACGGCCGCCGCAGGCGGCACCATCGACATCGGCACGGGCGCTACCGTCAACGGCGCCGCCTCCGGCATCGCCATCCGCGACGGCGACTTCGCCCAAACCGGCACCGACACGCTCGGCGGCAACGCCGTCGTCACCACCGCCGGCACCGTCACCGGCGACGCCATCCTGGGCCTGGGCAACGACAACCTCACGCTCACCGGCGGCAGCTTCAGCGGCAACATCTACGGCGATGACAAAGTCGCCAGCGCCACCGACGGCAATGACAGCTTCACCTGGACCGGCGGCACCCTCGCGGGCGGCTTCTACGGCCAGAACGGCTCGGACACCGCCTTCGTGTCCGCCCCCGGCTACAACGGCAGCCAGGTGCTGGACGGCGGCGACGACGTCTCGGCCGCCGACGGCTGGGTCGACCGGCTGACTCTGCAGGGCGTCACCGCCACCGCGGGCGGCGACACCCTGCGCAACTGGGAAACCATCACGCTGGACAACACCCGCCTGACCCTCGCCGGCGCCCCGCTCGTGGTCGGCGCAGGCGCGGACACCAGCGGCGCGCCGATGGGCCTGTTCATCCAGCCCACCAGCAGCGTCTTCATGGGCCAACCCGCCTTCACCGTCACCGGCGACGTGCACAACGCCGGCCTCATTGACCTGCGCAACCCCGCCGGCACGCCCGGCAACGCGCTCACCGTCAATGGCAACTACGCCGGCACCAACGGCCTCGTACGGCTGAACACAGCACTGGGCAACGACGCCAGCGCCACCGACAAGCTGGTGGTCAACGGCAACACCAGCGGCACCACCCGCGTGCTCGTGGCCAACGCCGGCGGCGCCGGCGCCGCCACCATCAACGGCATCCAGGTGGTCCAGGTCAGCGGCACCTCCTCCGAAGGCAACTTCACCCTGGCCGCCCCCGTGCAGGCCGGTGCCTACGAGTACGGGCTGCACCGCGGCGGGCGCACCGACGGCGACGCCAACAGCTTCTACCTGAGCAGCGTCTACAACACGCCGGTGCCCATTCCTGTGCCCGGCATTCCGACTCCTCCTGCACCTGCACCGGTCCCGGCCCCCGAAGTGCTGCGCCCCGCCGTGGCCGGCTACGTGATGGGCCAGGTCGCCACCCAGGAACTGGGCCTGGGCCTCTTGGGCACGCTGCACCAGCGCGTGGGCGAGCAGCAGACCCTCAAGTGGGACCACTGCGGCTGCGACGACAAGGCCCCCGCCGACCAGGCGTGGATGCGCCTGCACGCGCAGCGCCTGGACCTGGACGGCAAGCGCCAGTTCGGCTTCGAGCAGGAAATGCAGTTCTTCCAGCTGGGCAAGGACCTGGCCGTGCGCTACAGCGGCGACGCCGGCGACAAGTCGCGCAGCCACACCGGCCTGAGCGTGGGCTATGGCCGCACCAGCACCCACTTCAACGACCGCCGCCGCGGCGACGCGGGCATGGGCTACGACACCGGCAAGATGAAGGGCCAGATGCTCACCCTGGGTGCGTACCACACGCGCTACGCCGACAACGGCAGCTACCTGGACCTGGTCGGCCAGCTGCATGCGGTGCAGAACAAGTACACCGACAAGTACGGCGGTGAGGGCACGCAAAAGGGCACCGGCGGGGGGCTGAGCGTGGAAGTGGGCCGCCCCTGGCAGATCGGCGACAGCCAGTGGCTGATCGAGCCGCAGGCGCAGCTGAGCTACCAGCTCACGCGCTACCGCGGCTTTGCGGACAACATCTCCACGGTGGACGGCTTCACCAGCCAGAGCCTGCGCGGGCGCCTGGGCGCACGCCTGGCCTGGAACGACAAGGCCGAGCGCGCCGACAAGCTCACGCGCACCAACACCTTCTACGTGACGGCCAATGTGCTGCACGAGTTCAAGGACCCCAAGGGCGTGACCATCGGCAACACCACGGTGGACGAGCAGTGGGCCAAGCAGACCTGGGCCGAGCTGGGCGTGGGGGCGCAGCTGCCGCTCGGCAAGGCGGCCTACCTGTACGGCGGGGTGCAGTACCAGCGCTCGCTCAGCGGCAAGGGCCGCGAGGGCGTCTCGGGGCAACTCGGCGTGCGGGTGGCGTGGTGAGCGCCGCCGATAAACAGACAACGCCAAGGAAAGAACACATGCAAACGAAGAACACTCCGACACGGCTCGCGCTCGGCGCCGCAGCTCTCGCCACTCTCGTCCTGGCCGGTTGCGGCAGCCTGCACGACGAGCGCTACAACTGGTGCCAGGGGCAGAACTGCGCGCTCACGCCGGTGGTGACGCCGGCGCCCGCACCCACCCCGGCTCCGGCGCAGCCGACGACGCGGCGGGTGAACCTGAGCGCGGACACGCTGTTCCGGTTCGACCGCTCGGGCGCGGCGGACATGCTGCCGCAAGGCCGCGCCGAACTGGATGCGCTGGCGCGTGTGCTGCAGGGCCCGGAGATGCAGGTGCAGAGCCTGACGATCACGGGACACACGGACCGGCTGGGGGATGAGGCCTACAACGACCGGCTGGCGCTGCAGCGTGCGAACACCGTGCGCGACTACCTGAAGGCCGCAGGCGTGCGCGCGCCGATGGAGGTGCGCTCGATGGGCGAGCGCGAGCCGGTGACGCGCGACTGCCAGGGCTTGCAGCGCTCGCCGCGCCTGGTGGCCTGCCTGCAGCCGGACCGCCGCGTGGTGGTGGATATCCTGGGACAGGCACAGGGGAAGTAGTCCCCAGTCCTCAGTAAAAACCACGAAGAACTCCAGGCTGCACGTAGAGCCTGGCGTTAAAAAAGCGCCCAGCAATGCTGGGCGCTTTTTCTTTTGTCGAATCGGTTCATGGCAGCCAAGTCGCTGCCCCGCTTCTTGTCGGAAGACACGAAAAGTGAAAAACGCAGCGTTGATTTAAAACGCGTTTTTCAGTTTCCGTGTCGCAACGTTCTCGGAACGCGCCACCATTATTGAAAAAATCCCGCAGTCTCGCCACGAAAAGTGAAAAATTCGTGCAGCTCACGAACGATCGTCCGCGACGGTTCCGCGGGTGGCTCGCTCAAGGCTGGCGGCAACGGCCTGCTCGTATGTCATTCGGCCTTCTATGACTGCGTCGCAATCGGCTATGAACTCGGGTGTTGGTGCATGACCTGAGATCCGCGTGTTCGCCAACGCCTGTTCCATCGCAAGCTGTCGAGGTAGCTGACCAAGAGTCGTAGTTGTGCTCACCAAAATACCTCACGTCCGTAAGGACTGAACGCCATGGCCTCTCCGCCATGCAAGGCAGGATCGAACCGCGCCAAGAGTGCTTCCAGGGAGTCCTTCGAACGATCGACTCGCCGAACTATCACGCCTCCATGGATCGCTTCAACGGTGATACGCATACCAGCAGCGAGGCCGGCCATCTCAGCAAACGGTGCGGTCAGGCGAATAGCGAGGTCATCGTCCGATTGTTCGACGATGCCGTTCATCTGTGCGTGGATCATAGGTTTCATGCTCCTTGGGAGCATTGTCGATGATCAATGTCGCTGCTGCCAGCTCTCTAGAAGGCACCCCTCAGGGTAGGTATGTCACCTTGTCGCCGTCAATTGCAACGATGCTGGACCTCTTGAGATGTGCCACTGCTTCTGCAAGCGTTGCTTCGGATGCATCTTTTCCGAGCATGGCTTCGAGATGCCGAAGGAACGAGGCTTTCTTCTGGGGCCGCTCCGCACCCATTTTCCCGAATGCCTTCGCAACACGGCGCAGTCTTGCCGGAACGCTGCTGTCCTTTGCAGCAACCAACTTTTTCGATGGTGCGGCCATCGTGGCCGCAGGCTTCTTCTTGGGCTTCGTTGCTTTCTTCGCAACCGCCTTCTTCGCCGGCACCGCTATCTTCTTAGCAGCCGACTTCTTAGGTGTAGCAGCCTTCTTGAGTGGTGGTGCGGTCTTCTTCGCGGCGGCGTAGCCTTCGCGGCGGACCTCAAAACCGAGCGCCACGGCGTGCTCGATCATGGGCTCGTAGCCCTTGTCATTGGCGATGACCACAAGCCGTGCGTCGGGATGTTTTGCAGCGACATACCCAAGATAGAACGAGAGATGAAAATCAAGCGCGTTGTTGCCCGTTCGGGTGATGGGCACCAACGTAGCCCGACCTCCGATCAGAGTCTTGAAGGTCTGGCTCAGTTTCTGCTGATGGGGGCCATGAAAGATCCAGGCATCCGCGAAGCCGGGAGCCAGCTCATCCAGAAGAGCCGCAGGTGGCTGCACGTTTTCAAGGTCAACCAGCACGTGGACCTGTTCATCAGTGGGCATCGTCAGCTCCAGTCGTTGCGCTCGTCGTGAGTGGGACTCTTATGGCGTGATTCCGGGTTTGCGGCCGGGGTGAGCAAAAAGCGCAGCGAGCCGCTGAGAGGACCAAAACCCAGCGCCTATCCATTTGCATCGAGCGCAAAATTCGCCGTCATCCTGGCGCAGAATGAATTTGCCGGACGCATACCGCTGACGATGCAACACGCCTAAAACTGCCAATCAACTAATCGGCATTGCGGTCGAGTTGTGAGTGCTAGCAGTGGCGGCGACGGAGCCGCCCAAGGCGAGCTGTTTCATGGGGGCTCGCGCCTTGTTTTCCAGCAAAAGGGCTACGAGCACCTGTTCGTCAGACAGAGAAGGCTCGTACTCCCATCCATAGCAAGCGGCGACGGCCCGGTCTAGATTCTCATGCGCTGTCCGAAGCCACTCCGGTTCCTCGTTGTAGAGGTTGGTCATAGTCCGGCGGGCTAGAACCTTGGAATTCTCATCCGAGATGTCGGGGCGTACGACGATTCTGTCTGGATAGGGAGACGCAGACATTCCGGCAGGAGCGATTTCAGGAACGCTAATGGTCCACTCCGGCGGATTCAGCCATCGCTCGCGCAACTCGTACAAGCGATTGGCTGCTACGGCGACGCTCCTCGCACGGGCTTTGGTGGCCATATCGAGTCCGGCCGGGAGAAGCACTCCTTCGCAAGTTTCAGTGCCTCTACCTGCCGTATCGGCAGGCGTGAGTCCCCCCGGGAAAGGGTATGTTTCAAAGCAGGTGGTCGGGGTATACCTTGGGCGATCTTCCAGTGACGTGCCCAGCCGGAGCGACCAAAGGCGGTGGAACCGCGACTGCAGAACGCCGAACGTGTAGTCATCTTCTCTGGCGACCACTGCCAAGGCGTGGTCAGGGAGAATTCGATGATCAAGCCAGGTGAAGATGCGGTGTTTGGCAACGACGACCGTCACAAGTTGCCGCCGAAGACCGGCCACAGCGGCGCGCATACGCGGCACAGGCTCTGCGAAGAGCCACCAGTACTTTCGGTAGCTCTCACGGTTGCTTTTCAGCCGCAGTGGGCGAACGTTCTCGCGAACGTGGCGGTATGGAGCCGCAAACAATTGGGCGTCTGCTTCGACCATGTTGCACCCGAAGTCGACCAGCCAGTTGTCCGCAGGGCGGCGAACAATATCCAAGCCATTTGCCCAACGGCGAAGCACCTGCGCGTTGGACAAGCCATTCGGATTGGGCTGCTGTAGCCATTGCCGAGCGAGTACGGGATCGCATTCAAACGGGCCGCCCTTCACGGTCGTGTAGAAGCAGCAGTCAACGTTCTCCGGCAAGACAGCGGCTTTAGATAGGTCACTGCCAGCAGTTAAATCAGGATTGATCGCGCTCACTGCTACGTTATTCAGCCGCACCGGCTGGCCGTGTCCCTTGAGAGCAAAGGTGATCAGTGAGACTTTGACGGCCGCCCCGTCATTGATCCACGGCAATTCGTCCCAAGCATCGAAGATTTCACAATCCTTCGCGATGGCATCTAAGACTGCGCGATTCATACCGCCGCGGATCGAGTTTGTGGCTACCAGGCCAGCGACCACGGCGCGGCCTGATTTCAGGGCTTCATGAGCGTTGCTGAACCAGTAGCAGACCAAGTCGGCAAAAGCTGGGACGCGCTTGCTGTATCTGCCGCGGAGGTGCGCTGAGTACTCGACGCCAAGCTCCTTCCACTGCCTCTTTGTGCCGAGGAACGGAGGATTTCCGACGATGACTGTCGCCTCCGGCCATATGGCTGCACTTCCATCCAGCGCGATGAGAGCGTCGCTTGTTTGAATGTGATCGAGAGGCTGCAAGATCGGTGTCTCGTGCACGGTGTAGCCGTGCTCTCGCAGCCACTGCAGCTCCCCAATCCATACCGTGACCTTTGCCAGCTCGCTAGCAAATTCGTTTGTCTCGATCCCAAGCAAATTGTGCGGCCCTGTCACAGACAACTGGCGTTCCAGCCCGAGCTGCTCGCCCTCTATGTTGACGATGTGCTCGATGTCCTTCAGGCACTTCAATGCCATGTAGAGAAAGTTTCCGCTGCCGCAGGCTGGGTCGAGAACCCTGAATGCAGAAAGGCGATGAAGGAAGCCCGAAAAAATAGCCTTTGCATCCCGCTCGACCTCATTCGCCTGGGTGCGCAGCCGCGCGTACCTATCGCGGAGGGTCGGTGACTTGCTGGAAATGCCTTTGGCGCGGACGCGCATGTAGTCGCGTTTACTGAGCAGCGAAGCGATCTGCTCTCGTGTGCCGGCCCACTCTGTGAGTAAGGGGTGCCGAATTGCGGGCTCCAGGAGCCGCATGATTGTCTCCGGATCGGTGTAGTGTGCGCCCAGTTGAGCCCGCTTGGACGGATCGAGGCCGCGCTCGAACAGCGTGCCGAAAATCGCAGCGTCTATGAAGCGCCAGTTCTCACTTGCAGCCGTTGCAAGGGCGTGGACATCCTCCTTCACGAGGTCAGGGACATCGATCTCCTTGAACAGCCCGCCGTTAAACCATGGAATGTCGTCAACACCAAAGCTACCGCCCGCTTGCATCTTCTGGAACAGCTCGATGAGGGAACTGCGAAGTGCCTTGGGCGCGATCCTCTTCTGGATCAGCCTCTTGAACACATCCGCTGGTAGTAGTCCTGCGTCGTCTGCAAAGAAGCAGAAGACGCATTGCGTTAGGAAATGCGCCGCCCGCCTCGGTGCAACCCCGCGCGCGCGCAGTCGATCTGCAATCAGAGCGAAGGTACTGGCAACATCTGCCGTGAGCTGTTGTACCGTTGTCCCAGGCCTGAAGCGGTAGGGGTCGGTAAACGCGCTTCGAAGGAGTTCACGAATCACTGGATCGCGAAGTTCCTGAAGTCCAATCACAGTTTTCACTGAGGGATGTCCAGTGAAATGAGTGTGGATTTCGATTGTCAGCCGGTCACTGACAATTAATAAGGGCGGGTTTTCCAAAGGCAGCGCGTACAGAATGAGCTGCTGCAACGCCGCGTTGAGGTCACCCTTGGGAGCCTTGTACTCCCAGCCAAAGTGTCCCCGTTTCCACACATCAGCAAAGCCGCGGCTGGTAGCAATAGCGCGGAACCCTTTTTCGAAGCAGTAGCTTTCTGGGTCATCCGGCAGTGGCACGTCGAGAACACCGCATAACTCGTAGAAGTGGGCTTGCGCGCCTGCCCGCTCACCGAGTTTGTACGACTTGCCCCCAGGGCCCCACTTCTCGATGAAAGTGGTAACGCTAGACACGTCCCGGCTGGCGGTTAGTGCACCTCGTTTCTCTGACAGAACTATGGACACAGCCCATCTCCCGAGACTTGGGCATTCCATGCTGCAAGCAGGAGTTACATTTGGTCAAGGAAAGTTGGGCTGGCAAGGCCTATGTGCAGTCAATTAACAACAAATTCCCTGCCGCTTGACCCGACGGTTCGGCTTGATGGATTCGTTCGACTCGTCCTTTGCAGTCACATCTGAATGTGATGACGCTGCAGCTCGCAATCGCTCGCGCGCCATGCCGCTAAGTGGATGATGTCTACTTTGGGCCAGCTTGGGATGGCACAT
>NZ_RWKH01000048.1 GCF_003984625.1 Variovorax sp. DXTD-1 | reverse complement strand
CTCTCGCCGGTGACCATGTAGTTGACCTCCTTGAGCAGGCCGTTCGTGAAGATCGAATGCAGGTCCGAGCCCCCGAGGGCCATGGTGCTTGCGGCGATCACGATCAAGGCGTTGCGGCTCATGCCGGCCACCAGGGCCATCATCGACTCGCGCGACTGGCCGGTGAGGATGCGAAAGCTCTTCGTCGGAATGATGAGTGAGCGGACCGGTGTTGCGGTATGCATGAGCGCTGACGGAGACTTGGCTGATGAATGGAGAGCCTCAGCGAGCCATCGCAGGCGCCGTCTGCTGCGCGGCCTGCTGGCTGTTCTGCTGAGGAGCTTGCTGCTGCACCTGCTGCACGACCGTGAACGCCTGCGAGCTTTGAGCAACCGGCGTGTGCATCGATTCCACCGTCGGCACATCGACAAATTTGGAAAGCGCGGCGCCTGGCTTGCCTTGGATTGCGAAGATCGTGCTGTTGTCGTTGCCGCCCAGCGTGATGTGATCGATGCGGGTCAGGCCGCCGCGCAATGCGGCCACCGTGATGGCGGCTGCGGCATTGTCGGTCAACTGATCGGACTTGCGACCGAACTGGACGTCGATCTCTTGAAGGGCGGATTTGGCCTGCTTGTACAGAGGACTGTCCTGCAGCGACTGGCCCGGTTCTGGATCGCCTGGCTTGTAGCCGTGGGCGAGTTTGGTTTCCCACTGCGCCACGGCGGCCTTGCGTTCCGCGAGCGCGGTGTAGCGGCCGTTGACGTCCTTGGTGGCATGCGTGACGTCGTGCTGATGACCCAACGCCACCACGCGTTCCTTCCAGTACTGCGTGGCGATCTTGGCGGCGTTGGCGGGCTCGGCGGCCAGATCGGGGTGGTTCACCAGATCCAGGCCAAGTGCCTTGCCGTAATGCTCGTAGTTATAGCGGCCTGTCAACTGAACAAAGCCGCGACCGTGAAACTTCCAACCGTCGCTTGCCTCGGTGTTGCCCGGACCGCCTCTGCGTTTGCCCCAGTCGCCGCCGTAGATGGTTTCTGCAATCTTTTCCGGGCCACCTGCCGCAACCGCGTTGGCCTTTTCAATGGTGTCCATCCCATTGCGCCCTGGGAAGACCTTGAGCAGGCGTTCGCCTGAGTAGTTCAAGTTCTCGTGCATTTTGGTAAAGCCATGCGACTCCACCTGCATCTGGCCCATGAAGTTGGCCAGTTCCTTGGGGTCGGTGATGTTCGCACTCTGCGCCGCCTGCAACACGAAGTCGCCGTTCTCTTTGGAGTACGCGGCTGCGTGGTGAGCATGGCGTGATTGCGACGCGTGGCGGGGTCGATGTGGCATAGCGGTGCTCCCTTGGTGAAATCGAACTTCAGTTCTTGCTCGGCAAGCCGTGGGCGTCGATGTCCGGGTCGACCTTCCATTCGGATGTGATGCGTACCAGTTCGGTGTTCTTGGTTTCCGCCAGAGTCGATGGCCTGCAAGCCACTTCGCGGGCGGCACGCAGTTGCCCCTCGCGCTGTACCAGCAGACCCGATCGCTTGAAACCCGTGCCTTCGATCGAATACAGGATGTACTTGTAGCCCTCGTTGGTGAGCGTGTGGGCATAACCAAACGTGGCGCCGGCATAGCGCAAGCGTGTGAACGTAAATGCGTCATCGCCATCGCCAATGGGCGGATATCTCAACTCAATCTTCGAGGGGCGTCCATACAGGTAGTGAAAACTTCTCCGCCCTTGCTGAACAGAAGCAGTCGACGCGCACAACGACACCGTCTTGCGGGCCGGACCTTTCAGCGTGCAGGAAAACACAGACTCGTCGCTTGCCGCGCAAAGACTGGACGCCTGCGGCTTTTGCGCGGAGGCGTGAAAGCAAACAAGAGCGAGTGCGGTCATGGTAAGAAGTGAATGAATGCGTTTCATGGAATTTCTGTTGTTCAAATCTTGAACTCTGTGCAGAGGTATCCGCAGGCATTCGCGCGCGATCTGGCTGGCGGCGTGGTGGCGCAATTACCGAGTCCGTATGGGCAGGCTGCAAGCGGAGTAGTGGACATGGCAGTTGGTGCGTCCCGCGTCGCGGCATGTTTTCATGCCCGTCGCAATGGCTTGATCCGCAGTGGCAGCAGTAGGTGTGTTGTGACCACCGTCACCAGTGACAACCGCAACGCATTCGTTGTCGTATGCGGCTTCGATCTCGCAATTCGTGCCACCTTGCTGCTGGCAGCCGTTCATTGCTATTTGCGACGCTTCTCTCTTGCTTCGCTGGTCAGTGGACACACCGAAAGCTCCCTTCGACGAATCTATTGCGACCGCTCCCCATCGGCGCTCCCACTGCTGCGGTGTTGCCTGGGGTGCTCGCTGTTTTCCATCTGGACCGCACATGCTGAGGCCGGGACCCGAGCCGTAAGCAATCTGACCGGGAGGGCATTGCTGGGCGAACGCAATGCCGCACCAGAAAATCCACAGACTTGCCACCAGCGGCCTATACGGGAGGTGTATTGACATGGGTTACGCCCCATCCACATTGAGTGTTCGTGCGGGTGGGAGTGTCGTCCTGCTGGTGTCGATGGAATCAGCAACAGGTAGCGCGTTGTTCGGAGCGCGGGTGGCGATGCTGCCGGGATTGTTGAGACCGCCGCTTGTATTGGATCGATCCGGAGGAACTGTATTCCCGGTATTTGTCTGCTGCTGCCCCCCACCCGGCGCC
>NZ_RWKH01000047.1 GCF_003984625.1 Variovorax sp. DXTD-1 | reverse complement strand
CGGAACGCTGGGGCAGTTCTATACAAGCTCGGTGGTCGGAGGTGGGGCCGGTGCGCAGCAGGGGCCGGGGGGGCAGGCGCCTGGGACTTATGGGGCGCAGCAGACGCATACGGGGAATACGGCTCCTGCTGATCAATCCAAGACAGGCGGCGGTCTCAACAATCCCGGCAGCGTTGCCACCCGCACCGCGGGCAACACGCCACACGTTGCTGATTCCATCGACACCAGCAGGACGACACCACCACCAGCGCGAACACTCCATGTGGATGGGGCATAACCCATGTCAGCACATCTCTTATACAGGCTGCTGAGGGTGGGGTTTTGGCTGTTGTGCGCCAGCGCCGCGCATGCCGAGGGTGGGTTTTGTCCACCAGGCACCATCGACCACAACAACGGCAGAGCGGCTGCCATTGTTTGCTCGCCGATCCCGGGCTATGGGCAGCAACAAGCACCACAGGCACCGCCGCAGCAGTGGGAAAGAAGGTGGGGAGCGGTTGCAATAGACGACGGTCCAACCGGAAGTTTTGGCGTTGCCACTGACAAGCGAAGCAAACAAGAAGCCGCGAACGTCGCAATGGATGGTTGTCAGCAACAGGGCGGCGCGAACTGCAAGATTCAAGCCACATACGACAACGAATGTGTTGCAGTTGTGGTGGGAGAAGGCGGGTACAACGTTCCCACCGACCTCACAGTGGGTAAAGCAGTTGCGACGGGCATGAAAACATGCCGCGATGCGGGGCGCACCAACTGCCATGTCCATTACACCGCCTGCAGCCTGCCGGTACGCACTCGGTAAATGGCGATGAACCGCCTTGTCGCCACCGCCCTCTTCATTCTCTTGACCCTCACACTCCCCGCTTGCGGACAGTCCATGAAAAAACCCGACATCAAACTTAACCCGCAACCCAAGATGCGTTATGAACTGACGTTGAGTGTTCAGGATGCACCCGGGCCATTTGAATCGGTCACGGGGTTCATGCAGTACGAGGTACAGAACGAACAGGAGTGCGTGCCAGCGGATGCCATCAGCGGGCACCATCAGCGCCTGTCCATCGACCCGGACATCGAGTTCAAGCGCGTGGGCGACAGTCAGACCTACAAGGGAACGGTCTATCTGGATTTTGTGCAGGACAGCGATTACTACGGCCTCGGAGTGTGTCGCTGGAAGATGGTCGGCTTCTCGGGCGTGATGAAGGCCGGTGAAGTGACATTCAATCCATTTATTTCGGGCGAGCAGATTGCGAAGCTGCAGTCGAAGACCGAATACTTCCCGAAATCCTATTTCGGCGATCCCTCCGTCATCAAAGGCGCGCACGTCGGCGGCTCTCGTCTGGACGATTCGGTCACCCGCTACCGCGATGAATTCTTCTCCACCACCCTGACCGCCAAGGAGGACTTCCAATGAGCATCGACGCCAACGAATATGCGCGCCTGTCCGACGATTCGTACAATGATCGCTCCCAAGAGAAGAACTCCAACAAGACGGTCTCCATTGGGGGCATCGACTACAAGATCCTCGACGTTGCCAATGACCCCAAGACGGACTACCAGGGCACGGCCTATCGGCGCATTGACACCGGCGAGGTGATCATTGCCCACCGGGGCACCGAATCGGTCAAGGACGGCATGGCCGATGCGGGCATGGTCTTCAATGGGCGCAACAGCCAGCTTGACAAAGCCGTGAAGTTCACCGAACAGGCGATGGCACTGGCCAAGGAAGAAGCGGGGAAAAAACACCAGCCCCTGAGCATCTCCATCACCGGCCACTCCCTGGGCGGCACGCTGGCGGAAATCACAGCCGCCAAGTACGGCGTGCATGCCGAGACCTTCAACGCCTATGGTCCCAAGGACTTGACCGGCTTGGCACGCTATGGCGTCGACGTGCATGCCCCGCATCCGAACATCGTCAACCACGTGCGGGCCACCGACGTGGTGGGCGCCGGGGGGCCGCACTTGGGACAGGTGAAGATCTATGCCGCGGCGCAGGACATCGAGAGCCTGCGCCATGGCCGCTATATCGGGGGCTCGCCGCTGCCGGGCAATCCGCTGCTGGCGGCAGACATTTCTGCCCACACGATCAAGAATTTTCTGCCCGGCAACTCAGCATTGGGCGGTGAGTCGGTCATGACCGCGGCCAACGAGGCACGCGCGCGTGCCTATGCCGGCCCCATCGCTCAGTACCGTCATGACGTGATGAAGGGGCGGATCGACTTGCACACGGTGGCCGCCCATCATCTGCCGCCGTCGATCGCGATCCCGACCATGAGCGGTTTGCGACTGGGCGTGCAGGCGGCGGATGCGGCCAGCACGGTGGTGGCCGAGAAGGCCACGCAAGCCGCGGTGTCGGGGGCGCACACGGTCATGCACAGCGCAAAGGCCGCCAGCCATGCCGCAGGACAGGCCTACGATGCAGCGCGCAACAAGGTGGAGACAGGCGCCCGGCAGGCCGGCGAGGCGCTGGAGCGGACTGGCGAAGCGGTGCGCGAGGGTGCTTCCCGTGCGATGGACAAGCTCACCGACAAGTTAGGGTCGTGGCTCAGCAGCCAGGCAGGGCCGGTGCCGCTGTTGAACGATGGCCAGCACCCTGGCAACGGGTTCTACAAGCAGGCCTTGGCCGGGCTGGAGAAGATCAATGCCGAGCGGGGCATCCCTTCCGATCAATACACCTGCAATGCCGCCGGCACCTTGGCTTCAGCGGCTTGTGAATCCAGGTTCAAGCAGATCGATCGTGTGGCGCTGAACGACAACGGCAGCAAGCTCATTGCGGTGCAGGGGGAGCCGGGAACCGTGCATTCCAAGGTGGTCGGTGTGGACACGGTGGTGGCGCTGAACACGCCGCTGGCGCAGAGTTCGCACGCTTTCGCGGTGGCCTTCGCCGATGCGCACAACCAGCAGCAGACCCAACGCTCGCAGCAGGTGAATCAGCCTGTGCAGGCGCAAACCGGGCCGGCTCTGGCTTGAGTCGAATCCGCGCGTCAGCACTTCGCGTTCATAAGCACCATCGTCTGTCACCGACCATGATCACTTCGCACATGCACGGTCTCACCGCCATGATCCAGTCGCTGATAGCGCTGTTCGTCGGTGTGCTGCGCATGGTCTGGGCCAGCGCCATCGCCCTGGTGCTCTTCACCGCCTGGATCATGGTGCAAGGCTTTCGCATCCTCACGGGCCAGTCGCGCGAGCCGCTCATGGGCCTGGTGGTCAACGCCAGCCGCAACACGCTCATCCTGATCGCGGCCGGCACCATGGCCGTGGGCGGCTCCAGCATCCAGACTTTCTTCACCGACACCATGGCCTCGGGCATCAACGGCATGGTCACGGGCAAGGACGACAAGCCCGCAC
>NZ_RWKH01000046.1 GCF_003984625.1 Variovorax sp. DXTD-1 | reverse complement strand
TTGTTCCTCTGTGCGCGAAGAAAGGTCCTGGTTGCCCGCGGCGATCTGGCCCGAGGCGGTGGCGATGGCGTCGGTGCCTGTGCGCACGCCGCCGACCACGTTGGCCAGACCGGCGCGCATCGATTCGACAGCCCGTGTGATGACGCCGATCTCGTCGCGGCGGTTCGAGCTCAGCGGACGCGACAGATCGCCCTGGCCGATGGTCTGCACGTGTTCACCCAACACACTGAGCGGCCGCACGGTCCGCCGGAGAAAGACGATCAGCGCCGCGCCCAGTACCACTGCAGCCAGCGCGATGAAGCCGCCGAGCACGGTCATCTCGCGGTAGAGCTCGGCCATGACTTCCGAAGCGGGAATTTCCGCGACCACCAGCCAGCCAGTGGCTTCGCTCTTGCTCACGGATGCGTAGTGCTTTTCTTGCTGCGCCGGCAAAAGCACCGCGGGCGCATTGTCCAGCCACTTGGCGTCGTCGCTCTTCAGCCGGCCGATCCAATCCGCGGCCTCGGCATCCTTGAGCACCTCGGAAAGTTTTTTTCCGCCCGCGGTCGGATGGAAGACGATCGTCGCCGCGGCAGGGTCCGACCCCGGGTTGACGATGTAGAGCCCGCCCGTGTCGAAGATGCGGGTCTGGCCCACGGCTTCGCCGAACGAGGCCTGCTGCTGCGAGATGTCCAGGCCGATGTAGAGCACCGCCACCACATTGCCCGCAGCGTCGCGCACCGGGTCGTAGACCGTGATGTAGGGCCGCCCGAACAGCGTGACGCGGCCGACGAACCGCTTGCCCGAGCGCAGCAGCGGATACGCGGCGCTCTTGCGGTCGAGCAGCGTGCCGATCGCGCGCTCGCCGCTTTCCTTCTTGACCGACGTGGTCACGCGGCGGAAGTCTTCGCCCTGGGCCACGAACACGGTGGCGTTGGCGCCGGGAAAGTCGCGCGCGAACGCATCCACCTCTGCGGTGCTGCCTCCGTTGATTGCCACACCGAAGCTGCTGACGACGCCCTGCGCCGCATCTTCAACCGCGAAAGTGCCCGCAAACTGGCGCCGGAAAACGCCGTATGCGTTCTCTGCGGTCATCTGCATGGTGCGGTCGAAGATGTCCAGCGAGCGGGCGATGGCCTCGGCCTTGGCGTTGGCGTACTGCGAGGCGCTGTGCTGCTGCTGCGCAGAGCCGATGACGTAGAACACGCCAAGGAGGAACACCGTGACCGCAAAGATGGCAATGGCGACCCTGACGGTCAGCGTGCGCGCCAACGAGACAAAGGGGCGCTGTGGCTGGGACGAATCCGTGGCTGCTGCGTTCATCAGGGGCCTCCTTCCTGTCGAGGTGGTGTGGTTAAAACTCGGTCCAGTCGCCCGCGGTGCCGCGGGCCAGCGCCAGGGGAGGTGTGGAGGCAATAGCCTCCTTCTTGCGCGAGCTCGCGAGAGGCCGGGTTGAGGCTTCTGGCATGTGCGAAGGTTCGATGCCAGTGGCATGGCCGCCGTGTGCGCCGGCTTCGAGCCTGAACACGCTCACCGCCTCCACGAGGTTCGCGGCCTGCTCCTGCATCGACTGGGCTGCGGCCGCCGCCTCTTCGACCAAGGCCGCGTTCTGCTGGGTGACCTGATCCATCTGTGCAATGGCCTGGTTCACCTGTTCGATGCCGGTGCTCTGCTCCTGGCTGGCCGCCGTGATCTCGCCGATGATGTCGGTCACGCGCTTCACGCTGCCCACGATCTCGGCCATGGTCTTGCCGGCTTCGCCTACCAAGGCGCTGCCCACGTCGACCTTGCCCACGGAGTCGTCGATCAGGCCCTTGATTTCCTTGGCGGCTGCGCCTGAGCGCTGTGCCAGGCTGCGCACTTCGGCGGCCACCACGGCGAAGCCCCTGCCCTGCTCGCCGGCACGCGCCGCTTCCACTGCCGCGTTGAGCGCCAGGATGTTGGTCTGGAAGGCAATGCCGTCGATCACGCCGATGATGTCGACGATCTTTTTCGAGGAGGCATTGATCGAGGCCATGGTGTCGACCACCTGGCCGACGACATTACCGCCCTTGACTGCCACTTCGGAGGCCGAGAGCGCGAGCTGGTTGGCTTGGCGGGCATTGTCCGCGTTCTGCTTGACGGTACTCGTGAGTTCTTCCATCGAAGCGGCCGTCTCTTCGAGCGAGCTGGCTTGCTCTTCGGTGCGCGAAGACAGGTCCTGGTTGCCCGCGGCAATCTGGCCCGAGGCGGTGGCGATGGCGTCGCTCGATGTCTTGATCCGCACGACGACGTCGGTCAGCTGGTCTTGCATCCGCTTGATGGAGAACAGCAGGCTGCCGCTGCGGGCCGTGCGGGCCTGCACGCTTTCCGTCAGGTCGCCGCTGGCGATGCGGCCGACCACATCGGCCGCATAGCCCGGTTCGCCGCCCAGTTGGCCCGCCAGGAGCCGCGCCACCACCACACCGAGCCCCAGGCTGATGGCAACGCCGGCCAGTGCCAGCAGCAGCATCAGAAGCCGCGACTGCTTGAACGTGCCGGCGGCGTCTTCCATGCTGGCGCGAGCCTGCTGGTCGCTGAATGCAACCATGTTCTGCAGCACCTTTTCAAGAGCGCGAGATTCCTTCAGCAGCGACGCGCTTTCTTCGGGCACGTTGCCTTCGAATTGCGAGCTGTCCAGCGTCTGCCTCGCGATCAGGTCCGCAAAATCGCCCAGGTGCTTCTTCAGCGGCGGCATCATTTTCCGGTACTGCTCGTGGAGCTCGCGCCCCTCGGAGGTCTGCTCGAGCAGCGGCTTCACATCGGCCACATTGGACTCGAGCGCCGCCACGGCTTCCTTCAGTTCCTTGAAGCCCACGTTGCGCTCGCCTTTCGTGCCCGCCGACAGCAGGCCCATCTGCGCGCGGCTGGCATCGAGCAGGTGGATGTTGGCTGCCTGCACGGCCTTGATGGCGCGCAGATCGTTGTTGTAGAGGCTCTCGGTCGAGGCGTTGATGCGCCCCATGTGGAAGATGCCCAGCCCGCTGACCCCCGCGCCCACAGCCGCGACGACGAGAAAGCTGAGAACCAGCTTTGCGGCAACAGGAAGCCCTTGGAACCATTTCATTTTTTTCCCCTCCTGAGAAGCGTTGAAAGTCGTTGGAACTCTTTTAGAACTCGGTCCAGTCGCCCGACGAAGCATGGGCTGCGGCAAGCCTGGGAGGGGACTTGGCCTCCGCCGCAGCCCGGGCCGGGCCTTTCAGCGCGGGCATGGCTTTGCGGGGCGGCAGCGCCGGCTGCAGCTTGGCGTGCACTTGCGCAAGCGGGCGGATGGCGGCGTTGCTGTCCAGCTTGAACACGCTCACCGCCTCCACCAAGCTGGCGGCCTGCTCCTGCATCGACTGGGCTGCGGCGGCTGCTTCTTCC
>NZ_RWKH01000045.1 GCF_003984625.1 Variovorax sp. DXTD-1 | reverse complement strand
CGCGCCGTGCGCTTCCACGTAGAGCGCGTAGAGCGAGTGGCTGCTCGTCATGTAGAGCCGATTGCGCTTGGGGCCGCCGAACTCGAGATTGGCGCACCGCTCCGGAAGGCGGATGAAGCCGATGGGCTTGCCTTGCGGGTTGAAGATCTTCACGCCGTCCATCTCTTCGGATTTGCCGAGCGGCAAGTGCGCCTTCATGCCACCACCCACATCGGTGGGCTCCGGCGAGAAGGCGCCGCTGAAGCCCCAGCCGCACCAGAGGTTGCCGTCCCGGTCGACCCGAAAGCCGTCGAGCGCGCCCGGGCCGTCTGCGTCCACCAGCTTGGTCTTGTTCGACACGCTGGTGCCGTCGGCTGAAACGTCGTAGCTCCAGATGCTGCGGTTGGGCGTGCCCTTCCACTCGACCACGTAGAGTTTCTTCTCATCCGGAGAGAACGCGAGTCCGTTCGGGTTCACCAGGTCGGTGATGACGGCGGTGAGCTTGCCGTCCCTGGCAATGCGGTAAACGTTGGTGGTCGCCTGTTCGGGCGTTGCCCTGGAACCTTCCCACTCGCCATTGATGCCGAAGAGGGGGTCGGTGAACCACACCGTGTCGTCCGATCTGACCACCACGTCGTTGGGCGCATTGAGCTTCTTGCCCTCGTGGCTGTCGGCCAGCACCGTCATGCGGCCGTCTTTCTCGGTGCGCACCACGCGGCGCGTGACGGAGTGTTCGCAGGTAATCAGGCGGCCCTGGCGGTCGCGCGTGTTGCCGTTGGCAAAGTTGGCGTTCTGCTTGTGCACCGTGAACTTGCCGGTCTTCTCGTCGTACTTCATGAGCCGGTTGTTCGGAATGTCGCTGCACAGCAGGTAGCCGCCTTCGGGAAAGTACACCGGCCCTTCCGCCCACCGCATGCCGGTGCCGAGCTGCTCGACCGTGCTGCTGTAGATGCGGTATTTGGCAAAGCTCGGGTCCAGTATCAACACCGATGGGTCGGGGTAGCGCTGGTTGGGTTTGAAGTCGAAAGACTGCGCGCCCGCCAAGCCTGCGAAGGCGGCGAGTCCCGATCCCGCGGCGGTCTTGAGGAAGCGGCGGCGCGGGTGAAGGGGTTTGTTCTGCATCTGCAAATCTCCTTTTGTCGTTGTGAAACCGGCAAGCCCGCGACTGCGCCAACGGCGGCATGGGCGGTGGCCGGCGCTCATCTTACGGACGTGCCTGTTGCGGCGATCTGGTTGTGACGTTAAGGTCGGCCGCATGGACGCCCTCCTGCTCGCCCGAATCCAGTTCGGCTTCACGATTTCGTTCCACATCATCTTTCCGGCGCTCACCATCGGGCTGGCGAGCTACCTGGCCGTGCTCGAAGGCCTGTGGCTGCGCACCGGCCGCAAGGTGTACCTGGACCTGTACCAGTTCTGGATCAAGGTGTTTGCCGTGGCCTTCGGCATGGGCGTGGTGTCGGGCCTGGTCATGGCCTACCAGTTCGGCACCAACTGGAGCAACTTTTCGCGCTTTGCCGGCGGCGTGACCGGGCCGCTGCTGGCCTACGAGGTGCTGACCGCGTTCTTCCTTGAAGCAGGGTTTCTCGGCGTGATGCTGTTCGGGCGCGAACGCGTGGGCCCCGCGCTGCACTTCGTCTCGACGATCGCCGTGGCCGTCGGCACGCTGATCTCCGCCACCTGGATTCTCGCGTCCAACAGCTGGATGCAGACACCGCAAGGCCACGAGATCATCGACGGGCGCGTGGTCCCCGTCGACTGGTTCAGGGTGATCTTCAACCCGTCGTTCCCCTACCGGCTCGCGCACACCGTGACGGCCGCCTACCTGGCCACCGCACTGATGGTCGGCGGCGCGGCGGCCTGGCACCTGCTGCGCGGCCACGACAACACGCGCGTGCGCACCATGCTGTCGATGGCGCTGTGGATGCTCTTGGCCGCCGCGCCGCTGCAGGCGGTCATCGGCGACCAGCACGGGCTGAACACGCTCGAGCACCAGCCGGCCAAGCTCGCCGCCATCGAAGGCCACCGGGAGCGCACGCCCGAGGGCGAAGGCGTGCCGCTGAAGCTCTTCGGCTGGCCCGACATGCAGGCCGAGGTCACGCGCTACGCGGTGGAGATTCCGCGCGCCGGCAGCCTGCTGCTGGCCCACAGCTGGGACGGGCAGATCCCCGCGCTGAAGGACTTCGCACCCGAAGACCGGCCGAACTCGACCATCGTGTTCTGGACCTTCCGCGCCATGGTCGGCCTGGGCGTGCTGATGATTGCGCTGGCGTTCTGGGGCCTGTGGCTGCGGCGGGGGCAGCGGCTATTTACCCAGCGGGCGTTCCTGCGCTTCGCCCTGGCGCTCTCGCCCGCCGGGCTGGTGGCCATCCTCGCGGGCTGGTACACCACCGAGATCGGCCGCCAGCCGTGGATCGTCTACGGCCTCATGCGCACGGCCGATGCCGTGTCGCCGCAGCATTCGACCTCGCAGGTGGGCTTCACGCTGGCCCTGTTCGTGGTCGTGTACCTGGTCGTGTTCGGCGCGGGCACCGCCTACGGGCTGCGCCTGATCGCCAAGGGGCCGGCGGGCGACGAAGCCGAGCGTCCCCCGTGGGGCGGCCCCGGTGAAACGCGAACGCCGATGCGCCCGCTGTCCGCCGCGCCCGAAGACGACCAGGCCGATACCGACATCAGGGCCGATGCAGCAGGCAGCCGCATGGATGCAGCCATGGAGGGCGAGCGCGATGGGCATTGATCTTCCCCTGATCTGGGCCGTGATCATCCTGTTCGGCATCATGATGTACGTGGTGATGGACGGCTTCGACCTGGGGATCGGCATCCTGTTTCCGTTCGTGCCCGCCAAGGAAGACCGCGACGTGCTGATGAACACCGTGGCGCCCGTGTGGGATGGCAACGAGACCTGGCTCGTGCTCGGCGGCGCCGGTCTGCTGGCGGCGTTTCCGCTGGCCTATGCGGTGATCCTCAGCGCGTTCTACCTGCCCTTGATCCTGATGCTCGTGGGGCTGGTGTTCCGCGGCGTGGCCTTCGAGTTCCGTTTCAAGGCACGCGCGGGCAAGCGGCGCTGGTGGGACCATGCCTTCATCGGCGGCTCGGTCACCGCGGCCTTCTTTCAGGGGGTGACGCTCGGTGCCTTTCTCAACGGCGTGCCGGTGGAAGGTGGCAACTACGCGGGCGGGCCGTTCGACTGGATCTCGCCGTTCTCGCTTTTCACCGGCGCGGCGCTGGTGGCGGCCTATGCGCTGCTGGGCGCCACCTGGCTCGTGATGAAGACCGAAGGCCGCCTGCAGATGCGCATGCGCAGCCTGGCACGGCCGCTGGCCTGGCTGATGCTGGCCGTGATCGTCGCCATCAGCATCTGGACGCCGCTCGCGCACGAGGCCATTGCCAGGCGCTGGTTCAGCTTTCCGAATCTGCTGTGGTTTGCGCCGGTGCCCACGCTGGTGGCCCTGGTCACCTGGCGCCTGCTGCGCGAGCTGGGCGGCGAGGGGCACGCCTCGCCCTTCGTGCTCACGCTGGTGCTGCTGTTCCTGGGCTACACCGGGCTGGGCATCAGTTTGTGGCCCAACGTCATTCCGCCGGACATCAGCATCTGGCAGGCGGCGGGGCCGCCGCAGAGCCTGGGCTTTGCGCTGGTCGGTGCCTTGCTGATCATCCCCGTCATCCTGATGTACACCGCATGGAGCTACTGGGTGTTCCGCGGCAAGGTGCGGCATGGCGATGGGTACCACTGACCCCGGCCCTGACCCCGCCGGCCGCGGCAAATGGTTGCGCCGGTTCGGATGGCTGCTTGCCATCTGGCTGGCCAGCGTCGGCGCCCTCTTTGCGGTGGCGCTGGTCTTTCGCTGGCTGATGCGCGCGGTGGGCCTCACTGCGCCGTGAGGCCTGCCGCGGGCTAGTGGTGCTGCGCCTGGGCCGGTGCGGCTCGCCGGCGGATCTCGCTCTGCAGCGCGCGTTTTCCCGCCGCCAGCGCGGCTTCGTAGGTGTCCGCCGGATCGAAGGCATCGCGAAGCACCTTGGGGTTCGCTCCGTCCGTATCGGTTTCAAGCAGGCGCCAGACATAGGAGCCGAGGGCTGGCTCCTCGATGATGAGTTCGATGGGTTGTGTCATCACTTCAACTTGCACAAACCGGGGGCGAATGTCTGTAGGTCGAATTCGAATGCTGTGTGTCAGGGTGGCTTTGGCTGCACATCGGCCGCAATGCATTGTCCTGACGCGGGCCACCGCCTCACCTACGACCGGAACGGCAACCACCGCAGCGACACCCGCAACGGCGTGCGCATCGTGGAGCAGGGCGGCGCGGGCAGCGGCCAATGGGCCGCCGAAGCCGGCGAGAGCACCGAAACCTACGGCTACGACGGCCTGAACCGCCTGACCACCACCCGCCTACTACGCGTACGAGGGCGCGCCCCAGACGCAGGTCAACGGCCAGCGCCAGCTGGTGGTCAACGGCGAGGTGCTGGGGCGCTACGGCCTGATGGCGGACAACCGCTTCGAGGGCACGCCGCTGGCGCAGAACGGGCCGTTCTTCAGTGCCCAGAGCGACTTCAGCTTCGGCTACCAGCCCATAGGCGGCAACTACCCCGCGGGCAGCCCGGGCACCTACGCGGTGAGTGCGGGCGACACCCTGCAGGGCATCGCCAAGGGGGCGTACGGGGACAGTTCGCTGTGGTACCTGATCGCGGATGCGAACGGCCTGGGCAGCGATGCGGACCTGAGGACCGGGCAGGTGCTGACCATCCCCACCCGGGTGGGCAGTGCGAACAACGCGGGGACGTTCCAGCCT
>NZ_RWKH01000044.1 GCF_003984625.1 Variovorax sp. DXTD-1 | reverse complement strand
TGCACCGGGTGGGGGGCAGCAGCAGGTTTCACAAACGACGCAAGCAGTTCCTCCTCCTGATCGAGGAACCGGCGGTGGACTCGGTGGCGCTAGAACGTCCACGCCATCGCAGCCTCCTGAGGATAAGATTGCTTCTGCCCCACCACCGAGGACCTTCCATATGGATGGGGCGTGACCCATGTCAGCACATCTCTTGTACAGACTGCTGGTGGCAAGTCTCTGGATGTTCTGGGGCGGCACCGCGCTTGCCCAGCAATGCCCTCCCGGTCAGATTGCTTATGGCTCGGGTCCCGGTCTCAACATGTGCGGGCCGGATAACAGGCAACAGCAAGCACCTCAGCAACCTGCCGAGCAATGGGAACGCCGCTGGGGGGCGATTGCCACGTCTGTGCCGGATGGCGTTCTCGGAGTCTCCACTGACAAGTCGAGTAATCGAGAAGCGTCGCAAACGGCAATAAGCGATTGCGCAGCTAAGGGTGGTCTCAACTGCAAGATCGAAATTGCGTATGACAACCAGTGTGCTGCGGTAGTCGTGGGCGACGGTGGTTACAACGCACCTATTGCTACTACGATAAATAAGGCCGTTGAAGTTGGCATGAAGACCTGTCGTGATGCTGGGCGCAGCAACTGCCACGTCTACTACTCCGCCTGCAGCCTGCCGGTACGAATTCGGTAGATGCCACGCACATCATCAATTGCCGCCAATTCGAGCGACTCGCGCACGGCTCATGCGCGTTGCGGGGTTAGATCGCCATGAAGCGCCTCATCCCCGCTCTCGCCGTTCTTCTTGCCATCACCACCATTACCACCATCGCCTGCGGCCAAGCCATGAAAAAGCCCGATATCAAGCTCAACCCGCATCCGAAGATGCGCTATGAAATCACATTGACCATCGAGAACGCCCCGGGGCCGTTCGATGCGGTAGAGGGCTCGCTGGACTACCAAGTCCAAAACGATCGCTGCGTGCCGCTGCAGCCCGTCAGCGGCGCAAAGCCGACCCCCAGCAAGCATCTACCTCTTGCTTTCACGCGTATCAGCGACAAGGTCTACAAGGGCGAGTTCTACGCCGACTTGTTGCAGGATGAGGATTATTTTGGCTTGGGCATTTGCCGCTGGTCACTAACGTTTGCCAGTGCTTATCTGAATGTTGGGAATTGGAAGTTTGGCCCCTTCATTTCCCTTGAAGACATTCTTGCAAGCAAGCCCGTCACTCGCTACTTCAATAACGAGTCCTACTTCAGCGAGGAAGCCAAATCGAAGCGGAGCGACAACCCTCCAGCCACAGATGACGGTCGGACACACCGTTCCGATTTCAAAGAGCCGAAGAACACGTTCTCGACCACACTGGTCGGCAGGGAGAAGTTCCAATGACGATCGCATCGACGGGCTATGCCCTGCTCGCGCAGGACTCCTATCACGACCGTGTGAAGGACGAGAAGGTTGTCCTGAACGGTACGATCTATAAAGTCTTTGACCACACCGACGACCCGAGAACGGGCTTCCAGGCGACGGCCTATAAACGGGTCGACACGGGCGAGGTGGTGATTGCTTATCGCGGCACCGAATTTGATCGGGAGCCGGTGCACGATGGCATCGTGGATGCCGGCATGGCGCTGGCGGGTGTCAGCGCCCAGAAACATGATGCAGATGTTTTCACGCAAAGGGTGCTGGCACAGGCCAAGGTCGACGCACAAAAAAACAATCAGCCCCTGAACGTCACCGTCACCGGCCACTCACTGGGTGGCACGCTGGCCCAGTTGGAGGCGCACAAGTTCGGCCTCCAAGGCGAGACCTTCAATGCCTACGGCGCCGCCGGGCTGCTGCATGGCGTTCCCAAGGGCGGCCATCAAGTCGTCAACCACGTTCGCGCCGGCGATGCGGTGAGCGCAGCCAGTGCGCACTTTGGTCAAGTGCGGGTCTATGCGGCCCAACAGGACATCGACACGCTGGGCAAGGCCGGATACCGCGACGGCAGCGGCGCTCTGAGTGTGCGCAATCCCGTCAAGGCGACCGATTTCGGCGCGCATTCGATCGACAACTTCGTGCCCAATAGCGAGACGCTGGGTCGCTCGATCATCTCGCGGGAGAACGAGGCGCGTTATGACGCCCATCACAGCATGATCGATCGCTACCGCGACGACGTACACAGTGCCCGTGTCACCCTATCCGCATCCACCCCTCTGCGCTCTGGGGTACAGGCTGGCCAGACGGTCGTTGCGGGTGCAAAGGCCGTTGGCCATGCGGCGGGGCAGGCCTACGATGCAACCAGCACTGCGGTTGTTTCGGGGGCGAAGACCGTCAGCCATGCGGCCGAAACGACGGGCAAGGCGATTGTTTCAGGCGCACAGGCCGCCGGTCGCGCAGCCGAGCGCACCTACGATGCCACCAGCACCGCTGTTGTTTCGGGTGCTAAGACCGTCGTCCACGCTGCCGAAAGGACTGGCAAGGCTGTCGTTTCGGGCGCGCAGGCGGCCAGCCACGCGGCCGAGCGAACCTACGATGCCGCGCGCGAGCAGGTGATCACGGGCGCCCAGCGGGCAGAGCGAGCGCTGGAGGAGACTGGCCAGAAGATCCACGATGGTGCTTCCCGCGCCATGGACAAGCTCACCGACAAGTTAGGGTCGTGGCTCAGCAGCGAGGCAGGGCCAATGCCGCTGCTGAACGATGGCCAGCATCCCGGCAACGGGTTCTACAAGCAGGCCTTGGCCGGGCTGGACAAGATCAACGCCGAGCGCGGCATCCCTTCCGATCAACGCACCTGCAATGCCGCCGGCACGTTGGCCGCATCGGCGTGTGAATCCAGGTTCAGGCAGATCGATCACGTGGTGCTGAACGACAACGGCAGCAAGCTCATTGCGGTGCAGGGCCAGCCGGGCGCCGCGCTGTCGAAGGCAATCGGTGTGGACACGGTGGTGGCGCTGAACACACCTCTTGCGCAAAGCTCGCAAGCCTTCGCCGAGGCGCACAACCAGCAACAGAACCAGCAGTCCCAGCAGGTGAATCGGCCGGTTCAGGCGCAAACCGGGCCGGCCCTGGCTTGAGTTGAGTTCGTGCATCAGCGCTTTGGTTCATAGCCCCATCGTCTGTCACTGACCATGAATGCTGCTGCGCTACCCGCTTTTGATTTGATCGCAGTCGAACTGCTCAGCGTGTGCGACGAGACATCCCTATTGATGCGGCGGTAGCAGCATCCAATTTAGCAACACCTCCAACCAAGGAACTTCATGATGAGACTCACCCTTTGGTCGTTCATCGCAATGGTCGGTTTGATGCCTTTTCATGCCCCTGCTCAAACGACGCAAGCGAAGTCGCAGCCTCAGGAAGCGACCGAAGCCGCGATGCGCATTGCATACGAGCGCCTGAAAAATCAAATTACTGCAGACGACGAGAACGCCGCCCTCGAGGAGTCGCAACGTGCGTGGATGAAAGAGCGTGACGAGGCATGCTCGGTCCGGCAAGCCCCGTGTCTGATGCAGCGGAATGTCGAGCGGCGTTATTTTCTGGAAGGCCGCTCCGTGAATGGCCTGAGCGCGTCATCCGCGATCAGGCCCTTTTTCACCCACAAGACGGACGGCGAGAAAGGCATGGAAATTTCTGCAACACGCCTGAAATTTACAAACCCCAAAACACCTGCAGAGCTGGCCCTGAATGAATTCATGGACAAGCAGCTTCAAGAAGCCGTTCGCCATGCGCGAAGTACAAATCCTCCATCGAAGGAGGAAAAATACTACTCCCTCATGGTTTCCGAATTGAATTTCGCATCTCCAAAGCTGCTATCGGCCCGTGTAGATGGCGATTTCTTTGTGGGGCAAGCTCACCCCGAGCCTTGGGGCGAGTCCATCAATATCGACATGAGCACAGGCAAGATTCTTGATTTCGACGATCTGCTTGATGCCAGCAAAGCAAAAAAGATATTTTCCTATTGCCAAAAACAAGTCAATACTCAAAAGATAAATAACTTGGACGATCCAAAAAAAGGAAACGTCACTATCAAGGAAATCTCAGAATCGACTTCCGATCTTGGGATTTGGAAATTCAAGAAAAACGGGGCTTCGGTGAGTTACGGTGCGTATGCCTTCGGGGGCTACAGTCAGTGCAACTGTAGTTGCAACATCCCCTACTCGGTGCTTCATCCTTTGGCAAAAAAGACGTTTCCTTTGCCGAAGCAAAAATAGACTCGCTTCATTTAATTAGGAGAAAATAAAAATGTCATCCATCGATAGCAAACAAGCGCTTTCCGTTCTGGTCGGATCGGAGGGTGCTTCTGGCAATAAAGTAACTCTCGCCGTGCCGAATTCGATGCTGGGGAAAGAGCGCGGCAAAAATGGTTCTGGCTTTTCATTTGGCACAGTTCAATTGGACATAGGAAACAACACCGAAGCCAAAGCGGCATACAAGGAAATACTTGCCGTCGGCGTCGCCAATAATTCTATCACGCAAGCTCAAGCAGATGATTTGGCAAAATATGCGATCAAGCGGCCAGATCTGAATGAGGGCTTATCAGAAAATTACAAGGCAGCACTCAAAACATTGAATGCTACCGTTTTCAACCCCGACAGTCCAATTGCTTCGAAAGTCAACGCAATCATTGCGGAGCATCAAAAAAATCATCTGGACAAGAGCGTTGTCGCCCCAGTGAACGATTTTCTCAAGACGCATAGCGCCGGCGTATTCGATTCAAAAAACAAGGACTATGGAACCGCAGTTGCATCGCTTGTCTCTTCATGCAATAGAAGTGGCAATTTAGATGATTACGCAGCTGCCTTGAAAGGAAATACCAATCCTACGTTGGATGATGCAAAGAAGGCGTGGGACCAACAACTTCCTGGTAAACAAACACCCACAGATTGGGATTTAGTTAAGAGCGGAGCCAAGAGTTTCGCTGCCCCGCAAGAGCGTTCTGATAATTCTCAGCCGTCGAACGCGCACACGGCGGCGATGTACGATCCCGCCCACCCCGGCAATCCGCTGTTCAAGCAAGCCCAAGCTGGCATGCAGGCGATCGATGCCAAGTACGGGCGCACCTCGGATCACCAGACCGACAACGCCGCAGGCCACGTGGCGGTGAAGGCGCAATGTGCGGGCATGAAGTGCATCGACCACTTGGTGTTGGGCGGCAACAGCGGCGATAGGATCATTGCCGTACAGGGCAAGCTCGGAAGCGGGCTGTCGAAGGTGATCTCTGTGGACACAGTGGAGGCGCTAAACATGCCGCTGGCCCAGAGCTCGCAGGCCTCGGCCGAGGTGCATGCCCAGCAGCAGGGCCAGCGGGCGCAGCAGGTGAATCAACCTGTCCAGGCGCAAACTGCGCCGGCCATGTCTCGCTGAGTTGAGACTACAGACCGAATCACTCGCCGGCCCCATCAGCGAA
>NZ_RWKH01000043.1 GCF_003984625.1 Variovorax sp. DXTD-1 | reverse complement strand
ACTAGTTATTCGAAATCAACCCGTTGGTCCGCGCGTAATGCAGCGCCTGCGTGCGGCTCTTTACGCCCAGGCGGCGGAACAGACGCCACAGGTGCACCTTCACCGTGTGTTCGCTGATCTCCAGGTCGGTGGCGATGTCGCGGTTGCTCATGCCCTTGTCGAGCATGGCGATCAGCTGCGTCTGGCGCTTGGACAGCTTGCTGTTGTTGGCCAGTGCAGGCTCGTCCGCTTCTTCCGAACCGGCCATCAAGAGGCCGCGCAGCACGGCGGCCAGTTCGGCCGAGCTGGCCGACTTCTCGATGTAGGTGTCGGCGCCCGCTTCGATGCATGCGTCTTCCATGTCGGCAGCGGGCGCCGCCGAGTAGACGGCGATCGGCACGTTGGGATAGACCTGCTTGACTGCCACCACACCCGAAACCCCGTTGGTGTCGGGCAGCTTCAGGTCGAGGCAGAAAAGGGTCGGCGCACCGCGCTGCTGAACCGAGCTCGCGAGCTTGTCCAGCCGCTCGAGCTCGACGATGTTTTCGGCCGGCCGCAAGCGCCGCAACACCATCACGATTGCGTCGCGCATCAGGGGATGGTCGTCGATGACATAAATGCTCATGTTTTCTTCCTTTGTGATCGCCCGTCTACTCTCGTGTGTCCCCGGCGGGTGAGCCGATGGACATATCCCGGATCAACTTCCGCTGGTTGCGGTCGTTGCTTCCGCCAGTGCTTCCAGCGCCGCATTCGCGGCGCTCAATTCTTCCGTGCCGACCGGCTCCAACTGGTCGGCGAGCGCGGTCAATGCCGCGCCGCGCTGTTGCTGCAAGGCGGCAATCGCACGCCCGGCCTCCTGCGGCGACGCGAAACCACGGCTTTGCAGCAGCGCCGCGCCACTCGCATCGAGCAGTTTGAAATAGAACAGGCCGTCGCGTTCGCGATATTGCTTGAAGCTGGGCTTGGCGACCTTGGCCGCTTTGCGCGCACCGCCCTTGTCGCGGCCGGCCGCAAGGTTGCGCAGCCCCACCGCATGGCGCAGTTCGGTCATGAAGGGGCGCGAGAGCTTGCGGGCCTTTTCAGCGCCGATGAGCAGAATGCGCTCAATCTCCGCGGGGTTGTTCATCAGTTCGTCGTAGCGCGCGCGCAGCGGTGCCACTTCGCGGTCGATACGCTCGAACAGCATCTGCTTGGCGTCGCCCCAGCCGATGCCATCGACGTACGCCTTGCGGAGCGTCTCGGTTTCTTCGGCGCTGGCAAAGGCCTGGTAGATCTGGAACAGCGCGGAGCCTTCGGTGTCCTTGGGCTCGCCGGGCGCGCGCGAGTCGGTGACGATGCTCGCAATCTGCTTTTGCAGCTGGGCGCGCGGCGCAAACAGCGCAATGGTGTTGCCGTAGCTCTTGCTCATCTTGCGGCCGTCCAGGCCGGGCAGGGTGGCAACGGCATCGTCGATCTCGGCATCGGGCAGTGTGAAGTGCTCGCCGTACTGGTGGTTGAAGCGCTGCGCCATGTCGCGCGCCATCTCGATGTGCTGCACCTGGTCGCGGCCCACGGGCACCTTGTGCGCGTTGAACATCAGGATGTCCGCGCCCATCAGCACCGGGTACATGAACAGGCCGGCGGTCACGTCCGAGTCCGGGTCTTCGCCCTTGGCCACGTTCTTGTCGAGTTGCGCCTTGTAGGCATGGGCGCGATTGAGCACGCCCTTGCCGGTCACGCAGGTCAGAAACCAGGTGAGCTCGGTGATTTCGGCAATGTCCGACTGGCGGTAGAAGGTCACGCGCTCGGGGTCGAGCCCGCAAGCCAGCCAGCTGGCCGCAATTTCGAGCGTGGAGCGCTGGATGAGCGCCGGCTCCTGCACCTTGATGAGCGCGTGGTAGTCGGCCAGGAAGAAGAAGCTCTCCACGCCCGGCGCCACGCTCTGCCGCACCGAATGGCGGATCGAGCCGACGTAGTTGCCGAGGTGCGGCGTGCCGGACGGCGTGATGCCGGTCAGGACGCGCAGGGGAGCTGAAGATGACGAAGCCATGGAGAGGAACTTAACGCAGCAAAGCCGTGAGCGGTGAAATAAGCACGTTGATGACCGTGTAGCCGACGTCCATCAGCGGGCGCAGCCAGAAGGTGCTGACGATGCCCGCGATGACCAGGCCCATCACGATGAAGAAGCCGAAGGGCTCGATGCGCGCCAGAAAGTTTTGCGCCGGGCCGTTGGGGAGCAGGCCCGCGAGCACGCGCCCGCCGTCGAGCGGAGGCAGCGGAAAGAGGTTGAAGGCCCACATCACCAGGTTGACCAGCACGCCGCCTTGAGCCATCTTGATGAAAAAGGTTTCATCGATGCCCGCTGCAACGAGCCCGACCAGCAGCAGGGCCCAAAGAATCGCTTGCACAAAGTTGGACGCTGGGCCGGCCAGCGCTACCCAGATCATGTCGCGCTTGGGGTGGCGAAGGCGCCCGAAGTTCACCGGCACCGGCTTGGCATAACCGAAAAGGAACGCGCCAGAGGTTGCGAAGTACAGCAGCAACGGCATCAGGATGGTCCCGATGGGATCGATGTGCTTCATCGGGTTGAGCGTGACGCGGCCCATGATGGTGGCGGTCTCGTCACCGAAATGGCGCGCCACGTAGCCGTGCGCCGCCTCGTGCACCGTGATCGCAAAAACCACGGGCAGTGCGTAAATAAGTACGGTCTGTATCAGGTTGGAAATATCCACTGGGCGATTGTGTCAGACAGACTGAAAGCTTCGGTGCCGCTCGTCAGAGACCAAGCACCGCCAGCGCGCCGCGGCCTTGCCGCACCACGACCGGATCGTCGCCCGTGCCCATGGGCGTGAGGTCGACCACGGTGGTGGGCTGCGAAGGGCAGGCGCCCGCGTCGATGACGGCGCCGATCTGCTTTTCGAAGCGCTCGCGAATGGTCTGCGCGTCGTTCAGTGCTTCGGTTTCGCCGGGTGCGATGAGGGTGGTGGCCAACAGCGGCGCGCCGTGCAGCGCCAGCAGCTCGAGCAGCACCTTGTGGTCGGGCACCCGCAGGCCGATGGTCTTGCGCTGCGGGTGGCTCACGCGCCGCGGCACTTCCTTGGTGGCTTCGAGCAAGAAGGTGTAGGGGCCCGGCGTGGCGGCGTTCAGCAGGCGGTACTGCTTGTTGTCGACGCGCGCATAGTTGGCCAGCTCGCTCAGGTCGCGGCAGATCAGCGTGAGATGGTGCTTCTCGTCGACCTGGCGGATGCGGCGCAGCTGGTCGACGGCGTCCTTGTCATCCAAGTGGCAGGCCAGCGCATAGCTCGAGTCGGTGGGCACGGCCACGATCTCGCCGCGCTGCAGCAGCGTGGCGGCCTGCTTCAGCAGGCGTTGCTGGGGGTTGTCGGGGTGCACTTCGAAGTACTGGGCCATGAAGAAGACTCCTGATTACGATTCCGCCGGCTCGATGGGCACGCGGCGCTCGCGCACCGTGAGCCAGGCGCCGGCCGCACCGCAAACCGCAATCATCGAAATGCCGATGAGCGAGACACGGTCGGGCACGTGGGAAAAAACGAGCCAGCCGCCCAGCATGGCAAAGGCGATCTGGGCATAAAGATAGGGCGTGAGCGTGGAGGCCGGTGCGCGCTGGTAGGCGAGGATAAGAATGAAATGCCCCACCGTGCCCATGAAACCCATGAGGCACAGCAATGCCCACCAGTGCCATGAGGGCAGGGCCGTCCACACGAACGGCAGCGCTAGGGATGCGATCAACGTGCCCACCCAGCCGGTATAGAAATGCATGGTGAGCGGGTTCTCGGTTTGCGCCAGCTTGCTTGTGAGCACCTGGAACCATGCATTGGTCAGCACCAGCCCGATGGGCAGCAGCACGGCCCAGCTGAACGCATCGCCGCCCGGCCGCAAGATGACCAGCGTGCCGACGAAGCCGCCCGCCACCAGCGCCCAGCGCAGCACCGAAACATGCTCCTTCAGCGTGGTGGCCGCGAGAAGCGTAATGACCAGCGGCGCTATCAGCACGATGGACGTGAACTCCGCCAGCGGCATGTAGCGCAGGCTCAAGAAGGCCAGCGTGCTCGAAGCCAGCAGCAGCGCGCCGCGCAGCAACTGGTAGCGCGGGTGCTGCGTGCGCAGCAGCGCCGTGCCGTGCTTGGGCAGCAGCACCGCCGTGGTGGCCACGGCCTGGAAGGCATAGCGAAACCACACGCCCATGAGAATCGGCACGGCTGCGGTCGATGTCTTGGTGGCGGTGTCGAGCGTGGCAAAGCAGGCCACCGCCGCCAGCACGAGTCCGATGCCCGCAAGGATGCGTTCGGATTCGACGTCGCGCGTTTGCTGTGCTGCGGCGCGGGCATTCGCCAGTGCGGCCGTTGCCGCGCTTTCGGTGCCGGGCCCGGGGCTCTGGCTCACTGCTGGATGCGGTGGCTGAGCAGTTCCCACACCGGCGTGAGCGCGCCGGGCAACGGCGGCAGCTTGCCGAGGTCGCAATGGCTTTCGTCGGGGCTGTGGAAATCGCTGCCGCACGAGGCGGCGAAATCGAACTCGAGCGCCTTGTCGGCGTATTCGACGTATTCGGCTGTCGTGTGGCTGCCGGTGACGACCTCGATCGCCTGCCCGCCATGCGCCTTGAATTCGAGGAACAGCGCGTATTCCTCGTTGGCGGTGAACTTGTAGCGGCCCGGGTGCGCAATGACGGCCATGCCCTTGGCGGCCGTGATCCATTGGACCGCGTCTTTCAACGAGGCCCAGCGATGCGGCACATAGCCGGGCTTGCCTTCGGTCAGGTACTTGCGAAACACCTCCGGCGTGTCGCGGCAATGGCCTTGCTCGACCAGGAAACGCGCAAAGTGGGTGCGCGAGATCAGCTCGGGGTTGCCGACGAACTTGAGCGCGCCTTCATAAGCGCCATGAATGCCGACCTTGGCCAGCCCCTCGGCCATTTCCTGCGCGCGCTTGCCGCGGCCGCCGCGCGTGTCGTAGAGGCCCTGCGTCATGGCGGCATCGTCGGGGTCGAAGCCCAGGCCGACGATGTGCACCGTTTCGTTGGCAAAGGTCACCGAAATCTCGGTGCCGGTGAGGTAGCGCAGCCCATTGGCGCGCGCCGCTGCGGCCGCGCGGTGCTGGCCGCCGACTTCGTCGTGGTCGGTGAGCGCCCAGAGTTCGACCCCGTTGGCAGCTGCGCGCGCTGCCAGTTCTTCGGGCGTCAGCGTGCCGTCGGAAACCACGGAATGGCAGTGCAGATCGGCATTGAGAATAGAGGACACATGATCATTCTATTGGGTCTGGAACACTGATGCGGGCGCATGGATGCTATTGTGGTTGCTATTAAATAAATAGCATTACTGCCGCGGCCGATGCGGCTTAGCGCTTCTTGCGAAAAGCCGTCCACGCGGCCACCGCGGTAAAGCTGGCGACGATGGCCACCACGATCCAGAACCCGTACTTGTGCTCTGCCAACGGAATGCCGCCCACGTTCATTCCGAACAGGCCGGCAAGGATGTTGATGGGCAGCGCGAGCACGGTCACTACCGTCAGCACGAACAGGCTGCGGTTGTTGTCCTCGTTGACGTTGGCGGCAATTTCTTCCTGCAGTAGCTTGATGCGCTCCTGCAGCGCCTGCATGTCGCGCAGCACGACCGAAAACTCTTCGGTCGAGCCGCGCAACTCTTGCGCATCGGGCTCGGCCATCCAGGCCGGCGGCCCTTGCAGCAGGCGAAAGAGGGCGGCGGGCTCCGGCGCGAGCAGCCGCTGCAGCCGCACCAGCAGCCGGCGCAGCACGCCGAGCCGCGCACGCTTGTGGTCGAGCCGGCCGGCCAGCAGCTCGTCCTCGATGCGGTCGATGCGGGAAGTGACGCCGCGCACAATCTTCACCAGCACGTCGGCCTGGGCGCGCAGCAGGTGCTCGAGCAGTTCGGTGGTCGAGCGCGGCGCGTCTCCGGCCTTGACCGCCGTTCGCAGCGCGTCGACCGAGCGCAGCGGCTTGGCGCGCGCCGTGACCACCAGGCGCGGCCCCACGCTGATCCAGAGCGTGGAGATGTCCGAGGGCTCGAAGCTGAATTCGAAGTGCACGTCGTTGATGACCGCGATCAGCGAATCGTCGGCACGCTCGATGCGCGTGGAGGGCAGGCCCTCATGCAGCGCTTCATAAAAGGTGTCGGAGAGTTGCGCGTGGCGCAGCAGCCAGCGCTCGGCCTGGGCATGGCTCAAATTGAAGTGCAACCACAGGAACGCGGAGTCCGACGAGGGCGACGCGCCAGTGTCCAGCCACGCCGCGGCCTGCGCCGAGTCGATCGCCCGCACGGGCTCCGGCGCGGCGGCGTCGAACAAATAGCCGCAGATCAGCCCGGCTTCGTCGCCGCCGTACGAGTTGGCGGCCAAGTCATGGAGTGCCGGCAAGATGCGTGTGGATCAGGAAAGCCAAAGGGGTTTGCCAGATGGTGTTCGACCTATATGACAACCTCGTGTCCGCCGACGCCAATCCGTCACGCAACGGTCATACGCTGCGTGCAGCATGCCTTGATCCACCTACACATCTCTCTTTCCTAGC
>NZ_RWKH01000042.1 GCF_003984625.1 Variovorax sp. DXTD-1 | reverse complement strand
CCTAGATATCTTCGAGCAGCGGATACGGCAGCGGCTCAACCGTGAGCGCCGGGCCGTCGGCGCCGCCCGCGTGCAGGCCGCCGGTTTCGAGCGCCGATATCTGGATGGAGATCAGCGCGGCCCAGCCGCCGCCGGGCGCGGGCGCGGCCTGCGCCACCGTTCCCACGGGCTGATCGGCGTCGCTGGCGGCAAACACTTCCTGGCCCGCGCTCACCGGCGCATCGGCCTGTACCAGGTAGGTGCGGCGCTTCAGCGTGCCGCGAAACTGGCTGCGCGCGACGATTTCCTGGCCCGGATAGCAGCCCTTCTTGAAATTGACGCCGCCGACCGATTCATAGTTGATCATCTGCGGCACGAAGGCCTCGATTACCGGGGTGGTCACCGTCACGATGCCGCTGCGTACCTCGCTCCATTGCCAGAGCTCCGCGTCGAGCGACGGGCCGGCGGGCACCGGGCTGCCGGCGGGTGCAATCCACAGCGCACGCGGTACGCCGTCGGCCGGGTAGAGCGAAACGGAGCTGATGTCCGTACCGATGGCGGTGCGCTGGCCGGGCAGGGCGGCGGCGTCCAGGCCGTTGCCCGTCAACGCGGTGCCGGCAAGGCCGTACAGCGAGAACTGCTCCGTGGCATCGGTGAGCTTGGCCTTGGCGCGCAGCACATACATAGACAGGCGCTTGAGCGTGGCGGCCAGGATGTCGCGGCTGCAAACCAGCAGCACCAGGTCGGGCTGCGGCCGAATACCTATGAAGCTGGCAATCACCCGGCCCTTGGCGGTGCAAAGGGCGGCAAGCCGGGCCTCCGTGGCGCCGAGCAGCGAAAAATCCTGCGTGAGCTGGCCGTGCAAAAAGCTGGCGGCATCCGGTCCTTCGGCGCGAATCACGCCAAGGTGCGAGAGGGCGGTAACACCATTGAGAACGACAGTAGTCATCGCTGAATTATCATGGTCGAAGCCGTTCCGTCCGGCCTGCAGGGAAACTTGCCGTTGTTCCCGCAGGGCCACCGACTTTTCGCACCGAATCCTCGATTCGTTTTTCCTCTTCCTGTCATTCCATCGGACCCGTGCGCCGCTTCTTTCTTACGCTCTTTCTGCTTGCCGCACTGGGTGCGCTCGGCCTTGGCGCCGCCGGACTGTGGTGGGTGCACCAGCCGCTCAAGCTGCCCGCGCCCAGCCTCGATCTCTCCGTGGAGCCGGGCACCACGCCCCGCGGCGTTGCGCAGGCGGTGGCCGATGCGGGTGCCGACGTGCAGCCGCAACTGCTCTATCTGTGGTTCCGCGTTTCTGGCCAGGACCGCCAGATTCGCGCCGGCAGCTATGAGCTGGAGCGCGGCATCACGCCCAAGATGCTGCTCAACGTGCTGGTGCGCGGCGAAGAGGCCACGCGCAGCCTGGTGCTGGTCGAAGGCTGGAACTTCCGCCAGGTGCGCGCCGCCCTTGCCAAGGCCGAACAGCTCAAGCCCGAGACCGTCGGCCTGCCCGACGACGCGCTGATGGCCAAGCTCGGCAGGCCCGGCGTGCACCCCGAGGGACGCTTTTTCCCCGACACGTACACCTATTCGAAGGGCTCGACCGACATTGCGCTGCTGCAGCGCGCCATGCGAGCCATGGACAAGAAGCTCGAAGCCGCTTGGGCGGCACGGGCGGCCGATTTGCCGATCAAAACGGCCGATGAGGCGCTTATTCTGGCCAGCATTGTCGAAAAGGAGACAGGCAAAGCCAAGGACCGCTCCGAAATCGCCGCCGTGTTCGTCAACCGGCTGCGCACCGGCATGCCGCTGCAAACGGACCCGACGGTGATCTACGGCATGGGCACCTCGTTCGACGGCAATCTGCGGAAGAAAGACCTGCAGGCCGATACGCCCTGGAACACCTACACCCGCGGCGGCCTGCCGCCCACGCCCATTGCGATGCCGGGCAAGGCCGCGCTGCTGGCGGCAGTGCAGCCGGCGCAAAGCAAGTCGCTGTACTTTGTTTCACGCGGCGACGGCACCAGCCAGTTCAGCACCTCGCTCGACGAGCACAACCGCGCGGTCAACCGCTACCAGCGCGGGGGTGGAAGCAACAATGGCGAACCCAAACCGAAGGTCGCGCAATGAGTGAAGGCTTGTTTCTGACGCTCGAGGGCATCGACGGCGCGGGCAAGTCCAGCCATCTGGATGCGATGGAAGCGCTCTTGAAAGCGCAGGGCCGCACGGTGGTGCGCACGCGCGAGCCCGGCGGCACGCCGCTGGCGGAAACCTTGCGCGGGCTCATCCTCGAGCAGCCGATGGACCCGCTGACCGAGTCGCTGCTGGTGTTCGCGGCACGGCGGGATCACGTCACGCAAATCATTGAGCCTGCGCTGGCCCGCGGCGACGTGGTGCTGTGCGATCGCTTCACCGATGCCACTTTTGCCTACCAGGGCTCGGGCCGCGGCTTCGATGCGCAGGTGCTGTCGACGCTGGAGCAATGGGTGCAGGGCAGGGCGGACACCGCCGCCGATGCCGCCCGACTGCTGCAGCCCCACATCACCCTGTGGTTCGACCTGGCGCCCGAAATCGCCGCCCAGCGCTTGGCCGGAGCGCGCTTGCCAGACAAGTTCGAATCCCAGCCGGTCGAATTCTTCCGGCGCGTTGCGGCAGGCTACGCAGCCCGCGCGGCCGCCGATGCGCAGCGCTTCGTTCGCATCGACGCCAGCCAGACACGCGACCAGGTCTGGCAGCAGGTCGAAGCGGCGCTTGTCGCGCGCGGCGCGCTGGCACCCGCGACCGGTGTCACTCGATGAGCACGCCGCAGCTTTCGCCCTGGCTCCGCCGGCCGCTCGCAGAGCTGCTGCGCCAGCGCGGCCATGCCTGGCTGCTGCAGGGGCCGTCGGGCCTGGGCCAGTACGAACTCGCGCTGGCGCTTGCCGCCGCCTGGCTGTGCGAACAGCCCAAGGCGGAAGAGGGCGGCACCGCCTGCGGCAAATGTCCCAGTTGCCACGCCATCGAAGTTCGAACCCATGCCGACCTTTGCGTGCTGATGCCTGAGGTTGCCATGCAGGAACTCGGCTGGCCGCTCGACGAAAAAGCCCAGGCGGACATCGACGACAAGAAGCGCAAACCCAGCCGCGAGATTCGCGTCGAAGCCATGCGCGACGCGGTCGGCTTTGCCCAGCGCACCAGCGCCCGCGGCCGCGGCAAGGTGGTGCTGGTGTACCCGGCCGAGCGCATGAACACCATCACCGCCAACGCGCTGCTCAAGACGCTCGAAGAGCCGGTTGGCGACGTTCGCTTTGTGCTGGCCAGCGAGGCCGCATGGCAGCTGCTGCCGACCATTCGCAGCCGCTGCCTCGGCTTTACGCTGCCGTGGCCCGCAACGGCCGAAGCCGAAGCTTGGCTGGGCGCGCACGACGTGCCCGCGGCCGATGCCGCCGCCTTGCTGCGTGCGGCAGGCGGCCGCCCCAGCGATGCGCTGCGGCTTGCGCGCTCCGGCCAGTCGCCCAAGGCCTGGTCGCTGCTGCCCAAGGCAGTGTTGCGCGGAGACGTCGCCGCGCTGGCGGATCAAGCGCCCTCGCAAGCCATCGGTGCGCTGCAAAAGCTCTGCCACGACCTGATGGCCGTTGGCAGCGGTGCCGAACCCCGATTCTTCGAGGCGGCCGACCTGCCGGCGGCGGTGCCTTCGCACCTGGCGCTTGCGCGCTGGTCCAAGTCGCTTGCCAATGCCGCCAGAACCGCCGAACACCCCTTCAATGCGGGCCTGATGCTGGAAGCGCTTGTGAGCGAGGCGCGAACCACCCTAAACTCTGTTCCTCGCCGACCATGAACCAACCCGCCGCCCCTGCCGCCGCCGCAACGCCTCAACGGCCGAGCGTGATCCAGCTCGCCATCAAGGAAAAGGGCGCGCTCTATGCCGCCTACATTCCGCTGTTTGCCGAAGGCGGCATCTTCATTCCAACCTCGCGCGAATACCGGCTGGGCGACGACGTCTACGTGCTGCTCACGCTGCCTGAAGACCCGCAGCGCTATCCCGTGGCCGGCAAGGTCGCGTGGATCACGCCGCAGCGCGCCGCCGGCAACCGGGCGCCGGGCGTGGGCATCCGGTTCCCGTCCGACGAAAAGTCGCGCCAGCTCAAGGCGCGCATCGAGGCGGCGCTCGGTGGCTCGATGGCCTCCGACCGCCCCACACAAACTATCTAAGCTCGAAGGTTAGGCTCGCCCCCAGGCTGCGCGCACTTCGTGTCGCTCCGCCAACCCCACCGGGGGCGACACCAGAGGCCCGGCAAAGCCGGTTCCTCGGTGTACCTGGCATCAGCCAGACAATCAGCGCCATGTTTACCGACTCCCACTGCCACCTCACTTTTCCCGAGTTCGCGGACCAGATGCCGCAAATCCGCGCCGCCATGGCCGAGGCACAGGTCGACCGGGCCTTGTGCATCTGCACCAAGCTCGAAGAGTTCGATGACGTTCAGGCCCTGGCGGCCCGCTACGACAACTTCTGGGCCAGCGTGGGCGTGCACCCCGACAACGAGGACATCGCCGAGCCCAGCGTCGACGACCTGATTCGCCGTGCAGCCTTGCCCAAGGTAGTGGCCATCGGCGAGACCGGCCTCGACTACTACCAGATGGAAGAGCGGAAGGGCGGCCGCAGCATTTCCGACATGGAATGGCAGCGCGACCGTTTTCGCGTGCACATTCGCGCCGCGCAGCAAACCCGCATGCCGCTGGTCATTCACACCCGCGAAGCCTCGGCCGATACGCTGGCCATCCTGAAGGAGGAGGGCGAAGACGGCTCCGGCAAGGCCGCGGGCGGTGTGTTCCATTGCTTTACCGAAACCGCCGAAGTCGCGCGCGCGGCGCTGGACCTGGGCTTCTACATTTCCTTTTCGGGCATCCTGACCTTCAAGAAGGCGCAGGACCTGCGCGACGTGGCGGCCTTTGTGCCGCTGGACCGCATGCTGATCGAAACCGACAGCCCGTATCTGGCTCCGGTGCCGTACCGCGGCAAGACCAACAATCCGTCGTACGTGCCGTATGTCGCAAAGCAGATTGCCGAACTGCGCAAGCTGCCCATCGAAGCAGTCGCAAAGGCCACGAGCGACAACTTCGAAACACTGTTCAAGGGAGTAAAAACAAAATGAAAAATTACATCAAGAAGTTCTTCTATCTGGCTGTCGTTGCTGCAAATTTTTCTGCACACGCGGGTTCGTTCGAAGATTTTTTCAGAGCTGTGCGCGGAGACAATGCCAGCGGCGTGCGAACTTTGCTGCAGCGCGGTTTCGACCCCAACACGCGTGACGAACACGGCCAGACCGGCCTGATCATCGCGCTGCGCGAGCCGTCGCCCAAGGTTGCGCAGGTGCTGCTCGAGTCGCCGCAAACCGACGTCGACATTGCCAACGCCAAGGACGAAACCCCGCTGATGCTGGCCGCCATCAAGGGCCAGCAAGACATCGTCGCCCAGCTGCTCAAGCGCGACGCCGCCGTCAACAAGACCGGCTGGACGCCGCTTCACTATGCCGCCAGCAGCGGCCAGCTGAGCATCATGAAAGTGCTGCTCGACAACTACGCCTTCATCGATGCGCAGTCGCCCAACGGCACCACGCCGCTCATGATGGCCGCGATGTATGGATCGACCGAAGCCGTGAAGCTGCTGCTGGCCGAAGGCGCGGACACCACGATGAAGAACCAGCTCGGCATGACTGCGGTCGACTTCGCGACCAAGGCCAATCGGCCGGAAGCCGCGCAACTCATCACGGCTGCAGCCGGCGCAAAGCCGGCTCCTCAAGCGATTCCCAAAGACGGCAAATGGTGAGCTCCGCGGCCCGGTTGGCCGCGGTTTGCGCACCTGGCACTGAGCCGCGTTCGTTCGACGCGAAGGCCTGAATCCGGCGTGCCGGCACAGGTCCGGCAAAACACCCAAAGGGGCGCCTGCGCAGTCATGCGAGACTCTGCGGAGAAGGAGAAGCAGAGATGAATACGTTCCTATTCATGGTCTTTTTGTTGGCCATCGGGCTGCTGGTGTTCGTGGCGCTCGCAAGAAAAAGGTCTGCGCAAAGCAGCAGCGGCTTTGTCGACAAGCCCAAGGCACGGCCGCCGCTCACTGCGCGCGAACAGGCCATGTACAACCGCCTCGTACAAACGCTGCCAGACCTGGTGGTGCTGCCGCAGGTCAGCTTCGGCGCGCTGCTCACGGCCCGCACGCGCGCCGCACGAAGCTCGTTCAGCCGCAAGATCGCGGACTTTGTCGTATGCGACCGTTCATTCAAGGTCGTCGCCGTGGTGGCGCTCGGCGACAAGAACAGCAAGGGCAAGTCGCAGCGCGACCTGGACCGGGACGCGCTGCTGGTAGAGGCTGGCTACCGCGTGCTGCGATATCCAAGGGTTCCGGATGTGGGACGTGTGGAGGCTGATTTCGATCCGACGATGGCTTCGGTGAGTCCTATGGGGTCCTGAGGGACACATGGTGCTTCGAGGCTCAATGTCGCAGTCCGCGGCGCTGAGAATCGCGCTACCGGCTCGCGAGAAGGCGCGAACTGGTACACCGCGGAGCTCTCTTGGAATTTGCTCTGGTCATCTGGCTAGA
>NZ_RWKH01000041.1 GCF_003984625.1 Variovorax sp. DXTD-1 | reverse complement strand
GTTTGGGTTCAATCTGAACGCGAGTTTCTGATCATTTCCGAAGCTTGCCGCCGAGACACATTTCGCGTACGCCTATGAGCAAGAGCCCTTCGTCCGGTCGAAGCCGGGCATCGGCTGAAATCCACATCAGAGCAAGCAGCATGAAGCAGAGCGAATCCCTCTCGGCAAGCGATGCCGGCGCGAACGCAGGTCCAGGGCCCGCGAACACGCACGAAGCGCCACCGGCGTCGGGTGGCCGCGACTTCTACAACGTGCCGGCGATGTACGGCATCTTCCGCGTGGCCAACAGCTGGCGAGTCACCCTGAGCCGCGCGGGAACGCGGTTCATGAGGAGCTTCGCCTTCAGCCGGTATGGCGGCGAGGCCGCCGCGCTGGCGTGCGCGCAGGCCTACCGGGACGAGATCGTGCGCAACCATCTGCCGCCCGAGCGGAGCGAACTGGCGCAGAAACTGCGCACCACCAACAAGAGCGGCGTCTCCGGCGTGACCTTCCGCTTCAACGCCAAGGGCGAAATCAAGAGCTGGCACGCGATCACCCGTGTGAGTGCGAATCGCCTGCTGACCAAGTCCTTCAGCGTGGGCCGCTACGGCGCAGCCCAGGCGGAGTGCCTGGCCATTGCGGAGCGCGAGAAGCAGCTGGAGGCCATGAAAGGACTGCGGAACGTTCATCCCGCCGAAGCTCGCGTGAGGGCGACGACACAGAAGGCGTCAAATGCCTCCAAAGCTGCGGCGTCCAGGTCGAAACGAACGCTGCCCGAGCCCATCCCCGTCGTCGAGATCCTCAGAAAAAACAACAGCTCGGGCATTCCCGGGGTCTCGTGCATCAAGGGCGCCGACGGGTTGCCCCGCTACTGGCTGGCCAAGACCGGCGGAATCGACGGCCGGTACGTCGCCGAATGGTTCTCGGTGACAACGCACGGCAATGAAAAGGCCCGCTTGCTGGCGATCGATGCGCGCCGTGCTCAGCTCGAGCGAAAAACCAATACGAGGGAGCTGCGTGCTCTCGTGGCTGAGACTGAGACCGGCGGTTCGCAATCGTCGAACGTCAGGATCCGCGTCTCGCATGACGGCGTTCTCGTGCGCCCGCACCCGGGGCGCGTCCTACCACGGAGATAGCTTGTGCGTCGCTTGCCGGAATCAAAGATCCTGTCGTCGCTTGCACGCTTTGCGACCAATCCACGCATCTCTGAATGCAGGCTCGAGCGGTATAAGCGTTGATGAGCCTGCGGTTATTTCCGAAACCGTCAGCGCACACTGCATGCCTAGAACCCGCCCATTCAGCACGTATTGCGCACCTGCCGTCGTCGCATGAAATGAGGCAGACACATTGCACGTCATCACCCCGGAATCACGGGCGTAGCCGATGAGGATGTCCTTGTTTATCGGGATCTTGTACTTGACCTCACCGCGCTCTTGAGTGGCTGGCTCGGGTTTGACGAAGTTGCCGCAGCCTTGTTCGTTTGCGATTGCGAAATTCAATGTCGTGGAGCCGACGCTTCCTGGCCGCCAACTCGTGATTTTTGAAGAAACAACCAGTGTCGCGAATGGTCCATCTTCGACAGGTACATACGGCGCGAACGAGGCGCAGCCACCCAGCAAAGCGGTCATCACGGTGGTCAAGACTTGTTTCAAGCGATCTCCGCTAAGCAGTTGCATTCCATTTACACAATCGATTGCGGCGAATTCATTATTGGTGTCAATTTCGCAACCCCCGACGGTACTGCACCGCCTCCGCCACGTGCACGGCCTGCACCGATTCGGCGTCGGCCAGGTCGGCCACCGTGCGCGCCACCTTGAGCGCGCGGTGCGTGCTGCGCGCCGACCAGCCGAGCTTGGCCGCGGCGTTGACCATGAACTTGCGCGCAGCCTCGTCCAGCGCGGCGTGCTGGTCGATGGCGCCGGCCTGCAGTGCCTGGTTCGGGCTGCCCTGGCGCTGCACCGCCAGGTTGCGCGCGGCGACCACGCGGGCGCGGATGCTGCCGGTCGCCTCGCCGGCCGGTGCACCGAGCAGTTGGTGCGCCGACACCGCGGGCACTTCGATGTGCAGGTCGATGCGGTCGAGCAGCGGGCCGCTGAGCTTGCTCTGGTAGCGGGAGACCTGGTCGGGCGTGCAGCGGCAGGCCTTCAGCGCCGAGCCCTGGTAGCCGCAAGGGCAGGGGTTCATCGCCGCAATGAGCTGGAAGCGCGCCGGAAACTCGGCGCGCCGGGCGGCCCGCGCGATGGTGATGGTGCCGGTTTCGAGCGGCTCGCGCAGCGCCTCGAGGGCGGACCTCGCGAACTCCGGGAATTCATCGAGAAAGAGAACGCCGTGGTGCGCCTGCGAGATTTCGCCGGGCCGCGGGGGCGAGCCGCCGCCCACCAGCGCCACGGCGCTGGAGGTGTGGTGCGGCGCAGAAGTCGGCCGGCTCATCCAACGCTCGGTCGAGAAGCTGCCGCCCAGGCTGGCCACGGCCGCGGTCTCCAGCGCCTCGTCGATGCTCATCGGCGGCAGCAGCCCGGCAAAGCGCTGCGCCAGCATGGACTTGCCCGATCCTGGCTCGCCCACCATCAGCAGGCTGTGCCCGCCCGCGGCGGCAATTTCGAGCGCGCGCTTGGCGCTCGCATGGCCTTTTACGTCGGCCAGGTCGGCATACAGGGGCGCGGCCCTGGCCGCCGCGGCGTGGATGCGGGCCCAGCCGTCCGCGCTGGGCGGCACGGCTGGCTCGGCCTGCTGCGCGGCGGAACCTTCGGGCATGAAGCGCTGCACCACGTCCAGCAGGTGCCTGGCGCCGTACACCTCGCCGCCGGGCACCAGGGCCGCTTCCTTGGCGCTTTCGGTGGGCAGCACCAGGCGTGTGGCGATGCCGCGGGTGTGCAGCGCAAGCGCCATGGCCAGCGCGCCGCGCACGGGCCGAAGCTCGCCAGAAAGGGAAAGCTCGCCGGCAAACTCATGCCCCGCCAAGCCGGCAGCCTGGATCTGCCCGCTGGCCGCCAGGATGCCGAGCGCAATCGGCAGGTCGAAGCGGCCGGAGTCCTTGGGCAGGTCTGCCGGCGCCAGGTTGACGGTGATCCGTTTGTTATTAGGAAACTCGAGGCCGGCGTTCTGGATGGCCGAGCGCACACGTTCGCGCGCTTCCTTGACTTCGGTTTCGGCCAGTCCGACCAGCGTAAAACTGGGCAGGCCGTTGGCCAGATGCACCTCGACCGTGACACTGGCCGCTTCCAGCCCAAGCAAAGCGCGGCTTTGCACCAAAGACAAGCTCATTCTTATTACTCTCCCCATTATGGTGCGCCCGTTTTTGGTTGGGCTTGTGCACCGCGGCGCCGAAACGGCGTCGCACCTGAACACTCTTGTAACTTTTCAAGCGGATTGCGGATGACGGGTCCGCCGCCTCTCGGCTGGAAGAACGAGCACTTTGGCACGCTCCCTGCTATGAGACGGTGTCCCCCAACTATTCAACCAACTCCGAGGAGTCTCGATGATGCACCGTAAATTCGCCCAGGCAGTGGCCGTGGTCGCCCTTGCAGCCCTGCCGATGCTTGCGAGCGCTCAGCTCACGGGGAATGTGGCGCTGACCAGCAACTACAAGTTCCGCGGTCAGGACCAGGACATGATCGGGAACAACGACTACGCCAAGACCAAGGGCTTCAAGCCCGCCATCCAGGGCGGCTTCGACTACGCCTTCGGCGAAAGCGGCTTCTATGTGGGCAACTGGAACTCCAGCGTCAACTGGCTCCAGGGCAACAGCATCGAGAGCGACCTCTATGGCGGCTACAAGTTCAAGGCCGGCCCGTTCGACCTGGACGTGGGCGCGCTGACCTACATCTACCCGGGCAACTCCATCGGCAACACGACCGAGCTGTACGGCGCGGGCACCTGGGCCGACGAAGCCATCGGCTCGTTCACCCTGAAGTACTCGCACACGGTTTCCAAGGACTACTTCGGCTACGCCGGCTACAAGTCGGGCTCGGGCCTGAAGGGCCGCAACACCGGCTACCTGAACCTGGCCTACAGCAAGGAAATCGTGCCCAAGCTCACGCTGAAGGCGGCCGTGGGCTACACGCACATGTCCAGCGACATTCGCAGCCTGGGCTACAAGAGCTACGTGGACTACAACGTGGGCGTGTCGTATGACTTCGGCAACGGCCTGGCGCTGGCCGGCTCGGTGCAGGGCGCCAACAAGAAGAGCTCTTACCTCGCGCTGAGCAACCCGGGCGTGGACTTCGGCTTCGGCCCGATCGGCGAGCAGTACTACTCGCCCAACAAGGCGCGCTTCATCGTTACGCTCAGCAAGACCTTGTAAGCAGGCACAAGAACAAGGTGCGGCCCAAGCTGCCGCACCATTCATCCATCCAAGAAGGAGAAAGTCATCATGAAGCTGGTCACAGCCATCATCAAACCGTTCAAGCTCGACGAAGTGCGCGAAGCACTGTCGGCCATCGGCGTGCAAGGCATCACGGTCACGGAGGTCAAGGGATTCGGTCGCCAGAAGGGCCACACCGAGCTGTACCGCGGCGCTGAGTACGTGGTCGACTTCCTGCCCAAGGTCAAGATCGAAGCGGCGGTTTCCGACGAACTCGTCGACCGCGTGATCGAAGCCGTCGAAGGCGCGGCCCGCACCGGCAAGATCGGCGACGGCAAGATTTTTGTCTACAACCTCGAGCAGGTCGTTCGCATCCGCACCGGTGAAACCGGCCGCGAAGCCCTCTGATCAGCCCGGAAAAAACAACCATGAAAAAACTGCTTGTTTCTCTTGCGCTCGGCTTGAGCGTGCTCGCTGCCGGCACCGCCTCCTTTGCGCAGGCGCCGGCGGCTGAAGCGCCGGCTGCCACGGCACCGGCTGCAACCGCCCCGGCTCCCGCCGCAGCCCCCGCCGCCGCGGCACCTGCTGCCGCCGCCCCCGCTGCTGCTGCCGAAGCAGCGCCCGCCGCGGCTCCCGCTCCTTCCTTCAACAAGGGCGACACCAGCTGGATGATGCTGTCCACGCTGCTCGTCATCATGATGACCATTCCCGGCCTGGCGCTGTTCTACGGCGGCCTGGTGCGCAGCAAGAACATGCTGTCGGTGCTCATGCAGGTGATGGTCACCTTCTCGCTGATCGTCGTGCTGTGGCTCATCTATGGCTACAGCCTGGCGTTCACCGAGGGGAATGCCTTCATCGGCGGCTTCGACCGGCTCTTCATGAAGGGCGTGTTCGATCCGGCCACCGGCGTGTTCGCGCCCGGCGCCACCTTCAGCAAGGGTGTGTATATCCCCGAGCTGCTGTTCGCCGCCTTCCAGGCCACGTTCGCCGGCATCACCTGCTGCCTGATCGTGGGTGCCTTTGCAGAACGCGCCAAGTTCTCGGCCGTGCTGCTGTTCATGGTGATCTGGTTCACCTTCAGCTATGCGCCGCTGGCCCACATGGTCTGGTTCTGGCTTGGCCCTGACGCCTACACCGCCGCCAGCGTGGTGGATGCCAACAACGCCAAGGCCGGCCTGATCTGGCAATGGGGCGCGCTCGACTTCGCGGGCGGCACCGTGGTGCACATCAATGCAGCCGTTGCAGGCCTGGTTGGCGCCTACGTCATCGGCAAGCGCGTCGGCTACGGCAAGGAAGCCTTCACGCCGCATTCGCTCACGCTCACCATGGTCGGCGCGTCGCTGCTGTGGGTCGGCTGGTTCGGCTTCAATGCAGGTTCGGCCCTCGAAGCCGGCACCAGCGCCGTGCTCGCCTTCATGAACACCTTTACCGCCACCGCCGCAGCAGTGCTCGCATGGTGCATCGGTGAAGCGCTGATGCGCGGCAAGGCCTCGATGCTGGGTGCCGCTTCAGGCGCCGTGGCAGGCCTCGTGGCCATCACCCCGGCCGCCGGCAACGTCGGCCTGATGGGCGCCATCATCATCGGCTTCATCGCCGGCTTCGCCTGCCTCTGGGGCGTCAACGGCCTCAAGAAGCTGCTCGGCGCGGACGACTCGCTCGACGTGTTCGGCGTGCACGGTGTCGGCGGTATCGTCGGCGCGCTGCTCACCGGTGTGTTCAATACCCAGGCTCTCGGCGGCCCCGGCCTTGTGGGCGACTGGGTCACGGCCAGCATCGTGTCCAACGGCATCGGTGCCCAGGTCTGGATCCAGCTCAAGGGCGTGCTGCTGACCATCGTCTGGTCTGGCGTGGTGGCGTTCATCGCCTTCAAGATTGCCGACCTCACCATCGGCCTGCGTGTGTCGGAAGAAGAAGAGCGCGAAGGCCTCGACATCTCCTCGCACGGCGAGACCGCATACAACAGGTAACCCCCAAGCTATAGGCTACCCCCCAGTCTTCGCGCACTTCGTGTCGCTTCGCCAACCCCCCTGCTGGGGGCAACACCAGCGGCCCGGCAAAGCCGGTTCCGCGGTGTTTCGCGAAGGAGGCATACGAGGCGCGGGCTGGTGGTGAGAAGAAGAAAAACAGGAACGATTTCAGCAAGGTCTCCTTTGGATGTTCAGCCCGCGAGCGCTTCGGCGTCAGCGGGCTTTTTTTTTGGCCTGCGCGGGAGCGGATGCACAATGCCGGAATCATGTGGACCACCCTCGAAGACAGCCTTTGCGAGCTCGGCGAATCGCCGTTCTGGCACCCGCACGAACACTCGCTTTACTGGCTCGACATTCCGGGGCGGGCGGTGCTGCGTACGCGCGGGGAAATCGGCACGCCCGCCGCCAAGGTGGAACGCTGGGCCCTGGCCACGGAGCCTGGCTGCATGGCACCGGCGCGAAGCGGCGGCTTGGTGATCGCGCTGCGCGACGGCATCTACCGGGCTCGCGAATGGGGCGGCGAACTGGTCGCGATGGCGCGTGTGGAGCATGACGCGCGCACCATGCGCTTCAACGACGGCAAATGCGATGCATTGGGCCGTTTCTGGGCCGGCTCGCTCAACGAGGCCAAGGACCGGGCCAACGCCGCGCTCTATTGCTTCGACGCGCGCACCGACACCGGCGTGTCGCCCACGTTGACGCAGATGGCCAACGAGGCCACCACCGGCAACGGGCTCGCGTTCTCGCCCGATGCCCGCACGCTCTACTGGGCCGACACCGCCGCGCATGTGGTGTGCGCCTGGGACTGGGACGCCGAGGCCAATTCGCTCTCGCGTGCGCGCGTGTTCCATCAGTTCGAGGCCAAGCCCCAGGGCTGGACGGCCGACTCACCGGTGCGCTACGAAGGCCGCCCGGATGGCGCGACAGTCGATGCCGAGGGCCACTACTGGGTCGCGATGTTCGAAGGCGCGCAACTGCTGCGCTTTGCGCCGTCCGGTGAAATCGTGGCTTCTGTTTCCGTTCCTGTTCAGTGCCCGACCATGCCGTGCTTTGGCGGCGATGACCTGAAGACGCTCTTTGTCACCAGCGGGCGCAAGGGCCGGCCCGCGGCAGAGATCGAACGTTTGCCGGCGTCAGGCACGGTGATTTCCATGCGCGTCGATGTGCCTGGGCTGCCTGTCAGCTTCTTCGAGGA
>NZ_RWKH01000040.1 GCF_003984625.1 Variovorax sp. DXTD-1 | reverse complement strand
CGAACAAGGCATCGAAGGGCAGAACGTCGCCATCGCCGCCACGACCGTGGATAACACCGCGGGTGCGATTCGGGCGGATGTGAACACTACCCTCACCAGCAGCGGCCGCATCGACAACGGCGCCGGCGGCCTGATCCATGCCGGCGACACGCTGGCCATCGTCGATCCAAATGCCGCCAATCCCGGCGCCAAGACCCTGAGCGTGGCCAACGGCGGCACCTTGCTCGCCGGCAAGGCCCTCGTCGTCGACACCGCCTCGCTCGCCAACACAGGCCGGCTGCTCTCCCAGCAGGACATGCGCCTGGCCCTGACGCAGGACGCCGTCTTCGCCGCCGGCAGCGAGACCATCGCCAACCGCGACCTGGGCATCGCCACCACTGGCAACATCCGCAACAGCGGTCGGATCGCCGCCGGTAACGCCCTGTCGCTCGCGGCCACCAACATCGACAACACCGCCACCGGTGACATCCAGGGCACCACCACCCACCTGAGCGCCACGGACACCATCACCAACCGGGGCGTGATCGACGGTGTCGTGACCCGCATCGATGCAGGCACGCTGACCAACATCGGCACCGGCCGCATCTACGGCGACCAGATCTCCATCGGTGTCGGCACGCTCAACAACCTGGCCGAAACCGCCGCCAACGGCGCCACCAGCGCCGCGACCATTGCCGCGCGCCAGCGTCTGGACATTGGCGCCACCACCGTCAACAACCGCGACGGGTCGTTGATCTTCAACGACGGCGATCTTGCCATCGGCGGCAGCCTCGATGCGGCGGGCCACGCCACCGGCTCGGCCGGCGCGGTGAACAACCACGCCGCAACGATCGAGGCCACCCGCAACGTCGACATCAAGACGGCCACGCTGAGCAACACCAACGGCGGCGTGAGCTGGACCCTGGAGCCCGGATCGGGCCAGCACATCGTTGAATATTCGCTGCCTGGCAGCAGCGTGCGCTATGCGGCGAGCGAAGTCCTCTTCAGCATCGGCGGCTTCCAGCGGATCCCCGACATCGGCTGGAACGGCTGGGCCGGCGTCCCTGCCACCGACCCCCAGTTGCCCGGCAGCAATGCCAACATGCGCCTGCTGATCCCGTCGCCCGACTACCCGCTCGCGCAGTTCCGCGCCTACTACCTGCGAAGCCCGGCCAACAGCGCCGACCGCAGCTTCCAGACCTGCAACGGTGTGGATCCGATCTGCGAGACGACGGCCATGCCCGGCGCCTGGTATCCGCGCACCGATCCGATCTGGGCCACCTTCGGCGTCACGCCGCCCGCCGAAGACCTGCCGGCGGACTTCATCGGTCGGCTGCACCCCGACATCACCGTGGGCCAGGAAGGCATCATGGTCTCCGATGGCGGCGAAGTGGCCCATGACGTGCTCGTGCCCTTCGACCACCCGGTCACGCAAGCCGAGTACGACCAATGGCAAGCCTACCGCACGGCCCACAAGAAGCTGGACGAGGCCACGCTGAACTTCATCTACACGATGACGGGACACAGGTCGCTCACGGGCACCGACTACAAGCCCACGCGCATGTCGTCGACCTACGACGCGTACGACTACACCGTGACCTCGTCCACGCCGGTGCTGCAAAGCTCCGCGCCGGCTCGGATCCTCGCGGGCGGCGCGATGAACATCGCCGTGGGCAGCGGCGTCAACGACATGAGCCAGATCCTCGCCGGCGGCGCCCTGACGGTCACCGGCGGCAAGATCCAGAACGTAGGCCTGACCGTGGACGCGCCCACGGTGCAGAAAGGCATCGCCATTCACAGCTCCATCAACGAGCACGACTTCGGCAGCGACGAGCGGGTCTACCAGCTGGCCCCGTACAACCTGACAACCAACGCCACTGTCACGCTCGCGGCGGCGCGCCAGGAAGGCAACGTGGCGTTCACGGGCAGCGGCACCGGCACCGGCACACTGGCGTCGGGCCAGACGGGTGCGGGCGCGCAGGGCGCGGGCGGCGTGGGCACAGGAACGCGCGTCCATCCGATCGTGCAGGTGCCTTCGGCGGTTGGCGGCGCCGGGCAGGCCGGCGGCGCTTCGGCCACAGCGGCCCAGGGCCCAGGGGGCAGCGGCGCTGCGAGCGCCCCCCCGATGGTGGTTCGCACCACGACGCCCAACACCGCGATTCCCACCGCCAGCCTGTTCGCCACGCACCCCGAATCGTCCAGCCGCTACCTGGTCGAGACCGATCCGCGCTTTGCCAACCACCGCACCTGGCTGTCCAGCGACTACCTGCTGAACAACCTCGGGCTGGACCCCAACAACACCCTGAAGCGCCTGGGCGATGGCTTCTACGAGCAGCGCCTGGTCCGCGAGCAGGTGGCCCAGCTGACCGGCTTCCGCTTCCTGAACGGCTTCGAGAGCGACGACGCGCAGTACACGGCGCTGATGAACGCCGGCGCCACCTTCGCCAGGCAATATGGCCTGCGTCCGGGCATCGCCCTCACAGACGCGCAGATGGCCCAACTCACCAGCGACATCGTCTGGCTGGTGGAGCAGACCGTCACCTTGCCCGACGGCAGCACCCAGCGCGTGCTGGTGCCGCAGGTCTATGTGCACGTGAAGCCGGGCGACATCGACGGCTCCGGTGCGGTGCTCTCGGGCCGCAGCGTGGACATGCGCTTCTCGGGCGACCTGACGAACTCGGGAGGCACGATTGCGGGGCGCCATGCGGTCGCGCTCTCGGCGGACAACATCCACAACCTCGCGGGGCGCATCACCGGCGAAGATGTGTCGCTGACGGCCAGGAACGACATCAACGTCATCGGCGCCGTCGTCGATGCCAGCAAGAGCCTGACGGCCTTCGCTGGGCGCGACATCAATGTGGTGACCACCACCCGTGACTCGAAGAGCGACACCGGCCCGCTGGCGCGCTCGGACGCCTCCAGCGGCGTGAACCTCAGCGCCACGACATTGGACCGCGTGGCAGGCTTGTACGTGACGAACCCGGGGGGAAGTCTCACCCTCGTGGCCATGCGCGACGCCAATCTGGTCGGCGCCGAACTCAAGAGCGCGGGTGATGCGACCGTGGTCGCAGGTCGGGACGTGAATCTTGGCACCGTGACGACGGGCCGCACGGAAGACATTCGCTGGAGTTCCAACAACACCCGCAAGGATGAGGCGAGCAAGGAAACCGGGGCCATCATCAGCGCCGCCGGCGATGTGAGCATCGGCGCCGGGCGCAATCTCACGGGGGTTGCGGCCACCCTGAGCGCGGGCGAGACGCTTGCCCTCAGCGCGGGCGACCAGCTCACCCTGGTGGCAGGCGAGAACGCGACTTCGGCCACCACGAAGGACGCGTGGAAGAACGGCCTGAGCCACTCCAGCCTGAATGCCGACAGCCAGGAGACCACCCTGGCGCGCACCACGCTCACGGGCAAGGACATCCAGCTCAAGAGCGGCGGCGACATGACGCTGAGTGCCATCGAAGCCACCGCAGAGAACATCGGCGTCGACGCTGGCGGCAAGCTCAACCTGCTCACCCAGAAGACAACCAGTGCCGCCAGCCGCACGGAGAACGACGGCGACGGGGCCTGGGTCTCGGCCTCGAGCAGTGGCCGTGTGGACGAGACCAGCCAGTACAACCTGTTCAATACGCCGAACCTGAGCGTCAAGGCCAATGGCGGGGTGACGGTGCAACTGGGGCAGAACGCCAGCCTCGCCGATCTGGCCAAGCAGCCTGGCATGGCCTGGGTGGACCAACTGGCGAACGATCCCGCCCTCGCGAACAGCGTCGAATGGCAGCGGGTGCAGGAAGAGCACAAGAAGTGGGCCGAAAGCCAGACCAGCCTGGGGCCGGTGGCGTCCGTCATCGTGAGCGTGGTGGTGGGCGTGGCCACGGCCGGCGTCGGCTCCGCCGTCGTCGGGACGGCCGGCACCGCCACGACCACCGGCACAGGCATTGCCGGCGCGATGGGCCTGTCTGCGACCACCACCACCATCGCTTCGGCTGCGATGCAGGCCGGCATCACAGCGATTGCAAACCAGGCAACGATCTCGTTCGTCAACAACGAGGGCAATCTCGGGAAGGTGTTCGATGAACTGGGCAGCAGCCAGAGCATCAAGAACATCGCCACCGCCATGGTCACGGCCGGTGTCCTCCAGGGAATCAGCACTGTGCTGCCGGAGAATCTGGCCAATGCGACGAACGGCTCGGCGCTGTTTACCGACCAGTTGCAGCGCCAACTGATCGATGGGGCCGCCAGTTCATTGGTGCGCAGCGCGATCAACGGCACCAGCCTCGAAGACGAACTGCGTTCCGGGCTGACGAATGCGCTGCTGAATACGGTCGCGGCGCAGGGGGCATTTGCCATCGGCGATGCCGGCCCTCAGGGCAGTCAGCGCCTCAATGCCTTCACCGCCGAAGTTGCTCATGCGATCCTGGGCTGCGCCGTGGGTGCGGGTCGGGCCGGCGCAGGCGGAGGCAGCGCAGCAACAGGTTGTTCAGCGGGCGCGGTCGGTGCGTTGGTGGGCAACCTGGCCGCAGAGTTCTACGATCCGAATCGTCAGATGGACAGTGCCAGCGTAGCTGCATTCAGTCAGGTGATGGCCGGGGTCGCTGGTGTCTTGGTGGGCGGCGATGTGGGCAGTGCGTACATCGCGGCGTCCGCGGGAGGGAATGCCGTGGAAAATAACCGGCAATTGCATACGCAAGAGATTAAATGGATTAAAGAAAACGCCAAAAAATTCGCTAGCCACCTGGGTATCAGTGAGCAAGAAGCCGAGCGACGGCTTGCGCAGCAAGCATTTCGCCAAGTGCAGTTGGGCGTTGGAGGAGCAACGGATGAAAGCGCACGTGCATTCTTGTTAAACAATACCCGAGGCATGTTGTTGCCGGGCGACCCGAATGTAGCGGGCCAGAATACTGCGTACCCTTTTAGGGCGATCGGAGAGCAACAGGCGAACTCAAACATTTATTCAAGCGAGTATGCAGCCGACCCCGAAATAGCGGGCTTCTATGGCAGAAACGGCCTTGTGCAACCTGACCCAGTTGCTCTTCAACAAACAACAGCAAATGACACGCGCACCCGCAACCTTGTTGGCGGCGCGACAATCGCCGCACCCGTCGGCGCAGTATTTTTGGTAGGCGCTCCATTGGCAGCAACTGTAGGTTCTGCTGGTGCTTTCGTTACCGTCGGAGGAATTACGAGCGGGGGAATGGATGTGGCAGGACAGTACGCTCAATCAGGTGAAATCCGCCCGATGCAGTCGGTTTTCGCGGGAACGGTCGGCGCAATTTCAGGCCCGTTAGGCGCGAGCACGGGGTTTATTGGAAATGTGCTACTCGGGGGCGCGGGTGGTTCGGTAAATACCGTATTTAACAACGTCTACTATGGAGAAAATAACAGTCCAGTTTTTGCCGGAGCTGTGGGTGGATTTTTCGGTGGTACTGGCTATATGGTCAGCAGTTTAGCAACACTAGGACTGCGTCAGGTCACTCCACCGTTTGTTTACAACAACCTCAATCCTAAAATTCCAGCATTGTTTCAGGGTTCGCCAAATCCATCGCCTGTGGTTGGAGGTGCTATTGTTGGGTCGGCACTTCAAGGCGGAGCCTCCTTTATCCCCGGTCAACCAGCGAGAAAAAAATGAACTCATTCGATAAATTGGTTATTTCTCCAACATGGAAAGGGAGCGTCGTCAGAATAGGCGCCATGATTCTGATCTCTGTTGGGATGTGGGGACTGCCGGAATTTATTGAGTGGTTCTACAAGATCGCGTCCTTAGGGACTCCCGTATTTTCGAGGGATAAGCATTGGTCTATGTTTCTCGTAATTCTTGCAGCCGCAATCTTTTGCATTCTCTTTGATGCAATTCGTTTGATACTTATGTTCTTTCATCGTAGATCATGAGGCTCATGGTGCAAGCTTACATTTATGACAATATTCGATTTTGTTGCGCTCATGTTTGCAGGGATGGCTGGTAATTTCCTTTCAACCGGGGCACAAGGATCCTTCGGGAATTCTACGAAGGAGGCGCTGCAGAGAGCGCAAAGGGAAATGATGAGACGCAAGCACGGCTGGCCTGCAACCTTCTTTTTGCTCGCCCTCATTTTCGGGCTGGCGTTTGCGCTAGGCATGGCGCTGATGTTGGGCATCGTCATTCCTGCATATCTTTGGCTTCTGGCAGACATCTGGCAATGGACTCCCGTCAACCGCTGGCTGCGTTTCGTGGTCCTGGCGGCAATCGGGGGCGTCTTGACGGGGGCGCTTTTTACCAACTACCAGTGGCTGGTTCACACATCTTCCTCGTTGGCGAGAAAGGTTGTGACAACCACTCTGGTCGTGGCGATCTATATCACTCTCTTGGTTGTTTTGCGTGAATGGATCGGAAAAATGCTTCCTGGTTAAGTTGCGGTGCGATGCGACTTCCTTGACAACATTGAAGTCATTTTGATCATCATCAACACCAGCAGATCGCTGCTCGGCTCGGGCGCCAAAGACCATATCAAGGACCAAGTTGAGAAAACAATTTCCTTGGGCGAAAGTGTTCGCGTTGCAAACGACGATTTTTGTCACAGCCATAACCGCTTCAATGGCAATTGGTGGGGCGTTGCTTGTACCTTTTCTTGTGTGGGTTTTTACCGATATCTGGCAATGGTCTTCCATCAATCGCTGGCTGCGCTTCGTGATCCTAGGGGCAATGATTGGCGTCATTGCGGGTGCCTTCTTCACAACACACGCCTGGTTGACTGCAACAGGTTCGTCGATGGTGCGAAAGATCGTCACCACCGCAGCTGTCGTGACTACCTGCATCGCAGTCACTGTCTTTGCGCGAGAGTACCTGGGTCGCTTGCTCCCGGGCTAGCTCGCACGGTGAGTGAGTACGAGGGAGTCCACTTGAAACACAACCTGCTGGCCACCTCGATCGGCGGAGCCACTGTGGGCGCTGCCAGAGGCATGCTTCCGATTGGTGGCACCTCGCCTTACCCTGAAATTTGAAACCCTCAGCGAACCCGCGTCACCAAAGAGGAGGAAAGATGAAAGAAAAGACGAAATTGCGCTGGCATGAATATCTCTGGGCGGGATTGCCGTTACTGCTCGTCCTTGTCGGCGGTGCAATTGGTGGTCTTGTTGGGGCGACTGCGACGAACTACAACCTCAGGCTCTTTCGCTCGACCGCGTCAAGATCGGTGAAGTACTTGCTTTCGGGGCTGATCTTGTTGATGGCCCCCTTGATTGCTTTTGCACTTTCCTCGCTTTTTCTCGCGTTTTTTGGACCGAGAGGCGGTGGTTAGGCATTTCTTTGACAGTCGATCTGATATTCATGGGTGCATCCGAGGCACTCTGCAGCACAACATTAAGTATTTTCCACAACCCTAGGGAGTATCAATAATGAAAATCAAAAGAACCATCGCCAACGTCCTGTTGGCATGCGCGGCAATTGCTGCCACGGGCTGCGCGAGCCTGCCATCACCGGAGGCAATGAAGACCGCCACCGCGGACTTTCAGCTTCCGAAGCTGCCAAGCGACGGCGAAGCCATGGTCTATGTAGTACGCCCATCTTCAACCGGCAGCATGGTTCGCTTCAATGTCTTCGTCGACGATCAGGAGCCGGCATCCGAAATGGGCTACACCCGAGGCAGCCAGTACATCTACTTCAGCCTGCGGCCAGGGGAGCACAAGATTTTGTCGAAGGCCGAGAACTGGGCCGACACCTCGATCTCGGTCAAGGCCGGCGACATCGTGTTCATCCAACAGGACCCATCGATGGGGGTCATCATGGCCCGAAACAGCTTGGTCAAGCTCGAAGAACTGCCGGGCAAGTACCACGTGAAAAGCCTGTCTGTGGGGACCATTCTCAAGACGACAAAGTAGTTGCTCGTTCGCGGGGGAGCGCGCGCTTCCTCGCTCTTGAGCAGTGCCACTTCGTCCATCTGGCATTCGGACGCTTGACGTTCGAAGCATCCGGCGGGCCACCGAATACCCCATGACTCATCATCTCAGAACACGCGCGGGTCGCGTCCAGCTTGCCTGTGCATTCGCTTCGCTGGCCTTGCCCTCCTTGTCGGTTGCACAGCAAACCCCGACCACCCCCCAATCCTTCATCGAACAGCAGCGCCAGCAGGAACGCGAACGCGCCCTGCGCGAGCAGAACGAGCGCACCGTCGATCAACGCCCGCAGGCCGCGCCGCCCGCACCGGTGGCACGCATTCCCGAGACCGAAGCCCCGTGCTTCCGCATCGACCGCGTGCTGCTGGTCGGCGAGCAGTCCGAATTGTTCCAGTGGGCTGTCTCTGATCTCTCCAGCCCTGACGGCAACGATCCCCCCCTCGGCCGCTGCCTGGGCACCGCTGGGGTCAACGTGGTGCTCGCCCGCGCCCAGCAGGCGACCATCGCGCGCGGCTTTGTCACCACCCGCGTACTGGCCGCGCCGCAGGACCTCTCCACGGGCACCCTGACCCTCTCGCTGGTGCCCGGGCGCATCGCGGCCATCCGCCTGACGCCGGATTCTTCCTCGACGCTGCTGGGCAGCGGTGCCTTGCTGGGTTCGGCCATTCCCGCCCGCCCGGGCGATCTCTTGAACCTGCGCGACATCGAGCAGGGGCTGGAGAACTTGAAGCGCGCGCCCACGGCCGAGGCCGACATCCAGATCGAGCCCTCGACCGCGCCCGATGCCAAGCCGGGCGACAGCGACCTGGTGGTCAAGTACGTGCAGGCCAAGAAGTGGCGGGTGGCCCTGAGCCTGGACGACAGCGGCACCCAAGCCACGGGCCGCTACCAGGCCGGCGCCACGGTGTCGGTGGACAACCCC
>NZ_RWKH01000004.1 GCF_003984625.1 Variovorax sp. DXTD-1 | reverse complement strand
TCTAGCGCTCCGATATGCGGGTTGTGATTTGCGGGTTGCGATTCGAGGCAGGCAGCATATACGCGGCCATTCAAATGCGCGCAGGGCCGGGAATTGCGGTGCGCCGCGCCGCCGCCCCGCGAAGCCGCTCAGGCAACGGCCGAGCTGGACGACAGGTGCTGGTGAATCAACGCCACCACCGCGGCCCCTTCGCCGATGGCACCGCCCACGCGCTTGACAGAGCCCGAGCGCACGTCGCCTACGGCAAACACGCCTTGCACGCTCGATTCGAGCGCGGTGGAGGGCCGGGCCGGAAAGCCGCTGCTCGCCGCATCGCCTGTCAGCACAAAGCCGTGCTTGTCGACTGAAACCCCGCAGCCTTCAAGCCAACTGGTTTCAGGCTCGGCGCCAACGAAGAGAAAGATGTTGCGGGCCGCGCAGTCGTGTTCATCGCCGGTGGTCTGGCAGCGCCACCTGGCGCCGGTAAGGCCCTCGTCGGAGCCGCCATTCAGCTTGACCAACTGGGTGTGCGGGTGCAGTTCGATGTTGGGCGTGGCCTCGATGCGGTCGATGAGGTAGCGCGACATGCTGGCCGCCAGCGAAGGGCCGCGCACCAGCACATTGACCTTGGCCGCGTGGCGCGACAGGAACACCGCGGCTTGTCCGGCCGAGTTGCCGCCGCCGACAAGCGCGACCTCTTGCTGGGAGCAAAGCTTTGCTTCGATAGCCGACGCCCAGTACCAGATGCCGCGGCCTTCGAACTCCGACAGCCGCGGCACATCCGGCCGACGGTAGCGCGCGCCGCTGGCAATGACGACGGTGCGCGCATTGATGGTGCGGCCGTCGGCCAGCGCAATGCGCAGGCTGCCCATCGGGTTGTTGCGGGTGCAGTCCAGCGAGGTGACCTTCACCGGAATGAGCATCTCGACGCCGAATTTCTGGGCTTGCACGAAAGCGCGGCCCGCGAGCGCCTGCCCCGAGATGCCGGTGGGAAAGCCCAAGTAGTTCTCGATGCGCGCGCTGGCGCCGGCCTGGCCGCCGAAGGCGCGGCAATCGAGCACGATCACGTGCAGGCCTTCGGAAGCCGCATACACCGCGGTCGCCAGGCCGGCGGGGCCGGCACCGACCACGGCCACGTCGAACAGCTCGTCGCGCTCGGCGGTGTCCACCATGCCCAAGCAGCGGGCCAATGCATCTTCGGCCGGGTTGACCAGCACCGAGCCGTCGGGACACACGGCCAGCAGCTTGCAGGTGCCGTACTGTTCGAGCAGCGCCGCGGCGTCGGGATCTTCTGCCGCATCGACCAGGTGATAGGGGTGGCCGTTGCGGCGCAGAAAGTTCTCCAGCCGCGCCATGTCGGGCGACTCGGGCTTGCCGATGAGCACCGGCCCGCTCGCGCCCGATTCGATCAGCGCCACGCGCCGCAAGATCAGCGCGCGGGTGATGCGTTCGCCAAGATCCGCTTCGGCCACGAGCAGCGCACGCAGTTGCGCCGGCGGCACGACCAGCGCTTCGACTTCCTCGTCGGCATGGCCATCGACAAGGGCAGGGCGGCCGCTCAGCTGGCCCACCTCGGCAAGGAACTCGCCCGGCCCCTGGCGAACGATGGGCACCACATGCCCGAGGCCGTCGCGCTGCGTGATGGCGACCACGCCCTTCAGCAGCACGAACATGCCGGGGCCTGTTTCTCCCGCGGTAAAGAGCCTTTCCCCGCGCGCAAATCGCTGCACCGTTCCGAACCGCGCAATGCGCGCAACCTCGGCGTCGCTGAGAACGGGAAAGGTCTGGTGAAGGCGGTTGTCGAAATTGCTGCTTGCGTCTGTGGCCATTTAAAGAAACTCCAGTGTCGCGACCCACCGCATTAGACAGCCTTGCGGGCCGATTGGGCAGCCCGGGAATGGGGCCCAAACACGCTGTAACACCGTCATGCAAATGCCATGCCGCTGACATGCCGGTTTCACCGCGAGTGCAGAGACTCCATCGGCAGAAAGGGTTCCCAATGAAAGAACTGCCCAATCCGACGTTTCCGTTGTCGCAGATCGGACTGCGCGCCGCCTTGTGGCCCGTCCCTGCCGCTGCAAACGCTGCGCGCACGTCGGTGCCCGAGGCGCCCGCTGCGGTTCTGGTGCCACCGGTCGTCGATGCGAAGCAGGGCATCACGGTGAGCTGGGCACGCCACCTCGATGATGTGCGCGCCGCGCAGCGCCTGCGCTATGAAGTGTTCGTCGGCGAAATGGGCGCGCGCGTGAGCACGCCGGTGGCGGGACACGACATCGACTTGTTCGACGACTTCTGCGAGCACCTGCTGGTGCGCGACGAGCTCACGCAGCATGTGATTGGCACGTATCGCGTGCTCACGCCGGCCCAAGCCCGTCGCGTGGGCAGCACCTACAGCGACACCGAATTCGACCTGACCCGGCTGCGCGACCTGCGCGAGCGCATGGTCGAGCTGGGCCGCAGCTGCGTGCATCCCGATCATCGGCAGGGCGGGGTCATTCTTGCGCTGTGGGGCGCGCTGGCGGGCTTCATGCATCGCAACAAGCTCGACACAATGATCGGCTGCGCGAGCATTCCCATGTCACACAACGGCGTGACCAACGGCGATGCGGCGGCCAGCATCTGGCGCCAGCTGTCGGCCAGCCACATGGCGCCGATCCAGTACCAGGTGCAGCCGAGGCTGCCGCTGCCGGTCGAGCGCCTGGACAGCGCGCTCGACGTTGAGCCGCCGGCCCTCATCAAGGGTTACCTGCGCCTGGGCGCCAAGGTGCTGGGCGCTCCGGCATGGGACCCGGATTTCAACACCGCGGACCTGCCGATGCTGATGCGCATCGACGACTTGCCGGCGCGCTACCGCAAGCACTTTCTGGGCGCATGAAGCCAGCGGTCGCCCGGCCCGCTGCCAGGCCATCTGCTTCTTCGCCTGATTCGGGGGAGCCGGGCGCTGGCGAATCGACGTCACAGGAGCGTCACGGAAACGTCACAAACAAGGACGAAACTGTCATATTTCCGCCTACGTGTGCTCCCGTGCCCCTTGCCCCAGAATCAGTGCCCATGCAATCTGCTACCGCTGACCGGACATTTGAGGTCGCGGCATCGGCGCCCGCGCTGCTCGACCGCGATCACAGCATCTTGTCTTTCAACGAGCGCGTGCTCGATTGGGCCCACAGGCCCGAGGTGCCGCTCATCGAGCGCCTTCGCTACCTGTGCATCGTTTCATCGAACCTCGATGAATTCTTTGAGGTCCGCGCCGCGCCGCACCTGATTGCCAGCAGCGCCAGCGACCAGAAGGGCACCTACACCACCGAGTCGTTCGAGCGCCTGGCCGAGGCTGCCCACACGCTGGTAGGCCGCCAATACGCGCTGTACAACGACGAGCTGATGCCCACGTTTGCCAAGCACGGCATCCACATCATTTCGCACGGCGAGCGCAATGCGGCGCAGCGCAAATGGGTCAGCGAATATTTCGAGCGCGAAGTGCGCCCGTTGTTGATTCCGGTGGGGCTTGACCCGGCGCACCCGTTTCCGCAGGTGGCCAACAAGTCGCTCAACTTCATCGTGCGGCTTGGCGGCAAGGACGCATTCGGCCGCGAAAACCCGATCCAGATCGTCAAGGTGCCGCGCGTGCTGCCGCGCGTCATTCGCATGCCGGCCAAGGTGTCCGACGGCAAGACGCTGTTCGTGGCGCTTTCGAGTGTGGTGCGCGCGCACCTCTCGAGCATGTTCCCGGGCCGCGAGGTCGGCGACTTCTCGCAGTTCCGCGTCACCCGGCATTCCGATCTTGCGGTCGACGAGGAAGACGTCAAGAACCTGCGCACCGCCTTGCGCCAGGGATTGCAGCACCGGCACTACGGGCAGGCGGTGCGGCTCGAGGTTTCGGCCAGTTGCGCCGAGTCGCTTGCGAGCTTTCTGCTGGCGCAGTTCAATCTGCCGCCGCAGGCGCTCTATCGCGTGCACGGCCCTGTCAACCTGGCAAGGCTCACGCAGCTGATCGATCTGCTGGACGAGCCGCAGCTGCGCTTTCCGCCGTACTCGGCGTCGTATCCCGTCACGCTGTCTCCGGCGCAGTCGTTCTTCGAGCGGCTGCAGCGCGGCGACGTGCTGATCCACCAGCCCTTCGAAAGCTTCGACGGCGTGCTCGCATTCCTGCGCGAGGCGGTGCAAGACCCGCAGGTACTGGCCATCAAGCAGACCATCTACCGCACCGGTGCCGATTCGGAACTGATGGACCTGCTGCGCGAAGCCGTGCGCCGCGGCAAGGAAGTGACGGTGGTTGTGGAGCTCAAGGCGCGTTTCGACGAAGAGGCCAACATCAACTGGGCCGAAATGCTCGAGTCGATCGGCGCGCAGGTGGTGTACGGCGTGGTGGGCCTGAAGACGCACGCCAAGATGCTGCTGGTGACGCGCCGCGAGGGCAAGCAGATGCGCCGCTACGGCCATCTTTCCACCGGCAACTACAACCCGCGCACCGCCAAGCTCTACACCGACATCAGCCATCTGACGGCCGATCCGCTGCTGACGGCCGACATGGAAGCGGTGTTCGTGCATCTGGCAAGCCAGAGTCGCCTTCCCAAGCTCAACCGCATGTGGCTGGCGCCGTTCGACCTGCACAAGAACCTCATTGCGCAACTCGATGCCTTGAGTGTGGCAGCCGCAACCGGCGAGACCACGCGCATCGTCGCCAAGATGAACGCGCTGACCGATGACCAACTGGTTGCCGCGCTCATGCGCGCGGGGCAGAAGGGCGTGAAGATCGACCTCATCGTGCGCGGCGCCTGCACCTTGCCGGCGCAGGTGCCGGGGTTGACCGACAACATTTGGGTGCGCTCGGTCATCGGACGGTTCCTGGAGCATTCGCGGGTCTTCTACTTCCGCAGCGGCGAAGAAGAGTCGCTCTATCTCTCGAGCGCCGACTGGATGAACCGCAACATGATGCGGCGCGTGGAACTGGCCTGGCCGGTCACGGACCCGAGCCTTCGCCAGCGCCTGATCGACGAATGCCTGGTAGCCTACCTGCACGACGGCCGCGACGCATGGGACCTTGGCGGCGACGGCATCTACACGCGCGTCGACCACGACACCCATCGCGGCGAGGCGGGTGCTTCGCGCGCCGTCGAGGCGCACGGCGCACAGACCGCGCTCATGAACCGATATGCATCGCGAGGGCATCACTCCGATGCATCCAGCAACTGACCATCGAAAGACGATGAGCATGGACTTGATCTTCTGGCGCCATGCCGAAGCCGAGGACTGGACCGAGGGCTGCGACGACCTGCAGCGCTCTCTCACCGCGCGTGGCGAGAAGCAGGCCAAGCGCATGGCAAGTTGGCTCGACCGCCAATTGCCCGACGGCACCCGCATCATCTGCAGCCCCGCGCGGCGCTGCGAGCAGACCGCGCTCGCGCTCGGGCGCAAGTACAAGCTGCGTTCCGAACTCGCGCCCGACACCACGGCCGAGGCCATGCTGGGCGCCGCGGGGTGGCCCAACGGAAAGTCTGTGGTGCTGATGATCGGCCACCAGCCCTCGGTGGGGCAGGCCATTTCGCTTCTATTGGGACTGAAGCAGGACAGCTGTCCGGTGCGCAAGGGCGCGCTGTGGTGGATTCGCACGCGTGAGCGCGACGGCGACGTGCAGACCGTGGTGGTTACCGTTCAGTCGCCCGAACTGCTCTGAAGCCACCTCGCCCGAGCGCCTGCGCCGTGACACGCCGGCTCAGCAGCTGCTGAGTTCCACCCGCCAGTTGCTGGTCTTCTGCCAGGCCAGCACTTCTTCGCGCAGCAGGTGCGCGGACTGGGGATAGGCATTGGCCCAGTCGGGCGCGCAGACGATCGTGAAAGCCCTGCCGCCCAACGCCGCGAGATGCAGCGCCTGCGGATCGGGATCGCGGCGCGCGTGGCACAGAATCACCGCCAGACGCAGCGACAGCAGCTGCATCACGAAGGTCTCGTCGTCGAGCGCCGTCTCTAGCTTGCGCAGCTTGCCGCGCTGTCCCAGAACCAGTTGGCCGAGTGCGTGGAGTTCGTTCACGGCAAAGCCGGGCGCGTCGGTGTTGTCCAGAATGTAGGCGCCGTGCTTGTGATAGTCGCTGTGCGAAACCAGCGTGCCGATTTCATGCAGCTGCGCCGCCCAGCCCAGCTTGCGCAGCGCCCGCCCGGCGCGGCTGGCGGAGCTGCCGCCGCGTGCCGCCGGCGCCAGTTGCACGAACAGCGCCGCGGCCGTTTCGCCCACGCGCTTGGCCTGGGCCGCATCGACCGAAAAGCGGGCGGCCAGCCGCGCCACGGTGGCGGTGCGCAAATCGGCCACGCCTTCGTCTCGTTCCAGCAACTCGTAGAGCACGCCATGGCGAAGCGCGCCCTGGGCCACTTTCATTTCCTCGATGCCGAGCAGGTCGAACACCGCCCGCAGCACGCTCACGCCGCCGCCAATCACCGGCTTGCGGTCTTCGCGCATGCCGTCGATGCGCAGCTTGTCGGCGCTGCCGGCCTTGAGCAGGCGGTCGAGCAGCCAGTCGAGCCCGTCGCGGGTAATCAGCCCCGGCTCTCCGCCGGCCGCGGCCAGCACGTCGCCCACCGCGCCGATGGTGCCGGAGGCACCGTAGGCCACGTCCCACTGGTCGCGGGTGTAGCTTGAAAGCGCATCGTCCAGCACGGCCTTGGCGGCCACCTCGGCGGCGCGGAATGCGGCGGGGCTGAAGAGGCCTTCCGCAAAGTGCTTCATCGACCAGGCGACGCTGCCCACGCGATAAGACTCCATGAGTTCGGCCTCGAGCGCCTGGCCGATGATCATTTCGGTCGAGCGCCCGCCGATGTCCACCACCAGGCGGCGCTCCCGGTCGGAGGCGTCGGTGTGCGGCAGCATGTGCGCCACGCCCTGGTAGATAAGGCGGGCTTCCTCGCGGCCTGGGATCACATCGATGCCGAACCCCAGGATGGTGCGCGCGCGCAATAGAAATTCTTCGCGGTTGCGAGCCTCGCGCAACGTCTGGGTGGCCACGGCGCGCACCTGTGAGCGTTTGAAGCCGGCCAGCCGCTCGCCAAACCGGGCGAGCGCGTCCCAGCCGCGCTGCATGGCCTCCGGCGTGAGATTGCGGGCGCTGTCCAGGCCGTTGCCCTGGCGCACCGTCTCCTTGAGGTATTCGGTGCGGTGAATCTGACCGTGGTCGACCTGTCCGATTTCCAGCCTGAAGCTGTTCGAACCGAGATCGACCGCTGCGAGGCGGGTGCCGTTTTGCATTTTGTAGTGAAGAGGGCGGGGCTGTGATCGTAGCGCCTTGGCCTGGCGCGCCGCCCCGGTCGCATAGCGCGAGGGTTGGAAGGCTAGAGACCGTGCGTGACGGTTTCATGACGGCGTCACAAAAGCTTTCGCCGCAAAGGTGGCTTTTCCCTCTATGGCGGGGTGTCACATTGATGTCACACAAGCTTTCTAGAGTCCGTCCCAAGCCCGAAAGGGACTACTTCTTACTTCTAAAAAAGGAAGCCTTATGAAAACGACCTTCAAGTTTGCAGCTGCCGGCCTCGTGGCCGCAGCTTTCGCCCATGTTCCCGCTTTTGCACAGGACGTAACCGGCGCCGGCGCCAGCTTCCCGGCACCGCTGTATGCCAAGTGGGCCTCCGACTTCAACAAGAGCACCGGCGTCAAGATCAACTACCAGTCGGTCGGCTCGGGTGCCGGCCTCAAGCAGATCGAAGCCAAGACCGTCGATTTCGGCGCTTCCGACGCTCCCCTGAAGGACGAGGAACTCCAGGCCAAGGGCCTGATGCAGTTCCCCACCGTCATCGGCGGCGTGATTCCCGTGGTCAACATCCCCGGCATCAAGCCGGGCGAGCTGAAGCTCAACGGCCAGGTCCTGGGCGACATCTACCTGGGCAAGATCACCAAGTGGAACGACCCCGCCATCAAGGCACTGAATGGCTCGCTGGCCCTGCCGGACGCCGCCATTGCACCCGTTCGCCGCGCCGACGGCTCGGGCACCAGCTTTCTGTTCACCAACTACCTGAGCAAGGTCAATGCCGAGTGGAAGAGCAAGGTCGGCGAAGGCACGGCCGTGAACTGGCCCACCGGCGCGGGCGGCAAGGGCAATGAAGGCGTCGCCGCTTTCGTGAACCGCCTGCCCAACTCGATCGGCTATGTCGAATACGCCTATGTCAAGCAGAACAAGATGACCTACGCCCAGCTGCAGAACGCGGCCGGCAACTTCGTCTCGCCTGAAGACACCGCATTCAAGGCTGCTGCCGCCGCCGCCGACTGGAACAAGAGCTTCTACCAGGTGCTGACCAACCAGGCCGACAAGGGCGCATGGCCGATCACCGGCGCGACCTTCATCCTGATGCACAAGGCGCAGGACAAGCCCGCCAACGCCACCACGGTGCTGAAGTTCTTCGACTGGGCCTACAAGAACGGCGACAAGACCGCCGACGAGCTCGACTACGTGCCGATGCCCGATACGGTGAAGGCCACGATTGCCAAGGCATGGGGCGAGGTGAAGGACGCATCGGGCAAGCCGGTCGCGTTCAAGTAAGCAACCCACCCACCAGCCCAGAACGGCGCATCCATGAGCAGCACACCGCTCCAGGATGCGCCGCATTCGTCTTTGCCGGAGCGACCCGTGTCATCCACTTTTCCTGCTTCCGCATCCGCGCTCGACCTCGCTGCCGAGCGCGGCCGCGCCACTGCTCCACCACCCGCCAAGGCACCGCGCTCCGGCCCGATGGCCGACCGCCTGTTCGGCTGGGCCGCCAAGGGCGCCGCGCTGCTCACGCTCGCGATGCTGATCGGCATCCTGCTGTCGCTGATTGCCGGCGCATGGCCCGCCATTTCGAAGTACGGCCTGGGCTTTCTCACCAGCAGCGTGTGGGACCCCGTGCAGAACGAGTACGGCGGCCTGGTCATGATCTACGGCACGCTGGCCACCTCGATCATCGCGCTGGTGATTGCGGTGCCGGTGAGCTTCGGCATTGCGCTGTTTTTGACAGAACTTTCGCCCAGCTGGCTGAAGCGCCCGCTGGGCACGGCCATCGAGCTGCTCGCCGCGGTGCCGTCCATCGTGTACGGCATGTGGGGCCTGCTCGTGTTCGGCCCGATTCTTTCCACCTGGGTGCAGCAGCCGCTGCAGAAGCTGCTTGCCGGCGTGCCGTACCTCGGCGCCCTGGTGTCGGGCCCGCCGGTGGGCATCGGCATTCTGTCGGCCGGCATCATCCTCGCGATCATGATCATTCCGTTCATTGCCTCGGTGATGCGCGACGTGTTCGAAGTGACGCCGCCTCTGCTCAAGGAGTCGGCCTACGGCCTCGGCTCCACGACCTGGGAAGTGGTCTCGAAGGTTGTGCTGCCCTACACCAAGGCCGGCGTCATCGGCGGCATCATGCTCGGCCTTGGCCGGGCGCTGGGCGAAACGATGGCGGTCACCTTCGTGATCGGCAACATGAACCAGCTCAATTCGCTGTCGGTGTTCGAGGCTGCGAACAGCATTACCTCGGCGCTTGCCAACGAGTTCGCCGAAGCCGGCGCAGGCCTTCACCAGGCCGCGCTGATGTACCTCGGCCTGGTGCTGTTCTTTATTACCTTCGTGGTGCTGACGCTCTCCAAGGTGCTGCTGGCCCAGATGAAGAAGAGCGAAGGGACCAAGTCATGAACACGAGCACTGCACAAAACCTGCTGAGCGCCAAGGCGCTCGCAGAAACCCGCCAGGCCAAGTTCGCCTCGCGCAAGCGGGTCAACCAGATCGCGCTCACGCTGTCGCTCGCCGCGATGATGTTCGGCGTGTTCTGGCTCATCTGGATCCTGTGGGAAACGCTGCGACTGGGCCTTGGCGGCCTGGCGCTTGCCACGTTCACCGAAATGACGCCGCCGCCGAACGAGGCGGGTGGTATCGCGAACGCGATCTTCGGCTCGTTCGTGATGGTGGCGCTGGCCACCTTCGTGGGCACGCCGATCGGCATCATGGCCGGCATCTACCTGGCCGAGTACAACCCCAAGGGCTGGCTCTCGTCGGTCACGCGCTTCGTCAACGACATCCTGCTGTCGGCGCCGTCGATCGTGATCGGCCTGTTCGTGTATGCCGTGGTGGTGGCGTACTTCAAGACCTTCTCGGGCCTTGCGGGTGCGCTTTCGCTGGCGCTGATCGTGATTCCGGTGGTCATTCGCACCACCGAGAACATGCTGCAGCTGGTGCCGCCGGGCCTTCGCGAGGCGGCCTATGCACTGGGCACGCCGAAGTGGAAAGTCATCCTGAGCATCACGCTGCGCGCCGCGCGTGCCGGTGTGGTCACGGGTGTGCTGCTGGCCGTGGCGCGCATTGCCGGCGAAACCGCGCCGCTGCTCTTTACCGCGCTGAACAATCAGTTCTGGACCGCCGACATCAGCCAGCCGATGGCCAGCCTGCCGGTGACGATCTTCAAGTTTGCGATGAGCCCGTACGAAAACTGGCAACAGCTGGCCTGGGCCGGCGTGTTCCTGATCACCGTGGCCGTGCTTGCCCTCAACATCCTGGCGCGCGTTCTTACGCGCAACAAACTCTGATTCAAGAAGAAGTAGCAACCATGCCAAACACCGTCGCACAACCGTCGCGCTCGAAGATCTCGGTCAAGGACCTGAACTTCTACTACGGCAAGTTCCACGCGCTCAAGGGCATCAACCTCGAGATCCCCGAGAACAAGGTCACGGCCTTCATCGGCCCGTCGGGCTGCGGCAAGTCGACCCTGCTGCGCACCTTCAACCGCATGTTCGAGCTCTACCCGGAGCAGCGCGCCGAAGGCACCATTGCGCTGGACGGCGAGAACCTGCTCACGTCCAAGCAGGACGTCGCGCTGATCCGCGCGAAGGTCGGCATGGTGTTCCAGAAGCCCACGCCGTTCCCGATGTCGATCTATGACAACATCGCCTTCGGCGTGAAGCTGTTCGAGAACCTGAGCGCCAGCGAAATGGACGACCGTGTCGAGTGGGCCCTGAAGAAGGCCGCCCTCTGGACCGAGGTACGCGACAAGCTGCAGCAAAGCGGCTCGGGCCTTTCGGGCGGCCAGCAGCAGCGCCTGTGCATTGCACGCGGCATTGCCATCAAGCCTGAAGTGCTGCTGCTCGACGAACCGTGCTCCGCGCTCGACCCGATTTCGACCGCGAAGATCGAGGAGTTGATTGCCGAGCTGAAAAACGAGTACACCGTGGTCATCGTGACGCACAACATGCAGCAGGCCGCACGCTGCAGCGACTACACCGCGTACATGTACCTGGGCGACCTGATCGAGTTCGGCGCGACGGAGCAGATGTTCTTCAAGCCGCAGCGCAAGGAGACCGAGGATTACATTACCGGCCGTTTCGGCTGATGCCAAGGAGGCACACATGACTGAAAAACATCTCTCCAGCCAGTTCGACAGCGAACTCAACGGCGTTTCGTCGCGCGTGATGGAGCTCGGCGGCATGGTCGAGGCGCAAATCCACCAGGCGGTGTATGCGCTGCTGCAGTTCGACCCCGAGGCGGCCGACCGCGTGATGGAAACCGAGCACCGCGTGAACGCGATGGAGATCGAGATCGACCGCGAGCTGTCGTCGATCATCGCGCGTCGCCAGCCGACCGCGCGCGACCTGCGCCTTCTGATCGCCATCTCCAAGACCACCGCCAACTTGGAGCGCGTGGGCGACGAGGCCAACAAGATCGCCCGCATGGTCAAGTCGATCATCGAGAGCGGCTCGGCCCGTGCGCTGCCCTCGAACGAACTGCGCATTGCCGCCGACCTGGCTTCGGGCCTGCTGCGTACCGCGCTCGACGCGTTCGCGCGCCTGGACACGGCCGCCGCGCTGTCGATCCTGAAGGACGACGACCTGATCGACAAGGAGTTCGACGGCTTCGTGCGCAAGCTGGTCACCTACATGATGGAAGACCCGCGCACGATCTCGGCCAGCCTCGACCTGCTGTTCCTGGCCAAGGCCATCGAACGCATCGGAGACCACGCCAAGAACATCGCCGAGTTCATCATCTACATCGTCAAGGGCGCCGATGTGCGGCACACTTCGATGCAGGAAATCGAATCGGCGCTGCAGTAACGACGAGCGCCAGACTCCCCAGAAAGCATGAAGAAACCCCGAGTCCTGATCGTCGAAGACGAGTCGTCGATCGCCGAGCTGATCGCCGTCAACCTGCGCCACAACGGCTTCGAGCCGATCTGGTCGGAAGACGGTGCCGCAGCCCAGCGCGAGATCGACGCTTTCCTGCCGGACCTGATCCTGCTCGACTGGATGCTGCCGGGCCAAAGCGGCCTGCAGCTTGCCCGCCAGTGGCGCAAGGACGCACGCACCAAGGCAATCCCGATCCTGATGCTGACCGCACGCGGCGACGAGCCCGACAAGGTGGCCGGGCTGGACGCGGGCGCCGACGACTACATCACCAAGCCGTTCTCGACCCAGGAAATGCTCGCGCGCATCCGCGCCGTGCTGCGCCGCCGCGCACCCGAGGTGGTCACCGAGCGCGTCGAAATCGGCGAGCTCGCGCTCGACACCGCCACGCATCGCGTCACCTGGCAGGGCAATGCGCTCAAGGTGGGGCCGACCGAGTTCAAGCTGCTGGCCTACCTGATGCAGCACGCCGAGCGCGTGCACAGCCGTGCGCAACTGCTCGACAAGGTCTGGGGCGACCACGTCTACATCGAGGAACGCACGGTCGACGTGCACGTCAAGCGCCTGCGTGAATCGCTGGGTGCCGCGGCGCCCATGGTCGAAACCGTGCGCGGTGCCGGCTATCGCCTGACTGCCCAAGTCACGGTTTGAAGAGCGCGGTGTTCATCGGCCGCGGGCGCGGATAATCGCGCGCCATGCCTTTCCGTATTGCTACTTTTCTTATAGCGTCCATCGTCTTTGGCTTGGGCGCTGCAGGCATTTTCGGCTGGAAGTTCGGATGGCTGGGCGCCTGGTTGGGCGCGGTGCTCTGGCTGGCGATGGACGCCTGGCGGGCCGAGCGGCTGCTGAGGGTGCTGCGCAACAACGCATCGGGCCTGCCCACGCGCGGCGCGGGCGTGTGGGGCGAGCTTGCCGAACGCATCCGCAAGCTGCTGCGCGACCGCGAGCAGCAGACCCGGCAGGCAGAAGAGCGCCTTCAGGAGTTTCTGGCGGCCATCCAGGCGTCCCCCAACGGCGTGATCCTGCTCGACGAGCAGGGCCGCATCGAATGGTGCAACCAGACGGCGGCCGCCCAGTTCGGCATCAATGCCGAGCGCGACCTTTTGCAGCACCTTGCAAACCTGGTGCGCGACCCGGCCTTCGTGGCCTACCTGGCCTCGTGGAACTACAGCCGCGATGTCGTCATCGATGCCTCCGGCCACGGCCAGGCGCAGCAGCGCAGCCATCCGGTACGGCTTTCGGTGCAGGTGCACCCCTATGCCGGCAACCGCCGCATGCTGCTCACGCGCGACATCACCGCGGTGGAGCAGGCGGAAGCCATGCGGCGCGACTTTGTCGCCAATGTCTCGCACGAAATCCGCACGCCGCTCACGGTGCTGGCCGGCTTTGTCGAAACGCTGCAGAACCTTCCGCTCGATGCGGAGGAGCGCACGCGGTACCTTTCGCTGATGAGCCAGCAGTCGCACCGCATGGAAACGCTGGTGAACGACCTGCTGACGCTCTCGCGCCTCGAAGGCAGCGCGCCGCCTTCGGGCAACCAGTGGATCCGGATTCGCGCGCTGCTTGCTCAGTGCGAGGACGAAGGGCGCGGATTGTCGGGCCGGCTGGTGCCGCAGGGGCATCGGCTTTCCTTCACCATCGAGGCCGAGTCTGAAATCTCAGGTGCGCCGACCGAGCTGCAAAGCGCCATGTCGAACCTGCTGACCAACGCCATTCGCTACACGCCCGGCGGCGGCGAGGTGGCGGTGACCTGGCGGCGGCTGCCCGATGGGCGCGGTGAATACGCAGTGCGCGACACCGGCCCCGGTATTGCCGCCGAGCACATTCCCCGCCTGACGGAGCGCTTCTACCGCATCGACCGCAGCCGCTCGCGCGAGACTGGCGGCACCGGGCTGGGCCTTGCCATCGTCAAGCACATTGCACAGCGGCACGGAGCTGAACTGCGCATCGAGAGCACGGTGGGCAAGGGCTCCCGCTTTGCGCTGGTTTTTCCGGCGAACCGGGTGCGGGAAGCGCGGCTGCTAGCGAAGTGAACGCTGCATCGTCCACCGCAGCAGGGCGCCGAACAGCACGGCAGTGACCGCGAGCGCGCCCGAGCCCATGAGCCAGAACGCCAGCGGCGACTGCATCGCGGGCCAGGGCCCCAAGCCGCGGTAGGCCAGCAGATAGCTGCCGCCAAGGCCCAGACCCCACAGCAGCGTGCAATAAATGACGAGCGGCACCAGCGTGACGCGGTAGCAGCGCAGCACGAAGACGCACAGCGTCTGCAGCGCATCGGCAAAATGATAGACCGCCACCACCAGCAGCAACCCCGCGGCAATTGCCACCACGGCCGGGTTGTCGGAATACACGTGGGCCAGCTTGAAGCGCAGGGCCACCATGGCCCCCGCGAAGAACAGCGCGCACAGGGCGGTGAGTTCAAAGCCCATGCGGCAGGCGCGGCGCGCCCTGGCCGCATGGCCGGCGCCGAGCCAGAAGCTCACGCGCGCGCTGGTGGCAATGGCCAATGAAAGGGGCACCATGTAGGCCACCGCCAGCAGGTTGGAGGCAATCTGGTGTGCTGCTGCCGCGGCCGTGCCGAGGCGGGCGATGAAAAGCGCCATCAAGGTGAACGAGGTCACTTCCACCAGCACGGCCAGCCCGCCGGGAATGCCAAGGCTTGCAAACTGGCGGATCTGCCGCCAGTCGGGTGCCTCGATGCGTTCCCAGAGCCGGTAGTCCTTGTAGAAGGAACTGCTGCGCAGAAGCCATGCCGCACAGGCCAGCATCGCCCAGTTCACGCACAGCGTGGCCCAGGCGCAGCCCACCAGGCCCATGGCCGGCAGGCCCGCGCCGCCGAAGGTGAACCAGATCGACAGCGGCAGCTTCACGAACAGCGAGCCGAGCTGCAGCCAGGTCACTACCTGCGGCTTGCCGAGGCTCTGGTTCAGCGTGCTGAACAAGCGGAAGAGCAGGGCAGGCGGCAGCGCAAAGGCCAGCACCGCCAGATAGGCCTCCACGCCGGCACGCATGTCGGGAGGCACCTGGGTCCAGCGCAACACGGCGCCGGGGAAAAGCAGCACCACCATGCCGACCGCGATCGTGATGGCGCTCAGGTAAAGCGACTGCCGCACCGAGCGGCCGACTTCGCTCCTGCGGTCGGCGCCGTGCAGTTCGGCCCACACCGGCAGCAGCGCCTGCAGCACGCCCATCAGCGAGACGAAAACGCTGATGAAGACGGCCGCGCCCACCGACAGCGCGGCGAGGGCGCTTTCGGCATAGCGCCCGGCCACGATGGTGTCGGTCACGCCGAATGCCATCACGGCCAGCTGGCCGACCAGCACCGTGCCGGCATGCCGCGCGATCAGACCTCTTTCGCCAGTCACTTGCTACGGTGCGATCTTTTGATAGAGCAGCAGGTCGTCGGTCGCGCTGCTGGGCCGGCGCAGCGTGCCGCTGAAACGCCATTGCTCCAGGGGAATGATGGTGTGCAGCCGCTCGATGGTTTCGGGGCTGACCAGCAGCCACGGGCAATTGGTGCCGAGCAGCAGCGGCTGCAGGTTGAAGCGGCCATGGTGCTGCAGGGCCGCAATGTGCGCACGGCTGAGCGCCAGTTCGGCAACGCAGCTCGGCTGCCCGACGCGTTCGGCCACCGCGCGCACTTGCGGAACGTAGCTGCGCGCGTAGTCGATGGAAGGCAGCCAGAGCGTCATCAGCAGCATCCAGCACAGCGCGGTGCCGCCGGCAGGGAGCACCAGCGTTTTCCAGAGCGCGGCCTGGTGCCGCCCGGTGCGCCAGCGCACCACCCAGCACCAGGCGATGGTTGCGGCCAGCGCCAGGACGAACGGAACAGCCGAGAACTCCGGCACGAAGCCTGGCACCAGGCGTGCCACGCTGGCGGCCGGCTTGGGCGGCACGCCGGTCTGCATGGCAATCCAGTAGACCCAGCCCAGCACGGCCAGGCCGCTGAAGAACAGCACGTTGAACCAGTCGATCAGCGCCGCCACGCTGCGCCGGAAGGTCGGCAGCGCGAAGGCCGCCAGCGTGGCGAATGCGGGTAGCGCCAGCAGCAGCGAACGGTCGGAATAGTCGGTGGTCCAGGTGGCGGCCAGCGGCACCAGCGCAAACCAGAAGGGCAGGGCCACGTGGCGTGCGGTGAGCTGCCGGCGCCAGCGCCAGAGCGTCCAGATGGCGAGGGGCCACACCGGCCAGGTGAACCACACCAGCAGCTTGGCCTGGCTGCGCACGTCGCCCAGCACGGAGGTGCTGCTCGGGTGCCTGCCCGGCAGCTGGATTTTCCATTCGAGCAACCCGAGGCCCACGGCCAGCGCCGCGGCCACGAGCGCGACTGCGATCATCGTCGCGAGCGCGCCCCGGGTGTAGACGGGACCTTCGTCCGTCGTGGCGTCGGCCTTGCGGGCGGTGCGCCGCTCGTAGGCCATGAAGAGCGCACTACCGATTGCCAGCGCGAGCCCGACCGTCGGGCCGCCGCTCAGCGTCATTCCGACCGTGCCGACGATCAGCGCGATGACGGGGCCGACTCGGCGATACGGCAGCGCAGCCACGCCGTAGAAGAGATGCGAAGCGAAGTACAGCTGCGCCAGCGCCGGCGTGGTTTCGTGGCCGAGCTGGGCCAGGCCCAGGCAGGCGATGAGCGCCAGCAAGCCGCCGTCGGCGATGGCGCGTGCGTAGTCGGTGGGGCGTGCTTCTCCGCCGAAGGCAAAAGCCACCGGCTGGGCCCTCGAGGTGCGGGCGAGGTAGTAAACCGCGTACCAAGTAGCAGTGAACGTGCCCCAGAGCATCAGCGCAAAGACGATGCGCACGGCCAGGTCGGGGTGCAGCCACGAGGGCGCGATCTTGATGGCCCAGGCGCCGATCCAGTACGGAATGAGCGCCGGCGTTTCAGGCCGCAGGCCCAGCAGCATGGGATCGAACCAGCGCGCAATGCCTTCGGTGGTGCGCGCCAGTTCGGCCATGTAGCCGAACGACGTGATGTCTGCGCTCTTCCAGGGGCCGCGTCCCACGAGGCCCGGCAGGAGGTAGGCGGCGCATAGCAACAGCAACGCGATGCGCGGCAACCGGCGCACGGCGCTCTGGGCAACGATCGCAGGAGTGGGTTGATTCACAAAGATGAGCGAACGGCGGTTTTGGGAAAGAAAAAGGGCAGCGCGGTAAACCGGGCTGCCCTCAGTGCGAAAGCGCGTGCTTTACTTGGAAGCAGCGCCGGTCGTCTTGCCGAAGCGGTTGCGGAACTTCTCGACGCGACCACCCATGTTGTCGACCGACTTTTGCGTGCCGGTGTAGAACGGGTGCGATTCGCTCGTGGTGTCCAGCTTGAACAGCGGCAGTTCGCGGCCGTCGTCGGTCTTGCCCATTTCCTTGGTGTTCGCGCACGAACGGGTCACGAACTTGAAGCCGTTCGACATGTCGACGAACAGAACTTCGCGGTAATTCGGGTGAATGCCTTCTTTTGCCATGGTGTTTCCTTTGGGGTCGATGCGAGAGCCACAAGCGTGCCGGCAGGAGGCAAGCTGTTCCTTGGGGAAGCGCCGGGCAAAACGCCCAGCCGCACTTTTCGCGGAGCCGCCGATTATCGCATACTGGCCGTTTCGAGCGAAAGGCCTCCGTAGATGACCTCCAGAACCTTGCGCGCCGGCCTCGTCGGCTACGGCTTTGCCGGCCAGACCTTCCATGCGCCCGTGCTTTCGGCCGTGCCGGGGCTCGAGTTGGCGGCCGTGGCCAGCTCGCAGCCGCAAAAAGTCAATGCCGACTGGCCGAATGCAGCCGTGGTGCCCGATGTGGAGGCGCTCGTGGCCCGCCCGGACATCGACCTGGTGGTGGTCGCCACCCCCAACGCGCTGCATTATCCGGTTGCCAAGGCGGCGCTGGAAGCCGGCAAGCACGTGGTGGTGGACAAGCCTTTCACGCTCGACGTGGCCGAAGCGCGGGATCTGGAACTGTTGGCTCGGCGCAACAACCGCGTGCTGGCGGTTTACCAGAACCGGCGCTTCGACGCCGACTACCTCACGCTCAAGGACGTGCTGGCCAGCGGCGAACTCGGCCGCCCGGTGTACCTGGAATCGCATTTCGACCGCTTTCGCCCCGAGGTTCGGGACCGCTGGCGCGAGCAGAAGGTGCCCGGCGCTGGCCTGTGGGTCGACTTGGGCGCGCACTTGGTCGACCAGGCCGTCCAGCTGTTCGGAAAGCCCGACTCGCTGCAGCTCGACACCGCGGCGCTGCGCGACGGCGCGCAGGTCGAAGACTACTTTCATGCCGTGCTGCGCTACGAAAGCGGCCCGCATGCCCCGCTGCGCGTGGTGCTCCATGCGACGACGCTCGCGGCCCATGCGGCGCCGCGCTACATCGTCCACGGCACGCGCGGCAGCTACATCAAGCATGGCGTCGACCCGCAGGAAGACGCGCTGCGTGCCGGACAGCGGCCGCCCATGGCGGGGTGGGGCGCAGACCCGCAAGACGGCGAACTCGTGGTGCCCGGCAGCGACGGCGGCGAGCCGCAGCGCCGCATCTGGCCCACGCGGGCCGGCAACTATGTCGACTACTACGCTGCGGTGCGCGATGCGATCCTTGGCAATGGTCCGAATCCGGTGCCTCCGGATCAGGCCGTCGCGCTGATGGAACTGCTCGATATCGGCCAGCAGAGCGCGGCCGAGGGGAGGGCGATCCGCATCGTCGAACGCCCATGAAAAAAGCGCGCTGACCGCGAGGGCCAGCGCGCTTTTGCAGCAGAGCGTGGTGCTCAGCCGCCGCGACGCATCATGTCGAAAAATTCGACATTCGTTTTCGTCGCCTTCATGTTCTTGAGCATCAGCTCCATCGACTCGATCTCGTCCATGTTGTACATGAGCTGGCGCAGGATGCGGGTCTTCTGCAGGATCTCGGGAGCCAGCAGCAGTTCTTCGCGGCGCGTGCCGCTGCGATTGAGCTGGATCGACGGGAACACGCGCTTTTCGTACAGGCGGCGGTCCAGGTGGATTTCAGAGTTGCCGGTGCCCTTGAACTCTTCGAAGATCACTTCGTCCATGCGGCTGCCGGTGTCGATCAGCGCGGTGCCGATGATGGTGAGCGAGCCGCCTTCTTCCACGTTGCGCGCCGCGCCCAGGAAGCGCTTGGGGCGCTGCAGCGCGTTGGAGTCGACACCGCCGGTCAGCACCTTGCCCGACGAGGGCACGACGTTGTTGTAGGCGCGGGCAAGGCGGGTGATCGAGTCGAGCAAGATCACCACGTCCTTCTTGAGCTCGACCAGGCGCTTGGCGCGCTCGATCACCATTTCGGCCACGTGCACGTGGCGCGCTGCGGGTTCGTCGAAGGTCGAGGCAATGACCTCGCCCTTCACGGTGCGCTGCATTTCGGTCACTTCTTCAGGCCGCTCGTCCACCAGCAGCACCATCATGTGCACTTCGGGGTAGTTGGCGCTGATGGCGTGGGCGATGTGCTGCATCATCACCGTCTTGCCGCTCTTGGGCGGTGCCACCAGCAGGGCGCGCTGGCCTTTGCCGATGGGGGCGATGATGTCGATGATCCGGCCCGTGATGTTCTCGTCGCTCTTGATGCCGTCGCGCTCGAGCTTCATCTGCTCCTTGGGGAACAGCGGCGTCAGGTTCTCGAACATCACCTTGTGCTTGTTCTGCTCGGGCGGACCGTCGTTGACCTTGTCGAGCTTGGTCAGCGCGAAGTAGCGCTCGCCGTCCTTGGGCGTGCGCACTTCGCCTTCGATCATGTCGCCGGTGTGCAGGTTGAAGCGGCGCACCTGGCTCGGCGAGATGTAGATGTCGTCGGTGCTGGCCGTGAAGCTGGTGTCCGGGCTGCGCAGAAAGCCGAAGCCGTCGGGCAGGATTTCGAGCACGCCGTCGGCGAAGACCTGCTCGCCGGCCTTGGCGCGCTTCTTGATGATCGCGAACATCAGCTCTTGCTTGCGCATGCGGCCGACGTTTTCGATCTCAAGCGCTTCAGCCTGCTTGAGGACTTCAGACACGTGGAGTGCCTTGAGTTCGTTTAAGTGCATGGAATGACCCCTCGCGGGGTAATCGATCGGAAAACGGGGGGAGGTTGAATGTGAAGCGAGAACTGCTTCACTAACCGGGGAACTCGAACCGGTTGCCTGAAAGGGCCGGTGATCTGTGGGAGATTATGACAGGAAAAATCGTCCGGCCAACGCATTGCGCGCTGGCCGGTTGAAATGTCTCAGGCGAGCTGCTGGTCGATGAAGGCCGTGAGTTGCGCCTTGCTCATGGCGCCGACCTTGGTGGCGGCCAGCTGGCCGTCCTTGAACAGCATGAGCGTGGGGATGCCGCGGATGCCGAACTTGGCCGGGATGTCGCGGTTTTCGTCCACGTTGAGCTTGGCGATCTGCAGCTTGCCTTCGTAGGCGGTCGACACTTCATCCAGGATGGGTGCGATCATCTTGCAGGGGCCGCACCATTCGGCCCAGTAGTCGACCAGCACGGGCTGGCTGGACTTGAGCACGTCGGCTTCGAAGGAAGAATCGGAGATGTGTTTGATCAGGTCGCTGGCCATGTGATGTGTCCTTGTGCGCGGAGAGTTTCGGTGCAGCTAAAGTGCTGGTCATTGTGACAGAAACCAAGGGGTGGGGTGCCGTGCGGGAACGCTATGGGGCCGATAGCAAAATCCCCTTGCGCGTCGCGCCTCCACCCCCCCAACCCCTCGATAGAACATGAACGAAGGCCACCCCGTCCAGGCCCTGTGGTGCGACCCCGCCGACGGCGTGGTCGCCCGCATTGCCGCCGCCATCGCGCAGCGCCAGCTGCACCCGGCGCGCACCGTGGTGCTGGTGCCCTATGCGCAGCTCATGGGAGTCGCGCGCGGCATGTGGGGGCGCTGCGGCAGCGCGGGCTTCGTGCCGCGGTTCGAGACCACGCGCAACTGGGCGCGCAGCTCGGGCGGTTTCTTGCCCACGGGCTACGACATTGCATTCGACATGGCGCGCGACCTGGTCACGGCCCAGGCGCTGCTGTCCCAGGCCGGCTTTGCCGCCGAACGCTTTGCGCTGGCCGGGCGGGTGGTCGAGCTGGCCTACCAGTTGGCTCCGCTGGCGGCCGCGGCGTTGCCGCAAGAGCGCGGCAGCGAATGGGCGCAGAAGGCGGCCCACGTGGCCGAAGCGGGCAGCGAATCGGAGTGGTTCCGCATCGAAAGCGCGCTGATCCGCGTTGCGGTGGCCTGGGCTGCCAACTCGGGCCATGCCACCGATGTGCTGCTGCGCGAGAACGTGCGTAAGCAGGTCGATGCGCTCATCGTGCTCGAAGGCTTCCAGACCGATCCGCTCACGCAGACGCTGTGCAATTTGTGGGGCGATCGCGCGATTCATCTCTCGCTGGTGCCCACCAGCCCGCCAGCTGCCGCGGCGAACGCGCATGTCGCCGACGACCCGGAGGACGAGGCGGAACTGGCCGCCGCCTGCGTGCTGCGGCACTTGGCTGAGGGCCGCGCGCCGGTTGCGCTCATCACCACAGATCGTGCGCTCACGCGGCGCATTGGCGCGCAGCTCCAGGCGCACGGCATCACGGCGCACGACGAAACCGGCTGGAAGCTTTCCACCACGCGCGCCGCCGCCACCGTGATGAGCGCGCTGCGCGCCTGCGCGCACGACGCCGGCAGCGACCAGGTGCTCGAATGGCTCAAGAGCAGCGCCGATGGCGACGCGCTCGCCGTTCAGGCGCTCGAGGCGCGGCTGCGGCGCGAAGGCGTGCGCGAGTGGTCGGCCTGGTGCGGGCAGGCCGCGCGCAGCGAAAAGCCGCAAGACATCGCATTGCTGCCTTTCACCGAAGCCGTGGAAGGCCGCCGCATGGCCTTGGCCCGTTCCAGGCCGCTCGCGGACTGGCTTCGCGCCTTGCGCGAGCTGCTCGAAGCCGGCGGGCAGTGGGAGCCGCTCGCCGCCGACATGGCGGGTGGCAAGGTGATCGGTGCCCTGTGGCTCGATGCCGGCGCGCACGGCAATGACGACGAATTTCCCGGCGGACGCCACACGCTGGCCGAATTCACCGCCTGGGTGCGCGACGTGCTCGAAGACGCCAGCTTTGTGCCGCCGGCTGGCGGCGAAGCGCCGCAAGTGGTGGTGCTGCCGCTGCATCAACTGCTGGGCCGCGCGTTCGGCGCCGTGGTCATTCCCGGCTGCGACGACCGGCGCCTGCCTGCCTCGCCCGAGCCGCCCGGCAACTGGAGCGCCGCCCAGCGCGCAGAGCTCGGCCTGCCCGCGCGCGAAACGCTCGAGGCCGCGCAACGTTCGGCCTGGGCCGCAGCCTTGTGCAACCCTTGCTGCGAACTGCTGTGGCGCCAATCCGATGCCAGCGGTGAACCCGTGCGGCCGAGCCTGCTGGTGCAGTCGCTGCAGCTCGACCATGCGTTGCAAATGGCGGCCGACCCACGCACGTCGCGCGAGGTCGCGCTGCAGCCGACCTTGTACCCGACGCCCTCTGGAGCGCTTTTGCCGCTGCGGAACATTTCGACCACCGTCTACGAGGATCTGCGCCGCTGCCCCTACCGCTTCTTCGCGCTGCGGCAGTTGGGCCTTCGCAGTGCCGACGAACTCGATGCCGAGGTCGACAAGCGCGACTTCGGCAATTGGCTGCATGCCGTGCTGGGCCACTTTCATGAGACGCTGAAGGAAACCCCCACCGACGACACGGCGGAACGCGTGGCGTACATCACCGCCGCGGCCGAGCGCGCCACGCACGAGTTCGCGCTGTCCGACGCCGAGTTCCTGCCGTTCGCCGCGGCTTGGCCGGCGGTGCGCGACGGTTACCTGCAGTGGCTTGCCGGCCATGAGGCAAGCGGCGCGGTCTTCGCCGAATCGGAACCGTGGATGGAGCAGCCGCTGGGCAACCTGCAACTGGTCGGTCGGCTGGACCGCATCGACCGCATGCCCGACGGCCAAGCGTTCGTGATCGACTACAAGACTGAATCGGCCGCGGTCACCAAGGAGCGTGTGAAAGACCCGACCGAGGACACGCAGCTTGCCTTCTACGCCGCGCTGGTGGCCGACGACACGCTGCGCGCCGCCTACGTGAATGTCGGCGAGAAGTCGTCCGGCACGCAGACCGTCGAGCAGCCCGTGGTGGTGGAGGCGCGCGATGCGCTGGTCGCGGGCATCCTCGACGATTTCACGCGCATCGCCGAGGGTGCGGCGCTTCCGCCGCTAGGGGAGGGCGCCATCTGCGACTACTGCGCCGCACGGGGGCTTTGCAGAAAAGACTTCTGGGAAATCGAACAACCTCCGCCTTCGACTGACGCTGTGGCTGGAGGGCCTGCCCAATGAACGGCGCCGCCTACGAGCACAACGGCCGGCACGTCACGCGCGAGGCCTTCTACACCGTCGCCTGCGATCCGCGCCGCTCCGTTGCGGTCGAAGCCTGCGCCGGCGCAGGCAAGACCTGGATGCTGGTGTCCCGCATCTTGCGCGCGCTGCTCGAAGAGGGCGAATCCGCCTGCGAGCCGCATGAAATCCTGGCGATCACCTTCACCAAGAAGGCCGCCGGCGAGATGCGCGAGCGGCTCGACCAATGGCTGGAGCAGTTCGCCGAGCGCAGCCCCGAAGAACTGGTGCGCGAACTGGTGATGCGCGGTGTCGATCCCGCGGCCGCGCTTGCCGCCGTGCCGCGCCTGAAAGGCCTCTACAGACGCTTGCTCGAAGGCGGCCGGCCGGTGCAGTTTCGTACCTTCCACGCCTGGTTTGCAGGGCTGTTGCGCAACGCGCCGCTGGCGGTATTGCGCGAACTCGGCCTGCCAGCGAACTACGAATTGCTCGAGGACGATGCCGAGGCGCGCGCGCGCACCTGGCGCCCCTTCTTCGAGGCGGTGACGGCCGACAAGGAGGCGCTGGCCGACTACTACGCCATCGTGGCCACCTACGGCCGCTCGCAGACCGCCAAGGCGCTGGGCGAAGCGCTCACCCGGCGCGTCGAGTTTGCGCTGTCCGATCCCGCGTCGGCGGTGCAGCACTTCAGCGCCATGCATCCTTCGCTCGAAGGCTTGGACGAGCCGACCGATGCCTTGAGCGGAGACCTTGTCAGGCGCCGCTGGCTCGATCGCGCCGCCGCGCTCGGCCGCGAGGCCAACAAGACACCGCAGAAAGCCGCCGAGGCGATCATCGACGTGTTCGGCACCGGCGAGCCGCCGCGGGAATCGCGCGCCGCCGCCCTGCCGCACCTGCGCAAGAACTTCTTCGTCGTGACGGAAGACCGGCTCACCAAGAACCTGCAGAAATACCCCGCCGCGCAAGAAGCCGAAGCCGAGCTCCAGACCCTGTGCATGGCGCAGGCCCAGCACGCGGCGTGGCTCTACCAGCAGCGCATGACGCGCCTCACGCGCATCCTCGTCTCCTCCTTTGCCGAAGTGAAGCGCGCGCACGGATGGGTCGACATGAACGACGTCGAGCAGGCCGCGCAATTGCTGCTCGGCCAGTCGGCGCTGTCGGGCTGGGTGCAGGAGCGGCTCGATGCGCGTATTGCCCATCTGCTGATCGACGAGTTCCAGGACACCAACCCGCTGCAGTGGCAGGCGCTCTACGGGTGGCTCAGCGCCTACACCGGCGCGGGCGGCAAGGCACCGCGCGTCTTCATTGTGGGCGACCCGAAGCAGAGCATCTACCGCTTTCGCCGTGCCGAGCCGCAGGTGTTCATCGCTGCCAAGAAGTTCGTGCGCGAAGGCTTGGGCGGCGAACTGCTCAACTGCGACCACACCCACCGCAACGCGCGTGCGGTGGTCGGTCTTGTCAACCAGGCGATGCTGGCCGCGCAAGAGGCGGGAGAATTCGACGGCTACCGTGCACACACCACCGAGCGGAGCGACGAGGGCGAACTGCTCAAGCTCCCGCCCATCGACCGCGATGCGGTCAGCACGGCCGCAGCAGCACCTGCCGACGATGGCATGCTGCATTGGCGCGACAGCCTCGTTACGCCGCGCGTTTTGCCTGAAGAGCAGTTGCTGCAAAAGGAATGCGAGCAGGCCGCGCGCTGGGTGGCGCAACGCATTGCCGACGGTACGCCGCCGCGGCAGATCATGGTGCTGGCGCGTCGGCGCAACCGCCTGTCCGCCATGCAAGACGCGCTACGCGAGCGCCACATTCCCGTGCAGCAGCCCGAGAAGAACGAACTGCACGATGCGCCGGAAGTGCAGGACGTGGTCGCGCTCATCGATGCGCTGGTGTCGCCTGCGCACGACCTCTCCCTGGCACGCGCGCTCAAGTCGCCGCTGTTCGGCATCGGCGACGACGCGCTGGTGCAGTTGGCGCTGCGCCAGCGCGAGCAACCTTCGTCGAGCTGGTTCGCGTTGACTCAAAAGGGCGAAGGCCTACCGCCGGAACTGGTCGAGGCGGGCGCCAAGCTCAAGCAGTGGCGGCGCTGGCTTGCTGCGTTGCCACCGCACGATGCGCTCGATGCGATATTTCACGATGGCGATGTGCTCGCCAGGTTCGGCGCCGCCATGCCCTCGGCCATGCGACAGAGTGCCTTGGCCAATCTGCGCGGGCTGCTGGCGGCATCGCTCGAGATCGAAGGCGCTCGCTACGCCACGCCTTACGCGCTGGTGCGCGCATTGCGTGCCGGGGGCGTCAGGGCACCGTCCGTCGCGGTGCCAGATGCGGTGCAGCTTCTTACCGTGCACGGCGCCAAGGGCCTCGAGGCCGACACCGTGCTCATGCTCGACTGCGACGCGCCGCCGCCGCGCGCCCAGACCATGGGTGTGCTGGTCGAATGGAAGGGCAGCGACAGCGCGCCCACTCGCTTCGTGTTCCTGGCAAGCGAGAAAACGCCGCCGGGCTGCGCCACCACATTGCTCGAAGAAGAACAGCGCGCACGCCACCGTGAGGAGCTCAACGGTCTTTATGTGGCGACCACCCGGGCGCGTGAGCGCCTTGTGCTGTCGTCGGTGCAGCCGGCCCGCGCCAACGAGGGCAGCTGGTGGACGCGGCTCGAATCGATGTGCGAACCCGCCGAAGCCGACGAGCCGCTGATCGTGTTGCCGGTGGCTTCCGGCACAGGCAGCTTTCCCATGAAGCAGATGCCGGTGCTCGCGCCAGCGGTCAAGGAACCCGTGGCTATCAAGAAAGCGGCTGACGCCACGGTCGATGCGCGCGCTGCCGCGTTCGGCCAGGCGATGCACCGTCTGCTCGAATGGGCCGAGCCCGGCGAGCCGTTGCCGGCTGCGCACGTGCGCGCCGCCGCGCGCGAGTTCTTGCTCGACGCGCAGCAGGCACGCGGCGCCGCGGCGCTCGCCGAGCGCATTCGCGGCGGCGCCGGGGCATGGGCGTGGAATGAGCGCATGATCGACTGGCACGGCAATGAAGTCACCCTGGTGCACGAAGGCGAAACGTTGCGCATCGATCGGCTGGTGCGCGAGCGCATCACCGGCGCCTGGTGGATCCTCGACTACAAATCTGCCGCCCGCCCTGAGCGCGACGAGGCACTCATCGCACAGATGCAGCGCTACCGCGCCGCCATGCAACATGCCTACCCCGGTGCCACGGTGCGCGCCGCGTTCCTGACCGGGCAGGGCGAACTGGTAAATCTCGAATGACTCTTTCCCATACCGTCGCCGTGATCGGCGGCGGACCTGCCGGCCTCATGGCGGCTGAAGTCTTGAGCGCGTCCGGCGTGCAGGTGCACGTGTACGACGCCATGCCCTCGGTCGGCCGCAAGTTCCTGCTGGCCGGCCGCGGCGGGCTGAACCTCACGCACTCCGAGCCCTTCGACATCTTCATGAGCCGCTTCGGCGACCGCCGCACGCAGCTCGAACCCATGCTCACGCAATTTGGTCCGGATCAAGTACGCGAATGGGCGGCTGGCCTGGGCATCGAGACCTTCGTGGGCACATCGGGCCGCGTGTTTCCGACCGACATGAAAGCCGCGCCGCTTCTGCGCGCGTGGCTGCATCGGCTGCGTGCGGCGGGCGTGCAGTTTCATATGCGCCATCGCTGGCTTGGCGAAGGCGATGCGCCGATCGCTGCGGCGTCGCTGCGGTTTGCCACCCCGGCCGGCGAAGCCACCGTGAAGGCCGATGCGGTGGTGCTCGCGCTCGGTGGTGCCGGTTGGGCGCGGCTGGGCTCCGACGGCGCATGGGCGCCGTGGCTCCAGGCGCGCGGCGTCGACGTCGCATCGCTGCTGCCCGCCAACTGCGGCTTCGATGGAGCAGGGTGGAGCGAACATTTCTCCAGCCGGTTCGCAGGCCAGCCCTTCAAGTCGGTCGCCATTTCGTTCACCGACAGCCAGGGCCGGCGCTTTGCACGCAAAGGCGAGTTCGTTGCAACTGCCACCGGCATCGAGGGCAGCCTGATCTACGCAGCATCGGCATTGCTGCGCGACGAGATCGCCGCACACGGCAGTGCCACGCTGCTGCTCGATCTGCTGCCAGACCGCAGCGCCGAGCAGGTGCTGGCCGCCGTCACGCATCCGCGCGGCGCCCGTTCGCTCAGCAGCCACCTCAAGAGCCGGCTCGGCCTGGAAGGCATCAAGGCCGGTGTTCTGCACGAAGTGCTGAGCCGCGAGGCCATGCAAGACCCTGCGCAACTGGCAGCAACCATCAAGGCCGTGCCGCTGCGCCTGGTCGCAGCACGCCCCATCGACGAAGCCATCAGCACCGCGGGCGGAGTGCGCTTCGATGCGCTCGACGAAGGGCTTATGGCGAGCGCATTGCCCGGCGTGTTCGTTGCGGGAGAAATGCTCGACTGGGAGGCGCCGACCGGCGGTTACCTGCTGACGGCATCCATGGCCAGCGGCGCGGCTGCGGCGCGCGGAGCCATCAAGCGGCTGGGCCTCTGACGGTTTCTTCCGGCTGCGGCGCGGCAAGCCTCAGAGCCGCGCCGCGTCCCGGGTGTCGGCAAAAACGCTGCGTCCCAGCCAGCGCCACAGGTCGCGCGTATCGGATTCGCTGCCAATGACGCGCAAGCGCCGCTCGCGCAACGCAGCCTCGGCATCGAGGTCGCCGGTCCAGATCTCGGTCAGCGTCCGTACGGTCGATTCGACAATCAGCGTCGGTTCGTCGCCGGGGTTGTCGCGGCAGAGGTCGGCGCTGCCGCGGTCGACGACCAGCCACCAGCGCCGTTCGCCCTCGGCTGCGTCGGTAAAGCGGAAGTGGATCACGATGCAGCGTGCGCGCGGGCACTCGTCGATCCGCACGAAGCGGCGAACGTCCCACATCAGGAAGCCGGCGTCCAGCTGGTCGCGCTTGAGCCGGCTGCCGATCCAGCGCGCACCCCAATGGCCCAGCGCCATCACGATCGGACGCAGCTCCTCGCCCGCTGCGGTCAGGTGGTATTCGGCCGTGCTGCCGTCGCCCTGAACTCGCTTGATGACGCCTACTTCCTCGAGCTTGCGCAGGCGCTGTGCCAATAGCGAGCCCGACATGCGCGGCACGCCGCGCCGGATGTCGTTGAAGCGCGTGCTGCCGCACAGCAGTTCGCGCACGACCAGCGGCGTCCAGCGCTCGCACAGCACCTCGGCGCCGCGCGCCACAGTACAAAACTGGCCGTAGTCGATCATGGCGCCAATTTAGTCCTTGAGGCGAGCCGAGGCCAGTACAAATTCTGGACTGGCGAAGCTTGGGCCGCGCTGCCATTCTTGAGACTCCCTCATTCGATGGAGACACATCATGGAAACCGCCACAGCCGCGCCGGCATTCAATGCCGCCGCCTTCAAGACCACCACCCGCGCTCAGTGGCAGGCCGCCGCCGAGGCCTGGCACCGCTGGGGACCGTTTGTCGGCCGCTGGCTCGGCGATGCGACGGAAACGATGTTCGATCTGGCGCGCATCGAACCGGGGTCCCGGGTGCTCGACGTCGCAGCCGGCGCGGGCGAGCAGTCCATCAGCGCCGCGCGGCGCGCAGGCCCCGGCGGCCGCGTGCTCGCCACCGACATCGCGCCGGCTTTGCTCGAGCGCGCGGCTGCGGATGCCAAGGCCGCGGGGCTGTCGAACCTCGAAACCCTCGAGCTCGACGGCGAGGCGCTCGACACGCTGCCCGCCGGAAGCTTCGACGCGGCGATCAGCCGGGTGGGCCTGATCTACTTTCCCGACCAGCAGCGCGCGCTCGCCGGCATGCGGCGGGCCTTGCGTCCGGGCGGGCGGGTGTCGGCCGTCGTCTACTCGACCCCCGAGCGCAACGCCTTCTTCTCGATTCCCGTGAAGATCATCCGCGAACGCGCGCGGCTCCCCGCGCCGCTGCCGGGTCAGCCCGGGCCCTTTTCGCTCGGTGCCGAGGGCGCGCTCGAGGCCGCGTTTGCCAAGGCCGGCTTGCACGACATCGAGGTGCGACGGGTGCCGTCGCCGGTGCGGCTGGCGAGCGCGGCCGAATGCGTGCGCTTCGAACGCGAGTCCTTTGGTGCGCTGCACCAGATGATGGTTAGTCTCGACGAGACCGAGCGCACGAGCACCTGGGATGCCATTGAGGAGGCGCTGCGCCGGTTTGAAGGGAGCGATGGCTTCGTCGGGCCGTGCGAAATGCTCGTTGGCGCGGGAAGCACGTGAGGGTGGGGAGGGGCCTGGAGCCCCTCTTTCAGCGCGCAAGTTCTTGTCTTGAGAACTTGCGGTTTTTTGATGTTAGGTTGACGAGCCTTACCCCTGGCACTGACTACGCAGTTAGGGCTGCTTGGTTCCCCACCTGACCCGGTTGGCCACTTCACCATGCAGGGAGGCCCGTCAGCACTTATTGTAACCCCCCAGGCTTCGCGCACTTCGTGTCGCTTCGCCCACCCCCTGCTGGGGGCGATACCAGCGGCCCGGCAAAGCCGGTTCCGCGGTATCCCGCGAGAAGGCAGGGCTTTTTTTGATTGCGGGGGAGCTCTGGGAACGGGGGCTGCGCCTTTTAGAATGCCCCCAATGTCTTATCTCGTGCTCGCTCGCAAGTTCCGTCCGAAAACCTTCGGTGAGATGGTCGGCCAGGGGCACGTGGTGCAGGCGCTCGAGAATGCGTTGACCACGCAGCGCCTGCATCACGCCTATCTTTTTACCGGCACGCGGGGCGTGGGCAAGACCACGGTGTCGCGCATCCTGGCCAAGTCGCTCAACTGCCAGGGTCCGGACGGGCAGGGCGGCATCACGGCCAAGCCTTGCGGGGTGTGCCAGGCCTGCAAGGACATCGATTCGGGCCGCTTCGTCGACTACACCGAGCTGGATGCGGCCTCGAATCGCGGGGTGGACGAGGTGCAGTCGCTGCTCGAGCAGGCGGTCTACAAGCCGGTGCAGGGGCGCTTCAAGGTCTTCATGATCGACGAAGTGCACATGCTCACCAACACCGCGTTCAACGCGATGCTGAAGACGCTGGAGGAGCCGCCGGAATACCTCAAGTTCGTGCTGGCAACGACCGACCCGCAGAAGGTGCCGGTCACGGTGCTGTCGCGCTGCCTGCAGTTCAACCTGCGGCCGATGGCGCCTGAAACGGTGCTCGAACACCTCACGAGCGTGCTGCAGACGGAACAGGTACCGGCCGAGCCGCAGGCGCTGCGGCTCCTGGCCCGCGCCGCGCGCGGCTCGATGCGCGATGCGTTGTCGCTCACCGACCAGGCGATTGCTTTCGGCAACGGCGAGCTGCTCGAAACCGGCGTGCGCCAGATGCTCGGCAGCGTCGACCGCGGCCATGTCTTCAAGCTCGTCGAAGCGCTGGCGCAGGGCGACGGCAAGACGGTGGTCGACACCTCCGAGGCACTGCGCCGCGACGGCATGTCGGCTGCGTCCACGCTGGAAGAAATGACCGCCGTGCTGCAGGCCATGGCCGTGCTGCAGGCCGTGCCTTCGCGCGCGGAATCGGCCGATTCGGCCACCGACCCGGATGCGGCCGACACGGCACGCCTGGCGTCGCTGATGCCGGCCGACGAAACCCAGTTGCTCTACAGCCTGTGCCTGCACGGCCGCGGCGAGCTGGGCCTGGCGCCCGACGAGTACGCGGCGCTGACGATGGTGCTGCTGCGGCTGCTGGCCTTCAAGCCTTCGGGCGCCGCAACCTCCGCATCGGCCTCACCGGCCTCCACGGAAAAAAAAACTCTGAATGACGCCCCCAGGGCGGCTTTGGCACCCGCGGCGGCCCCTGCTCGGGTTGCGCCGGTAGCCGAAGCGCCCGTTCCGGCTGCCGCACCGGTGCCTCCGCAAGCCAACTCGGCCCCGGCGGGCCAGCGACTTGCGGTGGTGAACGAACCGATGCGGCAGGGCGGGACGCCGAGGCCGCAACCTTCGGCAGAGGCGCCGCCCGGCGAAGACCGCCCCAAGGTGCTTGCGGTGCCGATTCGCGTGCAGCCGCCACCGGGCCAGCGGGACGTGCCGCGGCCCGACGCTCAGCGCGCCCCCGCCGCGCCCATTCCCCCCAGCGAAGATGGCGATTTCTGGCATGCCACGGTCACGCAGATGATTGCGGCCGAGAGCATCACCGCCCTGGCGCGCGAGCTTGCGCTGCAGTCGCAACTGGTGGCGCGCGATGTCGACCAGTGGATACTGCGCGTGGAGCGGGAACTGCTCAACCAGCCTTCGGCGCGCGAGAAGCTCGCCGACGCGCTGGCGGCCCTGGGCCACAGCGTGAAGCTGGCCATTGAAATCGGCGGCGTGGTCGACAGCCCCGCGCGCCGCAACAAGCATGCGGCCGACGAACGCCAGCGTATCGCCGAAGAGGCGATTCGCAACGACCCCGAGGTGCAGATGCTGATGCGCGAATTCGATGCGAAGATCGTGCCTGGAACGCTCAAGCCCGCCTGAGCGCCGTCTCTTATCCTTTCCCATTTTTCCAACCAATCAATCAGGACCAACGATGTTCAACAAAGGACAACTGGCCGGCCTCATGAAGCAGGCGCAGGCAATGCAGGACAACCTCAAGAAGGCCCAGGAAGAGTTGGCCACCATCGAGGTCGAAGGCGAATCGGGTGCCGGCCTGGTCAAGGTCGTGATGACCTGCAAGCACGACGTGAAGCGCATCACCATCGACCCGAGCCTCCTGGCCGACGACAAGGACATGCTCGAAGACCTGGTGGCCGCCGCCTTCAATGCCGCCGTGCGCAAGGCCGAGGAAACCAGCGAGCAGAAGATGGGCAAGCTCACGGCTGGCATGCCGGGCCTGCCGCCCGGCATGAAGCTGCCGTTCTGAGCCGTTGATGGCGGACGCCAGTTCGCTCGACGCATTGGTCGATGCGTTGCGCCGGCTGCCCGGTGTCGGCGTGAAGTCGGCCTCGCGCATGGCTTTTCATTTGCTGCAGCACGACCGCGAGGGTGCGCAGCTGCTCGCGCGCGCCTTGCAGCAGGCGGCCGGCAACGTGCGGCATTGCGAGCGCTGCAACACCTTCACCGAGGCGCCGGTCTGCAACGTGTGCCTGGACCCGCGCCGCGACGCGAGCAAGCTCTGCGTGGTTGAAACGCCCGCCGACCAGGCTGCGCTCGAGCGCACGGGTGCGTTCCGCGGCTACTACTTCGTGCTGATGGGCAAACTCAGTCCGCTCGACGGCATCGGGCCCAAGGACATCGGCCTGCAGAAGCTTTTTGATCGCGCGCTCGACGGCACGGTGAGCGAGGTGATCCTGGCCACCAACTTCACGGCAGAGGGCGAAGCCACCGCGCACGTGATCGGCGAGGCACTCAAGCAACGCGGCCTGAACGTGACACGGCTTGCGCGCGGCGTGCCGGCGGGCAGCGAACTCGAATACGTCGACCTCGGCACCATCGCGCATGCGCTGGTAGACCGCAGATAGCCACACAACCGGTATGACTCTTTCATTGCTCACCATTGCCTACTGGTGCGTGTTCATTGCCTGCGGCCTGCCGTACCTGGCGGCATGGATTGCCAAGGTCGGCAGCTTCGGGCCGCGCGACAACGTTCAGCCGCGCGAGTGGGCCGCAAAGCAGAGCGGCTGGCGCGCACGCGCCAACAGTGCGCAGGCCAACAGCTTCGAAGGGCTGCCGCTCTTCATCGGCGCGGTGATCATTGCGCACCAGCTCGGCGCCGCGCAGGCAAGGCTCGACATGCTGGCGGCCGCATATGTCGTCTTGCGCGTGATCTACATCGCGGTGTACATCAAGGGCATCGGCAGCGTGCGCAGCGCAGTGTGGGCCATTGGATTCCTGGTCAACATCGCGATTCTTTTCGTCGCGCGATAGGCGCACCAGGCCATCCGGAAAGGCCTCGTAGAGGTCTTCATGTTTACGTAAAAACCCGCACGGGATGACCCCGATGCAGGCAACGTGGGCGCACCCCTAAGCTCGATTCAGTTCACCAGAATCAAAGAGCCCGCAGGACCGCTCCATGCTCCATCGCAGAACCCTCATCACCGCCTCCGCAGTCGCTGCCGCAGCAGTTGCGCTGCCGCGGGTCTTTGCGCAAGCCAAGCTCGAGAAGACGAAGATTTCCATCGCGGTCGGCGGCAAGGCGGCCTTCTACTACCTGCCCCTCACCATCTCCGAGCAGCTCGGCTACTTCAAGGCCGAAGGCCTCGAGGTCGAGATTTCAGACTTTGCCGGCGGTGCACGCGCGCTGCAGGCCGTGGTGGGTGGTTCGGCCGACGTGTGCTCCGGCGCCTACGAGCACACCATCAACCTGCAGGCAAAGAACCAGTTCTTCCAGGCCTTCGTGCTGCAGGGCCGCGCGCCGCAAATCGCGGTGGGCGTGTCGACCAAGAACATGGCGGGCTACGCCGGCATTGCCGACCTGAAGGGCAAGAAGATCGGCGTCTCCGCGCCGGGCTCGTCGACCAACATGGTGGCCAACCTCGTGCTCTCGCGCGGCGGCCTGAAGGCCAGCGACGTGAGCTACATCGGCGTGGGCGTGGCGGCCGGCGCGCTCACAGCGCTTCGCTCGGGCCAGATCGACGCCATCAGCAACACCGACCCGGTGATGACCATGCTCGAGCAGAAGGGCGACGTGAAGATCATCAGCGACACGCGCACGCTCAAGGGCACGCAGCAGGTGTTCGGCGGCCCGATGCCCGCGGCCTGCCTCTACGCGCCGATGGACTTCATCCAGAAGAACCCCAACACCTGCCAGGCGCTGGCCAATGCCATTGTGCACGGCCTCAAGTGGCTGCAGACGGCGGGGCCGGGCGACATCATCAAGACAGTGCCCGAAACCTATCTGCTCGGCGACCGTGCGCTGTACCTTGCGTCTTTCGACAAGGTGCGCGAATCGATCGCCACCGATGGCCTCGTGCCGGCCGAAGGGCCGAAGACGGCGCTCGCTGCCATCTCGAGCTTCGACACGGCAGTGAAGGCCGACAAGATCGACCTTGCCAAGACCTACACCAACGATTTTGCCCGGCGCGCGAAGGACAGGTTCAAAGCCTGACCTTCGGACGTCCTCGCGACCCGGCTTCGGCCGGGTTTTTTCTTGCAGCCAGACATGTCCGACTACGCACTCGAACTTCTCTCCATCAGTTGCACCTTTCACTCGAAGGACGATCCGGGCCAGCGCTACACAGCGGTGGCAGACACCACGCTGCGCGTCAGGGCAGGGGAGTTCGTGTCAGTGGTGGGGCCGACGGGGTGCGGCAAGTCGACGTTGCTGAACGTGGGCGCGGGCCTGCTCGAGCCCTCGTCGGGCACGGTGAAGGTGTTTGGCGAGACGCTTGCCGGGGTGAACGCGCGGGCTGGCTACATGTTCCAGACCGAGGCGCTGATGCCGTGGCGCAGCGCGGTTGCCAACGTGATGGTGGGGCTGCAGTACCGGGGCGTTTCGGATGCCGATGCGCGAGAGCAGGCCGAGGCCTGGCTTTCACGCGTGGGGCTTTCGGGTTTCGGCGACCGCTATCCGCATCAACTGTCGGGCGGCATGCGCAAGCGCGTCGCATTGGCGCAAACGCTGGTGCTCGACCCCGACATCATCCTCATGGACGAGCCCTTCAGCGCGCTCGACATCCAGACCCGGCAGCTGATGGAGAACGAAGTGCTTGAACTGTGGAGTGCCAAGAAGAAGGCAGTGCTCTTCATCACGCACGATCTCGACGAGGCCATTGCGATGAGCGACCGCGTGGTGGTGCTGTCGGCCGGGCCGGCCACGCACCCGATTGGCGAATTCGTCATCGACCTTGCCCGCCCGCGCGACGTGGCCGAGGTGCGCACGCAGCCGCGCTTTGTCGAACTGCACACGCAGATCTGGGAAGTGCTGCGCGACGAAGTGCTCAAGGGCTACGCGCAGCAATTGAGGAAGGCCGCATGATGCCGCGCCTGAACGAACGCAATGCGCGCTTCTGGCAGCTGGTGTTGCTCGTGGTCTTGCTGGTGGCCTGGCACGTGGCATCGCGCAACCAGCAGATCGCGTTCTTTCTGGGCGAGCCCATTCAGGTGGCCGGCCGCATCTGGAGCTGGTTTCTGCCGTTCGAAGTGCCGCCGAACCTGCTGTTCCCCGAGGGGCTGAAAGGCAATGCGGACATCTACCGCCACCTGGGCACCACGCTGCTTGAAACAGTGCTGGCCTTCGGTATCGGCACAGTGCTTGGCCTCGCATGCGGGCTCTGGCTGGCGCTGGCGCCCACGGCGAGCCTGATTCTCGATCCCTACATCAAGGCCGCCAATTCGATGCCGCGCGTGATCCTGGCGCCGATCTTCGCGCTGTGGTTCGGCCTGGGCATCTGGAGCAAGGTGGCGCTGGCCGTCACGCTGGTGTTCTTCATCGTGTTCTTCAACGTCTACCAGGGTGTGCGCGAGGTCAGCCCCGTGGTGCTGGCCAACGCCAAGATGCTGGGCGCCAATCAGCGGCAACTGCTGCGCACCGTGTATTTGCCCAGCGCCACCAGCTGGGTGTTCTCTAGCCTGCACACCTCGGTGGGCCTGGCCTTCGTGGGCGCGGTGGTGGGGGAGTACCTGGGCTCGGCGCGCGGCGTGGGCTACCTGATACTGCAGGCCGAAGGCACTTTCGACGTCAACACCGTGTTTGCAGGCATCGTGGTGCTCACTGCTTTTGCGCTGCTGCTCGACGGGCTGGTGGGGCTCATCGAGAAGCGCCTGATGAAGTGGCAGCCGCGCAGCGGCGAGACTGAAAAGCTCTAGCCGGGTTCAGCGCTTCTTCTTTGCGGGCGTGCCGCCGCGCTTTTCGCGCACGACCTGCTGCTTGCCGCTCGACTTCGCCACGTTGTTGCCGCGCGCGGCAGTCGCCTTCACCGCGCTGCCGCCGCGCTTGGCGCTTGCGGTGGCGCGGCCGCGAGCCGGTCCTGCCCCCGATCCGACGCGAGCCGCGGGTGCGGCACGAACCGGCAGGTACACGACCACGCTGTAGCCGCGCTTGAAAGCGTGGTTGGGCTTGACGTCGTTCCACTCGGCCACGTTGGAGGGCGCGAGCTTGTAGCGGCGCGCAATGCTGGCCACGCTGTCGTTGCGCCCGGCCTTGATGGTGGTGCGGCGGTTGACGATCTCGGGCTGGAAGCTCAGGTGCCCGCTGTCCGCGACCACGGCCGTCACGTCTTCTTTCACGCGGGCGCCGCGCGGCACGATGAGCGTGGAGCCGGCCTTGATGAGCATGCGCGGCGGAATGCTGTTGAGCGCACGCAAGTCGGCCTCGCTCATGCCCGAGCGCTGGGCGGCATCGGCCACCGTCATGGTGTTGGGAACCACCCATGCCGTCCAGCTGGCGTACTGGCCTTGCGAGTAGGCGTCGAAGTTGCGCTGGAACACGGCCGCGTTGTCCCAGGGTAGCAGGATCTGCTGCGTTCCGGCCGCAAGCAGCACCGGCTTGTGCGCGGCGGGGTTCAGTGCGCGAAAGTCTTCGAGCCGAACGTCGGCCAGCTTGGCCGCCAGCTCGACGTCGAGGTCGCGCGTGAGCGTCACGGTCTGGAAGTACGGGTGGTTGGCGATCAGCGGCAGTTCGGTGTTGAACGCCTGCGGGTTCGCAACGATGTTCTTCACGGCCTGCAGCTTGGGCACGTAGAGCCGCGTTTCGGCCGGCATGGAAAGATCGCTGTAGGTGGTGGGCAGGCCCAGGCGCTGGTTCTTGGCAATGGCGCGGCTCACGCTGCCTTCACCCCAGTTGTACGCGGCCAGCGCAAGCTGCCAGTCACCGAACATGCGGTAGAGCTTTTGCAGGTAGTCCAGCGCGGCGCGGGTCGATGCCACCACGTCGCGGCGGTCGTCGCGGAAGATGTTCTGCTTCAGGTCGAAGTCGGTGCCGGTGGCCGGCATGAACTGCCACATGCCCGCCGCGCGCGCGCTGGAAATGGCCTGCGGGTTGAATGCGCTTTCGATGTACGGCAGCAGCGCGAGTTCGGTGGGCATGTTGCGCCGCTCGAGTTCCTCGACGATGTGGAACATGTACTTGTTCGAGCGCTCGGTCATGCGCTGGATGTAGTCGGGTCGGCTGGCATACCACTGCTCTCGGTCGCGCACGAGGTCGCTCTCGAGGTTGGGCATCTTGAAGCCGCGGCGGATGCGGTCCCACATGTCGGCGGGCGGTGCCAGCGTGACAACGCTTTGCGAATGCGCTTCGCTGCTGGTGATGGGAGTGAGAGGGCCGCCCGGGTACACAGGCGCCGCGCTGCCGGCCACCTTGGAAGCGGTGCCGCCCGTGGTGGCGGTGGATGGGGCGGAAGTGCCGGACGAAGAGGGGGCCGTGGTGGTGCCCGCGCAGCCCGCGAGCAACAGTGAGCCTGCAAGGCAGGCGGCAGCGATAAATTTCATCGGAAGTCGTTTTTCCATTGGCGCAGTGCGGCAAACACATCGGCTTCGCCCGCATTGGCGGAAAGCTCGGCGTGCTCGCGCACCGCTCTAAGGACAGTGGCTTCGCGGCTGCGAAGAAAGGGGTTGATTCGGCGTTCGGTGGCCAGTTGCGAAGGCAGCGTGGGCTGCCCCTGCGCGCGCAGGCTTTCGCAATGCGCGGTGTACTGAGTCAGATCGGCATTGCCGGGTTCCACCGCTTGGGCAAAACGCAGGTTAGCAAGTGTGTATTCGTGCGCACAACACACGCGGGAGTCGCCGGGCAGCGCTGCAAGCGCATCGAGCGAGGCGAGCATTTGCGCCGGCGTGCCTTCGAACAGGCGGCCGCAGCCGCCCGAGAACAGCGTGTCGCCGCAAAACAGCAGCGGCGCCTGGCCCTGGTGTGCCGGCAAGAAGTAGGCGATGTGGCCGGCCGTGTGGCCCGGCACGTCGATGACCTGGAAGCGCAGCCCGAGCACTTCGGCGCTGTCGCCATGCGAAAGCGGGGTGAAGGGTTCCGGAATGCGCTCGCGCGCGGGGCCGAAGACCGGCGCGCCGGTTGCCGCATGGAGCGCGGCCACGCCGCCGGTGTGATCGGGGTGGTGGTGCGTGACTAGAATCGCGGCGAGCTGCAGCTTGTCGCGCGTCAATGCGTTGAATACCGGTTGAGCGTCGCCCGGGTCCACCACGATCGCGTTGGACCCGTCCTGCAGCATCCAGATGTAGTTGTCAGCGAAGGCGGGCAGCGGAACAAGGGTCATGAGCGGTCAAATTATAGGTTTGCAGGATTGGTTCGCGACCCCCCCCGGCCGCTACCTCCTGGCGTGGGAGCAGGCCCAGTTCGACGAAGCCGTGGCGGATGTCTTCGGCTATCACGCGCTGCAACTGGGCGCAGCCGAGATCGAGGGGCTGCGCGCCAACCGCATGCCGCACCGCTGGCTGGCCTTGAGCGACCCCTTGCAGCAACCCGGCAGGGCCGCGCTGTTCACCGACTTTGCGGCGCTGCCGTTCGCGGCCAACAGCCTGGACCTGGTGGTGCTGCCGCATGCACTGGAGCTGAGCCCCGACCCCCACGCCACCTTGCGTGAAGTGGAGCGGGTGCTGGTGCCCGAAGGCCGCGTGGTGATCTGCGGGCTGAACCCGGCCAGCCTGTGGGGCATGCGGCAGCGCCGCGCGCACCTGTACCGTAAGCTTGGCGTGGGCGAACTCTTCTTGCCCGAGGGCGGCGAGTTCATCGGCTACTGGCGCATTCGCGACTGGCTGCGGCTCTTGAGCTTCGAGGTGGAGTCCGGGCGTTTTGGCGTTTACCGGCCCGCGGTGCGCAGCGAGGCATGGCTGGAGCGCTGCCGCTGGATGGACACGGCCGGCGAGCGCTGGTGGCCCATTTTTGGCGCCGTGTACTTCCTGGTGGCCGTCAAGCGGGTGCGCGGCATGCGCCTGTTGGGGGCCGAATGGCGCCGCGCCGCCGCAGCCCGCGCCACAGCGCCGGTGCCCCTGGCAGGCAAGGTGCACAAGGCTGATCACGCCGAATGATTGAATCAATGATCGATTGAAAGAAGAAGGAAAAGAAAGTTTTGAACGAAGTCGTGATCTACACCGATGGTGCGTGCAAAGGCAACCCGGGCCCCGGTGGCTGGGGCGCATGGCTCAAGTCGGGCGCCACTGAAAAGGAACTGTTCGGCGGCGAACTCAACACCACCAACAACCGCATGGAACTCACGGCCGTGATCGAGGGCCTGGCCGCCCTCAAGCGGCCATGCAAGGTCATTCTCTATCTCGACAGCCAGTACGTGCGCATGGGCATCACCGAGTGGATCCGCGGCTGGAAAGCCAAGGGCTGGCGTACCTCCACCAAGCAGCCGGTAAAGAACGTGGAACTCTGGCAAAAGCTCGACAAGCTGGTGGCGGAGGGCGGCCACGTCATCGAATGGCGCTGGGTCAAGGGCCATTCGGGCGACCCCGGCAACGAGCGCGCCGACATGCTTGCCAACAAGGGCGTGGACAAGGCCCTCGGCCGGATCTAATCCTCGAGCATCATCACGTCGACTTCATCGCCCGCGCCAACGCTGCCCTGATCGTGGTGCAGCACCACGAGCCCGTTGGCCTCGACCATCGAACTCAGCACACCCGAACCCTGGTTGCCCGCAATGCGAACCTCGGGCAATGCGCCGGCCACGGCCGTGACGAAGCCGCGCTGGTATTCGGTGCGGCCGGGCTTCTTGCGGATGGCACCTGCGCTGCGTGCACGCAGCAGCGGCCGAGGCGCGGCGGCAATGTCGTGGCAGCCCATCATGCGCAGCAACGCAGGCCGCACGAACGCAAGAAAAGTGACCATCACGGCCACCGGATTGCCGGGCAGCCCGAACAGCACGGCGGCGCCCGGCTGCGATGAAATGGCCTGGTCGCGCGGAATCAGGCCGACGGCCATCGGCCGTCCGGGGCGCATGGCAACCCGCCAGAACGCCATGTCTCCAAGCTGTTGCATCACCGCGCGCGTGTGGTCGGCGGCACCGACGCTCACGCCACCGCTGGTGATGATGGCATCCGCCTCGCTGGCGGCGCGTTGCAGCGTGGCGGCGAGGGTGGCCGGGTCGTCGCGCACCAGGCCCAGGTCGATGACTTCGCAACCGAGTCGCGTGAGCAGGCCGAACACTGTGTAGCGGTTGCTGTCGTACACAGCGCCTTCGCGCGGCGGTTCGCCCAGGCTCAGGATTTCGTCGCCGGTCGAAAAGTAGGCCACGCGCAGGCGCCGCAGCACGGAAACCGAAGGCAGGCCGAGGCTCGCGATCATGCCCAGGGCTGCGGGCGAGAGGTGCTCGCCACGTTTCAGGGCAGGTTGGCCCTGCATCAGGTCTTCGCCCGCGAAGCGGCGGTTGTCGCCCCGGCGGAGCACCTTGGCAGGAAAGCTCACGCAGTCGCCGTCGACCTTGCAGAACTCCTGCGGGATCACGGTGTCGAGCCCTTCGGGCATGACCGCGCCCGTCATGATCCGGACCGCATCGCCTGCACCCACGGAGCCGCGCCACGCGGCGCCGGCCAGCGCGGTTCCCACCACGCGCAGCTCGATCGATGCATCGATGGGCGCATCGTCGCGCAGGACGGCGCCATCGAAGGCAAAGCCGTCCATCGCGGAGTTGTCGTGCGGCGGCACGCTCACCGGCGAGATGATGTCTTCGGCCAGCACGCGGCCGAGGGCCTCGCGCACGCCGACTTCTTCGCGTTCGGAGACCACGGCCGGGGCGACGAGTTGGGCCAGGAAGGCCTGCACTCCGTCGACGCTCAGCGCCTGGGGGTCATAGCCCGCAAGGGCAGCGGCAATGTCGGCGATGCGGCTCATCGGTTTTCGAGCGCGTGCAGTTCGGCCAGCGTGTTGGCGTTGAAGAAAGCATCGGGCGCATCGCCGGGCCGGTCGAAGGGCACGAGCACGGTCCGGTGCTGCGCGGTCCACGCGTCGATCTTGCGGCCGCCGGACTGGGTGAAGTTCACCAGGCTTTCGAGCAACGCCGTGTGAAGCAGGCAGAACACCGGCTGCGGCCGCAGCACCGGCGCCGCGCCGGGTTCGGGGGCGGCTTCGGGGGCGCTGACCATGGCAATTTCCGCGTTGTCGGCAACCAGCGCCTCGGCCATGCGGCTTGCCAGGTCGAGCGGGAACAGCGGCGTGTCGCAAGGCACGGTCAGGAGGTAAGGCGTTTCGCAGCGCTCAAGGCCGGTCAGAAAGCCCGCGAGCGGACCCGCGTAATCGGCCAGGCTGTCGGGCCACACCGGCACGCCGAAGGACTCATAGGCGGCCAGGTTGCGGTTGGCATTGATCATGACCTCGCCGACCTGCATGCCCAGCCGCAGCACGGCGTGCATTGCGAGCGGCGAGCCGTTGAAGTTCTGCAGGCCCTTGTCGATGCCACCCATGCGCGTGCCGCGGCCGCCGGCCAGCAGCAGGCCGGTGATCTCGCTGGGGGAAATGGGTTCTTGTGTCTGTGGGGTCATCCGCCGATGTAGCTCATTTCGACGCGTCGCGGCGCCTTGTCGTTGGTGTCGTGCTCGGCGCTTTCAGGGCCGCGAAGCGCGCGCAGTTCGGAATAGCGGTCGGCGCGGCCCTGCCAGATGTGGCCGATGGCGGAGGCGATCTCCTCGTCGGTGGCGGTGCCGCGCAGCAGCGGGCGCAAGTCGTGGCCCGCGCTGGCAAAAAGGCAGAGGTAGAGCTTGCCCTCGGTAGACAGGCGCGCGCGGCTGCAGTCGTGGCAGAAGGCCTGGGTCACGCTGCTGATCACGCCGACTTCGCCGCCGCCGTCGGCATAGGCCCAGCGCTGCGCGGTTTCACCGGGCGCGCTGGCCTCGAGAGGCACCAGCGGAAACTCGGCGCCGATGCGCGCGATGACCTCCGCCGAAGGCAGCACCTCGTCCATGCGCCAGCCGTTGGTGGCGCCCACGTCCATGTATTCGATGAAGCGCAGCACGACCTTGCCGCCGTGGTTGTCGCGAAAGTAACGCGCCATCGGCAGGATTTCCTGCTCGTTGGTGCCGCGCTTCACCACCATGTTGACCTTGATCGGGCCTAGCCCGGCGGCCAGCGCCGCCTCGATGCCGGCCAGCACGTCGGCCACCGGAAAATCGACATCGTTCATGTGGCGGAACACCGCGTCGTCGAGGCTGTCGAGGCTTACCGTCACGCGTTGCAGGCCGGCAGCCGCCAGCGCCGCCGCCTTGCGCCGCAGCAGCGAGCCGTTGGTGGTGAGCGTGAGCGCCAGTGGCTCGCCGGCCGGCGTACGGAGTTCGGAAAGCTGCTCGATCAGCCGCTCGATGTTCTTGCGCAGCAGCGGCTCGCCGCCGGTAAGCCTAATCTTGCGTACGCCATGGGCTGCGAAAAGCCGCGCGAGCCGCGTCATTTCCTCGAAGCTCAGCAGGGCGCTGTGCGGCAGGTATTGGTAGTCCTTGTCGAACACGTCTTTCGGCATGCAGTAGCTGCAGCGAAAGTTGCAGCGGTCCGTCACGCTGATGCGCAGGTCGGTCAGCGGCCGGCCGAGGCGGTCGAGCAGGTGGCCCGTGGCGGGCACGGCAATCTCCGGCACCGAAACCGCCGGGCGTGCGCGGCCGATTTCGGAGAGCGGAATGACGGTGGTGCTTTTGCTGTTCATGGGCCAGCGGCCAATTTACTCCATCAGGGATGGGCCGAGCCGGAAAGGGCTACTCGGCAGGGCCGCTAGACGCAGCGCGCGCCGTCCACTTCGATGCACACGCCGCTGATGAACGCCGCCTCGTCGCTTGCGAGGTACAGCGCGGCGTTGGCCACGTCAAGCGCCGTCGAGAAGCGGCCGAGCGGAATGGTGGCGCGGAACTTGGCCTTGCGCTCTTCGGTGAGCGGGCCGCCCGCGAATTCGGCGGCCAGGCCGGTGTCGGGGTTGAACACCGGGTTGAGGCAGTTCACGCGGATGTTGTCGGGGCCGAGCTCGGCGGCCAGCGACTTGCTCGTCGTGATCACGGCGCCCTTGGAGCCGTTGTACCAGGTCAGGCCCGGACGCGGACGCACGCCGGCGGTGGACGCAATGTTGATGAACGAGCCGCCGCCGTTGGCGCGGAATGCCGGCACTGCGTGCACCGTGGCCAGGTAGATGCTCTTCACGTTGACCGCGTAGCACTTGTCGAACTCGTCTTCGCCGACTTCGAGGGCAGGGCGGTTGCGGTGCGTCCAGCCGGCGTTGTTCACCATGGCGTCGAGCTTGCCGTGGCGTTCCACCGCGGCTTCGACCAGGGCCTTGACCTGGGCCGACTGCGTGACGTCCGCCGCGAAGAAAGAGGCCCTGCCGCCGTCGCGCAGGATGGCTTCGACCACCTGCTGGCCGGCTGCCGGGTTGATGTCGTTCACGAGCACCTGGGCGCCCTCGGCCGCGAGCCGCTTGGCGATGCCTTCGCCGATGCCGCCGCCGGCACCGGTCACGATGATGGATTTGTCCTTGACGCGCACGCTGTGTCTCCTCGAAAAAAAGTGCAGCGGGGCAGTGTATCGGGCCGTGCCGCCTGGCGCTCGGGCGCGCTACCTGTCAACCGTGCTTGATGGCGACCGTCTTGAGCGTGGTGAAGCCGTAGAGCGCCTCGAAGCCCTTTTCGCGTCCGTAGCCCGATGACTTGACCCCGCCGAACGGCAGTTCCACGCCGCCACCCGCGCCGTAGTTGTTGATGAACACCTGGCCGCTGCGCACACGCTTGGCCATGCGGAATTGGCGCGAGCCGTCGGCGGTCCACACGCCCGCAACCAGGCCGAACTGCGTCGCGTTGGCGAGCGCCACCGCTTCGTCTTCGTCGGCGAACTGCATCGCAGCGAGCACCGGGCCGAACACTTCTTCCTGTGCGAGGCGGTGGTTCACCGGCACGTCGCGCAGCAGGGTGGGGGCCTGGTAGAAGCCGGTTTCGGGCGCTTCGTCGACCACCACGCCGTGGGCCACCATCGGAATGCCGGCCACCTGGGCGTCGCTCAAAAAGTCCCACACGCGCTGCTGCTGGGTCTGGCGGATCAGGGGGCCGACGTCGAGGTCCATGGCCGCGGGGCCGACGCGCAGGTCCTCGAAGGCATGGCCGAGGCGCTCGAGCAGTGGCTCGTAGATGGCGCGCTGGATCAGCACGCGCGATCCGGCCGAGCAGGTCTGGCCGGCGTTCTGCACGATGGCGTTGATGATCACCGGAATGGCCGCGTCGAGATCGGCGTCGGCAAAGATGATCTGCGGACTCTTGCCGCCGAGTTCGAGCGTCACGGGGCAATGCCGTTCGGCTGCCACCTGTTGGATCAGCGTGCCGATCTTCGGACTGCCGGTAAAGCTGATGTGATCGATGCCTTCGTGCCGCGCCAGCGCGTCGCCCACTTCATGGCCGTAGCCGGTCACGATGTTGAGCGCGCCGGCCGGAAAACCGACTTCGGCCGCAAGCTGCGCCACGCGAATCAGCGAAAGGCAGGCGTCTTCGGCCGGCTTCACCACGCACACGTTGCCGGCCGCCAATGCCCCGCCCACGCTGCGCCCGAAGATCTGCATCGGGTAGTTCCAGGGAATGATGTGGCCCGTGACACCGTGCGGCTCGCGCCAGGTGAACACGCTGTAGCCGTCCTGGTAGGGAATGGTCTCGCCGTGCAGCTTGTCGCAGGCGCCGGCATAGAACTCGAAATAGCGCACCAGCGCCACTGCATCGGCGCGCGCCTGCTTCACCGGCTTGCCGCAATCGCGCTGCTCGAGCAGGGCGAGCTCGTCGACGTGCTCGGCAATCTTCTGCGAGAGCTTGTAGAGCAGGCGGCTGCGGTCGGCCGCGCTCACCTTGTGCCACACGCCCTCGAAGCAATCGCGCGCCGCGCGCACCGCGGAGTCGATGTCGGCGGCGTTGCTGCGCTGGATTTCGTCGAAGGGCTGGCCGTCGGACGGGTCGAGCACTTGCAGGGTGCGGCCGGAGGAAGACGGGACGTCGGCGTTGGCGATGAAGTTGAGTTGCATGGGACGGGATTTTGCGCGAAGCCGAGCAATCCCGCCGGGAGCCCCGGGCTACCTTGGCGCGCCTGGGCGCGGCAGCGCCCGCACCGCATTGAGCATGCGCTCCACGTGCTTGTCCGGATTCAGGTTCTGGTAGTAGTAAGCCACCGTGCCGTTCGGCGCAATCACATAGGAAAGTCGGTTGGCAAAGTCGGGCCGGGTCTGCATCAGGGCGTCGAACCCGTTGATCACCGTCTTCGATTCGTCCGAGGCCACGGGAAAGCGGCTTTGGCACGACTTGACCGAGAACTTCGAGAGCGTGTCGATGTCGTCCGCCGAAACGCCGATGACAGTGGCGCCGAGCGCCGTGAACTGGTCGATGGCTTCGGCGAAAGCATGGGCCTCGATCGAACAGTCGCTGGAGTCGGCCGCGGGAAAGAAGTACAACACCACCGGCCCCTTGGCCAAGGCTTCGGCCAGCGAATAGCGGAAGGTCTTGCCGCCCAGCGCGGCATTGGCGGTGAACTTGGGCACCGGGTCGCCGATGTCCAGGGCCGCCCAGGCGGGGAGTGCCAGCGCGGCTGCAACAGACCCGGCTGCAACCGACATCAGCGCGATGCGTGAGAGGATCGGTCTTGCCATGGTGTAACTCCGAGCAGGTGTGGAGCGAATTCTAGGACGGTGGGCAATTTTTCAATAACAGGGCTGCGAGCATCGATCCATCATGAACGCCTGGACTCAACTTCTGCGCATTTGTCTTGCCGGCGCCATGCTCGCGGCGCTGGCCGCCTGCGGTTCGCTGCCGCCGGCGCGCGAGCGGGCAGCGGTAACTGCGGACGTGGCCGACCCGTCCACCAGGCTCGCGAAGATCGTGGCGGCCTCGACGCCGCCCGGGGAGCATTCGGGCTTTCGGTTGATGCCGCTCGGCGTGTATTCGCTGGACGCGCGCATCCAGCTTGCGCAGCGCGCCCAGCGTTCGCTGGTGGTCCAGTATTACCAGCTCGAAAACGACGCCACCGGCCGGCTGCTGATGCGCTCGCTGCGCGAGGCAGCGGCGCGCGGGGTGCAGGTGCGCTTGCTGGTGGACGATCTCTACACGGCCAGGAGCCAGCAGCTGCTGCTTGCGCTTTCGCAGACGCCCAATGTGGACGTGCGGCTGTTCAACCCGTTCTGCTGCGGGCGCAACGGATTTCTGTCGCGCTTCGCGGCGTCGCCGCATGAGATCGGGCGGCTCAACCACCGCATGCACAACAAGCTCTTCATTGCCGACGGGGTGATGGCCGTGGTGGGCGGGCGCAACATTGCCGACGAGTATTTCGTGCTGAGCGAGGCGCAGAACTTCATCGACATGGACGCGCTGGTGGTGGGCAATGTGCTGCCGCAGCTGGAGTCGATCTTCGATGCCTACTGGAACAGCAAGCAGGTCTGGCCCGTGGCGGACATCGTGCGCGGCGAGGGCGGCCACATACCCACCACCGCGGACTTCGATGCCTGGATCGGCATGGCGGCGCCGCCGCCGAAGATCGTGCTGCCGCCTTCCGACATCCTGGGCTACGGGCCGATTGCCGAGGAGCTCGATGGCGGCCGCATGGGGCTTTTGTGGGGCGAGGCCCGGGCCATTGCCGACCCGCCCACCAAGCCGACCACCATGACGGCGGACGAAGCCATTGCAACCAGCGTGACGATGCAGGTCTGGGCGTTGTTGATGGACGCCAAGATCCAGGTCGACTTGACCTCGCCGTACCTGGTACCCGGCGAGCGCGGCATGGCGGCGTTCGAAGACCTGGCCAAGCGCAACGTCAAGCTCACGCTGCTCACCAATTCGCTGGCCGCCAACGACGAACCGCTGGTGCACACCGGCTACGCGCGCTACCGCGAGCGCTTGCTCAAGGGCGGGGCCGACCTGTACGAACTGAGCCCGCAGCGCACCACCGCGGGCGAGCGCTTCGGCCTGTTCGGCAAATCGCTCGGGCGGCTGCACTCCAAGACGGCCGCCATCGACAAGACGCGCATCTTCATCGGCTCGATGAACCTCGATCCGCGCTCGGCGAGCCAGAACACCGAGATGGGCCTGGTGGTCGACAGCCCGCAGCTGGCGCGCGAGATGCTGCGCGTCATCAACATCAGCAAGCTGCAGAACTCGTACCGCCTGCGCCTTGCCAAGGACACCGGCACGTTGCAGTGGCTCACGAGCGACGGGGAAAAGGAAGTCATCCTGACCTCGGAACCGGAGTCGACCTTCTTCCAGCGGCTGCACAACATGATCATTGCGCCTCTGGTTCCTGAAATGCTGCTGTAGCCTCGGGGGATGGCGCAAACCTTTACAAATTTGTCCGCCCTCCAGGTGATGTGCTGGGGGCTGGCGTTTTTCGGCTCGATCTACTTGGGGTTTGGCGCACTCAATTGGCTGTTGACCCGCCGGGTGTTGCCGGCACTCGGAATCGGGCGGGTGCTCGATCCGCGTCCTCTGCAGCCGGGGCAACTGCGCCGCGAACTGACGCCGTCGAGCGTTTCGGTGCTGGTTTTCGGGCTTGGCATGGTGTTTCCGTGGGGCTTGCTTCAGCTGGGCTGGGCGCGGCTCGACGCGGATGCGGGCTGGCGGCAGATCGCGCTTGAAATCGTGGTGCTGGCGGTCTGGAACGACGTGCACTTCTGGTTCAACCATCGCTTGCTGCACACGCGGTGGCTGCGGCGCTTTCACGGGCCACATCACCGTTCGGTGGTGACCACGCCCTGGGCCACCTACAGCTTTCACCCGATCGAGGCGGTGATGCTCGGCAACGTGATCTTGCTGCCGATGCTGCTGCACGACTTCAGCTTCTGGTCGCTTGCCTCGGTGCCGCTGTTCAGCCTGTTCTTCAACAGCATCGGTCATTCGAATTACGACTTCTTTCCCGGGGTGTCTTACAGCCACTGGTTTGCCGCGAGCCGTCGGCACCATTTGCACCACGCCTGCCACGGCGGCAACTACGGCTTCCAGTTCACTTTCATGGACCGGTTGTTCGGCACGCGCATCGCCGCCGATGCGGCCGAGCCGCAGTTCCAGGCTTTTCAAGACAAGCAGCAACGCCAACAGCAGCATGGCATCGCGGCCTGACGCATTGCGCCGGCCGGCACGCCTGCGCCATTGGCGCGACTGGCAGAGCCTTGCCTACCTGGTGGCGCTTCCGGCGCTGGCGGCATGGCAGTGGGTGCATGGCTTTGCCGTGCTGCTCTATGGGTTGATGCTCTTTCTGACGCTGGGCGTGGGCGTGATCCACCACAACCACGTGCATTTGCGCATGTGGCGAGGGCGGCGCATGAACCGGTTCACCGACTTCTGGATCACGCTGCTGCAGGGGCACCCGACCTTCGTTTTCTGGCCCGCGCATGTGGCCAACCACCATCGCCACCAGCATGGGCCACGGGACGTGGCGCGCACCTACCGCTTCGGCGGCGACACCAACCACTTGCGCGGCTACCTGCTGCATCCGTTCCAGGCGGTGTGGGTGCTGATGCCCGTGTGCCTGGGCTGGCTCGGGCGGCTTCGCAGGCACCGGCCGGGGCCTTGGCGCTATTGCATGGCGCAGTACGCGCTGTGGCTCGGCAGCTGGAGCGCGCTGCTGCTGCTCGACTGGCGCAAGGCGCTGCTGTTCGTCATCGTGCCGCAACTGCATGGCCTGCATTGGCTGCTGGCCACCAACTACCTGCAGCACGCGCATGCGGACGGACGCAGGCCCCTACCCCGTGCGGAAGCGAGTGCGGAGGCGCGGCGCGATACCGCGGGTACCCGGTTCAACTACGCACGCAATTTCGAAGGGTTGGTGAACCCGTTGCTGTTCAACATCGGCCTGCACACCGCACATCACGAGAACCCGCATGCCCACTGGTCCGAACTCACGCAATTGCACCGCACGCGCTACCGCGCGCAGGTCGATCCCGCACTCAATGAGCAAGGACTGGGGCCCTACATGGTTCGCGTGTTCGTGCTGGGAGCGCTGTGGCCGCGTTTTCGCAGCCGCTCGCTGATGCCACCCGTGCCTTTGGTGCCGCCCGAGTCTTCAACCCACTGAACCATGCCTGTTCCATTTCAACGCGTCTACATCGAGAGCGCCGGCTACTACATGCCCGGCGAGCCCATTCCCAACGAGCGCATGGACGCCTACATCGCGCCGCTCAACCGCATGTCGGAGCGCATCAAGCGGCGCATCCTGGCGGAGAACGGCATTCTCACGCGGCACTATGCAATCGACGAGGAGGGCGCGACGCATGAAACCAATGCGCAGCTCGCGGCGGGTGCGATCCGCGATTGCCTGCAGCGCGGCGGGGCCGAGCTTTCGCGCGTGTCGCTGCTGGCCAGCGGATCTTCGGGCGGCGACACGCTCATGCCGGGCTTTGCCAACATGATCCAGGGCGAACTGGCAGCGGCGCCGATGGAGACCTTGTCGGTGCACGGCATCTGCGCCGCGGGCGTGTCGGCCATCCAGTCGGCCGCGCAAGGCATCGAGTTGGGCGCGCACCGCAGCGCGCTTGCGGTGGCCAGCGAAATGCCCTCGCGGCTTTTCAAGCGCCCGCGCTTCGCGGCCCGCGGCTATGAAACCGACTTCGATTCGCACTTTCTGCGCTGGATGCTTTCCGACGGTGCGGGCGCGTTGCTGCTCTCCGACGGCGCGCCCGGGCTGGCCGGCAACCCCGGGCTGCGTTTGCGGCTGAAATGGGTGCACCAGCGCGCGTTCTCGGGTGACTACCCGGTGTGCATGCAACTGGGCCTGACCGAAGACCGTGCACGCGGCCATCTCGATTTCGGCTCCTGGGCCGAGGCGGAAGCGGCCGGTGCCTTGTCGCTGCGGCAGGACATTCGCCTGCTGCCGCACCTGTTCGACATCGGCATTCACGAATACGCGACCCTGGTGCGCGATGGCTGGGTCGATCCGAAGCGGGTCGACCATTTCCTGTGCCATTACTCGTCGGAAAAATTCATTCCTGTGGTTGAAGACCTGATGACGAAGGCCGACCTCGCCATTCCGCGCGACCGGTGGTGGAGCAACCTGGCCTGGCGCGGCAACACCGGCGCGGCGTCGATCCTGATCATGCTGTCGGAGTTCTTGCACACCAAGACGCTGAAGCCCGGTGAGCAGATCTTTTGCTACGTGCCGGAGTCGGGGCGCTTCATGGCCGCCTACATGCTGCTGGAGGTCGAGGCAGCCGACGCGCCCGCACAGGCAGTGGCCGGTCCACGCATGGCCGCTGAAACAGCGCCAGACGATGAGCCCGCGATTGCGCCGCCGCACGATCCGGCCGCCGCGCCCGAAGGCCTTGGCGCACTGCTGACCGAGCTGGCCGGCATCTGGCACGACTACCGCTCGAACGTCTGGCGCACGCCGCTGATCCGCCAGATCCGCGAACGGCGCTTCGCGCTGCCCGACTACCTGAACTGGATGGAGCAGTGGGTTCCGCAGGTGCGCGAAGGCAGCCGCTGGATGCGCGAAGGCGCCGCTTCGCTGACGGGGCCCTACAAGACGCTTGCCGCACTGATCGACGTGCATGCGGGCGAAGAGCAGGACGACTTCGACATTCTCTTCAGCGACTACCGCAAGGCCGGCGGCACCGTGGCCGAGATCGGCGAGTTGCGCCGCAACCCCGGTGGGGAGGCGCTCAACGCCTACCTGCACGGCCTGGCCGCCACGCGCGACCCCATCGGGCTGCTGGGCGCGATCTACATCATCGAAGGCACGGGCCAGCGCATCGTGCCGGCGCTGCTCCCGCTGGTCAAGGCCGGCCTGAAGCTGCCGCCCGATGCGTTCCGCTTTCTCGAGTACCACGGCCACAACGACGAGAACCACCTGAACCGATGGCTCGCCGCGGTCGAGATGGTGATGGCTGTGGAAGCGGACAAGGACAGCCTAGGTACCAAAGGGCAGGGCCGCGCAGCCCGGCAGATCATCGACACGGCGCGCCACACGGCCGCGCTGTACTTGATGCAGTTTCAGCACATCACGGAGCGAATGCCACATGAGCCGAACGCCTGATTTTCTCGAGCAGGGCCACGACGAGCGCGACCCCAGCCCATGGCTCGCCCTCTACCTCGACCAGAGCACGCCGTTGCCCGACGAGGTCAAGGCGGCGTGGCTGGCCGATTCGAGCTCAGGCTCGCGCCAGTACCTGCTGCCGTTTCTGCGGCCGGTGGCGCGGCTCACGATCATCCTGATTCAGGTGGTGAAGGTGTTCGTGCCGCGCAACTGGTCGCACTCGAAGATGCTGCACAACCTGCTGGCCTGGGGGCTCAAGCGCTTCGTTTCACCGGAAGCGAACTGGCTGATCCTGCGGCACTTCCATCTGGGTTCGCAGGTGCTGAGCTTCATCGGCCGCAATTCGCCCGCGCCCGTGGGTACCTCGCCGCTGGAGCCTGCCGACATCGACGCGCTCAGGGAAGAGATGTTCCTGAAGCACGACCTGAATCTGTTCAATTTCGTGATCCGCCTGAACCAGGCGCTGCGCGACAGAGGGTTGGCATTGGGCAAGGCGCCCAATGTCGACTTTTCGATGATCAAGGACCCTGGGTTGCGGCTTTCGGACATGCCGCACGGCAAGCTCAATTTTCTCGACCTGCAAAGCGCCATTGAGCTTTTCACGCCGCTTTATCAATTGATGTTGACGGATAACGACTTTTGGCGCGCCGCCAACTCCCTGCAGCTCGACGAAACCATCGGCATCTACGCCGCGACGGTGCTGGGCGCTCCGGAGCACCTGATTCTGGTCAACAACAAGCACCCGCTGGTGCCGCTTTCCACCTTGCGGGCGGGACATCGGCTGGTCATCCATGGGCTTTCGACCGAAATGCTGCACAGCCTGCTGCGGCGCATGCAGGCCGCGCATGAGGCGCCCCCCGAGCCAACACCCGCACGGGAGGAGGCACTTGCATAAAGCGTATGCTGCCCCCAGATGGACTCCATGAACACGACCCAAAATCCGTCTCCCAAGACCGATCTGGCAGTGACCCACGTGCTGGCTCAACTGCTGGAACGGCTCGAGCACAGCACCGTTCCCGTCGGGGCGGAGCAGTACCGCTCGGTGGTCGAACACCTCGTGCACGAATTCAGCGACGTTGAACCGGGCGCCGATCTGGGCCGCCTGCTCGACGCTTATCCGGCTGCCGCCGAGGTGTACGAAAATATCAACTATCAACACGCCGGCCTGTGCCGCTCGGCGCTGGACGCGGCGCTTGCAGCCGAAGTCCGCGCCAGAGAAGTCATAGCACGGGCGATGCGAAATACCGAACCTAAAAAGGACAAAGCCGATGGCCAAAGCTGAGGTGAAGACTGCCGTCGTGGCCGATGGCTTGCGTTACAAATCGAAAACACCAGGCTCGCCGTTCCGCGCGTCCGCGTCTTTCAGCGGGGCGACCATGTCCTGCTTCATGTGCGGCAAGCATCGCGTACGCTCGCAGCTGCGCACCCGCCAGGTACTCGGCAAGTCGCAAACCGTGTGCGCGCCTTCGTGCAAGGCGCTGGACGAGTCGCTCGAATAATCCGGCGGCGCTCGGCTAGCAGGGCTGAGCGTCTTTTTGGCGACATGCCCGAGCAGCGGCGTTGCAGATTTCCTTCTCTATTTGCGGTATTGGATATACAGTTGGACACAATTGATGCAAGTAATTGCAGTCAATAAAAAGTTCTAATTTGTAATCGACGGCAAATGATTTTGTATAGGTGCCCGGCGTCGGGCAATGTGCGGAAGGACCTGCAATGAATAAATCACGTCATGTCGTCATGCAGGTGGTCAGGCGCTCGTCCGGCAGCGCGACGCACCATGTCGAGTTCTTCATGGACAACATCTTTGCCGAACGCCTTCGGCAGCTGCGTTCGCTGGTGCCGCCGCTCGGCAGCCTGAACAAGCAGCGCGACCTGGTGATCGACAAGGTACGGGTGCGGCTTCCGAATGCCATCTGGCGCACGGGCAGCCATGTCGACAGCGGCGTCGAGGGCTCCTGCATCGTGATTGCAGCCGAAGGCTCGTTCAACTGCGGCGGCAAAGACCGCAACACCCGCGAGAAGCTGGTGACCTACAACTTCTCGATTGCGCGCCTGATCGAGTTGCACGCCGAACGCCCCGACAACGAAACCCTGTATATCCGCGACGGCACTTTTGCCAACGACGAGCCCACCGAGTCGGCCGCGGGCCAGTGGGTTGCGTCATTGAACGAGCTGGAAGCCGTGATGCGCGTTCCGGATGCGCCCTCGGACTTCGACACCTTGCACGACCTGACGATACGGCCCGAGCAGCGGCCGGCTGTCAGCCCTCCCACGCACCGGGCCAGCTTCTACTAAAGAGCCGCGCCGGCCGCTTCGGGTGCCGCGCCCACGGCGGTGTATTGCGTGCGGTTGTTCTCGAGCCAGCGCGCCGAAAGGCTGCTGTCTTGCTGCGCCGGATGAAAGTCGGCGCGGAAGTAGCTGCGCCAGGCGCTCCAATTTCCACGCAGCAAGCCGCCTCGGCTCAGCAGAATGCGCGCGGCGCTTTTCCAGGTCGCCCACTTCCACAGCTGCCCTTCGTGGCGCAGGCTGTCGACCGTCTGGCGCAGCAGGTCGCCCAGGAACATGATGGTCACGCGGCGAAACCAGCGCGTGCGCCACGCGTCCGAACCTTGCGCGGCCTTGTAGATGTCGAAGGCAACGGACTTGTGCTCCAGCTCTTCGGCGCAGTGCCAGAGCCACATCGTCCGCAGCCGAGGTTCGGCGCCGTCGAGCACTTCAGGGTGGGCCAGCAACCATTCGGCAAACATCGCGGTGAAGTGCTCGGTTGCCGCCGTCACGGCCAGCGCATGGCGGGGATCGGCGCCTTCCATCAACTCCATGCGCTTGGCCGCGCGGGTCGTCCAGCGGTCTTTCAGGCCCTGCGCTTCGAGGTGGCCGTTGAAGAGGGTGTGGATGCGGCGGTGCGTGGCCTCCTGCCCAATGAAGCCGCGCACCTCGGCACGGTATTTTTCTTGCGCTTCGGCCGGCAACGTGGCCACGGTGTCGCGCACGGCATGGATGAAGAACTGCTCGCCGAACGGAAAGCTCATCGACAACGCGTTGAAGAAGGCGGTGGAGAATGCATCGCCGCCGCACCAGTTGCGCCCGAACGGCGTTTGCAGGTCGATGAGAAGGCGGCGCACCACAAGCTCGGTCATGAAAGCAATCCTCTGGAGAGTGGGTTGGTACACGTCAGTACCGGTTGTCTGAATAGTGCGCACATCTGTTGGTACCGTCAAGTACCAAGGCGTAGGAAAATGTACCCTCATGAGCATCGCGATTGAAAAACCAGCCCTCGCCGGCCCTTCGGGAGAGCCGGTTCACGAGCATTACTCGCGTTTGCTGGAGGGCATGGCCCGCGCCGTGGCCGCCAAGGGCTACGCGGAGACGACCATTGCGGACATCGTGCGTGAAGCGGCGGTTTCGCGCCGGACCTTCTACGAGCACTTCGCGACCAAATCGGAATGCCTGATTGCCCTGTACGAGGCTGCCAGCAAGCTGGCGCTGCGGGCGGTGAGCGAGGCCTTCGATCCGGCGCACCCCTGGCACGCGCAGGTGGAGCGGGCCATGACCGCCTACTTCGACTATCTTGCACAGGACCCGGTGCTGCTGCGTACGCTGTTCATCGAGATACTCGGACTCGGAATGCCCGGGCTCGCGGCCCGGCGCCGAGTAAACGATGAGATTGCAAGCTTCATCCAGCTGGCCATCAATGGCAGCGGCGGCAACGCGCAGGGCGGCCCCGCGGCGCACCTCACCAGCGAAATGGCCATGACGGTGGTGGGCGGCATCAACGAACTGGTGCTCCAGGCCATCGAGCAGAACCGGGCGGGCGATCTGAGCCAGTTGGTTGCACCGGCCACGCGCCTGGTGCGCGCCGTGGCGGCCGAGAGCTCCAGGTAGCGGCCAGGCAGGGCCAGGTAGCGGCAGACCGGCCGATCAGGCCGGCTTGGCCTGCGCCGGGTCGTAGAAGAACTCTTCCTCGGCAATGCGGTCGCCCGCCCAGCGCTGCCAGGCGAGCTCTTCTATGCGCATCGCCTTGCCGCCCTTGAAGCGGAAGTCGAACACCCATCGGACCACGACGTGGTCGCCGTTCACGAGCACGGGGCGCACGCAGGTCGAAACGACCGACTCGGTTCGATCCAGCACCGCCTGCTCGTGCGCAACCAGCGTGGCGCGGCCACGCCGGGGCTCGGCCTGGTTCTCACGCATGGTCGCGTCTTCGGTGTAGTAGTCTTCGATGGCCTTGGCATGCGCGCCGCTTTCGACGGCGGCAATAAAGGCTTCGAGTGTTTCCGCGGAAGGCATCAGGTTTGGGCTTTCATTTCACTGCGCCTGAAGCAACCGCTGCCGGCGGCGTTGCGGAGGCGGCCGGGGCAGCCGGAGCCGAAGGCGCGGGTGCAGGAGCGGCGGGCGCAGTCGCTGCCACGGGCGCTTCGACCTTGTGCGGCACGGCTGCCGCCGCATCGCCGGCATGGAACTTGACCACCAGCGGCACGATCAGCAGCGCGACGATGTTGATGATCTTGATCAGCGGGTTGACCGCGGGGCCGGCCGTGTCCTTGTAGGGGTCGCCCACGGTGTCGCCGGTGACCGCGGCCTTGTGCGCCTCGGAGCCCTTGCCGCCGTGATGGCCGTCTTCGATGTACTTCTTGGCGTTGTCCCAGGCGCCACCGCCCGTGCACATCGAAATGGCCACGAACAGGCCGGTGACGATGGTGCCCATCAGCAGGCCGCCCAGCGCCTTGGGGCCGAGCAGCAGGCCGACCAGGATCGGCACCACCACCGGCAGCAGCGAGGGAATCATCATTTCCTTGATGGCCGCGCCGGTCAGCATGCTCACGGCCTTGCCGTATTCAGGCTTACCCGTGCCTTCCATGATGCCGGGGATGTCGCGGAACTGCCTGCGCACTTCTTCCACCACCGCGCCCGCAGCACGGCCCACGGCTTCCATGGCCATTGCGCCGAACAGGTAGGGGATCAGCCCGCCGATGAAGAGCCCGACGATCACCATCGGGTCGCTCAAGTTGAAGCTGATGTTGAGCCCGAAGCTCTCCAGCTTGTGGGTGTAGTCCGCAAACAGCACCAGCGAGGCCAAGCCGGCGGAGCCGATGGCGTAGCCCTTGGTCACCGCCTTGGTCGTGTTGCCGACCGCGTCGAGCGGGTCGGTGATGTCGCGCACGCTGGCGGGCATCTCGCTCATCTCGGCAATGCCGCCGGCGTTGTCGGTGATGGGCCCGTAGGCGTCGAGCGCCACCACGATCCCCGCCATGCTGAGCATGGCCGTCGCGGCCACCGCAATGCCGTACAGGCCGGCAAGGGTGTACGAGGCCATGATGGCAATGCAGACGAAGATCACCGGCCAGGCCGTCGACCGCATCGAGACGCCGAGGCCCGCGATGATGTTGGTGCCATGGCCCGTGGTGGAGGCCTGCGCGATGTGCTGCACCGGCTTGTACTGCGTGCCGGTGTAGTACTCGGTAACCCACACCAGCGCCGCGGTGAGCGCAAGGCCCACGAAACAGGCGCCGAACAGCTTGAGTTGGCTGCCGCTCGGGGCGATGGCGTTGTCCGGAATGATCCAGCTGGTGACAAACCAGAACGCGATCAGCGACAGGACGCCCGCCACCGCCAGCCCCTTGTAGAGCGCCGGCATCACGTTGACCATGCCAGGCGAGGCCTTCACGAAGAAGCAGCCGACGATCGACGCGATGATCGACACGCCGCCGAGCGCGAGCGGGTACAGCACCGCGTTGACTGGCGCCGCCGCCACCATGAGCGCGCCCAGCACCATGGTGGCGATGAGCGTGACCGCATAGGTCTCGAACAGGTCGGCCGCCATGCCTGCGCAGTCGCCGACGTTGTCGCCCACGTTGTCCGCAATCACGGCCGGGTTGCGTGGGTCGTCTTCCGGAATGCCGGCTTCGACCTTGCCCACCAGGTCGGCGCCCACGTCGGCGCCCTTGGTGAAGATGCCGCCGCCCAGCCGCGCGAAGATCGAGATCAGCGAGGAGCCGAAGGCGAAGCCGATCAGCGGATTGAGAATGGCCGAGAGGCTGCGGTCCGGCGTGAGGTTGCCGTTGCCCGCCAGGAACCAGTAGAAGACCGAGACGCCCAGGAGCCCCAGCCCCACCACCAGCATGCCCGTGATGGCGCCGCCGCGAAACGCGACGTCCAGCGCCGGGCCGATGCCTTGCGTGGCTGCCTGTGCGGTGCGCACGTTGGCGCGCACGGACACGTTCATGCCGATGAAGCCGCATGCGCCCGAAAGCACCGCGCCCACCACGAAGCCCACGGCCGTGGTCGCGTCCAGGAAGATGCCGATGAGAACGGCCAGCACGACGCCGACCACCGCGATGGTGGTGTACTGCTTGGCGAGGTAGGCCGATGCGCCGGCCTGGATGGCCGCGGCGATTTCCTGCATCCGGGCGTTGCCCGGGTCCTTGGCGAGAATCCAACTTCGGGCCCAGAAACCGTATCCGACGGCCACGAGGCCGCAGACGATGGCGAGTATCAGGGGGGTGTTGCCGATCATGCTTTGCTTCTCCATTCGTTCGTTGTGACTTGTGGAGACGGACAGCATGGGTCCTGCGCGCAACGCGTACGGGGCCCATGTTTTCCGTCGCGTTGCTTCCTCGAAGCTCACTGCACCGGAGTGCGGAGCCGATTGGCCAACAGGTGCAATTTACAGGCAAAAACAGGAACGTGTGCGACCTGCCCGTGACACGGAAAGTAAACTCCGGGTTTTTCCCCATCTCCTCTCATACTTTTCAACTACTCGAAAACGTCATGTCCTTCGACAAAGTCTCCCCCGGCAAGAATATTCCCGACGCCTTCAATGTGGTGATCGAAATCCCGATGAATGCCGACCCGATCAAGTACGAAGTCGACAAGGAATCGGGCGCGATCTTCGTGGACCGCTTCATGACGACCGCGATGTACTACCCGGCCAACTACGGCTACGTGCCCCAGACGCTGTCGGGCGACGGCGACCCGGTCGACGTGCTGGTGATAGCACCGTACCCCCTCTTGCCCGGCGTGGTGGTGCCGTGCCGTCCGCTCGGCATCCTGATGATGGAAGACGAAGCCGGCGTGGACGGCAAGGTGCTGGCGGTACCCACCGACAAGGTGCTGCCGATCTACAGCCACTGGAAGTCGGTGGACGACGTGAACCCGATGCGCCTGAAGGCCATCAGCCATTTCTTCGAGCACTACAAGGACCTGGAAGCCGGCAAGTGGGTCAAGGTGCTGGGCTGGGAAGGCATCGACGCCGCCAAGAAGGAAGTCGTCGACGGCATCGCTGCCTACAAGAAGTAATCGCTTCTGTTCGAGGGGCGGGCACCGTGCAGAGGTGCTTCAGCCCTGCGCCGCCTCGCCGGCCAGCCGCATCCATTCGCGATTGACGGAGCGTGCGTGCGAATTCCAGTGGCGCGCAGCCTGCTGGAGTTCGTTCCATTGGCGCTGCGCGGCAGCGGTATCGCCTTGCTCCGCCAGCCAGGCGATGTAGCGGGCACGGGCTTCGACCGTGTTGTACTGGCTCAGGGCCGATTCGAAGGCCCCGCGGGCCTCTGCATGGCGCCCGTCGGCTGCGAGTGCGCGGGCGGTGAGCACGGCGACTTCGTCCCTCCGGTAGTCGTCGCGTGAGGCGCGCAGGGCCTGGAGCGCCTGCAGCGCTTCGCGGCCCGAAGCCGCGCCGCCTGCGGCCAGCAGCGCGCTGGCCAGGCCAAATTGCAATTCAGGATCGGATGCGAGCGGACCCTTCAGGGCGTCGCGGTAGTGCCCGACTGCGTCTGCAGCCTGGCCCTTGTCGAGCGCAGCCTTGGCAAGGCGCAGCTTGTTCTGGGCGGTGGGGGCGAGGTCGTAGGCCTCGGTGGCTGCGCGGTACTCGCGCTCGGGGTCGATGAAGCCGATGGCCGCGCTCGCCACCTTGCCCGCGGTGCGCTGCATGCGGGAGGCAGGCAGGTACTCGACCACAAAGTACACGACGCTGCCCAGCAGGGGAAAGCTGAACAGAATGATGAGCCAGTACATCTGCTTGCCGTGTCGCATTGCGTGCACGGCGAAGAACAGCGCAATGAGGATGTGCAGCCCCAGTCCGACGAACGGCATCGGTTTCTTTCTGTTGTTGGATTGGGCGCGTTTATAGCAGCCCCGCATGGCGGCAGGCCGGCCGCGCCGCCGTGCTTCAGCCGGCCTTGAACGGGCTGCGTTCGCCCAGGTGGTCCATGTAGTTGCCGATGCCTTCGCCCTCGCGCTCGAGAAAGCGCTCGACCGCATCGGCGAACGCAGGGTGTGCCAGCCAATGGGCGCTGGTGGTCTTGACGGGCATGAGCGCGCGCGCCATCTTGTGCTCGCCCTGTGCGCCGCCCTCGAACCGCCTCACGCCGTGCGCAATGCACCAGGCCAGCGGCTGGTAGTAGCAAGCTTCGAAGTGAAGGCAGTCGACGCGTTCCATGGCGCCCCAATAGCGGCCATAGGCCACCAGCGCGCCGTCGTCATGCGTGGACAGCGCGATCAGGCTCGTGGCAATCGGTTTGCCGCCGCGTTCGGCAACGAACAACAGCCAGGCTTCGGGCATCGTGCCGGCCATGCGCTGGAAGAAATCGCGCGAAAGATACGGCGGATTGCCGTGCTCGCGATAGGTGCGCGCATAGCAGCGGTAGAAAAAATCCCAGTCCGCTGCCGCGATGTCGGCGCCGCGCGACCAGCGAAAGGTCACGCCTGCATCGGCCACCTTGCGGCGTTCCTGTCGAATCTTCTTGCGCTTGTCATGCGAGAGGCTGGCAAGGAAGGATTCGAAGTCCGAGTAGGGCTCGGCACCATCAGGCCCGGCCGGCGCCGCATTGGTCCAGTGAAACTGCACCGTGTTGCGCAGCATGAGGCCCGCTTCTGTGCAGGCGGCAATGTCGGCCGCGGCACCGAACAGCAGATGCAACGACGAAAGTTCTTGCGTCTTGCACCAAGCCACCAATGCCTGCACCAGCAGCGTGCGGGTTTGCGCATCGCGGGCCAGCAGACGTGCGCCGGGCACCGGCGTGAACGGCACCGCCACCACCGCCTTGGGGTAGTAGGCAAGGCCGTGCTGCTCATAGGCGTTGGCCCACGCCCAGTCGAAGACGTATTCGCCATAGGAGTGCGCCTTGATGTAGACCGGGCAGGCCGCCTGCAATTCGTCCTTGCACCAGAGCGTGACGAACTGCGGTGTCCATCCGCTCTCGGGCGAGGCGCTGCCGCTTTCGTGCAGCGCGGCAAGGTACTCGTAGCGCATGAAAGGCGACGGTTCCGCCTGGGCGCCGAGCAGCGCGTTCCATGCTTTCGGGTTCAGGTCCGACAGCGATGCCATCACCCGAATGACATAATCGTTCAAGCCTTTTTCTTCCTTCCGTATGACGCTCAAGCTCGCCATCGCGCAACTCAATTTTGTGGTGGGCGACCTCGCCGGCAATGCGAAAAAAATCGTCGATGCCGCGCATGAAGCCTACACAAAGGGCGCGCGTCTTCTGCTCACGCCCGAACTCTCGATCGCCGGTTATGCGGCAGAGGATCTTTTCCTGCGTCCCGCGTTTACCGAAGCTTGCGATGATGCCGTGAAAGGCGTTGCCGCCGCGCTGGCCGGTCTCAAAGACATGGTCGTGGTGGTGGGGCATCCGACGGGCGGGAGCCTCCGCAGCCGCTCGGTGGCGGTGCAGATGCGCTACAACGCCGCCAGCGTGATCAGAGAAGGGCGCATCCTCGAAACCTACGCCAGGCGCGAGTTGCCCAACTACCAGGTGTTCGACGAACGCCGCTATTTCACGCCGGGGCAGGGCACTTGCGTGTTCGAGGCCGGGGGTGTTTCGGTGGGGCTGCTCATCTGCGAGGACGCCTGGTTCGACGAACCGGCCGAGCTGGCGCGCGGGGCCGGCGCCGAAGTGCTGGCGGTCATCAACGCCTCCCCGTATCACGTCGGCAAGGAAGGCGAGCGCGTCGCGCGAATGGCCGACCGTGCCCGCGCCGTGGGCCTGCCGCTGGTCTACGCGCATCTGGTCGGCGGGCAGGACGAAGTGGTTTTCGACGGAGCGTCGTTCGCCCTGCAGGCCGACGGTGCGCTGGCCGCGCAGGCCGAGAGCTTCAAGGAACGCCTGGTTTACATGCAGCTGGAGCGACCCGCGCAAGGCGCCGAGGGCATCGGCTTCGTGGCCGAGCCCGAAACAATCGCGCCACGGCGCGATGCCGAAGCCCAGTTGTGGGATGCATTGGTACTGGGCGTGCGGGACTACATCGGCAAGAACGGCTTTCCAGGAGCCATCCTGGGGCTCTCGGGCGGTATCGATTCGGCGTTGGTGGTTGCCATTGCGGTCGATGCGCTCGGCAAGGACAAGGTGCGCGCGGTCATGATGCCTTCGCCCTACACGGCGGACATCAGCTGGATCGATGCGCGCGAGATGGCCGCACGCCTGGGCGTGCGCTATGACGAAATCTCGATCAAGCACACCTTCGAATCGTTCAAGGGCGCGCTGGCGGAGGAGTTCAAGGGCCTGCCCGAAGACACGGCCGAAGAAAACATACAGGCCCGCATCCGCGGCACGCTCCTGATGGCGCTGTCGAACAAGTTCGGCTCGATCGTTCTTACCACCGGCAACAAGAGCGAAATGGCCACAGGCTACTGCACGCTGTACGGCGACATGGCGGGCGGCTTCGCGGTCATCAAGGACCTGCTGAAGACCACGGTGTTTGCGCTGGCCCGCTGGCGCAATGCGCATGACCCGTACGGCACTGGCGCCTCGCCGATTCCCGAACGGATCATCACACGGCCGCCCAGCGCCGAACTGCGGCCCGACCAGACCGACCAGACCGACCAGGACAGCCTGCCGCCGTACGACATCCTCGACGGCATCCTGGCACGCTACATGCAGGACGACGAGGGCATCGACGAGATCATTGCAGCGGGCTACGAACGCGCGGTGGTCGAGCGGGTTGCGCGGCTCATCAAGATCAATGAATACAAACGGCGCCAGGCGCCTGTGGGCATCCGGGTCACCCATCGCAGCTTCGGCAAAGATTGGCGTTACCCTATCACCAGCAAATTCAACGAAACCGCCGGAGCGCAAAAACCATGAAGCAGATCACCGCCATCGTCAAACCCTTCAAGCTCGAGGACGTGCGCGAAGCGCTGGCCGAAGTGGGGGTAACCGGCCTCACGGTGACCGAAGTCAAGGGCTTCGGCCGCCAGAAGGGGCACACGGAACTCTATCGTGGTGCGGAATACGTGGTCGACTTCCTGCCGAAGATGAAAGTCGAAGTGGTCGTCAACGAGGGCGACGTGGAGCGCTGCATCGAGGCTATCGTCAACTCGGCCCGCACGGGCAAGATCGGCGACGGAAAGATCTTCGTCACGGAAGTCGAGCGCATCGTGCGCATCCGCACCGGCGAAGAGAACGAAAACGCCGTCTAAACGGCGCGCTCACAGCCTGTGGCTGGGCCTAGAGGTTTTCAGCCAGGCGGTCTCCGCGGGGGTGCAGCGGCACCTGGGCGCGCAGGGCTGCGAGCAGCTCGGTGGGGTTGGTGTCTGTACGGATGAGTTCCATCTGCCATTCGCCCATGAAGCCTTCGCGCACGCTGTGCGCAAGGAAGCCCAGCAGGCCGTCGTAGTAGCCGGCCGTGTTCAGGATGCCGGTCGGCTTGTCGTGGTAGCCGAGCTGGCGCCAAGTCCAGATCTCGAACAGTTCCTCGAAGGTGCCGATGCCGCCCGGAAGCGCGAGGAAGGCATCCGCGCGCTCGCCCATCATGGCCTTGCGCTCATGCATGGTGTCGACCACATGGAGCTCGTCGCAAAGCGTGTTGGCCAGCTCCCGGTCGACCAGCGCCTTGGGAATGATGCCGACCACGCGGCCTCCGGCTTGGCGTGTGGCCTCGGCCACCGTGCCCATCAGGCCGGTGCGCCCGCCGCCGTAGACCAGCTGGCCGCGATGCTGGCCGATCCACTGGCCGACCGTTTCGGCGGCCTTGGAGAATTCGGCCCGCTCGCCGGGGCGGGAGCCGCAATACACACAGATCGAAAATTCAGGATTCATCCCGCCATCATGCCTCTTGCGAGGGGCGCTTTCATGACGCGAAGCGCTGCCACAGCGCCGCCAGCCAGATGCCCCCGCACAGGGTGAGAGACAGCAGAACGGCAGCACTGCCCATGTCCTTGGCGCGCTTGGAAAGGTCGTGCCACTCGGGGCCAATGCGGTCGATGGCGGCTTCGACTGCCGTGTTGAGCAGCTCGACGATCATTACCAGAATGGCGCTCCCGGCGAGCAGGGCCACTTCGACCCAGCTGCGGCCGAGCCAGAAGGCAGCCGGAATCATCGCGATGGCCATGATGGCTTCCTGGCGGAAGGCCGGCTCGCTCCAGCCCGCGCGAAGGCCGTGCAGTGAAATCAGGGTGGCGTGCCATACGCGCTCGAAACCCTTGCGGGCCTTTTGCGGATTGACGGCGGGATCGGGAAGCTTGGGCAGGGCACTCATCGACGGCTCATCGGCTTGGAGGTTATGAGCCGCGTGCCGGCCCAGGCGTCATGCCAGAACTGGCGCTCGGGGTGAAAGCGGGCCAGCACGGCCCACACGGCAATCCAGCCGAACAGCAGGACCAGCGTCTCGACCACCGGAACGCCCAGCAATGGGTGCAATGCCAGCGGCGGCAGCAGCCAGACCCAACTCAGCACGTAGCGCAAGAAGGCCCGCGGCTGGGTGACGGGGCGGCCTTGCTTGTCCACAATTCGGATGTTCCAGGTTTTCATGCCCAGCGTCTGGCCCTTGGACCAGAACCAGACGAAGTAGACGCCGAACACCACGAAGAGATAAGCCAGCATCAGGGGACGGCGCGTGTCGTCCATGGCGTTGCGCATCTGGCTGAGCGCGCTGAAGAGCCAGGCCGACATCATGGCCACGGCAAACAGCAGCATGCCTTCATAGAGCCAGCATGCCATTCGCCTCCACAGGCCTGGCACTATCGAAAGAGGAGCGCTGGTCGAAGAGTCTGCGGCCGAGGAAGAGGAATTCGATTCCGAAACTTCAGAGGAAGGTGAAACCATCGAAATCTTGTTCAGGGGGGCGAGGGCTGCACGGCCGGTCGTCCCGCGGCAGCGGAGGGCGCGGCGGAAGAGGGGGCCGGCACCTGTGCTTCGGCAGGAATGGGAGCGGACGGCGAACCGGAAGCAGAAGAGGGAACCACGGATACGACGCCCGGCACCCGCTCCGGCGGCGACGCCACCGTGACGGCTGCGGGCGCGGCGGCCGGCGCTGCCGCTGCAGTCGCCGACGCGGGTGGCGCCAGCAAGATCCGCGGCGTGTGCTGTCCGGCGGGCGTTACTGCGGGAACCGCAACCAGCTTCTGGGCGGGAACGGGGCGCACCGGAACCGCGGCGCCGCGGGGCTTGACGGGCGCACGCTCGGCAAGACGGCGCTTCTCTTCTTCGCTCAGCGCCTGGTACTGCTCCCATTTGGCCTTGCGCTCGTCGGCGGGCACGCTCTTGACCTCGGCGAAGTTGAGGCGCGCCTGGGCGCGCTGCTGATTGCTCAAGGCGGCCCATTCGATCATTCGGCTGTGCAGGGTTGTTCGGTCATCGGCCGACATGTTCGCGTAGTTGCGTGACAGTGCCAGCCATTTGCGCTTGTGCCCCGTGCTCAAGGTGTGCCAATGCGACGCGAGCGGCTGCAGCGCCTGCTGCTGCTCGGCAGTCAGTTCGCTCCAGTGCGGCTTGGTTGCCGATGCCACTTTCGAGGTGGAAGGGTGGGAAGCCGACGCCGACGTGGACGCCTGCGCTGTGTCGGCGGCCGCCTTGAGCGATTCGGAGTGAGTTTGAGCGCTCGCGAGGTTCAGGCTGCTCACGCCGCCCAGGCCGAAGACCGCCATGGCGAGCGCACCCGCCCAAATGACTGCGCCCGACGTTTGCGGGCGCATCAGGCGGGGCGTGGAAGCGCGGGAAACGGGAAGAGGTCGCATTCGTTCGCTCGGCAGGACTCAGTCGGAAGCGCCGTCCGACTTCAGGAACTGGGCGAACCCGGGATCGGTATAGGCAGCCGGGGGCAGGTCGTCCGTGAGCAGTGCCGAGTCGACATCCGCCAGTTCGCTGGCGCGGTCTTCGTCCTGCATGACGCTGATGGTGATCAGCCCGGCCACGAGTGCGATCAGCGGGACCACCGAGCCGATGCGCGTCCACCAGCTGCCGCCCATCGTGGCCACATTGCCGGACTGGATGACCGTGGATGCCGCACGCAACTGGGGCGCCTGCTTGCGCATTGCAACGGCTTGCGCCCGCGCCACGCGCAGCCGCTCGCCGATGTCGTGCGGCAGCTCCTGGCTGCCGGCGGACAGCCGCGCAGCCACGCGCTGGCCGAATTGATCCTCGGCAGCAAAAGAAGAAGTTGGAACCTTAGTGTTCATAGCGAAATTCCCTTGGCTTTGAGCGCCTTGCTCAAGGCGTGCACGGCCCGCGAACAGTGGGTTTTGACGCTGCCTTCGGAGCAGCCCATTGCAGCGGCCGTCTCCGCCACATCCATTTCTTCCCAGTAACGCATCAGGAAAGCCTCTCGTTGACGACCCGGCAAAGCTGCTATCTGTTCTTCGATTTCGTGAAAGACCTGGGCGCGGCGGGTCGTGTCCTCGGCGCTCTCCGTTTCCCTGGAGTCGGTCGGAGAGACGAAGTTCTCCAGAAGATCGAAATCTCCGTCGTCGCCGGCGGCTTCGAAGTCGCCCAGGTTCGAGAACAGGGCGCGCCGGGTTTTCTGCCGGCGGAACCAGTCGAGCGTGCAGTTCGAAAGAATGCGCTGGAACAGCATGGGCAGCTCTTCCGGCGGCTTGTCTCCGTAGTGCTGTGCCAGCTTCATCATGCTGTCTTGCACGATGTCGAGAGCCGCTTCCTCGTCCCGCACGTGGTAGACCGAGCGCTTGAAAGCGCGCCGTTCGACGCTCTTCAGAAAGTCGGAAAGTTCTTGTTCAGTGGCCAAGCGAGAGGGGGCGCCGTGGGGCGCCGCGTGGGAATGGGGTGTCTGGAAGCGCGTATGTTTCCGCCGCGGATTATGCCTTCCTGCCTTTTCGTCGCGGTTTTCGCGCGAAGACCGGCGCATCGATGTCATAATTCGCATTGCAAGTCAAAAGGCAAACGGGTCACGGTCCGGCGGAACATCAGTCCGCTCATGGCTTTGGCCTCAAGTCCTGGCGCGACCCCACAAGGGTTGGCAAGGGGCACCCAAGGTTTTTCGTTCCCGAAAAAACTCCAAAGGTTGATCATGGAAATCTCGAAGGCGGAACTCGCTTCCGCAGCAGCCGCGTCCTCTGGCGCCGGCACTCAAACGCAAGAGCTCATGGGCGCTGAAGTGCTGGTCAAGGCACTGCAGGCCGAAGGCGTCCAGTACATCTGGGGCTATCCGGGCGGCGCGGTTCTGTACATCTACGACGCGTTCTACAAGCAGGACACCATCCAGCACGTGCTGGTACGCCACGAGCAGGCAGCCGTGCACGCGGCCGACGGCTATGCGCGCGCCACCGGCGAAGTGGGCGTGGCGCTGGTTACCTCCGGCCCGGGGCTGACCAACGCGGTCACCGGCATTGCCACCGCGTACATGGACTCCATCCCGATGGTGATCATCTCGGGCCAGGTACCCACCGCCGCCATCGGCCTGGACGCCTTCCAGGAGTGCGACACCGTCGGCATCACGCGCCCCATCGTGAAGCACAACTTCCTCGTCAAGGACCCGAAAGACCTGGCCCTGACGATGAAAAAGGCCTTCCACATCGCACGCAGCGGCCGTCCGGGCCCGGTGGTGGTGGACGTGCCCAAGGACGTCTCGTTCAAAAAGACCCCTTATTCAGGCTATCCCGACAAGGTCGAGATGCGCTCGTACAACCCGGTGCGCAAAGGCCACGGCGGCCAGATCCGCAAGGCGCTGCAGCTGCTGCTGACCGCCAAGCGCCCGTACATCTATACGGGCGGCGGCGTGCTGCTGGGCAACGCCACCAACGAACTGCGCACGCTGGTCGACATGCTCGGCTATCCGGTCACCCACACGCTGATGGGCCTGGGTGCCTATCCGGCGAGCGATCGCAAGTTCCTGGGCATGCTGGGCATGCACGGCACCATCGAAGCCAACAACGCGATGCAGAACTGCGACGTGCTGTTGGCCGTGGGGGCGCGCTTCGACGACCGCGTGATCGGCAACCCCAAGCACTTCGCGACGAATGAGCGCAAGATCATTCACATCGACATCGACCCGTCGAGCATTTCCAAGCGCGTGAAGGTCGACATTCCGATCGTCGGCGACGTGAAGGACGTGCTCACCGAATTGATCTCGATGATCCGCGAGAGCACCACCAAGCCCGACGCCGGCGCTCTGTCCGACTGGTGGAAGACCATCGAGGCCTGGCGCTCGCGCGACTGCCTCAAGTACGACCGCGACAACAAGGACATCATCAAGCCGCAGTACGTGGTCGAGACCCTCTGGAACATGACCAAGGACGCCGACACGTACATCACGTCGGACGTCGGCCAGCACCAGATGTGGGCCGCGCAGTACTACCGCTTCGACGAGCCGCGCCGCTGGATCAATTCGGGCGGCCTCGGAACCATGGGCGTCGGTATTCCATACGCCATGGGCATCAAGCTCGCAAAGCCCGACTCGGAAGTGTTCACCATCACCGGCGAAGGCTCGGTGCAGATGTGCATCCAGGAACTCTCCACCTGCCTGCAGTACAACACGCCGATCAAGATCTGCTCGCTCAACAACCGCTACCTGGGCATGGTGCGCCAGTGGCAGGAGATCGAATACTCCGGCCGCTACAGCCACAGCTACATGGACGCGCTCCCCAATTTCGTGAAGCTCGCCGAGGCCTACGGCCACGTCGGCATGCTGATCGAGCGTCCACAAGACGTGGAGCCGGCGCTGCGCGAAGCGCGCAAGCTCAAGGACCGTACCGTGTTCATGGATTTCCGCACCGACCCCACCGAGAACGTGTTCCCGATGGTCAAGGCCGGCATGGGCATCACCGAAATGCTGTTGGGTTCCGAAGATCTCTGATCGTCGGCGCATTCGCTTAACTTTTACTGACGACGAATCTATTGCCCGCCAAGCCCGCGCATTACCGTGCACGGGGGAGGGCGGCGAAAAGAGGAGTCGCGCAAACATGAAACACATCATTGCAGTGCTGCTGGAAAACGAGCCGGGTGCTCTTTCCCGCGTGGTGGGCCTTTTCTCGGCCCGCGGCTACAACATCGAATCGCTGACCGTCGCGCCGACCGAAGACGCCAGCCTGTCGCGCATGACCATCGTCACCGCCGGCTCCGACGACGTCATCGAGCAGATCACCAAGCACCTGAACCGCCTGATCGAAGTGGTCAAGGTCGTCGACCTGACCGAAGGCGCCTATACGGAGCGCGAGCTCATGATGGTGAAGGTGCGCGCCGTAGGCAAGGAGCGCGAGGAAATGATGCGCATGGCCGAGATCTTTCGCGGCCGCATCATCGACGTCACGGACAAGAGCTACACCATCGAACTCACCGGCGATCACGGCAAGAACGACGCTTTCTTGGAAGCGATCGACCGTAGCGCTATCCTCGAGACTGTCCGCACCGGTGCCAGCGGCATCGGGCGCGGCGAGCGCATCCTGCGCGTATAGGGGGTGATGATCCCCTCAGTTCCACTGTTCTAAACCAACACACGAGGAGAAGGTAATGCAAGATTTGCTGGGTTTCGAGAAGATGGTGACCCCGATCATCATTCGGATTCTGTACTTCCTCGGACTGCTGGGCGTGCTCGCGGCAACGGTCGTTTCGTTGTTCCAGGGGCGCTTCATCGCAGCCATCGCGATCCTCGTTTTCGGCGCGATCATGGTTCGCGTCTACAGCGAATTGCTGATCCTGCTGTTCCGCATTCACGACAACCTCGTGTCGATCAACCAGCAAATGAAGGACCGGAATCCCTCCGGCCAACTGTGAGTGAAAGCATCCCCGCTTCAGGGGGTGCCCGAGATTAAATAGGAAAGACGCATCATGAAGGTTTACTACGACAAGGACGCCGACCTCAGCCTCATCAAGGGCAAGACGGTCGCAATCATCGGTTACGGGTCGCAAGGTCATGCGCACGCGCAGAACCTGAACGACAGCGGCGTCAAGGTCGTGGTCGGCCTGCGCAAGGGCGGCGCTTCGTGGGACAAGGTCGGCAAGGCCGGCCTGCAGGTCGCCGAAGTGGCCGACGCGGTGAAGGCCGCCGACGTCGTCATGATCCTGCTGCCCGACGAGCAGATTGCCAACGTCTACAAGAACGACGTGGCCCCGCACATCAAGGAAGGCGCTTCGCTCGTTTTCGCGCACGGCTTCAACGTGCACTACGGTTTCGTGCAGCCGCGCGCCGACCTCGACGTGTGGATGGTGGCTCCCAAGGCCCCCGGCCACACCGTTCGCAGCACCTACACGCAGGGCGGCGGCGTGCCCCACCTCGTGGCCGTGCACCAGGACAAGACCGGCAAGGCGCGTGACCTCGCGTTGAGCTACGCCACCGCCAACGGCGGCGGCAAGGCCGGCATCATCGAGACCAACTTCCGCGAAGAAACCGAGACCGACCTGTTCGGCGAGCAAGCGGTTCTGTGCGGCGGTACGGTCGAGCTGATCAAGGCCGGTTTCGAAACGCTGGTGGAAGCCGGCTACGCGCCCGAAATGGCGTACTTCGAATGCCTGCACGAGCTCAAGCTCATCGTCGACCTGATCTATGAAGGCGGCATCGCCAACATGAACTACTCGATCTCCAACAACGCCGAATACGGCGAATACGTCACGGGCCCGCGCATCGTGACCGACGAGACGAAGAAGGTCATGAAGCAAGTGCTGCGCGACATCCAGACCGGCGAATACGCCAAGAGCTTCGTGCTCGAAGCCGCTGCCGGCCAGCCCGCGCTGATCAGCCGCCGCCGCCTGAACGCAGAGCACCAGATCGAAGTCGTCGGTGAAAAGCTGCGCGCGATGATGCCCTGGATCAAGAAGAACAAGCTGGTCGACCAGACCCGCAACTGATCCGCAACCGAAGCGGGCGCTGCGGCGCCCGTTTCCCGAGGGCCACCCGCCGGGGTGGCCTTTTTCATGTGGGGCGCACCATGCCCCTGAACTACACTGCGAACCCATGCGATTCACAGATCAAGATGCTATCGAATGGGTAGCTGCTCACGCAGTGCCCATGAGGGACGGAGGCAAACTCAATGCATGACGACACGGTTCCCGACGAAGTGCCGCCGCGCAAGCGCCGCAAGGGCATCTACATCCTGCCGAACCTGTTCACGCTCGCCGCGTTGTTCGGCGGCTTCTATTCGGTCGTGATGGCAATGAACGGGCGCTTCGATCTTGCGGCGCTCGGCGTATTTGCCGCCATGATTCTCGACAGCCTGGACGGCCGCGTGGCCCGCATGACCAACACGCAAAGCGCGTTCGGCGAGCAGATGGATTCGCTGTCCGACATGGTGTCTTTCGGTGCGGCGCCGGCGCTCATCGCGTACGAGTGGTCGCTCAAGGGCCTGGGCCGCTGGGGCTGGATTGCGGCTTTTGTGTATTGCGCCTGCGCGGCGCTGCGGCTCGCGCGCTTCAACGTCAACACCGGCGTGGTCGACAAGCGCTGGTTCCAGGGGCTTCCGTCGCCGGCCGCGGCCGCGCTGGTGGCCGGGTTTATCTGGCTCATGACCGAATGGGGCAAGCGGGGTGGCGAGGTGTTGTACCTCTCGTGGACGCAGATCACGTGGATCACCTTCGCGTTCACGCTCTATGCCGGCCTTTCGATGGTCACCAATGCGCCGTTCTACAGCTTCAAGGACGTACAGATGAAGAGGAGTGTGCCCTTCGTGGTGATCGTGCTGATCGCGCTCGGCATCGCGGTCATCAACATTCATCCGCCGACGGTGCTGTTCGGCCTGTTCGTGGCCTACGGCCTGAGCGGCTATGTGGTCTACGCGTGGCGCAAGGCCAAGGGACAGCAGGCGAGCGTGATCAGCACCTCGACCGAAGAGCCCGACGAGCGGGGCTTGCATAACTGACCGCGGCTTGTGCTACATTCGAAACCCTCATGACCAAGATTTCGCTGCTGGCCCTACTAGCCCTCCCTCACGGGCGGAGACGGTAGCGCACGCGCAAATCCCTCACCACGGCCCGTTCGCACCAGCAACGGGCCGTTTGTTTTTGGGGTTGCTGGTTGAATTCCAACCATCCAGAGAAATCGACATGCTCAAGCAACCTCAAGCCAAATACCGCGCATTCGCCCCGATCGGCCTCAAGGACCGCACCTGGCCCGATGCCGTGCTGACCAAGGCGCCCATCTGGCTGTCGACGGACCTGCGCGATGGCAACCAGGCGCTGGTGGAGCCGATGGACATTGCGCGCAAGATGCGCATGTTCGAGACGCTCGTGGCCATCGGCTTCAAGGAAATCGAAGTCGGCTTTCCTTCCGCCTCGCAAGTCGAGTTCGACTTCGTGCGCAAGCTGATCGAGGAAGACCGCATTCCCGACGATGTGACGATCCAGGTGCTGACGCAGGCGCGCGACCACCTCATTGCGCGCACCTTCGAGTCGCTGCAAGGCGCGCCGCGTGCCATCGTTCACCTCTACAACGCGGTAGCCCCCGTGATGCGCCGCGTGGTGCTCGGCATGGACGAAGACCAGATCGTCGAGCTGGCCAGCAGCCACGCGCGCATGTTCAACGAATTCGCCGCGAAGCAGCCCGCAACCAAGTGGACCTTTCAGTACTCGCCCGAAATGTTCTCGAGCACCGATGTCGTGTTTTCCAAGCGTGTGGTCGATGCGGTCACCGAAGTCTGGGCGCCCACGCCCGAGCACAAGTGCATCGTCAACCTGCCCACCACAGTGGAGCACTCCACGCCGAACATCTTCGCGGACATGATCGAGTGGATGCACCGCAATCTTGCGCGCCGCGACTCCATCGTGCTGTGCGTGCACCCGCACAACGACCGCGGCACCGGCACCGCAGCCGGCGAGCTGGCGCTGATGGCGGGCGCCGAGCGCATCGAAGGCTGCCTTTTCGGCAACGGCGAGCGCACCGGCAACCTCGACCTCGTGAACGTTGCGCTCAATCTCTACACGCAAGGCGTTTCGCCGGAGCTCGACTTCTCCAACATCGACGAGATCCGCGCGACGGTCGAGCACTGCAATCAGATCCCGGTGCATCCGCGCCACCCGTATGTGGGCGACCTGGTCTACACCTCGTTCTCGGGCTCGCACCAGGACGCAATCAAGAAGGCCTTTGCCGCGCGCAAGGAAGGCGACATCTGGGACATGCCGTACCTGCCCATCGATCCGAAGGACGTGGGCCGCAGCTATGAGGCCGTGATTCGCGTCAACAGCCAGTCGGGAAAGGGCGGCATGGCCTACCTGCTCGAAAGCGAGTACGGCATCGAGATGCCGCGCCGCCTGCAGATGGAGTTCATGCAGACCGTGCAGCGCGTGATGGACGTGGCCGGCAAGGAACTCACCGCGGCAGACCTCTGGCAGCTGTTCGTTCGCGAATACGGCATCGAGGCCGCGCATTCGCTGCAGCACCGCGTGCTCGAGGAAGAAGGCGAGGGCGCCAGTGCTTCGGTGGTGCTGCGCGGCAACCTGCCGTGGGACGGTGAAATCCGCGCCATCGAAGGCCGCGGCAACGGGCCGATCGACGCCTTCACGCAAGCCCTCTGCAAGGCCACTGGCCACACCGTGCGCGTGATGGACTACCACCAGCATGCGATTGGCGCGGGTGCCGATGCCAGGTCGGTGGCGTACCTCGAACTGCGCGTGGACGAGGTCCAGACGCTGTTCGGGGTGGGCATCGATGCGGACGTGATCTCGGCTTCGCTCAAGGCCATTGTTTCGGGCGTGCAGCGCGCGCGCACCCGGGGCGCGCACAGCGCACAATCGGTGGTTGAAGTCGCCTGAAGCTGTCCGCCGCCGTACGCGCAAGGTGCAAACGAACATAAGGAAATCCACGATGACCGACCAACTCATTGTTTTCGACACCACCTTGCGCGACGGCGAGCAATCGCCCGGCGCCTCGATGACGCGCGACGAGAAGATGCGCATCGCCAAGCAGCTCGAGCGGCTCAAGGTCGACGTCATCGAGGCCGGTTTTCCGGCCAGCTCGAACGGTGACTTCGAAGCGGTCAAGGCCATTGCCAACGCCATCAAGGATTCGACGATTTGCGGCCTCTCACGCGCCAACGATCGCGATATTTCGCGTGCGGCCGAAGCGCTCAAGGGCGCGGCGCGCGGGCGCATCCACACCTTCATCGCAACGTCGCCGCTTCACATGGAAAAGAAGCTGCGCATGTCGCCGGACGAAGTGCATGAGCAAGCCAGGCTTGCCGTGCGCTTTGCGCGCAACCTCGTGGGAGACGTGGAGTTCAGCCCCGAAGACGGCTATCGCAGCGACCCCGACTTTCTCTGCCGCGTGCTCGAAACCGTGATCAACGAGGGCGCCACCACCATCAACGTGCCCGACACCGTGGGCTACGCCATTCCCGAGCTCTATGGCAACTTCATCAAGATGCTGCGCGAGCGCGTGCCCAACAGCGACAAGGCCGTGTGGTCGGTGCATTGCCATAACGACCTCGGCATGGCTGTCGCCAACTCGCTGGCGGGCGTGAAGATCGGCGGCGCACGCCAGGTCGAGTGCACCATCAACGGCCTGGGCGAGCGCGCGGGCAACTGCTCGCTCGAAGAAATCGTCATGGCCGTGAAGACCCGCAAGGACTACTTCGGGCTCGAGCTGAATGTCGACACCCGGCACATCGTGGCGGCGAGCCGCATGGTGAGCCAGACCACGGGCTTCGTGGTGCAGCCCAACAAGGCCGTGGTGGGCGCCAATGCCTTTGCGCATGCCTCGGGCATTCACCAGGACGGTGTGCTCAAGGCGCGCGACACCTACGAGATCATGCGCGCCGAAGACGTGGGCTGGACGGCCAACAAGATCGTGCTGGGCAAGCTCAGCGGGCGCAACGCGTTCAAGCAGCGCCTGCAAGACCTGGGCGTGACGATGGGCAGCGAAGCCGACATCAATGCCGCCTTCCTGCGCTTCAAGGAACTGGCCGACCGCAAGTCGGAGATTTTTGACGAGGACATCCTCGCGCTCGTCAGCGCCGAGGAATTGGCGCACGTTGATGAACAGTTCGCTTTTGTGTCGCTTTCCCAGCACAGCGAAACCGGCGAGCGCCCCCAGGCCAAGGTCGTCTTTACCGTTCAGGGCAAGGAAGTCACGGGCAAATCCGACGGCAATGGCCCGGTTGATGCTTCTCTGAAGGCCATCGAATCGCTTGTCAAGAGCGGCGCCGAGATGGTGCTTTACTCGGTTAATGCGATTAGTGGCTCGACAGAAAGCCAAGGAGAAGTTACTGTTCGGTTACAAAATGCAGGGCGGGTAGTGAATGGAGTAGGCGCGGACCCCGACATCGTGGTCGCGTCGGCCAAAGCTTATTTGAGTGCTCTCAATAAGTTGCAGAGCCAAGCTGAGAAAGTGGCGGCACAAGGTTAGTTTTACGAGTGATCCTTGGATTCGAGTGAAGAAAAGGGCGCAAGTAACTGATATTGCGTGCCTTTTTTGATTTCGATACACTGCGGTTCTCATTTTGCCGCTGGAGATTTATTAATGCCCGAAACCCGCCCCCGCCGAGTTTCCAGCCAGCGGTTCTTGCCCGCAGTCAAATTCGTCGCCGTCGCGCTCTGCGCCACGGCGTTTTTGCTGTCCGGTGCACAGGCCGCCAAGAAGGAAAAAACAACTGTCGCCAAGACGTCCACGGCCAAAAAGGCCGCGGGACCCGTGCCAGTGGAAGTCAAGCGTTCGGCCAAGGCGCCGCGCGCTGCCGTCGTCGCCAAGCGCGGCGGCAAGGCCGATCGAAGCGAAAAGGTCGTTCGTGGTGGCCGCAATGTGGTGGCCTCCATTCGCCAAAAGAACGGCAAGACCGTGGTTGCCGTGCAACGCCGCTCGGTCGTTCGTGTCGAAACGCCGGCACGCCAGTCGTTCGGCCAACTGGCCGGCTTGCATGGCACCGAAGACGTGCTCGACCTGAAGTCGAGCGTTGCGCTGGTGATCGATCAAGACACGCATGAAGTGCTGTTCAGCAAGAACGATCATGCGGTGCTGCCGATTGCATCGCTCACCAAGCTGATGACCGGCTTGCTGATCAGCGAAGCCCGTCTCCCGACCGACGAACTGATCACCATTACCCAGGACGACGTCGACACCGAAAAGGGCAGCCGTTCGCGCCTGACGGTGGGCACCACGCTCACGCGCGGCGAGCTCTTGCACCTGGCCCTGATGTCGAGCGAAAACCGTGCAGCGCATGCGCTGGGCCGTACCTATCCGGGCGGTCTTGCAACCTTCGTGAGCATCATGAACGCGAAGGCAAAGATGCTCGGCATGAAGGACACGCGCTACGTGGAGCCCACGGGCCTGTCGAGCCGAAACCAGTCGAGCGCACAGGATCTGGCGCTGCTTGTGAATGCCGCTTATTCCGACGCCACTGTGCGGTCGCTGTCGACCTCGCCTGAATATCAGGTCGAAGTTGGCAACCGCGTGCTGCAGTTCAACACCACCAACCGCCTCGTGAAGAGCCCGGACTGGGAAATCGGCCTGCAGAAGACGGGCTACATCTCCGAAGCGGGCCAGTGCCTCGTGATGCAGGCCAAGGTGGCCGGGCGCAAGCTCATCATGGTGTTCCTGGATTCGGCCGGCAAGTACAGCCGCATTGCCGATGCGGAGCGTGTTCGCCGCTGGGTCGAGGCAGCGCATGCCTCCACCGGCTCGCCGGCAGCCTCGCGCAGCAACGCGGCCTACCAGGTCGCCGGCTGAACGACTCAGGCAGCGGCTGAAGAGCCGTTGCCGCTGGCGCCTGAAGCAGCAGGCGCCGAGGTGGCGTCCTTGTAGCCCAGCGCCCCCGAAATTTCATTGGCCGTGGCCTGCAGCTTGGGCAGCCAGCCCTCGTCCAGCCGGTCCGCCGGCGCGGAGATCGACAGGCCCGCCACCAGCTTGCCCTGGTCGTCGTAGATGCCGGCGGCCATGCATCGCACCCCCAGCTCCAGTTCTTCGTTGTCGCGCGCAATGCCGTATTGGCGCGCCTTCGAGAGCTCGCGCTCCAGCGCTGGCAATTGGGTAATGCTGTTGCGTGTGTGGCCCGCCAGGCCGGTTCGCGTGGCATAGCTGCGCACGCGCTGCGGATCGTCCGCTGCCAGGAACAGCTTGCCGGTCGAGGTCAGGTGCAGGGCGGCCCGGCCGCCGATGGCGCGCACCACCTGCATGCCCGAACGCTCGCTGTATGAGCGCTCGATATAAACGATTTCGTCGCCTTGCCGCATGCTCAAGTTCACCGGCTGCTGCGTGAGCTTGTGCAGCTCGCGCATCGGCCCCAGCGCGGCGTCACGCACGTTGAGCCGGCCCTTGACCAGGTTGCCAAGCTCCAGCAGCCGCATGCCGAGCCTGTAGCTGCCGGCCTCGGGCCGATCGACGAAGCGGCCGACCGCCAGGTCGTTGAGGATTCGGTGGGTGGTGGAGGGGTGCAGCCCGGTCTTCTCGCTGATTTCCTTCAGCGAAATCGCCTCCTCGCGGGAGGCGAGCACGTCAATGAGCGCGAACATGCGCTCGATCACCTGGATGACTGGAACGGCAGGAACGTCGGATTGGTTTTTTCTCATGGCGCGATGCGGTGTGGACCGGGCGCCATTTTACCTTGTGAAATCGTTTGACGCCTGCCAGTGTCCGTCGATCAGCAGTTCATGAGGGCTGAAGCGCGCCTTGTAGTTCATCTTGGCGCTGCCTTCGATCCAGTAGCCAAGGTAGACATGCGGCAGCCCGAGTTTTCGGGCCTGTTCGATCTGCCACAGCACGCTGTAGGTGCCGTAGCCCGCGCTGTCGCCCGGCTCGTAGAAGGTATAGACGGCCGAAATACCGTCGTTCAGCACGTCGAGTATCGACACCATCTTCAGCGCGCCCGCGCTGCCGTCGGGCAGCGTCTCGCGGAACTCGACCAGCCGCGAATTGACCCGGCTCTGAAGCAGGAACTGCGTGTACTGGTCGATGCTGTCGTGGTCCATGCCGCCGCCGGCGTGGCGGCCGTTCTGGTAGCGAAGATAGAGCTGGTAATGCTCGGGCACGAAGCACAGCTTGAGCACTCGGGCGTGCAGGTTCTTGTGCTGCTTTAACGCGCGGCGCTGGCTGCGGGTGGGATGAAAGCTGTTGACCAGCACGCGCAGGGGGATGCAGGCGCGGCAACCGTCGCAGTAGGGCCTGTAGGTGAACATTCCGCTGCGCCGGAAGCCGCTGAGCACCAGGTCTGAGTAGGCGTCGTTGTGAATCAGGTGGCTGGGCGTGGCCACCTGCGACCGGGCCTGGCGGTCGGGCAGATAGCTGCAGGGGTAGGGCGCCGTCGCGTAGAACTGCAGCGTGTGAAGCGGAAGATCCTTGAGGTGCGTCACGTCGATTGAGAAGGTCGCGTGGAAAGGAGTTCTGTCCAGTATACGGGCTCGAAATGCCACTGTGGCCCCTCTTGCAGGCGGGCATTGGCCACATGCGCCACGAACCTGTCGCGGGACATTTCGCGCGCTCCCAGGCTCGCCAGGTGAGCGGTGTTCTGCTGGCAGTCGATCATCTTCACCTGGAACCGGCGGCACAGGCACACCAGCGCCGCCAGCGCGATCTTCGAGGCGTCGGGGCGCCGGGTGAACATCGATTCGCCGAACACCGCGCGCCCGAGCGCCACGCAGTAGAGCCCACCCGCAAGCTCGCCGTCGATCCAGGTTTCCACGCTGTGCGCGTGGCCGGCCCGGTGCAGCGCCAGATAGGCCTTCACCATGTCCGGCACGATCCACGTGCCCGACTGCCCCACGCGCGGCGATTGCGAGCAGGCCTTGATGACCGATGCGAAATCGTGGTCGATGCGCACTTCGCAGCCCGGCGCCTCTGCAAACCGCGCCAGGGTCTTGCGCAGCGACCGGTGGAGCTTGAAGTCGGCCACCTGCAGCACCATGCGCGGGTCCGGGCTCCACCAGAGAATCGGCTGGTCTTCGCTGAACCATGGAAATACGCAGCGGCCGTAGGCCTGCGTCAGGGTGCCGACATCGAGCGCTCCGCCGGCTGCGAGCAGGCCGGGCACGGGATCGGTTTCGCCCCACGCGGATGCGGGGTCGGGCAGTGCGTCTCCGGGTTCGAGCCAGGGCAGTTGTTGCATGCCGTAGGTATACACGGCTTCGTGGCGAGCTTCATCCGGATGGGTGAAAATGGCCACTCTTCAGCGGCTCGCACAAACGATGCGGCCTGCGATACACAGGCTCCCGGTGCAACGGCGCACAGGAATATCACAACAGACCCATAGCGGACCGCCAGGCCGGCATCGCCTTGCGGAGGCCAGCCCAAGAGGACCACGTTGACCACTGACTCCAACCCCACGCGTTTCGGTAGCGGCCATGCGGTTCGCCGCCTCGAAGACGAGAGCCTGCTGGCCGGCGCAGGCCGCTACACCGACGACGTCACGCTGCCCGGACAGGCGCATCTTGTCTTTCTCCGCTCTCCCTATCCGCATGCGCGCATCGTGTCCATCGACACGGTCGCCGCTGCGGCCATGCCCGGCGTGTTGCGCGTGATCACGGGCGCCGAAATGGCTGAGGCGGGTGTGCAGCCCATGCCGGGCGCCGCAGGCTTCAAGCGCGCCGATGGTGGCGACTGCGCCAGCCCGCCGCGCCTTGCCATGGCACACGAGCGCGTGCGCTTCGTTGGCGAGGCGGTGGCGGCGGTGGTGGCCGAAACCGTGCAGCAGGCGCGCGATGCCGCCGAGGCGGTGATGGTCGACTACGACGAACTTCCCATGGTGGTCGATCTTGCGAGCGCCACCGCCGACGGCGCGCCGCAGTTGTGCGCCGAAGCTACCGGCAACATTGCCGCCGAAATGAAGCACGGCAGCAGCGAAGCCGCGACAGCTGCCTTTGCCAAGGCCAGCCATGTGGTCGCGCTCGACGTGGTGAACCAGCGCGTGGTCGCCTTGACCATCGAGCCGCGCTCGGTGCTTGCAGCCTACGACGGCGAATCCGACCGCCTCACCATTCGCATGAGCACGCAAATGCCCTCGGGCGTGCGCGACTCCGTGTGCGGCGCCATCGGCCTCGCGAAGGAGAAGGTGCGCGTGGTGGTGGGCGACGTGGGCGGCGGCTTCGGCATGAAGACCGGCGCTTATCCCGAAGACATCGCCGTCGCGTTTGCCGCGCTGCAGGTCAAGCGCCCCTTGAAGTGGGTGGCCGAGCGCAGCGAAGAATTTCTTTCCAGCGCGCACGGCCGAGACATCGAGGCCCGGGCCGAGCTCGCGCTAGATGCCGACGGAAAAATCCTCGCGCTGCGCATCAAGACGCTGGCCAACGTGGGCGCCTATGCCACCGGCACCGGCGTCGCCATCCAGCTGCTGATCGGCCCCTGGGTGCAAACCAGTGTCTACGACATCCAGACCATCGACTTTCACTTCAAGGCGGTGCTCACCAACACTGCGCCCACCGGTGCCTACCGCGGCGCGGGCCGCCCCGAGGCCATCTTTACCATCGAGCGCCTGATGGACGAGGCTTCGCGCCAGATCGGAATCGACCGCGTCGAACTGCGTCGCCGCAACTTCATCCGCCCCGAGCAGATGCCCTACAGGAACCCGATGGCGCAGACCTACGACACCGGCAAGTTCGAGTCGGTGATGGACCAGGCGCTGACGCTCGCCGACTGGCAGGGCTTTGAAACCCGCGCGGCCGAATCGGCGCGGCAGGGCAAGCACCGCGGGCTGGGCATTGCCACTTTCCTTGAATGGACGGGCGGCAACGTGTTCGAGGAGCGCGTCACGGTTTCGGTTCAGGCCGACGGCGTGATCGAGGTGTTCTCGGCCGTCAATGCCATGGGACAGGGCATTGCCACGTCTCTGGCGCAGCTGGCGGTCGATGCCTTCGGCGTGCCGATCGAGAAGGTGCGCGTCGTGCTTGGCGACACCGACCGCGGCGACGGCTTCGGGAGCGCCGGTTCGCGCTCGCTGTTTACCGGCGGCTCAGCCGTTCGCATTGGCGCCGAGCGCACCATCGACAAGGCGCGCGAGCTCGCGGCGCAGGAGTTCGAAGCCTCCGTCGACGACATCGTCTACAGCCGCGGCGTGTTCAACGTGGCCGGCACCGATCTCGAGCTCGACCTGTTCGCCCTGGCGGGCAAGCAGCCCGACGGCGAAATCTTCGTCGATTCCACCAGCACCGTGGCTGGCCCGACCTGGCCCAACGGCTGCCACATCTGCGAGATCGAAATCGACCCGCCCACCGGCGAGATCAGCGTGGTGGCCTACAGCTCGGTCAACGACGTCGGCCGCGTGATCAACCCGATGATCGTGCGCGGCCAGCTCGAAGGCGGGGCGGTGCAGGGCATCGGCCAGGCGCTGTACGAGCAGGTGGTGTACGACCACGAAACCGGACAGCCCGTGACCGGCAGCCTGATGGACTACGCCGCGCCGCGCGCCGACATCGTGCAGACCATGTTCCACATGGAAATGGACGAGTCGACGCCCTGCATCAACAACCCGCTGGGCGTGAAAGGCGTGGGCGAGCTGGGCACCATCGGCGCCACGCCGGCCATCGTCAACGCCGTGGCAGACGCCTTTGCGCGCAACGGCTTTGCGGCCAGCGCACCGCGCCTGCACATGCCGCTGAGCCCGGCGCGCGTGTGGCAGGCCATGCACACAGTGGATTGAAGAACCATGGCAACGATCTACAAGGAATTCATCGTCGAGGCCGATGCGGTAGGCAGCGCGCCCGCATCGTGAGGACCAGGGCGGCGCTGCGATGAAGCAGACGCTCGAAAAGTAGAGCCTGCTGCGGGCTTAGAAATCTTCGAGCGGCAGGCCCACGTAGTTCTCGGCCAGCGCGGTAGAGGCGGCGTGCGAGTGCACCAGGTAGTCGAGCTCGGCCTCCTGGATCTTCTGGCCGAAGGCGCCGGTCTCCGGAAAACGGTGCATCAGCGAGGTGAACCACCACGAAAAGCGCTCCGCCTTCCACACGCGGCGCAGGCAAAGGTCCGAATAGCGGTCGAGTGCGGAGGGCGTTTTCTCGCCGTAGAAGATCTCGAGCGCGCGCGAGAGATACCCCACGTCGGCCGTCGCAAGGTTGAGCCCCTTGGCGCCGGTGGGCGGCACGATGTGCGCGGCATCGCCGGCCAGGAACAACGAGCCGAAACGCATCGGCTCGGCCACGAAGCTGCGCAGCGGCGCAATGCTCTTTTCCAGCGAAGGCCCGGTCACCAGCCGCTCGCGGGCTTCGGGGTCGAGTCGTCCGCGCAGCTCGTCCCAGAAGGCCTCGTCGCTCCAGTTTTCAACGCGCTCTTCGGTCGGTACCTGCACGTAGTAGCGGCTGCGCGTGGCGCTGCGCATGCTGCATAAGGCAAAGCCGCGTTCGGTGTTGGCATAGATGAGTTCATGAGACACCGGCGGCACATCGGCCAGCACGCCGAGCCAGCCGAATGGATAGATCTTCTCGTAGGTCTGGATTGCCTCCGCGGGCACGCTGGCCCGGCTCACGCCGTGGTAGCCGTCGCAGCCGGCAATGAAGTCGCATTCGATCTCGTGCGTTTGGCCGTCTTTCTCGTAGCGCACGCGGGGGCGCTGCGAATCGAAGTCATGAAGGCTCACGTTGGCCGCGCTGTAGACGGTGGTCAGGCCTTCGGCCGAACGCGCTTCCATCAGGTCGCGCGTCACCTCCGTCTGGCCGTACACCGTGACCTGCTTTCCGCCCGTGAGGCCGTGCATGTCGATTCGGTGGCGCGCCCCCTTGAACAGCAGCTCGATGCCTTCGTGCGGCAGCCCTTCGGCCTTGGCGCGCACATCGACGCCGGCGCGCGCCAGAAGGTCCATGGTGACTTGCTCGAGCACGCCCGCGCGTATGCGCCCCAGCACGTAGCCGCCGCTCTGGCGCTCGACAATGATGTTGTCGATGCCGGCCTTGAAAAGCAGCTGCCCGAGAAGCAGGCCGGCTGGGCCCGCGCCGATGATCGCGACCTGTGTGCGCATGTGGATGTCTCCGATGGGGTTTTCCGGAGCGTAGGGCGTGCGCGGCATGCTGGCGCGGCGCTCTGCGAGGCTCTGTGCGATCATGCGAGCGGCTGCGCGATGATCGCGCAACACTTCTCACTTCGACCAGATGACCATCGCCAAAGCCGACTTCATCGAGGGTATTGCCAAGGGCATGGCCGTGCTCGAAAGCTTCGATACCGAGCGCCAGCGCCTCAACGCCACCCTGGCCGCCGAGCGCGCCGGCCTCACGCGGGCCGCCGCGCGCCGGCACCTGCTCACGCTGGCCCACCTGGGCTACCTGGAGACGGACGGCAGCTATTTCTGGATGGCGCCCAAGGTGTTGCGCTTTTCGGGCAGCTACCTTGCTTCGTCGCGCCTGCCGCGTGCGCTGCAGCCCACGCTCAACCGCCTTGCGGCACAAACCGGCGAATCGTTCTCGGCCGTGGTGCTCGATGGCGAGGAGGTGGTCATCATCGCGCGCAGCGGCAGCTACGGCACGCCGACCCGCGTGCTGGCGTACGGCTTGCACCTCGGCGCCCGCCTGCCGGCGCACGCCACCTCCACCGGGCGGGTGCTGCTCGCAGCCATGGCGCCCGCGCAGCTCACGCAGTGGCTGAAGGGTCGCCACCTCGCACGGCTCACGCCGCACACCACCACCCAGGCCCGCAGCCTGCGCCAGCTGATTTCGCGAACGCGCAAGAACGACTACTGCTTTGCCAGCGAAGAGCATGAGCTCGGCGTGCAGGCGCTCGCGGTGCCGCTGCGCGACATGCAGGGCCATACGGTGGCTGCGCTCAACGTGGTGCTCTCCGGCACGCGCTACCAGGAAGAGACGCTCCAGCGCGAGATGCTCCCGTTGCTCTTCGAGGCCGCGCGCGAGGTCAGGTCGCTGCTGTAGCCTGAACTTTCCGCGCCGCCGCTGCCTCGAACCCCGAAACGGATCACAACAACCATGCGACTGCTGCTTCTGGAAGACGACGTGATGATCGGCGAGGCCGTGCTCGACCTGCTTCGGGCCGAGCAATACGCGGTGGACTGGGTGAAAGACGGCGAGGCGGCCGAGTCCGCATTGCGCACCCAGCAATACGACCTGGTGTTGCTCGACCTGGGCGTGCCCCGCCGCGACGGGCTCGAGGTGCTGCGCAGCCTGCGCGCCCGCAAGCAGCGCATGCCCGTGCTGATTGCCACCGCGCGCGACTCTGTGCAGCAGCGCATCGAAGGGCTCGACGCGGGCGCCGACGACTACGTGCTCAAACCCTACGACCTGGACGAACTGCTGGCACGCATCCGGGCACTGCTGCGCCGCGCGGCCGGGCGTGCCGAGCCGGTGTACGAGCACATGGGCGTGAGCATCAATCCCGCCACGCGCGAGGTCTCGGTCGCAGGCCAGCCGGTGATACTTTCGGCCCGTGAATGGGCGGTGCTCGAACCGCTGATCGCGCGGCCCGGCATGGTGCTGTCGCGCGCCCAGCTCGAAGAAAAGCTCTACAGCTGGAAGGATGAGATCAGCAGCAACGCGGTCGAGGTGTACGTGCACGGCCTGCGCAAGAAGCTGGGCGCCGAACTGATCCGCAACGTGCGCGGCGTGGGCTACATGGTGCCCAAGGCATGATCCGCGCGCTGACGGGGTCGCTGCGCGCGCGCCTGCTGTGGTTTCTGCTTGTGGCCATTGTGCTGGCCGCCGGGGCGCAGGCGGTGGTGGCCTATCGCACGGTGCTGAAGGAGGCCGACGACATCTTCGACTACCACATGCAGCAGATGGCGCTTTCGCTGCGTGCCGGGCTGCCGCCGAGCGCGGCCGTCGGCGGCATCGGCAGCGGCGAGCAGAACTTCGAGTTCGTGGTGCAGGTGTGGACGGCCGACGGCGTGCGTATTTTCGAATCCGCCGAGCAGGCCGCATTGCCGCAACTGGCGGTGCTGGGTTTTGCCGACGTGCGTGCGCGCGGCACCACGTACCGCGTGTTCTCGATGCAGACGAGCGGGCTGGTCATCCAGGTGGCGCAAGACATGGCGGCGCGGCGCAACATGGCCGGCGCGCTGGCCTTGCGCACCATTGCGCCCGTGGCGCTCATGGCGCCGCTGCTCATGCTCATCGTGTGGTGGGTGGTGAGCCTTTCGCTCGCGCCCGTGGCACGCGTGCGCACGCAGGTTGCATCGCGGCAAGCCGACGATCTTTCCGCCGTGAGCGAGGAAGGCCTGCCCGACGAAGTACGCCCATTGGTGCAAGAACTCAACCTGCTGTTCGACCGGGTGCGCCACGCCTTCGATGCGCAAAAGCACTTTGTGGCCGATGCCGCGCATGAGCTTCGTTCGCCGCTTGCCGCACTGAAGCTGCAGGTGCAGGGCCTGCAGCGCGCGCCCGACGACGCCGCGCGCGATCTTGCCGTGAGCCGGCTGGTTGCGGGTATCGACCGCGCCACGCGGCTCGTCGAGCAGATGCTGGCGCTGGCCCGGCACGAGGCCAGCATGGCCGCAGGCGCAAAGCCCGAACCGGTCGACCTTGCCGAAACCGCGCGACTGGCCATTTCGGACACGGTCGCGGCGGCGCAGGCACGGTGTATCGACATCGGCATTTCGCATGCGGACGACGCCGCCGTGGTGAACGGCCAGCCGGAGGCGCTGCGCATGCTGCTGCGCAACCTGGTCGACAACGCCGTGAAGTACACACCCGAAGGCGGGCGCGTCGACGTGGGCATTGCGGTGCAAGGCGGGGGCGTGGAGCTCAGCGTGGACGACAGCGGACCCGGCCTGCCCGAGGAGGAGCGCGGGCGGGTGCTCGACCGCTTCTATCGTTCTGGCGAGCCGCAGGCGCCGGGCAGCGGCCTGGGGCTGGCCATCGTCAAGTCGATTGCCGACCTGCATGGCGCCACGGTAGCGCTCGCGGCCTCGCCGACGCTGGGCGGCTTGCGGGCGGTGGTGCGTTTTCCGGCCAAGGCCTGAGTTCTTCTCCAATTCGAGCCGCGCTTTAAGGCGCGCTTAAGTCAGCGGGCCGACATTCCTTTCATCGTGTTTGCGTGCAGACGCATTGAAAGGAAAGCTAGAAATGAACACCCGCCTGACTTCTCCCTCCGCCCTGGTTCTTGCCCTGGCGACCGCCGGGGTGATCGGCGCCGTTGGTGCCGGCGCCTACACCAGTGCCGTGAGCGCGCCGACCAACGCCACGCCCATCGCCGCAGCCCCCGCAATGGTCACGCTGCCCGACTTCTCCACCATCACCACGCGGGACGGCCCCGCGGTGGTCAACATCAGCGTGACCGGCACGGCAAAAGCCTCCGACACCGAGGCCGCCGCCGAGATGCAGGGCATCGACCCCGACGACCCGATGTTCCAGTTCTTCCGCCGCTTCCAGGGCCAGATGGGCCCGCGCGGCCAGCAGCGCGATGTGCCGGTGCGGTCGCAGGGCTCGGGTTTCATCGTGAGCCCCGACGGCCTCATCATGACCAACGCGCACGTCGTGAAGGGCGCCAAGGAAGTCACCGTCAAGCTGACCGACCGCCGCGAATACCGTGCGAAGGTGCTCGGCGCCGACGCCAAGACCGACATCGCGGTGCTCAAGATCGACGCGAAGAACCTGCCCACGCTCGCCCTGGGCAACACCAAGGACCTGAAGGTCGGTGAATGGGTGCTGGCCATCGGCTCGCCCTTCGGTTTCGAGAGCACCGTCACCGCCGGCGTCGTAAGCGCCAAGGGCCGTTCGCTGCCCGACGACAGCTACGTGCCGTTCATCCAGACCGACGTGGCGGTGAACCCCGGCAACTCGGGTGGGCCGCTGCTCAACACGCGCGGCGAGGTGGTCGGCATCAACTCGCAGATCTACAGCCGCAGCGGCGGCTACCAAGGCGTGTCGTTCGCCATTCCGATCGACGTGGCCGTGCAGGTGAAAGACCAGATCGTTGCCACCGGCAAGGCCACGCATGCGCGCCTGGGCGTGGCGGTGCAAGAGGTGAACCAGGCCTTTGCCGATTCGTTCAAGCTCGACAAGCCCGAGGGCGCGCTGGTCTCCAACATCGAGAAGGGCGGCCCTGGCGACAAGGCCGGCCTGAAGGCGGGCGACGTGATCCGCAAGGTGGACGGCCAGCCCATCGTCTCGTCGGGCGACCTGCCCGCCGTCATCGGGCAGCAGACGCCGGGCAAGAAGGTCACGCTCGAAGTGTGGCGCCAGGGCGAGCGCCAGGAGCTTTCCGCGAAGCTCGGTGATGCGAGCGACAAACCTACGCAGATCGCAAAGGCCGACAGCGCCGCGGGGCAGGGCAAGCTCGGCCTTGCGCTGCGGCCCCTGCAGCCGCAGGAAAAGCGCGAAGCCGCCATCGAGAACGGCCTGCTGGTCGAAGATGTCGCGGGGCCGTCGGCCATTGCGGGGGTGCAGGCGGGCGACGTGCTGCTGGCCATCAACGGCACGCCCGCCAAGAGCCTGGAGCAGGTGCGCGAAGTGGTGGCCAAGGCCGACAAGTCGGTCGCGCTTTTGATCCAGCGCGGTGAAGACAAGATCTTCGTGCCGGTTCGCATCGGCTGAGGTACGCCGCCACGCTTTTGCGCACAACATGAGCTCATCCATCGGCGGCCTTTCGGCCCACATCCTGCCCACGTCGGCCACCATGATCGGCGTGTGCATGACGGTGATGTCGATCGGCCACCTGGGCCCTCGCGACGACCTGCGGCTGGTCATCGACCGCATGCTGGCGATCGACGCGTTGGTCTTCCTGGCCAGCGCGCTGCTGTCGTTCATCTCGATGCGGTCGCGCAAATCGGGGGCTCGCCTGGAAGCCTGGGGCGAGGTGGTCTTCATTGCCGGACTCGCGATGCTGGCGCTGGGCGCCGTGACGCTGGCGTTTGCCTTGCGCTGACGCGGAAGCCGCTGGCGCCGCGCGGCGCGCGCGCTTCAGGACTCTTTGTTGCCCGCGTCTTTTGGGGGCACTTGCGCGTCGAGCTCGTCCTTGATGCCTTTGTCCCCGCGCATGGCCAGGTAGAGCGCGGCCCCCAAGCCGATCACCGCGACCGAGATCAGGGCGAAGAGGCCTCCGCCAAAGGCCCACCACCAGAACAAACCGCTTGCAACAAGAAGCAGCGCAACCAAGAGTAAAGAATTCACGTGCATGGACCGAGCCGATAGTACATTGGCGGTAATGTACGCGGCGTTACTGTTTAGCGGCTGACTCGCACTCTGGGAAATACCCTCTTTTTGCGAAATTTCGCGTGCGCGAAGGCTTTGGCCGGCTTCACTTACGGATTGCGTGGCGGTGCGATGTCATAGGCCTCGCGCAAGTTTTCAAGCTGCTCCTGCGCCACGCGAAAGCACTCCTGAAGCTGCTCCGCCGTCGGCTCCGGATAGCCCGGCGGTGGTTGCAGCGCATTGCCCAGACGTTCCCACGCCGCCTCCCAGGCGAGCTTCGAGAGGGCGCGCGCATCCGAAGACCTCGACATCATCTTCCTCCGGTTTTTTTGATGGGGTCAATGATGCGGGCTTACTCTCAAGATTCAAGAGGGGTGGGGTAGCCCTCCAGGCTTCGGCAACGGCCTCGGGCAGCAGCTGAAACTCAACTTGGCCAACGGCTATGGCCGCGCGCTCGCGCTGCACTGCAAGGTGCAGCAGCGCGAGCGTACAAATCACCGTCGCCATTGCGGCAATCACCCACCAAAGAGCCCTTGTCGCTTGCGAATCGGGGTCGTTTCTCTTGTCACGATCTTCCATCTCAACCTCCTAATCGAGAACGGAAGATCGAGTTGTTTCAAAATCACAGATGTCAGACAAAGCCGCGACTGTTTGTAACGCGGCTACCGAGCAAAGGCTTGCCCTTGAAGCGGGCCCGGCGAGTTACGCCGAGCCCGGTCGTTCAGCTTCCGCCGAAGACCTCGATCTCTACGCGGCGGTTGGGCGCCAGGCAGTCGATGAGCTCCGCGCGCCTGGTTTGCGCGCATTGCACCTTCGGTTCCGATTCGCCCTTGCCTTGCACCTGCACGGTCTGCGCCGGCACGCCGGACTGCGCCAGATAGTTGCGAACGGTGTTGGCACGCGCCAGCGAGAGGGCGTTGTTGTAGGTGCTGCTGCCCAGGCGATCAGTGTGGCCCGTCACCCGGACGGCATCCACCGACTTGACGCTGCTCTTGATCTCGCCAGCCAGGGCCTCCAGCTTGCGTCGGCCCTCGGGCAGCAGGTCGGCCAGCGAGCTGCCGTCGAAGCGGAAGAGGCCATCGGCGCCCAGCGTGACCTTGCGCGGCGCAGCCGGGGCCGCCCCGGCCGGCCGTTCGGCCACCGGGACCGCGCGCGGCGCCAGCACGTCGCCGCAACCGGCGGGCAGCCAATGGAATGTCTGCGCCTTGTAGTCCTTGTCGAAGATCGCCTTGTACTGGCAGGTGGTGACCCCGCCGCCCGGCTTGCGGAAGTGAAAGATGTAGTCCCACTCGCGCGGGCCCGCCATGCCTTCCCTGAAATGCGGGCGGCCGAGCAGGTCGTACAGCTGGTCCTTGGTGACGCCCGGTGCCACCGCGCGCAGGTTGTCCAGGTTGGGGAACGTGCCTTCCTTCAGCCAGGCGTCGTGCTCCACGCTGGGGAAGACCACCTCGGTGGCCTTGCCGTCGTCGGTGATGCCCTTGCTCACGTAAGAGCTGCAGCCCTGCAGAACCAGAATGGCGGCGGCTCCCAGTGCGACGGCCGAGAAGCGATGGATTTGCGTTTTGGTCATGATGATGTTGTTCCTCTTGTTTCGGGCCGTCGGCTTACCAATGGAAGCCCGCGCCGGCCGCCACGCCAACCTTGCCGCGCGAGTTGGCCGAGCCGCTGAACTTGACGACCCAGCGGCCGTTGTCCGAAAGCTTCGACACGCCAAGGGCAAGGGCGGCCTGGCCGTCGAAGCCCGCAACGCCCGCCGACACCATGCTCTTGCCCGGGATGTAGGCCTGCGGCATGTTGGCCATTGCCATCGCACCCGCGGCACCGGCGCTGGCGTCCTTGGCAATGCTGCGGATCTCGCCGCCCAGGGAGTTCACGCGCGCATCGGTGTAGGCGTTGGCGCCCGCAATGCCGGCGTTCAGCTGGTTCACGTTGACCGCGTCGGTGCCGGCCACACCGGGTGCCACGTTGTGCACCGTGACCGGGCCCGTCGCGCCGCTGCCGCCCATGCTCACGCTGTTGTAGTTGATCGAGCCGTCCGGGTTGGTGTCGTACTTGACCGTCGACTGGTCGATCACCGCCACCACGCCTTGCACCCCGCGCAGCTGCGACACATTGACCGCGTCGCTGTCGGCCGTGCCTGCTGCCACGCCGGTGATCTGGCGGAACTGCCCGTTGGCCGCATCGCCCACCGACACCGCCGCCAGTGTGCTGGTCGTTGCGCCGATGGCAATGCGCTGCGCATCGGTCGCCGTGGGCGGCACGAAGCCCGCCACGCCCGCCGCGGTGGAGGCCACGGAACCCGCGCCCAATGCCACGCCGCCGGCTTGCGTCACGCTGCTGCCTGCGCCCAGTGCCACGCCCTGAGCCCCGGCGGCCGACGCGTTGGTGCCCATTGCAATCGAGTCCGCCAGATGCGAAGTCGCACCTTGGCCAATGGCAATGCCACCCGGCGCGCTTTGCTGCACGATGGCGCCGTTGCCGATGCCCACGCCGTTGTTGCCGTTGACCACCGTCTGCGGCCCGACCGCCACCGACTCGGCGCCAATGGCCAGCGAATCCGCCGCCGTGGAGTTGGCGTGGAAGTACAGCGTGGGCGTGACGGCAAACGATTGCAGCGCACCGCTGAGCTGCCGCACCGTGACTGCGTCCTGCGACTGTGTGCCGTCGGCCACGTTGGTGATCTGGCGGTACGTGGTGGCGCTGCCGACCGAGAGCGCGCCGAGCAGCGTGCGGTCGGTGGTGTTGTATTCGATCAGGCTGCTGCCGGCCGGAATGCTGCCGGTCGAGGGCGCCACGAAGCGGTCGGAAACCGAGCCTGAGCCGAGTGCAATGGCCCCGTCGACCGTGGCCGCCGCATCCTTGCCCGACGCAATGGCGTCGGCGCCGGTTGCGCCCAGGTTGTCCTCGTTGCCGCCGCCGGTGGAGTTGACGCTGTAGTACTTGGTCTTGCTGCCGGCCACCGTGGAGTTCAACTGGGTCAGGTTGACAACGTCCGTGGCGGCCGTTCCGGCTGCCACGTTCGTGATCTGCGTGCCGCCGGCGTTGATGCCGGTGGTCGTGACGCTCGGTCCTCCCACGATGGTCAGGCCGTTGTTGTCGATCCTGGTATTGCCTGTGGTCACGGAGGTGAAGGTCGGATTTGCCACCACATCGACCCTGATCTGGTTGCCCGTGCGCGTGACGGTCGTATTGCTGCCGTTGGCGAAGTCTGCCGTTGCGCCTGGCGCAATGTTTTGCGGCGTCGCCTCGCCATTGGCACTCAGGTTCCATCCCTTGCCCGCTGTCGTTGCCGCCGCCTCGATCGCCTGGTTGGTCTGGTACAGCTGGCTGCCGTTGATCGCATCGGTGCTGGATGCAGAGAGCCGGCCCGCGGCCACGTTGGTGATCGTGCGTTCACCGCCCACTGTGCCGACGCTGACCGTGCCCACAGGCGTGATGCCCTGGAAGTTGTAGGTCGTGCCATTGATCACGGTACTGGGCGTGCCGACGGCTGTTGCCGTGGCCGAGCCCGCACCCAGCGCCACGCTGTTGGCCGTGCTGGCCGTGGCGCCCAGGCCCATGGCCACACTGGAGGCACCTGCGGCCGTTGCGCCCTTGCCCGACGCGATGGCGTCGGCGCCGGTTGCGCCCAGGTTGTCCTCGTTGCCGCCGCCGGTGGAGTTGACGCTGTAGTACTTGGTCTTGTTGCCGGCGACCGTGTTGTTCAGCTGGGTCAGGTTGACAGCATCCGTGGCGGCCGTTCCGGCTGCCACGTTCGTGATCTGCGTGCCACCGGCGTTGATGCCGGTGGTCGTTACGCTCGGTCCCCCCACGATGGTCAGGCCGTTGTTGTCGATCCTGGTATTGCCTGTGGTCACGGAGGTGAAGGTCGGATTTGCCACCACATCGACCCTGATCTGGTTGCCCGTGCGCGTGACGGTCGTATTGCTGCCGTTGGCGAAGTCTGCCGTTGCGCCTGGCGCAATGTTTTGCGGCGTCGCCTCGCCATTGGCACTCAGGTTCCATCCCTTGCCCGCTGTCGTTGCCACAGCCTCTACCGCCTGGTTGGTCTGGTACAGCTGGCTGCCGTTGATCGCATCGGTGCTGGTTGCAGAGAGCCGGCCCGCCGCCACGTTGGTGATCGTGCGTTCGCCGCCCACCACGCCCGTGCCGACGCTGACCGTGCTCGTCGGCGTGGTGCCCGCGAAGTTGTAGGTCGTGCCATTGATCACGGTGCTGGGCGTCGCCACCGGAGCGGCAGTCACCGAACCGGAGCCCAGCGCCACGTCGCGCGCATTGTTCGCAACCGCTGTGTCGCCGAACGCCACCGCGCCCGCGGCCAGTGCCTTGCTGGTGCTGCCGATCGCGACGCTCCCTTGGCCGATCACCGTGTTCTGGTAGCCAATGCCGACCGCGCCCTGTGCCGCCGTGCCGGCCACGCTGACCGCCTGGCCGCCGCCGCCCACCATGTTGGTGTTGCCCATTGCCACGGAGCCGTTGCCGGTGGCCGTGTTGTCCATGCCGTTCGCAACCGCGCCGTCGCCGGTCGCGGTGTTCGGATCGCCGATGGCAACCGCGCCGTTGCCGTTGGCAACGTTGCCGGAGCCGATGGAAACCGAGCGGCCGCCGGTGGCGGTGGCGTTGGTGCCGATTGCAACCGCTTCGGCCGAGTTGGCAATCGCGGAAGTACCGATGGCGATTGCGTTGCCCGCGCTCGCATTCGCGTTCAGGCCGATCGACGTCGTCGCGTTGCTCGCGACGCGGATGCCGGCGTTGGTGCCGATGGCGATGTTGTCGTTGCCACTTACCAGGCTGCCTGCCGCAGCGTCCAAAGTGGCATCGTAGGCCACCGAGCCGTCGCCTGTGCCGAAGGCGACGTTGCGCGTTCCAGTGACGCCTGAACCCGCGCCCCGCATCACGCTCGCAGTGCCGCCGCCGATGGCTGTGTTCAGCGCACCGGTAACCAGTGCCCCGGATGCGATACCCAATGCGACTGAACCGGTATTGCCAGCCGTCGAGCCCGCACCGGCACCCTGGCCGACCGCAACCGTACTGGTACCCATCGCGAGCGCTTGCGCCCCGAGCGCAAGCGAACTATTTCCTACCGCTCGAGCGGCATTGCCGACGGCGGTGGCCGCGTCGTCGGTTGCCTCTGCCTGATTGCCTAGCGCGACGGTGCGAAGCCCAAGCGCTTTGCTGCTCCATCCCCCGGCAAATGCAAAGTCGGCCCCGGCCGTGGCGCTGACGCCGACCGCAGTGGAGTTCGCTCCCGAGGCATTGGCGAAGGTGCCCAACGCGCTGGCGCCAGCGGCGGTGGCAGTGGCGGCAGCGCCCAACGCGACCGCATTGATGTTGCTGGCGACCGTGCTGGTACCTACCGCGACTGCAGATGTCGAGGTCGCATTCGCGTTCAGGCCGATCGACGTCGTCCCGCTGACCGTGACGCCGATGCCGGCGTTGGTGCCGATGGCGATATTGTCGTTGCCGCTGACCAGGCTGCCTGCCGAAGCCTTCAAGGTCCCGGCGTAGGTTACCGAGCCGTCGCCCGTGCCGAAGGCGACGTTGCGCGTGCCCGTGACGCCCGAACCCGCGCCCCGGGTCACGCTCTCAACGCCACCGCCAATGGCGGTGTTCTGCGCGCCGGAGACAAGTTGTCCCGCGGCAATACCCACGGCGACCGAACCCGTATTGGCGCTCGTCGAGGCCGCACCGGCCCCTTGGCCGACTGCAACTGTGCCGTCCCCGATCGCCCGGGCGGTCGCGCCGAGAGCCGTGGCTGAGTAGCCGCTGGCCCCGGCTTGGAAGCCAATTGCAGTGGCACGCTCCCCACTGGAGTTCACGTCTGTACCGATGGCAATTGCTGACTCCGCGGACGCTCCGGTTCCAGTGGTGCGCGAACCCAAGTAAATGGAGTTGGTGCCTGAGGCAAGGGCTGCGGCGCCAACAGACACACCATTGAATCCCGAACTGTTGGCACCGCTGCCGACTGCGACCACGCCCTCCGCCGTGCCACGGGCTTGCACGCCCAGGGCAATGCCGAATTTCCCGGTTACTAGCGACTGCACGCCGACGCCGATGGACCCCGAGCCGCTGGAGGTTACGTCTGTGCCGATGGCAATCGCGCTCTCGGCCAATGCACCTGTCGCGGGGCCGGTGCGCGCACCCAGGTAAAGGGCATTGGTCGCAGAGGCAAGGGCTTGGTAACCAAGAGTGGTGGCATTCAGGCCCGTACTGGCGGCATTGAAACCTATAGCCGTGGCTCCGCCGAGAGTCGCTTGCGACTGAAAACCCGCGCACGTCGCACTGCCGCTGTAAAAGTTGTACGGCGCCGCAGAGCAATTCACCTGCGCCTCAGCCCAAGAGCCCCACCCCAATCCGCTCATCGCCAGCAGCGCAGTCAGAACACCCCTGCGTAAACGTCGAGGCGGGAGTGAGGCCAGTGCGCTACCCCCAGCGGAACCTGACACGCAACTTCCACTGTGCTTACCTCGAGCACTGGTGGTCTCCGGCGCCGCAACCCAGGCCCCGAGGGATTCGTTCCAAAGTGATCGATAAGTATTGTTCATGTGCCCCATCCGTGCGTATAGAAGTGTTAATGAGCGGTCGTGGCCGCTCAAATTTGCAAAATCGCGAATAACGTTTTGCAAACAAATCTTAGAAGAGGCAGAGAACGTTACAACTGCTCAATGTCTCATTTTGGAGTCATCTTGTCGGTCGATAAAAAACTTCAATGGCAGCTTATTTGCCGGTAGTAATATGAAGTTACTCTTGGAATTAGTTTTTCGCCTGCGTCATTCGACACTCGCAGATCGGGCGGAGGTTCTAGAAGCGGAATTTCTTGGTGCGCGCGGGGCGGGCAGGTTAGACGCTCTCGGACGGGCTGTCTGCTGCATACAAGCTTTCCAGTGGCCCCGGACCGCAGCTCGACCGAAAGGAAGCTCAGCCGCAAGCCGCGACTGACTGATAGTTAAAAATAAATCGACGCATTGCAACTGCGCAATCGATGTTGTAGCCGCGCCGCCAGTTTTGACAATATTTGTATTTTTGGCGCCTGCCATTCTTCTAAAAACATGCTATAGATGAGTTGTGCGCACACATTGAGGGCAGGCTTGGCTTCGTATCATGTCGGCTGAGGTGCAAAGTTTTGAATTCAACTAGGTTCTGCCGACTGCGCAGCGCCAAATATTCGGCAATTGTTGAATTGGTAAAACGGGCTGCACGAGTGCCTGCATTGAATTTTTTGCCTGTAGTGCCAGAGTGCGTGAGCAGCCGACGCTAGTTCCGTTGCCTCCAAGAAGAGCTTCTTGAGCGGGGTCTAGACTGTATAAAAATACAGTATCATTGCCGGGCTGGTTTCCGGCCCATAAGTCGGCCAAGTCCGACAACCCGGCCGGCCCTCCAAACCTAATTTGCCGTTGCCCCGATCCTTGGTTTTTCCTCTCGGGGCCCTTGACGTGGCGACATCGTCAGGGCTTCCGCCCAGCCTTCGGGCTGGGTTTTTTTTGCTTGAGCACGGGATGAGATCTCCCACCTTTGCAAAGAACCCGACGAGGTCGCGCTTGAGCTTGGCGGCTTTGCCATCGCGGTCGATGCGGCCCCACGAGCCGAGCACCTGCGTCCAGCCCGCGCGCCTGGTTGTCTTCGGGCGCGCAAATGCCTACGGCCGGATCACGATCTGAGGCTGTATGACGACAGTGGGTGGCTCCACTGGCTGGGGCGACGCATAGTAGGGGCCGTCATATTGCCAAGGGCGTGCCGAGTGCTCCTTGCACTGGCGGCAAGGGCCAAGGGGCAGCGCTGGCATTTCATGGTGTGCTCCAATAAATGTGAATACTTCCCATATCCTACCCGCTCCAAGACTGCTGTCTGACAAGGTGGGCAGGGCAAGGCGATACCTTCGAGTCCTCCATGACGGAGCGATGCGGGCAGGTGTCGGCATCGAAGAAAAAAACGCATCCAACGAGGTTCAGCCATGCCGTTGTTCTACTTGCTAAGCCTGCAGACTGCCTTGCTGCCCAAGGTGGTGACGAGACCCGAAGATGTTCAATATGTGAGCGTGTTGAAAGCCACCGGGCTTGTCGAAGCGGACATCGCGCCGGCGTCCGATGCAGGTGGCAAGTACCACATTGCCCGGACAGCCACGGTGACGCGCATCACCGAAGACGGCTTGGCGGAAATCAACAAGATGCTGCATGAACCCCGGCGAATGGCGAGGACGCTGCAGATCGCCAGAAACAAGATGCGGCGTTCTTCGTTGGCTTGAACGCACTGCCTTTTGGCGATGCCAAATAGCCGCCTGAAAATGGAAATGCCCCGCTACCTTTTGGGTAGCGGGGCATCCAGAGGCCTTGCGGCTTGTAGTGGCTCCTCGACCTGGGCTCGAACCAGGGACCTACGGATTAACAGTCCGGCGCTCTACCAACTGAGCTATCGAGGAACAAGCCTCAGATTATAGCGTGGTTTTTTGAGCCTTTCGGGTGCGCGAATACGGCCGCGATAAATTTCTGCAGATTTTTTCGAGCGTCGCTCAGAGCGACACGCTCAAGCCCAGGCGCAGCGTGCGCGGCGCTCCGGGAAAGAGGTAGACATGGCCGAACTGGTAGGGCGATTCTTTCCAGTAGCGGCGATCGAACAGGTTGTCGACGGCGATGCTCCAGCTCGTCTGCACGCCGCGCAGCTTGATGTCGTAGCGCAGCACCGCATCGACACGCGTCCACGAGGGCAACGTGATCGAACCATCGGGCAATACGTTGCGACGGCCTTCGTGCGAAAGCTGTCCCAAGACCTCGAGGCCCGGCACCGACGCGACCCGGTAGGCCGCCTGCGCGCGCAGCACCTGCTTGGGCACATTGGTGGGCCATTGGCCGTTGATAGCTGGCTCAGCGGTGCTGCTGCGGCGCTTGGCATCCATCAGCGTGACGCTGCCGCCGAGACGCCAGGTCCCCGTGTTCCATTGCGCGCCCGCCTCGAGCCCGCGGTGCACCGCGCTGCCGTCGTAGCGGCCATCGCACGGCGTAATGAAGAGCCGGTTGCAGGCATCGAGATTGGTCATCGGCCGCTTGATGTCGAACCATGCGAGTTGCCAGTTGAAGACATCGCTGCCGCCCTTGAGCCCCAGTTCCCACTGGCGTGACGTCAACGCGGGCAACGCCTGGCCTGCGTTGCTGTACTGGTCACCCCTGTTCGGCACGACCTGTGATTCGACGCCTTTGCCCCAGCTTCCATAGGCGAGCAATCCGGGCTGGATGGCGTAGCTGACAGCAACCCACGGCGTGGTCACGCCTTGCTTGTAGCCTGTCGGGCTCGAGCCGTCGTTGCCAATGCTGCTGCGATCGAGCCGCGTATGGCGCGCGCCGAGCCAGGTGGTGAAGCGGTCGTTCCAGCGGATCGCATCCTGCACCGAGAGTTCGGTCGAACGCTCGTCGCGATGGGTCTGCGGTGTGAGCGCGTCGGGGCTCGGCGGCACCACGGCCGTGGCCCAGATGCTGCCGATGCCGGCGTAGTTGTAGGCCTGGTTCTGAAAGCGGTTGCGCACGCGGCTTGCGAGCAACCCGAAGCCCAGCTCGTGCCGCACGCTGCCGGTCATCACGTTGCCCTTGAGGTTCAGGCTGCCGGCGGTCTGCGTGCGCCGCTCGTTCTCGCTGCGAAAGTCGTAGAAGTCGAAAGTGCCGTCGGAGCAGTAGCGGTCGTAGTTGCCCTCGGCGCCGCAGCCGAACGCGTAGGCCAGGCGGTCATCGCTCTTGAGCCGCTGCTGTCCGATCTGCGCGCTCCAGCGCCAGTCGGCATTGCGCGCCTGGCTGAAGCGCACGCTGCCGGTGAGCGCATTGAATTCCGAAGGCTGCGACCACGGCTGGTTGTTCAGGTTGATTTTCGGATCGACCGGTGCGGGCAGCGTGTTGCCCAGCAGGCTGAATCCGTTCTGGCTGGGCTGCGTCTTGTGGCTGCGCTCGATTTCGAATTCGAGCACCGAGTCGCGCGTGATGCGCCAGTCGCCGGCCAGCGAAAACATGTTGCGGTTGCCGTCGAGGTTGTGCGTGAGCGGCTTGAGGTTTTCGTTCACCACGTTGAGCCGGTAACCAAATTTGCGATTTGCACCGAAGCGCCCGCCAAGATCGAGCGCGCCGAGCACGCTGCCGCGGCTGGTGGTTTCCAGGCGCAGCGTGCGCAGGTCTTGTTCGGTTGGCCGCTTGACCCCGTAGTTGATCAGCCCGCCGGGCGCGCTGGTGCCGGCCTGAATGCCGCTGGTGCCGCGCAAGATTTCAACGCGCTCCTTGTTGTCGAGTGGAATCGATGTCTCGGCGCTGATCGGCAAGCCCTCGCGCCGGTAGTTGAAGCGGTTGTCCAGCACAAAGCCGCGCACGGTCAGGTAGTCCCAGTAGCCGGCCGAGTTGTAGGCATCGGTCACCGAGGCGTCGAACTGCGTGAGGTCGGCAAGTCGGCGCGCGCCGCTCGCGCGAAGCTGCGTGCTGTCGATCACCGTGGCCGAAAGCGGCAACTCGCGCAACGGCACGTCGCCGAAGCCGCTCACATCGGCTTGCGGCGCCGCGTTGCTTTCGTTCACCGTGATGGCGGGTAACTCGGCTTGCTGCTGGGCATGCGCGCCGCAGGCGGCCAGAAGGAAGGCGGCGGCCATTGCGCGCGAAACGGGCGACAGCGGCCATGCGGGAAAAAGGAACTGCTTTGTTGTCATCTGGTTCTGTTCATGCGGAGGCTGCACTCATGGCCGCCATCCATTGCGCGGCCGTGGCCTCGGGGTCTTCTGCGGTGACAAGCGCGCGCACCACGGCAACGGAACCGACGCCGGTGGCAAGCACTTCGGGCAGGCGCACTGCATCGATGCCGCCGATGCCCACTTGCGGATAGCCGCGCAACAGGCGCGCATAGGCCGCAAGCCGTGCCACGCCCTGCGGGGCCGTCGCCATCTTCTTGAGGGTGGTTGGGTACACCGCACCCATGGCGATGTAGCTCGGGCTCACCGCATCGGCACGCACCATCTCGGCATAGCCGTGGGTGCTGACGCCGAGACGCAGGCCCGCATCGCGGATCTGCCGCACCTGTGCAGGCGAGAGCGCATCGAGGTCTTCCTGGCCAAGATGCACGCCGTACGCACCCGCGGCGATGGCCGTCTGCCAATGGTCGTTGATGAAAAGCAGCGCGCCGGTGCCGCGCACGGCGTCGACCGCAGCCTGCACTTCGCATTCGATGGTTGCCGCATCGTCCGACTTGAAGCGCAGCTGCACGGTGGGCACGCCCGCTCGCGCCATGCGGCCGACCCATTGCGCGTCTGGCAACACAGCGTAGAGGCCGAGCCGTTCGGGGCAGGGCGCAAACGCGTCGTTGCGCGCCGTGGGGGGGAACGCACGCATGCCGAAGTCGGCAGGCGTCTCGGGCCATTGGCTGGCATCGAATGCGCCGGTTCGCACCGTCTGTGCCCACCACGCTTGCGCGAGGCATTCGGCGTCGATGTCGATGAAGCCGAGCGCCGTGCAGGCCTGCTTCGCGCCGCGGTACACCGGGTCGTCCGAGGAAAAGCTGCCCGCCGAAATGGCCGCGGCCGTGATGGCACCGAAGCGCAGCCCATGGGCCGCGACGATGGCGTGGGCAACAGCCCGATGGTCGTTCAATGCGGTCATGCTGCGTGATGCCAGAAGGGTGTGCCGAGCACCGGCGTGCTCGGTTGCGCGGAGTCTTGCGCGGCCATGGCGCCGGAGCGGTAAGCGGCGCGGCCGGCCTGCACCGCGTCTGCGAAGGCGCCCGCCATCGACACCGGGTCTTGCGCGAGCGCAACCGCCGTGTTGAGCAGCACGCCGTCGTAGCCCCATTCCATGACCTGGCAGGCGTGCGAGGGCAGGCCCAGGCCCGCATCGACCAGCATCGGCACGCTCAGCCGCTCGCGCAGCAACTGCAGAGCGTAGGGGTTCACGGGGCCGCGTCCGGTTCCGATGGGCGCGGCCCACGGCATGACCGCCTGGCAACCCACGTCGACAAGGCGCTGGCACAGCACCAGGTCTTCGGTGCAATAGGGCAGCACCTGGAAGCCGTCGCGAATCAGCTGCGATGCGGCATCGACAAGGTTCAGCGTGTCCGGCTGCAGCGTGTAGTCGTCGCCGATGAGTTCGAGCTTGATCCACGGCGTGTCGAAAAGCTCGCGCGCCATCTGCGCCGTGGCAATCACTTCTTGCACGCTGTGGCAGCCGGCGGTGTTGGGCAGTACCGGCACCGCAAGGCGGCGCAGCAGTTCCCAGAAGCCATTGCCGCTGTCGCTTGCGCCGGGGCTCGCGGACTGGCGCCGCAGGGAGGCGGTCAGCATCGCGGGTTTGGCGCGCTTCACGGCGGCTTCGAGCAGGTCCGGCGAGGGATAGCGCGCGGTCCCCAGCAGCAGGCGGCTGTGGAAGGTCTGGCCATACAGAACCAGCGGATCGCCGTCTGGAATGGAAGAGATTGAAGAGGTGGTCATGGTGTGTGTTGTCTCCGTCGCTATGTCGTTTTTTCACCCGCCGGTCACAGGGCGGATCACTTCGATGCGGTCTTGGGGTTGCAGTGCGCGCGCCGCATAGGCTGAGCGCGGTACGAATTCGCGGTTCACGGCCACCGCAAAAGGCGGCACGGCGTTCAGCGCGGCGAGCGCATCCACCAGCGTGGCGCTTTCGGGTAGCGCAAAAGGCTTGTCGTTGATCAGCACGTCGATCGTCATGTGTCGAAAATCTCCAGGCCAAGGCTTTGCGCGAGCGCGGAGCGGCCATGCATCAGCAGCTCCATGGCGGCGTCGAGCACGGCGGGCGCGATCATGAAACCGTGGCGGTACAGCCCGTTGATCTGCAGCACGCGTGGGTGCGGCTGTCGGATGGCGGGCAGGTTGTCGGGCAGCGTGGGGCGGCACTGCGTTGCAATCTCCAGGATGCGGGCTTCGGCAAAACCGCTGTGCACCGCATAGGCGGCGCTCAGCAGCTCGAGCGTGGAGCGCACGCTGGCAGGCGACATGTCGTCCGATTCGATTTCGGTCGCGCCAATCACGAACACGCCGCCGGGCTTGGGCGCGATATAGAGCGGATAGCGGGGATGCACCAGCCGCGTCGGCCGCTGCAATGCCACCTCCGGTGCATGCACGCGAATGACTTCGCCGCGAACGCCGCGCAGTGCGCTCCATTGAGGCTTGGCGCCGAGGCCGCGGCAATCGATCACTCGCTCGGGCTGGCCGGGCGTGCCTGGAGAAAAATCTTCCGGTGCGCGTGGCGATTGCCAATGCAGTTTCACATCGGGGCTGGCTTGCAACGTAGCGAGCAGTGCGGCAAGCAATGCACGGTTGTCGAGCTGGCCTTCGCCCGGAAGGAACAACCCTTGTGCGAAGCGCTGGCCCAGCGAAGGTTCCAGCGCGGCAATGCCCAAGCCGTCGAGCGTCTGCATCGCGGCGAGTTCGGGCACCTGTGCGCCGGTTCGGGCCAGCACGCGCGCGAGCCGCGTTGCCTCGGCGGCATCCTGCCGATGCCACAGCACCAGCGTGCCTTCGCGCTGGAAGAACACAGGTTGTGCCAGCGGCGCCAGCAGTTCGGGCCAGCGGCTCAACGCGTACTGGCCCATGCGCACGACAGACACCGGGGTCACGGCCGACTCGGCCAGCGGCGCGAGCATTGCGGCCGCCACCCGCGCGGCCGCGCCTTCCGCCTCGGGGCTGCCTGCTTCGAACAGCTCGACCTTGCAACCCGCCCGCGCCAGCGTGACCGCGAGCAGCCGGCCCATCAGCCCCGCGCCGAGGATGGCGGCGGATTGAAATGGAAGGCTCATGGCTTTGCTCCTTCCCCCTCTGGGGGAAGGCCGGGATGGGGGCAGCCAGAGCGCCCGATGCATACGCCGCTTGCCCCCACCCCACCCCTCCCCCGGAAGGGGAGGGAGCAAGGCAGGGCCAGTCGCCGATAATTTTCGATATGACCCACGCACTTTCCGACGCCGCGCCGCAAGCGCCCCTGCGCTATGCGCGCGTGCTCTCGATCGCCGGCTCCGACAGCGGCGGCGGTGCCGGTATCCAGGCTGATCTGAAGACCTTCGCGGCGCTCGGCTGCTACGGCATGACGGCCATCACCGCGCTCACCGCGCAGAACACGCTCGGCGTGTCGGGCATTCACGGCGTGCCGCCGGCTTTTCTCAAGGCGCAGATCCAGGCGGTGGTCGAAGACATCGGCGTCGATGCGGTCAAGCTCGGCATGCTGCATGCGCCCGAGGTGGTCGACGTGGTGGCCTGGGCCATCGATCACTACCGGCTGCCCAACGTGGTGCTCGACCCGGTGATGGTCGCGACCAGCGGCGACCGCCTGATTGCTGCCGAGACGGTGCAGGTGCTGGTGCGCGAGCTGTTCCCGCGCGCCATGGTGATCACGCCCAATCTCGACGAGGCCGCCTTGCTCATCGGCCATGCCATCGACGGCATCGATGCGCTCGACGATGCGGCCGAAGAATTGCTGGCGCTCGGCGCGCAAGTCGTGCTGCTCAAGGGCGGCCACTTGCCCGGCGACGAAGTGGTCGACGTGCTGTTGGGGCGCGGTGGCGTCCGCAAGCGTTTGGCCTCGGCCCGCATCGCGAGCCGCAATCTGCATGGCACCGGCTGCACGCTGTCGTCCGCGATTGCCGCGCACCTGGCGCTGGGCTTGGCGTTGCCCGAGGCCGTGGAGCACGCACGCGCGTTCGTGCTCGGCGCCATGGCCGCGGGTGCGAATGTGCGCATCGGTGCGGGACACGGTCCGCTCAACCACGGCTTTGCGCCAGTACCGACGCACCGCCTGCCGTTGTAGACGTCGGCTTGGGCCGGCTGATCCACGCCAGCAGAAAGGTGGCTGCCAGCGTCGGAAGCGCCGAGCCGAACTGCGGCGCCCATTTGGCACAGGCGTGATAGACCGCGATGCCCGCAATCCAGATCAGCGCCGCGCCCAGGTCGACCCGGCGGTTGCCGGCCGATGAGACGGCCTGGCCTGTACCCAGCCGCCCCAGGATCACGCCGTAGAGCGGCACGAACACCGAGCTCAGCAGCAGCAGGAAGGGTTCGAGCGTGTGCATGGGCAGCACCAGCGCGAGCGCAATGCACAGCGCGGCCAGCAGCAGGCCCCATCGCTTCACGCTCCAGCGCGGCAGCAGGCTGTGCGTCGACACCGAGCCCGAATAGACATCGCCGTATGCGTTGTCGAGTTCGTCGATCAGGATCAGGCCCAGCGCCACCAGCCCGCCCTGTGCGAGCAGCAGTGCGGTGACCAGGCCCGTGCCCGGCTCGGCCACGCTCACCACCATCACGCCGAGGGCATAGCACCAGATGTTGGCGAGCGCGTAGCCCAGCCAGGTGCCGCTGAATGCACTGCCGAGACCACCCGCGCTGCGCTTGCCGTGGCGGGCATAGTCGGCCACCAGCGGCAACCATGACACCGGCATGGCGATCACGAGGTCCAACGCGCCGAACATGCCCATGCCGCCGGCACCCGGCCGCGCCCAGAAGGCGTCCAGCCCCTTGGCCTGGAGCCGCGTCGCGAACTGCCAGGTGAGCCAGAGCAGAGAGAGCACGACCAGCGGCAGGCCGAAGCGGCTCACGAAGCGACGCACCAGCTTGACCATCGAACCTGCGAGCAGCGCCAACAGCACCGCGCCCCAGAGCAGCGTGGTGAGGGCGCCGCCCAGCGGCCCGGTGAGCGTCAAACCGAATGCCTGCTGGCCGATGGCCTGCGTGCCCTCGCGCATGATCACGAGCTCGAAAGTGGTCCAGCCCACCAGCTGCACGATGTTGAGCAGCACCGGCAGCCGCGCGAAGGCGCTGCCGTAGGTGGCGTGCATCAGCCCGGCGCTCGCCAGGCCGGTTTCGCAGCCCAGCCGCGCGGTCCATGCCAGAAGGCCCGCGCCGAGCAGCGAGCCCAGCACGATGGCGATGGTCGCGTCGCGCGTGCCCACCGCCGGCACCAGGTAGGCGCCGATCTGCATTACCAGCAGCCCGACGCCCAGGCTGAACCAGAGCGATGCGTGGTCGTGCCAGCCGAACGCGCGCTGCGACGCGGGCAAGGGCGTCAGCGCCTCGTTGGCGGAAGAAAAGTCGTCGTGTGCCATCCAGTTGCTCCAATGCAAAAGGTTTGGCAGGTGGGCGAGGCTCCGGCGGCGGAGCCATCGCGCGAGACAACGCGACAGGCCGCCGGACCAGCTTCCCTGCGCGAGGATTACCTCAGTCAGGTTCAAAGGGACTCTCTCAGTCAGCCCCGGAACGGATTCCGGTTCGACACCCCTAGCGGTGGTGCTCCGCGCCGTGGCGCAAAGCGGAAACTATTGTACGAGCCTGCGCGCGAAAGCTTCCAAACCATCGACGACGATCTGGATATGGCGCTCGAAGCTGCTGTCCAGCGGCACGGTGCTGCCGTTGTCCCAGCGCACGATGAAGGCCTGGTTGGCCAGCAGCGGCAGGTTGCGCGTGAGCACCGGGTGATCGAGCGGGCGAATGGTGTGGACGCGCTCGCGCAGCTCTTCGGCCCAGGCCTGGGTGTTGTCCGAGGGCAGGGGGGAGAACTCCATCGTCACGAAGCCGAGCATGGCCGCGATCACGCAGTTGTAGGCCTCCAGCAGCGGCTGTCCCTCGAACCCGGCCTCGACCAGGGCCGCGAGCACGCCTTCCACCAGCTCGATGGGCAGGCTGCCGTTCGACACCAGCTGCGCACCCAGCAGCTGCGCCACGTTCGGGTGGCGGCGCACCGCGGCGCGGCAGCGGCGGAACAGCTGCGCGATCCATTCCTGCCAGGCCTGCTTGGCGGGCGGCGGCGTGACATCGGCCATCACCATGGCGGCCACTTCAGCGAGCAGCGCCTCGCGCGTGCTCACATGCCAGTGCACCGTGGCCGGATAGACGCCCAGCCGCGCCGCGATCTCGCGCATGCTGAAAGCGCCAAGGCCAAACTCGTCGATGTGCGCCAGCGCGGCCTCGGCAATGCGCCGCTTCGACAGCGCGCCGCCGCCGGCGGGCCGGCCGGCGGTCTTGGGTTTGGGCTCGGAGGCGGTTTTTTTCATGGATGCTGGCATTGTGCGGCGGTTAAATTGATTGTATAAATAATATTAATTGAGCACTGATCAATTAATCGGAGGCGAGAGCCTGCCATCCCACTTTCGAAGGACCAGCCATGACCGACGCCGCAATCGACCAAGCCCTTGCCGAGGCGCATCGACGCTTCACCGACGGCAACCCCGCGAGCCGGCGACAGTTCGAGGAGCAGGCGCGCTACATGCCCGGCGCCAACAGCCGCTCGGTGCTCTTCTACCCGCCGTTTCCGCTCACCATCGCCAAGGGCGAGGGCGCCGCGCTCTGGGATGCCGACGGTCACCGCTATGCGGACTTCATCGCCGAGTACACGGCCGGCGTCTACGGCCACTCGGCGCCCGAGATCCGCGATGCCGTCATAGAGGCGATGCAGGGCGGCATCAACCTCACGGGTCACAACCTGCTCGAAGGGCGGCTTGCAAAGACCATCTGCGAGCGCTTTCCGCAGATCGAGCAGTTGCGCTTCACCAACTCGGGCACCGAGGCGAACCTGATGGCACTCACGGCCGCACTGCACTTCACGGGAAGGCGAAAGATCGTGGTGTTTTCGGGCAGCTATCACGGTGGCGTGCTCGGTTTCGGTGCCAAGCCCTTGCCGACGACCGTGCCGTTCGACTTCCTGGTGCTGCCCTACAACGACGCGCAGGCAGCGAGCGAGCAGATCGCCAAGCATGGGCCGGAGATCGCCGCCATTCTGGTCGAGCCGATGCAGGGTGCGAGCGGCTGCATTCCGGGGCGCCTCGACTTCCTTCAGGCACTCCGCGATGGCGCGACGAAGGTCGGCGCGCTGCTGATCTTCGACGAGGTCATGACCTCGCGCCTTGCGCCGAACGGCCTCGCTAACAAGCTGGGCATCCGGTCTGATCTCACCACACTTGGCAAGTACATCGGCGGCGGCATGTCGTTCGGCGCTTTCGGCGGGCGTGCGGATGTGATGGCGCAGTTCGACCCGCGCACGGGCTCGCTCTCCCATTCGGGCACCTTCAACAACAACGTGATGACCATGGCGGCCGGGTATGCCGGCCTCACGAAACTCTTCACGCCCGAGGCGGCCGGCGCGCTGGCCGAGCGCGGTGAGGCGATGCGTGCGCGGCTCAATGCGCTGTGCGCGAAGGAGGGCGTGGCCATGCAATTCACCGGCGTGGGCTCGCTGATGAATGCGCATTTCCTCCGAGGGGAAGTGCGGCGTGTGGATGATCTGGCGGCGGTGGATGGACGAGTCCGCCAACTGCTGTTCTTCCACCTGCTGAGCCAGGGCATCTACGCCTCGCCGCGGGGTTTCGTGGTGCTGTCGCTGCCCTTGCCGGACGCGGACATCGACCACTTCGTCGCCGCCATCGGCAGCTTCATCGACGAATACCGGGCTTTGCTGCCTGGCTTTGCTGCCTAGGGGGAAGCAGTGCCAGCCACGCCCAGCAGCTCGTGCAGCCGCGTGCTGGTGGTCGTGTACTGCAGCGGCACGGCCTTGCCGGGGAACACGATGGCGGTGGCACCCCAGGCGGCCAGCGTGGCCTCGTGGAAGCCGCAGACGATGAGCTTCTTCTTGCCCGGATAGGTGTTGACGTCGCCCACCGCGAACACGCCGCGTTCGCGGGTTTCGTACTTCTCGGTGTCGACCGGCACCTGCTTGCGTTCGAGCTCCAGGCCCCAATCGGCAATGGGGCCGAGGCGGGGCGAAATGCCAAGGCAGGCGATCAGTGCGTCGAGCGGTAGATCGACCGTGGTCGCGTCAGGCGTGGTGATCTGGAGTTGCTTGCCGTCGAAGGCAATGGGCTGGCCCACCTTGAACGCCAGCTTGCCTTCGGCGACCAGCGCGCGCATCGAAGCGACGAGGCCTTCGTCGGCCTGGAAGCCGTCGCGCCGGTGCACCAGCGTGACCTGTTTGGCAATACCCGTGAGCGCAATGGCGGTTTCCAGCGCGACGTCGTCGCCGCCGTTCACCACCACCGTCTGTCCGGCAAAGCGGTCCAGCGAATCGGGGTGGTAGAAAAGCGAGCTGCCTTCGAACTGCGCAGTGCCTTCGATGGCAATTCGCTTGGGCACGAAGGCACCGACGCCAGCGGCGATGAACACGGTCTTGGCCAGGAAAGCCTTGCCCGCCGACGTTGTCAGCAGCAAGCGATCATCGGCCTGGCGGGCGAGGGTGGCGACCTGCTCGCCGAAGTGGAACTGCGGCTTGAACGGCGTAACCTGCTGCAGCAGCGATTGCGCAAGATCGCGCCCGCTGGTAGCCGGCGTACCCGGAATGTCGTAGATCGGCTTGTCGCCGTAGAGGGCCACGCACTGGCCGCCCGCGGCGGGCAGCGCATCGACGATGTGGCAGGAAATCTCGAGCAGGCCGAGCTGGAAGGCCTGGAACAGCCCGACCGGACCGGCGCCGATGATGAGCGCGTCGGTTTCGATGGGGGCTCGGCCTTCGGGGTTCAACGGACCAGTTCGCCGACCTTGTCGGTCTTGTCTTTCCACTCTTCGGCGTCGGGCAGGGCCGGCTTGCGCTTGGTGATGCTCTTCCAGCCGTCGGCCAGCGCGAGCTCGGCGTTGAGCTTGATGAAGGCGATCTGGTTGGCCGGGAGGTCTTCCTCGGCGTAGATCGCATTGACCGGGCATTCGGGGATGCAGACCGCGCAATCGATGCACTCGTCCGGGTCGATCACCAGCATGTTGGGACCTTCGCGGAAGCAATCCACGGGGCATACGTCCACGCAGTCGGTGTATTTGCAGCGGATGCAGGCTTCAGAGACGACGTGGGTCATTTGTCTTTTAGCGTCAGTGTGAGGTCGGGAAAACCCCAGATTTTAGGCCTTTGCGGCGGCAGGCTGCACGAGCACGGCAGCAGCGGTCTTGTGGGTGGCTGTATCGACCAGCACCAGCGAGCCCAATGCCCGCGATTGCGTGAAGGGCAGAACGGCCAGCGGCTGCTGCAGCGCAAGCACCACGTCGCCGATCGAATTGGCCTCCAGCTGCGTCGCGGGCTCGGATTCGAGCGTGGTGATGTTCACGCGATCGACGATGCGCGCCACCTTGGCTTTCACCCAGCGATGGCCCTGCAGCGCCCAATACACGCGGCCCGCAACCAGCGGCTCGTCGTCGAGCCAGGCCACGGTGGCGGTGATTTCGCGCACCGGCTCGAAGGCCCCGGGCGCCAGCAGCCAGTCGCCACGCGACACATCCACTTCACGGTCGAGCACGATGCCGGCGCTGTGGCCCGCATGAACCACCTTCGGCTGGCGCGTGTGGCTCAGCACCTGGGCGACGGTGGCGGTCTGGTTGCTCGGCAGCACGGTCACGCGCTGGCCGGGTTCCACATGGCCCGAGGCTACGCGGCCCCAGAACACGCGGCGGCCCTGCGAGGTGTCGGCCGAAGAAGGGAATTTTTCGACCCACTGCACCGGGAAGGCGAAGGGCACGGCCTCGTCCTGCACGGTAACCGGCAGTTCCTCGAGCAGCTCGAGCAGGCTGGGGCCTTCGTAACCCACCCAGTCGGCATGGCGCGTGGCCACGTTCCAGCCCTTGAGGGCCGAGATCGGCACGATGGCGGCCACCTGCACGCCGGCCGCTTCGGCAAAGGCGTTCAGCGCGGTCGAAATGCGTTCGAAGGCCAGGCCGGCATCATCGATGGCGTCGAGCTTGTTGACCGCGAACACGATCGACTGCACGCGCAGCAAGTGGGTCAGCAGCGTGTGGCGGCGGGTTTGCGGCAGCAGCTCGCGCTTGACCACGGTGCCGTCTTCCACCTCGGCGGCCCACGCCAGCTTGGTGGCATCGACCAGCACCACGGCGGCATCGGCGGCCGAGGCGGCGGTGACCATGTTGCGCGTGTACTGCTCATGGCCCGGCGCGTCGCCGATGATGAACTTGCGCTTGGCGGTCGAGAAGTAGCGGTAGGCCACGTCGATCGTGATGCCCTGTTCGCGCTCGGCCGAGAGGCCGTCGGTGAGCAGGGCCAGATCGGTTTCGCCGCCGCGCTGCACGCCCGCCAGCTGGTCTTGCAGCACGGTCTTGCTGTCGACCAGCAGGCGGCCGATGAGCGTGCTCTTGCCGTCGTCGACCGAACCGCAGGTGATGAAGCGCAGGGCGGTGCCGGTGTCGCCGTGGATTTCGGCGGTAGCGGGGTTTGCAGTGGTCGTCGCGCTCATCAGAAGTAACCGTCTTTCTTTCGTTTTTCCATGGATGCTTCGGAGGTCATGTCGTCCATGCGCGTGGCGCCGCGTTCGCTGACTTCGACCGACAGCGTTTCGAGCACCACGTCGCCCGCATCGGCTGCGAGGCTCTCGACCGGGCAGGTGGTCGTGATGTCGCCCACGGTGCGAAAGCGCACGTCGCGCACCCGCACCGTTTCGCCGTCGCGCGGCGGGGTGAGTTCGGTCACCGGCACCAGCAGGCCGCGGCGCTCGACCACTTCGCGCTTGTGCGTGTAGTAGATCGACGGCAAGCCGACGTGCTCGCGCTCGATGTATTGCCACACGTCGAGCTCGGTCCAGTTCGAAATCGGGAACACACGGAAGTGCTCGCCCGGTGCGAGGCGCGTGTTGAACAGCGTCCACAGTTCGGGGCGCTGGTCCTTGGGTTGCCATTGGCCGAAGGAATCGCGGTGCGAAAAGATGCGCTCCTTGGCGCGCGCCTTTTCCTCGTCGCGGCGGGCGCCGCCAATCAGCGCGTCGAAGCGGAATTCTTCAATGGCTTCGAGCAGCGTGACCGACTGGTGCGCATTGCGCGATTCGCCCGGATGCGCCAGGCGCACGGTGCCGCGCGCCATCGAGTCCTCGACGCTGCGCACGATGAGCTCGGCGCCCAGCTCTTTTGCGCGCTGGTCGCGATAGGCCGTGACTTCGGGGAAGTTGTGGCCCGTGTCGATCATCAGCAGCGGGTAAGGAATGCGGCCGACGCCGAAAGCCTTTTCGGCGCATTTCAGCAGCACCAGCGAATCCTTGCCGCCCGAGAACAGCAGGGTGGGGCGTTCGAAGGCGGCCGCGACTTCGCGCAGGATGAAGATGGTTTCTTCTTCCAGCGCGTCGAGGTGCGTGTTGGACAGGTTCGCGGGTGAATGCATGGGCGGCTGCAGCAGGTCGGCTTCGGTACGGGCGTTCATCGGATGGGGTCCTGGAGGCGGAGATCGATCGTTCAGTGCGACAGATGCAAGCCGCACTCGCGGTTGTCTTCGCCCTTGGTCGGGTCCACGTAGTCGAAGTTGTTGGGCAGGCCATGCGCTTCGCAGTACTCGTACAAATCCTTGGACGACCAGTGCAGCAGCGGCGCGACCTTGATCAGGCCATCGGGGTTGACGCTGACCGGGTCCATCTGCGCGCGCACGGCCGTGTCGGTGGCCCGAAGCGCGGTGAACCAGACCTTCGGCGCCGTCTCGCGCAACGCGCGGGCAAAGGGCTCCAGCTTCACCTCCTCGGTGAACGCGGCATGGCGTGGATCGTCGAGCGCCGGCGTCGGGCCCTCCACCGCTTCGCGATGCGCACGCGAGCGGCGCGGCAGGTAGATATGCAAGTCCAGGCCCAGCTGCTTGGTCACCTCGTCGGCAAAGCGGTAGGTGGCCTCGGTGTTGTAGCCGTTGTCCATCCAGACCACCGGAACATCCCGCTTTGCGCGCGTGACCATGTGCAGGATCACGGCTTCGAAAGGGCGGAAATTGGTGGTGACGATCGCGCTCTGGCCCAGGCCGATTGCCCAGTCCACCAGGCCCTCCGCGTTGCGGCCGAGCTCGGCGTTGATGCGTGCGAAGTCGATGTCCGTGGCAATGCTCATGTCGAAGTTTCCTGTGCGGACTCAGTTGCTGGCCGCAAAGTGCGGCGCCGGCTGCACCGCGTCGCCCTGGTAGAAGGCGGCAAAGCGGTCGAACTGGCGCTGCGCGTCGGAGGCGTCCACGCCTTCTTTCAGCACGGCGCTCGAAAAACCGGTGCGTTCCATCTGCACCAGCTGGTCGATCAGCACGTCGCCGGTGGCGCGGATGTCGCCCTTGAAACCCAGGCGGCGGCGCAGCAGAAAGGCCTGGCTGTAGGCGCGGCCGTCGGTGAACTTCGGAAAGTTCAGGTCGATGCGTTCGATGTCTTCCAGGCACACCTCGATGGCGAGCGGATCGGCGTCGTTCGGCAGCTGCAGGACCTTCGGGTCGCCGTCATCGATGTGTTCTTCGGCGGCCAGGATGTTCAGCTTGCGGTTCATGCTGCTTCCTCCACCTTGAACCGCGCACCGTTGGTCGCGGCCTTGAACGGGTCGTGGCCGACGCGGCGCAGGGTGTCGATGAAGGTCTCACCGCCTTCGCGGGTGTCGCGGTAGGTGGTAAGCACGGCCTCGATCACGCCAGGCACTTCGGCCGCCGAGAACGAGGGACCCACGGCCTTGCCGGCCTGCGGCGCACCGCTGAGCGCGGAGCCGTCGGAGCCGCCGAGGCTGACCTGGTACCACTCCTTGCCGTCCTTGTCGACGCCCAGGATGCCGATGTGGCCGCTGTGGTGGTGGCCGCACGAGTTGATGCAGCCGCTGATGTGCAGGTCGATCTCGCCCAGGTCGTCGAGCTCGTCGAGGTCCTGATAACGCTCGGTAATGGCTTCGGCAATGGGAATGGAGCGCGCATTGGCCAGCGCGCAGAAGTCGCCGCCGGGGCAGGCGATCATGTCGGTGAGCAGGTGCACGTTGGCGCTGGCAAAGCCGGCCGCGCGGGCGGCGAGCCACAGCGCATGCAGGTCTTCGGCATGCACCCAGGGCAGCACGATGTTCTGGTCGTGCGTCACGCGGGCTTCGCCGGCCGAGAAGCGGTCGGCCAGCACGGCGAGCGTATCGAGCTGGTCGGCCGAGGCATCGCCGGGCGCCTGCTTCAGGCGCTTGAACGACAAGGTGACGGCGCGCAGCGCGGGGTTCTTGTGCGGGGCCACATTGCGGGCCAGCCAGCGGGCGAACTGAACGTCGTCCGCGGCGTGGGCGCGCAGCTCGGCGTCGGTCTTCTCGGCGCTTTGCAGCACGCGGGTGGCGAGCGTCGGCGGCACGAAGGAGGCGGCCACGCGGTCGTACTCTTCCTGCGTGATGGTGTGCGGCGCGCCGTCGTGCTCGAGGATCTGCTTGTACTCGGCTTCCACGTCGTCGATGTAGCGCTGGCCTTCGGCCTTCACCAGGATCTTGATGCGCGCCTTGTAGATGTTGTCGCGGCGGCCGTAGCGGTTGTAGACACGAATCACCGCTTCGAGGTAATTCATGATCTGCTGCCAGGGCAGGAACTCGCGCAGCACAGTGCCGATGATGGGCGTGCGACCCATGCCACCGCCCACCTGCACGCGAAAGCCGATTTCCCCCGCCTCGTTCTTCACCACGTGCAGACCCACGTCATGCCAGCCTGTGGCGGCGCGGTCTTCGGTGGCGCCGGTAATGGCAATCTTGAACTTGCGCGGCAGGAACGCGAACTCGGGGTGCAGCGTGCTCCACTGGCGCATGATTTCCGCGAACGGGCGCGGGTCGGCAATTTCGTCGACCGCAATGCCGGCGCGCTCGTCGCTCGTGATGTTGCGAATGCAATTGCCGCTGGTCTGAATGCCGTGCATGTCGACCGAAGCCAGCAGGTCCATCACGTCGGCCGACTTGGCCAGCGGAATCCAGTTGTACTGGACGTTCTGCCGCGTCGAGAAGTGGGCGTAGTGCGTGGGCAGCTTCTTGGTGCCGAGCAGGCCCTGGGTTTCCAGCGCCTTCTTGTAGACCTCGGCCTCGGGCTCGTCGTACTCGCGGGCAATGCGGGCCAGCACGCGCAGCTGGCGGCTCGAAAGCTCGCCGTAGGGCACGGCCACGCGCAGCATCGGCGCGTAGCGCTGCACGTACCAGCCGTTTTGCAGGCGCAGGGGGCGGAACTCGTCTTCGTGGAGACGGCCCTTTTGCCAGCGCTCGAGCTGGTCTCTGAATTGGGCTGCCCGTTGATGGACGAACTGGCGATCGAAGTCTGTGTATTGGTACATCGTGAGTCTTGAAGAAGTGCGGTGCCGCACGTCCAACGGGGCGCCCCAGCAAGAAGCCGAGATTCTGAAAGCACGCCTTATGGAAGCAAACTATTTTTTGGTTCGCGCCTTATGCGGATAAGCTTATTCTCCAATGCCCATGCGGGTTTGCGGGCGGTTGAATGCTTATTCCGGATAAGGCCGGGCACCGAAAATGAGGCTCCGGACCGTTGATTCTAGGAAGCGCGCGATACAGCGGTTACGGCGCAAGCGTAAACCGGCGCGGCAGGATGGTTTCCAATCGGCCGATGAATTCGAGACAAAAAATGGCCTGCGCGCCGCGCATCGGGCTTGTCGCCGTCCTGTCCCTGATTTGCTCCGCAAGCGCGTTCGCTGCCGGCGGTGCCGCCCCCCGCGCGCTGTCCGAGGTGGTCGGCGAGGTGGTCGACGAGGTGATCCGGCCGTTGATGGAAGAGCAGAAGATTCCCGGCATGGCCGTAGCCGTTACCGTGCACGGGCAGCGCCATGTCTTCAACTACGGCGTGGCGTCCAAGGAGAGCGGGCAACGCGTGGGTGACCGCACCCTCTTCGAACTGGGCTCGGTCAGCAAGACCTTCACCGCAACGCTCGGCGCCTGGGCGCAGGCGCGCGGCACGCTGATTTTTTCCGAGCCCGCCAGCAAATACTTTCCCGAGCTGGCCGGCAGCCAGTTCGACCGCGTTCACGTGCTCGACCTCGCCACCTACACAGCCGGCGGCCTGCCGCTGCAGTTCCCCGACGGTGTGAACGATGCACGGCAGATGACCGCGTACTACAAGAACTGGCGCTCCACTGCAGAACCCGGCGCGCAGCGCCTCTATTCGAACCCCAGCATCGGCTTGTTCGGCGAGCTGGCCGCTCGCAGCATGCGCGAGCCCTTTGTCAGCCTCATGCAGAAGCGCTTGTTCCCGGCACTCGGCCTCTCGCACACTTACATCAAGGTGCCGACACACGAGATGCCCAACTACGCGTGGGGCTATTCGAAGGCCGACAAGGCGGTGCGCGTCACACCGGGCATGTTCGACGCACAGGCCTATGGCGTGAAGAGCACCGCTGCCGACATGTTGCATTTCGTCGAGGTGAACATCGCGTACGGCTCACGCCCGGTCGGTCCGCTGCACCGCGCGATTGCAGCCACGCACACGGGCTACTACAAGGTCGGCGACATGACGCAGGGGCTGGGCTGGGAAATGTATGCATGGCCCACGCCGCTGGACCACTTGCTGGCCGGTAACTCGGAAGAGATTTCGCTCAAGCCCAATGAGGTGAAGCGCATCGAGCGGCCCGTGCAAATGCGCGACGGGCGCGACGGGCGCGACGAGCGCGACGACGTGCTCGTCAACAAGACCGGCTCGACGAATGGGTTCGGGGCCTACGTGGCCTATGTGCCATCGAAACGCATCGGCATCGTGATGCTTGCGAACCGCAACTACCCCAACGCCGAGCGCGTGAAGGCGGCGCACCGCGTGCTGAGTGCGCTGGCTGCCATGCCCTGAAACGCAGGCTCCTTTCAGCGCAGCATCGACGACATCGCGGAGCAGCAGTTCAGCATTCGCACCGCCGCCTCAACCGTGCCGGCCGTAAAGCGCAGCGTGACGCCATCGACGCGCTCGAAGGTCGGCCATTGGCAGAACAGGTCGGCCATTGCGGGGGATTGCGTGCGCAGCGTGACCGACTGTGTTCCGGCGAACACCAAGGGCTTGCAAGCTGCGCGCGCGGCCAGCCCTTCGGCGACACCCTTGCGAATTGCGGCACGCGCTTGTTCGGGGGACAGCGACACACCGCTCGTGAATCCCGTCGCGCGCTTGGTCTGCACGAACGCGGCATTCGGGAAGAGGGCGCGGTTCTCCTCGATGAACGCATCGTCGCCGCTGCCCATTACCACCGGCACGCCGTATTCACCGGCCAACGCACCGTAGAGTCCGGCCTCGCCGTACTCCACGCCGTTCAGCGCAATGCCCGCGAACGCAAAGCTGTTGATCGTGTGCGCGAGGATGCCGCGGCCCTGCGCGCGCGAGTGATAGCCGATCATGCACAGGGCGTCGACGCCTTCATCCACACCCGCAACCATGCTGAGATACCGCGGCTTGCCCTGGATCACGCGCGCGCGCGCATCGAGCAGGTCGGGCGGCATGTTGCGAAAGCCGCCGTGCGAATCGTTCACCCACACCTCGGTTGCACCTGCGTCGAACGCACCGGCCACGGCCGCGCTGGCCTCGTGCGCCATCAAGAGCCGGGCGCGTTCGAATTCGCCGTTGCCAGCGCGCGTCTGCTCGGGGTGGTAGACGCCGGCCACGCCTTCGATGTCGGTGGAGATCAGGACTTTCATCTTTTGCTTTTGCAGTTCAGAGGGCCGAAGGCGGCAGCAGGGCGTGCAGCGCGGGCCGGTGGTTGCCCTCGCGACCCGTGACCGGCGTGGCGCGCCACAGCGCATGGAGAATGGCTTGCTCGGTGCTGTCGGCCGCCGCTTGAAAGAGACCATCGAGCAGCCCGTCGTGCACCATTGCCACCGCGGGCATGGGCCGCTCGACGCCATCGGGGACGGTGTAGGCGGTGGAGAAGGCCAGCACGATGTCGCCGCTGCCGTGGCCGAAGACCGAGCCTGTGCGTGCGAGGCCCGCGCCGGCGCGCAAGGCCAGGCGCTTGAGCTGGCGCGCATCGAGCGGAGCATCGGTGGCGATCACGATGATGATCGAGCCTTTCTCCGCATCGTTCGCGATGTTCCCGGCGCCGCGCGTGCCCGGCAGTCTGCCGAGCCGCTCGCCGACCGAATGGCCTGCCAGCACGAGTTGAGGTTGCCGCCCGTAGTTGGCCAGCACCAGCGCCCCCACGGTGTGCACACCAGAGTGCGCCGAAACGCACCGCGACGCGCTGCCAACGCCGCCTTTGAGTTGGAAGCTCGACATGCCGCGTCCGGCGCCAACAGATCCCTGCGCGAACTCTTCGCCGGCGCGGTCGTAGGCCCAGAGGTAATCGGCCTCGCTCACCGCCATTCGCTGGATGTCGTTCAGAAACCCGTCGTTGCACTCGAAGACCAGCGGATTGACCGTTGGCAGCGAACGGCCGCACTCGGGATTGGCGGCCACGCAATGGCGGATCTGCGCCGTGGCCACCGTGCCGACCGAGAAGGTGTTGGTCAGCGCAATCGGTGTTTCGAGCACGCCGAGCTCGGCGAGCTGCACCAGCCCCACGCTCTTGCCGAAGCCGTTCAGCACCACGGCCGCGGCCGGCACCTTGTCGCGGAACGGATCGCCGGCGTGCGGACGAATCACCGTCACGCCGGTCTGCACGGCACCGTCGTCCAGCGTCTGGTGGCCGACCGTGACGCCTTCGACATCGGTGATGGCGTTGCGTGCGCCCTGGAGCAAATTGCCGATGTAAGGCAGGGTGGTTGACGACATGAAAGAGGGAATTTATTCGCGGTCGATCTTCGGGTCGAGCGCGTCGCGCAGCGCATCGCCCAGCAGATTGAACGCCAGCACGGTGAAGAAGATGGCCAGGCTCGGGAACAGCGCCACGTGCGGCGAGGTCACCATGTCGGCGCGCGCTTCGCTGAGCATCGCGCCCCATTCGGGCGTCGGCGGCTGCGCGCCCATGCCGAGGAACGAAAGGCTGGCCGCCGTGATGATCGAGGTGCCCACGCGCATCGAGAAATACACGACGATCGACGAAATGGTGCCCGGCAGGATGTGCCGCACGATGATGGTCCAGTCCGATGCGCCGATGCTGCGCTCGGCCTCGATGTAGGTCTGCTGCTTGAGCACCAGCGTGTTGCCGCGCACCAGCCGCGCGAACGCCGGCACGCTGAACACCGACACCGCCACCACCACGTTGGTCATGCTGCTGCCGAGGATGGCGACCACGCCCAGCGCCAGCAGGATGCCGGGGAAGGCAAACAGCACATCGGAGATGCGCATCACGATGCGGTCCCACCAGCCTTCGTAGTAGCCCGCGAGCAGGCCGAAGGCCGTGCCGACGAATCCGCCCACCAGCACCGACAGAAAGCCGGCCATGAGCGAAATGCGCGCACCCATCAGGATGCGGCTGAAGATGTCGCGGCCCAGCGGATCGACGCCGAACCAGTGCGTGGCCGAGGGCCCCGTGTTCAGCATGTCGTAGTCGAAGAAATTCTCCGCGTCGAAGGGCACGATCCACGGCGCGAACACCGCAACGAACACCAGCAGCAGCACGAACACTGCCGCCACGATGCCCACCGGCTGCTTCTTGAAGCGGCGCCAGCATTCGCCCCAGGGCGTGCGGACCTTGCCCGCGGTTTGAACCGCCACCACGGGCGGAACGGTGATTTCGGCAGACACGCCGGAAGCTTGCGTCATGTCGGCTGCCTCACTTGTAGCGGATGGTGGGGTTGATGTAGCCGTACAGCACGTCCACCACCAGGTTGATCAGGATGAATTCGAGCGAGAACAGCAGCACCAGCGTCTGGATGACGGGGTAGTCGCGCATCTGCACCGCGTCGACTAGCAGGCGGCCGAGGCCGGGCCAGTTGAACACCGCCTCGACAAGAATCGAGCCGCCCAGCAGAAAACCGAACTGCAGGCCCATCATGGTCACCACCGGGATGAGCGCATTGCGCAGGCAGTGCTTGATGATGACCGTGCGCTCGCGCACGCCCTTGGCGCGCGCCGTGCGAACAAAGTCTTCCTGGATCACTTCGACGAAGGATGCGCGGGTGAAGCGCGCCATCACGGCGGCCACCGCCGCGCCCAGCGTGATCGAAGGCAGGATGTAGTGCTTCCAGCTGCTGGCGCCCACGGTGGGCAGCCAGCCGAGCTGAACCGAAAAGATCTGCATCAGCAGCATGCCCAATGCAAATGCGGGAAAGGAGATGCCCGATACGGCCAGCGTCATGCCGAGCCGGTCGGGCCATTGGTTGCGGAACACCGCGGAAACGATGCCGATGCCCATGCCGAAAATCACCGCCCACACCATGCTGGTGATGGTGAGCATCACCGTCGGGAAAAAGCGCTCGCCGATCTCCGTCGACACCGGCCGCCGCGTGCGGATCGAGGTGCCGAAGTCGCCTTGCAGCATGTGGGTGAAGAAGCTCACGAACTGCTGCGGCAGCGGCTTGTCCAGGCCCAGCTCCGCGCGCACCATGGCCACGGTCTGCTCGTCGGCTTCCTGGCCGGCGGCAAGGCGCGCCGGATCGCCCGGCAGCATGTGGACGAACAGGAACACCAGCACTGCCACGATGAGCAGCGTCGGGATCAGCCCCAACAGTCGTTTGAGAAAGTAATTCAGCATGGCATACAGGCGATCAGGCCTCGTCGGGGCTTCGGGGGTGGGTCAATTAATCGAGATCGCGTCGATGTTGATGTTGCCGTCAGGCATCACGTGCACGCCCGACAGGCGCTTGGAATGCGCCGACAGGTTCTGCTCGGTCACCAGCGGCACGCGCGGCAGGTCCTTGCGGATTTCTTCCTGCGCGGTCTTGTAGAGCGCGGCCTTTTCCTTGTCGTCCACGGTGATCAGCGCCTTGGCCAGTGCGTTGTCCACCACCTCGCTCTTGTAGAACGACATGTTGTTCAGCTTGGGCGCCCAGGCTTCGGAGGCGAACAGCGGGCGCAGGCCCCAGTCGGCTTCGCCGGTCGACGACGACCAGCCCGTGTAGTACATGCGCACCTTGGCCGTCTTGGCGTCGGGCCATGCATCGACCATCTCGGTGCGCTGGCCCACTTCGAGCGCCTGCACCTGCAGCTTGATGCCCACTTGCGCGAGCTGCTGCTGCACGAACTGGATGGTCTTCTGGCTGGTCGTGTTGTTGTAGGCGCTCCACAGCACCGACTCGAAGCCGTTCGGGTAGCCGGCTTCGGCCAGCAGTTCCTTGGCCTTCTTCACGTCGTAGGGAATGGGTGCCATCTTCTCGGCAAACTTCACGCCCTGCGGCAACACGCCCTGTGCGGGGAAGGCATAGCCGCCGAATGCAACCTTGGCCAGCGCTTCCTTGTTGATGGCATAGCCGATGGCTTCGCGCACCTTCGGGTTGTCATAGGGCTTTTGCAGCATGTTGAAAGCCAGGAAGCGCGTGATGATCGAAGGAATAGCTACCACTTCGAGCTTGTCGCTCTTCTTCAGCAGCTCGGCTTGCTCGTAGGGAATCGGGAATGCGAAATCGGCTTCGCCGGTCTGCAGCATGGCGGCGCGCGTGTTGTTCTCCAGCACGGGCTTCCACTGCACCGTGTCGACCTTGGGATAGCCCTTCTTCCAGTAGCCGTCGAACTTCTTGGCCTTGACCGCTTCGGTCTGCTTCCACTCGACGAATTCGAACGGGCCGGTGCCCACGGGGTGGAAGGCGATGTCCTTGTTGCCCCACTTCTTCAGCGCGGTGGGCGAAATCATCGCGGCCGAGGCATGGGCCAGCGAGTTGATGAAGGGGCCGAAGGGCTCCTTGAGCGTGATGCGCACGGTGGTGGGGTTGAGCGCCTCGACCTTGCTCACGCGGTTGAACTGGTTGTAGCGCAGCAGCTTGTTGTCCTGGTTCAGCACGCGGTCGAGCGTGAATTTGACGGCTTCAGCGTTGAAATCGGTGCCGTCGTGGAACTTGACGCCCTGGCGCAGCTTGATGGTGTAGACCAGGCCGTCCTTCGACACCTCGTAGCCTTCGGCCAGAACGTTCTGGACCTTCAGGTCCTTGTCGAACTGGAACAAGCCTTCATAGAAGGTCTTGGTCACGGCTGTGGTGATGGTCGTGTTGGTGTTGTAGGGGTCGAGCGTTTCGGGCTGGTAGCCGATCGACAGCACCGCGTCTTTCGCGGCCATTGCCGTGCCGGTCATTGTCAGAGCGGCCAGGCCCAGCAGTGCCGATGCCCATCGCAGGGAGGAAGAAGATTGCTTCATGGAAAGAGCTCCAGTCGGTTCGAGAAAAAAAAAGCAGGAGAGGGCCTGCGGGTTGAAAAATCAGAAGGCTCCGCCGATGGCGTGCCGTGCCACGAAGTGGCCGGGCGCAACCTGTACCAGCGGCGGCACGTCGGGCTCGTCGCCCACGGCGCGAATAGGGCTGGGAATCTCGCCTTCGAGCAGCGCGCGCGGCTTGTGGCGGCGCGACGGGTCGGCCACCGGCACCGCGGCCATCAGCTTGCGGGTGTAGGCGTGCTGCGGTGCTTCGAACACGGCGCGGCGCGGGCCGATCTCGACAATCTGCCCGAGGTACATCACGGCCACGCGGTGGCTGATGCGCTCGACCACCGCCATGTCGTGCGAGATGAAGAGAAATGCCACGCCCAGCTCGCGCTGCAGGTCGAGCATGAGGTTGACGATCTGCGCCTGAATGGACACGTCGAGCGCCGACACCGATTCATCGGCCACCACCACCTTGGGGTTAAGCGCCAATGCACGCGCAATCGCGATGCGCTGTCGCTGGCCGCCCGAGAATTCATGCGGATAGCGCTGCGCCACCTCGGGCGGCAGGCCGACCTTCTGCAATAGCCAGTCGACGCGCCGCTGCGCCTCGGCGCCCTTGGCGATGCCGTGAATCAACAGCGGCTCCATGATCGAGAAACCCACCGTGACGCGCGGATCGAGCGAGGCGAACGGGTCCTGAAAGATGAACTGGATATTGCGGCGCAGCGCCTGCAGTTCGCGCGTGGGCAGCTCGCGGATGTTCTGGCCGCCGAACTCGATCGCGCCGCTCTGGCTCTCGACCAGGCGCAGCAGCGAGCGGCCGGTGGTCGACTTGCCGCAGCCCGACTCTCCCACCAGCGCCAGGGTTTCGCCGGGGTAGAGGTCGAAGCTGATCTTCTCGACCGCATGTACGCGGCGCTTCACGCGGCCGAAGAAGCCGCTGCGCACGTCGAAGCGCGTCACGAGGTCGCGCACGCGCAGGATCGGGCCGGCTTCTTCGCGCACCGTGGTTTGCGGTGTGGTGTCGGTGACCGGCACGGCGTCGGGGCTGCCTTCGGTGCGCAGCAGTTCGAATTTGGCGGGCAGGTCGGTGCCTTGCATGGCGCCGAGCTTGGGCACGGCCGACAGCAGCGCCTTCGTGTACGGATGCTGGGGGGAGGCGAAGACCGTGTCGGAACTGCCTGCCTCCACCTTGTCGCCGAGGTACATCACGAGCACGCGGTCGGCAATGTCGGCCACCACGCCCATGTCGTGCGTGATGAAGAGCACGCCCATGCGCATCTCCTTCTGCAGCTCGCGAATGAGCTGGAGGATCTGCGCCTGAATCGTCACGTCGAGGGCAGTGGTGGGCTCGTCGGCAATCAGCAGCTGCGGCTTGCACGAGAGCGCCATCGCGATCATCACGCGCTGGCGCATGCCGCCCGAGAGCTGGTGCGGAAAGCGGTCGAGCACGTTGCGCGCTTCGGGAATGCGCACCAGCTCCAGCATGCGCAAGGCCTCGGCGCGCGCGGCCGCGTTGCTCTTGCCCTGGTGGATGCGAATGGCCTCGGCAATCTGCTCGCCGGCGGTGAACACCGGGTTCAGCGAAGTCATCGGCTCCTGGAAGATCATCGCGATGTCCGCGCCCCGGATGTTGCGCATCTCGGCGTCGCGCGCCTGCGCCAGGTCGAGCACTTCGCCGTTGCGGCGGCGAAACGCCATGCGCCCGCCGAGGATGCGGCCGCCGCCGTGCTCCACCAGCCGCATCAGCGCCAGCGAGGTCACCGACTTGCCCGAGCCTGATTCGCCCACCACCGCGAGCGTTTCACCGTGGTCGACGTGGAAGGAGAGGTTCTTGACGGCATCGACCGTGCGCTCGGAAGTCGAGAAGCGAACAGTGAGGTCGTCGACGGCGAGAACGCGGCCGTCTGGCAGGGCGAGGGCAGGGGAGGACATGGGATGCAAGAAAGAGAGAGTGCGCGTCAGGCGAAGATGGCCGTCACGGGGGCTTCGTCGCCGCGGGCATGGCCGCGGTACATGCCTTCGCTGTTGAAAGCGAGGCTCAGGTTGCCGTGGCGGTCGATGGCGATCAGTCCGCCAGTGCCGCCGATGGCGGGTAGCGACTGGTGCACCACGGCACGGGCGGCGTCTTCGAGCGTGGCGCCGCCGTAGGCCATGCGCGCACAAATGTCGTAGGCGGCCGCAACGCGGATGAACATTTCGCCGCTGCCGGTGCACGAGACGGCGGCGGTGCGGTCGTCCGCATAGGTGCCGGCGCCGATGAGCGGGGTGTCGCCGATGCGGCCGACGCGCTTGTTGGTCATCCCGCCGGTCGAGGTGGCCGCGGCCAGGTGGCCGTGCATGTCGAGCGCCACGGCGCCCACGGTGCCGAACTTCTTGTCTTCGTCGAGCGGCGGCGTCATGGCGGCACCTTCGTGGTCGGTCACCACGCGGCCGGTGTCGCGCACGCGGTAGAGCTGCTGGCGGCGCGCCTCGGTCGAAAAGAAAAAGGGCCCGACCATTTCGAGCCCGCGCTCGCGCGCAAAGGCTTCGGCGCCCGCGCCGGCCAGCAGCACATGGGCGCCGTCTTCGAGCACGGCGCGCGCGGCGCGCACCGGGCGGCGAATGTGGCAGACCCCGGCAATCGCGCCCGCGGCCAGGGTTGCGCCGTCCATCACGGCGGCATCGAGCTCGTGGGTTTCGTCGTGCGTGAAAACCGCACCGTGGCCCGCGTTGAAGAGCGGGCACTCTTCGAGCAGTTCGACCGCGAGGCAGGTGGCGTCGAGCGCGGATGCGCCCTTGAGCAGCGCTGCCTGTGCGGCACGCATGATGTTCTGCAGCGCGTCGTGGTAAGCCTGCGCCTGGGCGGCGCTGGTCGTTGCGGCGCTGATGGTTCCGGCTCCGCCGTGAATGGCGATGACCGGGATGTTGCTGCTGTTCTTCATGAGGAGGATTTCTTCTTTTTCTTTCGGGCGCCGGCCGAGGCGGCACTGGCTGGTTGCGCGGCAAATTCCGCCCGCGCCAGGCCTTGCGCGCCATGCAGCCAGGGGCGCACCGCTTGCAGGATGCGGCTCGCGGACTGCACCGCACGGGGCGCACGCAGCGCCACCGCGCTGGTCAGCGCCTCGATCAATGCCAGCACGCTGGTTTCGCAGTTCGGCCGGTAGCTGGTTTCGGTCTGGCAATAAAGCGCCACGTCAGCCAGCGGCGCCAGCGGCGAGCTCGGCCTGTCGGTCAACGCCAGCACGGCGCAGCCCTGGCCGCGCGCAATCTGCGCCAGCGCCACCGTGTCGGTGAGGTAGCGCGGAAAGGTGAGGCCGATGAACAGGTCCTGCGGCCCCGCATGCATGAGCGTGCGCGCCGCATGCGTCACGCCGCTCACGCTGGAGAGCATTCGCACGTCGTTGCAGCTGCCGTCGAGGCCGTGCTGCAGCAGCCCCGCCAGCCATGCGCTGGCGCCAAAGCCGCCGATGTACACCGACCGCGCCTTCAGGATGCGCTGCACCGCGGCCTCGCAGGCGGCATAGTCCAGCGATTGGCGCGTGGCTTCGATGTTGCGGCGGCTCTCGTCCAGCGCGGTGGCAAACACCTCGGCGACCGTGGTCGGATGCTCGAGGTTCCCGCGCAAGCGCTCCACCGGCGCCACCAGCGATTCGAAGCCGCGCACGAGCTCAGCCCGAAAGGTGGCGTAGCCGTCGAAGTCCAACGCGCGGGCAAAGCGGTTGGCCGTGGCAACCGACACGCCCACCACCGCTGCCAGCTCATCGATCGGCAGCGTGGCGACCTGCAGAGGGTGTTCCAGCACGTAGTCGGCCACTTGGCGGTGCGAACGCGTCAGCCGCGGCAGGGCCTGCGCGATGCGCTGGGCCACGGTGGTGCCGGTGGTGTCTACGTTGGTGCTCATTCGTGGGGCCGTGCACTCCAAAGGAGAGCGTTTGATGAAAATGAGTTTACAAATATAAGACAAAAAAGAAAATTTTCTGTCATTTTTGATCGAATGAGCAAATTTCGGGCCCGTGAGAGGCCGATGCGAGAGGGCGCGAAGATGGCCGGCCGGAGGCTAGGCGACGCCTTTTTCCATGAACACGCTGTATGGATCGTCGGGGTAGGCCCCGAACGGCCCGCGCCTCAAGTAGCCCGCGCTGGCGTAGAAAGCCAGCGCTTCCGGCTGGCTGATGCCGGTCTCGAGCGCGAATCGCGTGCATCCCTTGCCGATTGCCTCGGCTTCGAGAAAGGCCAGCACCCTCGCGGCAACGCCTTGCCCGCGGTTTTCCGGCCGCACGAACATCCGCTTGAGCTCGCCGTAGGCGGGCTCCAGCACCATGGCGCCGCAGCCCACGGCCGCTCCGCGCTCGTCGCGCGCAACCGCAAACAGCACGTGCGCCGCCGACAGCGCGGCAATGTCGATGCCGTAGTGGCACTCGGGCGGATAGAGCGGCTTCTGGTAGGCGTCGAGTGCTTCGATGAGCTGGACGACATCGGGCTGGTCGGGGTGTTCGAGGGCAATGTTCATGTGGAGGCTTCTTTGCAACCGGCGAATCTTATGAGCCCTGCTCGGGGCCTTTCAACCGGGCGTAAGGCTGAGCACCCAGCCCTTGAAGTTCTCGAGCGCCCCTGAAGCCGGCGGGCCTTCGGGGTAGGCGAAGTAATACCCTTGGCTGACCTCCAGGTGCCGGTCGATCGGTACCACGAGTTCGCCAGTTCGCAGTTCGCGCTCGATCAAAAGGCGCGGGGCCAGGCCGACACCCATGCCGGCCGCCGCTGCGGCGGTCACCATGGTGAAGAGCTCGTAGCGCGGGCCACGCGAGGCGTGCAGCGTGTAGTCCCAGCCCTGCTGCGCATACCAGTCGCGCCAGGCGTGCGCGCGGGTGCTCAGGTGCACATGGCGGCAACGCCCGAAGGCCGCTTCGTTCCATGGCCCGTTGGCATCGCGGAACGCCGGGCTGCACACGGGGACCATCTCGCCTTCGGAAAAGATCAGCCCGCCCTGCGTGCTCGGCCAGAACTGGTCGCCGAAATAGATGGCGGCGTCATAGGCGTTTTCCTGGAACGAGAAGGGCTGCGTGCGTACCGAGAGATTGACCGTGATGTTGGGGTGCTGCCGGCTGAAATCGGGCAGCCGCGGAATCAGCCATTGGGTGGCGAAGGTGGGCACCACGGCCACTTCGAGCACAAAACCCATGTCGTGGCCGGCACTGATTTCCAGCGTGTCGCGCCGGATCTGGTCCAGATGCCGGCGAATGCGCGCCGCGTATTCGCGCCCGGTGTCGGTAAGCGTAAGCCGCCGGCGCACGCGCGAAAACAGCGGCACGCCCAGCCGTTGCTCGAGCGTGGCCACCTGCCGCCCGACGGCGCTTTGCGTCAGCGCCAGCTCGGCCGCGGCCCGGGTGAAGCTCCCCAGGCGCGCCGAGGCCTCGAAGGCTTGCAGTGCACCCAGATTGGGAATGTCTTTTCTCATCGTTGCTATTCTGCGGTTCGGTCTCGCGATTTTTCGCGGCGCTTGTAAGAATGGACCTGTCGGCGAGCAGCAAGCAGCAAGAAAGGTATTTCATGCGTCGTGTGGTGATCATCGGCGGCGGGGCCATCGGTTCCGCCATTGCCTATTTTCTGAACCAGGATCCGTCGGAGGAGCCGTTCGACGTGACCGTGGTCGAGCGCGATTTCTCGTACACGCAGGCGTCGTCTGCCTTGTCGGCGAGTTCGATCCGGCAGCAGTTCTCCACCGCCATCAACATCGAGATGTCGCTCTACGGCATCGACTTTTTTCGCAGGCTTGGCCAAACCCTGCGCGTGGGCGACAACGTGCCCGACATCGGCCTGGTCGAGCCCGGATACCTGTACCTGGCCCCTCCGGAGGGCGTCGAGGTGCTGCGGGAGAACCATGCAACGCAGAAGGCGCATCGTGTCGACGTGGTCCTGATGACGCCCGAACAGCTGAAAGCCCGGTTTCCGTGGATTTCGACCGAAGGCATCGCGCTGGCTTCGCTGGGCCTTTCGGGCGAGGGCTGGTACGACGGCTACAGTCTGCTGCAGGCGTTTCGAAAGAAGGCCATTTCACAGGGCGCGCGCTATGTGCAGGCAAAGGCGACCGGGCTGCAGCGCAGCGGCCGCGCGCTCACGGGCGTGGAGCTGGACATCGGGGACCCGATCGAGGCCGACGTGGTGGTCAACGCAGCGGGCGCATGGGCCGCCAAGGTGGCCGGCTGGGCCGGCATCGACTTGCCGGTGCGCGGGCGCCGCCGCATGGTGTTCAGCTTTTCGTGCCCCGAGACCTTGCCGGGCTGCCCGCTGATCATCGACACATCGGGCATCTGGCTGCGCCCTGAAGGCCGCCGTTTCATCTGCGGCTTTGCGCCGCCGCAGGACAGGGACCGCGACGATGCGCCGCTCGAGGTCGACTACCGCGTTTTCGAAGACTTCATCTGGCCGGCGCTGGCCGCGCGCGTGCCGGTGTTCGAGGCCATTCGCATGACGAGCGCGTGGGCCGGCTACTACGAGATGAACGTTTTCGACCACAACGCGATCCTCGGGCTGCACCCGGATTGCGACAACCTCTACTTTGCCAACGGCTTTTCGGGCCATGGGCTGCAGCAATGCCCTGCGGCGGGGCGTGGCGTGGCGGAGCTCATCCGCTACGGCGAATACCGCAGCCTCGACCTGTCGCCGGTGTCGTTCGCGCGCATTCTCGAAAACAGGCCGCTGGTCGAGAAGAACGTGATCTAGCCGGAGGCCGGGCAGAGGCGTACGATCATTCGCAAGCGAGGGCCACAGCATCATGACTGCACAGGCATTGATCGATACCGCACAGGCGCTGGTTGCCGGCGACAAGGGCTTGCTTGCCATGGACGAGAGCAACGCCACCTGCCACAAGCGCTTTGCGAAGCTCAACATTCCCCAGACCGAAGACGCACGCCGCAGCTGGCGCGAGCTGATCGTGACCGCGCCCGGCCTCGGCGCAAGCATCAGCGGCGCGATTCTTTTCGACGAAACCATCCGGCAGCGCACGAGCGGGGGCGCGACCTTTGTCTCGGCACTCGAGGCGGCGGGCATCATTCCGGGCATCAAGGTCGACACGGGCGCGAAGCCTCTGGCGGGCCACCCGGGAGAGACGGTGACCGAGGGCCTGGACGGCCTTCGCGAGCGGCTCGCCGAGTACGCCGGCATGGGGGCACGCTTTGCCAAATGGCGCGGCGTCATCACCCCCGGTGCCGGCTTGCCGAGCCGTGCGTGCATCGAGGTCAATGCCCATGCGCTGGCCCGCTACGCGGCCCTGTGCCAGGAGGCCGGGCTGGTTCCCATCGTCGAACCCGAAGTGCTGATGGACGGGGACCATTTCCTCGCACGCTGCGCGGAAATCACCGAAGAAACGCTGCATGCGGTCTTCGTTCAATTGCGTTTGCAGGGCGTGCTGCTGGAGGGCATGCTCTTGAAGCCCAACATGGTCTTGCCCGGCCAGGCCTGCCCGATCCAGGAGAGCGTGGACGAGGTGGCCGACGCCACAGTGACCTGCCTGCTGCGCACCGTGCCCGCGGCCGTGCCGGGCATCGCGTTCCTTTCGGGCGGCCAGTCGGCAGAGCTTGCTTCGGCACGGTTGAACGCCATGAACGCGCGGTTCGCTTCGCGGCTGCCCTGGGCGCTGGCGTTCTCATACTCGCGCGCCGTTCAGCAGCCGGCGCTGGATGCATGGAAGGGTGACGCCGCCAATGTCGCTGTGGCGCAGAAGGCGCTCGTGCACCGCGCCCGTTGCAATCAGGCCGCGCGTCGCGGCGAATACGACGCCTTGGCGGATGGGCTTGAATCGAGCTGAAGGTACCCCGCCGGCGGGAGCGCCGCCCTGAAACCGACAGCGCAAGCAGCGCAGCCGCTTGCGTGCTGATCAGAGATCGCTCAATTGCCGCTCAGGGCGGGCAGGGCCGCGCCGCCGCCGCACCCGGCCGCGTTGCCTGACTGGTGGGGCTTTCGTCCACCGCGCCGAGTGGGCGAGTGAAGGTGCAGCCGTAGGCCGGGTTTGCCACCGTGGCAGCCGTGACCACATCGTCACCCGCCGGCTTCACGCCGTCGCGCTCCCACTTGATCATGGCGTCGAAGGCTTCGACCTGCTCGGCGATCGTGAAGTCGCAATGGGAGATGCCGCGCACGGCGCGCTGCACCAGCCAGTCGCCGTTGCCCTTGGCCGCAACGCGCTGGCGGTAGATCTGCTGCATGCTGAAGGGCACGTACAGGTCGCCCAGCGTGTGCAGCGATACCACCGGGATCTTGAATTCGCCGTTCGCCTTGGGAATCCAGCGCAGGCCGTCGGTGCGCAGCCGGTTGGCGTCGGGCGCCGCGGTGAGCTTGAGCACCGATGCGTTCAGCGCCGTCGTTCCCGCCACGTCGCCGTCGATGGTGTAGGTGAAGCGGTTGGTGTCGAGCGTGCTCTTGTTCAGGATGCCATTGACGGTGCCGTCGCTGCCGAACACGCCCCAGACCGCAGCGAACGAGCCGCCCTGCGTGAAGCCCAGGTCGAACATCGGCCGCTCGCCGCCCGTGAGGTTCTTCACCACCGAGCCGAACTTCAGGCCGGTGGCCGTGGGGGTGCCCGGAAAGGCCGTGTAGAGCGTGGCCGTGACCTGCGTCCTGATGTCCAGCCAGTTGACGGTCGGGTACTTGGGCAGACCTGCCAGTGCCTGTGCGGCGATCTGTGCGCCTGCAAAGTAGTCGAACAGCTCGGTATCGCCGAGCACGCCGCACATCGGCACTGCGCCGTTGTATTTGACCTTGTGGTTGGCCGTGGCGAAAGCCTCGTCCTCGATGGCCGCCGCGGTGATGTGGCCGCCCATCGAATGGCCCGTGATGTAGATTTTTGAAGGCGCAGCGAGTTCGCGGCCGTTGGCCTTGGCAATGGCGTTGAACTGCAGGGCCAGCGCGTTGGTGTCTTCCACGCCGGCGCGCACGTCATAGAAGTTCTTGCTGTAGCTCGATGCGGCCCAGGCGTAGCCGTTCTGGATGAGGTAGCGGCGGATCGAGGGATTGCTCACCACCAGCAGATTGCCGTCACCGGCATATCCATGCGCGTACATCACGAGCTTGCCGTTCCAGTTGGCGGGCACCTCGACGCGGTACTGCGCGCCGCCGAGCATGCCGGCCCAGCGGCTGGTGGTGGCGTTGTCGACGGTGTCGCTGGCGTCCGAGGCGAGCGCCGCAAAGGTGGTGGCTGAAGCATCTGCGGGCGCAAACGAGTTACGGCTGTCTTGCAGGCGCGTCTCTTCGGGCGGCGGCGGGGGCGGTGGAGGAGGAGGGGGCGGCGCTGGGGCCGGGGCCGGGGCCGGGGCCGGGGCCGGCGGCAGCGGGGTGAACGCAAAGCCGCCCCCGCCGCCACCACCGCCGCAGGATGCGACGGCAAGGCTGGCTGCAAGGGCAAGTAATGTCAGGCGCGCGGAATGCATGGGATGTCTCTCTCCGTTCTTGTGGTATTGGGAAGAAGAAGCCCGGCGCAGCGGTGCATCGCCAGGCCGTAGAGAACGACCGTGCTATTTCGCTGGACCGGCGGCGCAGCGTAGGGGCGTTGCCGGGCGCATCGGCCCGGGCTTTCCCGTAGCTGCTATCTCGTACGCGACACCAGCGCCATGCCAGTGCGTGGAGGCGTCACTCCTTGCGGCGCGTGACCACCACTGTGGCCTCCAACCCGTCGTAGGCTTCGGCGTCGCCATACCAGCTGCCGGAGATCGGCGCCGCCTGCGCCGGGTCGCGCGTGACGCCGACGCGGATCAGCTGGCCACTGCCCATAAGGTTGTTGGTGGGGTCGAACGCCAGCCAGCCGACGCCCGGCAGGTAGGCCTGCAGCCAGGCGTGCGTGGTGCCGGCACCGGTCATCGATTCACCGGGCGACTGGGCCGCGCGGTCGAGCGCGGCGTCGTAGAGGTAGCCCGAGACAAAACGGGTGGCAATGCCCAGCCGCCGGGCGGCCTCCATCATCAGCAGCGCGTAGTCGCGGCAGCTGCCGCTGCCGAGGGCCAGCGTCTGGAGCGGCGTTTGCGTGCCTTCCTCGTCGCGCGCCTTGTATTCGAGGCTCTGGCCGATGTGCGCGTTCATGCGCGTGAGCACTTCGCGCGTGCTGTTGGGCTTGTCGGTATGCAGGAACTGGTGGGCCCAGCGGATCAGCGTGCCGTTGGCGTCATCGTCATGATGCGGACGCAGGTAGTGCTCGAGGTCGAGGCGTTCCTGCACTGAATAGGCAAACGGCAGGAACTCGGCGGCCGGGTCGAGCGCAAGCTGGTCTTGCTGCGCCGGCACGTGCTCGATGGTGAAGGAGCAAACGATGCGCAGCTCGGTGGCCTCGCCCATGGGTTGCACCAGCGCGACCGAGTTGGAGTGCGGGTCCTGGATCAGCCGCGTGAACGACTGCGGGCTCACCTGCAGGTCGGTGGCCAGCACCCGCAGGTCATGGCTGTCGCGGGGCCGGAACATGACGCGGTGCAGCCCGAAGGTCACCGGTTTCTTGTAGCGGTAGACGGTGGTGTGCGTGATGTCGTACTGAATGGCCATGCGGTGCATTCTCACGTGTCGGCGGGGCGAGCGGTGGCTTTCCGTTGGCTTGCCGCGGGCCTATGCCGCAGAATCGGCGCCCGAACGGCCTTCACCACCGCATCGACGCCACATGTACTCCGCCACTTTCATTTTTGCCAAGAAGCAGTTCGACGACGAATTCCACCGTCTCGACCAGACCATCGCGGCGGCCGCAAAGTCGCTGCCCGGCTATCTGGGCGAAGAGACCTGGGAGAACGCGAGCAATGGGCTGGTGTCGAACGTCTACTACTGGGATTCACTTGATGCGCTGCAGGCGCTCATCCAGCATCCCGTGCACCAGCAAGCCAAGGCGGCGCAGGCGAATTGGCTCGACGGCTACAAGGTCGTCATCTCCGAGGTGGTGCGCATCTACGGCGACAGCAAGATCGACCACATGCTGGCGCCAGCCGGCCAGATTGGCGCCTAGGGGCCGACTCTTTGCGTGCCGAGGGCTTTCGCCAGCGTGGCGGGCAGCGGCAGGGGCTCGCCATGCCATTGCGCGGCCAGCAGCTCGGCGCACAGCGCCGCAAAGCTGAGGCCGCGCGAGCCCAGCGCGGTGCAGGCCCAGAGGCCAGCCTCGTCCAGCGGGCCGACTAGCGGGCGGCGGTCGCCCGAGGCGCAACGAACGCCTACCCACGTCTCGGCCTCGCCATGCTCGAAAGCCGGTGCCAGCGATGCCGCGACGCCGGGGTGCAGGCGTTCCAGGCGCTCCCGGTTTGCCTCGGCATCGGTCGCCCGAGGGGCCAGGTTGGTGCTGTCCCGGTCGAAGGTGGCGCCGGCGAGCCAGAGCAGGGCGCCTTCATCTTCGGGCACATGGGCAATCAGATGGCCGTCGCCGTTGAGCGGCGTGGTTGGCAATGCAAGGTCGTCCGCCATGCGGCCCCACGCGACTTGCCCGCGCACCGGCTGCAGCGGAAGGCCCGGTGCGAAGCGGCCCGATTCGTAGCCCGCTGCAACGACCACACGGTCAGCTTCGGCCAGCAACCGATCGGCGGCGTCCCAGAGTTGCCAGCCGATCGCGCTGCGTGACAGGCGTGCGACCGCCGCGTTGCCGCGAAACTCGATGCCCGGCTCACGCAGCCACGCTTCGATCAAACTGGAGGGGCGCACCCAGCCCGCGCGTGCATGCCAGAGCGCGGGCGCGTCGGCCGGCAAGCCGGCACTCGCCAGTTGCGCGGCGCTGGCGGGCGACGACTCGTTCGGGCCGCTGTCGCTCCACCCGGCGGGCACGCGCGTGTCGCCTTCAGGCCGGCGCTCCAGCACGCCGCTGGCGCGCCAGTCGCGGCCTTCTTCCAGCAGGCGCTCCAGTTCCAGCCAGGTGGCACGGATGCCGGCGCGCGTAAGCCGCGAGAGCAGGGCATCGTCGGGCGAAACATGCGGCGCCAGCACGCCGACCGGCAGGCCGGAAGCGCCGGCGGCAGGGCGGTCGGCCGCATCGAGCACCATGACCCGCCACCCGCGCCGCGCGAGGCTGGCGGCAACGGCCGCGCCGGCCAGCCCGGCACCGATGACGGCGCAGCGGCCAGACGTTTCGACATGCTCAGGCATGGGGCCGCGGCGGCGCACCGTCCAGGCAGGCGCGAACACGCCGCCCAGGCAGTCGCGCTTGGGCGGCAGGCCCGGGCGCCTTTCGAGCTGGAAACCGTTCTGCGAAAGCGCATCGCGTACCGCCCGGGCATAGGTCCAGGTGGCAATGCCGGTGCCCTGGCGGGCAAAGCGCGACACAGCCTTGAGCGTGTCGGGCGACCACATGGCAGGGTTCTGCTCGGGGCTGAAACCGTCGAGAAAGATGCTGTCGGCCTCGAAACGCTGCGCGCGCAGCATCGGTTGCACGTCGCCGATGCACAGCGTGAGCAGCATGCGGCCCGCTTCGAAGGCCAGCCGGTGAAAGCCCGGCAGCAGTCCGTGCCACTGCGCAGCCAGCTCCTCGGCCAGCGGCATCAGTTCGGGGTAAGCCCCGGCGGCGCGCAACAGGTCTTCAGGCCCGGCCGGGTGCGCATCGACCGAGACGAAGTGCAGCATGCGCGGCCGGTTCGCGTCCGCGCGCCACGCTTGCCAGGTTGTCAGGAAATTGAGGCCCAGTCCGAATCCGGTTTCGAGAATCAGCCATTTCGGCCGTCCAGACCATGCCTCGGGCAGGCCGCAGCCGCCCAGAAACACGTGGCGAGCCTGCGCCGGCGCCCCGGTTTCGGTGTGATAGATGTCGCCCCAGCGCTCGCTGCGCGGCACCTCATCGGCACGCCAGGCGACGGGCTCGGCGGCCAAGGCGGGCTTAGTTCGAGGGTGGGACGTAGCCCTGGGCGACGTCGGCGCCTTCGCCGAAGAAGTGCTTTTCCATCTGACGGGCAAGGTATTGGCGAGCGCGCAGATCGGCCAGATTCAGCCGGTTTTCATTGACCAGCATCGTCTGCTGCTTGAGCCAGGCGGCCCAGGCTTCCTTGCTGACGTTCTCCCACAGGCGCTTGCCCAGTTCTCCGGGATAGGGCGGAAAGTCGAGCCCTTCGGCTTCTTTGCCGAGCTTGATGCACTGAACCATGCGTGCCATTTTTGATTGCCTCTGGTGGGGAAAGCGGTTGCTTAGTTGATTTTGCTATTTAGAACTGAGAACTCGGTCGTTCCAGTTTCTATATGTCGTATTCAGAATACGCAGCTTCATCGATATGCCTTTTTGAATAAGACACCATGAGCTTTCGCCGCGACTTTATCAAGCTTTCCCTGGGTGCCGGCGTGGCCGGTGCCATGGCCCTGACGGCATTGCCGTCGTTTGCGCAGGGCGCGGGCCCGGTGACGCTGCTCAACGTGTCGTACGACCCGACGCGCGAGCTGTATGTCGACTACAACCGCGCCTTCGCGAAATACTGGAAGGCAAAGACCGGCCAGGACGTGAGCATCAAGCAGTCGCACGGCGGTTCGGGCAAGCAGGCCCGCTCGATCATCGACGGCATCGACGCCGACGTGGCCACGCTAGCACTGGGTGGCGATATCGACGCGCTGGTCAAGCACGGCGGGGTCGTCAAGGAGGGCTGGCAGAAGCGCCTGCCGCAGAACTCGGCGCCCTACACCTCGACCATCGTGTTCCTGGTGAAAAAGGGCAACCCCAAGGGCCTGAAGGACTGGAGCGACCTGGTGAAGCCGGGCGTTCAGGTGATCACGCCCAACCCCAAGACCTCCGGCGGTGCCCGCTGGAACTACCTGGCCGCATGGGAATTCGCCAAGCGCAAGTACGGCAGCGACGCCAAGGCCAAGGAATTCATCGGCAGCCTGTTCAAGAACGTGCCCGTGCTCGACACCGGCGCGCGCGGCTCCACCATCACCTTCGTGCAGCGCGGCGTGGGCGACGTGCTGCTGGCCTGGGAGAACGAAGCCTTCCTGGCGCTGAAGGAATTCGGCGCCGAGAAGTTCGAGATCGTGGTGCCTTCCATTTCCATCCTGGCCGAGCCGACCGTGGCGGTGGTCGACAAGGTGGTCGACAAGAAGGGCACGCGTGCCGTGGCCGAGGAATACCTCAAGTATCTGTATTCGGACGAAGGCCAGGACATTGCGGGCCGCAACTTCTACCGCCCGACCTCGGAGAAGGCGAAGGCCAAGTACGACAAGCAGTTTCCCAAGCTCACGCTGGTCTCCATCGACGAAGCCTTCGGCGGCTGGGCCAAGGCCGACAAGGCGCACTTCGCCGACGGCGGCTCGTTCGACCAGATCTACAAGTAAAACAAAGAAAGCTCCTAGTGTCCGTTCTCCTGATTGCTGGCAGCCCTTCGGCACCGTCGCGTTCAACCGCCTTGCTCGAGGCCGTGGGCGAGCGGCTGGCCGGTCGCAATGCGCAAATCGAGCGGCTCGCCATCCGCGATCTGCCGGCACAGGCGCTGCTGCTGGCCGACTGGGACCACCCGGCCATCGAGCGTGCCATTGCGCAGGTGGCGCATGCGCGGGTGGTCGTGGTGGCAACGCCGGTCTACAAGGCGGCCTACAGCGGTGTGCTCAAGGTTTTTCTCGATCTGCTGGCGCAGAACGCGCTCAAGGGCAAGACGGTGCTGCCGCTGGCCACCGGCGGCAGCCCGCACCACATGCTCGCGCTCGACTATGCGCTGCGGCCCGTGCTGCATGCGCTCTCGGCTCGCCACATCCTGCCGGGCGTCTACGCGACCGATTCGCAGATCACACTGACACCCGAGAACGCCTACCAGGTGCATGCCGACCTGGCCGAGCGGCTCAACGAAGCCGTCGAAGTGCTGGCGACCGAAGGGCTGAAGCTGCCGGTAACCCACGGCTTCGAACCGGTGCCGTTTTCCCGCGTGCGATGTAGCGTCTGACGGGTTCTCCGTCGAACCCGCCTCCAGCCAGCCCCATTTCCGTTCCCGTTTTTTTGTCGCCCGTACGCGGCGAGGGGACAGCTTTGCCCAAAGGAACCCACACGTGAATCCCGTTGCCACCGAAGACTTCGCGCTCGACACGCCGCCTCGCTCCATCTGGCACGCCCTGCGGGACCTTGCCATCAGCACGGTCGTGGTGACCGCCATTGCGCTCATCGTCGGCTTCATCTCGGCCTGAGCGCGGTTTGCTTGCTCCTCCGCATTCGAAAGGACATCTCATGACTTCCATCTCCATTCCGCGCCGCCGCCTGCTGCAGGGTGCCGCCGCCGCGGTGGCGCTGCCTTCGCTCGGCGCACTGGCCCAGGCGCCGGCGCGTCAGTTCCGCATCGGCAAACAGAAGGGGCTGCTCAGCATCCTCAAGGGCCGCGGCACGCTCGAGAAGCGTCTTGCGCCGCTCGGCGTGTCGCTCAAGTGGACCGAGTTCACGGCCGGCCCGGTGCAGCTCGAAGCGCTGAATGTCGGCTCCATCGACTTCGGCGACGTGGGCGAAGCGCCGCCCATCTTTGCCCAGGCTGCGGGCGCGCCGCTGGCCTACGTGGCCGCAACGCTGCCGCGCCCGCAATCGGAAGCGGTGCTGGTGCCCAAGGGCTCGGGCATCAAGACCGTGGCCGAGTTGAAGGGAAAGAAGATTGCGCTCAACAAGGGCTCGAACGTTCACTACTTCATCGTCAAGCTGGCCGAGAAGCACGGCCTTGCGTACAGCGACCTGAACCTCGTCTACCTGCCGCCGGCCGATGCGCGCGCCGCCTTCGAGAAGGGCTCGGTCGATGCATGGGTGATCTGGGACCCGTTTCTTGCCGCCGCCGAAAAGTCGCTCAAGGCCCGCCTCCTGGCCGACGCGACCGGCGTGGTGGGCAACCGCTCGTACTACTTCTCGTCGCTCGACTATGCGGCGAAGAATGCCGACGTGCTGGCGATTGCGATCGAGGAGATCAACAAGGTAGACGCCTGGGGCATCGCCAACAAGAACGATCTTGCCGCCGAGCTGGCGGCCCTCTGGGGGCTGCCGAAACCGGTGGCTGAATTGACGGTGGGGCGCGCGGTCTACGGCACCGGCCCCATCACCAAGGCCATCCTCGCCGAACAGCAAAAGATTGCCGACACCTTCTTCGACCTGAAGCTGATCCCCCGAAAGATCAGCGTGCTCGAGGCCGCTCCGGCGGGAATCGCGTGACGCGGGAAGCCTTGCACCTTCATGCCGCCGGCGTGCTTGCCACGACCACGCGTGCCTGGGGCATTTCGCAGCAGCCGCGGGCCGGCCGTGCCCGTGCTGCGTTGCCGCGCCTGCGCTTCGCGCTGCCCCGCGTGCGCGGCTTTTTCTTTGCCATCTGACGCCGGGCCAACCGACGGAAAGAAGACATGCAGATATTCTGGTTTCTCCCCACCCACGGCGACAGCCGCTATCTCGGCACGACCGAAGGCGCGCGCCAGGTCGACCTGGCCCACCTGCAGCAGATTGCCGGCGCTGCCGACAACCTTGGCTATGAGGGGGTGCTGATTCCCACCGGCCGCTCGTGCGAAGACCCCTGGGTGATTGCATCGAGCCTGATCGGCGCGACGAAGAAGCTCAAGTTCCTGGTCGCGGTGCGGCCCGGCCTGCACCAGCCCAGCCTGGCGGCACGCATGGCCGCGACCTTCGACCGGCTCTCGGGCGGCCGCCTGCTGGTGAACCTGGTCACCGGCGGCGATCAGGCCGAGCTCGAAGGCGATGGCGTCTACCTCGACCATGCGGCCCGCTACGAGCAGTCGGCCGAGTTCATCCGCATCTGGCGCGAGATTCTTGCGCGCAGCCACGATGGCCAGTCTTTCGACTACGAAGGGCAGCACCTGAGCGTGAAGGGTGCGAAGCTGCTGTTTCCGCCGGTTCAGGCGCCTTATCCGCCGGTGTGGTTTGGCGGCTCGTCGGCTGCCGCGCACGAGCTCGCGGCCGAGCAGGTCGATGCCTATCTCACATGGGGCGAGCCGCCCGCGGAGGTGGCTCGCAAGATTGCCGACGTGCGCAACCGCGCCGCGCGCAAGGGCCGCAAGGTCGAGTTCGGCATCCGGCTGCACGTGATCGTGCGCGAGACCGAAGACGCCGCGTGGAAAGCCGCCGAAGAGCTGATCAGCCGTGTCGATGACGAAACCGTGATCCGCGCCCAGGCCGCCTTTGCGCGCATGGACTCCGAAGGCCAGCGCCGCATGGCCGCGCTGCACGCGGGCGGGGCCATGCGCTCGCGTGCCGAACTTGAAATCTCACCCAACCTCTGGGCCGGCGTGGGCCTGGTGCGCGGTGGCGCGGGCACCGCGCTCGTGGGCGACCCGAAGACCGTGGCAGCGCGCATCGAGGAATACGCGGCGCTCGGACTCGACAAGTTCATTCTCTCGGGCTACCCGCATCTCGAAGAAGCCTACCGATTCGCAGAGCTGGTGTTCCCGCTGCTCTCGCGCCGGGCGCAGACGCGGCTCGCGGGTGGCTCGCTGAGCGGGCCCTTCGGCGAAGTCGTCGCCAATCTCGATGCGCCTTCGCGCTTCGCATCCCAAAGCTAAGGACCATCATGACCGAACAAGTGCAGGAACTGCCGGCGCTCGCGCCTTCGCGAGAGAGCGCCCCCGGAGCGCTCAAGGCCTTCGGCACCAACGTTGCGGGCCGGCTGGTGCCGTGGCTCGTGCCGGTGGGGCTCATCGTGTTCTGGCAGATTGCTTCATCGCTGGGCTGGCTCTCCACCCGGGTGCTGCCGGCGCCGGTGGACGTGCTCAAGGCGGCCTGGGGGCTGGCGGTTTCGGGCGAGCTCTGGACGCACGTCAAGGTCAGCGCCGGCCGCGCACTCTCCGGGCTTGCCATTGGGGGCGGAGCGGGGCTGGTGCTGGGCCTCTTGACGGGCTCGGTGAAATTCTTCGAGACGCTGCTCGATTCGACCATTCAGATGGTGCGCAACATCCCCGCGCTGGCGCTCATTCCGCTCGTGATCCTGTGGTTTGGCATCGACGAGTCGGCCAAGCTGTTCCTCATTTCGGTGTCGGTGTTCTTTCCGATCTACCTCAACACCTTTCACGGCATTCGCAACGTCGATCCGCAGCTGATCGAGATGGGCCGCACCTACGGTCTCTCTCGCTGGCAGCTGTACCGCGAGGTCATCTTGCCGGGCGCGCTGTCGTCCATTCTGGTGGGCTTGCGCTTTTCGCTCGGGTTGATGTGGGTGATTCTGATCGTGGCCGAAACCATCTCGGCGCAGGCCGGCATCGGCTACCTCACGATGAACGCCCGCGAGTTCCTGCAGACCGATATCGTGCTGGTGGGCATCCTCTTGTATGCACTGCTCGGCAAGCTGGCCGACCTGTTCGCGCGCGGGCTCGAGCAATGGTGGCTGCGTTGGCACCCCGGCTACCAGAAGAAGCCGAAGTGAGGGCAGGGCAGATGACTACGCACTCCACGATTTCTCGCCGCACGGTGGTTGCCGGGCTGGCCGGCCTGGGCGCACTCGGAGCGGGTGCCGCGCTGGCCCAGGGCACGGCCGCAAGGCCCGTGACGGTGCGGCTCGGCTACCAGAAGTCTTCGACGCTGATTGCCGTGCTCAAGGTGCAGGGCTCACTCGAAAAGCAGCTTGCTCCGCTCAATACCACGCTGAGCTGGCATGAGTTCACCAGCGGCCTGCCGCTGCTCGAGGCGCTGAACCTCGACAACCTGGACATCAGCGCAGACGTCGCCGACACCGTGCCGGTGTTCGCGCAGGCGGCAGGCGCCGAGCTGACCTTCGTCGCGCAAGAGGCGCCTTCGCCCGCGGCGCAGGCCATTCTGGTGCGCGAAGATTCACCGCTCAAATCGGTGGCCGACCTGAAGGGAAAGAAGGTCGGTTTTGCCAAGGCGGCCGGCGCGCACTACCTCCTGATTGCTGCGCTGGAGAAGGCCGGCTTGTCTTTCAGGGACATCGATCCCGCCTACCTGACACCGGCCGACGGACGGGCCGCTTTCGAGCGCGGTGCCATCGACGCCTGGGTGGTGTGGGATCCATTCCTTGCGGCGGCGCAGCGCCAGGCCAAGGTGCGGATTCTGGCCGACGGCACGGGCATTGCCTCGTACCAGCGCTACTACCTTGCAAGCACCAAGTTCGCGAAGGCACGCCCCGATGTGCTGCGCGTGGTGTATGCCGAACTGGAAAAAACCGGCAAGTGGGTCAAGCAGAACCCGAAGGAAGCGGCGGCCCTGTTGTCGCCCGTGTGGGGGCTGGATGCCGCAACGATCGAGCAGGCCAACGCACGCCGCAGCTACGCGGTACGCCCGGTGCTGGCCGAAGCACTCACCGAACAGCAGCGCATCGCCGATGCCTTCTTCGCGGAAAAGCTGTTGCCCAGAAAGATCAACGCGCTCGACGTGGCGCTGTTCCAACCGAGCCTGAAATCATCATGAGTGCCGTTCTGAAAGACATCCAGCAAACAGCCATCGCCGGCGGCGTGCGCCTCGAGGCGCGCGGGCTGCACAAGCGCTACGGCGAACGCGAGGTGCTGCGCAACGCGCAGCTCACCATCGAGCCGGGGCAGTTCATCGCCATCGTGGGGCGCAGCGGTTGCGGCAAGAGCACGCTGCTGCGGCTCATCGCCGGACTCGAGGAGGCCACATCGGGCGGGCTCTATACGGACGGCAAGGCCATCGACGGCTTGCACGACGACACCCGGTTCATGTTTCAGGAGGCGCGCCTCTTGCCCTGGCGCCGCGTGCTCGACAACGTGACGCTGGGCTTGCCGAGCGAGGCGAAGGCGCGCGGCAAGGAAGTGCTCGCGCATGTGGGCCTGGCCGACCGTGAGAACGAATGGCCGGCGCGCCTCTCAGGCGGCCAGCGGCAGCGCGTGTCGCTGGCACGGGCGCTGGTGCATCACCCGCGGCTGCTGCTGCTCGACGAGCCGCTGGGCGCGCTCGACGCGCTGACGCGCATCGAGATGCACCGGCTCATCGAGAACCTCTGGCAGCGCCATCGCTTCACCGCGCTGCTGGTCACGCACGACGTGCAGGAAGCCGTGGCGCTTGCGGACCGGGTGATCCTGATCGAGGACGGCCGCATTGCGCTCGACGAGAACATCGCACTCGCACGGCCGCGCTCGCAGGGCGACCCGGCCTTTGCCGCCATCGAGAAACGCATTCTCGACCGCGTGCTGCAGAAGGCCGGAGAACCAGAGCCCGCGGAAACGGACGCCAGCTGGCTGCAGCCCTCGGCGCACACGCTGCGCTGGGCCATCTGAGTTCAAGAAGCCGTTTTATTCCCGCGAATCCTTCCTTCAATCTGAAAGAGAAATACCATGTCCATTCAAGCCATCAACGTGCGCAACCAGTTCAAGGGCAAGGTCCGCGAGATCATCCGCGGCGACGTCGTTTCCGAAGTCGATGTCGAAACCGCCTGGGGCATCGTCACCTCGGTCATCACCACCCGTTCGGTCGACGAGCTTCAGCTGAAGGTGGGCTCCGACGTGGTCGCGCTCGTGAAGTCCACGGAGGTTTCGATCGCAAAGCTCTGACGGACCCTCGGGCTTGCGACACCCGGCGCCGCCTTGGCGCCGGGCTTTTTTCAGTTGCCGCGTCACCGGGTTTTCAGTTCTTGGCACAAGCGTCGGGGGCTTCTACAGTGTGTCTACACATGTCCCCGGAGAAAGCAACATGGTCAATTTTGAAGTGAGCGACGTCGTTCGCGCACTGCACGACGCGCGCGACGAATGGCGCGACTCGCAGCGCCGTTCGCGCGAGCCCGGTGCGCGCGAATTTCCGTCGCGCGATGCACTTGCGCAGATCGTGGAGTCGCTCAAGGGGGCGCTCTTTCCCATGCGGCTTGGGCCGCCGGAGTTGCGCCACGAGAGCGAGGACTTCTACGTTGGCCACACGCTGAACACCGCCTTGCACGCGCTGCTGGTGCAGGCGCGCCTGGAGCTGAATTTCAACGCCCGCCACGATCCGCGCCCCGCGAGCGAGATCGACCAGATCGCCACCAATGCCGTTCGGCAGTTTGCGAACGCGCTGCCGGGGTTGCGCCGCCTGCTCGACAGCGACGTGCTCGCCGCCTACCAGGGCGACCCGGCGGCGCGCAGCGTGGACGAAGTGCTGCTGTGCTACCCGGGCGTGCTGGCAATGATTCACCACCGGCTCGCGCACCGGCTGTACGAGCTCGACCTGCCGCTCCTGGCGCGCATCGTGGCCGAGCTGGCGCATGCGCAAACGGGCATCGACATTCACCCCGGTGCGCAGATCGACGCGGGTTTTTTCATGGACCACGGCACGGGCGTCGTGATCGGCGAAACGGCTGTCATCGGCAAGCGCGTGCGGCTTTACCAGGCCGTGACGCTGGGCGCCAAGCGATTTCCGACCGATGCCGAGGGCAACCTGCAGAAGGGCCTGCCGCGGCATCCGGTGGTGGAGGACGACGTGGTGATCTATGCCGGCGCCACCATCCTCGGGCGGGTGACGCTGGGGAAGGGCGCCGTGATCGGCGGCAATGTGTGGATTACTGACAACGTGCCCGCCGGCGCGAGCGTGACCCAGGCCAGCCTGCAGAACGCACCGAAGACCGGCGCGCCATAGCAATGGCATGAGGATCCGGCCGCGACCGACCGCGCTATGCTTCGCGGTTGTCAACATTGGTGCTTGCCCCCGCATGTCCTCGCCTCAAGCTACTTCTTCCGCTTCTTCCATGCCGCGGACGGCCGACGAATCCTGCGATGTACTCGTGATCGGCGGCGGACCCGCGGGTTCGACGATTTCGGCGCTGCTCGCGCAACAGGGCCGCAAGGTGGTGCTGCTCGAAAAGGCGCATCACCCGCGCTTTCACATCGGCGAATCGCTGTTGCCGGCCAACGTGGAGCTTTTCGAGAAGCTCGGCGTGCGCGACCAGGTCGAGAAGATCGGCATGCCCAAGTTCGGCATCGAGTTTGTCTCGCCGGACCATGAGCATCGCAGCTACGTGGACTTTGCCGAAGGCTGGGACAAGTCGCTCGATTCCGCCTGGCAGGTGCGCCGCTCGGAGCTCGACGAACTGCTGTTCCGCAATGCCGCCACGCGCGGTGCTGAGACGCTCGAGGGCTGCAAGGTGCGCGACGTGGCGTTCGACGCCGACGGCGCCAGGGTGCAGGCCGAAATGGACGATGGTGCCAAGCGCAGCTGGCGCGCGCGCTTCGTGGTCGATGCCACGGGCCGCGACACGCTGCTGGCCAATAAATTCCGCTGCAAGGAAAAGAACCCCGACCACAACAGCACCGCGCTGTTCGGCCACTTCACCAACGCCGAAAGGCTGGAGGGCAGGAAGGAAGGCAACATCAGCATCTGCTGGTTTCCGCACGGCTGGTTCTGGTTCATTCCGCTGGCCGACGGCACCACCAGCGTGGGCGCGGTCTGCTGGCCGTACTACCTGAAGACGCGCGACAAGCCGTTGAAGGACTTTTTCTACGACACCATCGCGCTGTGCCCGGTGCTGGTGGACCGGCTGAAGAACGCCACGCTGGTGGACGATGCGGTGCACGCCACCGGCAACTTCTCGTACTCGAGCACCCATGCCACGGGCGACCGCTACCTGATGCTGGGCGATGCGTTCACCTTCATCGACCCGATGTTCTCGTCCGGCGTGTACCTGGCCATGCACAGCGCCTTCGATGGCGCCGAACTGGTGGCCACGGCGCTCGACAAACCGGCCGAGCTGGCGCCCGCGCGGAAGGACTTCGAGGCCATGATGCGCAAGGGGCCGCGCGAGTATTCGTGGTTCATCTACCGCGTGACCAATCCGACCATCCGCGACATGTTCATGCACCCGGGCAATCCGTTCCGCGTGAAAGAAGGGCTGATGTCGCTGCTGGCTGGCGACATCTATCGCGGCACGCCGATCTGGCGGGCGCTCGGCATGTTCAAATTTCTCTACTACTTCATCTCGATCACCCACATGCGCCGCACGTGGGAGGGATGGAAGCGGCACCGCTTCAACATCCGCGACATGGGCGCGCTGAAGGGCGAGACGATTCTCAAATCGGAGTAGCGCGGGCTGCAGGGCTCGCAAAGGCAGAGGCCTGCGCCGCCCATGCCGTGCGCGATGCGCGCAGCGTTGCCACCGCATGCGCAACGCCCGTGGCGGGACTCGCGAGCACTTCGATCCCAAGGTCCGCGAGCTCATGCGCAACGGGCGCCATGGAGGCTTGCGCCAGAACCACTGCGTCGGCGGCGACAGCGGCGGTGCGAATGGCCTTGGCCAGCGTCTCGATGTAGCGGGCGGTGTCGCCGGCCTCGAAGTACGGCCAGGCTTCTTCGACCCAGAGCACGCTCGGTTTGACACCGGCGCCGGCCTGCGCCGCGGTTGAAAGAATCAGCGCGGTGGTGGGCTCCAGGGTGCTTTCGAGCGCTGCCGCAATCAGCACGCGCGGACCGGCGCGCACCGCACGCTCGGCCATGGCGCGGTCGATGCGCTGGGCGGTGAAGGCGCCGCCCGTCGCGGTTTTTTCCGCAATGCCTCCGATGGTGGAGCAGGTACATGCAACCACGGCGGCGCCGTCGGATGCAGCCTCGCGCATGGCGTCGTGCACGCGCCCGGCCAACTTCGGGTTGTCGATGCCGGAGGCGCGGGCTTCGTGCAGCAGTTCTTCCCTTACCAGGTGGCGCACCTCCAGCTCGGGCGCAATCTCGCGGGTGAGGCGCTCGAAGGTTGGCACATGAACCTGTGCAGTGTGGAGAAAAGCGATGGCGTCGGTCATCGGGGAACCCTCGTCAGGTGGCTTGGCGGGCGCGCTGCGCCTCGTAGGCTTTCAGGTGAATGTAGGCGATGCGCAGCACCGAAGGAATCGGCGAACGGCCTGCCGGTGCGCGGCCGAGCAGGTCTCCCACGATGTGGTCCGCCTCGACCGGCGCGCCGCGCACGATGTCCTTGTACATCGATGCGGTCATCGGCGAGCCCGGCGCCGTCATGATGGCGCGGCCGCGCTCGATGGCTGCGGGGCGCGGCGCGAAGCCGTTGTGCGCGGCAATGGCGCAGCATTCATCGAAGATCGCAAGCGCCACGTCCTGGCCGCCCGCGCTCGCGATGTCGCCAATGGAAGCTCGCATCAGGCTCGTGAGGCCGGCTGCCGAGGCGATGAAGACCCACTTTTCCCACATGTCCTGCGAGATGGTCTCGCTTGCGGTGGCATCGAACTTCGCGCCGGCGAACTGGGCTGCAATGGCATCGACGCGGGCCGAACGGCCGCCCGCGCGCTCGCCGTAGCTCAGGCCGTGCATGTCGTTGAGATGCAGCACGCGGCCTTCGTCGTCCAGCGTGGCGGAGATCATGCAAAGGCCGCCCAGCACGCGCTCGTCGCCAAAGCGGGCGACCAGGCGCTCGATGTGATTCATGCCGTTGAGCAGGGGAAGAATGACCGTGTTCGGCCCGACCGCCGGTGCGAACGACTCCATGGTCGAGTCGAGGTCGTAGGCCTTGCTGCCGACCACGATCACGTCGAACGGCGCCTTGATGTCTTCAGCCAGCACCTGCGGCGGCGAGGGCAATTGCAGGTTGCCGAACGGGCTCTGGACCACCAGCCCTGTCTTCTCGATTTGCGCCGCGCGCCGGGGGCGCAGCAGAAAGGTCACATCGCGTCCCGCCTCCAGCAAACGGCCGCCAAAATAACCGCCGAGTGCGCCGGCACCCACCATCAAGAATCTCATCGTGCTTTGCTCCTGGGGTCGAAAGGACCGGGACGATGATGCCTTCGATTCAAAGCGCCTGCTTGGGGAGCCGAAAAGGCGGGCGCGATGGAAGAGCTTTTCTGGAAAAGGTCTTGGGCGCTTCGCATAATGATTTTCGCCATCTGGATTCCCTTCACTCATCAAGGAGCTTCATTCATGAGCCAGACCCGAATTGCCGTGATCGTCGGCAGCCTTCGCAAGGATTCGTACAACCACAAGTTGGCCCTTGCGCTGGCGCACCTTGCACCGTCGGACTTCACCTTCGAGCATTTGCGCATCGACGATCTGCCCCTGTACAACCAGGACGACGACGGCAACCCGGCGGCTTCGGTGAAGCGGCTGAAAACCGAGATTGCGGCAGCGCAAGGCTTGTTGTTCGTAACGCCCGAATACAACCGCTCGTTCCCCGGCGTGCTGAAGAACGCGATCGACCATGCGTCGCGGCCGTATGGGCAGAGTGCCTGGGGCGGCAAGCCTGCCGCCGTGGTGGGCATCTCCGTGGGCGCGACCGGCACCGCGCTGGCGCAGCAGCATTTGCGCAACGTGCTGGCTTACCTGGACGTTCCGACGATGGGCTCGCCGGAGATATTCCTGCAGTTCAAGGACGGCCTGTTCGACGACAAGGGCCACATCGGCAACGAGGGAACGAAGAAGTTCCTGCAGGGGTGGATGGACAAGTACGTCGCCTGGATCAAGACCCACTCGGCCGTCTGATGCACCGATCAGTCATCGGGCACGCATGAAAAAAACCGCTCCTGGGAGCGGCTTTTTTTGACGCGAGCGAGGCTCAGGCAGCTTGTGCCACGTCCTTCTGGTTCGCGGCTTCGGCCGTCGCCGTGAGGATGTCGGCGCGCGCAGAAGCCAGCGCGGCGGCCTTGGGTGCGTCACCCATGGCCAGGCCTTCGGCGCGCACGAAGCGCACGTCGGTAACGCCGAAGAAGCCGAAGATCGCCGTCAGGTAGCTCTCTTGATGCTCCAGTGCCCGGCCGCCTTCGGTGGTCGAGTAGACGCCGCCGCGGCTGGACGCCACGATCACGGTCTTGCCGCCGGCCAGGCCCACGGGGCCCTTGTCGGTGTACTTGAAGGTGCGGCCGATCTGGGCGAGGCGGTCGATCCAGGCCTTGAGCTGGGTCGGAATCGAAAAGTTGTACAGCGGCGCGCCGACCACGATCACGTCGGAGGCGAGGAATTGGCTCACGAGCTTTTCGGAGAGTTCGTTTTCGCGCTGCTGGGCTTCGGTCGGCTGGGCCTGCACGCCCGTCTTGATGCCCAGCGCATCGGCGCTGAAATGCGGCGGAGTGTTCACGGCGAGGTCGAGATATTCGACCGTGGTGTCCGGATGCGCGGCTTTCCAAGCGGCCACGATCTCGGCCGTGAGGAGGCGGGAGGTCGAGTTGGTACTCAGGATGCTGGAATCGACGTGGAGCAGTTTCATGGTGAATCGCTTTCGTGTGGTGGTCGACGCTCAAAAGTGGCCGACGATGTGAGAATTCTATTTTTGATGCGATTCTTTGATAAGTGGGTGAAATTTGCCTACATCGTTCTATTTGCAGGACAATGAAGGCATGCAAGACCTGAACGATATGGTTTTTTTCGCTGAAGTGGCGGAGCGGGGCGGCTTTGCCGCGGCAAGCCGCGCGCTCGGCATTCCCAAGTCACGGCTGTCGCGCCGCGTGGCTGATCTCGAGGAGCGGCTGGGTGTGCAGCTCATGCAGCGCAGCACGCGGCGGCTTTCGCTCACGCCGGCGGGCGAGATCTACCTGAGGCATTCGGCGGCCATGCGCGACGCAGCGCAGGCGGCGGCGGAGGCCGTGGCGCAGGTGCAGACGGAGCCGAGCGGCACGGTGCGGCTGAGCTGCCCCATTTCAATCGCGCACAGCGGGTTGGGCCGGTTGCTGCCGCAGTTCATGGAGCGCTACCCCGGCGTGCGCATCGATCTGCGGGTGATGAACAGGCCGGTCGACCTGATCGAGGAGGGCATCGACATCGCCTTGCGCGTGCGTCCGGCCATCGAGGACAGCACCACGCTCGTGGCCAAGGTCTTGGGAACGAGCCGCGCGGTGCTGGTGATGAGGCCGGACTTGCTGAAACGCCAGGGGCCGGTGAAAACGCCCGCCGACCTGGTGCGGCTCCAGACCGCGGCCATGTCGGCCAACGCCGAGGGACGCAGCGAATGGCGGCTCGAAGGCCCGAATGGCGAGATTTATACGCACGTTCATACACCGCGCTATGTGGCGGACGATCTCGCGACGCTGCAACTGGCCGTGCTCGAGGGTGCGGGCGCAACCCTGCTGCCCGGCTACATGTGCCGTGACGACGTGGAAGCGGGCCGGCTGGCGAGAGTGCTGCCCGAGTGGGGGCCTCCGGCCGTCATTGCACACATGGTTTTTCCAGCGCGGCGGGCGCTGGTGCCGGCGGTGCGGCGGTTGATCGACTTCCTGGCCGAGCACCTGCACGGCAGTGAAACCGGCATGTACTAGCGTCCGCCAAATGACCGCGCCGGGCGGTCGTTATGCGAAAAACGCCATAACCAAACAAGTAGATATTCGTTTGGCATTGAAGCAGGCGTTCGCACAATCCCAGGTCCCATCCCATCCAAGGAGCGACCATGGCGACCCTGCGACTCGGCGACACAGCACCCAATTTCACCCAGGATTCCAGCGAAGGCCCCCTCGATTTCTATCAATGGGCCGGCGATTCATGGGTGGTGTTCTTCTCGCACCCGGCCGATTTCACGCCCGTTTGCACCACCGAGCTCGGCAAGACCGCGGCGCTGTCGGGCGAATTTGCCAAGCGCGGCGTGAAGCCCATTGCATTGAGCGTCGACCCGGCCACCAAGCACAAGGAATGGATCGGCGACATCAACGAGACGCAGAACACCACGGTGAACTTTCCGATCGTGGCCGACCACGACCGCAAGGTGGCCGACCTGTACGACCTGATTCACCCCAACGCATCGGCCACGGCCACGGTGCGCAGCGTGTTCATCATCGATCCGAAGAAGGTGATTCGCGCGACCATCACGTACCCGGCCTCCACCGGCCGCAATTTCGACGAAATCTTGCGCGTGATCGATTCGCTGCAGCTCACCGACAGCCACAAGGTGGCCACGCCCGTGAACTGGAAGGACGGCGACGACGTGGTCATCATCCCGAGCATCCAGGACCCGGCCGAACTGGCGGAGCGCTTTCCCAAGGGCTTCAAGGCAGTGAAGCCTTACCTGCGCATCACGCCGCAGCCCAACAGGTAAGCGGGCAGGGCTGCGCCGCCATGCAGACTTCCGTGATCATCGTGCCCGGCTGGCGCGACTCCGGGCCCGGCCATTGGCAGAGCCTGTGGGAGCAGCGCATTCCGGGCGCGGCACGGGTGGTGCAGGACGACTGGGCTTCGCCCAAGCGCGAAGCCTGGGTGGCCACGCTGGCCAGGCTGGTGCTCGAAAGCCCCGGGCCGGTGGTGATTGCCGCCCACAGCCTGGGCTGCATTGCCACGGCGCACCTGCCGGCCGAGGCGGCCGCGCGCATCCGCGGGGCGCTGCTGGTGGCGCCGGCCGACCCCGAGCGCCGGGCTGTGCTGTCTGACTTTGCGCCGGTGCCGTACGCGGCCCTGCCGTACCGCAGCATCGTGGTGGCAAGCAGCAACGATCCGTATTGCCCGATCCGTCTGGCCGGCGCATATTCCCGCGCCTGGGGCAGTGAGTTTGTCCGCATGCAGAATGCGGGGCATATCAACATCGATTCGGGGCATGGAGACTGGCCGCTCGGCCTGGCCTTGCTCCAGTCGTTGACCGACGAGCCCGCCGCCTGGCCGGCGGGCCGTGAATTTTCAGAAAACTTGGCAACCACATGACTTCCAGACTCAAGACCTTCGCCGCCGTGCTCGCGTTGGCGTCCTCCGCATTCGCAGGCAGCAGCGCCTTTGCACAGGGCACCACGCTGCTGAACGCCTCGTACGACGTCGCGCGCGAGTTCTACAAGGACTACAACGCGGCGTTCGTGGCCCACTACAAGAAGGCCACGGGCAAGGACGTGAAGATCGACCAGTCGCATGGCGGCTCCAGTGCGCAGGCGCGCGCCGTGGCCGACGGCCTCGATGCCGATGTGGTGACCATGAACACCTCCACCGACATCGACTTCCTGGCCAACACGGGCGTGGTCGCGAAGGACTGGAACAAGCAGTTCCCCGAAAACGCATCGCCGACCACCTCGACCATGCTGTTCCTGGTGCGCAACGGCAACCCCAAGGGCATCAAGGACTGGGAAGACCTGGTCAAGCCGGGCGTGCAGGTCGTCATCGTCAACCCCAAGACCGGCGGCAACGGGCGCTATGCCTACCTTGCGGCCTGGGGCTACGTGAAGAAGAAGGGCGGTACCGACGCCCAGGCAGCCGAGTTCGTCGGCAAGCTGTTCAAGAACGTGCCGGTGCTGGCACGCGGCGGCCGCGACGCGACCACCGCTTTCCTGCAGCGCAACATCGGCGATGCGCTCATCACCTTCGAATCCGAAGTGGTGTCGATCGACCGCGAGTTCGGCACGGGCAAGGTCGACTCGGTCTACCCGTCGATCAGCATCGTGGCCGAGAACCCGGTGGCGCTGGTCGAGCGCACGACCAAGAAGAAGGGCACCGGCGAGCTCGCCAAGGCGTATCTCGACTGGCTCTATTCCGAAGAGGCGCAGGAAATTGCAGCAAAGCATGCGCTGCGTCCCCGTTCGCAGGCTGTGCTGAAGAAGCACGCCGCCACGTTCAAGCCGCTGCAGTTGTTCACGGTGCAAGAGCTTTTTGGCAGCCTTGGCGATGCACAGAAGGTGCACTTCAACGACGGCGGCCAGTTCGACAAGCTCTACACGCCCGGCGCAAAGTAAATGAGCGGCGCTGTTTCTTCGGCGCTCCCGTCCGCGGGAGCGCCGCTTTCGCATGTGAACCGTGCAGGGGGCTCCAGGCGGGTGCTGCCGGGCTTTCACATCACGCTCGGCTTTTCGATTTTCTATCTCTGCCTGATCGTGCTGATCCCGCTGTCGGCGCTGGTCTTCAAGACCTTCGCGCTGAGTTGGGAGCAGTTCTGGGTGGCCGTGACCGCGCCGCGCGTCATGGCGTCTTACCGGCTCACGTTCGGCGCATCACTGCTCGCGGCCATGGTGAACGCGGTGTTCGGCCTGCTGGTGGCCTGGGTGCTGGTGCGCTACAAGTTTCCGGGCAAGCGCATCGTCGACGCGCTGGTCGACCTGCCGTTTGCCTTGCCCACGGCGGTGGCCGGCATCTCGCTCACGGCGCTGCTCGCGGGCAACGGCTGGATCGGGCAATTGCTCGAGCCGCACGGCATCAAGCTGGCGTTCACGCCGGCGGGCATCGTCATTGCGCTGATCTTCATCGGGCTGCCATTTGTGGTGCGCACCGTGCAGCCGGTGCTCGAAGACGCCGAAAAAGAGCTTGAAGAAGCCGCTACGTCGCTCGGCGCGACGCGCCTGCAGACCTTCACCAAGGTGATCTTCCCGTCGATTGCGCCTGCGTTGCTTACCGGCTTTGCAATGGCTTTTGCGCGCGCCATCGGCGAATACGGCTCGGTGATTTTCATCGCCGGCAACATGCCGATGATTTCGGAAATCACGCCGCTCATCATCATCGGCAAGCTGGAGCAATACGACTTTGCCGGCGCAACCGCGGTCGCACTCGTGATGCTGGTGATTTCGTTCATCCTGCTGCTCGTCATCAACGGCTTGCAAGCCTGGCAGCGCCGCCGCGCAGGAGCGTGAGATGAGCGCCCCTTCCAAAATCATTCGCCGCGCACAGGCCGGCACCACTGAATCGCCCTGGGTGCGCTGGCTGCTGATCGGCCTGGCGCTCGCGTTCATGTTCCTGTTCCTGGTGCTGCCGCTGGCAGCCGTGGCAACGGAGGCCTTGCGCAAGGGCGTGGGCGCCTATGTCGAGGCTTTGAAAGAGCCCGACGCCTGGAGCGCGATTCGCCTCACGCTCATCACGGCCGCCATTTCGGTGCCGCTGAACCTGGTGTTCGGCGTTGCCGCGGCATGGGCCATCGCCAAGTTCGAATTCCGCGGCAAGGCCTTCCTGACCACGCTGGTGGATCTGCCGTTCGCGGTGTCGCCAGTGGTGGCGGGCCTGATCTACGTGCTGGTGTTCGGCGCGCAGGGCTGGTTCGGTCCTTGGCTCGCCGAGCACGACATCAAGATCATCTTCGCCGTGCCCGGCATCGTGCTGGCCACCGTGTTCGTGACCTTCCCGTTCATCGCGCGTGAACTCATTCCGCTGATGCAGGCGCAGGGCACCGACGAAGAGCAGGCCGCCATCGTGCTGGGCGCGACCGGCTGGCAGACCTTCTGGCGTGTGACCTTGCCCAACATCAAGTGGGGCCTGCTGTATGGCGTGATTCTTTGCAACGCTCGCGCCATGGGCGAGTTCGGGGCGGTGTCGGTGGTGTCGGGCCACATCCGCGGGCAGACCAACACCATGCCGCTGCATGTGGAAGTGCTCTACAACGAGTACCAGTCGGTGGCGGCCTTTGCCGTTGCATCGCTGCTGGCCATCCTGGCGCTGGTCACGCTGGTGATCAAGTCGGTCATCGAATGGCGCCACGAACGTGAAATGAAAGCCATTGCCGAGCTGCCGCCGGAACGTCCGCCCGAGCCCACGGCGGCCTGAGAGAGAAAGAACAAGATCATGAGCATCGAAATCCGCAACATCAGCAAGCAGTTCGGCGACTTCCGCGCGTTGAACAACGTCAACCTCGATGTCGAATCGGGCGAACTCGTCGCACTGCTCGGCCCCTCGGGCTGCGGCAAGACCACGCTGCTGCGCATCATTGCGGGGCTGGAAACGGCCGACACCGGCAGCATTCTCTTTTCGGGCGAAGACACCACCGACGTGCATGTGCGCGAGCGGCAGGTGGGCTTCGTGTTTCAGCACTACGCGCTGTTCCGCCACATGACGGTGTTCGAGAACGTGGCCTTCGGCCTGCGCGTGAAGCCGCGCAAGGAGCGCCCGAGCGACGCGCAGATCAAGCAGAAGGTGACCGATCTGCTCAAGCTGGTTCAGCTCGACTGGCTGGCCGACCGCTATCCGTCGCAGCTCTCGGGCGGCCAGCGGCAGCGCATTGCGCTGGCCCGGGCGCTCGCGGTCGAACCCAAGGTGCTGCTGCTCGACGAACCCTTCGGCGCGCTCGACGCCAAGGTGCGCAAGGAGCTGCGCCGCTGGCTGCGCCGGCTGCACGACGAGCTGCACGTCACGTCGATCTTCGTCACGCACGACCAGGAAGAAGCGCTCGAAGTGGCTGACCGCGTGGTGGTCATCAACAAGGGCCGCATCGAGCAGGTCGGTTCGCCGCAAGAGGTGTGGGACCAGCCCGCAAGTCCCTTCGTCTACGGCTTTTTGGGCGACGTGAATCTGTTCCATGGCCGGGCCGACAACGGCGCGGTGCAGCTGGACGGCATGCGCCTGGACTCCCCCGAGCACAGCGGCGCGCGCGACGCCAAGGCCATGGCCTACGTGCGCCCGCATGACCTGACCGTGGAGCGCTACACCGCCGGTGCCACCGGCATCGTGGCCACCTTGTCGCGCGCCATCGTGGTCGGCCCCATCGCACGGCTGGAACTTGAGCCCACCGAAACGAATCCAGATAATCCGGGCTCCGGAACCATCATCGAAGCGCAAATCCCTGCGCAACAGTTCCGTGAACTGGGCTTGAACGAGGGCGACACGGTAGTCGCCACGCCGCGCAAGGCCCGGGTGTTCGTAGAAGAAGATTGGGTTTCCCCTTGATCGATTGGTACTTCGGCGCGCCGCGCCGTGCGTATGGGCTGATTTGCCTGGCCTGTGTTCTCATGCTGGCCTTCGGGCTCTATCTGCAGCACGTGGTGGGCCTGGAGCCGTGCCCGATGTGCATCGTGCAGCGGTATGCCCTGGTTCTGGTGGCGCTCTTCACCGGGCTGGCCGCCGTGTTCCGCAGCCGCGGCCTGCAGGTGACGGGCGGGGTCCTGGCGCTGGTGTCGGCCATTGGTGGCGCCTACACGGCCGCCGCTCAGAGCTGGCTGCAGTGGTACCCGCCCGAGGTTGTATCGTGCGGGCGCGACCTGTACGGAATGATCGAGACCTTCCCGCTCAAGCGGGCGCTGCCGATGATCTTCCGCGGCGGCGGCGATTGCTCGAAGATCGACTGGTCGCTGTTCGGCCTGACGCTGGCGAACTGGTCGTTCGTCGCCTTCTTCATTCTTGCAGTTCTGCTGCTTGTGCTGATTTTCCGCAAGCGCCCAGTGGCGCGCTGAACTGCCGCCTAGAGCGGCAAAGTGTCGAAAGCCGCGTAGGCAGTGGCAAGCCACGACTTCACGCGCTGGCGCTCCAGCAAGCCGAGCGCGTGCGGCCCTTCGCGGTCATTCACCGCCTTCCAGAAGCTGGTGTTCTGCGCATCGATCTTGCGCATGCTGGCCTCGTGCAGGCGCGGCAGCGTGATCACGCGGGCGCCGTTCGCGGTCGCCTTCGAGAGCGACTGCGACGCGAGCAGCATGCCGAAGTCGCTGCCACGGCCGTAGTTCTGCACCACGATGTAGTTGGGCCGGTTGCCGAAGGTGTCGATCAGCGTGCCGAGCAGGTCGGTGGAATCCTTGCCGTCGTCCAGCACGTGCCAGAAGTTGACGGCCACGCCCAGTTCGACGAACACATCGAACAAGTCGGATTCCTTGATCCAGCGCGACAGCGGCGCCAGTGTCTGGGCCGCGAGGTCGACGATGACGCTCTGCTGCGGATTGGTTTCGAAACCGTTCACCACGGTATCGAGCCCCTCGAAGCTGTCGACCACGATGGGCGACGCAAAGCCTTCGTAGAAGCGCGTGAACGAGCTGTGCGAGCGGTCGGTGTCAAAGCCCGTGAAAGGCCGGCTGTGGTCGATGAAGTACTGCGCCAGCACGCGCGCGGTCACCGACTTGCCGACACCGCCTTTTTCGCCGCCGATGAAATTGATGGAGCTCATGAATTGCTGCTGCCTCGAATGGGTTGAGGGGTGAAGGGCTGAATCATTCTAGGGGCGCGTTTTCTTTTCTTTTTCTCATTTGCCGCGCCTGGCCATGCCTTGCAGCAAGGGATGTGCCTGCAAGCGTTGCTGCAGCCGTTTTTTCCACGGTGCGGGCAGCGTCGATGCATCGATCATTGCGGGCCACTGGCTGCGCGCGAGCCGCGCGGTGTCTGCAATGACGCGCCGGACCAGCGGCTCGTGCAGCCCGGTCGAGAAGCAGAAGGCGCGTATGTTGGCGGGTGTGAACAACGCCGTACGTTTGGGCGCGGCACCTCCGCCCGCTGCGGGCAGAAGGGGCAAGGCATGGCCGTCGACACCCTGGAGCGCGGCATACGCGACGATGTCGTAGGCGGGCGCCAGCCGCGGCGCGATGCCGTCGGGGTAGAGCACGCCGAAATTCTTCAGGTGTGCATCGGGGTTGCCGAGCAGGTCGTTCACCGCCAGGCGCCGAACGAGTTCGAGCACGGCCTCTTCGCCCATCGAAGGAAAGGCGCGCATCGCAAGCGCCATGTCGAGGTAGCTGGCGCTGTACTTGTGCATCGGGTCGACGGCGAGCACCTGCGCAAAATCTTCGAAATGGATGCGGCGCGCGCCCTCGCGGTCGAACCGGGTGACGGCAAGAAAATCAGGCTCGTCGGGCAGCGCGTAGCTGTGCTCGGCCGCAATGGCGGAGAGCGGCGCCAATTCGGCATGGCAGACCTCGACACCGGCTGCGCCCGCCATTTGGAGCGAAAGCATTTCGAGCTGCGGCATGTGCGGCCGGCCGGCCATGGGCAACTTCGCGATCACGCGCGTGCTGGCACCGGCACGCGTGCGGGCCACATAGCGGCCGCCCTGGCGGCGCAGGCCGAGCTTGGGCTGCACGCCCGATACCGAAATGCCCTGCGGCATGGGCAGTTCGACCACCGACATCTCGAGCGCGTCCTGGTCTTGGGTGATGAGCCGCTGCAACGTGCCGCGGTCGACTGAAACCGGGCGCGCGCTCACAGCGCCGGGGAGGTCGCCTCCGCAAGCCGCGAGTAGTTCGAAATGGTCGTTTTCTCGGCAGCCGCGCAACTGCGCGATATGGCTGCGCAGAACGCCTTCGGGCAAAAGGTTCTGAAAGAAGCGCGGAAGCTGGCCACCTTGTGCATTGAAGAGAGGGTTCTTCACGTCGCTCCACAGTGCTGCCTGGGTGGCCGGATCGCTTGCCACCATGGAAAGCGACAGCACTTCAGCCGGCGGGGCGGCCACCAGTTCGGGCTCCGCCACAAAGCGGCACAGGTCGGCGTACTGAAAGAGCTTGCCGAAGCGTCGCGAGCCCAGCGAGATTTCGAGGATCTTGACGTTCATGGCGAACGGCGCCGCTTGCTGGTGTACGGCGGCGGGGAGGGCGCTTGCGCGACCGCATGGCCCACGCGGGTGGCAACGGGGCGGTAATCAGGATCGGCGGCCACGCTTTCGCCGAAGCCCTTGGGCGCAAGCTGCAGCTCGAGGCCGATGGCATCGACCAGCGCCAGCAGCGACGAAAGCTGCGGGTTGCCCTTCAGGCTCAGCGCGTTGCGCACCGAGCGCTCGGTCAGGCCGGAGCGCTGTGCAATTTCCGCATTGGAAAGACCGGCGGCATCGCGCCGGGCCGTGAGGGCGGTGATGAGTTCCTGCTTGGTCACGGAAACATATTACCGCAAAGCGCTATTTAGGAAATATGTTTCCTTGAGGCGGCCATTGCCTTATCTGGGTATCAGGGTGTAGAAGGGCATGACGACGCCCATGATCCAGTTCTGCCCGAAGTCGAGCGCGGCGCGCCGGTATTTCTCGTCGGCCTGGGCGGCCAGCAGGTCGAGCCGCGCCACCACCTTCGACAACTCGCGGTCGGCCACGAGGTTGCGGCCGCGCTCGCTGATTTCGGTGGCCAGCAGCAGCGGCTGGCCGTCCGCGCCGGTTTTCGAGGAAATCAGCCACAGCGATATTTCGAAATTGCGCGCGGCGCGGTAGCTGTTCTCGGCGTTGATGCCGTCCAGCATCGTCTGGTCCCAGGTGTCGCCATTGGCTTGCTTGAGCATGGATGCCCAGCCGACGACCAGTGCCGCAACCCGGTCGCCTTGATACCCCTGGGGGCTGGTGTCGAAGGCCAGGCGGATGGCGTCGATGCCGGTGGCGCCGCGCAGCTCGGGCAGGGCGGGGCCCGTCAACACCGCGTCCCAGGCGCGCTGGGTGGCCGCTTCGATGCTTGCCGCCGATTTGCGCCATTCGCGCGGATTGCGCCGGTACAGCGTGGTTTGCACGCGCCGGACCGATTGCAGGTTGTCGCGCAAGGAAAGATTGGCAATGCGGTTGGCGCTCGATTGCAACCATTCCTGGTTGGCATAAGGTTCGGCGCGCTCGGTGGAACGGGTGGCCGCGCAACCGCCAAGGCCCAGCAGTGCAGCTGTGCCGGCCAGCAGGTAGCCGCGGCGCGCGGTGAAGGGTGAAACCAGGGAATCGCTCATGCCCTGACGTTATCATCCACAGCTGGGGCGGCGGCCTGCTTCAAGCGGCGGGCCCGTGCAATTTTCCTTACAAATCAATACCTTGGCGCTATGCCAAGGCAGGCCGACAAGTCGTGCGTCTCAATTCCATCAAGCTTTCAGGCTTCAAGTCGTTCGCCGAACCGACCAACTTCCTGCTGCCAGGCCAGCTGGTCGGCGTGGTCGGGCCCAACGGTTGCGGCAAGTCGAACATCATGGATGCGGTGCGCTGGGTGCTGGGCGAGTCGCGCGCATCGGAGCTGCGTGGCGAGTCGATGCAGGACGTGATCTTCAACGGCACGACCACGCGCAAGCAGGCCAGCCGCTCCAGCGTGGAACTGGTGTTCGACAACGCCGACCATCGCGCCGGCGGCCAGTGGAACCAGTTCGGCGAAATTGCCGTGCGGCGCGTGCTCACGCGCGACGGCACCAGCAGCTACTACATCAACAACCAGCCGGTGCGCCGGCGCGACGTGCAGGACGTGTTCCTGGGCACGGGCCTCGGCCCGCGCGCCTACGCCATCATCGGGCAGGGCACGATCAGCCGGATCATCGAATCCAAGCCCGAAGAACTGCGCCTGTTCCTGGAAGAAGCGGCGGGTGTTTCCAAATACAAGGAACGCCGGCGCGAAACCGAGAACCGTCTGGGCGACACGCGCGAGAACCTCACGCGCGTCGAAGACATTCTTCGCGAACTGAACGCGAATCTCGAAAAGCTGGAGAAGCAGGCCGAGGTGGCCGCGCGCTACAACACGCTGCAGGGCGAAGCCACCAAGAAACAGCACCAGCTGTGGTTCCTGAAGCGCAGCGAAAGCGACGCCGACCAGGCCAAGATCAAGGCCGACTCCGAAAAGGCGATCAACGACCTGGAATCGCGTACCGCCGACCTGCGCCGCATCGAGGCCGAACTCGAAACCGTGCGCCAGGCCCACTACGCGGCCGGCGACCAGGTCAACCAGGCGCAGGGCAAGCTCTACGAAGCCAGCGCCGAAGTCGGCCGCCTCGAAGGCGAGATCCGGTTCGTGGTCGAAGGCCGCCAGCGCGTGGAGCAGCGGCTCGTTCAGCTGCGCGAGCAAATGGGCCAGTGGGGCCGCCGCCGCGAAGAAGCCGAGGCGGAGATCGAAACGCTGGCCGGCCAGGGCGTCGACGCCGAGGAGCAAGCCGTCATGCTGGCCGCGCAGCTCGAAGAGCACGACGCTCGCATGCCCGAGCTGGAGGAAGCGCAGCAGCGCGCGCAGGACGAAGCCAATGCGCAGCGCGGCGCCGTGGTGCAGATTCAGCAGCAGATCCAGGTGCTGGCCGCCGATCAGCGCAACATCGAGGACCAGAGCCGGCAGCTCACGCAGCGCGGCGAACGCCTGCGTGCCGACCAGAACGCGCTGGCCGCGCCAGACGAAGCCCGCCTGCAGACTATGCAGGAGGAACACGCGGCCGCACAGGAGGTCGCCAGCGAGGCCGATGCCCGCCTGCATGAACTGCAGGAATCTGTGCCACAGCTCGATGACGACCGCCGCGCGAAGCAGCAGGCCGTCAACACCGAGGGCGCGCGCCACGCCGAACTTTCGGCGCGGCTCGAAGCACTGCGTGCCCTGCAGGAAAAGGTCAAGACGGACGGTAAGCTCGCCCCTTGGCTTGCCAAGCACGGGCTCGAAGGCATGCAGGGGCTGTGGAGCCGCATTCACATAGAGCAGGGCTGGGAAAACGCGCTCGAAGCTGCGCTGCGCGAGCGCCTGGGTGCGCTCGAAGTCAGCCGGCTCGACATGGTGCGCGCCTTCGGCAGCGATGCGCCGCCCGCCAAGCTGGCGTTCTACAGCCCGCCCGAGGCCGGGGTGCCGGAAGGTGCCGGCACGCTGCCTCGGCTGTCGAGCCTGCTGCGCCTGAACGATGCGGGCCTGCAAGCCTTGCTGACCGACTGGCTCCACGGCTGCTACACGGCGCAGAGTTTCGAAGAGGCCCTTGCGCAGCGCGGCACGCTGCAGCCGGGCGAAGTCATCTACGTGCAGAGCGGCCACGCCGTCTTCTCGCACAGCGTGAACTTCTACGCCCCAGATTCCGAGCAGGCCGGCCTGCTGGCACGCCAGCAGGAAATGGAAAACCTGGAGCGCCAGCTGCGCGCCCAGACGCTCGTCAGCGAAGAGGCGCGCACCGCGCTGGTCCGCGCCGAAGCCGCCTACGTCGATGCCGCGCAACGCCTTGTGACGGCGCGCCGTGAAGCGGCCGAGACGCAATCGCGTGCGCACGAACTGCAGGTCGAAACCCTGCGCATGACCCAGCTTGCCGAGCAGACGCGGGCACGCAGCGAGCAACTTGCCGCCGACCTTGCCGAAGTCGATGCGCAGCTCGAGGAGCTGCAGGAAAAGCGCATGGCCGCCGAAGGCCGGTTCGAAGAGCTGGACATGCAGCTGGCCGACAGCCAGGAGCGCCATGCGCAGCTCGACGAGCGCGTGATCGAAGCCGGCCGTGCATTGGCCGCGAGCCGCGAGCAGCATCGCAGCCTGGAGCGCCAGGCGCAGGAAGCCACTTTTTCGCAGCGCACGCTCGAAGCCCGCCGCGGCGAGCTGAGCCGGGCCATCGAAACTGCATCGCAGCAGGTGGTGGCCCTTACCGACGAAGACGAGCGCGCCAGAACCGAACTCGGCCGCCTGTCCGATGCGGCAGCCCAAGCCGGGCTGCAGGATGCGCTGGCGCTCAAGCTCGAGCGCGAAGGCGCCCTGGGGGCCGCGCGCAGCCAGTACGACGACCTCACGCTGAAGCTGCGCGCCAGCGACGAGCGCCGGCTGCAGCTAGAACGCGAGCTTGATCCGCTGCGCCAGCGCATCACCGAATTCCAGCTCAAGGAACAGGCCGCGCGCCTGGGTGTCGAGCAGTACCAGCAGTTGCTCGACGACGCGGGCGCCGATCTCGAAGCCGTTGCCCAGTCGATCGAAACCGACAAGGTGCGCCTCACGGGCCTGCAAAGCGAAATCGACCGCCTGAACCGCGAAGTGGTCGCGCTGGGCGCCGTCAATCTGGCGGCGCTGGACGAACTCGCCATTGCCAGCGAGCGCAAGACCTTCCTCGATGCGCAATCGGCTGACCTGAACGAAGCCATCGGCACGCTCGAAGACGCCATCCGCAAGATCGACGGCGAAACGCGCGAGCTTCTCGGCGGCACCTTCAAGATCGTCAACGAGCACTTCAGCCGCATGTTCCCCGAGCTGTTCGGCGGCGGCAATGCGCGGCTGGTGATGACGGGCGATGAAATCCTCGATGCCGGCGTGCAGGTGCTGGCGCAGCCTCCAGGCAAGAAGAACCAGACCATCCACCTGCTCTCGGGCGGCGAGAAGGCGCTCACGGCCATTGCGCTGGTGTTCGCGATCTTCCAGCTCAACCCGGCGCCTTTCTGTCTGCTCGACGAAGTGGACGCGCCGCTGGACGACGCCAACACCGAACGCTATGCCAAACTCGTGACCGCCATGAGCCGCGAAACCCAGTTCCTCTTCATCAGCCACAACAAGATCGCCATGGAGATGGCCGAGCAGCTGATCGGCGTGACCATGCAGGAGCAGGGCGTGTCGCGCATCGTTGCGGTCGACATGGAGTCGGCCGCCTCGATGGTCGAAGCTGCTTGAGCGAGCAGCGCGCATGAGCAATCTCACTCTCGCCCTGGCCATCCTGGGCGGCCTCGTTCTCGCGGCCGTCGTGGCCTACAACACCGTCACATCGCGCCGCAATGCGCCGCGGCAGCCCGACGCCGCCGGCGGTGAGCTGTTCGATGACGATCATTCGCCGTCTTCACCAGATGGCGTTGAGCCGATGCTGCGCGTCGATCCGCACCAGATGCCGCCGGGCCAGGAGCGCCACGAACCCTTGTTCGACCCCGATTTGCCGGCGCCCGGCGCCAGCCCGCTGCCGACCGCCGAGCGGCGCGGCGGGCTCGATCCGCTCATCGACGTGATCGCTCCGGTGTCGCTGGACGGCCTTGCATCGGGCGATGCAGCCATTGCGGCCATGCCGCCCACCCGCCGAGCAGGCAGCAAGCCAGTTGCCATCGAAGGCCTGAACGAGCACACCGGCCAATGGGAGCCGCCGGTGGCGGGCCAGCGCTACAGTGCCTTCCAGGTCGGCGTGCAGTTGGCCAACCGCACCGGCGCGCTCAACGAGATCGAGTATTCCGAATTCGTGGTGAAGGCGCAGGCCTTTGCGGATGCGGTCAACGGCGCGCTCGAATTTCCTGAAATGCTCGATGAAGTGGCGCGTGCCCGCGAGCTCGACCAATTCGCCAGCGCGCACGATGCGCAGCTGGGCTTTGTGCTGCGCGCGCTGCACGCGGCCTGGAGCCCCGGCTATGTGCAGCAGAACGCGGCGCGGCTGGGCTTTGTGGCGGGCATCATTCCCGGCCGCATGGTGCTGCCGACCAGCGAAGTCGGGCTGCCGCCGATCCTCGGGCTGTCGTTCGACACCCAAGCCGCGCTGGCCGACGATCCGGCGCAGTCGGCCATCCGCGAGCTCAGCCTGAGCCTGGACGTGCCCCAGGTCGACCGCGCCGAGCAGCCGTTCCGCCGCATGCGCGAAGCCGCCGCCACGCTGGCGCGCGAGATGGACGGCGTGGTGACCGACAGCGACGGACAGTTGCTGCGCGAGGAAACCATGGACGTGATCGGCGCCGACCTCGAACAGCTCTACGACACGCTGGAGTCGCGCGACCTGGCCGCGGGTTCGCCTTTGGCGCGACGCCTCTTCAGCTGATCCGATTTCTTCGGGAGACACCCATGACAACGCGCGACGAAGCGGCACGCGAAGCCGCCGCACTGAGCGAACAGCTTCACAAGCACGCCCATCTTTATTACGTGCTCGACGCGCCCGAACTGCCCGACGCCGAGTACGACAAGCTGTTCCAGCGGCTGCAGGCCATCGAGGCCGAGTTTCCCGACCTGCGCACGCCCGATTCGCCCACGCAGCGCGTCGGCGGCAAGGTGCTCGAAGGTTTTGTGAAGGTGCGCCACAAGGTGCCGATGCTGTCGATTCGCACCGAAACGGACATTTCGCCCGGCGGCGCCAGCGCGTTTGATGCGCGGGTGCGCAGGGAGCTGGGCCTGGCTGAAGACGGGCCTCAGGTCGAATACGTCTGCGAGCTCAAGTTCGATGGCTTGGCCATGAACCTGCGCTACGAGAACGGCGTGCTGGTGCAGGCCGCAACGCGCGGCGACGGCGAGGTGGGCGAAGAGGTCACGCAGAACATCCGCACGGTACGCGACATTCCATTGCGGCTCAACGGCAAGGCGCCGCCCGTGGTCGAAGTGCGCGGCGAGGTCTACATGAAGCGCGCCGACTTCGACGCGCTCAATGAGCGCCAGCGAGAAAAGATCGCGGCCGGCCAAAAGAACGAGAAGGTGTTCGTCAACCCGCGCAACGCGGCGGCAGGTGCAGTGCGCCAGCTCGATCCGGCCATTGCCGCAGCGCGCCCGCTGAGCTTTTTTGCCTACGGCCTTGGCGAGGTCACTCCGGCCAGCGAGGGCGGACCGGATTTTCCGACCCAGTTCGACTGGCTGCAGCAGTTCGACGCATGGGGTTTTCCGGTGGCCAAGCAGACGGCACGCGCAAGGGGCGCGATCGAGTTGATCGCGTTCCACGAGAACATCGGCCGCCAGCGCGACGCCTTGCCCTACGACATCGACGGCGTGGTCTACAAGGTCGACAGCCTGGAGTTGCAGCGGCAGCTCGGCTTCGTCTCGCGCGAGCCGCGATGGGCCGTGGCGCATAAATACCCGGCGCAGGAACAACTCACCGAGGTGCTCGGCATCGAAGTGCAGGTGGGCCGCACCGGCAAGCTCACGCCGGTGGCCAAGCTTGCACCCGTGTTCGTCGGCGGCGTGACCGTGACCAACGCCACGCTGCACAACGAGGACGAGGCACGCCGCAAGGACGTGCGCGTGGGCGACCAGGTCATCGTGCGCCGCGCTGGCGACGTGATTCCCGAAGTGGTCGGTGTGGTGCCCGAGAGCCTGGCCAAGCCCGAGGGCGAGCGCGGCCCGCTTTTCACCATGCCGCGCCAGTGCCCGGTGTGCGGATCGGAAGCGCTGCGCGAAGAGGGCGAAGTCGACTACCGCTGCACAGGCGGCCTGTTCTGCGGCGCCCAGCGCAAGGAAGCCATCCTGCACTTTGCGGCACGCCGCGCGGTCGATGTCGACGGGCTCGGCGACAAGCTGGTCGAGCAACTGGTCGATGCCAACCTGATCCGCACCTTGCCCGATCTGTACAGGCTTGGCTTCACCACCCTGGCGGGCCTGGACCGCATGGCGGAGAAGTCGGCCAAGAACCTTGTCGACGCGCTGGAAGCCTCGAAGAAAACCACGCTGCCGCGCTTCCTGTTCGGGCTGGGGATCCGGCATGTGGGCGAAAGCACCGCGAAAGACCTGGCCAAACATTTCGGCAAGCTCGACGCGATCATGGACGCGAGCGAAGAACAGTTGCTCGAGGTCAACGACGTCGGCCCGGTGGTGGCGCAAAGCCTGCGCACCTTCTTCGACCAGCCGCACAACCGCGAGGTGGTAGAACAACTGCGCGCCTGCGGCCTCACATGGGAAGAAGGCGAACCCGCCGCCCGCGCGCCCAAGCCGCTGGCGGGACTGACCTTCGTCATCACCGGCACCCTTCCTACGCTCAGCAGGGACGTAGCAAAGGACAAACTGGAATCAGCCGGTGCCAAAGTGGCTGGCTCCGTCAGCAAGAAAACCAACTACCTGGTTGCGGGCGAGGAGGCCGGCAGCAAGCTGGACAAGGCCCGCGAGCTCGGCGTGAGCGTGATCGACGAGGCGGGTATGCTGGAGATACTCGCCAACGGCGTGCCGAGCTGAAAGGTTTGGAGGTTCGATGTCCTTACGGCTGGTTACGTGACTTCACACCAGCGCAGTCAACAGGGACTACAAGCTGGCGTTGAAGACAAAAGGCTGACAAGGAGTCCCTTATGCAGAAAATTCGTGTTCTCGGTACCTGCGTCGCCATTGGCGGCATCGCGCTCCTCGGCGGCTGCGTTGCGGTGCCCGGCGATCCATACTACGACGGGGGCTATTCGCAGCCGTATTACGACAATCCGGTGGTCGTTCAGCCGGCGCCTGTCTACATCGAGGGCGGCGCCTACTATGAAGGTCGACGGCCTTACTACGGCGGGCGGCCTTATTACGGCAATCGTCCGTACTACGGACGGCCAGGTTATCCAGCCGTGCGGCCGGGATACCCGGGGGGACGCCCGGGCTGGAGCGGCGGCGGACGGCCTCCGGGTGGTGGTGCCATCGTGCCGCCGACGGGGAATACCGGCGTGTCGCCATTGCCGCAGTACCGCTCGCCACCACCAAACGCCCGTCAACGGCTGTACACGTCGCCCGACTCCAAGACTCAAACGCCTCCCTGATCGGAGCGTGGCGGGCCACTGAGCCTTGGCGCTCGGCTGTCGCGATAATCCCGCCATGGCCATTCGCGAAATCCTGAAAATGGGCGATCCCCGGCTGCTGCGCGTTGCGCAGCCGGTGACTGCTTTCGACACCGACGAACTGCACCTTCTGGTGCGCGACATGTTCGAGACGATGATTGCGGTCAACGGTGCCGGGCTGGCCGCACCGCAGATCGGCGTCGACCAGCAGCTGGTCATTTTCGGCACAGACGTCGTCAACCCACGCTACCCCGATGCGCCGCCGGTGCCCCGCACCGTGCTGCTGAATCCCGTCATCACGCCGATTGGCGACGAGGAAGAAGAGGGCTGGGAAGGGTGCCTTTCGGTGCCTGGCCTGCGCGGCGTGGTGCCGCGCTTCTCGAACATCCGCTATACCGGCTTCGATCCGTATGGCGATCCGATCGACCGGACCGTGAGCGGTTTTCATGCGCGCGTGGTGCAGCACGAGGTCGATCACCTGCTTGGCAAGCTCTACCCGATGCGTGTGCGTGACTTTTCGCGCTTCGGCTACACCGACGTTTTATTTCCCGGGCTCGATGCCAACGACGACGACTGAAAAAAAGCGGCCGGTTCATCACCGGCCGCATGCGTTCAGTTGTACTTGCCGCCCAGGCCGAAGCGGCCGCTGCCAAAGAGTGCGATGGCAATTGCCGAGAACAGGAACATGCCCTGCAGTTCCAGCGCCCAGCCGCCTTGGCCATTGAGTGCGCCCAGGTCCTTCTGATGCACCAGCCAGATCGCCGCCACCATGTTGATGGCAACGATCAGCGCTGCCGGGCGGGTGAACAGGCCCACGATCAGCAGCACGGGCGCGAGGATCTCACCGACGTAGACCAGGTATGCCATGGCCGCCGGCAACCCGTGGGATGCCAGCATGCCGCCGATGCCGTCGACGCCCTTGCCGACCTTCGCAATGCCGTGCAACAGGATGAGGATGCCGAGTGCAACGCGTAGAACGAGCTTGCCGGTGTCATCGGATTTGGTCATGAGCAGATTCCTGGTGAGAGTGATTGAAAGGCCATATGTTAGTGAATGCGCCGCGGGCAGGAAAAGCCCGGAACGGCGCGCGACGCTGCATATGCATTCAACCGTCCGTTCTTTGGCAGAGTAGCGCGCCGCCCCGTACACTGCCTTTTGCTTGTTTGTTGAGGAGAACACACCAATGAAGAGTCGATTCCGTCCCGTGCTGGCTGTTGCCGCATCCGCCTTTGCTTTTGTGGCCGCGGCGCCGGCCTTCGCCGGTAAAACGCTCGATGCCGTCAAGCAGCGCGGCACTGTGAAATGCGGCGTGACAAACGGCGTGGCCGGTTTTTCCGCGCCCGATACACAGGGCAACTGGTCGGGTCTGGATGTCGATACCTGCCGCGCCATTGCCGCAGCCGTGCTGGGTGACGCGAAAAAAGTCGACTTTGTGCCGCTCAACTCCCAGCAGCGCTTCTCGGCCCTGCAGGCCGGTGAAATCGACATTCTTGCGCGCAACACCACGTGGACGCTGACGCGCGATGCTTCGCTGGGCTTCAACTTCACCACCATCACCTACTACGACGGCCAGGGCTTCCTGGTGCCGAAGAAGCTCAAGGTGACCAGCGCCAAACAGCTCAAGAACGCGACCATCTGCACGCAGTCGGGCACCACCAACGAGAAGAACGTGTCCGACTACTTCCGCGCCCAGAACATTCCGGTCAAGACGGTGGTGTTCGAAAGCTTCGAGGCTTCGTTCAAAGCCTTTTTCTCGGGCCGCTGCCAGGCTTTCACCACCGACGCTTCGGCGCTCGCGGGCCTGCGCAACAAGGAGGCGCCCAACCCTGACGACTACATCATCCTGCCCGAGCTCATTTCCAAGGAACCGCTCGCGCCGCTGGTGCGCCGCGGCGACGACGAATGGTTTGCCATTGCCAAGTGGGTGCCCAACGCGCTCATCGAGGCCGAGGAATTCGGCGTCACCCAAGCCAATGCAGACGACCTGAAGGCCAACAGCAAGGATCCGGCACAGCAGCGCCTGGTCGGCACCGGCGAAGACCTGGGCAAGCTGCTGGGCCTCGACAAGGACTGGTCGTTCCGCGCCATCAAGGCCGTGGGCAACTACGGCGAGATGTTCGAGCGCAACGTCGGGCCGAAATCGGTGCTCAAGCTGCCGCGCGGCTCGAACAACCTCTGGAACAAGGGCGGCCTGATCTACGCACCACCCGTTCGATGAGCCGCGAAGCCTCGCGCCGCGGCGCCTGGCTGGCCTGGGTCGCCCAGGCGCTGCTGGTACTGGCCGTCGTGGCCGGCGCCGTCTGGGTGGTGAACCATGCGCTCGAAGTGCTGCGCTCGCGCGGGGTTCGTTCAGGCTTCGACTTTCTCACCGAGCCCGCGGGCTTTTCCATCAGCGAAGGCTGGCTCGACTTCGATGCCAGCCAGCCGTTCTGGCGCGCCTTCCTGGCGGGGTTGATCAACACCGTGCGAGCGGCGGTGCCCGCGGCTGTGTTCGCGGTCGTGCTCGGCACGCTGATCGGCATCGGCCGGCTCGCGCCGCATGTGCTGCTGCGCGGTATCTGCACCTCGTATGTTGAAGTGCTGCGCAATGTGCCTTTGCTGGTGCAATTGCTGATGCTGGCCTTTGCCATGGCTAACCTGTTGCCAGACCCGACCGAGCCCGTGCGCTTGCTGCCGGGGGTATGGCTCAGCAAGGGCGGCTTGAGCGTGCCCTGGCCTGTGTCGGACGAAGGCGGCTGGTGGCCGACGCACTTCGAATGGCCCGAGAAGGGCGACTTCGGCGTGAGTGGCGGTGCGGCGCTGAGCCCGGAGTACGTGACCATCGTCGCGGGGCTGTCGTTTTACTCGGCGGCCTTCGTGGCGGAAATCGTGCGCGCCGGCATCCTGTCGGTGTCTCAGGGACAGGTGCTGGCCGGGCAGGCGTTGGGGCTGACGTCGGTGCAGCAATTGCGCATCGTGATCCTGCCGCAGGCGCTGCGGGTGATCGTGCCTTCGCTCACCAACCAACTCCTCAGCCTGACGAAGAATTCATCGCTTGCGGTGGCCGTGGGCTATCCGGAACTGGTGTCGGTGGCCAACACCACCATCGGCTCGAACGGCCGCGCCTTCGAGTGCATCGCGATCATCATGGCGGTGTACCTGCTGCTGTCGCTCGTGATCTCCTTCGGCATGAACCGCTACAACGCGCGCGTCGCATTGCGAGGCTGGCGATGAGAAACATCGCGCAAGGGCCCATCGCGTGGCGCAGCGAACTTTGGGGTTCGCCGCTGCGGGCGCTGGCCACGGTGTTGCTTCTTGCGCTGCTCGCGTGGGGCGGTTTCCAGGCCGTCGAATGGGGCGTGGTGCACGCGGTATTCCGGCCCGACGCCGAAGCCTGCCGCGCGGTGCAGCACGGCGCCTGCTGGGGCGTGGTAGCCGAGAAGTGGCGGCCAATGCTGTTCGGCCGCTTTCCCTATGAAGAGCAGTGGCGTCCTGCCATTGCCGTGGTCGTGTTGTCGGCCGTCACGGTGCTCAGCGCCTGGCCGCGCAGCTGGCGCTGGTGGCTGGTGCCGCTCTGGATCGTGGCGCTGCTTCTGTTCGTGCTGCTGATGCGCGGCGGCGTGGCTGGCCTGGTCCATGTGCCGACCAGCCGCTGGGGCGGCTTGCCGCTCACCATCGGCCTTGCGGTGGTGGGCCTGGCGCTGGCCTTTCCGCTCGCGCTGCTGCTTGCCCTGGGGCGACGCTCGGGCTGGCCCGTGGTTCGCACGCTGAGTGCGAGCTACATCGAGCTGGTTCGCGGCGTGCCGCTGATCTCGGTGCTGTTCATGGCTTCTTTCCTGCTGCCGCTGCTGTGGCCTGCCGGGTGGCAGCCTGATGTGCTGGTGCGCGTGCTGGCCGGCCTGACACTTTTCGTCGCGGCCTATCTGGCCGAAATCATCCGCGGCGGCCTGCAGGCCGTGCCGCGCGGGCAGACCGAAGTCGCAATGGCACTCGGCTTTGGCCGCTGGCCGGTGCAGCGGGACATCGTGCTGCCGCAGGCCTTGCGGCTCGTGGTGCCGGCGCTGACCAACAACGTGGTGGGCACGCTGAAGGACACATCGCTGGTCACGGTGGTCGGGCTGTTCGAGCTGACCGGCGCGCTGGGCCTGGCCCTGGGCGGCGACCCGACCTGGCGGCCGTTCTACCTGGAGGGCTACCTCTTCATCGCGGCGGTGTACTGGGTGCTGTGCTTCGGGCTTTCGCGCTACAGCGTGTGGCTGGAGCGAAGGCTGGCTGGCGCGCCGACCTGAACCCAGCGGACGGCCAGTGCTGCCGGGTTCAGTTCTCCTCGGGCCTCGGCATCAGTTCGGCGTAACCGGTTGCCGGATCGTGCTCCCGAGCGAAGCGCCATTCGGGTAGCCAGGCGACCAGGATCTCGGCCGTGGTGCGCACCGTGCAGCCCGGCGCAACATGGCCGCCGCGGACCTGACCCGCACCATCCGACACGCTGATGTGAAGATGGGCGCCGTCCGGCGAGAGCGTGCCGGACAGCGTGAGGATTTCAAGGTCGCCTTCGAGTACCGCAGCGGTTTCTGCACCGGCGTACCGGATGTGCGCTCCGTCCAGGCTGCCGATGCCGGAGACCACGAAGGCCGCCTCGGCGCCGCGATGCTTCAGTGCCGCGTCGAGCGCGGCGCGCAGGTCTTCGCCCGGGTTCAAGCGCAGCGTGTGTGCTTCCATGGCTGGCAGTTTGTTGCCTCAGCTGGCCGACAGCGCCTTGTCCACCACCTTCTGCGCCTCTTCGAGGATGCGCCCCAGGTGCTCCGCACCCTTGAAGCTTTCGCCGTAGATCTTGTAGATGTTCTCCGTGCCCGACGGCCGGGCGGCGAACCAGCCGTTGGCCGTGACGACCTTTACGCCGCCGATGGCCGCGCCGTTGCCCGGCGCATGGCTCAGCACGGCTTCGATCTTGTCGCCGGCCAGTTCGGTCGAACTGATCTGCTGCGGCGACAGGCTCGACAGCTTTTTCTTCTGCTCGACCGTGGCGGCCGCATCGACGCGGTCGGACACCGGCTGGCCCAGTGCCTGTGTCAGTTCCGCATAGCGTTCGCCCGGGTCGCGTCCGGTGCGCGCGGCAATCTCGGCCGAGAGCAGGGCAGGCACGATGCCGTCTTTGTCGGTGGTCCACGCAGAGCCATCGAAGCGCAGGAAGGTCGCGCCCGCGCTCTCTTCGCCGCCGAAGCCCAGCGACCCGTCCACCAGGCCGCCGACGAACCACTTGAAGCCCACCGGCACCTCATAGAGCTTGCGGCCGAGCCGGGCCGTGACGCGGTCGATCATCTGGCTGCTCACCACCGTCTTGCCCACGGCCGCCTGCGCCGGCCATTGCGGTCGGTGCGTGTAGAGGTAGTCGATCATCACTGCGAGGTAGCTGTTCGGCTGCATCAGGCCCGTGCTGCGCGCGACCACGCCATGGCGGTCGTGGTCGGTGTCGCAGGCAAAGGCGATGCCGAAGCGGTCTTTCAGCGCGATCAGCTTGTGCATCGCGTCGGGCGACGACGGGTCCATGCGAATGCGGCCGTCCCAGTCCAGCGACATGAAGCGAAAGGTCGGGTCGACCTCTTGGTTCAGCACGGTGAGGCGCTTGAGCTTGTAGCGATCGGCGATGGCCGGCCAGTAGTGCACGCCGGCACCACCCAACGGGTCGACACCGAGGTCGATCTCCACGCTGCGGATGGCATCCATGTCGAGCACCTGGGCCAGGTCTTCGATGTAGGTGTTGAGGTAGTCGTGCCGGTGTGTGGTCGAAGCGCGCAGCGCCTGCGCGAGCGGCATGCGCTTCACGCCTTCGAGCCCGTTCGCCAGCATTTTGTTGGCCGCGGCCTCGACGGCGGAGGTGATGTCGGTGCCCGCCGGACCGCCGTTGGGCGGGTTGTACTTGAAGCCGCCGCTTTCGGGCGGGTTGTGCGAAGGCGTGATCACGATGCCGTCGGCCAGCCCGGTCGTGCGCCCTCGGTTGTAGACGAGGATGGCGTGCGAGACGGCGGGCGTCGGCGTGTATTCGTCGTCCTTCGACAGCATCAGCTCCACGCCGTTGGCCGCCAGCACTTCCACCGCGCTGTTGAATGCGGGCGTGGAGAGCGCATGCGTGTCGATGCCCAAAAACAGCGGGCCGTCGATGCCTTTCTGCTTGCGGTAATCGGCAATCGCCTGGCTGATGGCCAGCACATGCCACTCGTTGAAGGCGTCGTCGAAAGAAGAGCCGCGGTGCCCCGATGTGCCAAAGGCCACGCGCTGGGCGGGCACCGAAGGATCGGGCCGGCCGGTGTAATAGGCCGATATGAGGCGCGGGACATTGACGAGCAGGTCCAGCGATGCGGGCTGGCCCGCGAGGGGATTGGTCTTCTGGCTCATGTCGATTGTTGCCGTTCGAGTTGAATCAAGTCGACAACATCATGCCGCAGGATGCGCCTGCGAACGAAACAAGCGGAAAGCAGGCGCCTCAGGAGGCCAGCGCTTCCATCAGCTCCGTCTCGATGGCCAACTGCGTCTTCTGTCCCTGCAGCTCGGGGCCGCTGATAAGGAACGTGTCTTCCACGCGCTCGCCGAGCGTCGTGACCTTGGCGAGCTGCAGGTTGAGGTGGTGCCGTGCAAGCACCCGCGCCACCGAATACAGCAGCCCCGCGCGGTCGCTGGCCGAGATGTTGAGCAGCCAGCGCTGCGCCTTGTCGTCGGGCAGCAGGCTGATGCGCGGCTTGATCGGAAAGCTGCGGACACGGCGCGACACCCGTCCCATGCTGGGCGCGGGCAGGGGACCAGCTTCGGTCAGCGTTTGCGCGAGGCCCGACTCGACCATGCTGATGAGATCGCGGTAGTGGTCGGGCAGGAAGGTAGTTACAACCTGGAAGGTGTCGAGGCCGTAGCCGTTGCTTGTCGTGTGTACTTTCGCGTCAAGAATGCTGAACGACGATTGGTCGAAGTAGCCGCAGATGCGCGCGAACAGATCTGGCTGGTCGGGCGTGTACACCACCACCTGCAGCCCTTCGCCCACCGGCGAAAGACGCGCCCGCACGATGGGCGGCGCTTTGGGATCGATGGGCACATTGGGCGGCGGCACGAAGCGCGAAAGCTGCTTGGCATGCCAAGCGATCTCGGCCGCGTCGTGGCGCATGAAGTAGCCAACGTCGAGCGTGTCCCACAGCGCCTTGTGCGCTTCGAAGCGCTGCGCATGCAACGCAAGCTGCACCAGCGCTTCGCGCTTGCGCGACTCCACCTCTGCATCCGGGTCGGGCATGCGGCCGCCCAGGGCGCGCAGGGTGTAGCGGTAAAGGTCTTCGAGCAGCTTGCCCTTCCAGGCATTCCACACGCGCGGCGACGTGCCGCGAATATCGGCAATGGTGAGCAGATACAGGGCCGTGAGATAGCGCTCGTTGCCCACGCGCTTGGCAAAGGCGCCGATCACTTCCGGGTCGCTCAGGTCCTGCTTTTGCGCCACCTGGCTCATCACCAGGTGTTCGGCCACCAGGAATTCGATGAGCTTGGCGTCTTCGCGCGCAATGCCATGCTGCCTGCAGAAGCGTTGCACGTCGCGCGCGCCGAGCGTCGAGTGGTCGCCGCCGCGGCCCTTGGCAATGTCGTGGAACAGTGCGGCCACGTAAAGAATCCACGGCTTGTCCCAGCCGGCCGCAAGCTGCGAGCAGAACGGATATTCGTGCGCGTGCTCGGCAATGAAGAAGCGCCGCACGTTGCGCAGCACCATCAGGATGTGCTGGTCCACCGTGTACACGTGGAACAGATCGTGCTGCATCTGCCCCACGATGCTGCGAAACACCCGCAGATAGCGCCCCAGCACCGAGGTCTGGTTCATCAGCCTGAACGCATGCGTGATGCCGTACGGCTGCAGCAGGATGCGCATGAAGGTCTCATGATTGGCCGGGTCGTTCCGGAACTTGCTGTCCATGACATGGCGCGCGTTGTAGAGCGCGCGCAGCGTGCGTGCCGACAGGCCCTTCACGCCGATGGTCTTCTGGTAGAGCAGGAAGGTCTCGAGAATGGCTCGCGGTTCGCGCTCGTACAGGTCGTCGCTTGCAATCTCGATCAGGCCGGCGCGTTCGTAGAAGCGCTCGTTGATGGGCGTGTGCTGTTCGTCGCTGGGCTGCAGCCGCTCCGAAATGTTGAGCAGCAGGATCTGGTTGAGCTGCGTGACCGCCTTGGCCGCCCAGTAGTAGCGCCGCATCAGCGCTTCGCTCGACTTGCGCTGCGACTCACTTTCGTAGCCGAAGCTCGCGGCCACGGCCGTCTGCAGGTCGAACACCAGCCGGTCTTCGCGTCGGTTGGCAATCACGTGCAGCCGCGCGCGAATCAGCGAAAGCAACGCTTCGTTGCGCTTGATCTGCTGCGCCTCGAACGGCGTTGCAAGCCCGTTCTTTGCCAGGTCGTCCCAGCGGCTGCCGTAGCCGGCGGCCTTGGTCATCCAGAGAATGGTCTGCAGGTCGCGCAAGCCGCCCGGCGATTCCTTGCAGTTGGGTTCGAGCGCGTACGGCGTGTTGTCGAACTTCTGGTGGCGATGCCGCATTTCCTGCGACTTGGCCACGAAGAAGGCTTGCGGATCGATGGCGCGGGTAAAGCGGCGGCGAAAGGCGACAAAGAGCTTCTTGTTGCCCGCAATCAGCCGTGCCTCGAGCAGCGAGGTCTGCACGGTGACGTCTTTCTCGGCCTCGGCCAGGCACTCTTCGACGGTGCGCACGCTCGAGCCGATTTCAAGCCCCGCGTCCCAGCAATGCCCGATGAAGGCTTCGATGCGTGCCGGATCGATTTCGCTGGCGTGGCCCTCGGGCGGCAGCAGCAGGAGCACGTCGACATCGGAATACGGGAACAACTCGCCGCGGCCAAAGCCGCCCACGGCCGCCAGGGTGAGCGAGTCGCCGAAATCGGCCTCCCGCCAAAGCGCACACAAGGTCTGGTCGGCCAGTGCCGACAACTGCCGCAGCACCGTGTGCACGCTGCGCGTGGGCGCGCGTGCAAAACGCAGGGTTTCGAAGAGTGCGAGCTTCTTTGCGCGATAGGCTTCGCGCAGCGTTGCCACGTCGATCTTGGCTGGTTCGATCACGGCTTTGTCCGGGGCCGTGCGCCGCTCGCGCGGCTCACGTTTTCGTGGAGGTGACGAAGGAGGGCAGGGGCGGGCTGCCCTCGGACAGCGTGAGCACCTCGTAGCCCGTTTCGGTGACCAGCACCGTGTGCTCCCATTGCGCCGAGAGCGAATGGTCGCGCGTGACGATGGTCCAGCCGTCGTATTGGCCGCCCTTGAAGTCTTCCTTCACGTCGCGCTTGCCGGCGTTGATCATCGGCTCGATGGTGAAGATCATGCCGGGCTTGAGTTCTTCGAGCGTGCCCGGTCGGCCGTAGTGCAGCACCTGCGGTTCTTCGTGGAAGCGCTGGCCCACGCCGTGGCCGCAGAACTCGCGCACGACGGAAAAACCATGGCCTTCGGCAAACTTCTGGATCGCGTGGCCGATGTCGCCCAGGTGGGCGCCCGGGCGCACTTGCAGAATGCCGTGCCACATGGCTTCGAAGGTGATGCTGCACAGGCGCTTGGCCGCAATGGAAGCGTCGCCGATGATGTACATGCGGCTGTTGTCGCCGAACCAGCCGTCCTTCACCACCGTGACGTCGACGTTCATGATGTCGCCCTTCTTCAAGGGCTTGTCATTGGGAATGCCGTGGCAGACCACGTGGTTGACCGAGGTGCAGAGCGACTTGGGAAAGGGCACGCTGCTGGCGCCCATGTAGCCCACCGTGGCCGAGGTGGTGCCCTGCTTGACCATGTATTCGGCGGCGAGCCGGTCGATTTCGTTCGTGGTGATGCCCGGCTTGATGAACGGCGTGAGGTAGTCCAGCACCTCGGAAGCCAGGCGGCAGGCGACGCGCATGGCTGCGATGCCCGCTGCGTCTTTGTAGGTAATGCTCATCCCGGAATTATCCCATTCAGCAAGCTAAAATTCCGGGTTAACGCGGATGACCCCAGTCAGCGGTCTTCCGCCTCGATTCTTTGATTCCCAACGCGGCCCCAAGGCCCCATCGACCGTGACGCAGCCCGCATCCCAAGCCCTTCCTGTCGTAACCATGTTCGAGGGCGGCAGCGCACTCAGCGACTTTCGCGCGCGGCAGCTGCTGCCGAAGCTGCAGGCCATCGAGCCGCGCATCGAGGGTATCTCGGCCCGCTTCGTGCACCTGGTAGTCACCGACGCCGCGCTGAACCCCGATGAGCATGAGCGCTTTGCCGCGCTGCTGACCTACGGCGAGCCCTTCGAGGCACCGGCCAAGGCCGCCACGTCGGTGGTCGTCACGCCGCGCCTGGGCACCGTGTCGCCCTGGGCTTCCAAGGCCACCGACATCGCCCACAACTGCGGCCTTGCGCTGCGCCGGGTCGAGCGCGTCACCCAGTACCACCTGAAGCTCAAGGCGCCGCTGATCGGCAAGGCGCCCGTGCTCGAGGGCGACACGCTCGCCGCCGTGGCAGGCCCGCTGCATGACCGCATGACCGAGTCGGTGCTTGCCACCGTCGATCAGGCCGCGAGCCTCTTCAACGAACTGCCGGCCCAGCCGATGGCGCTGGTCGACGTGCAGGGCGGCGGCCGTGCCGCGCTGGTGGCGGCCAACACGGGTTTTGGCCTGGCGCTGGCCGAGGACGAGATCGACTACCTGGTCGACGCCTTCACGCGCCTAGGCCGCAACCCCAGCGACGTCGAGCTGATGATGTTCGCGCAGGCCAACAGCGAGCACTGCCGCCACAAGATCTTCAATGCCCAGTTCACCATCGACGGCAAGGCGCAGCCCCAAAGCCTGTTCTCGATGATTCGCCATACCGAAAAGCAGAACCCGCAGCACACGGTGATTGCCTATGCGGACAACGCTTCGGTGATGGAGGGCACGACGGTCGAGCGCTTCATCCCCACTTCGGGCTCGCAGAGCTATCAAAAAGATAGCGCACTGAGCCATGTGCTGATGAAGGTCGAGACGCACAACCATCCGACCGCCATCTCGCCGTTCCCCGGCGCTTCCACCGGTGCCGGCGGCGAGATCCGCGACGAAGGCGCCACCGGCCGCGGCTCCAAGCCCAAGGCTGGCCTGACCGGCTTCACCGTGTCGAAGCTCTGGCCGGAAGAGGGCCACTACGGCAAGCCCGAGCACATTGCGAGTCCGCTGCAGATCATGACCGAGGGCCCGCTGGGCGGCGCCGCATTCAACAACGAATTCGGCCGGCCCAACCTGCTGGGCTACTTCCGCGAGTACGAACAGGCGGTGACGAGCGACATCGACACGGTGCAGCGCGGCTACCACAAGCCCATCATGATCGCGGGCGGCTTGGGCAGCATCGACGCCACGCAGACCAAGAAGATCCAGTTTCCGGCGGGCTCGCTGCTCATTCAGCTCGGCGGCCCCGGCATGCGCATCGGCATGGGCGGCAGCGCCGCGAGTTCGATGGCCACCGGCGCGAACGCGGCCGAACTCGACTTCGACTCGGTGCAGCGCGGCAACCCTGAAATCGAACGCCGCGCGCAGGAGGTCATCAACCACTGCTGGCAGCAGGGCGCGGCCAACCCGATCCTGGCGATCCACGACGTGGGCGCGGGCGGCCTGAGCAACGCTTTTCCCGAACTGACCAACGACGCCGGCCGCGGCGCACGCTTCGACCTGCGCGCCGTGCCGCTCGAAGAGTCGGGCATGGCGCCGAAGGAAATCTGGTGCAACGAAAGCCAGGAGCGCTACGTACTGGCCATCGCGCCGGAATCGCTCGAACAGTTCAAGGCCTTCTGCGAGCGCGAGCGCTGCCCGTTCTCGGTGGTGGGCGTCGCGACCGAAGAACGGCAGTTGCTGGTGGTCGATGGAGGCGCCGCGCGCAGCGACGGGCCGCCCCGAGCGAGCGCAGCCCCCTCGGGGGGCAGCGAGGACACGCCAGTGCCGAGCGTGGGGGCCACGCCTCAGCCTGTCGACATGCCGATGGACGTGCTGCTCGGCAAGCCGCCAAAGATGCACCGCGACGTGAAGACCGTTGCGCGCAGCTTCAAGCCGCTCGACCTGACCGGCGTCGATCTGCAGAAGGCTGCCATCGACGTGCTCTCGCACCCGACCGTGGCCTCCAAGCGTTTCCTGATCACCATCGGCGACCGCACCGTGGGCGGCCTGAGCCACCGCGACCAGATGGTCGGCCCGTGGCAGGTGCCCGTGGCCGATTGCGCCGTGACGCTGGCGGACTACAAGGGCTTTGCAGGCGAAGCCATGAGCATGGGCGAGCGCACGCCGCTGGCCGCGCTCGACGCGCCGGCCTCGGGCCGCATGGCTGTGGCTGAGGCCATTACCAACCTGCTGGCCGCGCCCATCGAGCTCTCGCGCGTGAAGCTCTCGGCCAACTGGATGGCCGCTTGCGGCGAGCCCGGCGAAGACGCCGCGCTGTACGAAACCGTCAAGGCCGTGGGCCTGGAGCTGTGCCCGGCGCTGGGTGTGTCCATTCCCGTCGGCAAGGATTCGCTGTCGATGCGCACGCAATGGAAAGGCGACGGCGAAGCCAAGAAGGTCACGTCGCCCGTCAGCCTGATCGTGACCGCCTTCGCAACGCTGGCCGACGTGCGCGGCACGCTCACGCCGCAGCTCGATGCGCAAGAGGCCGACACCACGCTCGTGCTCGTCGACCTGGGCCAGGGCAAGCACCGCATGGCCGGCAGCATCCTTGCGCAAACGCTCGGCCAGAGCGGCGACACGGTGCCCGATCTCGACGACCCGGCCCAGCTCGTGGCGCTCGTCAATGCAGTGAACGCGCTGCGTGCCGACGGCAAGATCCTGGCGATGCACGACCGCAGCGACGGCGGGCTGTTCGCCACCGCCTGCGAAATGGCCTTTGCCGGCCATGTGGGCGTGGCGCTCAACGTCGACATGCTGGTCACCGAAGGCGACGGCATTTCCGACAGTCGCATGGAGACCGGCGACGCCAAGAACTGGGCGCAGCAAGTCAGCGCGCGGCGTGAGGAGCTCACGCTCAAGGCGCTGTTCAATGAAGAACTCGGCATGCTGCTGCAGGTGCGCACGGCCGAGCGCAACGACGTGATGCAGGTGCTGCGCGCCCACGGCCTCAGCGCCCATAGCCACTTCGTCGGCAAGACGCGTCCGGCCAGCTCGACCATGGACGCCGGCAAGGGCAAGCTCGAAGTCTGGCGGGACGCCAAGTCGGTGTTCAGCGCCACGCTGCACGACCTGCACCAGGTGTGGGACTCCGTCAGCTGGAGGATCGCCCGCGAGCGCGACAACCCGGCCTGCGCCGATGCCGAACATGCCGCTGCGGGTGAGCCTTCGGACCCCGGCATGCACATCTTCCTCCCTCTCCCTCTGGAAGAGGGCAGGGGTCAGGGCAACGGCCTCAACGCCCCGGCCATCCTTCAAAACAGACCCAAGGTCGCCATCCTGCGCGAGCAAGGCGTCAACTCGCACGTCGAAATGGCCTACGCCTTCACCGAAGCGGGTTTCGAGGCCTACGACGTCCACATGACCGACCTGCAGGCGGGCAGGTCGGACCTCGCCAACTTCAAGGGCGTGGTCGCCTGCGGCGGCTTCAGCTACGGCGACACCCTGGGCGCCGGCATTGGCTGGGCGCGCAGCATCACCTTCAACCCGAAGCTCGCCGAACAGTTCAAGGCTTTCTTCGGCCGCGAAGACACCTTCGGCCTGGGCGTGTGCAACGGCTGCCAGATGTTTGCCGAGCTCGCCGACATCATCCCGGGCGCCGAAGCCTGGCCGCGCTTCACCACCAACCAGAGCGAACGCTTCGAAGCGCGCCTGTCGATGGTCGAGGTGCTCGAGTCTCCCAGCATCTTCTTCTCGGGCATGGCCGGCAGCCGCTTGCCGATTGCCGTGGCGCACGGCGAGGGCTATGCCAACTTCAAGCATCGCGGCGACGCGGCCAAGGCCGTTGCGGCGATGCGCTTCGTGGACAACCACGGCCAGCCCACCGAGCAGTACCCGTTCAATCCGAACGGCAGCGCGGGCGGTCTCACGTCGGTAACCACGCCGGACGGCCGCTTCACCGCCGTGATGCCGCACCCGGAACGCGTGTTCCGCAACATCCAGATGAGCTGGACGCCGGGCGACCGGAGCGAGCTCAGCCCCTGGATGCAGATCTGGCGCAACGCGCGCCGTTGGATCGGTTGAGGAAAAGCATCCCAAACAAAAAAGCGGCCTGAAGGCCGCTTTTTTTGGAAGGCAAGAGCAGCCAAGGCTGCTCGGCCCTTACTCGATCTTGGCCTTCGCGCGCAGCTCTTCCTGGTACTTCTGCAGGCGTTGCTGTTGCAACTGCTGCGTGATCTGCGGCTGCACTTCTTCCATCTTCGGCAGTTGTGCCTGGCGGATGTCGTCCACGCGAATGATGTGATAGCCGAACTGCGTCTTGACGGGCGTTGCGGTGGTTTCCCCCTTCTTGAGCTTGATCATCGCTTCGGAGAACTCGGGCACGAAGCTGGAGGGGTTGGCCCAGTCGAGGTCGCCGCCGTTGGCGCCCGAGCCCGGGTCCTTGCTCTGCTTCTTGGCGATGTCTTCGAACTTGGCGCCCTTCTTCAGGTCGGCCATGATCTTCTTGGCCTGGTCTTCGGTCTCGACCAGGATGTGGCGAGCCTTGAATTCCTTGCCGCCATTGGCCGCCACGAACTTGTCGTACTCGGCCTTGACGTCGGCTTCGGACACCGCGTTGGTCTTGCGGTAGTTTTCGAACAGCGCACGGATCAGGATCGCCTGGCGGGCGAGCTCAAGCTGGTTCTTGTAGTCGTCGGTGGCGTCGAGACCTTGCTTCTGCGCTTCCTGCATGAACACTTCGCGGGCAACGACTTCTTCGCGCAGCTGGCCCTGCATTTCCGGCGTGACCGGGCGGCCGGCTGCCGTCAGTTGCTGCGCCAGCACGTCCATGCGCGCCTTGGGCACGGGCTTGCCGTTGACGATGGCTGCGTTCTGCGCCATTGCCGCCAGGGGAATCGCACCGAGCAGCGCTGCGGCCGCAACGGCCGTCAAGAGTTGTTTTTTCATGGAATGAATATCAGGCTGGATGGGAAATGCGCGTGTAGAAAAAAGCGCGTGGAAAAAGCGGAAAAGACGAAAGAACGAAAAGGGAAATGAGGAGGGCGGAGCCGCCGCGGCGAAAGCTGCGTGGCACTTGATCGACCCGTTGATCGATCGAACGACTCAGAGCACCTCGATGGCGATGGCGTGCAGACCCTGCGCGATAAAAACTTGGAGGGCATCATACACAAGGCGATGGCGCGCCACGCGGGGCTTCCCTTCGAACAGTGGGGAGGCAATGCGAACCCGGAAATGGGTGCCGTAGCCCTCTGCGTGGGCGCCTGCATGGCCCGCGTGGGCGCTGCTCTCGTCGATCACCTCGAGCACGGTGGGCTGCAGCTTCTGGCGCAGCACCGCCTCCAGGGCATTTGCCGTCGGCAGCGGGTGGGTCGCGGCGGTGCTCATGCCGTGGGCTCGTCGCTCTTGAGGTGCGGCGAGATGTACAGGCCCTGCGCCACCAGGAAGACGATGGGGAACACATAGCCCCAGAGCTTGAAGTTGACCCAAGCCTCGGTGGTGAAGTAGGCCGCCACGTAGGCATTGATGAGTGCCATGAAAAGGCAGTAGCCAATCCACGCCACATTCAGGCGGCTCCAGATGCGGTCTGGCAGCTGCAGCTGAGAACCCAGCAGCATTTTCAGGAAGTTCTTCTTCAGCGCCCAGAGCGCCACCGCCAGCGCCACGGCCATAGCGCCGTAGAGCACTGTGGGCTTCCACTTGATGAACCGGTCGTCATGCAGCACCAGGGTGAGCGTGCCGAACAGCAGGATCAGCACCAGGGTGGCCTTCTGCATGGCCTGCAGCTTGCGCTCGGTGGCATAGATGATGCCCATCTGCACCACGGTGGCGCCCATCAGTACGGCCGTGGCGGTATAGATGTCGCCCAGCTTGTAGGCGCCGAAGAACAGCAGGATCGGAAAGAAGTCGAGGAGCAGTTTCATGCGCTGAGCGGGAGCCTGAGGTGGTTTGTTTGGTTATTTCTTCTGGAAATCGAGCGAAGCCGAGTTCATGCAGTAGCGCAAGCCGGTTTCGGTAGGGCCGTCGGGGAACACGTGGCCCAGGTGGGCGCCGCAGTTCGCGCAGACGTTTTCAGTGCGCACCATGCCGTGCGAACGGTCGACGATGTTCTTGATGGCGCCCGGCACAGCCTCTTCCGAGAAACTGGGCCAGCCGCAACCCGCGTCGAACTTGGTCGACGCCTCGAACAGCTTGGCGCCGCAGCAGATGCAGTGATAGGTGCCGTCTTCCCAGTGCGCCTCGTACTTGCCGGTGAAGGGGCGCTCGGTGGCCGCGTGGCGCGTCACTTCGAAGGCCGCGGGCTCGGCGCCTTTTTCAGCGAGCAGGGCTTTCCATTCGGCATCGGTTTTCTGGATGGGTGCGGTCATGATGAGCAGCTGATTTCGATCGTGGAGGCCCAGTCGGGCGGGAAGCCGGCGTAAGCGTCGGCACCGGGATGTTCTTCAAATGGGGTTTCGAGCAGGTTCAGCAAGGTTGCCACGCCCGAGAAGTCCTTCTGCGCAGCAGCTTCGATGGCTTGCTGGCCCAGGTGGTTCCGCAGCACGAATCTGGGGTTGGATTTGAACATCAAATCGGCAGCCTCCGAGCGTTGGCCCGGCGAGCGGGCCTGTGCATGCCGCTCTGAAAAAGATAGCAGCCACGCATCGAAGCCGGCGCGGTCCAGGAAGAGGTCGCGCACGGGTTCGGCATTGCCGTCCGCCATGTGCTGCGAAAGGCGCCGCCAGAAGATCGTGTAGTCGACCTTTTCGGCCGCCAGCAGCTTCAGCACGCCCTCGATGAGGGCACGGTCGCCCTCGGCCGAATCGGTGAGCCCGAGCTTGGCGCGCATGCGGCCTTCGAATTCGCGCGGAAACACCGCCTTGTAAGACTCCAGCGCGGCCACGGCAACTTCCTGGTCGACGATCAGCGGCAGCAGCGCCTGCGCCAGGCAAAACAGGTTCCAGTAGGCCACGTTGGGCTGCTGGTTGAAGGCGTAGCGCCCGCTGGTGTCGCTGTGGTTGCAGATGTGGCGCGGATCGAAGCCGTCCAGAAACTGGAACGGGCCGTAGTCGATGGTGAGCCCCAGGATGCTCATGTTGTCGGTGTTCATCACGCCATGGCAAAAGCCCACGGCCTGCCATTGCGCCAGCAACGCGGCGGTGCGCTCGCTCACGGCTTCCAGGAAAGCCGCGTAGGCGTTGCCGCCGAAGCGGTCGGTCGTGCGGCAGGCCGGGTAGTAGCGGTCGATGACGTAGTCGGCCAGCGCGCGCAGTTCAGCATCGCGCTGGTTGGCGGCAAAGTGCTCGAAATGGCCGAAGCGGATGAAGCTGGGCGCCACGCGGGTCACGACGGCCGCGGTTTCCGGTTCCTCGCGGTAAACGCGCGCGTCGGAGCCCGTGATGCACAAGGCCCGCGTGGTCGGAATGCCAAGGCCGTGCATGGCCTCGCTGCAAAGGAATTCGCGGATGCTGGAGCGCAGCACGGCGCGGCCATCGCCGCCGCGCGAGTAGGGCGTGCGGCCCGCGCCCTTGAGCTGCACCTCGAGGCCGCCCTCGGTTTCGCCAAGCATGATCGCGCGGCCGTCGCCAAGTTGCCCGGCCCACACGCCGAACTGGTGGCCGCTGTACACCGTGGCGAAGGGCTGGGTGCCGGCGACGGGCACGCTGCCGGTCAGGGCCGCCAGCGTGCTGTCCGATTGCCGCCAATCGGCAGACAAACCCAGCAAGCCAGCCACCGCGTCGCTGTGGCCTACCCAATAGGGATCGGGCAGCGGCGTCGGCCGCAGTTCGGTAAGAAAGGCGGGGCCCAGTACCCGGAACCCGGGTTTCCAGCGCACCCCCAGGTCGGCGGCGGCCGTGTCTTCAGCAAGCAAGCTCATGCCCGGATTGTCCGGCAGAGCATGAGACCCCTTGCGGCGCGGGCCATCGGAGAAGCCGCATCCTCCCAACCCTGTTCAGTGGGCAAGCGCCGGCGTGTCCCAGATGCGCGCCCGGTACTGGGCAGGCGGCAACCCGAACCAGCGTTTGCAGGCGCGAAAGAAGTTGCTGCTGTCGACAAAGCCGAGCATGTCCGCCACGTCGGTGAGCGTGTGGCGGTCTTCGGCCAGGTACTGCTGCGCCAGCTCGCGGCGGGTGCGGTCGAGCAGCGACTGGAAAGACACCGACTCTTCCTGCAGCCGCCGCTGCAGCGTGCGCTCAGCCAGCCCAAGGCCCGCGGCCACGTCCTGCCGGCGCGGCTCGCCATGCGGCAGGCGTCGCGCGATCTCGGCGCATACCAGGGTGCTGGTGGTGGTCTGGCCCAGCAGGTTCAATTGCTCATCGAGCAGGTGCTCCTGCATCTCGCCCAGGGTGGGGTGGTAGGTGGGCAGCGGCATGGACAAGTCGGCCGTTGACAGCAGCAGGCGGTTGGCGGGCGCGTTGTAGCGGATCGGGCAGCCGAAGGCTTCGCGGTGCAGGCGGTCGTCTGCAGGCGGCGGGTAGACGAACTCCAGTGCCAGCGGCTGCAGCTCGCGCCGGGTGAGCCACTGGCACTGCATGAAAACGGTGAGCAGTGCGTACTCGACGCGCTGGCGCGGAATCGGCAGGCTGCCGCCGGTGTGCTCCATCACCATCCATGAGCCACGTGCCTCGGGCTGCATCGAGAAGGCGGTTGCATCCGAAATCACGGCCATGTAGCGCGTGAGCCGGTTGAGCGCCTCGTTCAAATCGGCGCTGCACGACATGGCGTGGCCGACCGTGCCGAGCTTGCTGTGCGTGGCGGCCAGGTCGCGGTGCAGGCCCAGCGTCGGCTTGCCGGCACGCGCCACGGCCAGTTGCCACAGCACGGAGACTTCGTCGACCGGGATGCGCGCGTTCTGCCGGTGCAGCGAATCGGGGTCGAAGCCGGCCTCGCGCAGCAGCGAGACCACGTCCAGGCCCTCGGCCGCAAACATCGAGAGCACGCCTTCGAGCCACGCGGCCGAGCTGGTTCGGAGTTCCGGCTGCGCTGCGCAGCCCGGCCGGCGTTGCGGGCGGCGCTGGGCATGCGGCATGGAGGCTCCTGAAGTCATTGAATTGGCTCGCTTGCGATAGCGGGGAAAAGGCGGCCGGTTCCTAGAATTTTCTGGCGGATCCAGCCCGGCGAAGTATGGCGGGCGGACACCGATGGAGTCATTCCGATTAACCCGGTGTGGAGACAAACAATGAACACAGCAGAGACAACGGAAGTCCGCGGCGCAACCCTGCAGACGGCGGCAAGAACCGCGGCGCAAGCGGTCGCGTCAACGGTCGCGGTCGCAGCCTGCATCGCGCTTTCCGCCTGCGGCGGGGGCTCTGGCGGTGGTTTCTCGTTCACCCCGAGCGCTCCCGCAGCGCCCCCGCCGCCCCCGCCGCCACCGCCCGCCGACGGGCCCATGGTGCGCACGACCACCGCCGGCAAGATCGAGGGCGTGGACGACAGCGCCAGGACGGGCACCTGGTTCTGGAAGGGCATTCCGTTCGCCCAACCGCCGGTCGGCGCGCTGCGCTGGCGCGCCCCGGTCGAGCCCGAAGCCTGGAGCGGCATCCGCCCGGCCACGCAGTTCGGCAATTCGTGCCTGCAGATCGGCCGGCTCTTCAGCCCAGGCACCAACAACACCTTCGACGCGACCGTCGGCGCCAACCTGGGCAAGCCGGTCGGCAGCGAGGACTGCCTGTTCGTCAACATCTGGCGCCCCGCCACCGAGGAGAAGAACCTGCCCGTGCTGCTGTTCGTGCACGGCGGCAGCAATATCTCGGGCTACACGGCCGATCCGCTGTATGACGGCGCGGCGCTGGCGAAGGCTGCCAACGCGGTGGTCATCACCAGCAGCTACCGCCTGGGCATCCTCGGCTTCATCAACATGCCGCAGTTGCGCCCGGGCGGAGCGGCAGGCGACGATTCGGGCAACTTTGCGCTGCTCGACATCATGGCCGCGCTGCGCTTCATCCGCGGCAATGCCGCGAGCTTTGGCGGCGACGCGGGGAACGTCACGCTCTCGGGCGAGTCGGCCGGCGCCACCAACCTGCTGGCGGTCATGACCTCGCCCATGGCCAAGGGGCTGTTCCACAAGGCCTTCGAGATGAGCGGGGGCATTTCGCTCGCGAGCAACCTGCCGCCCGGCACGCTCCCCACGCTGGCTCCGGTGTCGGCTTCACTCGCGCAGGGCCAGGCGATCCTGGAGAGACTGCTCGTCGCCGACGGCACTGTGGCGGATGCCGCCGCGGCCAAGGCGTACATCGCCACCCGCACGCCGGCGCAAATTGCCGACTACATGCGGGCGCAGGAGGGCGGGGCGCTGCTCACCAAGGTGGTTGCCGCCGGCCTGGGCTCCGTCGCGCCCATTCCCGACGGCACGGTGCTGCCGGTAGACCCCATCGGCGCCATTGCGGCCGACCAGTACAACAAGGTGCCCATGCTCGCGGGCAACACGCGCGACGAGGGCAAGCTCTTCGCCTCGCTGCTGGGCACCATCGGCTTCCCGAAGCCGGGCTGGATCGTGACCGATGCGCAGCGCTTTTCGATGATGTTCAGTTTCGACCCCGACGCGCCGTCCGCGCTCACCGTGGCCGACATCATCGATGCGTCCTACCTTCCGGTAGACAAGCCGGGCACGGGCTACAACGCGGCGACCGACGTCATCACGCAAGGGCTTTTCGGTGCGAGCCGAGACAACCTGCTCAATACGATGAAGACGCGCCAGCCGAACATCTGGCACTACCGCCTCGACTGGGCGCAGGAGGCGCCGCCGTGGAACGACGTGTACGGCGCGGCGCACGCGTTCGACCTGCCGTTCGTCTTCGGCAACTTCAGCGGCTCGCTGCTCAGCAGCGTGATGGGCGGCAAGGCCAACCAGCCCGGCCGGCTCGCGCTTTCCAGCGCCGTGATGGCGAGCGTGGGCGCCTTCATGCGCAAGGGCGATCCGAACACGCCCGAACTCGGCGTCACCTGGGGGACATGGCCTTCGCAGCTGTTGCTCGACGCGACGCCCACGGCCGCCAGAATCACGCCGGTGAACGCACCTTGATGAGGCGCTTCGTTCCATCCAGCAGTGCGGGTTTGTGTCATTGTGGAAGCGGCCGAAGCTTGCGTGAATCTGTGCTTTGCAAGCTTTCATGAAGTCATTTCCTTTAGGAGTCCGTAGATGCTGGGTTTGATGCAAGACCAACCGCTTTTGATCTCGTCGCTGATCGAGTTCGTCGAGCGCCACAACGGCGATGGCGAGATCGTTTCGCGCCGGGTGGAGGGCGACATCCACCGCACCACGTGGAGCGGCATCGCATCGCGTGCCCGGCAAGTGGCCAATGCGCTGGACGGCGAGCAGCTGCTGTTCAGCGACCGCATCGCCACGCTGGCGTGGAACGGCTACCGCCACCTGGAGCTGTACTACGGCGTGAGCGGCAGCGGACGCGTGCTGCACACCATCAACCCGCGCCTGCACCCCGACCAGATCGCATGGATCGCCAACCACGCCGAAGATCAGATCCTGTGCTTCGACCTGAGCTTTCTGCCGCTGGTGCAAGCGGTGCATGCCAAGTGCACCACCATCCGGAAATGGATTGCACTTTGTGATGCCGACAAGCTGCCCGCCGACAGCGGCATTCCCAACCTCGTGAGCTACGAAGGCTGGATGGGCGCGCAGCCGACCGCGTACGACTGGCCCACCTTCGACGAGAACTCGGCCTCGAGCATGTGCTACACGAGCGGCACCACGGGCAACCCCAAGGCCGCGCTCTACAGCCACCGCTCGACCATGCTGCATGCCTATGCCGCGGCCTTGCCCGACGTGATGCGCCTTTCGGCGCGAGACTCGGTGCTCCCGGTGGTGCCGATGTTCCACGTCAATGCCTGGGGCATTCCGTATTCGGCCGCGCTGGTGGGCTGCAAGGTGGTGTTTCCCGGCCCGGCACTGGACGGCAAGTCGGTGTTCGAGCTGATCGAATCCGAAGGCGTCACCTTCGCGGCCGGCGTGCCCACCGTGTGGCAGATGATGCTCGGCCACATGCAGGCCAACAGCCTCAAGTTCAGCAAGCTCAACCGCACCGTCATCGGCGGCTCGGCCTGCCCGCCGGCCATGATCACGGCGTTCCAGGAGAAGTACAACGTCGAGGTGCTGCATGCCTGGGGCATGACCGAGATGAGCCCGCTGGGCACGCTGTGCACGCTCAAGAACAAGCACTTGTCGCTGCCGCCCGATGCGCAGCTGCAAATCCGCATGAAGCAGGGCCGCGCGATCTTCGGCGTCGACATGAAGATCGTCGACGGCAACGGCAAGGAGCTGCCCTGGGACGGCAAGGCCTTCGGCGACCTGCTGGTCAAGGGACCGTGGATCGTGAAGGAGTACTTCAAGGGCGAAGGCGGCGACCCGCTCATCCGCGACGAGCAGGGCCGCGGCTGGTTCCCCACGGGAGACGTCGCCACCATCGACGCCGAGGGCTACCTGCAGATCACCGACCGCAGCAAGGACGTGATCAAGTCCGGCGGCGAGTGGATCAGCTCCATCGAGATCGAGAACATCGCCGTTGCGCATCCGGCCGTGGCCATGGCGGCCTGCATCGGCGTGTACCACCCCAAGTGGGACGAGCGGCCGATCATCGCGGTGGTCAAGAAGCCCAACGCGGAGGTCGCGCGCGAAGAGCTGCTGAAGTTCTACGAAGGCAAGACCGCCAAGTGGCAGGTGCCGGACGACGTGGTGTTCGTCGACGCCATTCCGCTCGGCGCCACCGGAAAGATCCTCAAGACCCGTCTGCGCGAAATGCTGAAGGACTACAAGCTGCCGACCGCCTGACGCACCGCCCCGGACCCACCGCACTGTCGCGCACGCGATAGCAAGGCCGCTTCGGCGGCCTTCCTTCCGGGCAATCCCTGTGCGGCGAAGAAAAGGGCGCTTGTACGCTGGCATCCCGCCTCATACCTGCCATTCATCCAGGAGACTCTTCATGCAATTTGCCATCAAGTCCGTAGCTGCTTGCGCCATGCTGGTGAGCGCCGTGGCCGCATTCGCCCAAAAGGGCGAGACGGTCAAGATCGCCTGGCTGGACCCGCTCTCGGGGCTGATGGCCGCGGTTGGCACCAACCAGCTCAAGACCACGCAGTTTTTGGCTGAAGAGTTCAACAAGAAGAATGCCTCGGGCGTGAAGTTCGAGATCATTGCCATCGACAACAAACTGAGCCCGCAGGAGACCACCGCCGCGCTGCGCTCCGCGCAGGACCAGGGTGCGCGCTACATCACCCAGGGCAATGGCTCGGGGCCGGCGCTGGCAATCATCGACGCCATCGAGAAGAACAACGCGCGCAACCCGGGCAAGGAACTGCTTTACCTGAACTATGCGGCGGTCGACCCCGACCTCACCAACAGCAAGTGCAGTTATTGGCACTTTCGCCTGGACGCCGACACCTCCATGAAGATGGAGGCGCTGACCACCTGGATGAAGGACCAGACCGACATCAAGAAGGTCTACATCCTCGGCCAGAACTATGCACACGGCGTGCAGGTGTCCAAGTTCGCCAAGGAGAACCTCAAGACCAAGCGCCCCGACATCCAGATCGTGGGCGACGATCTGCACCCGCTCGCGCAGGTGCGCGACTTCTCACCGTACATCGCAAAGATCAAGGCGTCGGGCGCGGACACCGTCATTACCGGCAATTGGGGCTCCGACCTGTCGCTGCTCATCAAGGCCGCCAACGATTCCGGCCTGGACGTCAAGTTCCTCACCTACTACGCACCCGGCGCCGGCACGCCCACGGCCATGGGTGCCACCTCGGCCGGCAAGGTCTATACCGTGGCCTATGCCCACTACAACATGGGTGGCGAAATCCAGAAACTGCTCGTCGGCTACAAGAAGAAGATGAACGACGACCTGACGCAATCGTCGATCTATCACACGTTCGCGTTGCTCGATGCCGCCTTCGTGCAGACCAAGTCGACCGACCCGGTCAAGGTGGCGGCCGCGCTCGAGGGCATGAAGATCAAGAGCTTCAACGGCGAGGTCGAGATGCGCAAGGCCGACCACCAGCTGCAGCAGGGCCTCTACATCTCGCGCTGGGAGAAAGCCAGCGCCAAGTTCCCCTATGACGCCGAGAACACCGGCTACACCAATGTTCCGGTGAAGTACTACGAGTCGTATGTGGCCAGCACGCCGACGACCTGCCAGATGAAGCGCCCTTGAGCGTCTTTGTGAACGCATTTCCTACTCGTGGGTAGAAGACATCTACCCGCGGGTAGCAATTGGAGAAATGCGCTGTCGCCTGTGCGATAGAAACGGGCCTTTGCGGCCACCCCCTCCGGGCATTCCCTGAGGGGAGGGGCAGTGAACGCTTGTACGCTCGTGCAAGGCTTTTTGATTCGGTTTGACCAGGAGATATAGATCGTGAAGTTCGCTCTGAAAATCGCTACCGCAGCCATCCTTGCCGCAAGCGCCACCGGCGCCCTGGCCCAGAAGGGTGAAACCGTCAAAATCGCGTGGCTCGACCCGCTCTCGGGCCTGATGGCCGCGGTCGGCACCAACCAGCTCAAGACCTTCCAGTTCCTGGCCGAAGAATTCAACAAGAAGAACGCGGCCGGCGTGAAGTTCGAGATCATCGGCATCGACAACAAGCTCAGCCCGCAAGAAACCACCGCCGCGCTGCGCTCCGCCATGGACCAGGGCGCGCGCTACGTGGTGCAGGGCAACGGCTCGGGCCCCGCGCTCGCCATCATCGACGCGCTCGAAAAGCACAACGCCCGCAACCCGGGCAAGGAAGTGCTCTACATCAACTATGCGGCAGTCGACCCCGACCTCACCAACAGCAAGTGCAGCTACTGGCACTTCCGCCTCGATGCAGACACCTCCATGAAGATGGAAGCGCTGACCACCTTCATGAAGGACCAGCCGGACATCAAGAAGGTCTACCTCATCAACCAGAACTACTCGCACGGCCAGCAGGTCTCCAAGTTCGCGAAGGACAACCTCAAGGCCAAGCGCCCCGACGTCGAAGTGGTCGGCGACGACCTGCACCCGCTGGCCCAGGTGCGCGACTTCTCGCCCTACATCGCCAAGATCAAGGCTTCGGGTGCGGACACCGTCATTACCGGCAACTGGGGCTCCGACCTGGCGCTGCTCATCAAGTCGGCCAACGACTCGGGCCTGAACGTCAAGTTCTACACCTACTACGCCGTGACCAACGGCACGCCGACCGCCATGGGCGCGGCCTCCGACGGCAAGGTCTACCAGGTGGGCTACAGCCACTACAACGCGCCGGGCCCGGTGCAGCCGCTCATGAACGAGTTCAAGAAGCGCTTCAACGACGACATGTACACCACCGACATCTACACGGTGTACGCCATGCTGAGCGAAGCCTTCGTGCGCACCAAGTCGACCGAGCCAGTCAAGGTTGCGGCCGCAATGGAAGGCATGAAGTTCAAGAGCTTCAACGGCGACGTCGAGATGCGCAAGGCAGACCACCAGCTGCAGCAGGGCCTGTGGATCACGCGCTGGCAGAAGGCCGACGCCAAGAACCCGTACAGCCCCGAAAACACCGGCTACACGCTGGCACCGGTGAAGTACTACGAGGCCTATGTCTCGAGCACGCCCACGTCGTGCCAGATGAAGCGGCCCGGCGGCGCCTCGTGACCGCTTCGGTCGCCTGACCGGTCGAGGCCCGACTTCAACACTCGGGCCTCTTTCTTTTTTCACGCATCCGAAAGACCGATGAACGTCGAATTCTTCGTCATCTCGCTGCTCAACGGCGTCAGCTACGGCCTGCTGTTGTTCATGCTGAGCTCTGGCCTTACGCTGATCTTCAGCATGATGGGCGTGCTCAACTTTGCGCACGCCAGCTTCTACATGCTCGGCGCCTACATCGCCTACACGCTGTCGGGCATCATCGGCTTCTGGCCGGCGCTGTTCGTTGCGCCGCTGCTCGTGGGCCTCCTGGGCGCCGCGTTCGAGCGCTACAGCCTTCGCCGGGTCCACAAGTTCGGCCACGTGCCCGAGCTCCTGGTGACCTTCGGCCTCTCGTACCTCATCCTCGAAGTGGTGCAGCTCGCCTGGGGCCGCTCCACCGTGCCCTACGGCCTGCCGCCCCAACTGCAGGGGCCGCTCTTCTCGCTGTACGGCACCCAGTTTCCGAAGTCCCGCTCCTTCATCATGCTGGTGGCGGTGCTCATGCTCATCTCGGTGTGGCTGCTGCTCACGCGCACCCGCATCGGCCTGGTCATCCAGGCGGCGCTCAAGCACCCCGACATGGTCGAGGCGCTGGGCCACAACGTGCCGCGCGTGTTCATGCTGGTGTTCGGCGGCGGCGCCGCGCTCGCGGGCTTGGCGGGCGTGGTGGGCGGCAATACCTACGTGACCGAGCCGGCAATGGCGGCTTCGGTCGGCTCCATCATCTTCGTGGTGGTGGTGGTCGGCGGCATGGGGTCGCTGGCGGGGGCTTTCCTCGCGTCGCTTCTCATCGGCATCATCCAGACCTTCGCGGTGGCCATGGACCAGTCGCTGGCCACGGGCCTGCGCGCCATCGGCGTTGCCGTGACGGACCAGACCTTCGGCTACGAGCTGCTCAAGCTCACGATCTCGCAGGTTGCGCCGATCCTGCCGTACCTCTTCCTGGTGCTGATCCTCATCTTCAGGCCCAAGGGTCTTCTTGGAACCCGGGAGGACTGACGCCATGACCGCAGCAACCACATCCACTACCCAGAACGAGCAGGGCGTGCAAAGCCCGCAGGGTACGCAAAAAGTGCAGTACTACCGCTTCAAGCCCTGGAACATCGGCCGCTACCTGGTCTGGACGCTCTTCGCCATCGTGCTGATCGTCTCGCCGCTGCTGTTCAAGAGCAGCCTGGCACTCACGATGCTCTCGCAGATGGGCTATCTCATCATCATCTGCCTGAGCTACAACATCCTGCTGGGGCAGGGCGGCATGCTGAGCTTCGGCCACGCGGTCTATGTCGGCCTGGGCTCGTTCCTTGCCATCCACGCAATGAACATGGGCGCCAAGGGCGGCCTGCAGATTCCGCTGGTGCTCATTCCTCTGGTGGGCGGCCTGGCCGGCATGTTCTTCGCCGTGATCTTCGGCTTTGTGACCACCAAGAAGTCGGGCACCACCTTCGCGATGATCACCATGGGCATCGGCGAGCTCGTGGCCTCCATGGCGCTGATGTTCCCGAGCTTCTTCGGCGGCGAGGGCGGCATCACCACCGACCGCGTGTACGGCCCGACCTTCTTCGGCTTCAACTTCGGCCCGCAAATCCAGGTGTACTACCTGATTGCCGCGTACTGCTTCGTTTGCACCGGGCTGATGTATGCCTTTACCGGCACGCCGCTCGGCCGCATGCTGAACGCCGTGCGCGACAACCCGGAGCGCGTGGAGTTCATCGGCTACAACACGCAGCGCGTGCGCTACTTCGCATTCATCATCGCGGGGTTCTTCGCCGGCATCGGCGGCGGCCTGGCTTCGATCAACTTCGAGATCGTGAACGCGGCCGACAGCCTCAACGCCATCCGCTCGGGCGGCTACCTGCTGTTCACCTTCCTTGGCGGTGCGGTGTTCTTCTTCGGGCCGATCATTGGTGCGGTGCTGCTGGTGTTCGCGTCGATCCTTTTGTCCGAACTGTCGAAGGCCTGGCAGCTGTACTTCGGCCTGGTGTTCGTGTTCATGGTCATGTTCGCGCCCGGCGGCATCGCGAGCCTGGTGATGATGAACCTGCGCGTTGCCAAGTTCGGCAAGTTCGACCGCTTCTGGCTGCTGTACCTTGCGCTTGCCGTGGCGCTGGTGCCGGTGGTCATCGGCGCGGCTGCGCTCATCGAAATGATCTATCACATCCAGCTGAACGCAGCGATGGGGCCGACGCTGAACTTCTTCGGCGTGGCGCTCGACACCTCGGGCGTGGGCAGCTGGCTCGGTGCCCTGGCGATCCTGGCCGTGGGCTTGGGTGCGCTCGAGGTGGCGCGGCGCCGCTTCGTGCGCGTCTGGGGGCGTGCGCAGGAAGAAATCGAAGCAGAAATCAAGCGTCGGGAGGCGGCGTAATGAGCGCGCAACATGCACTGGAACTGAAGTCGCTGCGCAAGAATTTCGGCAAGACCGAGATCATTCGCGGCGTGGACCTGGCGGTGAACGCCGGCGAGCGCGTGGCCATCATCGGCCCGAACGGAGCGGGCAAGTCGACGCTCTTCAACCTCATCAGCGGCCGCCTTGCGCCCACCAGCGGCGAGGTGCTGCTGAACGGCGAGCGGATCGACGGCAAGAAGCCGTACGAGATCAACCGGCTGGGCCTTTCGCGCAGCTTCCAGATCACCAACATCTTTCCCAAGCTGAGCGTGTTCGAGAACCTGCGCTGCGGCGTGCTGTGGAGCCTGGGCTACAAGTACACCTTCCTGCGCTTTCTCTCCAACCTGGACGATGCCAATGCGCGCACCGAGGAACTCATCAAGCAGATCGGCCTGCAGCGCAAGCGCGACGTGCAGGCGGTGAACCTCACCTATGCCGAACAGCGCGCACTTGAAATCGGCGTAACCATTGCCGGCGGCGCCAACGTCATTCTGCTGGACGAGCCCACGGCGGGCATGAGCAAGACCGAGACCTCGCATTTCATCTCGCTCATCAAGCACGTCACCGTCGGCAAGACGCTGCTGACGGTCGAGCACGACATGGGCGTGGTCTTCGGCCTTGCCGACAAGATTGCGGTGGTGGTGTACGGCGAAGTCATCGCCTTCGACACGCCCGCTGCCGTTCGCGCCAATGCGCGCGTGCAAGAGGCTTACCTTGGCTCGGCCGTGGCCGATGCACAAAGCCAGGGCCAGGGACACTGACACATGCTGAAGCTTCACGACATTCACGCCTACTACGGCAAGAGCCATGTGCTGCATGGCGTTTCATTCGAGGTTGGCGCCGGCGAAATCGTTGCGCTGCTGGGCCGCAACGGCTCCGGCCGCTCGACCACCGCCAAGGCCATCATGGGCCTGGTGCATGCCGAAGGCACGCTGCGCTGGAAGGACCAGGACGTCCTTCGCAAGAAGGCCTACGAAGTTGCGCACCTGGGCATCGGCTACGTGCCCGAGAATCGCGACATCTTTCCCAAGCTCACGGTGCACCAGAACCTGCTGCTCGGCCAAAAGGGCTCGGGCAAAGGCAGCCGCTGGTCTTTCGACGACATGTACGGTATGTTCCCCCGGCTGAAGGAACGCCAGCATACCGAAGCCGGCGTGCTCTCGGGCGGCGAGCAGCAGATGCTCACGCTGTGCCGCACGCTCATGGGCGACCCCGACCTCATCATCATCGACGAGCCGACCGAAGGCCTTGCGCCGAAGATCGTCGAGCTGGTGGGGCAGTACCTGAAGACGCTCAAGGAGAAGGGCATTTCGGTGCTGCTGATCGAGCAGAAGCTGACCATTGCAATGCAGATCTCCGACCGTGCGCTGGTCATGGGCCACGGCAGCATCGTGTTCGATGGAACGCCCGACAGCCTGCGCGCGGACGCTACCACTCGCAAAGAGTGGCTCGAGGTCTGAAGAAGCCCTCCGAGGATCCGGGCCGCGCCCCGGATCCCCCTTGTCCCAACAGCGACTGCGTGCCATTGTTAGGCCACGCGAAACGCCTAGAATCCCTCGAAAAAGAACACTCGTGCTTTTTCTTCTTTTTCTTCACACACCAAGGAACGCAGCATGACGGCTGAATACAAAGTGCTCGGCGATGTCGCCGTGATCACACTGACCAACCCGCCGGTCAACGGTCTCGGTTTTTCGACCCGCATCGGCATCACCGATGGGTTGTCGAAGGCCAATGCCGACGACGCCGTCAAGGCCATCGTCATCACCGGCGCCGGCAAGGCGTTCTCGGGCGGTGCGGACATCAAGGAGTTCGGCACGCCCAAGGCGCTGCAGGAGCCCAATCTGCTGAGCGTGATCCTGTCGCTCGAGGCTTCGCCCAAGCCCATCGTCGCGGCCATTCACTCGGTGTGCATGGGCGGCGGCCTCGAGCTGGCGCTGGGTTGCCATTACCGCGTGGCAGTTCCCGGTACCAACATTGCGTTGCCCGAAGTCAAGCTCGGCTTGCTTCCCGGCGCCGGCGGCACGCAACGCCTGCCGCGCGTGCTGGGCGTGGAAACCGCGCTCAACATGATCGTGAGCGGCGAATCGGTAAAAAGCGAACTGCTCGCCAGCCTGCCGGGCCAGAAGTTGTTCGACAAGCTCGCGGCTTCGCCCGAATCGGTGTTCGAAGAAGCCGTGGCGTTCGCCAAGAGCGTCGCGGGCAAGACCGGTGAAGCACTGCCGCTGGTACGCAATCTGCCTTGCAAGCATCCGCAGGGCGACGCCTACTTCCAGTTCGCCAAGAACATGGTCGGCGGCATGTCGAAGAACTACCCGGCGCCGCTGAAATGCGTCGATGCCGTGCAGGCCGCAACCAAGATGAAGTTCGACGAGGGCATGGCCGAAGAGCGCCGTCTTTTCACCGCACTCATGTTCACGCCCGAATCGCTGGCCCTGCGCCACCTGTTCATGGCCGAGCGCGCGGCATCCAAGATTCCCGACGTGGCCGACGACACGCCCAAGCGCGAAGTCAAGTCGGTCGGCGTGATCGGCGCCGGCACCATGGGCGGCGGCATTTCGATGAACTTCCTGAACGCGGGCATCCCCGTGAAGATTCTCGAGATGAAGCAAGAGGCGCTTGACCGCGGCGTTGCCACCATCAAGAAGAACTACGAAGCCCAGGTCAAGAAGGGCAAGCTCAAGCAGGACAAGTACGAGCAGCGCATGGCGCTTTTGAGCACCACGCTGAGCTACGACGACCTGAAGGACGCCGACCTGATCATCGAAGCCGTGTTCGAGGAACTCGGCGTGAAGGAGAAGGTGTTCAAGGAGCTCGACCGCGTGGCCAAGAAGGGCGCCATCCTGGCTTCCAACACATCGACGCTCGACGTCGACAAGATCGCATCGTTCACCGAGCGTCCGCAGGACGTGGTCGGCATGCACTTCTTCAGCCCCGCCAACGTGATGAAGCTGCTCGAAGTGGTGCGCGGCAAGCAAACGGCCAAGGATGTTCTCGCCACCGTCATGGACATTGGCAAGAAGATCAAGAAGACGGCGGTGGTCTCGGGCGTGTGCGACGGCTTCATCGGCAACCGCATGATCGAGCAGTACTCGCGCCAGGCCGGCTTCCTGCTGGACGAAGGCGCCACGCCGCAGCAGGTCGACAAGGCCGTCGAGAAGTTCGGTTTTGCCATGGGCCCGTTTCGCATGGGCGACCTGGCCGGCAACGACATCGGCTGGGCCATTCGCAAGCGCCGCGCCGTGGAGCATCCGAACATGAAGTACAGCCGCACCGCCGACAAGCTGTGCGAGCTGGGCCGCTTCGGCCAGAAGACCGGGGCGGGGTGGTACGACTACCAGGCCGGCAAGCGCGATGCAATTCCGTCGGATCTCGTCAACAGGATGATCGAGGACCATCGCAAGGAACTGGGCATCACGCCGCGCAAGATCTCCGACGAAGAAATCGTGCAACGCCTGGTGTATGCCCTCGTGAACGAAGGCGCGCACATCCTGGAAGACGGCATCGCTTCCAAGTCGGGCGACATCGACATGGTGTACCTCACCGGCTATGGCTTCCCGATCTGGCGCGGCGGCCCGATGCACTACGCATCGCAGGTCGGCCTCTACAACGTGGCCGAAACCATGAAGCGCTTTGCCAGGAACCCGCGCGACGACGCCGAGTTCTGGCAGCCCGCGCCGCTGATCCAGAAACTGGTCGCCGAAGGCAAGCAGTTCAGTTGACAGCAGGCCCGGAACCCTGACCGCCTATGTTGAAACGCATCTTTCTCGGGCTGCTGCTGGTGCTTGTGGCACTGGTGGCGGCCGTGGCGGTCAAGACCTGGACCACGCCATCGCAGCAGCTGGCGGTGGCGCCCGCACCCAAACTCGAGATGGACCTGCAGGCCGCAGCCAAGCGGCTGGCCGGCGCGATTCCGATCCGCACGGTGTCCAGCCTCGACGATCCGGCCGCCAACCTGGCCGAGTTCGACAAGCTGCACGCCTACCTCGAACAGCAGTTCCCCAAGGTCCACGCCACCCTCAAGAAGGAAGTGGTGGGGCAGCGGGCGCTGCTCTACACATGGACTGGCACCGACGCCTCGGCCAAGCCCATCGCGCTGATGGCGCACCAGGACATGGTGCCCATTGCGCCCGGCACCGAGAAGGCCTGGACGGTCGACCCCTTCGCCGGCGAGATCAAGGACGGCTTCGTCTGGGGCCGCGGCACGCTCGACAACAAGAGCAACCTGTTCGCGCAGATGGAAGCCATCGAGCTGCTGATCGGCAGCGGCTACAAGCCCAAGCAGACCGTGTATCTCGTGATGGGCGATGACGAAGAGGTGAGCGGCCTGCGCGGTGCGCGGCCGATTGCCGAGCTGCTGAAGTCGCGCAACGTGCGCCTCGATTGGGTGCTCGATGAAGGCCTGCTGATTCTCGACGGCGTGCTGCCCGGCCTTTCGAAACCGGCTGCGCTCATCGGCCTGGCCGAGAAGGGCTATGGCACCTTCTTTCTTTCGCTCGACACCGCCCCCGGCCACTCGTCGATGCCACCGCAGCGCAGTGCCATCGGCAGCATGAGCGCCGCGCTTGCACGGCTTGAAGCCAACCCGATGCCCGGCGGCATCAAAGGCGTGGCAGCCCAGATGTTCGGTGCCCTCGCGCCGGAGATGAGCAGCATGAACCGCGTGATGCTCTGCAACCTGTGGCTCACCGAACCACTGGTGCGCAGCCAACTCCAGAAGAGCCCGAGCAGCAACGCCATGCTTCGCACGACCACCGCATTGACCATCGTGCGCGCCGGCAACAAGGACAACGTGCTGCCCGGCCGTGCCGAGGCTGCCGTCAACTTCCGCATCCTGCCGGGCGACAGCATCGACAGCGTAGAGGCGCATCTGCGCAAGGCACTCGGCAACGACGAGATCCAGATCAAGCGCTACCCCGGCAACTCCGAGCCGTCTCCGGTCTCGCCGACCGACAGCACGGGCTACCGCGCCATCCAGCAGGCGGTGCGCCAGTCGTTCCCCGATGTGGTAGTGGCCCCCGGCCTCATGACCGCCGCCACCGATTCGCGCCACTTCAGCCTGGTGAGCGACGCCGTCTACCGCTTTTCGCCGTTCCGCATGAAGAGCGAAGACCTCGCGCGCTTCCACGGCAACAACGAACGCCTCGCCATCTCCAACTACGGCGAGATGATCGGCTTCTATCACCAGCTCCTGCGCAACACCAACGCTGCGCCGGCGCAATGACGACAACAACTCTTTTTCCCTTCCATCTTCAAAGGACCTCACCATGACCAGCGCCGTCATTGTTTCCACTGCCCGCACGCCGCTCGCGAAGAGCTGGAAGGGTGCCTTCAACATGACGCACGGCGCCACGCTCGGCGGCCATGCGGTGCAGCACGCCATCTCGCGCGCCGGCATCGAAGCCGCCGAAGTCGATGACGTGATCATGGGCTGCGCAACGCCCGAAGGCGCCACCGGCTCCAACATCGCACGCCAGATCGCGCTGCGCGCCGGTTGTCCGGTCACCACCTCGGGCATGACGATCAACCGCTTCTGCTCCTCGGGCCTGCAGACCATTGCCACCGCCGCGCAGCGCATCATCGCGGGCGAAGGCGAGGTGTACGTGGCCGGCGGCGTCGAGAGCATTTCGTGCGTGCAGAACGAAGCCAACAAGCACATGCTGGCCGACCCCTGGCTCGTGAAGCACAAGCCCGAGATCTACTGGAACATGCTGCAAACGGCCGAGCAGGTCGCCAAGCGCTACAACATCGGCCGCGACGCCATGGACGAGTACGGCGCCGCCAGCCAGCAGAAGGCCACCGCTGCGCTCGAAGCCGGCCGCTTCAAGGACGAGATCGCCCCCATTACCGTGCTGGCCGGCGTGGCCGACCCCGTGATGGGCCTTGCTACCCGCGAAGTCACCGTCGAGAACGACGAAGGCATTCGCGCCGGCACCACCAAGGAAGGCATCAGCGGCATTCGCCCGGCACTGCCCGGCGGCCTCATCTCGGCCGGCAATGCCAGCCAGTTCTCCGACGGCGGAGGCGCCTGCGTGGTGGTCGACGAGAAGTACGCCCAGCAAAAGGGCCTGAAGCCGATCGGCCGCTTCCTCGGCTTTGCCGTGGCCGGCTGCGAGCCCGACGAAATGGGCATCGGCCCGGTCTTCGCGATTCCGAAGGTGCTCAAGCGCCTGGGCCTCACGGTCAACGACATCGACCTGTGGGAACTGAACGAAGCCTTCGCCGTGCAGGTGATCTACTGCCGCGACAAGCTCGGCATTCCGGGCGACCGCCTGAACGTGGACGGCGGCGCCATCGCCGTGGGCCACCCGTACGGCGTGAGCGGACAGCGCCTGACGGGCCACGCGCTCATCGAAGGCAAGCGCCGCGGCGCGAAGAAAGTGCTGGTCACGATGTGCATTGGCGGCGGCATGGGTGCAGCGGGCGTCTTCGAAATCATTTGACTCTCCCCCAGTCTGCGGCGCACTGCGTGTCGCCTCCGCCAACCCCCTTCCGGGGGCAACACCGGCGGCCCGGCAAAGCCGGTTCCGCGGTGTTTCACGAACGGGCCTGGCTCCGCCGGCCGACGAGCGCTACCGGTCAAAGCCGGTAGCCTCAACATCGAGATCCGATCATGAGCCTGCGTCCCACCCTCGACTTCCTGCTCTACGACTGGCTCGACGCGGAATCGCTGAGCCAGCGCGAGCGTTTTGCCGACCATTCGCGCGAAACCTTCGACGCGGTGCTCGACACCTGCGAACGCATCGCACGTGAAAAGTACGCGCCGGCCAATCGCATCGTCGATACGCAGGAGCCGCACTTCGACGGCGAGAAGGTCGTCTTGCCGCAAGCCACGCACGATGCGCACAAGGCCTTCGTCGAGTCGGGAATGATGAGCGCGGCGCAGGACTACGACATCGGCGGCATGCAGCTGCCTTACACGCTGCAGGCCGCGGCCAACAGCTTCTTCGCCATGGCGTCGGTGAGCATCGGCTCGAACATGCTGACGAGCGGCAATGCCAACCTGCTGATGGTGCACGGCACCGAGATGCAGAAAGAGGTGTTTGCGAAGAACGAATTTTCGGGCCGCTGGGCGGGCACCATGTGCCTCTCCGAGCCGCAGGCCGGCTCGTCGCTGAGCGACGTGGCCACGCGTGCGGTGCCCGATGGTGACGACTATCAGAATGATCCGCTCGGGCCGCGCTATCGGCTCACGGGCAACAAGATGTGGATCTCGGCCGGCGACCACGAACTGACCGAGAACATCGTGCACATCGTGCTCGCCAAGATCCCGGATGCCAACGGCAAGCTGGTGCCGGGCACGCGCGGCATCTCGCTGTTCATCGTGCCCAAGCGCATGGTGAACACGAACGGCGAGCTGACCGGCGAGCGCAACGACGTGGCGCTCGCGGGCCTCAACCACAAGCTCGGCTGGCGCGGCACCACCAACACGCTGCTGAACTTCGGCGAGGGCAAGTACCCGGTCGGCGGCAAGGCGGGTGCGGTGGGTTACCTGGTCGGCGAGCCCGGTAAGGGCCTGCACTGCATGTTCCACATGATGAACGAGGCGCGCATCGGCGTCGGCACGGCCGCCACCATGCTGGGCATGGCCGGCTACTACGCGTCGCTCGAGTATGCGAAGACCCGGCCGCAAGGCCGGCTCGTCAAGAAGGCGGAACAGCCCGGCACCGCAGTCGCAAAAGACTCGGCCAGCCCGCAGGTTCGCATCATCGAGCACGCCGACGTGCGCCGCATGCTGCTCGCGCAGAAGGCGTACTGCGAAGGCGCCCTGGCGCTGGAACTGTATTGCGCCCGCCTGGTCGACGAGCAGAAAACAGGCAACGCGCAGGCCGCGGACGACGCGCGCCTGTTGCTCGAGGTGCTCACGCCCATTGCCAAGAGCTGGCCCAGCGAATGGTGCCTTGACGCCAACTCGCTGGCCATCCAGGTGCACGGCGGCTACGGCTACACGCGCGACTTTCCGGTGGAGCAATACTGGCGCGACAACCGCCTGAACATGATCCACGAGGGCACCCACGGCATCCAGGCGGCCGACCTGCTGGGCCGCAAGGTGCTGATGGAAAAAGGGCGGGGCCTGCAGCTGCTGGCTGGCCGCATCACCGACACCATTGGCCGCGCGGCCGAGGTGCCGGCGCTCGCGGCGCATGCCAAGACCCTGAAGGTGGCCTTGCAGCGCATCGGCAGCGCGACCGAGGCTGCCTGGTCCACCGGCGACCCGGCCGATGCGCTCGCCAACGCAGTGCCGTACATGCAGGCGTTCGGCCACACCGTGCTGGCCTGGATCTGGCTGGACGTGGCGCAGCGGGCGCTCGAGATCGACGCGCAAAAGGCGAGGGCGGTAACAGCTGGCAAGATTGGAGCCACGGACTATTTCTTCCACTACGAGCTGCCGAAAATCGGCGCCTGGCTCAACGTGGTCGAAAGCCGGGATCCCACCTGTACAGCATTGCCAGAGGAAGCTTTTTGAAGATGGCCAACGCCGCCCCCAACAACAACACCCCCAACCCCGCCAAGCCACCCAAGCCACCCAAGCCGCACGCGCGGCTCGAGAAGTGGATCTGGATCCTGATCTACGGCGGCCTGTTTGTCGTGATCCTGGGCATTGCCACGGGCCGCACAGAGCCCGCGCTCGGCTGGTCGATGGCCGTGCCCGGCGCGGTGGTTGCGCTCGTGGGCGTGGTGCTCATTTATGTGCGGTCGCGGCTGGGTGACAAGTAGCAGCCATCACAACTGAATATCTGAAAACCGGAGACACCCAATGACCCCTCGCACCACCAAGCAGCTGTTCGACCTTACCGGCAAGACCGCCCTCATCACCGGCGGCTCGCGTGGCCTTGGCCTGCAGATGGCGCATGCGCTGGGCGAGGCGGGCGCGAAGATCATGCTGAGTTCGCGCAAGGCCGAAGACCTGGAGCAGGCCGCGGCCGAGCTGCAATCGGCCGGCATCGATGCGCGCTGGATCGCCGCCGATTGCTCGAAGGAAGAAGACACGCGCCGCCTGGCCGATGAAACGCTGCAGCGCATGGGCGCCATCGACATCCTCGTGAACAACGCGGGTGCCAGCTGGGGCGCGCCGGCCGAGAGCCACCCCGTCGAGGCGTGGGACAAGGTGATGAACCTCAACGTGCGCGGCTATTTCATCCTGTCGCAGCATGTCGCCAACAGCTACATGATTCCCAAGAAGACGGGCCGCATCATCAACATCGCGTCCATCGCGGGCCTGAACGGCAACCCGCCCGAGATGCAGACGCTGGCCTACAACACCTCGAAGACGGCGGTGATCGGCTTCACGCGCACGCTGGCCGCCGAATGGGGCAAGTACAACATCAACGTGAACGCGATCTGCCCCGGCTTCTTCATGACGAAGATGGCCGCCGGCCTGATCAAGTCGCTGGGCGAGGAAAAGATGGCCTCGCATGCGCCGCTCGGCCGCCTTGGCGACGAAGAAGACCTGAAAGGCTTGACGCTGCTGTACGCAAGCGATGCCGGCAAGCACATCACGGGGCAGTGGCTCGCAGTGGACGGCGGTGTGAGCGTGGTGCTTGGTGCGTAAGCTTGGTGCGTAATGACTGAAGACTCCACCGACATCAACATCCGCTCGTACACGAGCCAGATTCCGTTCGCGCGCCACCTGGGCTTCGAGCTCACCAGGTTCGAGGGCGGCGAGTCCGAGATCGTCTACACCGCCAAGCCCGAGCATCTGAACACCTTCGACGTGACCCACGGCGGCGCCTGCATGACGCTGCTCGACATCACCATGGCGGCTGCAGCGCGCAGCGTGGCGCCCGAAACCGGCGTGGTCACCATCGAGATGAAGACCAGCTTCATGCAGCCTTCGGTCGGCCCCTTGCACGCGCGCGGCACGCTCATTCATCGCACCGCGACGCTGGCTTTTACAGAAGCCAAGATCTACGACGAGCAGGAACGCGTGTGCGCCCATGCCACCGGCACCTTCAAGTACGTGAAGCGCCGGCTGCCTACAGGGCCCGCCAGCGCGAACGCGATGCGCCCGCCTTCGACCGACTGACCGACCACCGAACGAATCTCCAGGAGCCCATACATGCCCACCAACAAGCAGATCCACCTCGACAACCGCCCCGATGGCGAAGCCGTTGCCAGCAACTTCAAGCTCGTGACCGCCGAAACGCCGGCGCTGGCCGAGAACCAGGTGCTGGTGCGCCACCACTACATGAGCCTGGACCCGTACATGCGCGGCCGCATGAACGACTCCAAGAGCTATGCGCAGCCCCAGCCGCTCGGCCAGGTGATGCAGGGCGGCACCGCCGGTGAAGTGGTGGAAAGCAGGCATCCCAAGTTCACTCCCGGCGACAAGGTCGTGGGCTTTGGCGGCTGGCAGGAATACAGCGTGGTCGATGCATCGCAGCCCGGCGCGCTGAAGAAGGTCGACACCACCCGCGTGCCGCTGTCGCACTACCTCGGCGCGGTCGGCATGCCGGGCGTCACGGCCTGGTATGGGCTGGTAAAGATCATTGCCCCGAAGGCCGGCGAGACGATGGTGGTTACCGCCGCCAGCGGCGCAGTGGGCAGCGCGTTCGGCGCGCTGGCCAAGGCGCGCGGCTGCCGGGTCGTCGGCATAGCGGGCGGCCCCGACAAGTGCAAGTACGTGACCGACGAACTGGGCTTCGACGCCTGCATCGACTACCGCCAGCACCCCGATGTGAAGAGCATGAGCGCCGCGCTCAAGGAAGCCTGCCCGAACGGCATCGACGGCTACTTCGAGAACGTGGGCGGCTATATCTTCGACGCCGTGCTGCTGCGCGCCAATGCCTTTGCGCGCGTGGCACTGTGCGGAATGATCGCGGGCTACGACGGCCAGCCGCTGCCGCTCGCGAACCCGGCGCTGATCCTCATCAACCGCATGAAGATCGAAGGCTTCATCGTCAGCGAGCACATGGAAGTGTGGCCCGAGGCCTTGGCCGAGCTCGGCGCGCTGGTGGCCGCCGGCAAGCTCAAGCCGCGTGAGTCGATTGCGCAGGGCATCGAGTCCGCCCCTGACGCCTTCCTGGGTTTGCTCAAAGGCAAGAATTTCGGCAAGCAACTGGTCAAGCTGATCTGATGATGAACTGAACGCACGGCAAGGAGGCCGGTTATGGAAACGACGCACGAGGTATTCAACCAGCCCGCACCGCTGGTGGACTACAACCTCTTCGAAACCAACAGGCCCCTGCGCGATGCGTTGAAGTTCAATGCGCCATCGCTTCAGCTGGCACCACTGAATGAACTGGGTGCCACCCTCGGCTCGGCCGGCATGCAGACGCATGCGCGGCTCGCCAACACCCGCCCGCCCGAGTTGCATACGCACGACCGCTTCGGCCGGCGCATCGACGAGGTGGAGTTCCATCCGAGCTACCACGCGCTGATGAAGGCCGCGGTCGGCGCGGGCCTGCATGGCACGCCCTGGAACGGCACTTCGGCTTCGCCGCACGTGCAGCGCGCCACCGGTTTCATGCTCTTCACCGAGCTGGAGCCATCGGTCCTTTGCCCAATCTCGATGACGTACGCGGCCACGCCCGCGCTGCGCGGCAATGCGGCCGTGTATGCCGACTGGGGCCCGAAGCTCGGCAGTCTCTGGTACGACCCGGTGCTCAAGTCCTTCAAGGACAAACCCGGCGTGACCATGGGCATGGGCATGACCGAGAAGCAGGGCGGCTCCGACGTGCGGGCCAACACCACCCGCGCCGTGCGCGAAGGCGGCGACGCCTGGGGCGAACGCTACGCCATTACAGGGCACAAATGGTTCTTCTCGGCGCCGATGTGCGACGCCTTCCTGGTGCTGGCGCAGGCGCCTGCCGGGCTGAGCTGCTTCTTCCTGCCGCGCGTGCTGCCGGAGTGGATGGGCGAAGGCACGCGCAACGCCATCCACATCCAGCGGCTGAAGGACAAGCTCGGCAACAAGGCCAACGCAAGCTCGGAGGTCGAGTTCCATGGCGCCAGCGCCTGGCTCGTGGGCGAAGAGGGCCGAGGCATTCCGCAGATTCTCGAGATGGGCACGATGACGCGGCTCGACTGCGCGCTTGGCACCAGTGGGCTGATGCGCCAGGCGCTGAGCCTGGCCATCCATCACACCGTGCAGCGCACCGCCTTCGGCAAGCCGCTGGTCGAGCAGCCGCTCATGAAGAACGTGCTGGCCGACCTCGCGCTCGAAAGCGAAGCCTCGACCGCGCTGGCGATTCGCCTGGCCCGCGCCTTCGACCACCAGGGCGACCAACATGAGCGCCTGATGGCGCGCCTGCTCACACCGGTCGCCAAGTTCTGGATCTGCAAGCGCGGCAGCCACTTTGCGCAAGAGACCATGGAATGCCTGGGCGGCAACGGCTATGTGGAGGAGGGCGGCGAAGGCACCATGGCCCGCATCTACCGCGAGATGCCGCTCAACTCGATCTGGGAAGGCGCGGGCAACATCATGGCGCTCGACATGCTGCGCGGCCTGCGCAAGGGCGATGCGGTAGCGGCCCTCGCCCAAGAGCTGGCGCCTGCACGCGGCCAGCACGCCGCGCTCGACCGGCTGGCCGAAGCGCTGCCTGCACGCATCGAGGCGATGGCCTCCGAAACCGAGGCGCGCCGTCTGGCACAGGACGTGGCCCTGGCGGTGCAAGCTGCGTTGCTTGCGCAGACCGCGCCGCCCGCGGTTGTAGGCGCGTTTTGCGCATCGCGCCTGGGCGGCGATTGGGGCAACGCATTCGGCACGCTGGGCGCGGGCACCGATTTCGATTCGATCATCGAGCGCGCCAGCCCTCGTTGATCGCAGCTTCCGCAAACAATTCAAAGAAAGAATACAAGGACGCCGATGGCCGAACTCATCCTCCACCACTACAACACTTCGCCGTTTTCCGAGAAGGTGCGGCTCATCCTCGGCGCCAAGAAGCTGCCGTGGAAGTCCGTCCTCATCCCGGCCATCATGCCCAAGCCCGAGGTGGGAATACTCACCGGCGGTTATCGCAAGACGCCGTTCCTGCAGATCGGCGCCGACATCTACTGCGACAGCGCACTCATCGCCGATGTGCTGGAGCATCTCCAGCCCGAAGCCACGCTCTACCCGGAGCCCGAAAAGGGCATGTCGCGCATCCTCTCGCAGTGGGCCGACACCACGCTGTTCTGGGCCGCGATGGCCTGGAACCTGCAGCCACGCGGCGTGGCCGAGGTGTTTGCCAAGGCGCCGCCCGAGGCGGTCAAGGCTTTCGGCGAAGACCGCGCGAAGATGAGTACCGGCAACATGACGCGGCTGCGCCCGGCCGACGCGACCAGTGCGTACAAGTCTTACCTGCGCCGCCTGTCCGACATGCTCGACGACAAGCCGTACCTGCTGGGCGGCGTGCCGTGCATTGCCGATTTTTCGGCGTACCACCCGCTCTGGTACACGCGCCGCATCGACTCGGTGCGGGGCATTCTCGACCTTACGCCCGCCGTGGTCGACTGGATGGACCGCATGGCCGCCATCGGCCACGGCGCGCCTGAAAAATCGAACCCCGACGAGGCCATTGCCATTGCCAAGGCCGCAACGCCGCACACGCTGCTGACGGACAGCACCTTCCAGGACGACCACGGCATTCCGCTGGGAAGCGCCGTCACGGTTCGCGCCGAGAGCTTCGGCCTCGAGGAAACACCCGGCACGCTGGTCGCCGCCACGCGCACGCACTACACGCTGGAGCGCAGCCACGAGCGCGTGGGCACGGTGCACGTGCATTTTCCGCGCATCGGCTACGTGCTGAAGCAAGCCGAAGCCTGAAAGCTTGTTGCGCGGGGCACCTTCGTGACTGCGCCGCAGCGCTTTTCGTATTTCAATTGCCGCATCAACGTCAGTCAGAGACAAACTTTCAACGCAAGAAGGACACCGGCAAATGATTCAGGACTTCAAGGGCAAGACGGCCGTACTCACCGGCGCAGGCTCGGGCTTTGGGCTGGAGTGCGCACGCATCGGAGCCGCGCGCGGCATGAACCTGGTGCTGGTCGATGTGCAGCAAGACGCGCTCGACAAGGCCCAGGCCGAGATGGAAGCCGCCGGCGCGCAGGTGCTGGCCCGCAAGGTCGACGTGTCCGACGCGGCGCAGATGGAGGCGCTGGCCCTTGCGGTGAAAGAACGCTTCGGCGCGCCGCACTTCGTGTTCAACAACGCGGGCGTGGGCGCGGGCGGCCTGGTGTGGGAAAACACCGTGGCCGATTGGGAATGGGTGCTGGGCGTCGACTTGTGGGGCGTGATTCACGGCGTGCGCCTGTTCACGCCGATGATGCTCGAAGCCGCCGCCAAGGACCCGGGCTACCGCGGCCACATCACCAACACGGCCAGCATGGCGGGCCTGCTCACGCCGCCCAACATGGGCATCTACAACGCGGCCAAGGCCGCGGTGGTGAGCCTGACCGAAACGCTTTACCAGGACCTGAACCTGGTCACCGACCAGATCGGCGCGAGCCTGCTGTGCCCCTACTTCGTGCCCACGGGCATCACGAGCAGCGAGCGCAATCGCCCGAATGCGCCGAAGGAGACCGAGCTCACCAAGAGCCAGCTGATCGGCCAGGCCATGAGCAACAAGGCGGTGAGCAGCGGCAAGATCACGGCGGCAGAGGTGGCGTCGAAGGTGTTCGAGGCCATCAGCGACAACCAGTTCTATGTGTTCAGCCATCCGAAGGCACTGGGCAATGTGCGCAGCCGCATGGAGAACATCGTGGCGGTCAAGAATCCCGCGGACCCGTTTCTCGAGCGGCCCGAGATCGGGCAGAAGTTGCGGGAGCAGTTGCGGGCGGCTTGATCGTTTGCGGCTACAACCGGGGCATGAATCCTTCCACTTCTCCCTCGATCCTTCAACTTCAGGACCTGGGCTTCGCATATCCGGACCAGCCCGCGCTGGCGTCCGGTTGGTCCGTGGCCATTGGGGAGGGCGTCACGCTGCTGTATGGCGACACCGGCACCGGAAAGTCCACCTTGCTTCGCGTGATGGCCGGCGCGCTGGCTGCGACCGGGCGGCTGACGGCAGTGGGCGCGCGGCTCGACCTCGCACCCGATGCCTATCGCCGGAACGTCTTCTTCTGCGACCCAACGACGGAAGCCTTCGACCAGGTCACCGCCCACGCATGCACGGCAACGCTCAGCGAAGGTGATGCGGGTTTCGATGAGGCTTCATGGCAAGCCCTCGTCGAAGGCTTTGCACTGACCCCGCATCTCGAGAAACCGATGTACATGCTCTCGACCGGCTCGAAGCGCAAGGTGTGGCTGGCGGCAGCACTGGCATCGGGACGTCCGCTGGTGCTGCTCGACGAGCCTACGGGTGCGCTCGATGCCCGATCGATTCATCACCTGTGGAATGCGCTGGCCCGCCGCGCCGCGCAGCCCGGCCGCGCCGTCGTCGTTGCGAGCAGCGAACGCGTCACCGCGGTGCCGCTTGCAGGCTGCATCGAGCTGCCGCTGCGCTGAAGCTTTCAGGCCGCCGGCTGGGTGCCTTTCAGGTATGTGAGGCTGCATCAAGCAGGGGCCGCGGCCTGCGACGCGATCCAGTCCCAGACGCCGCGAATCGCCGGTTCATTTTCGCGTCCGTGCGCCGTCGCGAGAAAGTAGCTTCCGGTATCGAGCGCGGGCCCGAAGGGTTGCACCAGCGCGCCGCTGCGAAGCTCTTCGGCCGCGAGTGTGAGGCTGAGCAGCGCCACACCATGGCCCGCGAGGGCGGCGAGGATGGCGTGGGTTTCGTCGGAGAACGACAGGCCCGTGGCCTTCATCGATTGGCCCCGCGGCGGTGCAATGCCGGCCTCGCGAAACCAACGCGGCCAGGTTGCGGGCGCCGCCGCGCCGGGTTGCCAGTCGGCGTGAATCAGCTGGTGCTTCGGCAGCTCGCTCGCGCGCTTCAGGCCGAGCATCGGGCTGCACAGCGGCGCGTACTGCTCGGCCATCAGCTCGCTCACCGCGAGCCCGGGCCAATTGCCGCTGCCGGAGCGCACCGCAATATCGGCATCGCCGCGCGCCAGGTCGACCAGGGTGTCGCTGGCATGCAGCCGCAGCTCGATGCCGGGGCACGCCTTGCGAAAGCCGGCCATGCGCGGCAGCACCCAACGGGCGGCGAAGGCGGTGTTGGTGGTGAGCGTGACGGCCTGCAGTGCGGCAGGCTGGCGCAACCTTTCGATTCCGGCTTCAAGCGCGTCGAAGCCCGCGCGCAGGTCGTCGAAAAGCCGCTGGCCCGCGGGTGTCAAAGCCAGCTGCCGCGTGAGCCGGCGAAACAGCGGCCGGCCGAGCGTTTCTTCGAGCGCGCGCACCTGGTGGCTGATGGCCGATGGCGTCACGGAAAGCTCGTGTGCCGCACGCTGGAAGCTCAGGTGCGCGGCCGCCGCTTCGAATGCCCGCAGCGAGAGCAGGGGTGGCAAGCTGCGCGGTCGGCGAACGGGTGAGCTGATTTCATTCATTGATGGAGAAATGATCGTTTGTAGAAGTCTGTCGTCGTATCTAGATTAAAGGCCTGTGCAGTCATTTTGAACGCATCAGACAGAGCAGATCAACTCACTCATTGACGACCATGAACCTTCTCCATATCGACACCAGCGCCCGCCCCGGGCTTTCAGGCATCGACCCTCACGGCTCGCACACGCGCCGGCTTTCCGCGCGCTTTGTCGAGCGTTGGCGCCAGGCCCGCCCGAACGATCGCATCGACTACCTCGACGTGGGCCAGCACCCGCCGGCACACGTCAACGGCCGCTGGATTCATGCGGCTTTCACTCCGCCTGCCGAGCGTGAGCCCTGGATGGCCGAGGCACTGGCCGAGAGCGAACGGCTCGTCGACCAGTTGGTTGCCGCCGACGTGATCGTGGTGGGCTTGCCGATGTACAACTTCAGCGTGCCCGCGCAGTTCAAGGCCTACATCGACAACATCGTGCGCGTGGGCCGCACCTTTGGCTTCGACCGGGCGCGCGGCGCCGTACCGTACTGGCCGATGCTTGCGGATGCGGGCAAGCGCATGGTGCTGCTCGGTGCGCGCGGCGACCACGGCTATGGTCCGGGCGGACGCATCGCGCACCTGAACCACACTGAACGCTCGGTGCGTTCCGTGTTCGGCTACATCGGCATTACCGATGTGTACGAAGCCGCGGTGGAGTCCGACGAATTCGGCGGCGAGGAGCTCGCGCAATCGCTTCGCATGGCCGAGCAGGAAGTCGACCGGCTGGTGGACCAGCTCAGTGGCACGGTGGCGAATGAGCGCTCTGTCGACGCTGCACTCGCCTAGGCGTTCATCTACCTCGGCCGGCTCACACCGCCACAGGGCTGCGCTCGGCGAACTGCCCGTTCCAGTACGGGTAGTAAGGGTAGGGCGGCGTCACGGCGCTGGCCGCATCGAGCCGCTTGATCTGCTCCGCGCTGAGCTGCCAGCCGAGCGCGCCAAGGTTCTGCTTGAACTGCTCTTCGTTGCGCGCACCGATCAGCACGCTCGACACGGTGGGCCGCTGCAGCAGCCAGTTGAGCGCAATCTGCGGCAGCGTCTTGCCGGTTTCCTCGGCGACTTGGTCCATGGCATCGACCACGCGGTACAGGCGCTCGTCGTCCACGGGCGGTGCGAAGCCGGCGGTTTCATGCAGGCGGCTGCCCGCGGGCAGCGGCTGGCCGCGCCGCACCTTGCCGGTGAGGCGGCCCCAGCCGAGTGGGCTCCAGACGATGGCACCCAGGCCCTGGTCCATGCCGAGCGGCATCAGTTCGAACTCGTAGTCGCGGCCGATGAGGGAGTAGTAGGTCTGGTTGGCCACGAAGCGCTGCAGCCCGAGCCGGTCGGAAGCGGCAAGCGACTTCATCAGCTGCCAGCCCGAGAAGTTGGACGCGCCGATGAGCCGTACCTTGCCCGCGCGCACCAGGTCGTCGAGCGTGTCGAGCACCATCTCGACCGGCGTCATCGCATCGAAGGCGTGCAGCTGCAGGATGTCGATGTAGTCGGTGTCCAGGCGCTTGAGCGCGGCCTCCGTTGCGGCGATGAGATGATGGCGCGAGGCACCGACGTCGTTCGGCCCGTCGCCCGCGCGCAGCGAGAGCTTGGTCGAGATGATGGCCTTGTCGCGCCGGCCCTTGAGCGCGGCGCCGAGTATCGATTCCGATGCGCCGCTCGAATACACGTCGGCCGTGTCGAACAGCGTCACACCGGCATCGAGCGCCAGGTCGACGATGCCGCGCGCGCCCTCGACGTCGGTGTTGCCCCAGGCACTGAAGAGTGGGCCTTGCCCGCCGAAAGTGCCGGCGCCGAAGCCGAGTGCGGGGACCTTGAAGCCGGAGCGGCCGAGAAAGCGTTGTTCCATGATGGTGTCCTTGCCTTGTTGTTGTCGTTGAGTTGGGGTTCAGGCTTGCGCCGAAGAGGCGCAGTCGGCCGGAGCGCCGTTGTTGCTCTCGCGCCGGTCGAGCGAGCGGCTCCAGAGTGCGATCACCAAGCCCACGAGCGTGAGCAGCGCAGCCACCCAGCCGAGAGAGCGCAGGCCAGGTCCGTGGTCGATGACCGCGCCGCCGGCCCATGCGCCGAGTGCGTTGCCGAGGTTGAAGGCCGCAATGTTGAGGCTCGAGGCCAGGTTCTGCCCGGCACCCGAGGCCTTCTCGAGCACGCGCAGCTGCATCGGCGCCACCGTCGCGAAGGAAGCGATGCCGAGCAGGCCGACGAACACCACGGCGGTGAACGGCGTGCCGATGGTGAACTGCATCGCGCCGAGCACGGCGGCCAATGCCACCAGCGTGCCGAGCACGGCGGGCATCGTTGCGCGGTCGGCCAGCTTGCCGCCCAGGATGTTGCCCACCGCAAGGCCGCCGCCGAACACCAGCAAGATCGGCGACACCGCCGATTCAGGCAGGCCGGTGACTTGCGTCAGCAAGGGCTGGATGTAGGTGAACACCACGAACACGCCCGCAAAGCCGAGCACAGTCATTGCCAGGCCCAGCAGCACCTGGGGCCGTGCGAGCACCGCAAGCTCGTCGCGCAGCGGCGCCGGCTTGGTCTCGCCCTCGACGCGAGGCACGAACAGCGCAAGCACCGCAAAGGCCAGCACGCCGATCAACGTCACGGCCCAGAAGGTGGCGCGCCAGCCATACTGCAGCCCCAGCCAGGCACCGGCCGGCACGCCGAGCAGCGTGGCGGCAGTCAGCCCGGTGAACATGATGGCGATGGCCGAGGCGCGGCGTTCCGGCGCCACGAGGCCCGTGGCCACGACCGAGCCCACGCCGAAGAAGGTGCCATGCGCGAGCGATGTGATCACGCGCGCGGCCATCAGCAGCTCGTAGTTGGGCGCGAGCGCGCAGGCCAGGTTGCCGAGCGTGAAGATCGCCATCAGCGCGAGCAGCACGGTCTTGCGCGGCAGCTTGCGGGTGGCAATGGTGAGCATGGGCGCGCCGACCGCAACGCCGAGCGCATAGCCCGAGATCAGTAAGCCGGCGGCGGTGATGGAGACATGAAGATCCGCCGAAACCTGCATCAGCAGGCCCATGATGACGAATTCGGTAGTGCCTATTCCGAAGGCACCGGCGGTAAGGGCGAGTAGAGCAATTGGCATGATGGCTCTACTGTGCGGGTTATCCCCATGGATGACTAGAATGCCGCCTGTACATAGACTTGTGAATTGAAGTCACAGCTGAGAGCCGAGGAACCGCCATGCCGCGTATCGATGTGAACCGCTCCGGTGAAATGGAAGCCTTCGTACAGGTGGTCGAATCCGGCGGCTTTTCCGCCGCGGCGCGCCTGCTCGACATGACGCCTTCCGCGGTGAGCAAGCTCGTCGCGCGGCTCGAATTGCGCCTGGGCATTCAGCTGGTGCATCGCTCCACGCGCAAGCTGCAGCTCACGCCCGAAGGCCTGCATTTCTACGAGCGCAGCACGCGCGTGCTGGCCGACATGGACGAGGCCGAGCGCTGCGCCGCCGCGGGCGCCGCGCCGCGCGGGCGGGTGAGCATCAACGCCAGCGTGTCTTTCGGGCACCACAAGCTGGTACCGCTGGTTCCGCGCCTGCTCGAGCTGCATCCGCAGATCACGCTGGACATTGCGCTGACCGACCGCATCGTCGACCTGATGGACGAGCGCGCGGACATCGCAATCCGCTGGGGCCAACTGCCGTCGTCAGACCTGGTGGCACGGCGCTTGGGCGAAACCAGCCAGGCCATCGTGGCCTCGCCCGATTACCTTGCCAAGTACGGCACGCCGCGCACGCAGCAGGAACTGGAAGCGCACAACAGGCTGGGCTGGAGCTACCGGCGCAATACGCCTGATTGGCCGTTGCGGGTCGATGGGCGAATGATCTCGTTGCCCGTGGCCGGGCCGGTGCGCGCGGGCGATGGCGAAACCCTGCGGCAACTGGCCATTGCCGGCGCGGGCGTGGCTCGGCTGTCGCTGTATCACATCCAGCACGACATCGATGCGGGCCGACTGGTGCCGCTGCTGCAGGAATTCAACCCCGCCGAGGTGGAGCCGATCCACGCGGTGTACATCGGCAAGGCCGGCACCTTGCCAGCGCGCGTGCGCGCGGTGCTCGACTTTCTGGTGGCGTGCTCGGGCGTGGGAGGAGGGCGCTACACGATCAAGCGGACCGAGCCGATGCCCGCAAATTCCGCGGTTACCTGATCGCCCCGCCGGCAAGGCACGATGCCGACCCAAGAGCCCGTGGTGACGACAGTGCCGGCCGGCGCGGTTTGCCCGTGTCGCGTGATGTGGCGCAGCCATATGGGCAGCAGCCACGCCGGGTCGGCCAGCGGATGAGTGCCTTCGCGCACCACCGTTTCCGAATTGCCGACTTTGGTTTCGCAGTGTTGCGAAGCCCAGTCGACCACCGCATAGGGTTGCCATTCGCCGAGCACCAGTGCGCCGTGCACTTGCGAATCGGCAAGGCGCAGAAGGGCGGGCGTGGCGGCCAGGTCTTGCCAGCGTGAATCGACAATCTCCACCGAGACCGCCATGGCATCGATCAGCGAAGCCGCATCGCCGTGGTCGAGCTTCGCGGCCATGGCAGGCGTTACGTCCTGCCCGAGCCGCAATGCGATTTCGGCCTCTATGCCGGGTGCGTGAAAGACGAGGTCACCGAAGTCCGCCGGACTCGTGCGCACGCCGTGTGGAGGCAGCGGCGCATGCGTGAGCGTTGCGCTGCGCGAGCCGCCGCCGGATTTCCAGCAGCCCGGCACCTCGCCGGATTTGAACCAACCAAGTGCGGAAGCGACTGCGTCCTGCACTTCGTAGGCTTGCGCTGCATCTTGGAGCGCGTCGGCCAAGGGCGCAGCGTCGAGTGTGCGGTTGGATTGGCGCGCGGCAACGAGCGCATCAGCGAGGGCTGTCATTGGTGAATTCATTTGGCGATTTTGTCAGTTGCGTTCGGGGCTTGTGCAAAGGCCACCGGGTACTCTCCTCCGCGAATGTCCCCCGCCTTCGGCTCCTCCTTTATTTCGCTGCGGGGAGCACCCGATGCCCTGTGCACTGGGGCACGCTGCTGGTGCGCCGCCCCGAATCCCTAAGCCCGGGAACCCCGAAGAGGCACCACGTCAAGTGTCCACATGCACCTTGCCATCCTTCACCACCTTGGCCCACTTGGCAATTTCAGTGGCGATGAACTGCTTGAACTTGTCTTGCGAGCCGCCACCGTCTTCCGCGCCATAGGTGTCGAGCTTTTCCTGCACGTCGGGCATCGCGAGCACCGTGTTGACATCGCGATTCACCTTCTCGGCCACACTCGCCGGCAGCTTGCCGGGGCCTGCCAGGCCGTACCAGGTGGTGGCCTCGAAACCGGCGAAGCCCTGCTCCTGCATGGTGGGAACGTTGGGGTGGCCCTTGGCTCGTTTGGCTCGGGTCTGCGCCACGGCAAGGACGCGGCCGCTTTTTACGTGCGGCGTGGCTGCGGTCATGGTCTCGAAGCTGTATTGGATCTGGCCGCCCATCAGGTCGGCCAAGAGCGGGCCGCTGCCTTTGTACGGCACATGCAGCGCATCCACCTTGGCCTGCAGCTTGAACATTTCAAGCGCCAGGTGCTGCGCCGAGCCGGCGCCCGCGGAGCCGAAGCTCACCGTGCCCGGCGATGCCTTGCAGGCGGCCACGATGTCGTTCACCGTGAGCGCCTTTTGCGCCGGGCTGGCAATCAGCAGGTTGGGCGTGACACCCACGAGCACGATCGGCACGAAGTCGCGCTCCACGCTGTAGCGCAGCTTGGGCTGCAGGCTGGGCGCGAGCGCGTGGCTGTTGATGTGCGCCATGAGCAGCGTGCTGCCGTCGCTGGGCTGCTGCGAGACGTATTCGGCCGCCAGCACGCCCGCTACGCCGCCCTTGTTCTCGACGATGACCTGCTGGTTCCACATCGTCGTGAGCTTTTGCGCCACCACGCGCGCAAGCGCATCGGTGCCCCCTCCCGGCGGAAACCCCACCACGATGCGCACCGGCCCGCTGGGCCACTCCTGCGCAAAGAGCCGGGGCACACCCAGCGTGGCGGCCGCGGCACCCGCGGCTTGAATCAGCGAACGTCTCTGCATCATCTTTGTCTCCAGTGTGTGGTGGGTCCGATGCGTGCCTGACTGGACGTCAGGCAAGGGTGTCGGCCGCCGCGCCGTTCGAGCGACGCGTTGCGGCCGGGTGTGAACAGGTTCGTGCGCTACGCGGCGTTTTGCAGTGCCGGGGATGCGGCGTGGCTCGCGAAGTGGTCCATGGCCGCGTGCACGCCGCTGCCTGCCAGCTTGATGCCCGCGAGCTTCATGCCCATTTCGACGCCCGCCACCATGGCGACCAGCGTCAGGTCGTTGCTGTCGCCCAGATGGCCCATGCGGAACATGCGGCCCTTGAGCTTGCCGAGGCCGGTGCCCAGCGAAAGATCGAAGCGCTGGTGAATCAGGCGGCGCAGCGCGTCGGCATCGACGCCTTCAGGCGTGATCACGCCGGTGAGCACGGGCGAGTACACCGCCGGGTCGGCGCATTGGATCGGCAGGCCCCAGGCGTTGACCGCCGCGCGCACGCCGGCAGCCCAGCGCTGGTGGCGCGCAAACACGTTGTCCAGTCCTTCGCCGAGCAGCATGTCGAGCGATTCCGAGAGGCCGTAGAGCAGGTTGGTGTTGGGCGTGTAGGGCCAGTAGCCGTCCTTGTTCATCTCCACGATCTCGTCCCAGGCCCAGAAGGCGCGCGGCAGCCTGGCGGTTTTCGAGGCTTCGAGCGCACGCGGCGAGAGCGCGTTGAAGCTGATGCCGGGCGGCAGCATCAAACCCTTTTGCGAGCCGCTGATGGTGACGTCCACACCCCACTCGTCGTGCCGGAAATCGGCACTCGCCAAGCCCGAGATGCTGTCGACCATCAGCAGCGCCGGGTGCCCCGCCGCATCGATCGCCTTGCGCACCGAAGCGATGTCGGAGGTCACGCCGGTGGAGGTTTCGTTGTGCACCACGCACACGGCCTTGATCTTCCTTTCGGTGTCCTTGCGCAGACGGGCCTCGATCAGGTCGGCCTGCACGCCGCGTCGCCAGCCGGGCGCGGCGGGCAGGTGCTCGTCCTTGCCCGTCCAGGCGAGGAATTCGGTGGAAAGGCCAAGCCGCGCGGCCATCTTCTGCCACAGCGATGCGAAGTGGCCGGTTTCGAACATCAGCACATGGTCGCCCGGACTCAGCGTGTTGGCGAGCGCGGCCTCCCATGCACCCGTGCCGGAAGCGGGGTAGATCGCGACCGGGTGCTTTGTCTTGAAGATCTGCCTGATGCCGCCGAGCACCTTGAGACCCAGCGCGCCGAACTCGGGCCCGCGGTGGTCGATGGTCGGCAGGCTCATGGCCCGCAGGATGCGGTCGGGCACCGGGCTCGGGCCGGGAATCTGGAGGAAGTGGCGGCCGGTGGGATGGATGTCGAGTTGCAGCATGGCGGTCCTTTCGCGTTCAGTTTTGCATTCAAAATTGAATATGGCATGAAGGTTTACCCTTAAATGTCAGGATTGCAGGTGTAGGTTTTTGCATTCAAAATGCATTCAAGGGAAACAGACATGACCGCAGACATCATTGAAATCTCGCGCCTCGCGCTGCACGACCAGGTGGCTTCGCGCCTGCGCACGATGCTGGTCGAAGGGCACATCGCACCGGGCGCCAAGCTCAACGAACGCGAGCTCTGCCTCCAGCTGCGCGTGTCGCGCACACCGTTGCGCGAGGCCATCAAGCTGCTCGGGGCCGAAGGGCTGGTGGACCTGTTGCCCAACCGCGGCGCCGTGGCGGTGAAGCTCACCGAAGCCGACGTGCTCGACACCTTCGAGGTGCTGGCCATGCTCGAAGGCATGTCGGGCGAGCTGGCGGCCAAGCGCATCACCGACGAGCAACTGGCCGAGGTGCGCGCACTGCATTACGAAATGATGGCCTGCTTCGCGCGGCGCGACCTCTCGGGCTACTACCGCCTCAACGCGCGCATCCACACAGCCATCAACGAGGCCGCGGGCAACCCGGTGCTGGCCAGCACCTACCGCTCGATCAACGCCCGCGTGCAGTCGCTGCGCTTTCGAACCAACCAGAACGAGGCCAAGTGGAAGCATGCGGTCGAAGAGCACGAGCAGATGGTCGGCGCGCTGGCCGCACGCGACGCACCAGCGATGCGCAAGGTGATGGTCGCGCACCTGATGCGCAAGCGCGACACGGTGCTGGAGCTGATGCGCGCCGGCGAAATCTATCCCCAGGTCCACAAAGCGAGCTGAGCCACACCATGCGCGTCGATCCCGCCAGCCACATCCAGCCCGCCGGAACCGTTCTTCCACCCAACGAGACTTGCGATGCGCTTGCACGACGGCTGCGTGCCGAAACGCAGGGCGAGGTGCTGTTCGACGACGGGTCGCGCGGGCGCTACGCCACCGATGCGTCGATCTACCAGATCACGCCTGTCGGCGCGTTCGTGCCGACCAATGAGCAAGACATTGCCACTGCCATCGACATTGCGCGCGACCTGAAGGTGCCTGTGCTCGCCCGCGGCGGCGGCACCAGCCAGTGCGGCCAGACCACCGGCGCCGCGCTGGTGATCGACAACAGCAAGCATTTCCGCCGCGTGCTCGACGTGAACGTGGAGGAGGGCACCGCCACCGTCGAACCCGGCCTGGTGCTGGACCACCTGAACGCGCAGCTCAAGCCGCATGGCCTCTGGTATCCGGTCGATGTGTCGACCAGCGCGCAGGCCACGCTGGGCGGCATGGCGGGCAACAACTCCTGCGGTTCGCGCTCCATCGCCTACGGCAACATGGTGCACAACGTGCTGGGGGTGAGCGCGTGGCTTTCGAGCGGCGAACTGGTGGAGTTCGGGCCGCAGGCGAGGCTGGGCGCGCGCGCGGCCGGCATCGCGCAATTCGTGCACGGGCTGGCGGTGGAGCATCGCGAGCAGATCCACGCCCACTGGCCCAAGGTGCTGCGCCGGGTGGCCGGCTACAACCTCGACATCTTCGACAACCAGAACGAGCGCCCCTACACCGCCGACGGCAGCGTGAACCTTGCGCACCTCTTGATCGGCGCCGAAGGTACGCTGGCCTACACCAGGAGCCTCACGCTCAAGCTGGCGCCGCTGCCGCGCGCCAAGGTGCTGGGCATCGTGAACTTTCCGACCTTTCATTCGGCCATGGACGCGGCGCAGCACATCGTGAAGCTGGGCCCCACGGCGGTGGAGCTGGTCGACCGCACGATGATCGAGCTCAGCCTTGCCAACCCGGCCTTCAAGCCGACCGTGGAGACCGCACTCATCGGCAAGCCGGCGGCCATTTTGCTGGTCGAGTTTGCCGGCGCCGAAAAGGCCGGGCTGCTGCCGCGGCTTAAGCAGCTGGTCGAGCTGATGGGCGACCTCGGCCTGCCCGGCAGCGTGGTCGAAATGCCCGACGACGCGCGACAGAAAAACCTGTGGGAAGTGCGCAAGGCCGGCCTCAACATCATGATGAGCCTGAAGGGCGACGGCAAGCCTGTGAGCTTCATCGAGGACTGTGCCGTGCCGCTCGAGCACCTGGCCGAATACACCGATGCATTGACCGAGGTGTTCGCCAGGCATGGCAGCCGCGGCACCTGGTATGCGCATGCCTCGGTCGGCACGCTGCACGTGCGGCCGATTCTGGACATGCGCGCAGACGGCGGCACTAAGATGCGCGCCATTGCCGAAGAGGCCGCGGCGCTGGTGCGCAAGTACAAGGGCGCCTTCAGCGGCGAGCACGGCGACGGCCTGTGCCGCGGCGAATGGATCGAGTGGCAGTTCGGCCCGGCCATCAACGAGGCGTTTCGCGCCATCAAGCAGAAGCTCGACCCGGCCAACCTGTTCAACCCCGGCAAGATCGTCGACACGCCGCGCATGGACGACGGCGCACTGTTCCGCTTTGCGCCACCCACTGCGCCCAAGCCCTACAAGCGCATCGAGCTCAAGCCCGTGCTCGACTGGTCGGCCTGGAACGTCAATGCCGACCCGGTCACCGAGCAAACCAGCGCCCCCGGTACCGGCGGCGACAGCACCGGCGGCCTCGCCAAGGCCGCAGAGATGTGCAACAACAACGGCCACTGCAGAAAGTTCGACGCCGGCACCATGTGCCCGAGCTACCGCGTGACGCGCGACGAGCAGCACCTCACGCGCGGCCGCGCCAACACGCTGCGGCTTGCGCTCTCGGGCCAGCTCGGCCCGGACGCCTTCACCAGCGAAGAGATGCACGAGACCATGGACCTGTGCGTCGGCTGCAAGGGCTGCAAGCGCGACTGCCCGACCGGCGTGGACATGGCGAAGATGAAGATCGAGTTTCTCGATCACTACAAGAAGCGCCACGGCCACACGCTGAAGGACAAGATCGTGGCCTACATGCCCGACTACGCCCGTACGGCCAGCCGCATGCCCTGGCTCATGAACCTGCGCAACACCATGCCCGGGGCGGCCTGGCTCGGCGAAAAACTGCTGGGCTTTTCCGCTCGCCGCTCGCTGCCGGAATGGCGTTCCGACACCTTCTGGCGCGCCAAGGCCGAGCTGCACGGCATGTTCGCCGGCCGCGAGGCGGTGCTGTCGGTACAGGCGAACGGCGGCAAGGCCGCGGTGCTTTTCGTGGATACCTTCAACGGCACTTTCGAAAGCGAGAACGCGTTGGCCGCGGCACGCGTGCTCAAGGCCGCGGGCTACACGCTGCACACGGTCGAAAAAAGCGGCGGACACCACTGCTGCGGCCGCACCTTCCTGGCCAGCGGCATGGTGGCCGAAGCCAAGCGCCGTGCCGAGGCACTGATCGACGCGCTCAAGCCGCTGGCGGAGGCGGGCATTCCCATCGTCGGGCTCGAGCCCTCATGCCTGCTTACGCTGCGCGACGAAACCCTGGTGATGGGCTTCGGCAAGAAGGCCGGAACAGTCGCCAGGCAGGCGCTGCTGTTCGAAGAGTTCATTGCGCGCGAGATGAAGGCCGGCCGCTTCGCGCTTGCGCTCACCCCCGCGACGGCGCCGATCCTGCTGCACGGCCATTGCCACCAGAAGGCCTTCGGCGCAGTGAGCCCGGTGCTCGAGGTGCTGCGGCTCATTCCCGGCGCTGAGCCCGAGCTGATCGAAAGCTCGTGCTGCGGCATGGCCGGCAGCTTCGGCTATGAGGCGCGACATATCGACGTATCGATGCAGATGGCCGAGGCCAGCCTGCTGCCGGCGATCCGCGCGAAGCCGAACGCAATAGTGGTGGCCGACGGCACCAGCTGCCGCCACCAGATCGGCGACGGCGCGCAGCGCGAAGCGGTGCATGTGGCCGTACTGCTCGAGCGGCACCTGGCGCCGGCAGCCCTGGTCGATTGAACGGCTATCGCGGGTGGCACAAAATGGCGCAATGAACGATAAAGCAGCAGTGACAACAGCAGCAGTTGCGGCGGAACCCGGCTTTGCGCTGTTCGACACTGCCATAGGCACCTGCGCGCTGGCCTGGAGCCCGCGCGGGCTCATCGGTGTGCAACTGCCTGAAGAAAGCGGGGCGGCCGCCACCCGGGCGCGCATGCGGCGCCGCTTTCCGGATCTTCCAGAGGCGGCGCCACCGGAGAGCGCGCAGAAGGCGGTCGCGGCCATCCAGGCCCTGCTGCAAGGTGCCCCCGACGACCTGGGCAACATCGAGCTCGACATGAGCCACGTGTCGGAATTCCATCAGCGCATCTATGCCATTGCGCGCCGCATTCCGCCCGGCCAGACGCGCACCTACGGCGAAATCGCGGCCGAGCTGGGCGACAAGGGCCTTTCGCGCGCGGTAGGGCAGGCCATGGGCCACAACCCCTTCGCGCCGGTGGTGCCGTGCCATCGCGTGCTGGCCGCGGGCAACAAGCCCGGCGGCTTTTCCGCGGGCGGCGGCGCGCTGACGAAACTGCGCATGCTCGACATCGAGGGCGCGCGGCCGAACGGCATGGCGTCGTTGTTCTAGAAGCCCTGGCCGAACTCTTCTTCAGATACTTGCCGGCTGGCGCAGGCGCGCTACCAGCTGGTACACCGTGGCCGACAACAGGAGCGCCGCGGCGACCACTTCCGCGAGGATGGTGACATTGGCCATGCGCGTATGCCACTCGAACGGTGCGAGTGCATAGTGGCCGAGGCCGTCGAATCCGAGCACGGCGTATGCAGCAACCAGGACGAGACCCGTGGCGATCCACTTCTTGCCAATGAGCAAGAAGAAGCCGAGCACGCCCACCGATGTAATTGCCGCCCAGGCCGCGTAGATCCTTGCGCTGGTGAACGAGGCCGGCAGGTTCGGGTACTCGCAGATGAACTCCGCGTTGTGGGTGAAGTGCCCGAGGCTGGTCAGGAAGTACGCCACGGCCAGAACGACGAGCAGCGCGGGAAGCTTGCCGGATTTCATGCGGGTACTTCCTCTTCGGCCCGAGTCGACGCCGCCTGCTCGGCCCTCATGATTTGGTGCCGCTGCCAGTAGCGGCCGACGGCACCCTTGAAGTTGTCCTTCTGCTTGCCGAGGCCACCCACCTTCACCTTGGTGGTGCGCGCACCCAGCATGCCCTTGTCGTGGTGGGTGACGATCAGCATGTCGGCGAAGGCGTTGTCCTGGAAGGTCAGGTTCTTGACCTCGTCCCATCCGATCGTCGAGCCGCCGTCGAGGCGGGTGTCGGCCGCGATGCGCGCTTCGATCGCCTGCAAGAACTCGGCGTCTTGCGAGCGCAGCGCGTATTCGGTGAAAACCAGTGTCGCCGCCGGAATGGCGAAGAGCGACACCAGGGTCAGCAAGAACACGCGAAAAAGGTCTTTATGGATCGTGCGCGCGACGGCCATGGCTAACTCCCTCCAGGAGACTGTTGTTGTGAATCGTTCTGAATATTCCGGGAAGCCGATAGCGTAGCCGCCGTTTGCGTCGTCGCGAATATCCAGGATGGCGCCGGCGGGAACCAGCTGAATACCAAGTTCGTACTCTTTCGCCAGAATTGGCAACGGCCGGGCGCCGACCCCACGCCTGCACCAACCGCCGCGCTTGGCGACAATCGGTCGATGCGTTCTTCTCCCTTCTTCAAGATGGCCCTGTTGCTGGGCCTGCTCTCCGCCATCGGACCCTTCGCCATCGACATGTACCTGCCGGCGCTGCCTGCCATCGGCCAGAGCTTGCGCGCGGACATCGGCGCGGTGCAGATGAGCCTCACGGCGTTCTTTCTTTCGCTGGGCGCCGGCCAGCTGCTGTACGGACCGATCTCCGACATGGTCGGGCGCAAGCCGCCGCTCTATGCCGGGCTGGTGCTGTTTGCGCTTGCGAGCATCGGCTGCGCGCTGGCCACCGACATCCATACGCTGATCGTGCTGCGCTTCGTGCAAGGCCTGGGGGCGGCGGCGGGCATGGCGATTCCGCGCGCGGTGGTGCGCGACCTGCACACCGGCACCGATGCGGCGCGGCTCATGTCGCTGCTGATGCTGGTGTTCAGCGTGTCGCCCATCCTCGCGCCGCTGGCGGGCAGCGCCGTGATTGCGGTCACGGGCTGGCGCGGCGTGTTCTGGGCCGTGACCATTGCCGCGGCGGCAGGCCTGGCGATGATGGTCACGCAGTTGCAGGAAACGCGGCCTCCATCGCAGCGCGTGGAAAGCAGCCTCGGCAGCGCCTTGTCGGCCTACTGGCTGCTGCTGCGCGACTGGCACTACCTTGGGCTGGTGTTCATCGGCAGCTTTGCGATGGCGGGCTTTTTCACCTACCTGGCGAATTCGTCGTTCGTGATGATCGACCACTACGGCCTGTCGCCCGCGATGTACAGCGTGGCCTTTGGCGTGAACGCGGCGGCCTTCATCGGCGCCTCGCAGCTCACGGGTTCGCTCGGCGAGCGCTTCGGGCTGGTGGGCCTCGTCAAGTTCGGCGTGGTGGCCTCGTGCGCGGCCATGGTCGCCATGTTCACTTACTTTGCGACGGGCGGCGACAGCCTCTGGGTGCTGATCGTTCTCTACTTCATCGCCTCGGGCTTCATGGGCCTGGTGATCCCGACCACCGGCGTGCTGGCGCTCGAAATGCACGGCGCCATTGCCGGCACGGCCTCGGCATTGCTCGGCACGCTGCAGATGCTGACCGGCGCGCTGGCCATGGCAGTGGTGGGCCTCTTTACCGACGGGCGCCCGCTGCCGATGGTGACCGGCATGGCCGGCGGCGCGCTCATTGCGCTGGTGCTCACCTGGCTCACGCTGGGGCGCGTGCCCTCGCAACCCACCCGTAGCGCACAGGGAGCGCAAGAGGCTTGAACACCACGCGTGCAGGCACCGAGGCCGCGGTGCCCAAGACCAGCCAGGCCACGCAGCAAGTCGACGGGCTCGAGCAACCCGCGCGCCGCCGCGCGATGCTGGTCATCATCCTGGGCATCATGGTGGCCGTGCTCGACGGCACCATCGTCAACCTGGCGCTGCCGGGCATCGCGCGCGAGCTCCAGGCCAGCCCCTCGCATGCGATCTGGGTGGTCAACGCGTACCAGATCGCCACGCTGGTCATGCTGCTGCCGCTGGCGTCGCTGGGCGACCTGGTGGGCTACCGGCGCGTCTACCTGGTGGGCATGGCGGTGTTCACGGTGGCATCCATCGGCGCCACTTTCGCCGATTCGCTCGGTACCTTGATTGCCGCCCGCACCTTCCAGGGCCTGGGGGCGGCGGGCATCATGAGCGTGAATGCGGCGCTGGTGCGGCTGACCTTTCCCTCGGCGCTGCTGGGGCGCGGCATGGCCATCAATTCGATGGTGGTGGCCACGTCTTCGGTGGCGGGGCCCTCGGTGGCGGCGGCCATTCTGTCTGTGGCTTCGTGGCCGTGGCTCTTTGCCATCAATGTGCCGCTCGGGCTGCTCGTGTTCGCGCTGGGCATGAAGGCGCTGCCGTTCAACCGCGTGGCGCCGGCAGCGGGCCTGCGCTTCTCGCCGGTCGACGTGGCGCTGAACGTGCTGATGTTCTCGCTGGTGTTCCTGGGGGTCGACCGCCTTGGCGTGCGCGAGGGCGGCGCGGCGGCCGGTGGGTCGCATGCCTCCGCCTGGCTCATCCTGCTGGCCGGCGTGGCGGTAGGCTACTTCTATCTGCGGCGGCAGCGAACGCTGGCGGTGCCGCTTTTTCCCATCGACCTGCTGCGCATTCCGGTGTTCGCGCTTTCCATGGGCACCTCGGTCGCCGCTTTCTGCGCGCAGATGCTGGCCTATATCGCGCTGCCGTTCCTGCTGCTCGACGTGTACGGCCGCAGCCATATCGAGGCCGGGTTGCTCATTACCGCCTGGCCACTGGCCATCGTCGCCATGGCCCCGCTGGCGGGAAGACTGATCGGGCGCTACCCGGACGGGCTGCTCGGCGGCATCGGGCTGGGCCTGCTCGCCATCGGGCTGGCGTTGCTGGCCGCGCTGCCGGCGCACCCGGGCAATGCCGACATCGCGTGGCGCATGGCGCTGTGCGGCCTCGGGTTCGGCTTGTTCCAGTCGCCGAACAACCACACCATCGTGACCTCGCCGCCGGCGCACCGTAGCGGCGCGGCCAGCGGCATGCTGGGCACGGCGCGGCTCACGGGCCAGACGCTGGGGGCGGTGGTGCTGGCGGGCGTGTTCAGCGTATGGAGCCCGCACGGCGGCCACGGGCCGGTGGTGGCACTGGTGCTGGCGGCCTGTTGCGCCGGCGTTGCGGCAATTTTCAGCAGCCTGCGGCTCAAGACGACAGGGCACCATGGCTGAATAGGGTAGGGTACGGCCCCATGACGGAAGTACCTGAAACCGTGGTTTGCCCGGGCTGCGATGCGGTCTTCAGCCGCACGCCCCTGAAGCCGCGCGAGGTTTCGCGCTGCGCCCGCTGCGGCACCGAGCTTTATCGCCACGCCGGCGACCAGCAGCGCCGCATCCTGCCGCTGACGGTGGCCTCGCTCATCATGTTTGCCATTGCCAACCTGTTTCCGATCGTCGAGATCGAACTGCAGGGCCTGCGCAGCCAGACCACGCTGGCTGGCGCCGTGCTGGTGCTGAGCACCGAGGGCATGTCGCTGGTGGCGCTGCTGGTGCTGGCGACGACGCTTTTGTTTCCGCTGCTGCAGCTTTGCATCCTGGCTTACCTGCTCATTCCGCTCCAGCGCGAGCACCGGCCGGCCGGCTTTGCCATTCTGGTGCGCGCCATGCAGATGCTCCGGCCCTGGGGCATGGTCGAGGTGTTCCTGCTCGGCGTGCTGGTGGCCATCGTCAAACTGTCGAGCATGGCCACCGTGGTGGCCGGGCCGGCGCTGTGGGCCTTCATGGCGCTCACGGTCCTGCTCACCGCCGTGCTCTCGTTCAACCCCAATGCTTTTTGGGAAATGACCTTTCGCCCGCCCGGCGAACCGAAGGAGGGCGCTGCGTGATCGGCCCCTTTCTCCATGCGCATGACGACGGCGACGAAACCCCGGCGGCCACGGCCGCCTCGCTCGGCCTTGTGGCCTGCCCGCATTGCGACGCCGTCTGGCGCGACGCGGCCGAGGGCGAGCCCTGCGGCCGCTGCGGCACCCGCCTGTACACGCGCAAGCCCTACAGCCTCAAACGCACCTGGGCCTTCCTGATTGCGGCCTGCATCATGTACATACCGGCCAACCTGCTGCCGGTGATGATCACGCGCACGCTGTTCGGCGCGCAGTACGACACCATCCTGAGCGGCGTGATCTATTTCTGGGTGTCGGGTGCCTACGGGCTCGCGGCGATCATCTTCATCGCAAGCTTCCTGGTGCCGCTTTTCAAACTCACGGTACTGATCTTGCTCGCCTTGCTGGCGCAGCGCGCGAGCGATTGGCGAAGGCCCGAGCGGGCCAAGCTCTATCACATCGTCGAGATCATCGGCCGCTGGTCGATGCTCGATGTGTTCGTGGTGTCGCTGCTCACCGGGCTGGTGCAGATCCAGGGCTTTGCGGTCATCAATGCGGGCGTGGGCATTGCGGCCTTCGGCTCGGTAGTGGTGCTGACCATGCTCGCCTCGCTGAGCTTCGACCCCAGGCTCACATGGGACAGCAAAGAGCAACAGCAAGCCGAACGGCAGCGAAATGAACCGGCAAGTGACAACAGGGAAGAAAAGCCAGCATGAGTGAAGAAGACGTCAAACCGAACGACAACCAGGCCCCGCCCGGCTTGCCTCCGCCGCGCGTGGTGCGCCGGCGCCAGTGGCTGCCTTCGCTGATCTGGCTGATTCCCATCGTGGCCGCGCTGGTCGGCGTGATGCTGATCGCCAAGATACTGATGGAGCGCGGGCCCGAGATCGTGCTCACCTTCAATACCGCCGAAGGCCTGGAAGCCGGCAAGACCGCCGTCAAGTACAAGGACGTGCAGATCGGCACCGTGCAGAGCCTGCGGCTTGCGCGTGACCGCTCGCACGTGCGCGTGATTGTGCAGCTGAACAACGAGGCCAAGAGCTTCACCGCCGAAGACTCGCGCTTCTGGGTGGTGCGGCCGCGGCTCGACACCTCCGGCATTTCGGGCCTGAGCACCTTGCTCTCGGGCGCATACATCGGCGCCGATGCGGGCGTATCGACCGAAACCGCGAGCGAGTTCAAGGGCCTCGAAGTGCCGCCCATCGTCACGCGCGATGCGTCGGGCCAGCAGTTCTTGCTGCGCGCCACGGACATCGGTTCGCTCGACGTGGGCTCGCCGGTGTACTTCAGGCGCATCAAGGTGGGCCAGGTGGCCGCCTATGAACTCGATGGCGACGGCCGCGGCGTGACGCTGCGCATCTTCGTCAATGCACCTTACGACAAGTTCGTGGGCGTGAACACGCGCTTCTGGCAGGCAAGCGGCATCGATGCGCAGCTGAGCGCGAGCGGCTTCACCTTGCGCACGCAATCGCTTGCCACCATCTTGCTGGGCGGCATTGCCTTCAAGGCGCCGGAAGACGCCATGGGGCCGCTGGCCAAGGAGAACACGGCCTTTACGCTCGCCGAAGACGAAACCACGGCCATGAAGGAGCCTGACGGTCCGCCGCAAACGCTGCTGATGTACTTCAACCAGTCGCTGCGCGGCCTCACGCCGGGCGCACCGGTCGACTTCCGCGGCGTGGTGATCGGTGAGGTCAAGTCCATCGGCGTGGAGTTCGATCGCGCCGAGCGGGAGTTCCGCATGCCGGTGCTGGTGCAGGTCTACCCCGACCGCCTGCGCCGCCGCGCCGGCGAAAGCGGCGCGGAATCGCGCGCCACGCAGCAGGAGCGCCTGCGCTTTCTGGCCGAAAAGGGCCTGCGCGCACAGCTGCGCAACGGCAATCTGCTGACAGGGCAGGTGTACGTGGCGCTCGACTTTTTCCCGAAGGCGCCGCCGGCGAAGATCGACGTGACGAAGAACCCGATCGAGCTGCCCACCATGGCCAACAGCCTCGACGAGATCCAGTCCCAGGTGCAGGAGATTGCGAGCAAGCTCAACAAGGTGCCGTACGAGCAGATTGCCGCCGACCTGCGCACCACGCTCACCACGCTGAACAAGACGCTCACCAGCACCGAGCAGGCGGTAACGCGCATCAACACCGACGTAACGCCCGAGCTTGCCGCCGCCATGAAGGACGTGCGCAAGACCGTCAACAACGCTGAACGCACGCTGGCCGACGATTCGCCGCTGCAGCAGGACATGCGCCAGACGCTGCGCGAGCTGACCCGCGCCGCCGGCTCCGTGCGCGTGCTGACCGATTACCTCGAGCGGCATCCCGAGTCGCTGCTGCGCGGCAAACCGGACGACAAGAAATGAAGAAAAAGACAACACCGCCCCTTCTCGGTGCCGCTGCGGCCGCGCTGATCGTCCTTGCGGGCTGCGCGAGCAAGCCCGACAACTACTACACGCTGGCCAGCACGGTGCCCGCCGCCGAAGCCGCGCCTTCGACCATCGGCACCGCCGCGCCGATCTACATAGAGCTGGCACCGGTGGCGGTGCCCGAACGGCTTGCAAGGCCGCAGATGGTGGTGGGGCGCTCCAACGGCAGCGTGCAGGTCGACGTGCTCGAGCAGCACCGCTGGGCCGCGTCGTTCGAAAGCGAACTGCAGGATGCACTCGCCAGCGGCATCGCGGCCAGGCTCGGCGCGCTCGACGTCACCAAGGGCGGCCGGCAAACATCGCAGCCCGTGTGGCGCATCGCGGTGCAGGTGCGCCAGTTCGACGCAGTCGATGGCGGCCGCGTGGACGCCGGCTTCAGCTGGACGCTGCGGCGCACCGACGAGACCCGCACCATGGTCTGCCAGCTGAACGTGGGCGAGGGCGTCGCAAGCGGCATCGACGCGGTGGCGCAGGCCGCGCAGCGCATCACGGCGGCAGCCGCGGCGGCCATTGCACGCAGCGTGAGCGCGGGAAGGGCGAACCCGGCGGCGACGACCTGCCCGGCCTGAACTACCCTAGCCAGGAGCGAACGCCATGGCACAGATCGGCAAGGCACCCTGCGAGAACGCGCTGATCCTGCATGGCGCCAAGGCACAAGAGACCACGTGTCCCGATGCCTCCAAGCCCTGGGTGCTGGCGGCCGCGGTCATCGGCTCCAGCATGGCCTTCATCGACGGCACGGTCGTCAACGTGGCACTGCCGGCCATCCAGGCCGACCTGCGGGCGACCGCATTCCAGGCGCAGTGGGTGGTCGAGTCGTATGCCTTGCTGCTGGCCGCGCTGCTGCTGGTGGGCGGCGCGCTCGGCGACCATTTTGGGCGGCGCCGCATCTTCGCGGTCGGCGTCGGCATCTTCGCCGTTGCATCGGTGGCTTGCGGCCTTGCGGCCAACGTGCAGCAGCTGATTGCCGCCCGCGCCGTGCAGGGCATCGGCGGGGCCTTGCTGGTGCCCGGCAGCCTGGCGCTCATCAGCGCGGCGTTTCCTGAAAAAGAACGCGGCAAGGCCATCGGCGTCTGGTCGGGCTTCAGCGGCATTACCGCGGCCGCGGGCCCGGTGCTCGGCGGCTTTCTGGTCGACCATTTCTCGTGGGCCTGGGCCTTTCTCATCAACGTGCCGATGGCGCTTCTGGTGCTGTGGATCGTGTGGCGGCATGTGCCTGAAAGCCGTGGTTCGTCGGCCAGCGGTGGGCTCGACTTTTTCGGCGCACTGCTGGCAACCGCCGGACTGGGCGGCATCGTCTATGCGTTCATCGAGGCACCCACGCAGCACTGGAATTCACCCGCGGTGGTGGCCGCCATGGCCATCGGCATCGCGGCCAGCGCGGGCTTCATTGCCGTGGAGCGCAAGGCGCAAACCCCCATGCTGCCGCTGGCGCTGCTGCGCATCGGCAACTTCAGCGGCGCCAACCTGCTGACCTTGCTGCTGTACGCCGCGCTCGGCGGCGGCCTGTATTTCTTTCCGCTCAACCTGATCCAGGTGCAGGGCTACTCCGCCACCGTGGCGGGCGCGGCGCTGCTGCCGTTCATCTTCATCATGTTCGCGCTTTCGGGCTGGGCAGGCCAACTGGTGGACCGCTTCGGCCCGCGGCTGCCGCTGGTCATCGGCCCCGCGATTGCCGCTGTCGGCTTTGCGTTGTTCGCCGTGCCCGGGGTGGGCGCGAGCTATTGGAGCGGCTTCTTTCCGGCGGTGGTGGTGCTGGGTTTCGGCATGACCGTGACCGTGGCGCCGCTCACCACCACGGTGATGAACGCGGTCGGTCCCGAGCAGGCCGGCGTTGCTTCAGGCGTCAACAACGCTGTGTCTCGCGCTGCTGCGGTGCTGGCCATTGCGGTGTTCGGCCTGGTCATGGCCTGGGCTTTCGACAGCGCACTGGCCGAGAGCCTGCGCGGCATGGGGGCCTCAGCGGAGGTGTCGGCATTCCTGGAAGGCGAGCGCGACAAGCTGGCCGGCGCCGCGCTGCCGCCGGGTGTCGATGCGGCAACCGCCGCGGCCTTGAAGCGTGCCGTGGCCGAATCGTTCGTTGCCGGTTTTCGGTGGGTGATGCTGCTGAGCGCCGGGCTGGCGGTGCTCAGCGCCTTGAGCGCGTGGCTGATGATTCGCGGCGGAGCTGCACCGGCAGAGGCCTCCCCGGCCTCCCGAGGGCCGGCCGGGTGATTCATGGCGCCGCGCCGGCTACACCAGACGCCGGATCGCCTTCTTGCGCCACACCAGCCGGTAGTAGGCCGTCTGCAGCAGCAGCATCGCCCCGAACGTGACGGGGTAGGCATACCAGATGCCGTTGAGTCCGATGCGGTGGCTCATGAACCAGGCCACCGGCACCTCGATGCCGATGAGGCAGAGGATCGAGATGGCCGTGGGCACCAGCACCGAGCCGCTGGCCCGCATGATCCCCGAGATGGCTGCGGCCATGCCGAAGATCACCAGGCTCCACAGCATGATGTGCAGCAGCGTCTGCGCAATTTCGATCACCGGTGCGCTGGTGATGAAAAAACCCATGAGGTGGCGTGAGAACAGGTAGCCCAGCAGCACCAACCCGCCCGTGAGCGCCAGGTTCATCAGCAGCGCGGTCTTGGCAATGGCGCCAAGCCGGTCCGCGCGGCCCGCACCGATGGCCTGGGCGCCGAGGATCGAGGCCGTGATGGCGATCGAGATGGCCGGGAACTGCACATACGCCACCACCTGGTTCACCGCGCCATACGCCGCGGTGGCGCTGGAGCCGTAGCCGTTCACCAGTGAGAGCAGGGCAATTTCAGCGAGCGCCACAACGATCATCTGCACGCCCGTGGGCACCCCGACCTTGAGCACCGCCTTCAGCAGCTTGGGGTCGATGCGCAGGTGGCGAATCAGCTCTGCATCGGGCGCCAGCGGACTGCCGCGGCTGCGCAGGCGCCACGCCATCCACAGCGTGGCAACCACGAAGGCCACCACGGTAGCCCAGGCGCCGCTCGCAACGCCGAGCTGCGGCAGTCCGCCCCAGCCGCGAATGAGCGCCGGGGTGACGATGAGACCCACAACCGTGGAAATGATCAGCGTGAGCAGCGGCGTGACCGTGTCGCCCACACCGCGCAGCATGGCGGTGGACAGCAGAAAGACGAACAGGCCCGGCATGGCGATCAGCATGATGCGGGCGTAGCTGGTGGAGTCGGCCAGCACGTCCGGCGGCGTGCCGAGCAATGCCAGCAGCGGCGTGGTGAAGGCGCCGCCGAACACCGCCACGGCGAGTCCCAGCAGGATGCCGACCGCCAGCGTGGTGCCCGCCACGGCCTTGGCCTTGGCGACGTCGCGCGCGCCCCAGGCCTGGCCGATGAGCACCGAGGCTCCGGCGCCCAGGCCGATGACGAAAGCGATGAAGAAGAACATCACCGGGAAGAAGCTCGAAACGGCCGCCAGCGCGCTGACGCCGATCATCTGCCCGATGTAGATGTTGTTGATGGTGCCCGACAGCGACTGCAGGATGTTGCTGAGCAGCATCGGCGCCAGGAAGAGCAGGAAGGTCTTCCATAGTGCACGTGGCGCTCCGACGGGTGCGGTTGGCGTACCGCGCAGCCCGCTGTGGGCAGCGGCTGCGTTCTCGGAGGTTGCTCTCATTCGGTGGTGCTCCAGGCGGCGGCAGACAGTTTATGAAGGTGGATGCGCAAGTCCGGGGGCCAGGAGTCGATCAGCGCCTCGAAGCGGTTTTGGTCGCCGGCGAACAGCGCGCGGGTGGCTTCCTCGAAGCCGGGCAGGGCACCAGCGATGGCGGTCATGAAGCGGTAGGCGGCTTCGCGCGATGCGCGCACGGCGTCGCGGTCGGCATTGACGCGGCTCGCTTCCTGGACCAGCCGCCGCAATGCAACCGAAGCGCCCCCGGGCTGGCGGTTGAGCCATTCCCAATGGCGCGGCAGCAGGGTGACTTCGCGTGCGACCACTCCGAGCTTCGGGCGGCCCACGCCGCGCGGGGTTTCCTCGTGAGTCTCGGCGTTGGCGGCAGGCGCACCGGCACCGCCCCGGTTGTGAACATCGAGGTCGAGCTGTTCACCGGTGTGTTCGTTGAACACGAGATAGGGTGAGTCGTCCTTGCGCTCGCGCAAATGCGCAAGCACGTCGGCGGCGCTTCCGTGGGCGATGCGCTTGAAGCCGGCGAAAACAACCAGGTTGATGGGGGGCGTGTCGGATGGCATGTTGGATTTCATTATTCTTTCGGGACCGCTCGCATCGGGGTGCGTAATCTACCCGTTGAAAGGCTCAGGCGAAGGGCGCGTCGTCGTGGCAAAGCGCAAGGAGCGCAACGTTGATTTGCGACAGGCTTTCCGGAGCCACGCCGAGATCGACAACCCCAGGGATCGCGCAAGGTCGGCCGCCGACACGCAGCCGTCTTCGGCGCTCAGGAGCCGATGAAGCAGCGTGACGTCTTCGTAGTCCAGGCCATGGAAAGCACCCAGTTCCTCCTGGAGCTTCAGGTTCAGGCTGGCGTGGGCACGGCCGATGTTGAGGAACAAGTCCAGTGGAGCGATGCTCATGGCGTGTCGTAGCTCCGGTCGCCGTGGCATTGAAGCTCCTCACGCCAGAGCGCAAGAAGTTTTTCGAGCTCCGCGGCGCGGTCGAAGGCCGGGTCGTCGCGCTCCTTGATGCGGTCGACCACCTCGAAGCTGAAGTTCGCCGCGCCGTGCGCGGCCCAGTCGCGCACCAGCGCCTTGTTGCGGTGCGAGCGCAGGCCGAGTTCGAAGCGGGCGCGGTTCATCGCTCCCTCCACGTCGAGACTGCCGGCCATGTAGAGGCGGCCGCTGAGCGTATTGCGGATGACGAAGACGCCCGCGGGGCGGACCGTTTCCTTGTATTTCCTGGCGAGGGCGCGCCTCGTCTCCTGGGGCATGTTCATGTGCCATATATTATCCGGGTAAAACTAAAAACACAATATACCCGGGTAAAAATAAGGGCTCACCCCTCGCGCAATCGCCGCCATCCCCGTGCGAGCCGGCGGTTGAGGGCCCGCACCACGCGCCAGGGGCGGCTCTCGCGAACGAGCGCCAGCACGTGGTTTTTCCAGCCTTTCCAGCGCGGATACCAGTGTGCGAACAGCGGGATGCGCATGAGCGCGGGTTCGACCAGCTGGAAGATGCGCGCGACGAAGGCCGTGCCGATCAGCTTGGCGGCGACCAGCACCGTCACGCCGCTTGCGGCATGGCCGCGGCCGAACAGGAAGAGCGCGAGCACCTTGACCGGCAGCAACAGGAGCACCGGCAGCAGGAAGGCCAGCAGCGCGCCCCACGGCGGCAGTTCGCGCAGCCGGTTTTCGAGCCGCGCCCACAGCGGCAGCCGCGCCAAGCGGCGCGCCAGCGCGGCGAGCGGCTCCCAGCCCCATTCCTCGAACAGCAGGATGGGCACGAGCAGCGCCGCGGCAAGGGCGCGCAGGAAGCGGGTGAAGAAGCGCATGGCCACGGCATTGTGACCGCGGGCCGTGGCCCGCCCCGTTATGCCTGCGCGGCCAGCGTCTTGTGCACGCCCAGCTCGCGCAGCGCACGGAGCTGCGTGGCCACGGCCGAGACGAAGCGCGGGCTGCTTGCCAGGTCGTTGCCGAACACCGGCGCGAAAGCCGCGAATACGGCCACGCGCGCTTCGTCGGCTTGTGCCGGTTCGACCACGGCTGCAGCGCGCTCGGCCGCCGCGCAGCGTTCGGCCAGTGCATCGGCCAACGGGTCCTGGATCTCGTGGCGGCGGCCCAGTTCGTCGATGCCGCGCAGATAGTGCAGCCAGGCCGCGACGGCCAGTGCAAGGCGGTCGATCGAAGCGCCCGCGGCCAGGCGCTCGCGCACCGTGCCCAGCAGGCGCTGCGGCAGCTTCTGCGAACCGTCCATCGCGATCTGCGCAGTGCGGTGCGCGAGCGCCGGGTTGGCGAAGCGCTCGAGCAGGCGCCGGCGGTAGGCATCGAGGTCGAGCCCGGGCAGCGCCGGCAGCGTGGATGCGATCTCCTCGCGCATCAGGCGATCGAGGTAGCGGTGCAGGGCGGGCGTGGCGACGGCGCGGTCGACCGTGTCGAGGCCTGCCATGGCGCCCAGGTACGCAAGCGCCGAATGAGCGCCGTTGACCATGCGCAGCTTGAGTGTCTCGAAGGGGCGTGCGTCGGGCACGAAGCGTGCGCCGCCCGCATCCCAGGCGGGGCGGCCGGCGGCGAAGTCATCTTCCACCACCCATTCGAGAAAGCGCTCGCAGACCACCGGCCAGGCGTCCTCCAGCCCGAGCGCGGCTTTGACCTGCGCGCGGTCGGCGTCGGTGGTGCGCGGCACGATGCGGTCCACCATCGAGCAGGGAAAGCTGCAGTGCTCTGCAATCCAGCGTGCCAGCTGCGGATCGACGCGCTGCGCGAAGTCCAATACGAGGCCGCGCAGCAGGTGGCCGTTGGACGGCAGGTTGTCGAGCGACAGCAAGGTCACCGGCGCCAGCCCGCGCAGCTGCCGCAGGCGCAGGCCCGAGACCAGGAAGCCGAGCGTGCCGCGCGGCGCATCGGGGCGCGCGAGGTCGTGCAGCACGTCGGCATGGTCGGCGCGCAGCGCACCGGTGGCCGGGTCGTGGCAATAGCCCTTTTCCGTGACGGTGAGGCTCACGATGCGGGTCGCGGGATGGGCGATGCGCGCGAGCACCGCCGCCGGGTCCTCGGGGGCGACCTGCACGCCGAGCAGGCAGCCGATGACCTGCAGCGACGCGCGCGGCCTGCCGGCCTCGTCCACGTCGCGCAGCGCGAGCGTGTAGAGGCTGTCCTGCGGCGCGAGCGCATCGCGTGTCTCGGCGCTGCGCAGCGATACGCCCGCAATGCCCCAGCGCAGGTCGCCACTCGCATGCAGCGCGGCTTCGTTGACGGCGGCCAGGTGACCGCGCTGGAATGCGCCGACACCCAGGTGGACGATGCCGGCCTCGAGCGCGGCGCGGTCGTAGGCGGGGCGCGCCACCGCGGGCGGCAGCGCGGCCAGCGTCTCGGCATTCAGCCTGGTCATGGCGCTCACCAGTTCCACAGCGTGCCGTCGTGCTGCAGGCGGTTCACCGGCAGGTAGGCGCGCTTGTAGGGGTACTTCGCGGCCAGCGCCTCGTCGATCTCCACGCCATGGCCGGGCACGTCACCCGGGTAGAGCATGCCTTGGTCGAAGGTGTAGGCGTGCGGGAACACGGCGTCGGTTTCTTCGGTGTGGCGCATGTATTCCTGGATGCCGAAGTTCGGCACCCACAGGTCGAAGTGCAGCGCCGCGCCCATGCACACCGGCGACAGATCGGTGGCGCCGTGGCAGCCGGTGCGCACCTGGTAGAGCGAGGCCAGGTCGGCAATGCGGCGCAGGTGCGTGATGCCGCCGGCATGGACCACGGTGGCGCGCACGTAGTCGATCAGCTGGTTCTCGATGAGCTCCTTGCAGTCCCAGATGGAGTTGAAGATCTCGCCCACCGCCAGCGGCGTGGTGGTGTGCTGGCGGATCAGGCGGAAGGCGTCCTGGTTCTCGGCCGGCGTCGCGTCCTCCATCCAGAAAAGGTTGAAGGGCTCCAGCGACTTGCCCAGGCGCCCCGCCTCGATGGGCGTGAGGCGGTGGTGCACGTCGTGCAGCAGATGGTGCTCGAAGCCGAGCTTCTCGCGGATGCGCTCGAACAGCTTGGGCGTGTGGCGCAGGTACTTCTCGGTGGACCAGTCGTGCTCGGAGGGCAGGTCGGCGTCGGCCGGTTCGTAGAAGAGCGTGCCCTTGCCGACGCCGTACACCTTCTCCAGCCCCGGCACGCCGCTTTGCGCGCGGATGGCCTTGTAGCCGGCGTCCGCATAGCGCAGCACCTCGTCCACCGTGTGCTCGATGTCGCTGCCGTTGGCGTGGCCGTAGACCATCACGCCGGTGCGGCTCTTGCCGCCCAGCAGTTGGTACAGCGGCAGGCCGGCGGCCTTGGCCTTGATGTCCCACAGGGCCGTGTCGACCGCGGCGATGGCGGTCATGGTGACCGGGCCGCGGCGCCAGTAGGCGCCCTTGTAGAGGTACTGCCAGATGTCCTCGATCTGGTGCGCGTCGCGTCCGATCAGGCAGGGAATGACGTGCTCGGTGAGGTAGGCGGCCACGGAGAGTTCGCGCCCATTGAGCGTGGCGTCGCCGATGCCGGTCAGGCCCTCGTCGGTTTCGATCTTGAGGGTGACGAAGTTGCGGCCGGGGCTGCAGACGATAACGCGGGCGTTGGTGATTTTCATGGTTGAAGCAAGAGAGATGGCGGATGCGGCGGCAGCGTTCGTTCGTCAGCCGTTCCAGCCGAGGTGGCCGAGGAAGTCGCGCGTGCGTTCCACAATGGGGCGTTCGAAGATCTGCGCCGGTGGGCCCTGTTCGATGATGGCGCCGGACTCGAACACCACCACCCAGTCGGCCACGCGCCGCGCAAAACCCATTTCATGCGTGACCACGATCATGGTCATGCCCTCCTGCGCGAGCTTCTGCATCACGCTGAGCACTTCGCCCACGGTTTCGGGGTCGAGCGCGGAGGTGGGCTCGTCGAACAGCATCACTTCGGGTTCCATGGCCAGGGCGCGGGCGATTGCCACGCGCTGCTGCTGGCCGCCCGAGAGGTTGGCCGGGAAGCTGCCCGCCTTGGCCGACAGGCCGACCTTCTCGAGCAGCGCCATGGCACGTGCCTTGGCCTCGGACTCGCGCATGCCCAGCACGGTGATGGGGCCCATGGCCACGTTGTCGAGCGCCGACTTGTGCGGAAACAGCTCGAAGCTCTGGAACACCATGCCCATGCGCTGTCGCACCTTGCGCACCGCCGACTCCTGCACGGGCAGCGGCACGCCGTCGATCAGCACGCGCCCGCCGTTGATGGTTTCCAGCGCGTTGGTACAGCGCAGCAGGGTCGACTTGCCCGAGCCGGAAGGGCCGATCAGGCACATCACCTCGCCCTTGTGAACCTGCAGCGAGACGCCATTGAGCGCCACGAAGTCGCCATAGAGCTTGCGCACCTCTTCGTAGACCAGCACCGGCGGCTGGTCGGCGTTCTTGCGCGCAGGGGCGCGGGCGATGTCGTTGTTCATTCCTTGACTCCATATGTGCGGTGGATCCAGTCCACCAGCTTGGCTTGCGGGTAGCCCATCAGCCAGTAGAGGACGGCCATGGCGGTGAGCATTTCCAGCACGCGGAAGGTCTGCGCGCGGATCTGCATTGCCGAATAGGCCAGCTCACTCACCGCGATGACCGACACCAGCGAGGTGTCCTTGAAGAGCGAGACCCAGGTGCTCGCGATCACCGGCAGGATGCGGCGGCCCGCCTGCGGGATGACCACCTTGAACATGGCCTGGCGGCGCGACATGCCCATGGCGAGCGCCGCCTCCAGCTGCCCCTTGCGGATGGAGTTGATGCCGGCGCGGAAGGTCTCGGCGTTGTAGGCCGAGATGTTGAGCACCAGCGCCACCAGCGCGGTGACGAGCGGCGAGAGCTGGAACTCCACCGCCATCGGCATCACGTAGAAGACCCAGTAGATCACCAGGATCAGCGGCAGGTTGCGGAAGAACTCCACGAAGGCGAGCGAGGCGGACTGCAGCAGCTTGTTGGACGACAGCCGCATCAGCGCCAGCACGATGCCGCCCGGCACGGCCAGCAGCATGGTCAGCACCGTGAGTCCCACGGTGAGCGCCGCGCCTTCGAGCAAGGCGTGGCGGTGCGTCCAGATCACGGACCAGTCGAAAGTCATGGGATGGCCCTCTTCATCATGAACGTCCCAGGTGCGCGACCCGGTGGTACAGCCTGTCGATGCCGCGCGTGACCGGGAACAGGATCACGAAGTACGCCACCATCACCGCGGTGAACACTTCCACCGGCCGGTAGCTCTGGCCTGCGACGGTTTCGGCGCGGTGCATCAGCTCGGGCACGGCAATCACGGTGGCAATGGCGGTGTCCTTGATGGCGATGGTGAGGATCGAGCCGAAGGCCGGCAGCATGCGGATGGTGGCCTGCGGCAGCAGCACCTTGCGCAGCAGCTGCGCGCGCGACATGCCCAGCGCCAATGCGGCACGCGTCTGGCCCGGCCGGATCGATTCGATGCCCGCGCGGATCACCTCGGCCGCATAGGCTGCGATGTGCAGCGTCAGCGCGATCACCGCGGCCCAGAACGGCGCGAAGGTGAAGCCCACGAGCAGCGGGAACGCGAAGTACATCCACACCAGCACCACCAGCACCGGAATGGCACGCATCGAGTCGATGTAGAACACGAGCAGCGGGCGCAGCCAGCCGGGGCCGTACAGCCGCAGCAGCGCGATCGCCAGCCCCGCGAGGATGCTGGTGACCGCGCTGATGAGGCTGAGCGCGACCGTGACGCCCAGGCCGCTGGCGAAGAATCGCCAGTTGTCGGCAATCGGGGAAAAGTCGAATTCCATGAAAGCTCCGCGAGAGAGGGAAGGGCGGCGGGATCGGGCGACCCCTGCCGTCAGAACGTGACGAGCACCTTCATCGCGCGGTGCCGGTCCGCCGCCAGCGCGAAGGCCTCGTGCACGCGTGCCACCGGCACCGCCTCGGTCAGCAGGGGCGACACATCCAGCACGCCGCGGCTCAGGTAGTCCACCGCCCAGGCGTATTCGTCGACGAAGCGGAAGCTGCCGACGAGGTGCAGGCTCTTGACCATGATCTGGTTGAACGGGCAGCCTTCGCTATTGCCGCCGAGCGTGCCGACCTGCACGATGGTGCCGCGCGGGCGCGTCGACCGGATGCAGTTGGCCAGGCCGTCATAGTGGCCCGAGACCTCGAAGCTCGCATCGACCTGCCCCTTGTCCGCGGCCAGCGCCTGCAGCGCATCGGGCTGCGTGGCCGCGTTGATGGTGCGCGTCGCGCCGACACGGGTGCAGGCCGCGAGCGTTTCGTCCACGATGTCCACTGCAATCAACTGGCTTGCGCCCGCGAGCTTCGCGGCCATGAGTATCAGCGCGCCGATTGGCCCCGCGCCCACCACCATCACCGTCTTGCCGAGCAGTGAGCCGGCCTCCTGCACCGCATGCAGCGCCACGGCCAGCGGCTCGCCGAAGGCGGCCAGCTCGAACGACAGCGTGTCGGGCACGGCCAGGCACTGCGTGGCTTCGACCACCACCCGCTCGCGCATCGCGCCCTGCATGTGGGGCCAGCGGCTGGCGCTGCCGAAGAAGTGCACGTTCTCGCAGTGGTTGGAAGCGCCCGCGCGGCAGAAGCGGCAGACGCCGCAGGTGCGCGAGGGATTGAGGGCCACGCGGTCGCCCGGCTTCACCGAGCTCACCTGCGCGCCCACTTCGATGACCTGGCCCGAGGCCTCGTGCCCCGGCGTCAGCGGCGCGCGGATCACGAAGTCGCCGACGCGGCCGTGGCGGTAGTAGTGCAGGTCGGAGCCGCAGATGCCCACCGCCTTGACGGCCACGCGCACCTGGGTGGGCGCCAATGGTTCGGCCGGGCGTTCGGCAAGGCGCAGGTCGAGCGCGCCGTGGATTTCGCAGTTCAGCATGGCGTTACTTCAGGTTCTGCGTCATGCGGCGCTCTTCTTCGCTCAGCGCGGGCTGCATGCGCTGGGCCACGGCGCGCAGCCAGTCGAGGTACACCTGCTGGTCCTTCGCCACGCCCATGCCGGTCTGGATCTGGAAGATCTTGCTGTCCTGGCAGTCGTTCTCCTTGGGGAACACGGCCAGGCCCTTGACCTTCTTGCTGATGTTGGGCCACAGCATGCGGTTGAGCGGCGCCACGTCGGAGCGGCCGGCCATCACCTCTTCGATGGGCGCGACCGAACCGGAGTTGGCCACGCCGCGCAGCTTGGCCTTGGAGAACTGCTGGCGCACCAGCGGCTCCTCGCCCGCGCCTGAGAAATACGCCATGGTGATCTCGGGCTTGTTGAAGTCTTCCAGCGTGCGCGCGCTGGTGAACTTCGGGTTGTCGGCGCGGCCGAACATGCACACGCCGGTGCTCGAGAAGGTGACGAAGTCGATGATCTTGGCGCGCTCCGCGGTCTCGTTCAGCGGTCCGATCATGATGTCCATCTGGTTGGCCGTGAGCGCCGGCACCTTGGTCTCGTGGCTCACCGGCACGGGCTCCACCTTCACGCCCAGCAGCTTGGCAAACTCCTTGCCCAGCGTCCACGACGGGCCGGACCACGGCTCGCCGTCGCCCGCGGTGTTCTGCGCGAGCCAGGGCGGGTTGTTGACCACGCCCACACGCAGCACGCCGGCCTTGCGGATGGCGTCGAGGCGCGGGCTCGCGCCGGGCGGCGGCGGCGTCTGGGCCAGGGCGCCGAGGCAGGTGCCGGCCCAGGCGGCCGCGAGCGCTGCGCGGGCCAGCTTGCGGCCGAGGAAAGTGCGGAGGATGTGTGGCATGAAGGTCTCCGGTTTTTCTGTTGACTTGATGTGTGACTTGTTTATTTCAGTGCGCCGATGACGCGGGCCTCGTCGGCATCGAGCTGGGCCTTGCGGGCCTTGGCGACCTGCCGCAGCCATTCGAGGTAGGCGGGCTGGTTCTTGTCGACGGCCAGGCCGACCGGCGAGGCTTTCTCGGTGCTGCCCTGGCAGTTGTTTTCCTTCGGCAGCACCGCGAGGCCCTTCACCTTCTGCTGCAGCCCGACCCACGGCACGCTGTTGATCGGTGCCGCATCGGCGCGGCGCGCCATGATTTCTTCCACCGGGGCCGTGGCACCGGAACTGGCGACGGCACGCAGCTTGGCCTTGGGGAAGCGCTCCTTGACCCAGCCTTCCTCGGCGCCGCCGGTGAAGTAGGCGATCGTCACGTCGGGCCTGTTGAGGTCGTCGACCGAGGCTGCCTTTGCCAGCTTGGCGTTGTCGGCGCGGCCGAACATGCACACGCTGGTGGCGGAGTAGATGACGAAGTCGACCACCTTCAGCCGCTCGGGCGTTTCGCCCAGCGGGCTGATGGTCATGTCGACCTGGTTCGATGCCAGCACGGGCACCTTGGTCTCGTGCGACACGGGGACCGTGCTGAGCTTGACGCCGAGCACGCGGGCGTACTCCTTGGCCAGCAGCCAGGCCGGGCCGCTCCACGGTTCGCCGTTGCCGGTCGTGTTCTCGATCAGCCAGGGCGCGTTCTGCAGCACGCCGACGCGCAGTTCGCCGGCCTTGCGAATGGCATCGATGCGCGGGCTCGTGCCGGGCGCGGGCGGCTCTTGCGCGTGGGCAGCGCCGAAGCTGCCGGCAAGCAGCAATGCACCAAGGCAATGGGCGAGGTTGGGCTTCATGGTTGGTGTCTCCGTTTTTTTGAAAGGGTGAAGCGCGCCGGGACCACCGCGCGCGGGGCAGGGCGCCTAGCGCCAGCTCTGTGCGAATTCGCCGATGACGCGTTCCAGGTGCGCCCGCATGGCCAGCCGTGCGGCATCGGCGTCGCCCGTGACGATCGCCGCGAAGATGCGCTGATGGTCGTTCTGCGACTTCAGGCGCAGATCGGGCGAATGAAAGTGCTGCTCGATCTGGGTCCAGATCGGGCCCTTGGCTTGATCCCAGAGATTCGTCACCGTCTGCAGCAGCACGCTGTTGCCGGTGGATTCGGCAACGTGCAGGTGGTACATGCGGTCGGCCGCCTCGTTGGCTTCCTTGTCGTGCATCTGCTCGCGCATGGTGGCGAGCGCGCCGAACATTTTGTCCAGGTCGGCGTCCTTGCGCGTGGTGGCCGCAAGCGATGCGATTTCGGACTCGATCAGGCAGCGCGCGCGCAGCAACTCGAAGGGGCCTGCGCCGGTCTCCTGGGCCATGGGCAGCCGCGTCAGCGCGTCCTGCGCCTGGCAGATGTAAATGCCGGAGCCGCCGCGCACCTCAACCACGCCCTGAAGCTCCAGCGCAATGATGGCCTCGCGCACCGAAGTGCGGCTGACGTCGAAGCGCTCCGCCAGTGCTCTTTCGGATGGCAGCCTCTGGCCAACCAGAATTTCACCCTGTTTGACCAATTCATGGATATTGGCGGCCAGTCGCTGATACGGCTTTTCCATCGGAGGTCGGCCGATTTTCGACATCGTCGTGGAAGAAGGGTGAATGAGCTTGAGTGCCATGATGGTCAAAGTGGTTCGACCACATTTTGCATGGCATACCAATTCAACCCATAGTGGTTTTCCACTAGGGCAGGCGTTGTCGCAAGGTGCCAGGTGTCCAAGGAACGGCGCGCACCCTATGGCAAACTTCCCGGCTTTATTCGCAAGGCGTCCGAGCGGCGTCGCCAGTTCCAGGGATCCTCTCCGACATGCAAAAAATAATTCGCCAACTCGCCGCCGAGATCAAGGTAGGCGAGCACCAGGTGAAGGCGGCCATCGAACTGCTCGATGGCGGTGCCACGGTTCCGTTCATTGCCCGTTACCGCAAGGAGGTCACCGACGGCCTCGACGACATTCAGCTGCGCGAGCTCGAAGCGCGCCTGGCTTACCTGCGTGAGCTCGAAGACCGCCGCGCCGCGGTCATCAAGAGCATCGACGAGCAGGGCAAGCTCACGCCCGAGCTGCGCGCCGCCATCGAATTTGCGCCGACCAAGCAGGAGCTCGAAGACCTGTACCTGCCGTTCAAGCAGAAGCGCCGCACCAAGGGCCAGATTGCGCGCGAATTCGGCATCGAACCGCTGGCGGACAAGCTGCTGGCCGATCCGACCCTTGACCCCGCGGTAGAGGCCAAGGCCTTCCTGCAGCCCGCCACCACGCTGGACGACGGCAAGCCGGGCCCCGATTTTTCGACTGTGCCGGCCGTGCTCGACGGTGTGCGCGACATTCTTTCGGAGCGCTGGGCCGAAGATGCGGCGCTGGTGCAGGGCCTGCGCGAATGGCTGTGGGCCGAGGGCCTGCTCAAGTCCACCCTCATGGCAGGCAAGGACGAGAACAACGCCGACGTCGCCAAGTTTCGCGACTACTTCGACTACGACGAGCCGATCGGCCGCGTGCCTTCGCACCGCGCGCTGGCCGTGTTTCGCGGCCGCGCGCTCGACATCCTCGACGCCAAGCTGGTGCTGCCGGTGGAGCCCGAGCCGGGCAAGCCCAGCATCGCCGAAGGCCGGATCGCGCTGCACCTGGGCTGGAGCCACGCAGGCCGCCCGGCTGACGACCTGATCCGCAAGTGCGTGGCCTGGACCTGGCGCGTGAAGCTCGCGCTTTCGACCGAGCGCGACCTGTTCACCCGCTTGCGCGAAGACGCCGAGAAGGTCGCCATCAAGGTGTTTGCCGACAACCTGCGCGACCTGCTGCTGGCCGCTCCCGCCGGCCCGCGCGTGGTGATGGGCCTGGACCCGGGCATTCGCACCGGCGTGAAGGTGGCCGTGGTCGACGCCACCGGCAAGCTGGTTGAAACCGCCACCGTGTTTCCGCACGAGCCGCGCAAGGACTGGGAGGGCTCGCTGCACACGCTCGGCAAGCTCTGCGCCAAGCACGGCGTGAACCTGATCGCCATCGGCAACGGCACCGCGAGCCGCGAGACCGACAAGCTGGCCGCCGACCTCATCAAGCTGCTTGCCAAGATGGCCGCACAGGCCGGCGCACCCGAGATGAAGGTCGACAAGGTGGTGGTGAGCGAAGCCGGCGCGTCGGTGTATTCGGCCAGCGAATTCGCCTCGCAGGAAATGCCCGACGTGGACGTGAGCCTGCGCGGCGCCGCCAGCATTGCGCGCCGCCTGCAAGACCCGCTGGCCGAGCTCGTGAAGATCGACCCCAAGAGCATCGGCGTGGGCCAGTACCAGCACGACGTGAACCAGAGCGAACTGGCGCGCACGCTGCAGGCGGTGGTCGAAGACTGCGTGAACTCGGTGGGCGTGGACCTCAACACCGCGAGCGTGCCGCTGCTCAGCCGCGTGTCGGGCCTGTCGGCCAGTGTGGCCAAGGCGGTGGTGCGCTGGCGCGAATCGAATGGTGCGTTCTCCACGCGAAAGCAGCTGCTCGACGTGACCGGCTTCGGTCCCAAGGCGTTCGAGCAGAGCGCGGGCTTTCTGCGGATTCGCGACGGCGCCGACCCGCTGGACATTACCGGTGTGCACCCCGAGACCTACCCGGTGGTTGAACAGATCATCGTGAAGACCGGCAAGCCGATCGCCGAACTGATGGGCCGCGCCGAGATGCTCAAGACGCTCAAGCCCGAGCTGTTCGCCAACGAGAAGTTCGGCGTCATCACGGTGAAGGACATCCTCGGCGAACTCGAAAAGCCGGGCCGCGACCCGCGCCCCGACTTCAAGGTGGCGCGCTTCAACGACGGCGTGGATGACATTGCCGACCTGAAGGAAGGCATGATCCTCGAAGGCACCGTGAGCAACGTGGCCCAGTTCGGCGCCTTCATCGACCTGGGCGTGCACCAGGACGGCCTGGTGCACGTGAGCCAACTGAGCCACAAGTTCGTGAACGATGCGCGCGAAGTGGTGAAGACCGGCGACATCGTCAAGGTCAAAGTGATGGAGGTGGACGTGGCGCGCAAGCGCATCGGCCTCTCGATGAAGCTCGACGCGGCCCCCGCCCGCCGTGACGGCCCGCGCGACAACCGCTTCGAAGGCGCGGGACGCGGCCAGCAGCAGGGCTCGCGCCGCGACAGCGCGCCGCAGCCCGCGGGCCAGATGGCCAGCGCGTTTGCCAAGCTGCAGGGGCTGCGCAAGTAAACCGTGCCGCACGGTTCTTGCTGATGCCGCCGGCATGACGATGAAGGCACTGCGCATCTATGCCGGCCCCGCGGCCCGCAAGCACATCGAGGCGAACGGCCTGCGCCCGCAGGACGTGCGCACCATTCCCGGCGCCGCGGGCGGCCCCAAGGGGCTGATCCTCGGCCCGCTCGACCGCTTCATCTTCGGGCGCTGGCTTACGCAATCGAGCCAGCAGGTGCACCTGGTGGGCGCATCGATTGGGGCATGGCGGCTTTCGACGGCCTGCCTGTCCGATCCGCAGAAGGCCTTCGAGCGCTTTGAGCACGACTACGTGCGCCAGCAGTTCGAAGTGCCGCCGGGACAGAAGCGCCTCCGCCCCGACCAGCTGAGCGCGCGCTTTGCCGAGAGCCTGCACGACTTCTACGGCGGGCGCATCGGCGAGGTGCTCAACCACTCGCGCTACAAGCTCCATGTGGTGACCTCTCGCGGCCGCCACATCCTCGGGCGCGAGGGCAGGGCGCGCACGCCTTTCGGCTACCTGGGCGCCTTTGCCACAAACAGCCTGCACCGCAAGAGCCTGGGCGCATGGCTGGAGCGCTGCGTGTTTTCCACGCCCGGCGCGGCCCTGCCTTTCGGCACCAACGACTTTCGAACGCGGCAGCACGCGCTCAGCGAAGAGAACTTCAACATGGTGCTGCAGGCATCGTGCTCGATTCCGTTCCTGCTTGCCGCCGTGCACGACATTCCGGGCGCGCCGCGCGGCGCCTATTGGGACGGCGGCATCACCGACTATCACCTGCACCTGGACTACCAGCCGGCCGACGAAGGCATCGTGCTGTACCCGCATTTCCAGCAGGCCGTGGTGCCGGGCTGGCTCGACAAGGGCCTGCGCTGGCGGCACAAGTCCACGGGCTTCCTCGACCGCATGGTGGTGCTTGCGCCGGACGCCGACTGGGTGCGGTCGCTCCCCAACGGCAAGCTGCCCGACCGCAAGGATTTCATCCGTTTTGCGAACGACGCGCAGGCGCGTATCGGCGCCTGGAGCAGGGCCACGCGCGAGGCCCAGCGGCTGTCGGATGAGTTCGAGGCGTGGCTTTCAACCGGCCGCACGCAGGACCTGCTGCCGCTCTGAAAACGTATCGCCGGGGCAAACCCTGAGGCTGTGGGCGCGCAGCGCCTTCGAGAATGGGCCGTTCACTCTTTTCAGAGAAAGCCGCCCCCATGCAGCAGGCTCCGATTTCACGCCGCCGATTCACCCTTGCCGCCGCAGCAGCGGCAACCATCCCGATGCCGACGCTGGCCCAAGGCGCCTGGCCCAACAAACCGATCCGCATCATCGTGCCGTACACGCCGGGCGGCTTTACCGACCAGATGGCACGGCTGGTGCAGGTGGGCCTGCAGTTGCGGCTCGGCCAGCCGGTGCTCGTCGACAACAAGCCCGGTGCCAACAGCCTGATTGGCGTCGATGCCATTGCCAAGGCCGCGCCCGACGGCACCACCTTCGGCGTTGTCATTGCGGCCTACGCGGCCAACACTACGCTGTACCCCAAGCTGCCGTACGACCCGAAAAAGGACTTGAGCGGCGTTTCGTTGATGGGCGTGTCGCCGCTGCTGGCGGCGGTCAACGTCGATGCGCCGTTCAAGACCGCGCGCGAACTCATCGACTACGCGCGTGCCAACCCGGGCAAGGTGAGCTTCGGTTCTTCGGGCAACGGATCGGCCGCGCACCTGACTACCGAGCTGTGGAAGTCGCTCACGCAGACCTACATGATCCACATCCCATACCGCGGTGCGGTGCCCGCGCTCACGGATTTGATGGGCGGCCAGATCCAGCTGTTCTTCGATGCGCCCACGGGCCTTATCAACCAGGCCAAGGCGGGGAAGGTGCGGCTCATCGGCGTGGCCGGAGACAAGCGCCTGGCCGCCGCGCCCGATGTGCCCACCTTCATCGAACAAGGCTTTGCCGGCTTCACCGGCAGCACCTGGGCCGGCATGCTGGCGCCGGCCGGCACGCCGCGCGACATCATCAAGCGCATGTCGGAAGAGGTGGCGCGCGTCATCAAGAGCGACGAGACGCGCGCCAAGCTCGACGCCATGGGCACCATTCCGGCGGGCAGCACGCCGGAGGAGTTCGATGCTTTCATCACCGCCGAGACCGCCAAGTGGGCGAAAGTGATTCGCACCGCGGGCGTGAAGGCGGAATAAAAAGCCTCAGGCCGCCAGCACCAGCACCTTGAACTGGCTCGGCACGATCCGCATGCCCACGATGTTGCAGCGGTTCTGCACCGACAGGCTGGTCATGCGCGTGCAGGGCGTGCCCTTGAGCAGCACGGTGAACGCACCCGTGATGTGGCGCGAAGGCCCCATCACGGTCTGCGACACCACGCCCATCAGCACGCCCGCGTTGTCGCCGTTGGTGATGGGCGTGGTGGTGGCCAGGTTGTGGGCCGGCGTGCCGCCGTACAGGATGTTCCAGGCATTGGGAATGGCCGTAGGCCCGAGCGCGAAGTTCGGGTAAGGGATGGGCAGCGCCGGCGGCGTCTTGCAGACATCTGGAAATGCGAGGTCCATTCCCATCATCTGTGCGTTGGCAAACATGCGTAAGGCTCCTTCAATCAACCCATGTGGATCTGCTCGGCATCGACCTTGACCAGCCCCTTGCTGGTCAGCAGCGTGTTCTTCGAATGCAGGCGCAAGGTCTGCTCGGCCTGAATGTCGATCTGGCCGGCACGCACCTGTTCCATCTCCTCGGTCAGGCGGAAGCTCGAGCGGGTGAGCAGGTTGAGGCGATCCAGCACCACCTCGCAGGTGCGCCCGACGAAGCGCGACACCAGCACGCTGAAGCGGATGCGCGCGCCCTGGTAGTCCATCTCCCCGATCTCGCAATGGGCCCGCCGGGCCTGTGTGCGCCACTCGGGCGACTGCATGGCGATCGAGGTGTCCGACTCCAGCGCCATCGGGCCGGCGCTGTGCGCGCGGATGCCACCCGAGCGCGACACCAGCGTCAGGTCGCCGTCCACGGCCAGCGTCGCCTGCCGCGGGTCGGCCTGGACGACCACCGCGATGACGAAGCTGTCGCCCTGGCGGGTCGAGGTGATCAGCACCGTATCCCCCGGCGCGGGCAGCAGCAGGCAGCTGGCGACGCGCCGGCAGCGCAGCGACCCCTGGCCGTCGTCGAAGTCGACCTCGAACCAGGCATCGCCATCGCTGGCGATCACCGTGGCGGTTCGGGTGCCGGAGTCCGCGCGGGCCGCATGCGAAGGGCGCTGCATCAGCGGATCCAGCACGCCTTGCGTTGCATGGCGTGCAGTGGCAATCGTGTCGCCGGCGGTGGTCCGGGTGGTGTTCCGGGTGGTGTTCCGGGTGGAGGTCATGGGCTTTCTTTCTTGGGGCGGCGGCCATGGATGTCGCGGTCCCGGCGGGATGGGCGCTCGGGTTGCTGCAGCGCCACCTTCTCGGCTTCGTGCAGCGCAGGGTCCCGCTCCAGCGTACCCAGGCGGGTACTGAACCTGGCGCCGTCCAGGTCGGCGCGATGAAACACGGTGCGCAGGAAAGCGGCATCGCGGAAGTCGGCCTGGACCAGCGAGGCGTAGGAAAAATCGGCGTAGTCCAAGCGGCTGCCGGCGAATGCGGTCTGCCCGCAGTGCGCGCGATGGAAGACGCCTTGCTCGAGCTGCGCCTGCGAGAAGTCTGCGCCGTCGAGATGGGCGTCGACCCAGATGCTCTGCTGGAAGTGGCCGCCCCGCGCATCGACGCCGCGCAGGTCCGCCTCGGGAAACAGGCACTGCATGGCCTGCGCCCCTGCCAGCACCGCATTGCGCAGGTCGGCCCCCTTGAAGTTGCACTGCGTGAGGCGCGCATCGCGGAATCGGCACGCCGCCAGCACCGCGTCGATGAACTGGCAGAGGTGGAACTGCTGCCCGGAGAAGTCTTGCCCCGCAAGATCCGCCTCGCTGAAAATCGCGTTCGTGAAGCTGGCTCCGGCGTAGCGCGTGCCCGTCAGCGCTGCGCGAAAGAAGATGGTTGACGAGAAGGCCACCCCATTGAAGGACGCGCCCGTCAAGTCGCACTCGGAGAACACGGCTTTGTCGAGGCTGGCACGGTCCAGGCAGGCGTTGCGCAGCTCGCTTTGATGGAAGTTCGCCTGGTCCATGAAGGCTTCTTCCAGCCGAATGCCCCACAGCTTGCAGCCGCTGAACACCGAATGCGGCATGGAGGCCGCATCCAGCACCGCATCCTGCAGGCTGCACTCGTGGAAGGCGGCGCGCGTCAGCTCCGCCGCCGGCAACTGCGCCTGGCCGAAGCGGCATTTCTCGAAGAGGGATTCGCCCAGGCGCGCGGCATCGGCCTGAACGCCCCGGAAGCTGCAGCCGCTGAACACGCCGCCGCGCAGGTCGATGCCTCTCAGGTCCATGTTGCTGAAATCCTTCTCGCGGATCGGCTCGCCGTTGCGGACCTGGGCTGCCAGCGTCTCGGCGTTCACGCGCTGCCCGCCTCGGGGCGCCGCGGCAGTGTCTTCATCTGGTCGATGTGGGCGCCAAGGGTGATCGTGCCGGGGCTGATGAGAACCTGGGAGACATCGGCACGGAACAGGTTGGCCTCGCCCAGGTCGGCATCGACCAGGCAGGCCTTCTGAAGGTTGGCATTCATGAGATTGGCGAGCCGCAGGGAGGCGCGCGTGAAATCGGCGCGGATGAAGAGGCTGTCGGGCGCCGCCGCCGCGCGCAGGTCCGCGCCCTTGAGCGACGCGGAGGAGAAATCGCAGGTATCGAGCGTAGCCCGCCTGAAGTTCGCGCCATCGAGAGGCAGCTCGCGCAGGGTGCAATGCACCAGCGTGGCATCCTCGAAGTCGGCCTCGCGAAGATCCGTGGTGCCGACGAAGCTGGTGGTCTTGAGCAGGGCACGCCGGAACCGGATGCCCTTGTGCAGCGGAGTGTGGGCCCAGCTGCAGGCTTCGACGGTGGCGCCGGAAAAATCCACCGACTCGAATTCGGCCTGCACGAACAGCACCTTTTCCAGGCGTGCCTCGCCGAAGTCGCAGCGCGCCAGCCGGCAGTGTTCGGCCATGCTCACGTAGCGGAGGTCGGCGCGCCGCAGGCTGCAATCCGCAAGTTCGATCCCCTGCAGCAACAGATGGCTCCATCTCGCTTCGTCGAGACAGCAGCCGTCGAGGCGCAGCTTTTCCATTTGCGTGCGCTCGAAGCGGGCCTGCGCGAAGTTGGTGTTTTCGCAGCGTGCGAGGCTGAGGTTGGCACGCTCCAGGTTGCAGCCCGTCAACGAGGCCTGGCGCAGGTCGGCGCGCACCAGCACCGATTGGCTCAGGTCGGCGCCATCCAGGCGGGTGCCCTGGAGGCGGGCGCCTTCGAGCAAGGTCTGGTGCATGCGGGCGCCCCGCAGATCGAGGCCCGACAGGTCGCAGCCCGTCAGATCCATGGCGGACAGATCGCGGTCCGCGGCCATGGCGGCGAGCACGCGTTCGCGCGTCTGCGCATTCTGTTCGGCAGCCATCGGATCTGCAGCGGCCTGGTGGTGGGCCGCCATGCGGTACAGCGTCAGCATGTCCTGCCGCCCCCGCTGCCCGAGGGCCTGCAGCTCGGCGTGCTCGGCGGCGCTCATGGCCGGAGTGCCCGCGGCCGCGGCGATACCGGCCAGGCCCTTGACGATCGTCTCGGCCTCGAATTTCGGCGGGCCCTTGAGCTGCGCGTTCCGGCTTTCCTCGTCGGTGATCCGGCTGCTGTCGAAGCCCGCCTTGCGCGATTCGGTTGCGTTGTCTTGGGCCGCCTTCGCGACCTCCTGCCTGGCTTCCTCCAGCTTGCGTTGCTGTTCGCGCTGGTAGGCGCGTGTCTCGTCGATGAACTCGGGCAGTTCGGCCAGCGTGGGCATCTTGTCGAAAGGCTTCGGCAGGGGCCGTTCCCGGAAATGGCGCGCCTTGTGGCCGGCCTCCAGGCCGCGCGCCGTCAATTCGGCGCGCAGGCGCTCGCCCTTGTCCTTGATGTTCCTTGCGAGGATCGATTCGCGCGCGTCGATCTGGTCCAACCAGGGGCCGATGGCCGAGGCCGGCAGCAGTTCCTCGTCGAGCAGCGCATGGATGGCGCCTTTCTCCAGGTTGCAGCGGTTCTCGAAGACCTTCTCGTAGTGGGAGAGGGGGCGCAGCGGGCTGTCTGCCTCCTCCATCGCCGGCATGACATGCGTGATATCCGCGGCATCGTCCTCGGCGATGAGCGTCTCGCCGTGAAAGATCAGCATGACCTGCGCCATGTGCGGGAAGAACCACGCGGTGGTCAGCCGCAGCGGCACCTCTTCCAGCGCAAGGGGCCGCGCAGACTTTCTCGCCACGAAGCCGCGTGCGCGCAAGTCCGGAAGCCGTCCGCGCAGCACCGCATGCTCCGGGTGCATGTTCCAGATCTCGTAGGGCGCGGCTGCGGGAATGGACAGTTCGTCGTTCCAGCGTTGTTCCGGAGCCGCGGCGTTGAAGAACTGCCAGTCCATGTCGCGCGCAAAGCCGGGGTAAAGCGTCTCGCGCCACTGGTCGCCGTAGTCCGTTCCCAGCAGCTTCAGGCGTTCGGGCAGATCGACGTCCATCGCAGCCGGGCAGGCCGGGGCCGGCCTGCGGTCGGGGCGGTCCACGCCGTCGCCCGGGCGTTCGACGTTGGGAAGCCGCTGCACCAGCAGGCCATTGACCATCTCGGGTGCGTACCCGATGCCCGCGGGGTTGGCGGCAAAGCCGGGGCCACCGAACGCGTGTCGCCAGTCCAGGCGCATGGTGTCGAAAGACTGCGGCTCGGTGGCGCGGCCATCCAGCCAGTAGCGGTCGCCCGAAACGAGGAACTGGCGCCGCAAGGTGCCGACGCGCAGGTCGACCGCGCAGCGCGTCTTGTCCTGCTGGTGGCAGGTGTAGGCCTGGCCGCTCACCAGGAATTCGGGCCGCAGCTTGGGAATGCCGAGATCGATTGCGGACTGGTTTCCCAGTTCGGCAGAGACGGTCTTCCAGAGCTCCGTCTCCGGCAGCAGCACGCCCCCTTCGCCGAGGGTGTGCATGCCGATCACGGTGAGTGCGAGACGCTGGCTTTGCGCGCGCAGGAAGGGTCGAGTCAGGACGCTCAGGCGCAGGGGCTTGATGGTTTTCACGGCGGGATCAGCGCCTTGCGCCGCGGATCTCCAGCGGGGTGTGCCTGCGGTCGATGGCCAGCCGCGACGGGTCTTGCGGGTCCTGCAGCAGATGAATGGCGGGCCGGCCCGCGGAAAAATGGGCCAGCAGGTCCTTGTCGATGAGCGTGCGCAAGGTGGCTTGCTGCTCGATGCCGGCGGCATCGACGTAGGCGACGCCCAGCTGCACGGCCGTCATGCGCTGCCCGATGGGGCCGCGCCGGGAGTAGCCGCTGGGCGAGCGCACCAGGGAAACCGCGACGCCCTGCAGCGGACGCCCACTGGCCTGCAGCTGCTGCCACAGCCGGCCTTCCTCGGCATAGGCGCGATGGCTCATCAGCGCCACCGCGAGCACGATGGCGGCGAGCACGATCACGCCCAGGCTGACGATGCCGAACACTCCCCACAGCACGATCTCGAGCACGTTTTCCACGCTTCAGAGCAGGATTTTGAGCGCCTGGATGCCGGCGCGCAGACCGCCCGTCTTGATCTCCGTGCCCACGAGCTGGATGAGCGCACCGGCATCCCCCAGCGACATGGCCTTGTTCTTCCACTCCACGCCCACAGCCTCCAGCTTCACGCCGATGGCCTGCGCCTGCACGCCGATGGCCATCGAACGCACGGCCACCACGCCCAGCGAAATGCCCGACACGTCCATGTTCAAGCCGGTGCCGCCCAGGCGGAACCACCTCCAGTCGCTGCTCTTGGAGTAGTTGTTGGTGTAGGAGACGGAGTTGTTGGTGTAGTTGACCGTCAGGTTGTTGTAGGTGTTCGACGTCGTGTTGTAGACGCTGGTGTTGATGACGTGCTGCGTCGTGTTGTGGATGTGGTTCGTCGTGTTGAAGGTCACATCCGGCGAGGTGTGCACCGTCGGGCCGGTCACCGTGGTGTTCGAAGGGCCGTTGACCAGCACGGTGTTCGAGGTGTCGATGGTGTCGTTGCGCCCGCCGCTCACGAAGCGGATCTCCTGCCCATCGATGGTGCCGTGGAAGCCACCGGTGATCGCAAGGTTGACGCCGCCCGAGATCGTGTCGTTCAGCCCGCCGCTGAGCGTGCGCTTCTTGCCGCCCGAAATCGTTTGGGTAACGCCGCCGCTGACCGTTTCGCTGAAGCCGCCAGTCACGTCGCGCATGTCGCCGCCGGTAATGGTTTCTTTCGCGCCCGCGGTAATGTCGCGCGTTTCGCCGCTCTTGTAGGTGGCCGATTCATGGCCCTTGATGAGCGTGGTGCGCGTGCCGTCTGTGGTGTGCGTTTCGTCGGCTTCCACCTCCACGTCGAGGTTGCGCTCGGCGTGCAGCAGGATCTGCTCGGCGCCGCTGCGGTCTTCGAAGCGAAGCATGTTGGCCTGGTTGGCCGCACCGCCCGTGCTCGAGCGCGTGAGAATGCCGCTGGCCGTGGCGTTTGCGGGCAACTCCCACGGCGGCATCTGGTCGTTGTTGTAGACGCGGCCGGTGATGATGGGGCGGTCGGGCTCGCCGCCGATGAAATCTACGATCACTTCCTGGCCCACGCGCGGCATGTGCATGGTGCCGTAGTTGGCGCCGGCCCAGTTGCTCGACACCCGCACCCAGCAGGAGCTGTTTTCGTCCGACTGGCCGTAGCGGTCCCAGCGGAACTGCAGCTTCACGCGGCCGAAGCGGTCGGTCCAGATTTCTTCCGGGCCGACCACCGTGGCGGTTTGCGGGCCGTTGGTGCGTGGCTTGGGTGTCTTGCGCGCGGGACGGTAGGGCACGTTCGAGGGCAGCACCGTGAAGTCGAACTGGCACACCGACTCTGTGTTGGTGCCAGTGGAGTATTCGGGCTCTTGCAGGTCGTAGCGGGTTTCGGTGACCAGGTATTCGCGGTTGTCCGACTCGCGCGGGCAGTGCGTCATCTCGAACAGGTAACCCGGCGCCATGCCGACCACGTTGGTGTGGCCCGCAGCAAGCTCGTGTGCGCACTGCAGTTCCTGCAACCGAATCTTCGCGTAGGTGTCGCCTTGCTGGTGCTCGCTGTAGCCGCCCAACCATTCATAGACTTCATAGGTCGAATGGTCGTGGCCCTTGGGATCTTGACGCACGCTTTGCAGCGAGGCGCGCGATTTCTTGAAGTCGAAGTCGTCGAGCATCACGCGGCCGGAGGTAATTTGCTCGGCCACGCGCCACTGGTCGATGCAGGGCTCCATCGCATGAAGCACACGGTCGCGCGGGCGGTATGGAATGGTGGCGTAGCCCGGAAGCTTGCGGTAGCCGCCGGTGTCGTCGGCCAGCACCAGCAGGTGCGAACTGCTGGTGTGCTCGAAATGGTAGGCAATGCCTTCGTGCTCCATGAGGCGGCTCACGAAAGCGAAATCGCTCTCCTGGTATTGCACGCAGTATTCCCAGGGACGATAGCTGCCCGTCAGGCGCTTTTCGAATTCGAAGCCGTACTTTCCCAGCACTTCGTCGAGCACCTCGGGCACGCTCTTGTTCTGGAAAATGCGGCAGTCGGTGGTGCGCGTGAGGTACCAGAGCCAGGGCTGCACCAGCGCACGGTACACATAGTGGCGGCCGGTTTCGTTGGCGCGGCCCACGAGTTCGAAACGCACCACGGTGCCGTTGAGAAAGCGCGGTGCGCCGCCGTCGGTCACCTCGATGGTCAAGGAGGTACCGAGCAGCTTCTTCAGGTCGAGGTTGAAGCTTGGGCTGACCATGTCGACCTCGAACTCGAACAACTGCGACAGTGCTTCCCGGCCCCGCATCGCGCGAAACTTGAGCTGCTCGGCGTTCAGTACGGTGTGAACCTGGACGGTGCGCGTCATTCGGAATTTCCCTGACCCTTGGGGCTTCTGCGGATGCAAGCCTTCGGGTTCCAGTCTAGAAATTCCTTATGTCATATACATGACGTGCAAGGGGAAGCCTTTGATTCGGGGCGAGTGCAAAGGCCACCGGGTGCTCCCCTCCGCGAATGTCCCCCGCCTTCGGCTCCTCCTTTATTTCGCTGCGGGGAGCACCCGATGCCCTGTGCACTGGGACACGCTGCTGGTGTATCGCTGATCAACGACTGTTCTTTGCAAGGCACCCGCTGGCGGGGTGCCTTGCGCAGCGAAATAAAGGAGGAGGCCGCAGGCCGGGGGACATTCGCGGAGCAAGGTACCCCGTCGGCGGGTGCGCGCCCTGAACAACAACGCCCCCGAAACACCCCCCAACGTGCCCCGAAAAAAGACAGCCCTACATCGAAGTTTCGAGCATCGCCTTGTAGTCGCCCCGCGTAGCCAGCCGCGGATTCGTCTTGTGGCAATGGTCGGCCATGGCGCCGTCGATGATCTTTTCGAACAGGTCGGGCGTCACGCCCACTTCAGCCAGGCCCTTGGGCATGCCGAGGCGCGCATTCATGTCGCGGATCGCGTCGCCGAGATCACCGGCCGAATCGAGGTGCATGGCCTGCGCCATGCGCTGCAGTCGCTGCTCTTTCTGCACCGACTCGGCACCTGCATTGAAGTGAATTACCGCGGGCAGGAAGAGGGCGTTGAGCGTGCCGTGGTGCAGGCGCGGATCGACACCGCCCAGGCTGTGGCTCAGCGAATGCACGCAACCCAGGCCTTTCTGGAAAGCCATCGCGCCTTGCATCGATGCGCTCATCAGGTTCAGGCGCGCTTCGCGGTCGCTGCCGTCTTTTGTGGCGCGCTCTATGTGCAGCCACGCGCGCTCCAGTCCGTCCAGCCCGATGCCGTCGGCGGGCGGATTGAAGGCCGCCGACATGAACGTTTCCATGCAGTGCGCAATGGCATCCATGCCCGTAGCGGCCGTGAGCCGGGGTGGCAGGCCGAGCGTGAGCTCGGGGTCGCAAATGGCCGCTTTCGGCATGAGGAACCAGCTGTGAAAGCCCAGCTTGCGGTGGTCGTCCACGATGACGATGGCGCCGCGCGCCACCTCGCTGCCGGTGCCGCTGGTGGTGGGCACCGCAATGATCGGCACCACGCGCTCGGTGATCTTCGGTGAGCCGCCTTCGATGGTGGCGTAGGTCTTGAGCGGGCCTTCGTGCGTGGCCGCAATGGCGACGCCCTTGGCGCAGTCGATGGCGGAGCCGCCGCCCACTGCAATGAGTCCGTCGCACCGTGCGCTGCGATACAGCTCGACCGCCGCGCGAACGGCCGCCTCGGTCGGGTTGGAAGGCGTCTGGTCGAACACTGCCACCTCTAGATCGTCCACGGCGTCGAGCGCCTTCTGCAGCACGCCGGCGGCGCGCACGCCCGCATCGGTCACGATCAGCGGGCGGGTGATGCCTATGCGCGCGCATTCGCTGGACAGCAGCTTGATGGCGCCGAACTCGAACTGGATCTGGGTGAGGTATTGGATGAGGGCCATGGGCGTTGATGCTTGGGGCGGTACGATTGACGACCATTCGAATCTAACAAGAGCAAACAGTCTTGCACATGAACAAAACCCTTGCCGCTGTCGCGTCGGGCACATTGCTGACGGCCAAGATGGCGAGCGTGGTCGAGCGCATGGCCCGGGCGGGCCATCCGAGCCTGGACCAGCTCACGCCCGACGAGGCCAAGGCTTCCTACGAGAAGGGCGCCGGCGTGCTCGAGGTGCCCAAGCCGGACCTCACGCGCATCGAAGACTTCAGCATTACCGCCCGCGACGGCTTCGAGATTCCGGCCCGGCTCTACGCGCCGTCGTCGGCCAGGCTGCCGGTGCTGGTGTACTTTCATGGCGGCGGCTTCACCGTCGGCAACATCCGCACGCACGACACGCTCTGCCGCGTGCTCAGCCTGAAGAGCGGCTGCGCGGTGGTGTCGGTCGACTACCGGCTAGCGCCCGCGCACAAGTTTCCGACCGCCTCCGATGACGCCTGGGACGCATTCGCCTTTGTTGCGAAAGAAGGCGCGCGCCTCGGCCTCGACACCAACCGTCTTGCGGTGGGCGGCGACAGCGCCGGCGGCACGCTGGCCGCGGTGTGCGCCATTCTTGCGCGCGACGCGGGCCTGCCGCTCGCGCTGCAGATGCTGATCTACCCCGGCACCACCGGCCACCAGGACACCCCTTCGCACCAGCTGTACGCCAACGGGCCGCTGCTGACCAAGGCGCTGATCGACTACTTCTTCGGCCAGTACGTGCGCACGCCGGCCGACCGCGACGACTGGCGCTTTGCGCCGCTGCTGGCGGACGATGTCGAAGGCGTGGCGCCGGCTTGGATCGGGCTGGCCGAATGCGACCCGGTGGTGGACGAAGGCATTGCCTATGCCGACAAGCTGCGTGCCGCGGGCGTGGCGGTCGATCTCGAAATCTATCGCGGCGTGATCCACGAATTTCTGAAAATGGGCCGCGCCATTCCTGAAGCGCTGCAGGCGCAAAACGATGCGGCGCGCGCACTCAAAGAAGCACTGAAGCCATGAGCCAAGAAACCGAACCCCAGAGAAAAGACTTCCGTTTCTTCCACCGCCTGCGCGTGCGCTGGGCCGAGGTCGACATGCAGAAGATCGTGTTCAACGCGCACTACCTGATGTATTTCGACACCGCCATTGCCGACTACTGGCGCGCGCTTGCTCTGCCTTATGAAGAGGCGATGCATGCGCTGGGCGGCGATCTGTATGTGCGCAAGGCGACGGTCGATTTTCAGGCCTCCGCCCGCATGGACGACGTGATCGATGTGGGCATGAAATGCGCGCGCATCGGCAATTCGTCCATGGTGTTCCAAGGCGCGCTGTTCCGGCAAGACCAGTACCTGGTGGGCTGCGAACTGGTCTATGTGTTTGCAGACCCGGCCACGCAGACCTCCAAGCCGGTGCCGGCCCTATTGCGCGAAATTCTCACGGGCTTCGAGGCCGGCGAGCCGATGCGCACCGTGGAAACGGGCGACTGGAAAACCCTTGGCGAAGGGGCAAGTGCGTTGCGGCGCGCAGTCTTCATCGAGGAGCAGAACATTCCCAAGGAACTGGAGTGGGACGAGCACGATGCGGTGGTGCTGCATGCGGTGGCGCGCAACCGGCTCGGCCAGGTGATAGCGACCGGCCGGCTGCTCGATGCCGTCGACGGCACGGCGATGCTCGGGCGCATGGCCGTGCACCGCGCGCTGCGCAGCGGCGGACACGGCGCCGCGGTGATGCAGGCGCTCGAGGAGGCCGCCAGGGCGCGCGGCGATCGCGAGATCGGCCTGCACGCCCAGCGCAGCGCGGAGCGCTTCTATGCGCGGCTGGGCTACACCGTGCATGGCGAGCCCTTCGAGGAAGCCGGCATCCCGCACATCGAGATGCGGCGCACGCTCAATCAATAGCGGGCCGGCGGGTCGGGCACATAGCCCATCTCCGAATCCAGGAAGGCGGACGGGCCTTCATGACGGGGCCAGCGCGGCGGAGCCGGCGGCACCGGAATCACGCCCGAGGCGATGAGGTTCTCGCGGCTGTCGTAGCGGATGCGAACCATCTCGTCGGGCGTGGACTGCGCGCGCTCGAAGGTGGTGTGGCCCACATGCGATGTCTCTCGCCGGCCGTGGCCGGTGCCCAGGCTTGGGCTGGGCGGCGATTGCCGGGCCAGCCCGCCCTTGGCCGATGCGGCAGATTCCGCGCCCAAGGCGCTGTCGGCGGAGCGGGACTGTGCCGCAGGCGCGGGTGGCGCGGCCTCCGCAACGGCGGCTGGCGCCTCGCTGCGGCGCTCCATCTCGCGGTTGCTGCCGAAGCCGTCACGTTGCGGCAGCACGATGGGCGGCGCAGACTGTGCAGGCGGGGTAGGCACCCGCTCGCGGAACAGCGCGACGCCGATCACCCCCACGTCGGCCGGCCGGCCGGTGCGGCTCGCGTACGAATTGCCGATCGACGTGAATTCGAAGGCCGCAATCTGCGAATCGCTCTTGCGCCAGCCGGTGATGTCGCTGCGCTCGCCGCCTGAAAAAACGTAGCCGTTCTGCAGCACGCCCGCGGTTTCGCCGGTGACGACGTTCACGCCATCCACCGACATCACCGCCATGACGCGTTCACCCATCGCATTGCGTGCACGAATCGCGTAACGCGCGCCGGGTCGGCCAGCCACCCAGTATTCACCGCGGTAGCGGTAGATGGGCAACTCGCGGCCCGTGGCGCGATCGACCACGCTCACCTGCATGAGCGAGCCGAGGCGGTCGTACGTCAAAGGCGGCGAGGGCGGCCGTATCGGGCTTTCGGCGCAGGCCGAGAGGGCGGCCAATGCGAGGGCTGTCGAGAAGATGAGTCTGCGCGTCATGGTGGTCTTCCTTGCCGGGAGTGGATCGGTAGGGCTTCTACGGGGCAGCACCGAAGGCAGGGTTAAACGCGCGCAAAAAAATAGCGCCGCCTCTTTCGGGGCAGCGCCGGGCGTCCGTTTTCAGGACGCTGGGGTTGGCGGCAAGGCCTAGA